>NZ_BAGF01000152.1 GCF_000308755.1 Nocardia pneumoniae NBRC 100136
CGGATCGTGACGACCGGGCACCCCGCGGCGACGCGTCGCAGGACCGTCGTCGTGGCGGCGAAGGCTCCCGCGTCGGCGGCGGTCGTTCGTTCGATCGGCGTCCGCCGCGTCCGGAAGAACCGGATCTTCCGGACGAGGTGCAGGCCACCGATCTCGACCCGGCCGTCCGGCGTGACCTGCTCAGCCTGGACAAAGGCAATGCCGAGACGGTCGCGCGCCATCTCGTGATGGCCGTGCGCCTCGTCGACGACGATCCGGGTTTGGCTCTCGCGCACGCCCGGGCGGCCCGGCAGCGTGCCGGTCGGATCGCGGTGGTTCGTGAGACCGCGGGGGTGGTGGCTTACCACGCCGGTGAATGGGCGGAGGCTCTGTCGGAGTTGCGGACGGCACGCCGGATGTCCGGTGGCTCCGGCCTGCTGGCCGTGATGGCCGACTGCGAGCGTGGTCTCGGCCGACCGGAGCGCGCGATCGAACTCGGCCGCAGTGACGAGGCGCGAGCTCTGCGCGGAGACGAGGCCACCGAACTGCGCATCGTCGTCGCGGGCGCACGGATGGACCTGGGCCAGTACGACCAAGCGGTCGTCACGTTGCAGACTTCGGACCTGGACCCGTCACGTACCGGTTCGGCCGCGGCCCGCCTGTTCTACGCCTACGCCGACGCCTTGGTCGCCGCGGGCCGGACGGACGAGGGCCTCACCTGGTTCCTCAACGCGGCCTCGGCCGACGTGGACGGCGAAACCGATGCGGAAGAACGCGCTGCCGAACTCACCGGCGACGTCGATCTCTGACCGAATCCCGCTGCGCTCGATCGCGGCCGTGCGTCGGTTGACGCCGGAGAACAGCGCTGGAAACCACTGCACGATTCTGCGCTGCGGGTCGACGTGGTGCCGATGCTCGCCGCCGGACGGACCAGGCACGGGGCCCATCGACGAGGCGCGCACGGGGAATCGGGGTGTCGGCCGCAGCGGATGTTGTTTGCGAGACGCTGGATTGATGCTCGATCGGGCTGGTGCCGCAACGGCGTTGTCGGCACGAAGAAGCGAGTCGGCAACTGCCTCTCGGGCGAACTCTGCTGTCGTTGAAGCTGCATCTCGAGGTCGGTAAGGAGCGAGTCGACTCCGGGGCGTGCGGTGGCGGCCTGGCGGGCGACTCTGCTTGTCGCTGCCGAAGCCGCACCTCGGCGCTGGCACGGTGTGGGTCGACTTCGGCTGCAAGCGCGATTCTGCGCTGGGTCGAGGTGGTGCGGACGGTCGCCGCGGGATGGACCAGGCCGCGACGGCGATGTCGGCTCGAAGGAGGGATGCGGTGGCGAGGCGGGGCCAGCGATTGCGGGCTGCGGGGCGAAAGCGGTGCGCAACGGTCGCAGCGCCATGCGGCCGATTCGGCGAGCTGGCCCATCGGTGCCGGTACTCGGCTGCGCCGCTGAGCCCGAGTTGGGCTGGCGGTCGAGAGTATTGTGGCGCCAACCCGGCGCCGTCGTCCGTGTGGTGTACAGCGATGCCTTCGGAACCACGAGTGACAAGTGCTATGTGGCGGTTGGCATCCGGCCTGGGTGAGTGGCTGACGCCACGTCATTCCGGTCGGCCGTCTGGCGTAATGTTCGAGTGTCTCGGACTCGCCGAGCGGCTGTGCTGCCGGGGAGGCCAGCGGTATGCGAGTCGGCACGGCGCCGATCGGTGACACGGAGTGAGAGTGATGTGAAGCGACTACGGGATCGCTACCGAGCCCTGCTGCTGGATCTGGACGGCACGCTGTATCGCGGACACGAGGTGATCGAGGGCGCGCCGGAGGCGTTGACCGCGAGCGGGGAGGCCGCCCAGCGGCTGGTGTACGTCACGAACAATGCCAGTCGGGGACCGGCGGTCGTGGCCGCGCATTTGGCCGAACTCGGCTTTCCCGCGACTGCCGACGACGTCGTGACCAGCGCCCAAGCGGCCGCCCGGCTGCTGGCCGAGCGACTGGACCCCGGCGCGCAGGTGCTGGTCGTCGGCACCGACGACCTGGCCGCCGAGGTGGACGCGGTCGGGTTGCGCTCGATCCGGCGCTTCAACGGCTCCGCGCCGGCCGCCGTGGTACAAGGCCATTCGCCCCACACCGCATGGCCGGACCTGGCCGAGGCCGCCTACGCGTTGCGCGCGGACGCACTGTGGGTCGCCGCGAACACCGACAAGACCTTGCCGAACGAACGTGGCCTCGCGCCGGGCAACGGTGCGATGGTCGCCGCGCTGCGGGCCGCGTCCGACCGGGAGCCGGTCGTTGCGGGCAAGCCGTACGCGCCCCTGCTGGAGGACGCACTGGTCCGGGCGGACTCGCGCAGCGCACTGGTGGTCGGCGATCGGCTCGACACCGACATCGAAGGCGCCAACCGCGTCGGCCTCGACGCGCTGATGGTGCTGACCGGCGTCAGCACCCTGGACGAGCTGCGCGAAGCGCCGGACGAACGGATCCCCACCTACGTCTGCGACTCCCTCGACGCTCTCAACCACGCACCTGTCGAGTTCGACCCGGATGCCGACCTGGGGGAGGCCCTTCGCCGTAACCCGGGACGAGCTGTGACGGTCCGCGCGTCCGGTTCGGAAATCCGATAGCGTTGACGCCACGATGACTACTCCTACACCCCGTCCGAACGTTCCCGGAACGCCCGCTAGCGGGCATGGTCCCCCCCCCGGGGTTCCCTTCCCCGGTCAGCATCCGGGTGCGCAAGGGCGCCCGGAGCCGGCCGACCCGGATCGGATCCGCGGCGAGGTGGACAGTCTGCTCGCCGAGCTCGAGCGACCCGGCTGGAGCGGGGCGGCGCCCGCCGCCGACAGCGCCGAAGCCGGAGTCGACATCACCCGGCGCGCTCGCATCCTGGAGCAGGCACATGACGTGCTCGTACAGGCACTGGCCACGGTGGACAAGATCTGAGGTGGCCAGACGCACGCGGGTGGACGCGGAACTGGTTCGCCGCGGATTGGCGCGATCGCGAGAGCACGCGGTCGAGCTGATCGGTGCGGGCCGCGTCCTGATAGCCGGAACGGTCGCGGTGAAGGCCGCGACCGCCGTCGAGGCGGGCACGCCGCTGGTGGTGCGCGAGGAGCCCGACGAAGTCTCCTGGGCCTCGCGCGGGGCGCACAAGCTGCTCGGCGCCCTGGAACGGTTCGAGCCGCAGGGGTTGTCGGTCGCGGGCAAGCGCTGCCTGGACGCGGGCGCGTCGACCGGTGGTTTCACCGACGTGCTGCTCAGCAGGGCGGCGCGGGAGGTGGTCGCGGTCGACGTCGGTTACGGGCAGCTGGTCTGGCGCCTGCGCAGCGACGAGCGCGTGCGGGTCTTCGATCGCACCAACGTGCGCAACCTGACGCCCGAAACGATCGGCGGCACGGTCGAACTGGTGGTGGGGGATCTGTCGTTCATCTCGCTCGGCTTGGTGCTGCCCGCGCTCGCGGCCTGCGCCGCGCCGGGCGCCGACCTGTTGCCGATGGTGAAGCCGCAGTTCGAGGTCGGCAAGGAGCGCGTCGGCTCCGGCGGCGTCGTGCGCGATCCTGCGCTGCGTGCCGAAGCGGTGTGCGCGGTCGCGGCGGCCGCGGCGGGCCTCGGCCTGCGTACCGTCGGCGTCGTGGCCAGCCCGCTGCCTGGCCCGTCCGGCAATGTCGAATACTTCCTGTGGCTGCGCAACGACGGGCAGTTCGAATACGACCGCGAGCTGGTTGCGGCGCTGGTCGAGCGTGCGGTTGAGGAGGGTCCACAGTGAACACGCCGGCCCAGCCCTGCGGCCGGGAGATCTTGCTGGTGTCCCATCCGGGCCGGGCGGAAATCATCGAGACCGCCCACCGGGTGGCGAAGATCTTCGCGGACGCGGGCATCTGCCTGCGGGTGCTCGCCGATGAGGCGGACAGCACCCGATTCGAGGCCGAGCCGGGCGGCTATCCGGTGCGCGTGGTCGAGCACGGCCCGGAAGCGGCGGTCGGCTGCGAGATGGTGCTCGTGCTCGGCGGCGACGGAACCTTCCTGCGCGCCGCCGAGTTGGCGCGTCCAGCGGCGGTGCCGGTGCTCGGGATCAACCTGGGGCGCATCGGATTTCTGACCGAGGCCGAGGCCGAGCATCTGGACGAGGCGCTCGCCCAGGTGGTGCGGCGCGACTACCGGATCGAGCATCGGATGACCATCGACCTCACCGTCCGCGTCGACGACGAAGTGGTCGAGAGCGGCTGGGCGCTGAACGAGGCGAGCATCGAGAACGCTTCCCGCATGGGCGTATTGGAAGTGGTGCTGGAAGTCGACGGCAGGCCGGTGTCGGCGTTCGGCTGCGACGGCATCCTGATCGCCACACCCACCGGATCGACCGCCTACGCCTTCTCCGCGGGCGGCCCGGTGGTGTGGCCGGAACTCGAAGCGCTGCTGGTGATCCCGAGCAATGCCCACGCCTTGTTCGCGCGGCCGCTGGTGACCAGCCCGGCTTCCCGAATCGCGGTCGAATCGGTGGCCACCGGACACGATGCGATAGTTTTCCTGGACGGCAGGCGCACGCTCGCACTGCCCAGCGGCGGCCGCGTGGAGGCGGTTCGCGGCGCCGAACCGGTGCGCTGGGTGCGGCTGGACTCCGCACCGTTCGCCGACCGGATGGTGCGCAAGTTCCAATTGCCCGTGACCGGCTGGCGCGGCCGACGGCGAACGGAGAGCACACGTGCTGACAGAGATCAGGATTGACGGCCTGGGCGTCATTTCCACGGCGACCGCGCAGTTCCATGCCGGGCTGACCTGCCTGACCGGCGAGACCGGCGCGGGCAAGACCATGGTGGTGACCAGCCTGCATCTGCTCAGCGGCGCGCGCGCGGACGCGGGCCGGGTCCGGCTCGGCGCGTCCCGTGCCGTGGTGGAGGGCCGATTCACCGTCGAGGACGTCAACGACGCCGCCCGGGCCGAAGTCGCGCAGGTGCTGGAAGCGGCAGCGGCCGAGCAGGACGACGACGGCAGCATCATCGCGATCCGGACGGTCGGCAGTGACGGACGTTCCCGTGCGCATCTGGGCGGACGCGGCGTGCCCGCCTCGGTGCTGGCCGATTTCACCGCGCCGCTGCTGACCGTGCACGGCCAGAACGACCAACTGCGTTTGCAGCGCCCCGACCAGCAGTTGTCCGCGCTGGACCAGTTCGCCGCCGACGCGGTGGGCCCGCTGCTGCGGAAATACCAGGCGCAGCGCCGATCGTGGCTGGACGCGCGCGCCGAACTTCTCGAACGCACCGCGCGCAGCAGGGAATTGGCACTCGAAGCCGATCGGCTGAAGCACTCGCTGAACGAAATCGACGGCATCGCGCCCGAACCCGGCGAGGACGTGCGCATCGTCGACGAGGTGCGCAGGCTCAGCGATCTGGACTCGCTGCGCGAGGCGGCGGCGACCGCGCACGACGCGCTGGCCGGACCGGCCGACGCGTCCCGAGACGGTTCCGGCGCATTGGAATCGCTCGGCGCCGCGCGCGCCCGCATCGAAGCGGCCGACGACCCGGCGCTGGCCGCTCTCGCACCGCGCCTGGCCGATGCGATCGCGGTGGTGGTGGACGTCACCACCGAGCTGAGCGGTTATCTCTCGGATCTGCCGTCCGATCCGGGCGCACTGGATTCGCTGCTCACCCGGCAGGCCGAACTGAAAACGCTGACCCGCAAGTACGCACCCGATATCGACGGCGTGCTGGCCTGGGCGGAGGAGGCACGCGCGCGGCTGGGTTCACTCGACGTCTCCGAGGAGGCGCTGGCCAAGCTGGCCGCCGAGGTGGAGACCGCCGCCGAGCGGGTGCGGGAGACGGCGAAGAAGCTGAGCGCGGCGCGAAGCAAAGCGGCGGGCAAGCTGGCGGCGGCGGTGAGCGCCGAGCTGGGTGGTCTCGCGATGGGCAAGGCGCGTCTCGAGGTCGACGTGCGACCCATGCTCGCGGGCCCCCAGGATTCGGCGCCGCTCACCGTCGACGGGCAGGAGTTGCATGCCGGTCCGGCGGGCATCGACGAGGTCGAGTTCCGCCTGTCCGCGCATTCGGGCGCGCAGTCGCTGCCGTTGAGCAAGAGCGCGTCCGGCGGTGAGCTGTCCCGGGTGATGCTGGCGCTCGAGGTGGTGCTGGCCGGCTCCGATCATGGGGCGACGATGGTGTTCGACGAGGTCGACGCGGGCGTCGGCGGTCGGGCCGCGGTCGAGATCGGTCGCAGGCTGGCCCGGCTGGCGCGCACCCACCAGGTCATCGTGGTGACGCATCTGCCGCAGGTGGCGGCGTTCGCCGATACCCATCTGGTGGTCGACAAGTCCGACGACGGGAAGGGCACCGTCAACAGCGGCGTTCGCGCGCTGACCAACGACGAGCGGGTCATCGAGCTGGCCCGCATGCTGGCCGGTCTCGACGACACCGAGACCGGCCGGGCGCACGCGGAGGAACTCCTGGCGACGGCGCGCGCGGAGAAGGCGGGCGCCGCGGCGACGCGCTGACGGTCAGCGCACCGCCTTCCGCGCGCCGTTCATGAACACGCCGATCAAGTTCTTCAGGCCCAGCTCTACCACCTTGGCGGGCACGGGCAGCTTGGGATCGGATTCCATCGTGTAGGAGACCAGGGTGCCGTTGTCGGCGTCGGCGAAGGTGACGACGCCGACGTGCCGCTTCACCGGCGCGCCCTTGACGACCTTGTATTCCATCCGCTCACCGGGCACCAGCTTGGTGATCTCCTCGGTGACGCCGACCGGGCCGACGCCGATCAGGTGCTGGGCGCCGACGCCTTCGCGTTCGGTCAGGCCGGGCTTGGTCAGCTTGACCTGGACCGGCAGATAGGGGCTGATGCTCTCGCGCTCGGCGAAGAGCCGGTACACGACCTCGCGTGGGGCGGGAATGACGGCGTCGACGGTGGTGCTGGCCATGGTTCTCCTCTTCGAGTTACCTGTGACGGGCAGCATATAGGTACTGCGTCCGCCGCTCGGTGATCGTGTTGTCCGCGTCACATTCGGGGCGATGCGGTGCGTAGGCGGGCCGGAATACCGGTACGGCCGAGTCCCGAACTACCCGACCGGCGGTAGCTGCCCGTTCGCTATTTCGGCGCGCCTCCACCAATGGTTGAGGGTTTGCCGCCATCATCGGCGCATGAAAATGCTGGCGTTGTTGTCGAGGAACACCGAAACGCTGCCAGGTCTGACCGGGACAGCCCGGGTGGATCGCAACACCCGGCGACTGCTCGGGCGCGTCGGCCCGGGTGACATCGTCGTGCTCGACGAGATGGACCTCGACCGGATGACCGCCGACCGGTTGGTCGAGGCCCGGGTGGGCGCGGTGATCAACACCTCGCCGTCCATTTCCGGCCGCTACCCCAATCTCGGTCCGGAAGCCTTGGTGGCCAACGGCATCCTGCTGCTGGACACGGTGAGCTCGGACGCGTTCAGCAAGATCAAGGACGGCGTGCGGGTCCGGATCGACGACGGTGTCGTCTACTCCGACAAGCTGATCAAGAGGGAGCCGGAGGTCCTCGTCGAGGGCATCGAGCTCACCGAGTCGGCCATCGCGGAGCGGATGATCGAGGCGCGCAACGGTCTGGCCGATCACCTGGAGGCGTTCGCGGGCAACACCATCGAGTTCATCCGTACCGAGAGCGCGCTGCTCATCGACGGTTTCGGCGTGCCGGAACTGGATCTGGTGATGAAGCAGCGGCACGTGGTCGTCGTCGCCGACGGCCCGGACCACGCCGAGGACCTGCAGCGGCTGAAGCCGTTCATCAAGGAGTACGCCCCGATCCTGATCGGCGTCGGCCGTGGCGCGGACACGCTCAGGAGGCGCGGCTACCGGCCCGACGTCATCGTCGGCGACCCGGACGAGATCACCTCGGCGACCATGAAATGCGGCGCCGAAGTGATCCTGCCCGCCGACACCGACGGCCACGCGAAGGGACTCGAGCGCATCCAGGATCTCGGCATCGGCGCGACGACCTTCCCCTCGTCGGGTTCGGCCGCCGATCTGGCGCTGCTGCTGGCCGATCACCACGGTGCGGCGCTGATCGTCGTGGCGGGCGCTCCGGCCTCGCTCGACCACTTCTTCGATCGCGGCCGCCGCCACAGCAACCCGGCCACGTTCCTCACCCGGCTCAAGGTCGGGACCAAGCTGGTGGACGCGAAGGCCGTCGCCACGCTGTACCGCAACCGGGTGTCCGGGATCGCCGTCGCGCTGGTGGTGCTCGCCGCGCTGGTCGCGGTGATCGTCGTGCTGCTGGCCTCCAACCGCGGCGCGGACGTCATGGACTGGACCGTCGACAACTGGAACCGCTTCGCGCTCTGGGCGCAGGCGCGCGCCGGTTCGTGGCAATAGCCAAGGGAGAACCGATGATCACGCTGCGTCAGCACGCCACGTCGATTGCCGCGATCTTTCTGGCGCTCGCCATCGGCGTGGTGCTCGGCTCACAGACGCTCGCCGCCGACCTGCTGTCCGGTTTGCGGGCGGACAAGACCGATCTGCGACAGCAGGTCGACACCCTCACCGAGCAGCAGCGGCGGCTCGCGGATCAGGTAACGGCCGCCGACCGGTTCGTCGCCGGGTCCTCGGGCCGGATCCTCGGTGGCTCCCTCGCCGACCGCGGCGTCATCGTGTTCACGACACCGGACGCCGATCCCGGCGACGTGGAGGCGGTGACGAAAGCGCTCGAGACCGCCGGTGCGGCCGTGACCGGCAGGATCGCGTTCACCGACGCTTTCGTCGACGCGACCGAGGGCGACCGGATGCGCACCGCCCTCACCAACGTGATCCCGGCGGGGGCGCAGCTGCGTACCGGCGCGGTCGACCAGGGCAGCATGGCGGGCGATCTGCTCGGCCTGGTGCTGCTGCTCGACCCGGCCAACGGGCAACCCCGGAGCACTCCGCAAGAGCTCGGGCTGGTGCTGGAGACCTTGCGCGGCGGCGGCTTCCTCGCCTACGGCGATACGCCGGTCCGTCCGGCGCAGCTCGCCGTGGTGGTCACCGGAAACGGCGTCGACGCCGCCAAGGACAGCGTGGGCGCGAACACCGCCCGTTTCGCGGGCGCCCTGCGCGGCCGCGGTTCGGGGGTGGTCCTGGCCGGTCGCGCCGGAGCCGCCGAGGGAGACGGGCCGATCGCCGTCGTCCGCGCCGACGCCGCACTCGCCGCCCAGGTCAGCACGGTGGACAACCTCGAAAGGGACCTCGGCCGCGTCACCACGGTGCTGGCGCTGGTCGAACAACTCAACGGCGGCGCGGGCCGCTACGGCACCGGCGCCAAAGCCACTTCTCTGACGTTGGCCGCCCTCCCTGGCTGAGCGACGCGATCGAAGCGCCGTGACGGCCGGACGCCGATCCTCCGGCGTCGGCGTCCACGGTCGGCTTCCGCTTCGGTGAGCCGTTTCATCGCCAGGGCAGCACACCATGGCGATGTGTCCGGCGGCCGTGCCGCGACCCGTTTCACAGTCGGGGTGCCTGTGCTCTGATCCGCGGTCCGGCGATCGGTGGGCAAACGGGCGTGGCATTCGAACTGACGGGCGGATTCGTGTTACCGTGAAGACCCGTGGGTCAAACACGGATTCAGGCGCGAACGGCCACGAAGCACATCTTCGTCAGCGGTGGTGTCGCCTCCTCATTGGGTAAAGGTCTAACCGCCTCCAGCCTCGGGCAGCTGCTGACGGCGCGTGGACTGCGCGTCACGATGCAGAAACTCGACCCGTACTTGAACGTCGATCCCGGCACCATGAACCCCTTCCAGCACGGCGAGGTGTTCGTGACCGAGGACGGCGCCGAGACCGATCTGGACGTCGGCCACTACGAGCGTTTCCTCGACCGGGACCTGTCCCGGGACGCGAATGTGACCACCGGGCAAATCTATTCGTCGGTCATCGCCAAGGAGCGCCGCGGCGAGTACCTGGGCGACACGGTGCAGGTGATCCCGCACATCACCGACGAGATCAAGAACCGCATCCTCGCGATGCGCGGTCCGGACCTGCAAGGGCAGACGCCGGACGTGGTGATCACCGAGATCGGCGGCACCGTCGGCGACATCGAGTCGCAGCCGTTCCTCGAGGCCGCCCGCCAGATCCGCCACGACGTCGGCCGGGACAACGTCTTCTTCCTGCACGTGTCGCTGGTGCCCTACCTCGCCCCCTCCGGCGAGCTGAAGACCAAGCCGACCCAGCACTCGGTGGCCGCGCTGCGCAACATCGGTATCCAGCCCGACGCGCTGATCCTGCGCTGCGACCGGGAGGTTCCGCAGGCGCTGAAGAGCAAGATCGCGCTGATGTGCGACGTCGAGGTGGACGCCTGCATCTCCACCCCCGACGCGCCGTCGATCTACGACATTCCGCGCGTGCTGCATCGCGAGGGCCTGGACGCCTACGTGGTCCGCAGGCTCGGCCTGCCGTTCCGCGACGTGGACTGGACCGTGTGGGGCGACCTGCTCGAGCGGGTGCACTCGCCGCGCGAGACGGTCGAGGTCGCGCTGGTCGGCAAGTACGTCGACCTGCCCGACGCGTATCTCTCGGTCACCGAGGCGCTGCGCGCGGGCGGGTTCGCCTCGCGCGCCAAAGTGAACATCCGCTGGGTGCCCTCCGACGCGTGCGAGACCCCGGCCGGCGCGCAGCAGGCGCTGCGCGACGTCGACGCCGTGCTGATCCCCGGCGGATTCGGCATCCGCGGCATCGAGGGCAAGGTCGGCGCGATCCACTACGCGCGCACCCGCGGCATCCCGCTGCTCGGTCTGTGCCTGGGCCTGCAGTGCGTGGTGATCGAGGCCGCCCGCTCGGTCGGTCTGGCCGAAGCCAACTCGGCCGAATTCGAGCCGGACACACCGCATCCCGTCATCTCCACGATGGCCGACCAGGAACAGGCCGTGGCCGGAGAGGCCGATCTCGGCGGCACCATGCGCCTCGGCGCCTACCCCGCGACCTTGGCCAAGGGCTCGGTCGTCGCCCAGGCCTACGGCAGCGAGCACGTCTCGGAGCGGCACCGTCATCGGTACGAGGTGAACAACGCCTACCGCGACAAGATCGCCGAGAGCGGTTTGACGTTCAGCGGCACCTCGCCGGACGGACATCTGGTCGAGTTCGTCGAGCTGCCCGCCGACGTGCACCCGTTCTTCGTCGCCACCCAGGCCCACCCCGAACTGAAGAGCCGCCCGACCCGGCCGCACCCGCTGTTCGCGGCGCTGATCTCGGCGGCGCTGAAATACAAGGCGGCCGAACGTCTTCCGGTGGACATCCCGGGCGAAGAACTCGCGGGCGCGACCGACAAGGCGTAGCGGAATGTGGGCCGGGCCCGCGGGCGGTCCTCGTCACCGGGGAGTGTCCGCTCCTGCCGATAAGGTCGGGGCATGACCGACGACCGGGCCACGCCTACCGAGGGCGCTGCCGAACCGGGCAGCCACGAATTCGAGATCGTATCCAGCCGGACCGTCTACAGCGGCGCCATTCTGGCGTTGCGGCTCGACCAGGTGTCGATGCCGGGCGGTCGGGTCGTCGAACGCGAGGTGATCGAGCATCACGGCGCCGTCGCCGTCGCCGCGATCGATGGCGACGACAACGTGGTGCTGATCAACCAGTACCGCCACCCGATCGGGGCGCGGCTGCTCGAGCTGCCCGCCGGTCTGCTCGACGTGGCCGGCGAGGACCCGCTGCTCGCCGCGCGGCGGGAGCTGGCCGAGGAGACCGGGCTGGCCGCGCGGGAGTGGTCGGTGCTGGTGGACGTCGTGCTCTCGCCCGGTTTCACCGACGAAGCATTGCGGGTGTACCTGGCACGGGATCTGTACGAGATCGACCGGCCCGAGCCGGAGCTGGAAGAAGCCGACCTCGAAGTGGTCCGGATGCCGGTCGACGCGGCCGTGCGGGCGGCGCTGGCGGGGGAGATCGTCAACGCCACCGCGGTCGCGGGCGTGCTCGCGCTGGCGGCCGCGCGGGTCGGCGGCGCGGAGCTGCGTCCGCCGGACGCGCCGTGGCCCGGACAGCCCACCGCGCTTCTTCGCCGCCAAGCGGCGCGGAAGTCCGAAGACTGAGCGGTCGTGCTCGCCCGCGAGCTCGACGCCTACCTCGACCATCTCGCCGTCGAGCGCGGCCTCGCGCCCAACACCCTCGCCGCCTATCGCCGCGACCTCGGCCGCTACCTGGACTTTCTGAGCGGGCGCGGCATCGATTCGATCGACCAGGTCGGCGAGTCCGACGTCGCGGAGTTCACCGTCACGTTGCGCTCGGGCGGCGGCGGGCACCCGGCGCTGGCGGCCAGCTCGGCGGCACGCGCGCTGATCGCGGTGCGCGGATGGCATCGTTTCGCCGCAGCGGAGGGGTTGACCAGCACCGATGTCGCGCACGCCGTCAAGCCGCCCACGCCGGGCCGCAGGCTGCCCAAAGCGCTGCCCTACGACCAGGTGCTGAAGTTGCTGGAGGCCGCGGGCGGCGGGTCCGCGGACAACCCGGACGCCGCGGCGGGCGCGGACGGGGGCCCGCGTGGCCTGCGCGACCGGGCGCTGCTGGAAATGCTTTACTCCACCGGTGCCCGGATCTCGGAAATGGTCGGGTTGGACGTCGACGATCTGGACACCGAGGAACGGGCGGTCGTGCTGCGCGGCAAGGGCGGCAAGCAGCGCGTGGTGCCGATCGGGCGACCGGCGCTCGCCGCCGTGGACGCCTACCTCGTGCGTGGGCGGTCGATACTCGCCGCGCACGGCAAAGGAAACGCCGGAGCGCTGTTCTTGAACGCCCGCGGCGCCCGCCTGTCCCGGCAGAGCGCGTGGCAGGTGTTGCAGACCGCCGCCGAACGCGCAGGCATCGCGGCGGCGGTCTCGCCGCACACGCTGCGCCACTCCTTCGCCACCCACCTGCTCGACGGTGGGGCCGACGTCCGCGTCGTGCAGGAGTTGCTCGGTCACGCGTCCGTGACGACGACCCAGATCTACACGCTGGTCACGGTCACCACACTGCGCGAGGTCTGGGCCACCGCTCATCCCCGAGCCCGCTGATCCATTCGGCGCTGTCTTCCCGGGTTTCCTGGCGCGTCCGGCCGCCCGAATCGCGGTGTATTCGAACACGCCAGGCTGCCGCGGGATCCTGACGATGCAGTGACGAATCCCTCTGGAGTCAGGGCTATTCGGCGTGCTGGTGGACCGATATCCGAACGCGGTAGGGCTGGGCGGCCGTACGGTGCGCGAAATAAACGGGACCACGGTCCGGTTGTTCGGTCGTCGGGGTTCGCGCGATGCGGACGTCGGCTGCCCGGTCCCGAGCACAACGCGAGGTGAGTTGCATGGCAAAGTCTTTCATCGTCCACGAAGCCGACGTCGAAGCGGTGCCGCTGCCCGGCGGCGGGTCGTTCCGGCTGCTCGAGGACAGCGAGCAATCCGAGGGGCTGTTCGGGGCCAATCGCCTGACGCTCGCTGCCGGGGCGGACGGCACTCGGCCGCATCACCACACCAAGTCGACCGAGATCTTCTATGTCCTGGACGGGATAATGGAATTTCTCGTGGACGGCGAACTGAGCAAGGTGAGCAAAGGCGGTTTGGTGGTGATCCCGCCGAATGCGGTGCACGCCTTCGGCGCCGACGCCGACGGGCCCGCGGAGTTTCTGGCCGTGCTCACACCGGGTATCGTCCGCTTCCAGTACTTCCGGCAACTCGGCCGGATCGCGCGCGGGGAGGCGGACTGGGACAGCATGAACGACTTGCACGACCGGTTCGACGTGCATTTCGATGGCGGCCCGCAATGGCGCTGACCAGCGCGGGGCGAACACGCCGCGCGCAGGCGCGGCACTCGAGTGGCGTCAAGCGGTAGCGTCTATCGAGAGCTGGACCGTACGAAAGCGAGGTCGGGCACTGATCGGCCTCGCTACGCTCGGCGAGGCAACCGGCAGGAACGTATAAGGAGCAGCGGATCGTGACGACAGCCGGCGCGGCAGAACCGCCGATGGGTGCTGGGGCGGAGCCGCTCAAGGGCCCGCGATCGGGTCCGTACTCGGACGCCGCGGCGGAAACGCTGTGGGGCACCGGGGTGGAGCCGGTCCCGGAGGACGCGACGCTCGGCCCCACGGGCCGCCCGTTGCGGCTGGTTCCGGACCCGCCGCCGGTGGGCCAGCACGGCGACGCCCTGATCGTCGCCATGTGCAACCAGAAGGGTGGGGTCGGCAAGACCACCTCCACCATCAACCTGGGCGCCGCACTGGCCGAATACGGCCGCCGCGTGCTGCTGGTGGACTTGGACCCGCAGGGCGCGCTGTCGGCTGGTCTGGGCGTGGCCCACCACACCCTCGATCTGACCGTGCACAACCTGCTCATCGGCTCGAACCACTCCATCGACGACGTGCTGATGCAGACCCGCGTCCCGAACATGGACCTGCTGCCGAGCAACATCGATCTGTCCGCCGCGGAGATCCAGCTGGTCAACGAGGTGGGCCGGGAGCAGTCGCTCGGCCGCGCGCTGGCGCCGGTGCGCAACCGCTACGACTACATCCTCATCGACTGCCAGCCCTCTCTCGGCCTGCTCACGGTCAACGCGCTGGCCTGCTCGGACGGCGTGATCATCCCGATGGAGTGCGAGTATTTCTCGCTACGCGGGCTGGCGCTGCTCAACGACACCGTGGAGAAAGTGCGGGACCGGCTGAACCCGCGGCTGAGCCTGTACGGAATAGTGGTCACCATGTTCGACGCTCGACTGCTGCACTCCCGCCAGGTCATGGCGCGCGTGGTCGAGGTGTTCGGCGACTTGGTCTACGACACCGCGATCGCGCGCACCGTCCGTTTCCCGGACGCCAGCGTCGCGGGCGAGCCCATCACCACGTGGGCGCCGAAATCCAGTGGGGCCGAAGCATACCGGTCGATGGCTCGGGAAGTCATCCACCGGTCGGGCCGGTGAGCGGCCACTCCGGCCCCTCGTCTGCGTCCACCGACAACTCATCCGGCCAGGGGTCTTCCGCGGCCGGTGCCACACCTCCGCGCGAGGCCGATGCGCCGGACGCCGCCGAAGCGCCCGCGCCCCAGAGACCCGCTCGCCCCGCTGACTCTCCTGCGCTCGGAAACGCGGCGGCCGCGTTTATCGCCGCGGGCCGGGACGCGGCGGCGCAACGCCCGAATCCCGTGGTGCCCGGGGGTATCCCAGCGGAGCAAGGCGATTCGTCCGCTGCGCCGGAGGAACCCGTGGTCTCCGCGAGTGCCGCGCAGGAGAATCCGCGGCAGGAGCCCGCTCCGCCCGAGGTACCTGTTGGCTCTGCACCGAGTGGTCCGCCGCAAGCGGCCGACACACCCACGATTGCGACGAGTGCCACGCCGGGGAATCGACAGGCCAGCGATCCATCCGAGGCTACGGTGGGTACTTCGCGGCGAGCCGCCGATACACCTGAGATTCCGGGAAGCGCCGCGCGGAGGCCATCGGGCGACGTGGCCGATCCAGGCGCGAGTGCCGCGCCAGGGGAGTCTTCCCCAGAGACAGCCGCGCAGCCGTCGGCATTCCGACTACGCCTGAGCAACTTCGAGGGGCCTTTCGACCTGCTGCTCACGCTGATCAGCTCGCGCAAGCTGGACGTCACCGAGGTGGCGCTGCACAAGGTCACCGACGAGTTCATCGCCTACACGAAGGCGTTGACCGCGCACGCGGCCGCGCAGAACACCTTGCGGGCGGACAAGATTCTGGACCAGACCACCGAGTTCCTGGTCGTCGCCGCCACGCTGCTGGATTTGAAGGCGGCGCGGCTGCTGCCGTCCGGGGAGATGACCGACGCCGAAGACCTCGAACTGCTGGAGGCGCGCGACCTGCTGTTCGCCCGGCTGCTGCAGTATCGCGCGTTCAAGCAGGTCGCCGAGTTGCTCGGTGAATTGGAGGCCGCGGCGCTGCGCCGGTACCCGCGTGCGGTCGGTCTGGAGGAGCGGTACACCGATCTGCTGCCCGAGGTTACGCTGGGTGTCGGGGCGGCCGAGTTCGCCGCGATCGCCGCGGCGGCCTTCCGGCCCCGCCCGGTGCCGAAGGTCGGGCTCGACCACTTGCACACGCACGCGATCTCGGTGGCCGAGCAGGCGGCGCTGGTGCTGGAACGGCTCAAACAGCGCGGTGCGGGTGCGTGGACAACATTCGGCGAGTTGGTCGCCGACTGCGAAGTCCCCGTCCAGATCGTCGCCCGCTTCCTGGCGCTGCTCGAGCTGTATCGCGGCAAGACGATCGAGTTCGACCAGCCCGATCCGCTCGGTCCCTTGTCGGTCAGCTGGATCGGCGACGACGCGGCCGAGCAGATGGAGGCCGTGACTATCGAGGAGGACTACGGGTGAGCGACCAGCGAGGCGGAGTCATGAGCGAGCAGGTGACTGATCTCACTCCGGAACCGCTCGAGGACGCCGAGTTCCGCTCGGCGCTGGAGGCCATGCTGCTCGTGGTCGACGCTCCCGCCCCGGTGGACCAGCTCGCGGCCGCGCTGGGCGATACCGCCGAGCGGGTGGAGAGCACCCTGCGTGCGATGTCGGCCGAACTGACGGCGCGGTCCAGCGGTATCGATCTGCGTTTCGTCGGTGACGGTTGGCGCTTCTATACTCGCACCGAGTACGCGCCGTATGTGGAGCGGATGCTGCTCGACGGCTCCCGATCGAAATTGACCCGGGCGGCGTTGGAAACGCTGGCGGTGGTGGCATACCGTCAGCCGGTGACCAGGACCAGGGTCAGCGCGGTGCGCGGCGTGAACGTCGACGGGGTGATGCGCACGCTGCTGGCCAGGGGACTCATCGCCGAGGCAGGTGTCGACCCGGAGACCAACGGGACGCTGTACTGCACGACCGAGCTGTTCCTGGAACGGATCGGGCTCCCGTCGCTGAGCGACCTGCCGCCGCTGGCGCCCCTGCTTCCGGGCGTCGACCTGATCGACGAGATCAACGAGAGCCTGGAGACCGACCCCCGGTACACCAGGCTGAAGAAACCCGCCGAGGCCGATTTGGACCTCGGTACCGAAGAATGACAGGACATGATGAATACGCCCGCTCGCCGAGATGGCACACCGGATCGTAGGAAACGCGGCGCCCAGCCCGAACGGGGCGCGAGCCGCACTTCGAGCGCACGCGACGCGCGTTCGGCTCAACGGGGGATCACCGCCCGCGGCGCCCAGCAGGGGAGCGCGGGCCGCCGCGCGGCCGCGCCCGCCCCGACCCCACAGCGGCAGGCGAACCCGGGCGGCAAGAAGAAGCCCAAGCCACAGCGGCAGGTCGCGCAGCCGCCGCTGCTGAGCAACGCCAAGCCCGCGCGCCACCAGAACGTGGCACCCGCCGAAGGGCACACCAAACTGCCGTGGGGAGAAGGGGAGCGGCTGCAGAAGGTCCTCGCCAAGGCGGGCGTCGCCTCGCGCCGCGCCGCCGAGGAGATGATCGCGCAGGGCCGCGTCGAAGTCGACGGCATGATCGTGCGCGAGCAGGGGCTGCGCATCGACCCACAGCACGCGGTGGTGCGCGTCGACGGCACCCGCGTGGTGGTGCGCGAGGAACTGGTGCACGTCGCGCTGAACAAGCCCAAGGGCTGGCAGTCCACCATGTCCGACGATCTGGGCCGTCCCTGCGTCGGCGACATCGTGGCCGAGCGGATCGCCGCCGGTCAGCGCCTCTTCCACGTCGGGAGGCTTGATGCCGACACCGAGGGCCTGCTGCTGCTGACCAACGACGGGGATCTCGCGCACCGGCTCATGCACCCGTCCTTCGAGGTCTCCAAGACCTACCTGGCGACGGTGCAGGGCGAGGTCAACAACCGTGCGGTCGGCAAGCGGCTGCGGGAGGGCGTCGAGCTGGAGGACGGACCCGCCAAGGTCGACCGTTTCCAGGTGCTCGAGCTGGGGGAGGGACGTTCCCTGGTGAAGATCGTGTTGCACGAAGGGCGCAAACACATCGTGCGCCGACTGCTGGACGCGGTCGGCCACCCGGTCATCCGGCTGGTGCGCACGAATATCGGTCCGGTCGCGCTCGGCGACCAGCGGCCCGGCACACTGCGCGTGCTCGGCCGCGATGAAATCGGCAAACTCTACGAGGCGGTGTCGTTGTGAACGGTCTGGAGATCCCGGTGCAGGCGCCGGCGCGCATGTCCGGTACGAGCCCGCTGGTGATCGCCATGGACGGGCCGTCGGGCACCGGGAAGTCGAGCGTTTCGCGGCGCCTGGCCACCCGGCTCGGCGCGCAGTACCTCGACACCGGCGCCATGTACCGGGCGGCGACGCTGCGTGTGCTGCGCGCGGGCATCGAGCTCACCGACACCGCGGCCATCGCCGCCGCGGTCAAGGAGCTGCCGCTGTCCATCGGCACCGAGCCCAGCCGCGAGGTGATCGAGCTCGACGGCGAGGACGTCGCGTCGGAGATCCGCGGCGACGCCGTCACCAAGGCTGTTTCGGCGGTCTCCGCGGTGCCCGAGGTGCGGGAGCTGCTGGTCGCGATGCAGCGCGACATCACGGCGGTCGCGCGCCGGATCGTGGTGGAGGGCCGCGACATCGGCACCGTCGTGCTGCCCACGGCGGACGCGAAGATCTACCTGACCGCCTCCGCGGAGGCGCGCGCCCATCGGCGCAACCAGCAGAACATCGCCGAGGGCCGGGGCGACGACTACGCGGGCGTGCTCGCCGACGTGCAGCGCCGCGACACCCTCGACTCCACCCGCAAGGTGTCCCCGCTGCGCCCGGCCGCGGACGCGGTGCTGGTCGACACCAGCGAGCTGTCCATGGACGAGGTCATCGACGAGCTGTACCGCGTTGTCGCGCGGCAGCTTTCGGCGCTTCAGGCCGGAGGTGACCGGTGAACGGCGACGTGCTGGCCGGTGACGGCGTCTGGAGCGACGAGGCCGACTGGGAGCTGACCGATCTCGAGGGCGAGTTCGAGGATCAGGCGCACGTCGCGATGCCGACGCTCGCGGTGGTCGGCCGCCCGAACGTGGGCAAGTCGACGCTGGTGAACCGGATTCTGGGCCGCCGCGAAGCGGTCGTGGAGGACATTCCCGGGGTCACCCGCGACCGCGTGTCCTACGAGGCGAACTGGGCGGGTCGCCGCTTCCTGGTCCAGGACACCGGCGGCTGGGAGCCCGATGCGAAAGGGCTGCAGCAAGCGGTGGCCAGGCAGGCCGAACTGGCCATGCAGACCGCCGACGCGATCCTGCTGGTGGTCGACGCCGTGGTCGGCGCCACGGCCACCGACGAGGCGGCGGTGAAGAAGCTGCGCCGTTCCTCGGTGCCGGTCATCCTGGTCGCCAACAAGGTCGACGACGAGCGGGTGGAGGCCGAGGCTGCGGCGCTGTGGTCGCTCGGTCTGGGCGAGCCGCGCATGGTCAGCGCCGCGCACGGCCGCGGCACCGGCGACCTGCTCGACGACGTGCTCGCGGTGCTCCCGGAGACCCCGCGGGAGGGGACCGGCGGTACCGGTCCGCGCCGTGTCGCTCTGGTCGGCAAGCCCAATGTGGGCAAATCGAGCCTGCTGAACAAGCTGGCCGGTGACGAGCGGTCGGTGGTGCACGATGTCGCTGGCACGACCGTCGACCCGGTCGACTCGCTGGTCGAATTGGGCGGCAAGGTCTGGAAGTTCGTCGACACCGCCGGGTTGCGCCGCAAGGTCGCCAACGCCAGCGGCACCGAGTTCTACGCGTCGCTGCGCACCAAGTCCGCGCTGGAGGCCTCCGAGGTGGCGATCATGCTGATCGACGCCGCGCAGCCGATCACCGAACAGGATCTGCGCGTGATCAGCATGGTCGCCGACTCGGGGCGCGCGCTGGTGCTGGCGTTCAACAAGTGGGATCTGGTCGACGAGGACCGTCGCCTGCAGTTGGAGCGCGAGGTCGACCGCGATCTGGTGCGGGTGCCGTGGGCGCAGCGGGTGAACATCTCCGCGCACACCGGCCGCGCGGTGCAGAAGCTCGTACCCGCCATGGAAACGGCGCTCGAGTCCTGGGACAAGCGCATTCCGACGGGCCGGCTGAACACCTGGCTGAAGGAAGTGATCGCCGCGACCCCGCCGCCGATGCGCGGCGGCCGGTTGCCCCGCGTGCTGTTCGCGACCCAGGCCACGACCCGGCCGCCCACGTTCGTGCTGTTCACCACCGGCTTCCTGGAGGCGGGCTATCGCCGCTTCCTGGAGCGCCGACTGCGCGAGGAGTTCGGCTTCGACGGGTCGCCGGTCCGCATCTCGGTCCGTGTGCGCGAGAAGCGGGAACGCTCCAAGAAGTAGACCGCTTGCAGACGACCATGGCGATGGGTGCGGGAAGTTCCGAACCGGGGCTTTCCGCATCTATCCCCGAGTGGAGTCCAGGACCATCGCCGGTAGCCGGGGCTGTCGGCCACGGGTGAACTCGGCCGACCACACCGGGTCGTCGGCGACATCGGCGTTTTCGTGTTCGGCCCTGTCGTCGAGTTTCTCTTGGGTCTCGGTTGGTCGGCCATCAGGTGATCGACCTGTGTCATCGCTTCATCCCGTCGCGCCGCCGGACTTCCCGTGCGGGCGGTGGGCTGTTGGGACCGCACACTGGGCGGTCAGGTGGCGAATGCTCAGCGATCATCGCTAATCGGCGAGAGTGGCGTATAAATCCGTTATAGATCTGGCTATTTGTTGCGGCTGTGTTATGTAGCGAGTAAGACGGCGCGCGCTCAGCAAATCTCTGGCATCATCCGGTCATGGCCATTCCCAGTGCTCTCCCGGAAAGCGGACCCCGCGTGCCCGTGTTCGAGACGGGATGGCCGGTGCGCCTGGGCGACACCGGAGGCGACCAGCGCCTGCGGCTGGACGGCGTCGCACGGTACCTGCAAGACATCGGCTACGACCATCTCGAGGTCCTCGACGACGGTGACATCCATCGCCTGTGGGTGGTCCGCAGAACAGTCATCGACGCACTCAAACCGATCGAGTTCGGCGAGTGGGTGACGCTGCGGCGCTGGCCCTCGGCGACGTCCACCCGCTGGTGCGCGATGCGCGTCCAGATCTGCGGCAGCGGGGGTGGCCTGGTGGAGACCGAGGGCTTCCTGATCCACTTCGGCACCGAGTCCGGCGTCCCGGCCCGGATGAGCGACCGCTTTCTGGCGCCCATGCTGGCCTGCACGACCGAACACCGGCTCCGGTGGAAGGCGGAACTCACCGACCCGATGCCGCAGGCCGGTGAGCCCGGCGTGCGGATCCGTCCCTTCCCCTTGCGCGTCACCGACATCGACCTGCTCGATCATGTGAACAACGCGGTCTACCTGACCGCGCTCGAGGAAGTTCTGGCCGATCACGCCGAACTGAAGTCCAACCCGCACCGGGTGGTGATCGAGTACGGGAAGCCGGTGCGGGCCGGGGAGGATCTCCGGCTCGTCTCCCGTCGCACCGGATCGTGCCTGGACGTCTGGTTCGTCGTCGGCGCGGACTCGCGCGCGGTCGCCCGCGTCACGCCGCGATGATGGACGCTGCTGGCGCCTACCGCGCCAACTCCTCGACCGTGGCATGGGCGCCTTTGGTGCGCAGTGAACGCAACGCTGCCAGGTAGGCGGTCACGAAACGAGGCCGGTCGATCAGATCGCCGAATACCGAACGCTCGGCGAGGAATGCGGTGGGCTGCTCGCGTTCCCGCCGCGCGAGTGGAATCAACTGGTCGCGCAGGCGGTCCACGACCTCGATCGGCGCCCCCTGTTCGTCCACGCCCTCGGCATAGCGCGCCCAGCTCGCGACAACCGCGGCCGCGCAGTCGATCTCGCCGCCGGAGTCGAGCTGCGCCCGGATCACCGGCAGCAGCCACTTCGGGATGCGGTCGGAGGATTCCGCGCACAGCCGGGCGATGGTGTCGCCGATCGCGGGGTTGGCGAACCGCTCGAGCAGGGTCCGCTTGTAGCGATCCAGGTCGACGCCGGGAACCGCCCGCAGGGTCGGGGTCGCCTCGGCGTCCATGTAGCGCAGCAGGAATCGCCGGAAGGCCGGGTCCTGCGCGGCCTCGTGGACCAATCGATAGCCGCTCAGATACCCGAAGTAGCACAGCGCCTGGTGGCTGGCGTTGAGCAGCCGCAGTTTCATCAGCTCATACGGTGTCACGTCGTCGACGAGCTGGACGCCGACCTCGTCGAAGGCAGGGCGGCCCAGGCCGAAGGAATCCTCCAGCACCCACTGCGCGAACGGCTCGGTCAGGACCGGCCAGCGGTCGGTGATTCCGTAACGTCGCTCGATCTCGTCGGTCGCGGCCGGGGGCGTCACCGGGGTTATCCGGTCCACCATCGAATTCGGGAAATGCACCCGTTCGGCCACCCAGGCGCCGAGTCCGGGATCGCGCAGCGCGGCGAACGCGCCGAACATCCGGCGCGCGACGTGCCCATTGCCCTCGATGTTGTCACACGAGAGCACGGTGAACGGCGCGAGACCGCGCGACCTGCGTCGCGCCAAAGCCTCGGTGACAAGCCCGAACACCGTGGCGGGCGGCGCGTTGGCGGCGAGATCGGCACGGATGCCGGGATCGTCGGCGTCGAAGTCCCCGGTGTCGGCGGCGACGCGGTAGCCGCCCTCGGTGATGGTGAGCGAGACGATCCGGGTGGCCGGATCGGCGAGCTTCTCCACCACGGCCTCGGGATCGTCCGGCGCGTACCGGTACTCGACGATCGAACCGACGACCCGTGTGGCCCAAGCGCCGTCCGGCGCGAGCGTCGACAGCGTGTACAAGCCGTCCTGCGCCGCGAGGACGTCGCGCATCCGCCGATCGCCGGGGAGCACGCCGACCCCGCAGATGCCCCAGTCGCGCGCGAGCCCGCGTTCGAGCAGCCGGTCGACGTACATCGCCTGATGCGCGCGATGGAACCCGCCGACGCCGAAATGCACTATCCCAGTCGAGATCCGGGATCGGTCGTAGGTCGGCGTCGAGACGCGACCGCGGAACTCCGGCATCGTCGCCGCCCGTAAGGGCGTCGCCGAATCCTCGGGCATCCCGCACCTCCCGGTGTTGTGAAGATCAGATTCTAATGCAGCAGACCGTCTTCGTGGCCGTCGGCATCCGAGCACTGGAAACCACGCGGCCACAGCTGCTTTCGCTGGCATGGACCGAGCCTCCGTCACCATGGCGACTCGACTCGGGTCCGCGTCACCGTCAGTGGATGCCGGGCCGGTATACCCACCCGCCCGGCCGAATGGATCACCCGATGCGCCCGTCTGCGGGGCTGGTTTCGTCGCGCTGCCCGCCCAGTGTCCGGCGCGGGCGCCATGCTCGCCGAGCGAGTTCGCGGGAAGCCGAACTCCGTCAGCTCGGCGGCGGCGGCGTCAGCAGCGAGTCGAGGCCGTGCCGCCGGGCGCCGAGCACCCGCCGCGAGTTCTCCCGCTCTACCTCCGCGGAGAATCCATCGGCGCGCCACCGATCGACGGCCCGCTGCGTGTCCTCCTCGACGAGATCTGCGTTGATCGCCGCACCGGCCGTGACGCCACTGGCGGCGGCCTGCACCACCCCGGCGGCGATGTCGCTGACGTTGCCTGCGACCCAGACTCCGGGAACCGAGGTGCGTCCGCCGACGTCCGCGGCGACATGGGTGCCGAATCCCGAAGGGTGCTCGGCTGTTCCGACGCCGAGACCGAGTAGGAGGGCGTCGCGGGCGACCACTCGCGGCGCGATGGCCAGGGCGGCGATCGGCACCAGGCGGCCGGAATCCAGCCGGGCGCCGGCGAGGCGATCGTCCACGGTCTCGAGTGCGCTGACCACGCCGTCCACGACGGCGATGCCGCGGGCCGCGAGCCGCTCGGCCTGTTCGGTGCTCGGCGCGGGCGAGGAGTGTCGCAGCAACGTCACCTGCGTGCTCCACTGCCGGAACAGCAACGCGTGGTGCACCGAGCCGAGCACCCCGATCGGCCGGTCACGGATCTCCCAGCCGTGGCAGTAGGGGCAGTGCACCACGTCGCGGCCCCACCGTTCCCGCAAACCGGTGATCGGCGGCAGCTCATCCACCAGGCCGCTTGCGACGAGTAACCGGCGACCGCGAAGCGATCCGCGATCGGTGTCCACCACGAAACCATCCTGCGTCCGCCGCGCGGACTCGGCGCGCGCGTAGACGACCCGCCCGCCGTACTGCTCCACCTCGCGCGCACCGACCGCCACCAGCGCGGTCGGCGGCATGCCGTCGCGCGTCAACCATCCGTGCACACCCGCGGCGGGGCGGTTGCGCGGCTCGCGGGCGTCGATCACGACTACCGAGCGGCGCGCCCGCGCCAGCGTCAGCGCCGCCGACAACCCGGCCGCTCCGCCACCGATAACCACTACATCTACCTGTGTTTCATCAACCATGCCCCACGGTGCCGCGGAAGTAATGAATTCGGCAAATATCTTTGCTACTTCGGCAACAAACTCGCAAGCCGGACGTCCGCGGCATCACCGCGCGCATCCCGGCCGGTGATCACCGCGGCCTTGGCGCACTGCCTGCTGGGAAGGTACGGACCTCGGCGAAGACTCTCGGGGTGATGCCGACGTCACCCGGCGGTCCGTCTCGATGGGCGCCGATCGAGGACGAGCCCGCCCGCCGGCTGCGCACGTTCTGACGCGCGGCCGACGACCCTACCGGGAGGTTTAGCGCCGCGCGACTGGGTAGACCGTCGATGACCAGCATCAACGCCAGAAAGGTAGGAGCGATGTCGGAACCCATCACGAGCACGCTGGACCCCGAGCAGCAGCGCATCGCGGGCGAGACACTGCGCGGGACCGTCGTCGACCTGATCGACCTGTCGCTGATCGCCAAGCAGGCGCACTGGAACGTCGTCGGCGCCAATTTCCGGTCGGTCCATCTGGCGCTGGACGAATTGGTCACCGCCGCACGAGAGTTCACCGACGCGGCGGCGGAACGCGCCACCGCCGTCGGGGTCAGCCCGGACGGACGCGCCTCGACAGTGGCCAAGGACTCCGGAGCGCTCGGCATCGGTGAAGGCTGGCAGCAGGACACCGACGTCATCGACGCGATCGTCAGCAACCTCGCCGCCGTGATCAAGCGACTACGCGAGCGGATCGCCGCGACCGAGAAGGCCGACCCGGTGACCCAGGATCTGTTCCTGGACATCGCCGCGCGCCTGGAGCAGTTGCACTGGATGTGGCAAGCCCAGCTCGCCACGGTCTGATGAAGGTGATCACCTGCGCGTTCGGTGCGCATGCCGCCGAGACGACCACGGTCGCGGTGCGGATCCCCGCCGACGAGCGGCACCTGGCCCTGATCCGCGGGCTGGCCGATACCGTGTGCCTGGTCGCCGATCTGCCGTTCGGCGCGGCCGCGGACATCCGGCTGGCGATCAACGAGATCGCCACGATGCTGGTCGCGGGCTCGGTACCCGGCTCGACGCTCGGCTGTGAGTTCACCTACGGCACCGATCGCATGAGCATGCGCGTCGACGCGACCGCCGCGACCGAGGACGAGGTCGGCGGCGATCCGCTGAGCTGGGAACTGGTCCGGATGCTCGCCAGTTCCCTGTCGATTTCCCGTGACCCTTTTGACTCGGACCTTCGTGGGTATCCGACCGTCATCGAATTCAGTTGGGAACGAGGACCATTTGATGACACTCGAGTTCACGACCGATCGGAATGACATGGCTGGGCGCACGCGCGGAGGTGACAGCTACGACAACATCGAACCCTGGTTCGAGAAGCTCGCCGCGGTGGATGAGACCGACCCGCACCACGCGGAGCTGCGCGAAGAGGTGGTGCGGCGGTGTCTTCCGCTCGCGGAGCACATCGCGCGCAAGTTCGCCGGCCGTGGCGAGTCCTTCGACGACCTGCTCCAGATCGCCCGTGTCGGCTTGGTACTGGCGGTGGACCGTTTCGACATCACCCGCGGCAGCTCGTTTCTCGGGTTCGCGGTTCCCACCATCATGGGCGAGGTGCGCAGGCATTTCCGGGACAACACCTGGTCGCTGCGGGTTCCGCGCAGGCTCAAGGAGATCCAGTTGCGCATCGGCCCGACCACCGAGACGCTGTCGCACCGCCTGGGGCGGATGCCGACGGCCAGGGAGATCGCCGCCGAGCTGGACGTCGAGCTGGGCGAGGTCACCCAGGCGCTCATCGCGGGCAACGCCTACCAGACCAACTCGCTGGACTCCGCCAGCCGCAACGACGACGAAGGGACGCCGCAACCGCTCGCGGACACCCTCGGCGCGGAGGAACCGTGCTACCAGCTGCTGGAGCAGGCGATGGCGGTGCGCCCGCTGATCGCCGAGCTGTCGCCGCGCGACCGCCAAGTGCTGATCCTGCGCTTCTTCGAATCCCGGACCCAGGCCCAGATCGCGGAACGGCTGGGCGTCTCGCAGATGCAGGTGTCCCGGATCCTGGCCCGGATCCTCGGCGAACTGCGCGAGCGCGCGCTCGGTAGCGACGAGGTAGCGTCCCGGGCCGCCTGAGCTCACGTGCGGGGGCGGCCGCAGGAGTCGGGTCACGGCGAGGACGACACTTCGCTCGTCCAGCCGCACGGCAGTGCGCAGCTGGCGATGACCTTGGTCTCCATGTCACCGTTGTCGTAGTGCAGCGTGGTGGTCGCCGCGGAAGCGGGATAGCCGCACACACGGCATTTGCCGAAGAAGTCGAGGATCTCTTCCGCGCGGGAGCGCGCGAGTCGTCGGGTGGGCTTGTGGTCCATCACCTCTCCAGCCAGCGTGTCATCCTGCCGAGCAGGCGTCTGCGACGTTAGGAGCGCCGGTCTGCGGGCGCCTCGGTTCCGGCGATCATTGGGCGAATTCACAGCCGCCGTCCCACTCGATTGGGCGTGGTCCCAGGCGCAGGTGAATGCCTGGCAATCGCAGGGGATTTCGCGCGTTTTGCTGGTAGCGGCGATGATGCCGGAGATACTTGACCTCGCTTGTGACTGACGTTACAAAGGAGCTACCCGCCGACCCGAAGTTCTTCGAACCGGCCGACGAGAAGTGCGCGAAGTTGGTTACCGATGTCATCGATGTAGTCGCGGAATTCGCGATCGCCCGCAAAGCCATGTGGGATCTGCTGCTGGAACCGCAGACCTATCCGCGCATGTTCACCGGTATCGGCGCGTGTGAGCAGATCCAATCCGCCGACGGCAACGTCGTGTGGCAGATGCGCGTCGGCACCTATGCGACCGGTATCCGCACGCACCAGATCCGCCTGAGTGTCGGCCGCTGGTACGAGAGCTTCGAAATGCAGTACGCCGCGCTCGGCAGCTTCGCGTCGGTGCGGCTGCACGGCGACGAGGAGCGCACCAAGGTCACGGTCACCTACTTCGCGCCGAGCCGGGTGCATCCGCGCGTCGCGGAGTTGTCCAACGTGGCCATCGCGGACTGGACCAAGAGCGGATTGCGCCGGGTGGCCGATGTGGCCAAGGGCGCGCGGACGTCGCTGATCGTCAACGGCGAGGATTCGCCGATCCGGCGGAACGCGGGCGTCGCACGGCAGATGGTGGCGTCCGGCGTCGTGCTGCCCGTGCGTCCGGATCGCAGCTTCAAACAGCTGCGCTCGCTGGCCAAGTGGGGATTCAACCTGGCGGGCGGGTACGCGGCGGGCGCGGCGTTCGATCCGGAGCGGACCGCGATCGTCGACGACCGCGGCACCCGCTCCTTCGCCGACATGCACGAGCGGACCAACGCGCTCGCCGCGGCGATGGCCGCACTCGGTCTCGGCTCCGGCGACGCCATCGGACTGCTGTCGCGCAACCACGCGGGCATGGTCGAATGCATGGTCGCCGCAGGCAAACTCGGCGTGGACGTGGCCCTGCTCAACTCGGGGCTGGCCGGTCGCACCATCGAGGAGATCGTGCAGCGCGACCGCCTGTCGGCGGTCTTCGTCGACGGTGACCTCGAGCAGCTGGTGCAATACCTGCACGCCGACATCCCGCGCTACAACACCGACGGGCGGCCCCCGGTGCCCGGCCGGATCACCGTGAACGATCTGGTGGCGCAGGGGCACCGCACGTTTCGCACACCGGCGCAGCCGGGACGGCTGATCGTGCTCACCTCCGGGACCAGCGGGACGCCGAAGGGCGCGCGCAGACCGCATCCGAAGGGCTTCGCGTCCATCGCGGCGCTGCTGTCGCGCATCCCGATGCAGATGAACGACGTCGTGCTGATTCCGGCTCCGCTGTTCCACACCTGGGGGCTGGCCGGGCTGCAACTGAGCACCGCCTTGCGCGCGACCGTGGTGCTCCCGGAGCGGTTCGACGCGGAGGACTGCCTGCGCCGCATCGCCGAACACCAGGTCAACACGGTGATCGTGGTACCGACCATGGTGCAGCGCATCCTCGATCTGCCCGCGCACGTGCGCGCACGATACGACACCTCCAGCCTGCGCCACGTGATCAGCTGCGGCGCACCGCTCGCGGGTGCGACCGTCGAGCGATTCATGGAGGCCTACGGCGACGTCCTGTACAACGTCTACGGTTCCACCGAGGTCTCCTGGGCGACCGTCGCCACCCCGGAGGATCTGCACACCTCGCCGACCACGGCGGGCCGTCCGCCGCTGGGCACCAAGATCGCCGTGCTCGGACCGGATCACCGCAGGCTGCCGATCGGCGCCACCGGGCACATCTTCGTCGGCAACCACATGCTGTTCGACGGTTACGTCAACGCGGCGCCGCCGGACGAGGCGCACGGCATGCTCGACACCGGCGACCTGGGCTATCTCGACGCCGCGGGGCGGTTGTTCATCGCGGGCCGCGACGACGAGATGATCATCTCCGGCGGCGAGAACGTCTTCCCGCGTCCGGTCGAGGAGGCGCTCGCGCACCTGCCGCAGGTCAGCGACGTCGCGGTGGTCGGGGTGCCGGACCACGAATTCGGCCAGCGGTTGGTGGCCTTCGTGGTCAAACGCGAAGGAGCCGGGCTGGATTCGGACATGGTCCGCACCTATATCCGAAACCGCTTGAGCCGCTTCTCCGTGCCACGGGAGGTCACCTTCCTCACGGCGCTTCCGCGTGGTGACACCGGCAAGATCCTCAAGCGCCTGCTGGCCGGTCCCAGCGCAACGCCGCAGCCGCTGCCGCCCTCGATCAACGGACTCGGCACGGCGGGCTCGACGTGATCGCGCAACCGGGGCGCGCCAGCCGGTGAGCCGAGCGCCGTCCCTTCCGTGGACGGGCGCGGCGGGCCGGGCTGTCAGTAGACGGTGTCTTCCAGATCCGACAGCGCCGTCTCGAGGTGGTCGAGCAGCGTGGCCACGTCCGGCACGCCGCGGCGGCAGGCGACGATGCCGATGTCGAGGCTGTCGGCGTGACTGGTGAGCGTGATGTTCACCGCCTGGCCGTCCAGCGGGATGGACAGCGGGTAGCTGGCCTCGAGGCGGGCGCCGTTCCAGTACCGAGGTTCGCGCGGGCCGGGAACATTGGAGATGACGATGTTGAACGGCGGGTTGGTCAGAGCGGTCGTGGCGGGAACGAGCAGCGCCAGCGCCAGCGGGCTCAGCGTCAGCGCCGACAGCGAGACCGCCTGCGCAGGGGAGAGCTCGCGATAGATCTCTTTGCTGCGGCGCATCGACGAGCTGATGGCCGCGAGCCGCCGCGCCGGATCGGCCAGATCGGTGGCGAGCCCGCACAGCAGCGCCGCCACCGCGTTGCCGCCGGTGTGACCCTCGTCGGAATCCGGGCGCAGCGAGACCGGCACCATCGCGACCAGCGGTTTGTCCGGCAGGGCGTGATGGGCCATCAGGTAGGCGCGCAGCGCGCCCGCCGCCATGGCCAGCACCACGTCGTTGAGGGTCGTGCCGGTCATCTTCTTGACCTGGCGCAGGCGATCCAGCGGCCACGAGCGGACGGCGCAGCGGCGTGCCCCGCCGATCGGGACGTTGAACAGCGTGCGCGGCGCGGCGAAGGGCAGCGTCAACTGCTGTTCCAGGAGGGCGGTGCGGGCCAGGCGCAAGATCGCGGGCGCCGCGCCCGCCGCGGCGACCATCGCCCGCGCCGCCCCACCGAGCGTGCGCGACCGCGACGGGGTCTCCTCGCGCCGGTCCGAAGGCGGCAGATGCCAGGGCGCCGGCGCTTCGCGGGAGTCCGGGTCGCTGGTCAGCGTGCGCTGCATCAGGCGCTGGGCGGCGACGCCGTCCATGAGGGCGTGGTGCATCTTCGCATAGAAGGCGACGCGGTCACCGGCGAGCCGTTCGATCAGGTGCATTTCCCACAGCGGCCGATGGCGGTCCAGCAGGGTGCTGTGCAGTCCGGCGGTCATCTCCACCAGCGGGTCCGGGCCACCTGTCTCCGGTAGCGCCCACCGCTGTAGGTGGTAGTCGAGTTCGATGGTGCGCTCTACCGTCCACGCCAGCTGCGGTGTGCCGAACAGCCGGGCCGGTCGCTTGCGGAAGGTGCGGTGGAAGTCCTGCTCGGCCGCCAGGGTCGCGTACGCGCGCCGGGCGAACTCCGGTCCCGTGCTGTCCATCGGATCGAAGATCTGGAGTGCTCCGACGTGCATCGGGTGCTCGCGTGATTCCGCGATGAGGAACAAGGCGTCCAGCGGCGAGATGAATTCCATGGGCAGTTCCCTCCTGCGACGCCGCGGCGTCGCCGCGGTCCGGTTCGGCGCGGGGGAGTGTCGGCGACGGGCGTGCCGCGGGGAGCTCATGGCGCCGGAGGAGAACTGCGCCGGTCGAACGACAATCCACCAACGATGATTCGACGCCGAATCCGGACCGGCTGGGCGGTCCGGGATGGATTGTTCCGCGGGGGCCTCAGGACAGCCGGCTCACCGGCCAATCGGCGGGCAGCTCGAGGCGCTGGCTGATCAAGTGGATCGCGCTGTGCAGCGCCTGGATTTCGTCGACGCCGCTGGCCACCGAGGCGCCCTGCTCGCTGATGTGGAACCGGCACAGATGGTGCCGCCGGTCGGCCGCCAGATACGGCCTGCCGATGATGATCGACAGCGAGCTGTCGGCATCGCGCAGCGTGCGCGCGGCGATGAGGGCCTGCGGCTCGTGCACCGCCGTCGTGGCGGCGCGCGACGGGCGGGTCGGGGTGGCGGGGAACCGCGGATCGGACGGCTCGGTCACCTCGAAGTGCGCGCCGCGGTCGTTCGCCTGCCGCAGCTCGTCGGCGATCTCCTGGAACGCGCGATACAGCGCCGCGATGGAATCGGCGCCGTGCGCCCAGCGCTCACCGATGCCCTGGATGCGGAATCCGCACACCACGCCCGTGTCACCCGGTGCCATCTGCGGCTTGCCGACCTCGATCGACACTTCCCGCGCCGCGTCGGCGACGGTGCGGGTGGCGATCACCTCCCGGATGCGACGCCATTTCGTGTTCGCGATCGCACCGCCGTGTTCGGACTCGCGCACTGCGGGCGTGGTCGTGTCCCCAGTGACCCGCGCCGGTATCGCTCTCATAGTGGGGGGAGTACCCAACTCCCGCGCCGGTTATCCTGCGGATCACGTGACCTGGACCGCAGAGCGGCTCGGGACGAGAAATCGCCCGGACGGTGCGGGCGTGGTGGGAGATGTGACCGGCGACACGCCGGATCGAAAGATGGCTACCGGGTAGTTAATGTGCTTCGGGTTTGGCAGGCTGTCGTCGAGATGTGATGGTGGGGCCCGCAACGACGAGGAGGGGCGGACGAAGTGGTAACGATTGCGCAGTTACGAGCGGTTCTGTCGATTCTCCGGGTCGACCCGGACGAGGTCGGTGCGCGGCTGGGAGACGCCGGTCTGCACGGTCCGAACGCGGAGCGTGTCCTTTTGGTCGGTTTGCTACACCGCATCGCGAGCCGGGAACTGCGGCAGGTCGTCACCACGACCATGGACGAGGACGAAGCCGCCCGCGCCGCCGCGGTGAGCACCCGTCCGGTGGACGGCGACAATCCCACGGAACAGGCACGTTTCGACGCGCACTGGCTGCACGACCGCATCGGCGCACTGGCGGCGGGCACCACCGTGGAGCCGGTTCCCGTCTTGCTGGACGCCGCCGCGCGTTCGACGGACGCGGCCGAATCCCTGCTCCTGCTCAGCCGCAACCCGCGCGGCTACGAGGCGGAGATTCGATGGGAGCGGGCGCTGGACGACTTGGGCCGCGCCTACCACTTGGTCAACGACGAACGGGTGGGACGCTCGAACACCACGACCGCGCCGTTGTAGCGGCGGTCGTTGCCCGCACACGGCCGGTCGGAGCTCGAAAGACGCTCCGACCGGCCGGTTTTCGAATCCGATCAGTGCGCCTCGGCCAGCTCGCTCGCCACACCGTCGCGCAGGATCGCCGCGCTGGTGCCCGGCGGCCAGCTCAGCCCCGCGTCCAGCTTGTCCAGCACCTCGGCGCTGGGCCGCCGATTGCGGGACCGTTCGATCTCGCTGACCACTTTGGCCGGTGGACCGCCGTTGCCCGCCACGTCCGCCTGGGTCCACTTCATCTCGCGGCGCCGCGCACGCACGCGCGTCGCGAGCGCGTCGAGGTCGAGCGCGGCGGCGACCTCGACGGCGTCCGCGCGTTCCGCCGCCGGGCTCGGCGAATCGCCGGGTTCTTCCGTTTGCCGCTTTTCGCGCAGGATCCCGCTGGTGATCAGCCTGGACCGCTTCCGCCTACCCATTTTCCCCACACGCTCTCCCATCCTCGGTCGAGTCGATCGGTTACGGCGCACCGTGTCGGCGCCGGGCGGCGCCCACCGCGCCGATGAACGCTGAACATCATGGGGGAGTGCGGTTGCCGACCCGTCGCGACGCGCCGGTCGCCGCCCGGTCCGCGGCGGCACCCGAGGCGCGAGTGAGCGGCGGTCCGGGGATTGTCCGGCAAAAAGGACAGTGGTACCGTCCAGACACATGTCCAGCTAAGTGTCTCTCGGGGCGGTCGTCCGGGTGATCACCGTCCTCGTCACGGCTTGTCGATCGCCGGTGACGGCGAGACCGGCCCTGCCCGAAAGGTTGACCGATGCCAGGTTTCGACCGCGCCGAACTCGACGAAATGATCCAGCGCTGGATCGTGGAGAATCAGCGCTGCGAGGAAAAGGGCGACTGGAAGCCGCTCGCGCAGATGTACACCGAGGACGCCACCTACGGGTGGAACTACGGTCCCACCCAGGAGTTCATGGCCGTCGGCCGCGACGAGATCCGCGATCTCGCCCTCGGCCAGGAGATGGCCGGGCTGGAGGGCTGGACCTACCCGTACCAGGAGTTCGTCGTCGACGAACGCACCGGCAGCGTCATCGGTTTCTGGAAACAGATCAGCGCGGCCGAACGCCCGGACGGGCGCAACTATTCGCCAGAGGGCATCGGCGGCAGCTGGTTCCGTTACGGCGGCGACTTCCAATGGTCCTGGCAGCGTGACTTCTTCGACTTCGGCAATGTCTCCGCGCTGTTCCTGGAGATGATCACGAACAACGCGCTCACCCAGGGCATGCGGCGTCGCATCGAGCGGTCGGTCTCAGGGGAGCCGCTGCCCGGGTGGTATCGGATCGGCGAATCACCCGTCGCGCTGTGGTGACCACCATGGCCGAGCCACGCAGCCGATTCGCCGACCTGGATCGGACCACGCTGGCCGCACTTGTGCCCGAACTGCTCCTGTGCGGCCACCTCATCGACCGCTCCGGCATGGCGCACTCGATCGCCGCGTTCGGCCGGGAGGGCATGACCGCCGTCGCGATCGAGGAGTGGCAGGTCGCGAGCCCGGTCTACACCCGCCGCATGCAGCGCGCACTCGGCTTCGCGGGCGACGGGGTGGAGACCATCTTCAAAGGGCTGCAATTGGATATCGGCGCGCCGCCGCAGTTCATGGATTTCCGTTTCCGGGTCGACGATCACCGGCATGGCGAGTTCTGGCTCGACCACTGCGGCGCGCTCGCCGACGTGGAACCGATGGGCGAGGACTTCGTCGTGTCGATGTGCCACGACATCGAAGACCCGACGTTCGACGCGACCGCCCTGGCCACCAACCCGCACGCGCAGGTCCGGCCGATCCACCGACCACCGCGCCGACCAGCCGACCGGAAACCGGTGTGCGCCTGGACGGTTCGCATCGATCCGGCCCACGTGCCACCGCCGGTGCCGCCCAACGCCGAACTCGTCGCCGAGTCGGTGGCGGCGGGGCTCGAGCTGCCCGCGATCGACCCCGAGGACGAAGGGCGGCCGGATTATTCGGGGCCGTTGCTCAGCGATGTGCGCTTCGCCGACTTCTCCCGCTCGGCGCTGGTTCGCATCGCCGAGGAGGTCTGCCTGCAACATCACCTGCTCACCCTCGGATTCATGATCGCGGTACGCGCACGACTGGACGGGCCCGCGGCACTGGAGATCGGGCGCAAACAGTTCGCCGGTATCGCCGGGCTCACCAGCGAGCGCTTGCGCAATTGCCTCGGCCTCGCCGATGACATCGCAGCGCTGGCAACGGTACTGCGTCTGCATCCCGCTCTGAACCCACTGTGCTACACGGGAATCGAAGTGTATGAAGCCGACAGTCGCGTCCGGTTGACGTTTCCGGCGGCCAGCGGCGCCCACACCGACGGAACGTGGCCGTCGCTGCTCGACCCGCACCACCTCGGCCCGCTGAACGCGCTGGTGCGCGGCGTGAATCCGCGCTTCTCCACGGAGGTCGTCGCCGTGACCGACCAGAGCTGGAGCGCCGAGATCGCGCTCGGCGACCAACCGTTCCGGGAGGCGACCGAGGTCGCGCTGACCCGGTTCAGCACCGGCGCCGCGTTCACCTTCACCGACCGCGGGATCCCTCTGCCCCTCACCGTCGTGTGACAGCGACACCGAGAGATGGAACGACATGGCCAACAATTTCGCCGACCTCTTCGAGCACTCCGTGGACGCCATGCCCGAACGGGTGGCCCTGATCCAGCACGACCGCCAGGTGACCTTCCGCGAACTCGACGTCCGCGCCGATCGGCTCGCCCACCATCTGGTCTCGGCCGGGGTCGGCGCGGGAACCCACGTCGGTTTCCAGATGCACAACAGCATCGAGACGATGGAGACGCTGATCGCCTGCTTCAAGCTCGCGGCCGTCCCGATCAACGTCAACTACCGGTACCGCGCCGCCGAGCTGGCCTACGTCTACGCCAACGCGGATCTCGAGGTGCTCGTGTACCACGCCTGCTACGCCGAGGCCGTCCGTGCGGCCAGGATGAGCACGCCTCTCTTGCGGTACACGATCTGCGTCGACGACGAGTTTGCGTGCGACACTGACGATTCCGCGTCGATGCCCTACGAAGCCGCCCTCGCCTCCGGGAGCGTCGAACGTCCGGTGGTCCGGCGCGGCGCCGACGACCTGTTCATGATGTACACCGGCGGGACTACCGGCATGCCGAAGGGCGTCATGTGGCGCCAAGAGGACATGTGGCGGGTCCTCGGCGGCGGCATCGACTTCTACACCGGCGAACCGGTCGCCGACGAGTACCAGCAGTCGCGCACCGGCGCCGAGCGCGATCCGAGTACCTGGCTGGTGCTGCCGCCGCTGATCCACGCCGCCGCCATGATGCCGACCTTCACCGCGCTGTGGTCGGGCAACACCGTCGTCTTCGAGCCGCGCTTCGACGCGCGGCGGGTGTGGCGGACCGTCGCCGGGCGACGGCCGCAGGTCATGGTGATCACCGGAGACGCCATGGCGAGGCCGCTGATCGAGGCGTTCGGGCGCGAGCCGGTGGACGCGTCCTCGTTGCTGGCGATCGCCTCCGGCGCCGCGCTGCTGTCGCAGTCGGTGAAGAACACCCTGCTGGAGCTGTTCCCGTGGGCGGTGGTCTCGGACTCCATCGGATCCTCGGAAACCGGTTTCGGCGGAATCGGTTTCGCGCAGAAGCACGACGATCCCGCGCGCGGCCCGCGCGTGCAGACCGGCCGCGGCGCGCTCGTCGTGGACGACGACGGCCGCCAGGTCCCGCCCGGCGCGGAGGGCTGGCTGGCCAAGACCGGCAGCGTGCCGCTGGGCTATTACAAAGACCCCGGCAAGACCGAGAAGCTGTTCAAGACCGTCGACGGGGTGCGCATGGTCGTCACCGACGACCGCGCCCGCGCCGAGACCGACGGGTCCATCACCCTGCTCGGCCGCGGCAACATGGTGATCAACACCGGCGGCGAGAAAGTCTTCGTCGAAGAGGTCGAGAGCGTGGTGAAGGCGTACGCCGCGATCGACGACGCGGTGGTGCTCGGCGTGCCGCACGAACGCTGGGGACATCAGGTCGCCGCGGTGGTGTCGCTGGCCGGGCCGATCGAGTTCGCCGATCTGCGGGCGCACGTGTGCCGTTTCCTGGCCGGATACAAAGTGCCGCGGCAGATCTGGATCGCCGACGCGGTTGTCCGCGCGCCGAGCGGCAAACCCGACTACCGGTGGGCCCAGCAGTACGTGGCCGGTCGGGGACCCGACCACAAGATGGACTGACGTGATGTCGCCTTTGCGGGCTCCCCGGCAGCCGATGCCGGGGAGCGCGAGGTCCTCATTCTGGGCCGGGTTTGCGCCGCCGGTAACGGACGGTGCAGGGCTGCGCGAGTTGCACAACCATCTTGGAGTGGTCGTTGCGGTAGCTGTCCGGCGGCTGGGTCATCTCGAACTCCCAGTCCCGCAACAGGAGTGAGAAGATCGCCTTCAACTGCATGAGCGCGAACGCGGCGCCGACGCAGCGGTGGCGGCCCGCGCCGAACGGAATCCAGGTCCAGCGGTTGACGAGGTCGGCCTGATGGGGATCGAGGTAGCGGCCGGGATCGAAAGCGTCCGGATCGGGAAAGTCCTCCGGAATCCGGTTCGAGATGGCCGGGGTGGCGGCCACGTGGTCACCGGGCGCGATGCGATGACCGCGGACATCGAACTCGCCTCGTGCCACACGCATGAGGATGATCAACGGTGGGTGCAGGCGCAGTGTTTCCTTGACCACCGCTTCCAGCCGGGGGATTCGGCGCAGCGCACCGAAGCTGATGTCGGAGCCATCGGCGTAGAGCTCGTCGAGTTCGGCGACGACCTGGCGCAATACGCCGGGGTGGCGCAGCAGTTCGATGATCGTCCAGGCCGCCGTCCCAGAGGTGGTGTGGTGACCGGCGAACATCATGGAGATGAAGATGCCGGTGATCTCGCTGGCGCTGAACCGCGGCCGTCCGTCGTCGCCCGGGATCGAGATGAGCACGTCGAGCATGTCCCGCTCGTCCTTGCCCGCGGGCGGGTTCGCGGCCCTGCGGTCCATGATCGCCTGGACCAGACCGACCAATTCGGCGCGCGCCTGGTCGCGGCGGCGGAAACTCTCGATGGGGGCGTACGGGTCGACGTACGCCAGTGCGTCGGTGCCGCGTTCCAGGTCGTGGTAGAGGCGGGCGAAGCGGTCGTCGAGTTCGTCGCGGAACTTCACGCCGATCAGGCAGGCCGAGGACGTGTAAATGGTCAGCTCGGCGAAGAAGTCGAGCAGGTCGATCTCCCCTTCGTCGCCCCAGCGCGCCAGCATCCGCTCGACTTCCCGGGCGATGGTCGCGGCGTGCCCGCGCATGTGCTCGGCGCGCAATGCCTGGTTGTGCAGCATCTCCTTGCGGCGTTCCGGGCTGGCGTCGAAGACGACCCCGTCGCCGAAGATGGGCTTCATGAACGGATAGGCGGCGGCCTGGTCGAGGTCCTCGTCGCCGGAACGGAAGAAGAATTCGTTGGCCTCCGCGCCGGACAGCAGGATGACCTGGCGCCCAGCCAGATCGAACGACCCGACGTCACCGCACTCGTCGCGGACCCGGCGCATCAGCCCGATCGGATCGACGCGGAACTCCTCCAGATGACCGTGCTCGTGGTCGCCTCCGGATACCCGCCGTGGTGTCACCAGCGTCATGTGGAAATCCTTCCCCGGATCGGTGCCCGAGAACTATCATGGACACGTGTCTGGACAGTACTACGGATAGGAAGTGCCGGGCAAGGGGACCGACCCGCCGCCGTCACGCCGGGTCAGGGCCGATGGCGTTCCTCTCCATACAGCCCGCGGTAAGAGGTGATCGGTGCATCCGAAGCAAGATTCCCGCAAGCGGGCGATGCTGGTCGTGTGGCGGGCCATTCGACTGAAAATCGCTGGGGCGGCGATGATTCTGCTGATCACCGCGGTCGTCGTGCTCGCCGTCTCGATGTACGCGGGACGGTTCCGGTCCACCGTGACGATCACCGTCGAGGCGCCACGCGCGGGGCTGGTGCTCGATCCCGAGGCGAAGGTCCGGATGCGCGGGGTGGTACTCGGGCGGGTGAGCGCAGTGGAATATCGCGACGATCACGTGCGCTTGCGGCTCGCGCTCGATCCCGAGTTGCTGCGGCTGGTGCCCGCCAACGCGACGGTGAATATCCGCTCCACCACGGTGTTCGGCGCCAAGTACGTCACTTTCGTGGTGCCGCCCATGCCGTCGCCGACGCCGATGCGGCCGGGCGCGACGATCCGCGCCGACGCCGTCACCGTCGAATACAACACGCTGTTCCAGCGGCTGAGCGACATCCTCGCCGAGGTCGAACCCGGCAAGCTCAACGCCACGCTGACCGCGCTGGGCACCGCACTGCATGGTCGCGGCGATCAACTCGGCGATCTCCTCGCCCGCGCGGAGGACTATCTGCGGCAGATCAATCCGAGTATGCCCGCTTTGCAACGGGACCTGTCGGCTGCCGGAGATGTCGCCGGGCTGTATGCCGACACTTCTCCCGATCTATTGCGCACCGTGGACAACGCGACCGTGACGAGTGGGACGATCACCGCCAGAGGCCAAGACTTGGATGTCCTGCTGCTCGACCTCATCGGGCTGGCCCACACCACGCGGGCGGTGCTCGCCGAGAACGAGCCCGCTGTCGCCGCGGCGGTGCAACTCCTGCGCCCCACCAGCTCCCTGCTCGACAGGTATGCACCCGTGCTGTACTGCGTGGTCGTCGGCATCGCGAAGGCGACGCCCGCGGCCGAAGCCATCATCGGCGGAACCGTGCCGGGCGCGATCTTCAACGCCAGTTTCATGTACGGCGCTCGGCCCTACACCTATCCCGACGACCTGCCGAAGGTGAACGCCACCGGCGGTCCGCGCTGCGACGGGATCCTCGACCGCGCCCCGGGCAGTCACGCCGACTATGCCGTCACCGACACCAACGAGGGCGCGCCGTATATTCCCTCGACCGCGGTCGTGTTCAACGCTCCCAGTGTCTTTCGCATCCTCTTCGCTGGAATGCCAGGGGTGCCACGCTAGTTCGGTGCACCACGCCACGTTGAGGAGCCAACCTCCGTGGCGAAATGCCTTGCGCCACCGCTCAGGCCGGTTCAGCGGTTCGTGTGCCGTGCAGGACGGTGTGCGGGTCTCCCTGAGCGGCTATCCGTCCGTCGCGCAAGAGGAGACAGTGGTCGGCGCGCAGTGCGTCCTCGCGGCTGTGTGTGGCGTGCACGACCGTGACGCCTTGGTCGCCGACGCGGCGGATCGCCTCGGAAATCTCTTGCTGGGCAACCGAATCCAGCCCTGTTGTCGGTTCGTCGAGCAGAAGCAGGCCGGATTCCTGGGCGAGTGCCTGGGCGAGCAGTGCGCGCTGGCGCTGGCCGCCGGAGAGGGTGTCGAGTCGGCGGTCGGCAAGGTGGGCGATGTCCATCCGGTCGAGGTGTTCGCGCACGATCGTCCGATCCCGCCGGGTGAGGCGGCGCCATGCGCCGCGGTGCGCCCAGCGGCCCATGGCGACGGTTTCGTGGACCGTGATCGGCAAGGTAGCGGGAACGCTGCTCTGTTGCACGACGAATGCCGGTCGGGCATGTCCCAGGCCGAGCGTTCCCGCCGTGGGCGTGATGACACCGGCGAGGACGCCGAGCAGGGTGGATTTGCCGGACCCGTTCGGTCCGACCAGCGCGGTCGCCTGCCCGCCCGGAATCGTGACGCTGACCTCGTGCAGCACCGGATGTCCCCGGTATCCGGCCGACAGTTCGGCGATCCGGATGTCTGGCATCGCAACCCCACTCATTGTAATGATAATCGTTATCATTGTAGAGTGCTGCGCCATGGAGTGGTTGGTCGCCCCGTTCGAGGTTTCCTTCGTGCAGCGGGCCTTGTGCGGCGGACTGCTCGTGTCGTGCCTGTGCGCCATCGCGGGAACGTGGGTGGTGGTGCGCGGCATGGCTTTTCTGAGCGACGCGATGGCGCACGGAATGCTGCCGGGCGTCGCGATAGCCGCCTTGCTGGGCGGAAACCTGTTGGTGGGCGCGGCTTTCAGCGCGGCGGCGATGGCGGTCGGGGTCTCGGTACTGGGCCGCGGCACCAGATTCGCGCCCGACACCGGCATCGGGCTGTTGTTCGTCGGGATGCTGTCGGTCGGTGTGATCGTCGTGTCGCGGTCGCCGTCGTTCGCGGTCGACCTGACCGGATTCCTCTTCGGTGACGTGCTGGCCGTCGCGGAGCGGGATCTGTGGTACTTGGCGGCCGCGGTGGTTCTCGCGGCCGTCGTCTCGGTGCTCGGTCACCGGGCGTTCGTCGCGCTCACCTTCGATCCGCGCAAAGCGCACACCCTCGGGCTGCGGCCTCGGTTCGCGCATGTGGCGCTGATCGGCCTGGTGACCCTGGCGATCGTCGCGTCCTTCCATATCGTCGGCACGCTGCTGGTCTTCGGCCTGCTCATCGCGCCGCCCGCGGCCGCGGTCTACTGGGTGCATCGCATCCGGTCGATCATGCTCACCGCCGCGGTGCTCGGCGCGGCGGCGACGGCGGCCGGGCTGGTGATTTCATGGCACGCGGGCACCGCGGCGGGCGCGACGATCGCCGCGACCGCCGTCGCGTTGTTCGTCCTCTCCACGCTCTCGGCCTGGCTGCGCGACCGGGTTCGCTCGACCGGTCCGCGGTCGAAACCGCTGGCAATGGTCCTGATCCTCGCCGCGATCGCGCCGCTGCTCGGATGCGGGGCGGGCGGGCCGTCGCAGCCGGTGGAGGCGACACCGCACGGCTATGTCGAGGGTGCCGAGGAGACCGCGGAAGCCCAGCCGCGGCTTGTCGTGGCCGACAAGGGGACCGGTGCCGTGCGGGTTGTCGATCTCATCACCGGCGACGTCATCGACCTCGGCCGGACGGACGGTGCCGACAGTATCGGCGGCGACGGCCGTTTCGCTTTCCTGTCCGACGGTGGCCGGGTGCGTACCGTCGACGCGGGCTCGTGGACAGTCGACCACGGCGACCATGTGCACTATTACCGGGCGCCCGCCCGGGATCTCGGAGCGTTCACCGGTGGTGCGGTGTCGGCCGTGCACGGGGACGGCAGTGTCACGGCCGTCGCTTTCGCAACGGGTGGTACGTCTCTGCTGGACCGGTCCGCACTCGGCACCGGCTCGCTGCGGGAGCGCGGCGTGATCGCGGACGGGGTAGCCGTGCCCTACGCCGAGCACTTGCTCGTGTCCGTGCCTGCGCGGGGAGCCATCGAGGTGCGCACCCGGGACGGCGCACCGGTCGCCGTCGTCGCGGAGCGGTGCCCGGACCCGCGCGGCTCGGCGGTGACCCGACGTGGCGTCGTCTTCGGCTGCGCCGACGGCGCATTGGTGGTGACGGCGCGAGACGCGGTGTTCAGGGGTGCGAAGATCCCGTATCCGCTCGCTGTCGCCGACGGCGACCGTGCGGTCGAGTTCTTCCATCGCCCCGGCAGCGCGACGCTGGTGGCGAAGGCAGGGCCCCGCGGAGTCTGGCTGCTCGACATCAGGCGCACGACATGGACCTTGCTGGAGACAGGCCCGGCGGTCGCGGTGAACACGGCGGGGGAGGGCACCCCGGTGCTGGCCCTCACCGAGGACGGACTGCTGCATGGTTACGACCCGGCGTCCGGGCGCGAGTCCACCGCGGCGCGGCGGCTGACCGCGCCGGTAACCGCTGACGCGGCAGCGCCGGTGATTCTCGTCGACGACCACCGCGCCTATGTCAACGATCCCGCGGGACGGGCGATCCACGAGATCGACTACGCGGACAACCTCCGCGGCGCACGAACATTCCCCCTCGACATCAGCCCGGCGATGATGGTGGAGGTCGGTCGGTGAAGCCCGCGATCCGGCTGTGCGCACTGGTCGCCGCGGCGCTGCTCGCGCTGACCGCATGCCTGAATTCCGGCGCCGACCGCGACGGAATCATTGTCACCACCAACATTCTCGGTGACCTCACCCGCGCCGTCGCGGGCGACGCGGTCGAGGTCACCGTCCTGATGCAGCCCAACGCGGATCCGCACTTCTTCGCGATCTCCGCCCAGCAGGCGGCCCAGCTCGAGCGCGCGAGCCTGATCGTCTACAACGGTCTGGGCCTGGAGGAGAACGTGCTGCGCAACGTCGAGGCAGCCGAGAGGTCCGGGGTGGCGACCGTCTCGGTCGGCACGGAGATCGATCCGATCAGCTACTCCGCCGACGACGCGAACGGTCGGCCGGATCCGCACTTCTGGACCGACCCTCGCCGCGTGCGCAGGGCCGTCGAGATCGTCCGCGATCGGATCGTCCATCACGTCGACGGCGTCGACGCCGCCGCGATCCGCGCGGGGGCCGACCGCTACCTGGCCGACCTCGATCACCTCGAGCGCTGGATGACCGAGCGGTTCGCCACGATTCCCGCCGAGCGCCGCAAATTGGTCACCAACCACCACGTCTTCGGTTACCTCGCGGCGCGATTCGGCTTCACGGTGGTTGGCGCCGTGATCCCCGGCGGCACCACGCTCGCCTCGCCGAGCCCGTCGGATCTGGCCGCCCTCGCCGGAACGATCCGGGCCGCGGGGGTCAGCGCGATCTTCGCCGATTCCTCGCAACCCGATCGCCTGGCCCGGGTGCTCGCCGAACAAGCCGGGCTGCACGTGCGGGTGATCCCGCTGTACTCGGAGTCGCTCACCGAACCGGGCGGCGGCGCGGGCACCTACCTGGACATGATGCGTGCCAATACCGAGGCCATCGTGCGCGGTCTCACCGCCGATTAGCGACCGACGAAGAGAAGGAACCCATGCAGCTACGATCCCGGACCACGACATCGGCGGCCTTGGCCGGTTTGATGACCGCCGTTCTCACCGTCGCCGGTTGCGGCGCCGACACGCAGGAAGACCAGGACACCCGGCATCGACACATCGCCGATCCGATCGCGCTCACCCATGACAGCGGAATCTACGTGCTCGACGGAACCACTCTGGAACTCGCGGGCACGGTCGACCTCGACGGCTTCAACCGGCTCAACCCGGCAGGCGACGACCGTCACCTGATCGTCTCCACCAAGGAGGGATTCCGCGTCTTCGACGCCACCGCCGCCGAATTCAGCGGCGCGCGGTTCCCCGGTCCCGAGCCCGGCCACGTGGTCCGCCATGCCGGGCGAACCGTGCTCTTCAGCGACGGCACCGGTGAAGTCACCGTGTTCGATCCCACCGACCTCGCTGAGGGCACACCGAAGACCTCCACCTATCGTGCCGCGGCCCCGCACCACGGCGTCGCGATCGAACTCGCCAACGGCGACCTGGTCGTCACGCTCGGCACCGAAGAAAAGCGGACCGGGATCGCGGTGCTCGACCAGAACCGCACCGAGAAAGCGCGCAACGAGGACTGCCCCGGAGTGCACGGCGAGGCGACCGCCGCGGGCGAGGCCGTCGTGATCGGCTGCCAGAACGGCGTGCTCGTCTACCGCAACGGCACGATCAGCAAAGTGGTCAGCCCCACCGAATACGGCCGCATCGGCAACCAAGCGGGCAGCGACACCTCGCCCATCGTGCTCGGCGACTACAAGCGCGACAAAGACGCCGAACTCGAACGCCCACAGCAGATCTCGCTGATCGATACGGTCACGGGAACGCTGCGGCTGGTCGATCTCGGCACCAGCTACACCTTCCGCTCGCTGGGCCGCGGCCCGCACGGTGAGGCCCTCGTGCTGGGCACGGACGGCCGTCTCCACGTGATCGATCCGGTCGCGGGCGCCGTCGTGCGCACGATTCCGGTCACCGATCCTTGGCAGGAGCCGCTGCAATGGCAGAAACCGCGACCCGCGTTGTTCGTCCGCGGCGGCACCGCGTACGTCTCGGATCCCGCCACCAAGCAGGTGCACCGGATCGATCTGGCGACCGGAGCGAAAACGGCGACTGTCACATTGCCCGGTACGCCGAACGAACTCAGCGGCGTCATCGGTCACTGAGTTCGGGCACGCGAGGAGCGCGACGCCGGAAACGCCGCGGCGAACGGGGGATGGGTTCCGGAGTCCACCGGCGCTACCGTGGGATGGCATGGACACTGCCGCGCTCGCCGTGCCGGAGCCCGTGCGCGTCCCTCGGCCGCCATCGTCGGCGACATTCCGCTTACCGCGCAGGATCCGGGATGCGCGGCCGGTGGTCGTCGCAGCCGGATGTCTCATCCTGGCGCAGCTGGCGATCCGCTGGTGGGTAGCCGACAGCGGCTACTTCTATTGGGACGATCTCATTCTGGTCGGCCGGGCGGCCCGATTCCCGCTGTGGTCGGCGGATCTGCTGCTGTACAACCATGACGGGCACTTCATGCCGTTGGCCTTCGCCACCGCATGGGCGGTGACCGCGATCGCGCCGCTGGCCTGGGGCGGGCCGGTGGTCGTGTTGCTGATACTCCAGCTCGCGGCGTCCGTGGCCGTACTGCGGATGCTGATGGTGCTGGTGGGCGTACGGTGGACGACCCTGCCTCCGCTGGTCTTCTATCTGTTCTGCCCGCTGACGCTTCCGGCGTTCGCGTGGTGGGCGGCTGCCCTGAACGCGCTGCCGCTGCAATTCGCCCTCGCCTGGGTGATCGGCGACGCGATTCTGCTGATCCAGAGCGGACGGCGTCGGTACGCCATCTCAGCGACCGTGGTGTTCGCGGTGGCGCTGCTGTTCTTCGAGAAGTCCGTGATCGTGCCGTTCATCGCGTTCGCGGGCGTGGCCCTCGCTCGCTCTGTCGACGGTGGCGAGTCCCCGATTCGCGTGGTCGCGCGCCGCGGTGCGGCACTGTGGGCGGGCTCGGGCTTGGTGCTGGCCTGCTGGCTGATCGGCTATCTCGCAGTGGTCGGCGGCCCCGCCGTGCCTCAGGACCTGCGCGAACTGCGGGATCTGCTGCCGGGCGCGGCATCACTCGGCATCGTTCCGGCGTTGTTCGGCGGCCCGTGGGTCTGGGAGCGGTGGTTACCGTCCACACCGTGGGCGGATCCGCCGGGCTGGGCCGTGGTGTCGGCTTGGCTCGCGTTGGCCGGGCTGGTGGTTTTGTCGGTCCGTGCCCGGCTCCGGGTGAGTGCGGTCTGGCTGGCGATCGCGGCCTACGTTCTGGTCGTCCAGGTAGCGGTCGCGCTGGCCCGTAGCGGACCGAATACCGCCGCGGAACTGATGCAGTCCCTGCGCTACTTCGCCGACCTGGCGGTGGTGCTGAGTGCCGCGGGTGCGCTGATGGTGCGTGCCCGGCCGAGACCGTCACGCAAACCCATGTCGTTCCGGAGCCGCCGTGTGGTGGTCGCCGCGCTGGTGGTGTTCCTAGTGAGCAGTCTTTGGTCCACCTACACCTTCGTGCGATCGTGGCGCGTCGGCCCGACCAAAACCTATGTGACGAACGTGAAGTCAGCGCTGAACGGGTGGGACGGCGCACCGCTGCTCGAGCAGGAAGTGCCATGGCAAGTGCTGAACCCGCTGGCCTATCCCCAGAATCTGACCAGTCGAGTGCTCGCGCCCATCGCCGCGCCCGGCACCTTCGCCGACTCGACGCCACATCTGCGGATGATCACCGATACCGGCGAGATCGTCGAAGCGACGGTCTGGTGGAATCGAATCATCCTTCCCGGTCCTCAGCCGGGCTGCGGGTACCGGATCAACGGCACCGCGCCGGTCCACCTGCTGCTCGACGGGCTGATGTTCGAGCACGAATGGACCGCGCAACTCAATTATTTCGCCAACCAGGACGGCCGGATCAATGTCGGCTTCGACCACGGGAAAGCCGTCGCCGCAACGGTTCGGAAGGGGCCGAATACGGTGTTCGTTCGCATCGTCGGCGGTGGCACGTCGCTACGGATTTCTTCTGGCACACCAGGACTCGAGCTTTGCGTGGGCGTCGGACCGGTCGGCGTCGCATCGTACGACAACTGAAAGTCCGGCGCGATTCCTCGCCGAGGCGATCATGGGTGACGTGCGATATCGATTCGAATGCTGTCGCTGGCATCGATGATGAATACGCGGTCGCGCTTGGCTTTCCAGTCGTAGGGGATCAGGAAGTAGCGATCCGGAGTCCGGGCGAGCAGGGTCAGGCCGCTGTAGACGTAGCGAAACTTCTCGTCGGGCACGGTGATCGGATCGACGCGAGCGGCGCCGCCTTCGATGGCAAGCCGGTCGACGCTGAACAACAACACCAGCGGGCGATCGGCGAAGTGCGTGTTCTCCGCGGTGACGGCATCCTTTTTCGCCTGGTCGGCGGCATAGCCACCGACCGACCACAGCGTGGCGAGGAAGCCGAGGGTCAGCAGCGCCAGCACGGTGACCCACGGCAACTCCGTCGAGCGGGCTCGGCGATGCCGCCGAGGACCGAGCTGGACGGGAAACCACATCCGCAGCGCTATCGCGTAGCCGAGCAGTGCCGTACCGGCGATCAGCATCAGCGGGAGGTATCGGCTCATCGCTGCGGGCAGCTGCGCACGCAGCAGGATGCCGACTGCCACCGCGGCTTGCAAACTCGCGCCCACCGTGACGACGAAGGCGAACCAGCGGCGCATTGTCTGTCGTGGTCGCCGACTTCGCACTGCGACAAGGATCGGGATCGGACGAAGCCCGGCGATCGCCACCGCGGCAAGCAATCCCAGCAACGCGGGCCAATAGGTGCCGTTGATGCTGCGAACGACGTAATCGGGAATGGAATAGCCGAGCATGCCGAGGTCGATCCCGAAGTGCGCGAACCAGGTTCGCGTGTACACCTGTCCGAAGTAGTACAGCATCGCGGTCACGACCAGCGCCTGCGAGGTGATCGCGCCTGCGGCCGAGAGCACAAGGCGCAGCCCGCGCGGAAGATCGGAGTGCTGTCCCGCGGCGGGACTCATTTCGTCGGTCTGCACGAGATCGGTGCTGATCACCGGGTCGGCTCCGGTGCGTGAGTCGTCGTCAGGGGCGCGGGCGTGGTCACCCGTGGTGTCGGGGTCCCGCTCTCTATTCCGACGCCTGATCGGGCACTGCCAGGGTTCACCGGCGACGTCGTCGGGATGACACTCGACACCGAAACGGTCGCGGTCGGCGTGTTCGCCGGAGGAATAGTCGGCCCGGTCGCTCCCTCCTCGCCATTCTGCTGTGCTGGTGGAGGTGCCGCGGTCGGAGGAAGCATTCCGGTCGCACGGTAGGACGGCGAGGGTGCCCCAGCAGGTGTCTCGCCCGGGGTCGCAGACGCGCTCGACGTGCTGGTCTGCACGGTCGTGGCGGGTGGAATATCCGGGGGCTGCGGAGGCTGTGGACCGCAACCGCACAGAACACCGAGACCCATGGTGCCGGTCACTACGACCATTGCGGCGAAACGCATCAGACCCCCTGACCAGACCACCCGATTGCAGAGAATCGTTCCACAAATCCGAAGTGACACAAGATATCCCATGACGGGATCACGTACTGGTCAGTTGGCGAGGTGGCGCTGGCCAGCGGTCGGCGTGCTCCCCATCGTCGGACCTGTTCGACCCTGACGTAGCAGTCGGCGGCCATTCGGTGATGGCAACCACGGTTCTGACAATTTCATCATTTTCTGCTTGACAGATGCTTTCCTCGTAGCTGATGATTTCATCAGTAACTGTCGTGGAGGTAGCTGTGACGAGCATCGACAAGGGTGTCGGCACCGGGCGGACGGTCCGGGTCGGCGGGCGCGAGATTTTCTTCAGTGCGGCCGGGTCCGGTCCCCCGGTGGTGCTGCTGCACGGTGGCGGGCCTGGGGCGACCGGGCTGTCCAACTACTCGCGCAATATCGACGCGCTGGCGAGGCGTTTCCGGGTGATCGTGCCGGACATGCCCGGCTACGGGCGGTCGGCGAAGTGGATCGATCAGTCCGATCCGTTCGGCTACCTCGCGCGGGCGGTCGGAGGTCTGCTGGACGAGCTCGGCATCGCCTCGGCGCATATGGTCGGCAACTCCTACGGGGGTGCGGCCGCGCTACGGCTGGCGATGGACCGGCCGGAGAAGGTGGGCCGGATGGTGCTGATGGGGCCGGGTGGTGTCGGCTCAACGCGCGCGGTGCCGACCAAGGGCCTGCAAGAGTTGCTGAACTACTACCCGGGCAGCGGGCCGAGCCGGGAGAAGATCATCCGGTTCATCCGCCAGTACCTGGTGTTCGACGGGGCGGCGGTGCCCGACGAGCTGATCGAGGAACGCTACCGGGCCAGCATCGATCCGGAGGTGATCGCGAATCCGCCGCTGCGCCGCCCCTCCGGTCCGCTGGCGCTGCGCACGCTGTGGCGGATGGATTTCACCCGCGACTCGCGCCTGCGCCAGGTCACGCACCCGACGCTGGTGCTCTGGGGCGCCGCGGACAAGGTCAACCGTCCCGATGGCGGTCGCATGCTCGCCGACGCCATGCCCAACTGCGACCTGTACGTGGCGGCCAACATCGGCCACTGGGTGCAGTGGGAACGCGCGGAGCTGTTCAACACGCTGGCCACCGAGTTCCTCCAGGCGAGCTCATGAACGGCTTCCCGCGGCCCGACTCCGGCGATTCGGTCTTCGGCGCGGTCCACCTCGGTTACATCGCGGTGGAGTCGCAGCGGCTCGCCGACTGGCGGCGGTTCGGCGCGGACGCCATCGGGCTGCACGTCGACGAGCTGCGCACGGATGTCCTGCGCTTCCGTCTCGATGACCGCGCCTGCCGGTTCCTCATCCGGCCCGGCCCGGCCGAGGATGTCACCGCGTTGGGTTGGCAGGTCGACGATCACGAGACCTTCGACCGCGTCATCGCCCGTGTCGCCGACCGTGGCGTCCCGATCATCGAGGGCGCCCGGGAGGAGGCCGCGCTGCGCGGCGTGGAGCGATTGTGGCGGTTTCCGGGTCCGAAAGGCATTGCGCAGGAAATCTTCACCGTGCCCGTGACGACGCCCGAGCCGCTGCGGATGCTCAGTTCCGGCTGGGTGACCGGCGAGGCAGGCTTAGGGCATGTGGCGATCGTGTCGCGGGAGCCGGAAGCGATGCGCGGCTACTACCAGACGGTCTTCGACTCCCGGCTGACCGACTACATCGACGAGAACGTCTCCGGGCTGAAGATGAAGATCCGATTCCTGCGCGTCAATGAACGCCATCACTCGATCGCCATCGCCAATATCCGCGGCATCAAGATCGATCCGATTCGCACCCGGGTGCAGCACATCAACATTCAGTCCGCGACGCTGGACGACATGCTGGCCGCGTTCGGCCGGGTGACCGATCTCGGCTTCCGTATGGCGTGGTCGGTCGGCCAGCACACGAATGATCGCGAGCTGTCCTTCTACTGTGTGACACCCTCCGGTTTCGAGCTCGAGGTGGGCTGGAACCCGCTGGTGATCGGTCCCGAACTCGAGTCCACCTGGGAGCCGACAACGTATCAGGGCATCAGCATCTGGGGGCACACCACGGTCGGGGAAACGGTGCTGGACAAGTTCGCCCAGTTTCGCCAAGCGCTGCGGACCGTGCGGACACCGGAGACCACCGTTCCCGGACTGGCGGGCGGACTGTCGCGATGACAACCACGGATTTCGACGTCGTGCTCGTCGGCCTCGGCCCGACCGGCCTGACCCTGGCCAATCTGCTCGGGCGGCGCGGGGTGAGCGTGCTGGTGCTGGAACGTGAGCCGGAGTACTACGGGCTGGCGCGGGCGGTCTACACCGACGACGAAGGCATGCGCGTCTTCCAAACAGCGGGTGCGGCAGAGGAACTCGCCGCCGACATGAACATCGACTGCACGGTGCAGTGGGTCCGCGGCGACGGCCGGGTGCTGGCGCAGTTCAATCAGACCGACCGGCCGCTGGGGTGGCCGGTCGCCAACTTCCTGTACCAGCCGTATCTGGAGAACACCCTCGAACACGCGCTGCTTCGTTACCCGCACGTCAGTGTCCGCCGCGGACGTGAAGTGATCGACTTCGACCAGGACGACGCCGGTGTAAGCGTCGAGCACGCCGCCTGTCGCGGTACCGGATACGGCAAACGCCCACCGGACACCGACCCGCGCACGGCCGAGCGGGTGCGGGCGAAGTTCCTCGTCGGCTGCGACGGCGGTCGCAGCGTGGTACGGACCCGGCTCGGCATCGATATGACCGGCACCAGCTTTCCGGAACGGTGGCTGGTGGTGGACTTGAAAGCCAAAGACGGTGTCGATGCCTTTCGTCATCTGCCGTATTTCAATTTCGTCTGCGATCCGGAACTGCCGATCGTGTCGTGCCCGCAGCCGGACCGGCATCATCGCTTCGAGTTCATGCTCAGCGACGAGCAGACCAAGGAGGAGATGGAGGACCCGGACAACGTCCGTCGCCACATCGCCCGCTTCGTCGACCCGGACGAGGTCGAGGTACTGCGCAGACTCGTCTACACCTTCAACGCCGTCGTCGCCGACCGCTGGCGTGACGGCCGCATCCTGGTCGCCGGTGACGCCGCGCACATGACGCCGCAGTTCATCGGGCAAGGCATGAACTCCGGCGTGCGGGACGCGGACAACCTGTCCTGGAAATTGGCCGCGATCATCAAGAACGGTGCTTCGCTCCAGATTCTGGACACCTACGAGTCCGAGCGGCGTCCGCACGCCAAGGCGATGATCGACCTGTCGGTGTTGAACAAGACGCTCGTCTCCATCGACAACAAACTGGTCGCGGCCGCCAGGGACATCGCGCTCGTCACCGCGTTGCGGGTGCCCGGACTGGGTGGCTGGATTCGCGGCGCCAAGATGAAACCGTCGCCGCGCTTTCGTCGCGGCGCGTATCTGGGCCTGCCCCGGCGTGGACTGCGCGGTGTCGAGGGAACGCTCGCCCCACAGCCGGACGTACGCACCTACGACGGTCGTCATCGCCGTTTCGATGACGTCCTCGGCATGGGATTCGCGCTGCTCGGCTACGGAATCGACCCCAGGGCCGCGCTCAGCCCGGACGACCTGGCCGCGTTGCGGGCGCTGGGCACGCGCTTCGTCACCGTCTACCCGCTCGGCGGGCGACCGCAGGGACAGCCGGGAGATGGCCGGACCGCCGGAGATGATCTCGCCGATATCGAAGACCACACCGGCGCGCTGGCCCGATGGTTCGCCAAGGCGGGTGTAGGTGTGGGAGGACTACTGCTGCTGCGCCCGGATCGGTTCGTCTTCGGCACCGCCGGTCCCGGACGCGGCGGCGCACTGATCGCCGAGCTGCTGCGTCAGCTCACCGGTTCCGCGGTTCGCCCCACCATGCCGGGCGCGACGAACTCCGGTTCGGCCACAGCGCACGCGGAGTCGGTGAACCCGCAATCGGTTTCGGCCGCAACCCGATCGGATTCGGTGCCGGGCCCGGGCAACGACCTCGAGGAGGCGCGATGACAGCAACCGTGACGGGCCTGCCATCGGTCCGGGCTGCCGCCGAGCGGTTGGCCATCGCCGCGAGCACCGGAGTTCCCACCGCTCCGGTTCGTGGTCTGATCGGCCCCGACGACGTCGTGCTCGCGTACGCGGTGCAAAGCATCGGCAACGGTCACCGCCTCGACGCGGGCGCTCGGATCGTCGGCCGCAAGATCGGCCTGACCTCGCCCGCGGTCCAGCGCCAACTCGGGGTGAACCAGCCCGACTTCGGGGTGCTGTTCCACGACATGCACGTCACCGACACACCCGTGGCGCATCGTCCTCGGTTGCTGCAACCCAAGGTCGAGGCGGAGGTGGCGTTCGTCCTGGGCGCCGACCTCGACGTCGGCCAACTCGACGCGATCAGCGTGCGCGGTGCGGTCGACTACGCCGTCGCCGCCCTCGAGATCGTCGACAGCCGTATCGCCGATTGGAACATCAGCTTCGCCGACACCGTCGCCGACAACGCCTCCAGCGGATGGTTCGTCCTCGGTACCGACAAACTTTCGCTGGACGACTTCGAGCCGCGCGAGGTCGGGATGACCATGGCGATCGACGGCGACGTTGTCTCCACCGGGAGCGGTTCCGCCTGCCTGGGTGATCCGCTCAACGCGCTGGCGTGGCTGGCCCGCACCGCCCGCGACCTCGGCGACCCGCTTCGCGCGGGCGAGATCGTCCTGTCCGGCGCACTCGGACCGATGGCGCCGCTGCGGCCGGGCATCCGGGTGCATTCCGAAATATTCAGCAGCACAAAGACACTCGGTACCGTCGACTTCACGCTGGAGGAAACATGAGCCGCACCAAGGTCGCCGTCATCGGCTCGGGAAACATCGGCACCGACCTGATGATCAAAGTGCTGCGGCTTTCCGAGACGCTCGAGATGGGCGCCATGGTCGGCATCGATCCGGCCTCCGACGGCCTGGCCCGCGCGGCTCGGCTGAACGTGCCGACTACCGCGCGCGGTGTCGCGGGCCTGATCGAGATGGAACACTTCGACGAGATCGACATCGTCTTCGACGCGACCTCCGCCAGTGCGCATCGAGCCAACGCCGCCGCCCTCGCCCCCTACGGGAAGCGCCTGATCGACCTGACCCCGGCCGCGATCGGCCCGTTCGTCGTGCCCGCGGTCAATCTCCACCAGCATCTGGACGCGCCCGATGTCAACATGGTGACCTGCGGGGGACAGGCCACCATCCCGATCGTCGCGGCGATCTCTCGCGTCACCGAGGTGCCCTACGCCGAGATCGTCGCCTCGATCGCGTCCAAGTCCGCCGGTCCCGGCACCCGCGCCAATATCGACGAATTCACCGAGACCACCTCGGAGGCGATCGCCGCGGTCGGCGGAGCCGGGCGCGGGCGGGCCATCATCATCCTCAATCCCGCCGATCCTCCGTTGATCATGCGTGACACCGTGCTGGCCCTGATCAACGACGACGATACGAAAACCCATGCGGACGTGCGGGAATCGATCGAGAAGATGGTCGCCGAAGTCGCGGCGTACGTGCCCGGTTACCGGCTCAAACAAGCCGTCCAGATCACCCCGCTCGCTCCGGACGCATCGCTGCGCACGCTGGTCGGCGATGCCGTTGTCACGCATCAGGTTTCGGTGTTCCTCGAAGTCGAAGGCGCCGCCCACTACCTCCCCGCCTATGCCGGGAATCTCGACATCATGACCTCGGCCGCGCTGCGCGTCGCCGAGCGTATGGCCGCATCGACCCGGGAGAGTGTCCGATGAACGCAGCATCGCAGAGCGATTCGGACGGGCGCGAAATCTTTCTCCAGGACGTGACGTTGCGCGATGGCATGCACGCGCTGCGCCACCGCATCACGCCCGCCACGGTCGCCGCCGTCGCCGCCGCCCTGGATGCGGCGGGCGTCGACGCCGTGGAGGTAGCGCACGGCGACGGGCTGTCCGGCGGCAGTCTCACCTACGGGCCCGGCAGCCACACCGACTGGGCATGGCTGGAGGCCGCCGCGGGCGCATTGCGGCACGCCCGGCTGACCACGCTGCTGCTGCCGGGCATCGGCACCATCGAAGACCTGCGCCGAGCCTATGACCTCGGCGTGCGGTCGGTGCGGGTGGCTACCCACTGCACCGAGGCCGACATCGCCGCACAGCACATCGGCTACGCCCGCGAGCTGGGCATGGACGTCTCGGGCTTCCTGATGATGAGCCACCTGAACACCCCGGACGGGCTCGCCGCCCAAGCCCAGCTGATGGAATCCTATGGCGCGCATTGCGTGTACGTCACCGACTCCGGCGGGCGGCTCACCATGGCCGGTGTGCGCGACCGCGTCCGCGCCTACCGGGACGTGCTGGATCGGGGTACCGAGATCGGCATCCACGCCCACCAGAACCTGTCGCTGTCGGTCGCGAACAGCGTCGTCGCCGTCGAAGAAGGCGTCACCCGGGTCGACGCGTCGCTGGCCGGGCTCGGCGCGGGCGCGGGCAACACCCCGCTGGAAGCGTTCGTCGCCGTCGCCGACCTCACCGGCTGGAAGCACCGCGCCGACCTCGACGCACTCACTGACGCCGCCGATGACGTGATCCGCCCGCTCATGGACCGGCCGGTGCAGGTGGACCGCGAAACGCTGGCCCTCGGCTACGCCGGGGTGTACTCGAGCTTCCTACGGCACGCCGAAAAGGCCTCCGCCACTTACGGAGTCGACGTGCGCACGCTGCTCTCCGAAGCGGGACGCCGCGGCCTGGTCGGCGGGCAGGAAGACATGATCGTCGACATCGCGCTCGATCTCACCGCCGCGCGTGCCGGGGCGAGGTGAACCGCGCCGGGCTGCCTGGCCTGCCGCCGAATCGGCGGCGGGCCTACAGCTGTGGCTGCGGCGGAAGCGGCGTCGAGGTCAGCTTCTGTGCCGCCCGTTTGGTCATCCCGAACATGCGCAGCACATGAAACGTCATCTCGTCCGACAGCGCTCCGGCGTCGGCGTCCGGCCGGGCATCCAGCATCTGCAACAGGCCCAGCAGCGACCCGCCCGCGGCCATGACGGCCATGTCCGGATCCATCGGCTCGAACCGGCCCGCCCCCTGCGCGGCGATGATGTCGCGCCGCGCGCGCGGCGCCAGCCCCTCGTCGCGCAGCAGCACCGACATGCCGGAGTTCAGCAGCACCCGGACCATTTCCGGGACTTGCCGCTGCAACCGGCCGGTCATGCGGAAACTCACCGCGAACACCTCGGCCGGATCCTCGTACAACGCCACGATGGCGTCGCGCATCTCGCTGTAGACCTGCAGCACCGAACGTATCGCCTCGTCGAACAACTGCTCTTTCGACTGGAAGTGGTTGTAGAAGGTGCCGAACCCGACGTCGGCGGCATCGGTGATCTCCTGAATGCTCACCGCGGAACGACCCTCGGACAAGAATTTCCGCGCCGCGCCCAGCAGCGCGTTGCGGGTGCGTTCGCGGCGCCGGTCGATGCGATTGCGCACCGCGGGTTCTGCCATCGATCCTCCGATCCTGCGATACCGTTACGAGAATCGTATCTGAGGAAACCATCAGATAAGATCGGGACTTCTGTACGCCCGGTGTGTCGTGAGCTACACCACGCCGAATTCTCGCTCCTGGGGCCGGGCACGCCCGGCCGACCGGCTTATTCCACTGCTCTGCCCTGTGCTTTCCGATTCGAAAAGTGAGGATTCCGTGCCCGAATTCAACTGGCCCTCTGGCGTGCAGATGAACCGCCGCCGCATCTTGGGCGGCGCTGTGGCGGGAACGCTCGGTGTCGCCGCGGCGGCCGGGGCGACACCGTTCGCCCAGGCCGCTCCAGCTCGTACCCAGCAGCCCGCGCCGTCGGGCACCTACCGGATCGACCTGCACGCGCACTTCCTGCCGCCGGACTACCGCGCGGCCCTGCTCGACCACGGCCACGTCACGATAGGCGGCTACCCGACACCGGACTGGTCGCCGGAGCAAGCGCTGGCGTTCATGGACTACTACGGGATTCAGGCCCAGGGGTTGTCGGTGTCCGATCCGGGCGTGTCCTTCCTGCGCGGCAAAGATGCCAACGACATGGCTCGCTACTGCAACACCTACGCCGCGAACCTTTTCAAGACCCACGCCAAGCGTTTCGGCGCCTTCGCGGTGCTGCCGATGCCCGACATTCCCGCCTCCATCGCCGAAGCGATCTACGCGCTGGACGAGCTGCACCTCGACGGTGTGGTCCTGCTGTCGGCGTACGACGGCGTGTATCTCGGCGACCCGCGCTTCGAGCCGCTGATGATCGCGTTGAATCAGCGCGACGCCTACGTCTTCGTCCATCCGGCCGCGATCCCGGCCGACGCGAAGCCGAAGCTCCCGCTGCCGGACTTCCTGGAGGAATTCACCTTCGACACCACCCGCGCCGCGACATTGATGATGACCACCGGCATGACCCAGCGCTACCCGAACATCCGATTCCAGCTGGCACACGCGGGCGGCACGCTTCCGTTCCTGTCCCACCGCGTCAGCGTCGCCGCGCAAACCGTGCTCGGCGAACTGTGGCCCGACGATCTGCCCCGGCCGTCGATTCTCGACACCAAACGCCAGATCGCGAACTTCTACTACGACACCGCGCTCAGCGGGTCGGCCGCCGCGATGGCCAGCGTGCTCGCGGTCAGCGCCCGCGACCACGTCGTCTTCGGTTCGGACTGGCCCTTCAGCGCCCTCACCCTCCCGCAGACCGGCACGCACGATCCGGCTCCCGGACTCAGCGACATCTTCGACGCCGACCAGCGCATGGAGGTCGAACGGCACAACCCGCTGCGGCAGCTGCCCCGACTGGCCGAAGCGGTGAACGCGTGACTCAGTTCTGCGCGACCGCTGCCTCCGCCGCGGCGCGGGCGCGAGACAGCGCTTCGGGCACCGGGATTCGACCCAGATACATTTCGGCGAAGATCGGGTCGATGGCGCGAAGGGCCGCAGGAAAACCGGGGCCGCCGCCCGAGGGGATACGCGGACCGCGCAACACGTCGAAGAACGGGGAGACGTCGACGCCTTTCCCGGCCCAGTAGTCGCGGTAGGCCCGCTGCTCGGAGACGACAGCGGGAATGGCGGCGCCGTCGCGGGCCAGATACCGGTTGCCCGCACCGCTGCCGAGCCAGGCGAGCACCCGCCGCACGGCGTCCGGGTGCCGGGTCGCGGCGTTTCCAGCGACACCGATCGCATTGTTGGTGCTCACTCGGCCGGACGGCCCGTGCGGCAGCGGCGCGACGCCCCACCGGAAGCGGGCCTGCTGGGCGATCCGCGCGAGGTTGAACGTCCCGGATTGGAGCAGCGCCAGTTCGCCCTGCAAGAAAGCATTCTTCGCGAAATCCGGGTTGGTGTTGGTGTCGGCGGGGGCTGGCGCGAGCCGGTCGGCGATCAACCGCAGCACATAGTCGAACGCAGCGACACCCTGCGGGCTGTCGAAGACGAACTGATCGCGCTCATCCTGGAACCGCGCTCCGGCCGAGCCCAGGTACGGCAGCTCGATGGATTGGAAGTCGTGGCCCGCGTTGTAGGCCCAAGGGGCGACCGCGGCCAGCCGGTGCAGCAGCGCGCGGAATGTGTCGTCGTCGCCCGGGCTCCACCGCAGCGCAGTCAATTCGGCGGGATCGATGTGGGCCGCGGCGAGCAAGTCGCGGTTGTAATACACCGCCGTGCCGCCATCCACGAATTGCGGTACCGCCCAAAGGATTCCGTGGCGCGTGTACTGCGCGACCGCCGACGGGTCCCAGGAGCTCGCGGCTTCCGGACCCAGTGCCGCACCGACGTCGATCAACCGTCCGGCGTCGGCGTAGTCCTCGTACAGGTTGGTCCAGAACAGGTCGTCGGCGGTGCCGCCGGCCACGTCCAGCCGCAGCTTCTGCTGATACGACGACCACGGCACGACGGTGATCCGCACTTCGACATCCGGATTCGCGCGCTGGAACTCCTCCAGCGAGGCACGGTAGAGCGGAACGAACGACTCGTCCCAGATCCGCAGACTCACCACGGCGCGGCCGGACCCACCGGCACGACCGAGCCACAGTACGGCCGCGACGAGCAGAACCGCCGCGATCGCGATCGCGAGCACCGCGCGGATAGAGGTCCTCATTTCACCCCCGTCCACGCGATCGAGCGCAGCACCTGTTTCTGGAAGACCACGAACAGCAGCACCAGCGGGGCGATGGCCAGGGTCGTCGCCGCCATCACCAGGGTCCACTGCGCGTTGTACCGGGTCTGCAGATTCGCGGTCGCCACGGTCAGCACCTGCCACCGTTCGCCGCTGCTCGCGACCAGCGGCCACATGAAGTTGTTCCACTGCGAGACGATCGTGATGAGCGTCAGCGTCGCCAGGACCGGACGGCTCATCGGCACCATCACGTGCACGATGACATCCAGCGTGTTCGCGCCGTCCAGCCGCGCCGCGCCGATCAGCTCCTCCGGAATAGCCCGGAAGTATTGCCGCAGCAGGAAGATCGCGTACGGCGAGCCGAACACGAACGGCAGCACCAGCGCCCAGAAGGTGTTGAGCCAACCCAGTTTCGCGAACATCAGATACAGCGGGATCAGCGTCACCATGGGCGGCACCATCATCGTGCCCAGATAGACCCAGAACAGCGCGTCCCGGCCGGGAAACTCGGTGCGCGCGAACGCGTAAGCCGCCAGCACCGAGGTGATCAGCTGGCCGCCGGTGATGCACACCGTCATCAGCGCGGTCACCAGCACCGCCCGCCCGAGCCCATGGTCCAGCGCGGTGCGGAAGTTGTCCGCGGTCACCGGATGTGGTAGGGCGAGTGGCGATCCGGTGGCGAACTGGCCGGGCGTCGTCACCGCGGTGAGCGCGCTGAGCACCAGCGGCGCCACGGTCAGCGCCGCTCCGGCCAGCAGTAGCGTGTACGCCGCGGCCGAACGCAGGCGATCAGAACTCATAGGTGGTCCGATTCCGGAAGTAGCGGTGCTGCGCGAAAGTGATCGCGACCATCACCGCGAACACGACGATCGCCATGACCGCGGCCCGGCCCGGCCGCGCGGCGTCGAATGCCTCGGCGAACATCCGCATCGCCACCACATCCGTGCGATCGCCGGGTCCGCCCTTGGTCAACGCGTACACGGTGTCGAAGGTCTGGAAGGCGGTCAGCACGCCGGTGACGAGGACGAAGAACATGGTCGGCCGCAGCAGCGGCAGGACCAGCCAGCGGATCCGACGCCAGCCGGTGGCTCCGTCCAGCGCGCCCGCGTCCAGGATGTCGCGGGGAATCGCCCGGATCCCGGCCACGAAGAACAGCGCCACGTACCCGAAGTTCGCCCACACGCTCACGGCGGCCACCGACGGCAGCGCCAGCGCCGGATCGGACAGCCACTCGACGCGGCGGCCGAGCAGGGCGTTCAACGCGCCGCCCGTCGGCGCGAACATCCACTGCCACACCACGCCCACCGCCACCGGCGCGCACATCCACGGCAGCGCGTACATCACCCGTAGACCGTGCGCACCGCGCCGGGCCAGCAGCGCGGCGACCGCGAATCCCAGCACGGTCTGCACCGGCACGACGATCGCCGTCAACGCCGACGTCACCAGCAAGGCATGGCCGAACGCCGGATCGCCGAGCACCGAGCGCCAGTTCCGCAGTCCCGTGAACTGCATGGGACCCAACAGGTTCCAGCTGTGCACACTGAGCCAGGCCACCACCAGGATCGGCAACACCAGGAACGCCGCGACTCCGATCAGGCTCGGCAGCAGCAGTACATAACTCGTCAGGGCACGACGAGCCCCACGCCGTCTCATGTCCTGCGACGCTACCGTCCCCGTCCGGCGCCGCTCTGGGGCGGGCGCCGAGGGGAGCGCGCGATCAGTTGGTGGGGCCGCCCGCCACGTAGATCACCTGTCCGGAAACGAAACCCGCGCCCTCGCTCACCAGGAACGACGCGGTGTGGGCGATGTCCTCGGGACGGCCGACGCGCTGCACCGGGATCTGCGCGGCGGCGGCCTTCTGGAAATCCTCGAAGGAGACGCCGACGCGCGCGGCGGTGGCCGCGGTCATGTCCGTGACGATGAATCCGGGCGCGATGGCATTGGCGGTGACGCCGAACTTGCCCAGCTCGAACGCCAAGGTCTTGGTGAAGCCCTGCAGCCCGGCCTTCGCCGCCGAGTAGTTGACCTGGCCGCGGTTGCCGAGCGCCGACGTGCTCGACATGTTCACGATGCGACCCCACTTCTGCTCGACCATGTATTTCTGCACCGCGCGGGTGAGCAGGAAGGCGCCGCGCAGGTGCACGTTCAGCACCGCGTCCCAGTCGTCGACGCTCATCTTGAACAGCAGGTTGTCGCGCAGGATACCGGCGTTGTTGACCACGACGGTCGGCGCGCCGAGTTCGCTCTCCAGCTGCTGCACGGCAGCGGCGACCGACTCCTCGTTCGACACGTCGGCGCCGAGGGCGACGGCCTGCCCGCCCGCCTCGGTGATCGCCGCGACGGTGTCGGCGCAGGCGGCCGCATCGAGATCGAGCACGCCGACCCGGAGTCCGTCCGCCGCCAATCGCTTGGCGATCGCCGCGCCGATTCCGCGCGCGGCGCCGGACACTACTGCAACTCGCTCGCCCATGAGCGCATCCCTTCGTCGTTCGGATGTCGGGTTCAGTCATACCGCACCGAGCAGGCAGCGGCGGTGACGAGGAACAGCCACGGCCGCGTCGGCTCCGCTACCTGACGACTCGGCCCCGAGTGATACCCGAATTCCGGCGACCTCGAGCGGAAGGCTTGCTCAGCGGTTGGCTCGATGTTTCGATCGGCACGTGACCGACCAGACCGAAGTTCCTCGCATTGTCAGCGCCAGCCGGGAGATCGCCGCGGGTGCGGAAGAAATCTTCGAGCTCATCGCGGATCCGGCCCAGCAGCCACGCTGGGACGGCAACGACAACCTCTCGGAGGCCGCGCCGGGCCAGCGCGTGCGGGCGGCGGGGGAGGTGTTCAGCACGACCCTGACCACCGGGGCCGTGCGCGACAATCACGTGGTGGAGTTCGCGGAGGGCCGCCGCATCGCGTGGCGTCCGTCCGAACCCGGCAAGGAGCCGCCCGGTCACCTGTGGCGCTGGGAACTGGTACCGGTGGACGACGCTCGCACCTTGGTCACCCACACCTATGACTGGACTTCGCTGACCGACGAGAAGCGTCAGGTCCGCGCCCGGGCGACCACCTCCGACAAACTGCTGGCATCCGTCGTCCGGCTCGCCGAATTGGCCGAGAGCCAGGGGATTTCACCGCGGCGGTAAGTGATCCCGTCGCGGGGTCGTGGCGGACAGGCTCCGCGCACAGCGTCAGCGCCGCTCAGCACACCGCTGAGCGGCCTCGATAATGCCGCCTATCGCGCGATGAGCGGAATGCCCGGCGGTGCGCCACTTTCCGCCGGATCGGCGATGTCAGACGCAGAAGCTGAGGCTGACCGATCCCAGCGGGACGTTGAGGCATACCACCACCGAACCCAACGCGTCGGTGGTCGGTGCGGGTGAGGCCGGAGCGGCCGATGCGGTCGGAGCGAAGAGGGCGCCGACGAACAGTGTGATGGCGGTTGCGGCAATCGCCTGAGCTGCTTTGGTAATCATGATGACGTTCCTTGGCTGAGCGATTTTCCCGACCCGAGCCAGTGGTGACTCTTCTCCGATCATCCGCCGATGCGGTGGCGTAAACAAGGCCGTCGGCGGCATGAATCGCCCCCTTCGCAATCTTATGGCGACAGCCGCCATAGCTGATAGAGGCATGTTGTCCACAAAGTAAGCAGATGTGGCGAATATATAGCAATCACCCGTTCGGATAAATTAATTACCCATTTGTAAAATTATGGGCTACTGTGTGCTGGTGCCCGCTCATCGCACTCCGGATCCCGACAATCGCGTCCGCGACGCCGAACGCACCAAACGCTGCCTGCTCGAGGCCGCCTTGGAGGAGTTCGCCGCACGCGGTTACGCGGGCGCTCGGGTCGGCGACATCGCCGAGCGCGCCGGCGTCAACAAGCAGCTGATCACCTACTACTTCGGCGGCAAAGAAGGCCTCTACCGAGCGATGCAACAGCGCTGGCGGGAGCGAGAGGCCACGATCAGCGACCCGGCGCTGCCGCTGGCGGAGGTGGTCACCAACTATCTGCGCGACGCGCTGCACGACCCGCGCGGTGTTCGATTGCTCATGTGGCGGGCACTATCCGACGCCGATCCATCCCTCGGCCAGCCGCTGACCGCCGACGATATCGACGACACCAGGCGCCGCCGCGAGCGCGGCGAGATCGCCGCCGATCTCGACCCGGCCGCCCTTCGGCTCGCACTGCTCGGAATGGTCGTCGTGCCGGTGCTGCTGTCGGCCCAGGTTCGCGAGTTGTTCGGCATGGACGCGCGGTCGGCGGAGTTCGAGCGGCACTACGGCGAACAGTTGCGCCGCATTCTCGCCCACCTCAGCGATTCCCGTTCCGAAGGAGAAATATCATGACCTACCTGGTCACCGGTGTCCGCGGCATTGTCGGTCGCACCGTCGTCGATCAGCTGCTCGCGGCCGGAAAGCCGGTACGGGCGGCCAGTTCTCGACCTGACCGCGCGAGCGCCCCCGACGGCGCCGACCTGGTCGGACTCGACCTGACCGATCCGCGCTCGGTCGCCGACGCGCTCGACGGGGTGGACAAGGTCTTCTACTACGCCGCGCACGACGGCCTGGACACCTTCATCGACGCCGCGAAGTCGGCCGGTGTCGCGCACGTCGTGCTGCTGTCCTCTATCGCGGCGGTCAGTGACCAGAACCCCATCGGCGCAAGGCATCTCGCCGTGGAGAATTCGCTGCGCGAGTCGGGTCTGCCGGTGACCATCCTGCGGCCGGGCGCCTTCGCGGCCAACGCCCGCACCTGGTTCTCCAGCATCAGGGCCGAGCGCGTCGTCCGTGTCCCGTTCCCGGGCCTGCAGCTGACGCCGATCCACGAAGCCGACATCGCCGCCGCGGCCATCACCGCACTCGACGTCCCCGGCCACGCGGGCCAGATCTATCCGCTCACCGGACCGGAGTCCCTCTCGCACCGGCAACAGGTGGACGCCATCGCCGCCGCCCTCGGCGAACCCGTGGACCTGGTCGAGCTGAGCTATGAGGAGGCGGCCGATCTCTACTACCGCCCGGTGCTCGATCTGTGGGCCGCGTCCGGAGACGAACCGAGCCCGGTCGGCCCCACGTCCGAATCGGTGACCGGCGTCCCCGCCCGCACCTTCGCGCAGTGGGCCATCGACCACTTGGACGACTACCGCTGACGGTGCCACGCCGAGGCGACCGACTGTCGCGCCGGGAGTCTGCCTGACGACGCCGAGGCCGTGCGTGCGATCCGCATCGGCGGGTATCCCTGGAAGCAGTGCCCCTGTGAGCGTGACGGCGGACCGAAGGAGGGCCATCATGTCGGCGCAACACCGCAGATACCTCATCGTTCTGGAGCCAGGATCCACCGGCGGCGACGCCACTCCGACGGCCATTCGGAGGAATTTCTTCGAATGGCTGGAAGCCACCGATGCCCAGGTCGACCAGGACGGCGGCGCCAATCGGCTGGTCGTGTCCGCCGCGCTGGACGTAGCCGAACGAATCAAAGACCTCGACTACGTCCAGCGCGTCGAGCCGTACGCGTAGCGGCGGGAGGCTCGACTACACCCGATCGAAGAATCGGCTCTCGTGCACGGTGACGACCACCGTGATGTCGCCGTAGGGCGCCGCACCCAGTGCCAGCTTGTGCGCCAGGTGGGCCAGGCCCAGTCGCGGTCCGTATTTGGTGCGGATCCCGGCCCGCACTTTGTCGAACAGTGGGCCGGTGCGCACCAATTCGGCCGTGCCGTGATGCTGCCGCGATCCCAGGGCGGGGCTGCCTCGCCAGTCCCCGGCCTGCACGATGACGCGCCGGTCGTGCGCCAGGCGTCGCGCTTCGGCCGACTGCGAGGAGATCTGGAATGCCAGCCGCCCGTTGTCGACGGGTATCACCAGATGCTTGACGGTTTCCCAGCGCCGAGGCGTGGCCGGGTAGGTCACCAGCACGGTGGTCGCATCCCACCACAGCATTCCGGGGTGCCATTCACTCGGTCGCTCCGCGGGCGCGGGGTGCGCGGCCCAGGCCGCGATATCACCGCGGGCGGCATTGCCCTGAACTCCGCTACCGACAAAGGGGCTGCTGTTCGCCGTGTATGTCAATGCACGAACCTCCGGGACAGGGGTGCTCCGAGGACGCATTCCCTGCCCGCGCCGGTGCGACCATCGCGGCGCCGTTCCCGGCTTCGGCGCGGACGTCGGAACGCCTCACTTCTCTGCACCTGGATCCAGAAAATCTGCCTATAAAGCCATAGATTTCGTATACCACTTGCAGGAGATAGAGGCAAGGATCGGTGCTCGATCGCCGCCGAACCGATGGACGGAGACGCCATCGGGGTGCGTTTCACCGCAGTACTCATATATTACGAAACTCGTATCGACAGACTCGGAACGCGGTGTACTATCTAGCTCATATAATATGAATTAGATAGGAGTTGTCATGTATCTGGTCACCGGCGCCACCGGCACTATCGGCCGCCCTCTCGTCGGCGCTTTGCTGTCCACCGGTGCGGCAGTCCGCGCGGTATCCCGACAGCCCGTCACCGACTTTCCCAAGAACGTCGAGGTCGTGCCGTTCGACGAGGTGAGCGGTGCCCTGCGGGGAGTCGAAAGCCTGTTCGTCCACCCGCGGGCGAGCAAGGATCACGTCGGCGAACTTCTCGCGCTCGCGGCGGCATCCGGTGTCGGCCGGGTGGTCGTGATGTCGGCGGTCAACGCCGACGACGAGCCCGCTCAGCAGCCGTCCCGGTACAACGGCGACCGGAACACGGAGGTGGAGCGGGCCGTCGTCGCAAGCGGACTGCCATGGGTGAGCGTGCGACCGAGTTCGTTCGCCATGAACTCATTGACGACGTGGCGCAAGCAGGTAGCCGGTGGTGACATCGTCTTCGGCCCGTATGCGTCGTTCGCCGAGGCGGTCATCCACGAACAGGACGTCGCGGACGTCATCGCACGGGCGATGTGGGACGACGGCCTGCTCGGCCGCCGCATAACGATCACCGGTCCCGAGGCGGTGAGCCTGGAGCGGATGGTCGCCGTCATCGGCAAGGTGATCGGCAGACCGCTTCGCTACCAGCAGATTCCGGCTGAAACAGCCGCGCGGGCGATGATCGAGCACGGTCTCGGCGAGCGGTTCGTGCGCGCGCTCATGGACCGCTACGCCCGTGAACTGGATCGAACGCCCACGGTCACCGGCGAGGTGGAGGCGATTCTCGGGCGTCCGGCGCGCCCGTTCGCGACATGGGTCGCCGATCACCGCGAGGAGTGGTCGTGACGCTGTCCCCGTTCCGATCCGGCGACGACACGCACCGCGCGGTCTGGCATCTCGGCGCGCTGGTCCAATTCGACGCCACCGCAAGCCAGACCGACGGGCGGCTCGCCATCACCAGGCACACCTGCCGATGCGGTACCGCGGCGCCTGTGCACCGGCACGAGCACGAGGACGAGATATTCATCGTCCTGGCGGGTGAGCTCACCGTGCACGTCGCCGAACAGCGGTTTCGGGTCACAGTCGGTTCCACGGTCTTCGCCCCGCGCGGACTGCCGCACGCCTACCGCGTCGATTCGGACGTGTGCCGGTTCCTGACCGTGATCACGCCGGGCGGGTTCGAGCAATGGTTCGCCGAAACCGGCCGTCCGGCCGAATCCCTGTCTCTGCCTCCTGCGCCGACCGGTGCACCCGACACCGTCCAGCTCGCCGCCGCAGCCGCTCGCCACGGCGTCCACATCCTGGGAGCCCTGCCCCCGAGCGCTACACCGGGCTTCTGACCTCGGTTGCCCGAACAGGCCCCGTCTACCGAAAACCGCACGAAACAGAAGGAACATCCATGCGTCTCATCGTCTTCGGAGCGAACGGCCCCACCGGCCGACTGCTGACCGCACAGGCCCTGGCGGCCGGTCATGACGTCGTCGCCGTCACCCGCAATCCGCGGAACTTCCCGCTCGAACACGACCGGCTCACGACGTTCGAGGGCGACGTTCATGTCGCGGAGTCGGTCGAGACCGCGATCGCGGGCGGCGACGCGGTGTTGTCGACACTCGGTGTGCCCTACAGCAAGCAACCGATCACCACGTATTCGGCCGGGATCGCCAATATCGTCGCCGCTATGCGCAGGAACGCGGTACGCCGCGTCGCGGTCGTCTCGTCCAGTGCCGTGGATCCGAAACCGTACGCGGACGCGGGCTTTCTGTTCAATCGCGTCCTGCAGCCCTACCTCACCCGGGTCATGGGCAAGACCCTCTACGACGATATGCGCGCCATGGAATCGCTGCTCACCGCGACCGAACTCGAGTGGACGGTCGTGCGCCCCAGCGGCCTGTACACCTCCTCACTCGTCACCGACTACACGGTCGTGGAAGGCCATGCCGAGGGCCGGTTCACCTCCCGAGCGGATCTGGCCGCCTGCCTGCTCCGGCTCGTCGACGACGACCGATATCTGCGCACGATCGTCAGCGTCGTCACCACCTCGAACAATCCCAGTTTGCTGCGGCTGATCCGGACCGAGGCGCTCGGCAAGCACTGAGCGTCACGACGAGTCCTTAGCGGTTGCGTATGATACGGAATCCATACGACGAGTCATGAAGGTGACGTGCATGGGTTCCGTACTCGATCCGGCCGCATCTCGGCGACACCGGCGGCTGGTCACGTCGGTCAAAGAGGCACTGCGCGATCTGAATACTCAGCTGTCGGTGCTGAACCGGCGCTTCGGAAGCAAGGTGGAACTGAAGGACGTCGACTGGACCTGCCTGGACCTGATCAACCGGCACGGGCCGCTGACCCCGACCGCGTTGGCGGCGCGCGCCGGTCTGCACCCGGCGACGTTGACCGGCATTCTGGACCGACTGCAGCGTGGCGGATGGGTGGTGCGGGAGCGCGATCCCGAGGGCGCCGATCGACGCGCGGTCACCGTGCGCGCGCTGCACGACCGAAACCGAGAGCTCTACCGGATCTTCGCGGGAATGAACGGCCGGATGGACGCCATCTGCGACGGCTACACCGATGCCGAACTCGAACTGATCGCGGAATTCCTCCGGCGTACCGCGGCCGCCGGCCACGAGTCCGCCGCCGAGCTTTCCTGACCGGATTTCGATCCACGGCGCTGGTCTGGCCAAGGAGAACCAGCTCAGCCTATGCCCGAACCGGACAACACTCACCGGCCTGCGGTAGGGCTGGGGGATCGATCAGCGCGCTGATGAGAGGCGCCAGTCGCTGCAGCTCTTGCAGGTGGGTGGCGCTGAGCCGGGCCAGGATCTCCTTGCCCGCCTCGGTCAGGGTGAGACGGACGACCCGACGGTCCTTGCCCTGCCCTCGGTTGCGGGTGACCAGGCCGAGTTGCTCGGTGCGATCGATCAGTTGCACCACGCTGTGGTGGCGGGTGTCCAGATACCCGGCGACCTCTCCGATGCTGGGCCCGTCCGGACCGGGATGCCCTCGGATCGCCAGCAGCAGTTGGTGCTGGGTGTCGGTGAGTCCCACCACGGCTGCCCGCCGCTCACTCCCGCGCAGGAATTGGCGCAGCCCGGCTCGGAACGCGAGCAGCCTCGAATACTCCTGGTTGGAGAGGTGTTCCGGCGATGACATGGACCCCTGTGTCATAGGGTGATAATATCACGGGGTGATATATGTTCGAGGTGGCGATAAGCATCGGCGTCGCGTTCCGCCGTGACCGATCGCAGGCCGCCCCGGCTCGAGAGTCTCGATTCGTGCACTTGTCCGAAGGGTGGAAACCATGACTAGTGAGACCATGAGCATCAGCCGGCATCCCGACATACTGGAGTTGCGAGAGAAGTACGAGCGCGCCTCGGAGGAGCCGGCTGCCCAGGCGGTCACCGGCTGCATGTTCCTGACCGGGCTCTACATCGCGATTTCTCCGTGGGTGGTCGGCTTCAACGGATTCCCGACCTTGACCGGGAACAATCTCATCGTCGGCATCGCCCTCGCGATGCTCGCGCTCGGGTTCGCCTCGGTGTATGGACGGACCCACGGCATCGTCTGGGCTGCCCCGCTGATCGGCGTGTGGACGATCGTCGCTCCCTGGATCGTCAGCGGCGATGTCGACACTGCGTCGACGATCTGGAACAACGTCGTGGCCGGCGCGGTCGCTGTGCTGCTCGGTCTCGGCTCGATGCTCCTCGGGATGAGGCGGACGGCAGGACTTCAGGGCCGATCACCTTCCGCAGGTACGCCTCGGACCTGACAACCGTGCAGCTTCCGCCTGAGGCTCCTGCGAGACATGAACCCCTCGGGAGCGGGAAGCCCTGCAACCAGATGAGGTAGTTCCGCGGTGGCGGCGAACGAGAGTTCGCCGCCACCGCCACCATGACATCCCGGGTTCGGAATCAAATGCCCGGGAGAGTACGACCCCGGGTGGGGCCTCCGGAATCAAATGGCAAACCGAAGTCGCAGGCGATAACGGCAAGTGATCCTGCGGCCGGAGAGCATTGCGGCAAAATCCGGCGAGAAGCAGCAGGCAAATCGCGCCGCCGACGTATTCGGCACTGCGGACTCCGCCCGAATCTTTCCGGGCCGTGCGAGTCCTCGCTGAGGCGTTGCCGGAACGCGCCCGCGGTGTCCGGCGGGCACCCAGTAGCCCAGCTCTCGGCCCAATCGGTCGGGCACATCGGACAGCACAGCCCGAGTATGTCGTCCTTGCCGTCGAAGTACTGGGCATGGGTGGGTAGATACGTAGATGCGTACCCATGTGGTCAGTTTTACCGATGTGTGCCGACTACTCGCGCTCCAAGCTGGAGTGTGCCGGTGTTCAGGCTCACCAGGAGGTACTGATGATCAGCACAGACCTGACCACAACCCAGGCGTGGAAGGGGCGCCTATACCAGGATTTCGCTCGCCTGCAGCAGCTCGTGTCCCAGCTGGCCGCGGCGGCTTCCGACCACGAGCTGTCTGCCGCCGAACTCCATGCCACGCTGGATCGCATCGACACCATCCGCGCCGAATGGGAACACGCACCCGCCGCGGCGCGCCAGGTGTGGACGCAATTGGAGGGAACGCACCGACGGCTGCACGAAGACGCCCGATAACAGGATCCGCCATTGTTTCGAATCTTCCTCTCGCCGGAAACATCGAGGTCAGGAAGCCCGTACGCGGTGAGTTGCCGTGACATAACCAGCGACATCGAGAAAAATGCCGCCCATGACGGTGGCGGCGAGCGGCGGATTGACAAATCGGCAGGCCGATCGGACATACAATGCGATACCGCGCGAGGGATTTCGGCCCGACATCGAGGGATTACGAGCAGTCGCCGTGCTGGCCGTCGTGTTCTTCCATGCGAACACACCCGGCATCCGAGGCGGATTTGTTGGCGTGGACGTCTTTTTCGTCATTTCCGGCTTCCTCGTCACCGGAATCCTCTTCCGCGATGCAGCTGCCACCGGCACTGTCGGGCTGGTCCGGTTCTACGGCGCGCGGGCCCGGCGTCTGCTGCCCGCGGCGGGGGTCGTGCTGGTCGCCACCGCGATCGGCGCGGCCGTACTGCTGCCGCCGCTGCAGGCTCGCCAGGTCCTCGGCGATGGGATCGCCAGCGCCTTGTATACCGGGAACTATCGGCTCGCGCTGCGCGGCATCGACTACCTAGCCGGCGACACGCTTCCGTCGCCATTTCAGCACTTCTGGTCACTCGGTGTGGAGGAGCAGTTCTATCTGTTGTGGCCCGCACTGATCGCCGCCACGGCCTGGTTCGCGCGGCGGCGGCGATCCGGATCGGCCGCTGCGTTCCCGTATCTGATCGTTCTCGCGGTTGTCGCCGCCTTGTCCTTCGCGATCTCGCTGATCTTGACCCGCACGCTGCCACCCTGGGCGTTCTTCTCGCTACCGACGCGGGCCTGGGAACTGGGCATCGGCGGCATGATCGCGCTGTCGACCGGCGCGTGGTCGCGGTTGCCGAAATCGGTCGCCGCCCTTGCCGGATGGATCGGCCTGGTCCTGATCGTCGTGGCGTGTACCCAGTTGAACGGGAAGACACCGTATCCGGGCACCGCGGCTCTGCAGCCCGTTCTCGGTACCGCTCTGGTGATCATATCCGGTTGCGTCACAACACGATTCGGGGTCGGTCGCGGACTGGCGCTGCGTGAACTGCGGGCGATCGGCCGCGTGTCGTACTCCTGGTATCTGTGGCACTGGCCGGTACTGCTGCTGGCGCCGCGCGTGCTCGGTCACCAGCTCGGATGGGGTGGCTCGATGGGCGCGGTCATGATGGCGGGCGGACTCGCCATGCTCACGTTGTGGCTGGTGGAGAATCCGGTCCGCTTCGCCGCCCCGCTGCGAAGGTCGGCCGCACGCAGCCTCGCCTGTGGCGGCGCGATCACCGCGGTCGCCGGTTGTATCGCGCTGATGCTGCTCATGCTCATTCCCGTCCCGGTCGGCCGTGGGGCGGCGGCCCCGGCCCTCACGCTCGCCACGCCCGCCGCACCGGCCACTCCCGGCGCCGACCCGCACGACACGGCGGTCCAGCAGCTGACCGCGCAGACACAGGCCGCAGTCGCCGCGTCTGCCGAAATCTCCGATGTCCCTTCGAATCTCACGCCCTCGCTCGCCGATGCGCCCGGCGACAAGGCAGGCGTGTTCGTCGACGGCTGCGTGCGCTCGTGGCGTGAAGTAGGCCAGCCCGAATGCGCCTCCGGCGATCCGGACTCGGCCACGACAGTGGCCCTGGTCGGCGATTCACATGCGGCGATGTGGCATCCGGCGTTCGAGTCGATCGCCGCGCAGCGGCATTGGCGGCTGGAAATCATGGCCAAGGTCACCTGCCCGTTGCTCGGCCTGCCCATCACCAGCCCATATCTGGGCCGGGAGTACACCGAATGCGAGCAGTGGCGCGGTCAGGTCCTGACCCGGCTGCGGGCCGAACGCCCTCGGCTGATCGTGCTGAGCATGTCCCGCCGCTACGGCGCCGACTTCGGCTTCGTCGCGTACGACCAGGCCTGGGTCGACAGCCTGAACCGCCTGGTCGGCCAGCTGCGAGCGACCGGAGCGGCGGTCCTGGTTCTCGGGTCGATCCCCGATCCGCACACCACCGTCCCGGCCTGCCTGTCCGAACATATCGACAATGCGGTGGCCTGCACGCCGGCGCGGCCGGTCGCCGTCGACGACGCGGGCATCGCGGCCGAGCAGGCCGCAGCCACCGCCGGTGGCGGCCAGTACGCCGATCTGACCTCGCTGTTCTGCACCGCCGCCCGCTGCCCCCTCATCATCGGTGACAACCTGGTGTACCGCGACGACAATCACCTCACCGTCAGTTACGCCAGAACACTCGGACCGGTCATCGCCGCACTCGCTGACCGCGCGCTCGCCAACGGCTGAGCCGGACGGGTCAGCTCTCACCGCGGCGGCCCCAACATCTCGTCCTCCAGATCATCGGTCACGCGGTCCCAGTCCTGCCACTCCCTGCGATGGAAAACGAAGTACTGGCCGAGCAGGACGATGCCGTACCCGATCCCGATCCACGCGAGCAGCATGAGCTTGGGGAGGGCGATCGCGGCTACGCCGAGAGCGACCAGCACGCCCGCGTTGATCGGTATATGCATCGCCCTGACATGCAGGTCGGAACGCAGCATCCAGCGTTGGACAAGGGCGATGAAACCAAGGAAACTCAGCGCCGCACCGAGTTGCCGCACATCGTGCGAGAACACTGCCCAAACTCCGAATCCGACGACACCGAGCCCACCGGTCAGATAGCAGGCGAACAGCAGCAGCCGGTACGGCGCCCTACTCTCGGTGATCTCGGCTATCCGCCGCTTGTACGCCTCCAGCAGCTGATCCCGCTCGGCCCGCCGCCGCTCCCGCGCAACGCCGAATTCGTGCAACACCTTGCGCGCTTCGGAAATCGCCTGCGCCAGCTCCTCATCCCGCTGCTTGTCGTCCATCACCTGTCCCGGGCCCCCTCTCAACGCCAAACACTGTGCGCCGCTTCGCTGTATTGTCACATTCGAATGTGTCTCGGCGCCATCGGAATCGGTGACTACGACATCGCCTCCACTACCTGCTGCACGGTTGCAGCGCACTGTAATGGCGCGTTCCGGGTGCCCGGGCCAGGCCATGATCAATGACCGGCCGGATGGCCGCAAACGTCCCTGACTGCCGATGGCCTGCGATCGACCGGTTGGTTATTGACGCGATGTGCCGGATAACCATCTGCGAACGCGGCCGGATGCAGAATTTTTACGCCGTCGTGTTCGGCGGATCGGGTTGGACCAGCCGGGCAACGGTTCTCGCGCGGCAAGCCAGGTCTGCGGCACGCCGACGATCGGACCGGGGCGGCTGCCGGTGCCGGTGTAGGCCGCGACGATCCCGCCGACGATGGCGCTCGTGGTGTCGATATCTCCGTCCGCCGCAATACATGTGGCGATCGCGGCGGGGTAGTCGCCGAGATGATTTGCCGCGACCCACATGGTGAACGGCACCGTGTTCTGCGCGGTGACCAGAGATCCATTGCCGAGTTCGTCCGCGGCCTCCTTCACGGAGGCTCCGAGCAGGCTGCGAGCACGGCGAATCAGTCGGCTCGTGTCACCGTCGTCTAGGCGGTCGAGGACGGCGGTGAGGAATTCCCCTGGCGTGGGCCGACTCCCGAGCAGACGGGCATGAGCGGCCTGACCGGCCGCGAGTGCCACCGCGACCGCGCCGACGACGCCTTCGGGATGCAGATGCGTTACCTGCGCCGACCGGACCGCTTCGGCGGCTATCCTTTCCGGATCGCCAGCGTAAAACGCACCCAGCGGGGCGACCCGCATGGCCGCACCGTTGCCACAGGAACCCTGGTGATCGAACGCGGCTCCGGCTGCCTCCCGCCAGTGCACGCCGTCCCGAATTCGACGCAATGTGTCGACCGCTAGGAAGCCGTAGTCGCGGCGCGGATCGAACCGTCGCGCGAAGGCGGCGGCAATCCGATCCTGGTCGATCCCACCGTGGCTGGAGAGTTCGGCGACTACGGTGCAGGCCATTTCGGTGTCGTCGGTCCACCCCCACTGTCGGGCCGGGAGATTGCCTGCCCGAAGATCGGAAATCGACCGGCCCATGATGGGGAATTCCGCGCCCAACGCATCCCCCACGGACAGCCCATCGAGTGAATCGAGCATCAAGTCGATATGCATCGCGTCCGATGGTAGCCATGGCGCCAATGATTGCGGCGGTTGGGCTGGACCTCCGCTGGACAGCGTCGACGGTGGCGAATGTCGCGTGACCGCCTTGCGGGTAGCGTCCGGTCAGGCACTACTGGCAAGCGATCGCAGGCTGGACGGTGAGCAGGGATGGACTTCCTGGGTGCCGCTGAGGTTCCGATTGGTGGAAGCCCTACGGACAGGGCCACGGTTGCGGTGTAGGCCGACGAGTTGGCTGCGGCGGTACGGGGCACGGGTCGATCGGCCGGGCCTGCACCGTCGATGGGGGCCTTGGACGATCAGCTCGCGGATGTTGGTGAGATGGATCGAATCGGCTGCTTGAAGTCGGAGCGATCCGGCCGCATCGGAAGCGGCCTGGCTCGTCAGCGTGTCGCCGACAAGACACGCCGACGAATCCTGCACGACAGCTACATTCTGGCAAACATAATTGCGGTCTCTCTACGTTTCGGGATTCGGCGGTCGCGTGTACGGGTTGGGTCGGGCGGACTCCAGGTTTCGATGCCGCGGCTGCGGGACGATCAGCCGCTGGTTTTTGCACGGCAGCGTCTTCTCGTTCGATCCGGGGGAAGATGAGGTGCTGTTGGGCGTATGGTCGGAGCCCGACGGTAACGCGGTGCCGAATGCGTCACCTCGCCACGTCTACGAACTCGTGGCGTACGGCATCGGTGGTGGTGAGGAGCTCGAGATGGAACTGGCTCTGATGTCGCGAGGCGTCATGTGGAGGGTCGGAGTCGATTTCGACCCTCTTCCGGAACTACCAGCGGTGCCCGGCGATTCACGCTGCGAGCTCCCTTCCTGGTGTAGCCATCCAACCAAGCCGACATGGTGGCCTAACTTGGCGTAGTGGTGAATGCCTGTGCGCGACCATATTTCGACACTGGCTGATCTGTCGAAAGAGCTGCCAGTCCACTCCTATCGCTGTAGGGTCGTACCGCCGCCGTTTGGCGGTCTGCCGGCACAAAGATGGATGATCATGGGAATAGCTTGGAAGCGAGCGACAGCAGCCACCATGCTGTCCGCCTTCGCGGTAGGGGTACAGAGCGGCACGGCATGGGCAGACTCTTCCCGAACTCCCGCTGCTGACCCCGCCGCACCGGTGATCGCGAATGCTGTAAGCGCGGTCCAAGACATTCTCGACCAGATCCAGTGCGTGATCGACCCAACCGCGCTACAGCTCGCGAGCATTGGGAGCGCTACGCCATACACGCAGCGGCCGCCGCTGTGGAAGTGCGATCCCGGCTCCCAACCTCCCACAGGTTCGTCGGGGTAGGAATAGAGAAGGCCTCGTGCTGAACCTCTTGCGGCCCAGCTCGAAAACCCTTTCCGCCAGGAAGAAGAGCAGTGTAAAGCGCCATCATGCCGCCGTGTCGAGAGGACTGCCGAAAGAGCACCGCGATAATCGGTCGGAGCCAATCCGGGCGGCGAAGGTCAGCCGTGCTGCAACCATTTGGGCGGCAACGATCAATCGCGCCGCGACAATCCGTGCGGCGAAGATCAACCGTACTGCTGCAATGACGGCGGTCATCATCAGCGCGGTGGTGGCAGTAATAGGCTCAGCGCTGACTGCATATGTCGCTTTGAGTGTGGCGACCAGGCAAATCGAGAGTGCAGATGCCCGTTCGAAATCCGAATTTCTGACCAAGCAGCGGATGGACGCGTACAGCGCGTTCATCGGCAGTGTCGATGCTGTGTTGTACAAGGCGCCGGTGGTGGCCGCCTTGTCCGCTGCCGGGCCGACGGATCTCCAGTCAATCTCGAGAACTCCGGCGTGGGCGGAGCTTGACGCAGCTTTCCAGAAATTGGGGGAAACCAGCGTGAAGGTGAACTTGACCGGATCCGAGGCAGTCAGTGCGATAGCGGACCAGATTGCGCAAGCAACTAATGCGGTGTACTTCGCCGTCACCTCTGGTCAAGCACTCGATCGAGGGCTTGTGAACAGGATCCTCGAGTTGAAGCTGGATTTCAGCCGCGTTGCCCGCACGGATCTCACTGGGCAGCGATAGTCTTGCTTGTTCGCTGCTACAGGCCGAACCCGTGTCCTGTAGTGCGAGAAGAGTGGCCCGAGCGACGGAATACCTCGGTATGGGTCATGCGTGGCTGCACTGCCAAGGATCATGCTCCCGCGCTGATCCTGCGACAGGCGAGGTTTTAGAGCCTTGGCGTGCGGACAATGACACTGGCGGTGCTGGGCGCATTTACGCGATGCGACGATGTTCTCTGCGGAGGCCGCCCTCGCGCTGGCCGAGATGCCCGCCTGGGTGGTGTGGTTGCTGGTTGCGGTCACGGCGGCGCCCACCGTCATCGGCATCATCCACCGCATTCAATGGCACTGCTACACGCGCATGATCTTGACCAGCGCCGCAGACGTGTCGTGCACGTTGTCACCGAATCACGACGTGTCGGTGGCGGTTACATCCATACCGTCGAGGCCAATCATCCGCCCGGCCAGGCCGAGCCTCTGCCTTGTACTCCAGAGGAGCTCTGATCATGGCCCGACGCCCAGTGTCCGGCATCGACGCTGTCTTGAACAAGCGCACCGGCCCACTGCGCGACAGGGCGATGAAAAGCATTGAGCAGCAATACTTCCCGCGCCATGACCGAAGAGGAAGCATGGACAGCGGGCCGGGACGTATGGAAGGCGAACAAGGAACGGCTAGCCCGAGAGAAGTTCGCCCTGATCATCGGTGATGGCCGGGTTTGCGCCGTGGGCGAGATCCACGGGGTGTCCGTGCATGAGGATCGGGTGGCCGTCGACGGTGAGGAGCTGGCCGAGGGGCATCCGGTTCGTGACGCCTGGATCGGCAAGCCGGATCCGGTGGTCAACGCCTCGCAGAATCCGGTCGGCTGCTGCGACCTGCCGGAGAAGGCCGAGTTCCGGGAACGGCCCTGCGGCTGCGGGTGCGGGGAGATCAGTACTCGCGATTTCCTGCCCGATCACGACGTGCGCGCCTTCCAGGACCGGGTACGGCGCATGTTCGCCGGATCGGCACTGGAGTTCATCCGCTGGGTCGACCGCATGGCCGGAGAACACGGCCTACCCGTACTTGACATCCGGTCGCGGCCCGCCGAGACCACCGCGACTGGCACGGCGCTGTCCGACGAGCAACCGCCGCGCGATCCGGGAAGCTCCTACGCCGGGCCCTGCGATTCCGAAAAGCCGTTGCCCGGCAACGAATCCTGCGCGGAGGACGGCACGCACGGCTAGGGTTGCCGCGGTGCGGGTGTCAGTCCTGTTGCGGGGGAATGCCGGTGGTGTAGGTCACCGGCCAGCACGTCACTCCTGGTGATTGCGGTCGGCCGGTGCCGTGTTCGATGCTGGCCGGGCCATTCGCCGGTGCGGGCCAGGGCCGCGGTGACGTTGAGCGGATCACCGCGTGGAGGACGGCGGGGTCCATCGCCTGGGGCAGGAAGACATCCATATGGCCGGTGCGGGTGTCGGGCACGTTCACGTCGTTTCAGGTGGGGTCGCTGCGCTGGTCGAGGGCGTGTTGCAGTTCGGTGTTGAGGCGCTGCGCCTCGGCGAGCTGATCTTCGAGGATAACGATGCGACAGGCCGCGTCCAGGGCGTTGCCCGCGTCGACGAGTTCGCGCACACGGGCGGCGATGCGCAGCTGGTAGCGCGAGTAGCGGCGGTGCCCGCCCGGTGACCGTTGCGGGGTCAGCAGTTGCGCGGCGTCGAGACCGCGCAGGAACGCTGGGGTGACACCGAGGATTTCCGCGGCATAATCCCCCTGCGACGGGGAGCGAAAAGTGGCGGTGGGCTGGTACCTGACTTGCGAACTGGCAAGCGGGTCGGCCAGTTCCGAGGCGCGGAGTCTCGCGGAGGAGGGTTGGTCAGGTGGAGCGGCGGTAGTAGGTGATGGTGACGGTGACCGGGCCGTCGTCGGAGGCGGTGGTGAGCGTGTGGATGAGGGCGATGTCGAGGCCGCCGTGGGAGCGGACGCAGAAGCTGCGCTCGGCGCCCACGGTGGTGAAGGGCAGGGTGGTGGTGGGCTGGGTGTCGATGCCTTCGAGACAGTCGCGGAGGGTGAGGGTGCCGGCGGGTGCGATGTAGGCGTCGCTGTCCTCGGGGATGTAGAACTCCTCGGCCTCGCGGCCCAGGTACCAGCTGGAGGTGTTCTGGGTCACTTTCCCGGCTTTGAGGTCGAATTCGTAGTCGCTGTCGGGGGAGGTGAGTTCGAGGTTGGTGTAGGCGGCGGTGTATTCGGGGACCGCAGCCGGTGGCGGGGACGTGGAGGGGGCGGGCGGGTTGGCACCGGCGGACGGGTTGCCAGCGGAGGGACGGAGGCTGGCGGTGGCGGAGGTTTTCTGGTCGTCGGGGTCGTCGAAGTAGTAGGAATCGAGCAGGACGAAGGTCGTGGCGAGAAGGGCGAGGGTTGTCAGCAGCGCGGTGCGGGCGCGTCGGCGTGGGGCGGGCGCGGTTGTGTGTCCGGTGAGTGCCGGGGGTGGCGGGGTGGGTTGCGGGGCGGGCAGGAGGTGTGCGGAAGGCGGGACAGGTCGGGCTCGTCGTGGATCGCCCGGTAGAGGGAGGCGGGTTCGGGTCCGTCGCCGAAGGGATGTGTGGCCGAGCCGGTGTAGGCGATGAGAGCGCCCAGGGCGAAGACGTCGGTGGCCGGGGTGGCGGGCAGGCCGCTGACCTGTTCGGGGGCGATGAAGCCTGGTGATCCGACCAGCAGGCCGGTGCCGGTGAGGGGGCTGGCGTCGGCGGCGCGGGCGATGCCGAAGTCGATGACGCGGGGGCCGTCGGCGGCGATGAGGACGTTGCCGGGCTTGAGGTCGCGGTGCACGACGCCCGCGGTGTGGATCGCGTGCAGGGCTTCGGCGATGCCGGCGCACAGCAGCAGGACGGTGCGTTCGGGCAGTGGGCCGTAGCGGTGGACGACCTGATGTAGGGAGGGGCCGGGCACGAAGGTGGTGGCCAGCCAGGGGGTGGTGGCGCAGGTGCCGGCGTCGATCACCTGGGCGGTGTAGAGGCCGTGGATACGCCGGGCGCTGGCGACTTCCTGGGCGAAGCGGTGCCGGAACTCGTGATCCTCGGCGAGCTCGGGCCGGACCACCTTGAGCGCGACCGGACGCCCGCCGGGGGTGTAGGCCAGGTAGACCCTGCCCATGCCGCCCGCGCCCAGCCGCGCGCACAGGCGGTAGCCGCCGATCTCGCGGGGATCGTCCGCGGACAGCGCCTGGAAGGCCGCGGGCGCCACGGCGCTGAAGGGCTGTGCGGTCATGCTGGTTGGCTCCCAGTGGGTCGATGAGGACGGGGCGCGGTGGCCGGTGGCCGCGCTCTTCACGCGGATCCCGGCCCCTGGTCAGCCGGTGATTTCCTTGGCTGCGCGCAGCCCGGAGTTGTAGGCGCCGTGCACGGTGCCGAAGGATGTGCGGTCGGTGGCTTCCCCGGCGAAGTGGACACGATCGGCGATGCCGGCGGCGAGGTCCTCGCGCATCTCCGGGGTGGAGCCGAGCTTGTTGAACGAGTACGAGCCGTGGGCGTAAGGGTCGGCCGACCAGCGGGTGATCTGGTGGTCGACGGGTGCGGGGATGCCGGGACCGTAGATGGTGCGCAGGGTCGCCATGGCGCTGGCGACGAGGTCGGTGTCGGTCCAGCTTTCGCTGGCGCGACCGAAATCGGCGGCGTTGAACCCCAACAAAATCGGCTGGTCGGCGGCGCGGGAGTAATTGATCCACTGCCCCCACTGCCCGGCCTTGTCCAGGCTCGGCACGTAGTTCAGCCAGTCGGTGTCGGCCCAGAACTCGGTGGGGAACCGCAAGTAGCACTTGTCGAGCACACCCATACCGAGCTTGCCGATGGCTGTGGTCTTGTCGGCGGGCAGGCCGGGACCGAATTCGACTGCGCCGCTCTGCAACACCCCCAGCGGCAGCGTGACCACAACGTGGTCACCGTCGAAGGTGCCGGTGCCGGTGCCGGTTCCGGTGGCGGTGCCGGTGCCGGTGGCGACGGTGACACCGCTGTCGTTCCAGTCGATACCAGTGACAACCGCGCCGGTGTGGATGGTCAGACCGGTGGCGAGGTAGTCGGTGATCGCGCCGTAGCCACCCGGGAACAGCACGTCCTTGCCTTTGATCGTGGCATCGTCGTCGAAGTACAGGCTCGACAGGTCATCGACGCTGCCGGAGTATTCGTGCTCGTAGTCGTTGAGCACCGAGGCGACCAGCGCCTTGTCACGGCCGGACAGCGCCGGCCAGTTCACCGCCCGCTCCGCCACGGCTCGCAGCGACGCATCCCGAGCCTCGTCGTCGTCGGCCTCGTCCTGGGCGTCGGTGAGTGCTTCGGCGATCCGGGTGCGCCAGTGCTCGATCGCCGCGGTGGTGGCCTTGTCGACCTCTTCGCCGTCGGTGCCGTACTCGGTGCCGCTGTCGAGGCTGGTCGACACCGTGCGCGCACCGGCCTTGCGGGCCAGATCGGTGATGGGGTTGGCATCGACGCCGTGGATCCAGGACGCGCCGAGATCGACCGGGACATCCGACCATCGGCGGCTGGTCCAAATCCGGCCGCCGATCCGGTCGCGCGCCTCGAGCACCACCACGTCCTGACCCCGATCGGCCAAGGCGCGGGCCGCGGCCAGACCGGCGATCCCGGCCCCGACGACGATCACCCGACGCCGCCCGCCCGCCGCGGTGGTGCCGGAATCGTCGTCGGCGCAGGCCGACAGTGTCAGCGCAGCCAGCGCTGACAGGCCGGTCGTCTGCAGGAACCGGCGACGGTGCATCGTCATGGCCACCGAACCAATCTGTCACCGACTTCGCGCCGAGGGGCCGGTCGTGCGACGTCGTAGTATGAAACACTGATACGTCAAAGTAAGTACTGAGACATCCATGTGTCAAATGAGCCTATGGAGTTCGTGTAACGATGCGTACCGTTGCCGCGCAGGTGCTGGATTCGGCGATCCCGGTCCTGGCCAAGGACCGCGGGGCGTCGATGCAGGTCATCGCCACCCGCGCGGGTATCAGCCGCGCCACGCTGACCCGCATGTTCCCCACCCGCCAACTACTCGTGCAGGCCATGGCCGCCAAGATCCTCGACGACTGCGACCAGGCCCTGACCCGCGCCGAAGCCCACACCGGCTTCACCGACCAAGTCCTGGCCACGCTCGTCGCCGAGTACCGGCCTTTCGCGCAACTGTGGAACCTGGTCTACGTCGAACCCGACGTGCTGGGCGCACCGGAGGCGGCCGAGCGCGCCGAAGCGATTTTCGCCCGCACCGTCGCGCTGCTGGCCACTGGGCGGGACGCGGGGGTATTGCGCAGCGACATGCCCGCCACCTGGCTGGCCTCCACCTTCTGCGGGCTGGCCGAGACCGCGTGGGAACTCACCCTCGAAGGGCACATGGGCACCCGCCAAGCCCCCGACTTCCTCACCACCGTCCTACTCCACGGCCTCGGCACCACCACGACGGTGTCACGGGCGCGGTGACCGAACACCGTCCGGCCCCTACCTGTGAGCGACCCCGCACACCCGAAAACCACCCACCACACACCGCCTCGGATTCGGCCGCCGCCCGCGAGGTCGATGACGCGCTGGTCGCGCACGGCCTGGTGTAGGTTCAGTCGTCCTCGTCGGGGGCGTCGGGATTCCGCAGTGGCCGGTGGCTGCCGGCGAGGTCGGGCAGGTGAAAACTGTAGTGGCCTACCAGGCGGTGTGTTTGCGGGCGAACACCGACAGCCGTGTGGCGTCCTCGTCGCGCCCCGGGTAGTCCTGGGCGCGCAGCTCGTCGAGGGCGCGGTCCAGATACACCGAATTCCACAGCACCACACAGTTCAGGATCAGGCCGAGCGCGGAGAGTTGGTCTTCCATGCCGTCGAGGTAGGCGCGCGTGATCTCGCCCTTGCGGCCGTGAAAATTGGTGCGGCCCAGGTCATGACGGCCCTCTTGGAGGTTGGCTTGGGCCTTGGCCTCGCGCCGGTAGGGTTCGTCGTCGGCCAGGCGCAGGATGTGCAGTGTTTTGAAGATCCGCAGGATCGACAACTCGGCCAGGGAGGGCACTGTCCACGGCGGTGGGCGTTCGTGGTTCACTCGCCAACGCGATCTTCGACTACATCGAAACCTTCTACAACCCCAGAAGACGACACTCCAAGATCGGAATGATCAGCCCCGTGCGCCGGCGAGGACCTGGGCGAGTTTCCACCCGAGGTTGTAGGCGTCACCGATGCCGGTGTTGAGTCCTTGCGCGCTGGCGGGTGTGTGCACGTGGGCGGCGTCGCCGGCCAAGAATACCGGTCCCCGTCGGTAGCTTTCGGCGAGACGAATGTTGGGACGAAACTGCGACTGCCACTGAATGTTTCCCAGAGTGATGCGCTTGTCGTGGGTGTGTGAGCGGATCCTGTCGCTGATCTCGTCATGGGATTGCGGCGGTTGTTCGCCGGGGACGAGCCGGATCATCCACTGGAGCAGATCGGAGTGGGGTAGCGGACAGGCGCCGATGAACCGTCCTCGCAGCCCGGGCCACACGTGCCAGTACTTGCGCGACAAGCCGGTCACTGTGGCGTCGATGATGAGCATCCGGTCGGCTTCGTCGGTCGAGCCGCTGAACTCGATATCGAGGTGCTTGCGGACGCGGCTGCTGCCCCCGTCGGCGCCGACCAGGAACCGGCCGTGACGGTCTCGACCCCGTCTGGCGTAGCCAGCTGGGCGGTGACCAGACCGGATTCGACGGCGAAATCGGTCAATTCCGTACCGAGTTCGACGCGCCCACCCAGCGTTTCCAGTCGCGCGTGCAGCGCTCGCGCGGTGCTGTACTGCGGTATCAGCCATGTGTCCGGGTACGGGACCGCGGCGGTGCGCTCGCCCTTGGCCATCATGCGCCACGGTATTGCCACGGCGCCGAGACGGATTCCCATCGGAGGATACGGACTGCCCTGCTCGAGGATGGCGGGTAGGACGCCGAGGTCGTCGAGGATTTCCAGGGTCCGAGGGCGGTGCGCTTGTAGTGCACCTTCATGCCGTCCCACGACGAATCGCGAGTCAGGCTGGAGGTCGCGGTCGAGTTGGCCGCCCATAGTGGTTACAACGTTGCCGATATTCTTGTGGGCGTCAAGGGCGGGCGAGCAGGTTTGCTTGACACCGCGGTGAAATATCGGTCACACTGTATCCGTATTGTTCGCATGATCGCTCGACCTTCGAGCGTGAGGGATGGATTGCCCTTCGCCGGTCGCCGATCTGTGTCGGCCCGTGGCGCGAGCCCCTTGTCGAGCCACGACGGGGGCGTGCCGGCGTCTGCGCCGACCGCATGCCCTTTCGGCCTGTCCGCTGATTTGCCCTCGCGGGTGACGGGAGAAACGAATGAGCCGCACACTGTTGCGCGGTGCGCAGGTGATCACCATGGCGCCGGGTCGTCCCGACGTCGAGGAGGTCGACATCCTCGTCGACGGCGACCGGATCACCGAGATCGGTGATCGGCTCGACCCCCGGGGTGCTGACGTCGTCGAGTTCGCGGGCCGAATCATCATTCCTGGGCTTGTCAACGCTCACCTGCACTCGTGGCAGACGGCGATGCGTTTCGCGGGCGCGGACTGGTCTCTGCCGGAATATCTTGTCCACGCTCACGGAGTTGCTGCGCGACACTTTCGCCCGCAGGACATCCATATCGGGACGTTCGCCGGGGCCCTCAACCAGATCGACGGTGGTGTGACTACCATCGGCGATTGGTCCCACAATTGCGTGACACCGGACCACGCGGACGCGGCGATCGACGCGTTGAAGCAGGCGGGCATCCGGGCGGTGTTGCTGCATGGCACTCCGCACGGTCTGCGCGAGCGGGTGCACGACACCCGGGAGATCGACCGCCTGCTCGGCGGAGCGATCGCCACGAGCGAGTTGCTCTCACTGGGGATGGCCGTGGCGGGTCCGCAATTATCGAAACCCGAAGTGGCGCTCGCGGATCTGCGTGCAGCTGCCGAACGTGGACTGTTGGCGTCGATGCATCAGAGCGTCGGACCGCCCGGTCCGGGCTGGCAGGCCGTCAGCGCCGCCGGCTTGTGGGGGCCCTTGACCAACATCGTGCATGGCACGGGTTTGCCCACTGCTTGGGTGAAACGGTTGGTCGAGGCCGGGGTCAGCTTCACAACGACGCCGGAAAACGAACTGGGCCAGGGTCATTGCGCGCGAGTGACCGATCAGCTGCTGAGCCTGGGCGCGGCACCGTCACTGGGTACCGACACCGAAATCGTCGCGCCGGGGGAAATGCTGGTCGCCGCGCGGCTGGTGTTGGCACGCCAGCGCGGCCTCGCGCATGAGCAGGCGCACGCAAAAACCGGCCTGGGCGCGCCGGTGGTCTCACTCGGTGTGAAACAGGCACTGGCGTGGGCGACCGTGGAGGGTGCGCGCGCGCTGGGCATGGCCGACCGGATCGGTCGCATCGAGGTGGGCATGCAGGCCGATCTCGTTGTGATCGACGCGCGTGCGCTCAACCTGTGGCCGCTCCACGATCCGATTGCCGCGGCGCTGCATGCCCACGTCGGCAACATCGAAGCGGTCATGATCGCAGGACGCTGGCGCAAACGCCACCACCAGCTCGTGGACTGTCCTGTGGACGAAATCATGGAGGCATTGCAACGGTCGGGTGAACGTTTCGTCGCCCAAATCAACGCGACTGGCCGTGTCGCGCGCATTCGACGGCGCGTGGTGGGGCACGTGGTGCGTCGGCAGTTACGGCAGCAAGCGCGTGGATCGGCGCACGATGCGCTGACATCGCATGAAACTCCGTCACAGGACCGTTGAGGGTGCCTCTCGACATGGGCATCGAATCCGCGCGGCCGGTGTTCAACAGCGGGGAACGGCGCTGCGCCGGTTGGCAGTGCCAGCGTGCCCTGGCCGCGTCGTACCGGCGAGTTCAATTTCCCACAGTGGTTCATGCATCCACTTACTGGAGCCCGATGCCGGAATTGAGACAACGATGAACGACGCCCTGCGCGGGCCTGCCGTGACCACACCCGGTTCCTCGCACCGGGAGGGGTTCAGCCTCTCCATGCCCGAACGCATCGGCTAGGGCAGCGGATCCCTGGCCACCGCAACCTATGCGGTCGTTCCCGGGCTCGTCCTTTTGTACTACCTCACCACCATCCTTGGCGTTACCGCGGCAGTGGCGGGAATCGTCGTCTTCCTCCCGAAACTGCTAGACCTCGTCTGCCACCCGATCGTCGGCCGGTTGTCCGACTCGACAGTGTCGCGACCCCGCCGACCGTGGATGATCGCCGGAACCATCATGCTCCCAGTGGGATTCGTGTCGATCTTCTGCTCACCGTTCAGCGGGAATGCCGCCGCCTGGTGGGTTGCAGTTGCGCTCACCCTCACCGGCCTCGGAGCCTCCACGTTCACCATCCCATACAGCGTTCTACCCGCAGAACTCGGTGCCAACGCTGCCGAACGGACATCCTTGACCGCATGGCGCATGGGGTTCCTGGGTCTGGCCATCTTGGCAGCGGGGGCCGTGGCTCCCTTGCTGGCGGCCGGCGAAGGCGGCGGCACCAAGGGATACCGGGTAATGGCAGTGGCCATGGGATGCGTGATCCGACTCGATGTTGGCAACCCGAATGCGCAGTCGCGAAGCGATACCGGTCGGCACGCGCTGTGGACTATCGAGCACTCTTTCGATCGATGTCCGAACGCGGAAGGGCTGAGGTCGCGACGCGTCTATTTCGTCAGTCCGAGCAGTGCGGCGGTGAGTCCGTAGTCGGGACCGAAATCCTGCATGTTTCCGGTACGGCAGCCGTCGGCTTTCATCTGGATTCGCTCGCAGAACAAGCTGACTATTTCACCGTTGAGGGCGGTGAAGAGCATCATTTTTACACGGGCATGTCCGTGCTGTCGGTCGATCACGTTGTCGATGTTCTGAAAAACCATGGGTGCTAGGTCGACAACCTCGGTGAGGCCGTGGGCATTGGCGCGGAGCTGGTCGGTCACCTTCGTCAGTCCGGACAGGGTGTCCGCCAGTTGGTGCTGGTACTGCCCGAATGTGCCTGAGGTGTTGGCAAGGAAGGCGCTGAGCTGGTCCAGCGTAGCCTGTAGACCGGGTGCCTGCTCGGCGAGCAACCCGTTCATTTGCGTTACTTTGTCACTGAAATCCCGCACCGCGCGGTCGTTTTCCGCGAGTATCGAGGTGAGTTCGTTCAGTCTGATGATGATATTCGAGACCGCGTCCTTGTTGTCGGTACCGACCTTCAGCGCGCTCGACAGCGCCTGGAGAGTGTCGCGGATCTTCGCGCCGTTGCCCTCGAGAAGCGGGTGCAGCACTCGGCCCGACAGCGGGCCGGACCCTTCCATCTCGCCTTGCGGCTTCAGCGCGGCGGTGAACTGATCAATGGTTTGGATGAGCGTGTCGAGCTCGACAGGAGTCCTGGTCCGCGACTTCGGCAGGTGGGCACCGTCGGCGAGCGTCTCGCCATAGGTGTAGACGGGGGTGAGCTCGATGTGGCGGTCGGTGACGATGGACGGCGAGATCAACACAGCCATCGCGTCTTTTGGGATCTTTACATCAGACTTGATCGACAGATACACCTCGATGAGGGTGCTCTTCGCTACGATTCTCTCGACCCTGCCGACCTCGAGCCCGAGCACCGTAACGGGATTGCCTACATAGACGCCGGCGATATTGTCGAAGTCGGCGGTGATGCGCGTTGGTTCATTACCCACGTGCGGCAGCAGCGAGCAGCCGCTCACCGTGAGCGCGGCGACGCCGATGGCGAAAGCCTTGACCGCGGTGCCCTTTGTCCGGGCAGCGAATGTCAGCATGGATATCCCCTGTGGTCTCGCATGATGCGCGACCTCTCTGTCAGACGAATAAGTGGTTTACGATCGTGGGCTGGGCGGGGTTTGGTTGCGACTCCCGGAAACTGGTCGTCGATACCTATCGCCATGCCGGCCACCCACGGAAATTCATCGCGTCTCAGCGGGCTGCACGACGCTCGGACGGCGCGGCAATCAGACGCGCGGCAATCGCCGCGCAAACGACGCGCGTAAGACAACGATTTCCATCGGAGACCTTTCTTGCATTGTCGCCACCAGTAGGCAGCCGGAAGCCCGGCTGCGCCTACAAACCGTCGGTCGGCGCGGCATATGGCGAAGACGCCGGCCTTTCTCGGCGCCGTCGGTGCCACTGTACATAATTCCGGCAACGATGTGTCCGAAACTATCGAATTGGCTGGCAATGCTCGCATCCCCGATAGACGCGCCGGTCGCGGCGCAGCTCAGAACCCCCGCTCGATCCAGTGAGGCAGTTGCGGTGCTTCGATGCCTATGGTGGTGCCGTCGCCGTGACCGGTGTACACCTGGGTGTCTTCTGGTAGGGCCAACAGTCGCTGCTGTATCGAACCGATGATGGTGGGGAAATCGGAGAAGGAGCTGCCGGTCGCGCCTGGCCCTCCGGAGAAAAGAGTGTCTCCGGAGAACAGGGCTTTGGCCTCGGGCAGGTGCAGGCAGATGGAGCCGGGGGAGTGTCCGGGAGTGTGGATTACCTCGACGGTTGTCCCAGCGATCGCGATACGTAGCGAGTCGGTGGCAGCCCAATAGCGCTGTCCGGGGTGACTCATGTCCCAGAGGGTTTGGTCTGCGGGATGCAAAAGCACTGGTGCATAGAGTTTTTCGCCGAGCTGGGGCGCGAAGGTGATGTGATCGTTGTGGCCGTGGGTGCAGATCACCGCGACGACGTTGCGATTGCCGACTGTTTGAATGATCGCTTCGGCATCGTGGGCGGCGTCGACGACGATGACCTCTTCGTCGTTACCGATCACCCACACATTATTCTCGACCTCCCACACACCGCCGTCGAGTTCGAAGGTGCCGCTGGTCACCACGCGGTCGATACGGAGCCCCCCGCTCACAGGATGACCACCGAACGGAGCACATCACCGGTGCGCATCCTCTGGAAGGCCGCCTCGAGCTGGTCGATCTTGATGCGCTCGGTGACGAACTTTTCCAGCGGTAGCCTGCCTTGCTGGTAGAGATCTACCAGTGCCGGAAAGTCTCGTTCGGGTAGGCAGTCGCCGTACCAGGACGACTTCAACGCGCCACCGTGGGAGAACAAGTCCAGCAGTGGCATATCGAGCCGCATGTCGGGGCTCGGCACACCGACGAGTACCACGGCGCCGGCCAAGTCGCGGGCATAGAATGCCTGCTTCCACGTCTCGGGGCGACCGACCGCATCGATGACGACATCGGTGCCGAAACCGTCGGTGAGTTCCTGCACGGCGGCGACTACGTCGACGTGGGAAGCATCAATGGTATGTGTGGCACCAAGGTCTCTGGCCCAGGCGAGCTTTCGTCGATCGCGGTCCACGGCGATGATCTTCGATGCACCGACCAGGCGTGACCCCATGATCGCGGCGTCGCCTACGCCTCCGCAGCCGATGACTGTGACGGAATCGCCACGGCCTACGTTGCCGGTGTTCACCGCGGCACCCAATCCCGCCATCACGCCGCAACCGAGCAGTCCGACGACGGCAGGGTCGGCGGTGGGGTCGACTTTCGTACATTGCCCGGCGTGTACCAGCGTCTTCTGCGCGAACGCCCCGATCCCGAGCGCTGGGGTGAGCTTCGTGCCATCCTCGAGCGTCATGGGCTGGCCGGCGTTGAACGTGCTGAAGCAGTACTGGGGACGCCCGCGTTTGCAGGCGCGGCATCGACCGCAGACCGCGCGCCAGTTCAAGATGACGAAGTCGCCGGGTTGCACCGAATCCACACCCGCCCCGACGGTTTCGACGGTGCCGGCGGCTTCGTGCCCGAGCAGGAACGGGAACTCATCGTTGATCCCGCCCTCCCGGTAGCTCAGATCTGTATGGCACACCCCGCACGCGGCGATCGCGACGACGACCTCACCGGCGCCTGGGTCGGGAATGATGATGTCGGTGAGCTCGACGGGAGCTCCTTTCGCACGAGCGATTACGCCGCGCACGTTCTGAGGCATTTGGTTTCCTTTTCTTCACGGAGCCGGCAAGCATGCGCCGGTCGACGAGCGACCGGGATTCATCCGGCACTCATCGGGTGGCGCCGGACAGTGTCATCAGATACGCGAGGACGAGCAGAGCTGTGATGACGGCGGGAAGACGTGGCCGAGGTCCTGCAGCCCAAGTTCGGGACATCCACGAGGCCGGTCGAATCCGCCAGCTCATGTGCCATTCCTCGATGCGCTGCCGCAGGGCTATATAGAGCCAGTCATCTTCCTCAATGCGGCGACGGATTTCCGGATCCCGTAAGCGACGACCGTCGGTCGCATGTCAGCCCGTTTCCAGGTGAGCAGAGCGGCTCCGTCCGCGATGCTGCCCTCTACACTGGTCGGTTCGCCGACGAGTGGCAGCGGCCCAACAATTTTGATAGATACCCCCAGTATTTCGGTCCAGAAGTAGTCGTCGGTGGCGGACGTTGACGATGCGAGCCCGAGGGCCGACGCGGCGGCGACCTTGCCTTGTGCCACAGCGTTGGACCAGAACGGGGCCCGTCGGCCGTCGCGGATCGAGTAGGCGACATCGCCGGCTGCGTAGACCCCCGCAGTCGTTGTCGCACACAAATGATCGATACCGATACCGCGTTCGTCGGCTACGCCGGAACCATCGAGCCACGAGGTATTCGGTACTTCCCCGGCGCAGGTGACCACGAGGTCGGCGGTCGATACCGATCCATCGCCGAGAATGACACCGCAGACCGGATCGTCTGCGAGTGTGACCAACCGGGAAGTGTGCACTATCCGGACGCCGTGTTCTTCGGCCCGTGCGCGTACGGCGTCGGAGAGGAAAGGCCCGAGGATTCGCCGCAACGGAGGGTCGACGTCGATCACGGTGACCGCGACGCCGCGAGCGACGCACGCGCTGGCGACCTCCATTCCCAGGAACCCGGCGCCGACCACGATCGCCGAGGTGGCGGTCGCGAGCCTGGCTCGCAACGTCCGCGCGTCCTCGAGTGTCCGAAGGACCAGTTCACCGGTCTGACCACCGGTGGCCAGCCGCCGTGCGTCGGCGCCGGTTGCGGCGATGAGCGCGTCATATGTGAGGGTGCGGCCGGTTGCGGTGGTGACGGTGCGGGCATCGAAATCGGTGCTGACGGCGGCTTCGCGGAGGAGATCTATCTCTAGGCCGTCGAGCCGATACGGCAGAGAGCCCTCGGCGGCCGGGTCGTGCAGGACCGCCTTGGACAATGGTGGTCGCGAATAGCCGCCGAGTTCGTCGGCGCCGATAATGGTCAGGCGACCGGTGTGTCCCAGGGTGCGTAATTCGCGGGCCGCGGTGATCCCGGCGATGGACTCGCCGACGACGACGATCGAGCGGGGGGAGGTCATGACTGCTCTCGCAGGATCGCTACCGGGCAGGAACTGATGGCTGCGCGCGCGGCGGTGACGTGCTCTTCGGGGACGTCACCGCCCTCGAATCGGTAAGTCAATTCGCCTGCGTCATCGAGCTCGAACACTGCGGGGGCCTGCTCGGCGCACATGCCATGGCCTTCGCAGCGAAGGTAGTCGACGGAGATCTTCATTGCGATTCGTCCTTCAGGCGGGAATGAGTTGCAGGGGAAGGGTTTCGAAGCGGTGGATGATGTTGTTCATCACCCATTGCGGTCGTCCGGTGATCTCGATGCGTTCCACGCGCTGGAGCAGTGCGGCGAGGATGGCCTGGGTTTCCAGCCGGGCCAGGCCCTGGCCTGCGCAGCCGTGGGTGCCGTGTCCGAATCCCAGTTGGCGGGATGCGTCGCGGCGGATATCGAAAGTGTCGGGCGAATCCCACTCGAGTGGATCCCGGTTCGCCGAGGAATACATCACCACCACGCGTGCGCCCACCGGAATGGTGACCCCCGCCAGGGCGAAGTCACGAATTGTCTTGCGCGAAAACGCCCGCAGCGGTGACTCGTAGCGCACCACCTCATTCACCGCATTGGCGATCATCGTGGGGTCGGACCGCAGTAGCTGCCACTGGTGCGGATGGGCGGCGAACAGGTACAGGGCGCTGGAGATCGCGCTGATCGTGGTGTCCAGTGAGGGTGCGAGAAAGTCGATCATCATGGCCGGGCACTCGTTGTGCGCGATCTTGCCTTCATCGGCGGCCTGGAGGATCTCCGCACCCGCGCTGCCGGGCAGCAGCTGCCGGTCGCGAGCGAGGCGGCGGGTAAACCGCATCATCTCGATGCTGGCCGGAGCGGTTCGGATCGATTGGTTGTTGATCGGCCCGAGTGAGTCGAAAGTAGCTCCAGCCCAACGCAATAAGTGCTCACGGCCGTGCTGTGGCCATCCGATCAAATCGGGTACGACCGACATCGGCAGTGTGGTAGCCAATTCGACGCCGTCGATCCGGCCCCGTGCTATAGCAGCTTCGACGGCCGCGACCGCTTGCCGCTCGACCGTCTCACGCATCGAGCGCAGCGCCTTGGGGGTCAACCGTCGGCCTAATAGCGCACGCCGCCGGCTGTGGTCTTCGCCGTCACTGTTGAGGGTGGTACCACGCGAAAGCCGGTTGGCGAGAGGATTCAGTCCGACGCCCTCGCCGGAGATGAAAGTGTCGTCAGCGAGTAGGACAGCCTTGCACTCGGCATAGCGCGGTAACGCGTATGCCCGCTGCCTTGCCAACCACACGACCGGACCCAACTCGCGCATCCGGGCGTAGTGCGGATACGGGTCCATGATCGCCTGCCGCGAGTACAGGTCCGGCTGGTAAACGGGGACACCAGCAGTCTTGCGCATCGAAACTCCTCAACACCAACGTTCGTCCGTCGTTGGCTCTTCACCGGATCGTTGCGGCCGAATCCCGCCTCGAACTGGATTCAGGCGACTGGATCGTCGGGCCTATCTGTGGCCTGCATCTCAGGCTAGCCATTTGATTGACTACATGTCAATGACATGAAATCAACTTGTGTTTCCCGCGGTGGCGGCCGAGTATCGGAGGAGGCGATCGGCAGGCAACAGGAGGGACACCGATGACCGCGACAACCGGGAAGGGGCGCACAACCATGCGTGCTGCGCAGGCCGCCGAGACCCGCCAGCGCCTCATCGACGCCGCAGTCGAGGCGTTCTCCGAACACAGCTACGACGAGGTGGCTGTGGCCGACATCGCAAAAGCCGCCGGGGTGGCCCATGGACTGCTGTTCCATTACTTCGGCAACAAGCGTGGCATCTATCTGGCGGCCTTACGGGATGCCTCCGACCGGATCGTGCAAGCTCAGGGGCTCGATCCCGAGCTTCCTATCGTCCAGCAGATCCGCGCGGGGTTTCGCGCGCACCTCAGTTATCTCGCCGCACACCGGGGGCTCGCGCTGCGGTTGGTTCTCGGCGGACGAAGCGCTGATCCCGAGGCGTTCGAGGCTTTCGAAGCGGGTCGATGGCGGACGATCGAGGGGTGGACCACCCTGTTGGGACTCGATCCCCAAATTCCCGCCTTGCGCATGATGATGCGGTCTGCCGCTGGTGCGATCGATGAGGCGACCCTCTACTGGTTACAGAACGGAGAACCCTTCGACATCGAATCCATGATCGATGCCCTGATCCCGATGGTGGTCGCCGGGCTGCGTGCTGCCGCTCAACTCGACCCCGCCCTCGATGTGGACACCGCTACGCAAGCAATGCTGGATAGTCGCAGGCGGTGAAGTTGCACCAGTGAGGTGCACTCGCCGACGCTCCGGCGATCGCGTCCGGCTCGGCCAGCAGTCCTGTGGTTGTCGTGGCCGATGTGTCCACACGCGAAGCGCCGGTGGGTGTGGACACCCACCAGCCCGCGGCGGTGCGTAGAACGGAAATACTCATGAGGAGGCCACTTTCAGAAGGCCGCGCAGGCGGCGGAGGTCGAATTCGTTGTCATCGCGCGAGGCCTCGAAAACCGCGCGTGCTTCCCGCAGCCCGCCGATTTCTTCCGGCAAGCCGACCACCTCGACCGCCATATCCTCGGCCAGCCGCAGCAGATCCACCGAGCCTGCCGCGTGGAAGGCTGGTCCGAGGAATCTGGACCGCGGCCGTTGCCGGATGATCACGCACGGTGCACCCGCATCCGTACCACGCAGGTGCAGCTCGGTCGATGTCCGCAGCACGGTGGTGAAACCGAAAACGGACGCGAATACTTCGGCCCCGGCGAGGTCGGCTTCTCGAACCCGAGCCACGCCAGATCCACCACCCTGATGATGGGATTTCGCGCCCGGCCGGGGTGTTCGCCCGCGTGGGCGCCTTCCTCGCTGTGCAGACCGGTATGCGCATCACGCTGGTCAGGCATCCACCACTCCTCTGATCTGAATATCACTTACGAGCGTGGCGTCACCAAGGGCTAATTGAAGATTTCGTCACTGCCGAGTAAATGGGTTAGCACCGGGGTGAGACGAGCACAGGGAGCGGGAACCATGACCGAGCGGGTCAGCCGGGAGCCGAACCGGTTGCAGCGCCGCAAGGCGCGTACGCGCGCGGCGCTGGTGAGTGCGGCGCCGAACTTCATCGCACAGGGCAAGATGAACGTCCCGATTTTGGAGATCACCCAGGTCGCCGACGTCGGCATGGGGGTCGTTCTACAATCACTTCCAAACCCGGGAGGAGCTCTTCGCCGCCGCGGCGGAGGACGTCCTCGATCTGCTGGGTGCGACCCTCGATCAGCTCACCGAAGGACTCGAAGACCCGGCGCACATCTTCGCCCAAAGCTTCCGGCTCACCGGACGGTTGCGCCGCAGAAATCCCGTGCTCAGCAAGGTCCTACTCAAGGGCGGAATGAGCCTTGCTGCTTCGGCAAAGGCCTGGCACTCCGCGCCCGTCGCGACATCGAAACCGCCACCGGCCTCGGACGCTTCCAAGTCGGCGACGCGGATCTGGCGATGGCTCTCGTGACCGGGGCGGTCTTGGCACTGGGCCAACTGTTGCACAATCACCCCCCGAACGTGACGACGCCTCAACTGCCGACCAGATCGCTGAAGACCTGCTGCGGAGATTCGGTCTGTCCCCCGAGGAGGCTCGGGAGATCTGCTGCCGCGCAACGACACGGCCGCCTGACATCGCCGACCGCGCACCGACTGCGCCTGCTCGCGGGCCTCGGCGCGGACAATGGCGACGCGCATCCCACAATGAAGGCTCAGGTCCACGAGTAACTCGCCGACGCCACCCCACCGACGGAATGCCTCAACACCGACGGCTTCCCGGCCTTCTGGCCGACGAATACAGCATCGGCCGTTCCACCATCCACCGCATCATCAGCGGCACCGTGCCACGGGTCTAACACCCACGGCGCTCATGTACCTGGTGACACGTTTGTTACCACTACCCCTCATTGGACACGACCATCAGCGCGATCGTCTCCGCACTGTATCTTTTCGCTCGGCACCCCGATCAGTGGCGGATGCTGCGCGACGCCCCGGCGTTGATCCCGAACGCGGTCAACGAGGTCGTGCGCTACGAATCACCGCTACGAGCTTTCTCCCGCAAGGTAACTCGTGCCAACGATATCGCGGGCACCACAATCCCTGCCGATTCCCGCGTCGTGATGATCTACGCTTCGGCCAACCGTGACCGGCTCGAGTGGGACGACCCGGACACCTTCGACATTCGGCGCGATGCCTCTCGTCAACTCGGATTCGGCAGGGCGTACACGGCTGCGCCGGGCAGCGACTGGCGCGGCTGGAGACGCAATCCATGCTCGCCGCGCTCGCGGCACGCGTCGACCGCATCCATCGCCCACTGTGGTTCGCGACCGCGGTGCCGGGCGTGTATGCGGCGGGTGACGCCGCGTATGTGCGCAGCGTCGGCCGTCGCTCACCGTTCTGGTCGAACGCCGTCGCTCAAGGTAAGGTCGCCGCGGCGTCCGCCCTGGGGCTCGAACCGCGGGCGACGCCGATCGACGACTACTTCTGGACCGAGATTCTCGGTGTGCCGATCAAAGTCAGTGGGCCGCTTCCGTTTTAGGGAACCGGACGCGCCGCGAGCGACCATGCCGCGGTAATATCAGGTGGCGCCCCGCCACTGCAACACCTCTAGGGCGGCGGCGATGTGCAGCGTATTGGTGTCCAAGGGGCGAGGGAGAAGTTCGTCTGCTCGCGCCAAGCGTCTGATGACCGTGTTGCGGTGGAGGTGCAGACGGGCTGCGGTGCGTGCCACGCTGCATTGTTCTCTCACGAACGTCAACACCGTCTCTCGCACGTGATCGTTGTCGTTCGCGAGATCACCCAGGGTGTGATGGATGAAGTGATCAGTACGCTCGCGGTCGGCGGCTAGGAGCGATACGAGCCGCACCTCGTCGTAGGTCGCGACGCGTCGGCTGGATTGCAGGCGTGTGAGCATCTGTTGTGTAGACAAGGCATCAAGGTGGGTGCGGCGGAAGCCTTCGATTCCGCGCGCCGTGGAACCAACCGCGATACAGACATCGGGGATGTCGAGAACTCGTTCAGCGAGTGTCTGGGCGTCTACGGTCACCTCGCCCGGCAGCCATACCCAAATGGTGGCGGCGCCGGGAATGATCGTCAGCGGGTTAGGGCTCTGCGCGCATTTCAACAATACCCCAACCGCTTGCTCCAGCCGTCTCAGTTCGGAATCAGGCTGGGTGTTCCATACAATGGCGGCGGTGTGGATTTGGGCTAGGCCGTATCCGAGTCGCATTTCGGCGCGCTCGCGTGTGATCGGTGCGCCCTCGAGCAATAGTGCTACGACTTCACGCCGTTCGGGGGCTGATCCCCTGAGTAGCTCCTCACGTTCAGCATGCATGAGTTCGGTGACCATTGCCAGGGTCGCTTCGACGAACTCGGCGATCGATTGTGCCGAGACGATGAGAAGTGCCTCCAATTCATCGACCTCGGAGGTCAGTGAGAAGGCGAGGCGCACCCATAGTTTCCAGGCCGCGTTTTGGCCGATGCGATAACTGGTCAATGTCAATTCATCGAGACCTCGCCGCACCAGATCCCGTGTGATATCGACTATGTCGGCGTCCAGCACAGGAGCCACGGGCGCGCCAGGGTCGCTTATATTGGACACTGCCCATCTCAGAATGGTCGCTCGCGCCGCACGCTCGGATTCGGCCGCCAGCACCGGCTCGCTGACGCTGGCTTCCATGCCAGGTGAACTCAAGAAAGTATGGGTGAATTCATCGAGCCACCCGGACTTGCGCTGAACGATGAGTTCAGCGCCGATACGCAGCAACTCGCGAATCCGCTCAGGCGGCCGGTCCCGGGACACCCCCTGACTGTAAGGCACATGATGGTGTGAGTCGCACCGTTCTATGAAAAAAACGGTGCATTTCGTACCTTGTTGTCGGCGTGGGCGCGGTCGACACTGATACGCCAGATGTGCACCAACCCACGCCCCGCTGCATCGTGGTTGCGCCACTGCGCGAGTGAAGGAACCCCCCATGACAGTGAATCCGACGCCCGAAGAACTGGGCCGCTGCCCCGTTGCGCACGGGCAGCAACCTGCGTCCTGGTCGACCCGCTACGCGGCGCGGTTGGGGATGGGGCAGCGTCGACGTCCGCCGGGCGTGCCGGTCTACGACGAAGACATCTACTCGGTCGCGGTGATCCGTGATCCCTACACGCATTACCGCGCCATGCGCGCACTTGGTCCCGTGGTGTGGTTACAGAATGGCACCCACGGTTGTGCAGGGCAGGGCCTGTCACGCATGGAAACCGAAGCCATCTTGGGCGCACTGCTGCGCTACGTCGATCGCATCGAGCTGACCGGCACACCAGAGGTGGCGGTCAACAACGTGATCCACCGCTTCGAAACGCTTCCGCTTCGCCTCGTCGGCCGGAGAGATCAGTGAAACCTCCTGCCGATCACATCCAGCACACACCTACATACCCACAAGGAGGAGATGTGGTGCCGCGCTTCGACCATGCATCCGACCTGACCCATGATGTGGCGGTCATCGGGCTGGGCCCGGTCGGCGAGATGGCCGCGATTCTGCTCGCGCGCTCAGGATTAACAGTGTTGGCCATCGAGCGGCAGCCCGCGGCGTATGCGCATCCACGAGTCGGGGTTCTCGACGGTGAGGCCCTCCGTGCATTGCAGAAGGCGGGTTTGTACGAGCGGGCCGCGCAGACCATGCTGCTCAATATGGGCGTGCAATGGCTCTCGCGCCGCGGCGAGGTGCTGGCCACAGCCCTGCCGATCGAGCGCCCGCAGGGTCATCCTTGGCTGAACGCTATCTATCAGCCGCTGCTGGACGGCACGTTGCGGAATGCCCTCGACGAGCTGACCGGCGTCGACGTCCGGCTGGGCAACACGTTGACGTCCGTGGACCAGGACAACGAGGCAGTCGAACTGACATTCGTTGATGCAGAGGGCAATCCGGCACGCGCCCGAGTCCGGTATGTGCTCGGATGCGATGGCGCAAACAGCGCGACGCGCGCCGCGATCGGAGTCGAACTTGTCGGTTCGACGTATCAGGAGCCCTGGCTCATCGTCGACGCGAAGCTGCCGGAGCCTGTCGCGCATCTGCCGTACGTGCAGTTCAGGATGGACCCGGGCGGGCCGCGGATGACGACCCGGTTGGCGGCTGGCAACCATCGGTGGGAGCGGATGGTGATGCCAGACGAAGATCGCGCGGAGTTGCTCGAACCCGCGGCAGCCCGGGCTGTCGTCGCGCAGCACGCAGATCCGGACTCCGCTGAGATCCTGCGCCATGTGATCTACACCTTCTCAGCAAAATGCGCCGACCGATGGCGCGTGGGCCGCGTATTCCTGTGCGGAGACGCCGCCCATCTCATGCCGCCGCTTGCCGGGCAGGGCCTGAACTCCGGTATCCGTGACGTCGTCAACCTGACATGGAAGATCGCCAGCGTGCTTGCCGGCGCACCGGATTCCGTCTTGGAGTCCTACGAACCGGAACGGCGGCCGCACGTAGAAGAGATGACCGAGCTGTCGGTGCGCCTCGGCCGATTCGTGATGATGCGGTCACCCGCCGGAGCCGCCGCGCGTGACGCTGCATTCCGGGCTCTGCTGGCTGTTCCACGAATACGTCGCATAGTCACGGAGGGCACCGGCCGGAGACCCGCCACCTACACACGAGGCTTCCTTGGCGAAACACCTATGCGGCATTCATCAGTGGGTCGGCTCTTCCCCCAGCCACAGGTGCGCACATTCGATGGCTCACAATGTCTTCTCGAGGACATCACCGGATCGGGGTGGCGCATCGTCGGCTGGGGCCAGGACCCCCGCGTCGCGTTGACATGCGAAGGCCGAACGCTGGCCGAAGACGTACTCCGCGCGACCTTTCTCACCTTGTGCTCTCCTGGTGAGCGGCCGCACGAACCAGGCGCCCGTACGGATGTTTTCGAGGACATCAACAACCTCACCAGGCCGCTTCTCCAGCCCCACCCCTTCGCCATCGTGCGGCCGGATCACTACGTCTACGCTAACCCCTCTGCCGCAGCGCTCGACGCTACCGTCAGGACCCTCGCCCGCCGCATGTCGCACCGAAGCCCACAACACCGTGAGCCGGCAGATGACACCGACACACGGACCCTGGCTCCCTCCGATCTACACCTCGGATTCACCGCTCAGGGTATGTGGGGCTTGGCGCCGGTGTCGGGCCGGTTCGAGCAGGCAACCGGTTCGCTTACCTGGCGACCGGACGACACGGCTCGGGTCCGATTGGAAATAGCCAGCGCAAGCATCAACTCCGGCAACTCGTTCCGTGATCGCCACTTGCGTGGGCCCGACTTCCTCGACACAGCGCGGTACCCGTTGATCACGTTCACCGGCGAGGCCACCCGCACTGGGACAGGGATGCGTATCACTGGCGCGCTCACGATTGTGGGCAACGCGTGTGACGAGGTGATCGATGTAAACACCGCTGCGGAAGGAGAAACCCTCACCGGCTGTGCCACCGCGTCGATAAGCCTTTCCGCGTACGGCATCCGGCCCCGCCTCGGGATGGTCCGACCGGAGGTGCAGCTCACCCTGTCTGGTCGACTGTTGTAGCCGAACCGCATGCCCGGTGCCGGCACCGATACCGGAGACCTTCCGGGCCGCATCACCATTGCCGGGCCGGGTTGATCCGGAGAAGGAAATGTTGTGAGGGCACGGCCCATCCGATCACCGGGTTCCGTGTCATCGAGCAGCGATACGGTGTTCTCACGGCGTGGTGTGTTGCCGTACCGGACCTCATATACCACTTCGACTCGATGCGCGGACCGATCCCGATGCTGGGCCGGGGGCGCCGAGACCGAAGTCGGCGATCGGGTCGCGCCAGACCGAATGGGCATGGTGGGCGCGGCGTCGGGTGTTGTCGTATTCGATGAGCACTGGTGGTGGAGGGATGCTTTTTCGGTTGCGCAGGAGTTCACCGTGGCGGGATCTGTCGGAGGTGTTCGAACCGACATTCGGGCATTCTCGATCACCTTGAACATCTGGGCGATGCCGTCATGCACGTCCCCGACCAGCCACCCTTTCGCGGGAATACCATGGCCGCCGAAGGTGAGCTCGCACGTCGCGGAGACCTTCAACCCCATCTTGTGCTCGACATTGGTCACGAACACGCCGTTGCGGTCGGCGAGTTCACCGATCTCCGTATCGAAATGGAACTTCGGTACGAAGAACAAGCTCAGCCCTTTGGTGCCGGGGCCTGCGCCCTCCGGACGCGCAAGAACGAGGTGGAAGATGTTCTCGGCCAGATGATCCGACTCGGCTCCGGTGATGAAGCGCTTAACCCCCTCGATGTGCCATGAGCCGTCTTCCTGCTCGATCGCCTTGGTTCGCCCAGCGCCGACATCGGAGCCCGCGTCGGGTTCGGTGAGCACCATCGTCGCACCCCAGCGGCGATCGATCGCGATCCTCGCCCACCGCTTCTGCTCGTCGTTGCCGACCCGGTACAGGACTTCGGACATCACCGGCCCTAGCAGAAGGAGGCGGCGACGGGCCCCCGTGGGCCAGCCGCATGACGGGAGTGCGCCGCAACTGCCGCAGATCGCCGATCGGCTGAGCGCGCGGGAGCGTAGCGCTCTTCGCACCGTGCGGCACTGGTTCGTTCCGGGCGGCGGGCCTTGGGTAGCGGTATAGCCGGACGGATCGGCATCCCCGGCCTGGCGCGGGAGGCCGGTGTCGCGACCGGATCCTTCTACAGCCACTTCAGCAGTAAAGATGATCTTTTCGACACTGTCCTCGCCGAGGTGATCGGGGAGTTGGTGTGGATACTCGACAGCGCTGCTGCAAGCGTCGACGACTCCGCCGGGATCGTTGTAGCGCACTTACGTGCGATCGGCGAGGTCGGCATCGGCCACCCTGATATCGCCGCGATCATCCTTGCCATGGGGGGACCGGCTCCTCGAAGACCCGGACGTCAGATCGCGGCTGGCCGCTGGCATTCGTGCCGGCATCGCTGCGGAGCGTTTCCACATCCACGACCTGAACGCCGCACTCGACCTGGTCGGTGGAGTTGCCCTGGCGATACTGCGAACGTCGCAGCGCGATCCGGCCGCCTTGACAGCGCCCTGGATGGACATCCTCGCCCAGCAGGCGCTCACCGTGCTGGGGCACCGTTGAGGCGGCGCGGCGAGCGAGCATCACGCGTACGCCTGGTCGCGTCCGTGTGCAATACCGAAGTCTCGACTTCTCCGCAGGGCACGGCATAGCGTCGGCGCGGACTGTTGTCGAGTGCGCCGAATCTCTACGCCGAACAAATCAGGCGAAGCCTATCGACCCGTCTCCGCCGTGTTGAGTGATGCGAGGCCTGCGACGAGGTGTCGAAGTCCGAAGTGGAACTCGCTTTCGAGGGTCTGTGCGGGTAGGCAGTCGGCGACGGCGATGGTGGCGGGGAACTGCGCTGGGTCGAGTTGGCGATAGAGGGCGACGAGGGCGGTGGGGTCGATATTGCTCTCGGTGTCGTGGCCTTGGAGTTGTGCGGCGAAGCCGACGACGTAGCGGGCCAGGGTGGCGTAGATCATGGCGGCGGATGGTGGGGGGAATCCGTTGGCCAGCAGCATGGCCAGCACTTGTTCGCGCAGGCGCAGGGCGTTGGGTCCGGTGGGTACTTGTTCGATGAGCAGGGGAGCGACGCCGCGGTGGCGGTGCAGGGCGGCGAAGATGGCTTCGGCCGCGGTGATGCAGGCGCGTTGCCAGTCGCCGTCGGTGGCGTCGTCATCGATGTCGACCTCGCCCAGAACGCAGTCGATGACGTGGCCGATGAGTTCGGCGCGGTTGGCCACGGCCCGGTAGAGCACCGCGGTACCGGTTTCGAGGCGTTGGGCCAAAGTGCGCATCGACAGTGCGTCGGCGCCTTCCTCGTCGACCAGGCGCAGCGCGGCTGTCACGATCCGATCGAAAGGAACCCGGGGGCGGCCGGGGGAGCGGCGGCCGGTGGTCTCGGCGTCGGAATCGGTGGTGGGCACGCTCGCATTCTCCCGTATCGGCGGGCTGGACATCCGATCAGCATATAACGGTTACGACGTCGCCCTTTTGGTTAACCCATTCCGCAAGCACCCGGCAACACTGCCCTCCGGTAAGCGGGTGGATGCGGTCGTATCAGAACGCTCAGTCCGCTTGATACCGCCCCGGCGACTCGCACCACCGGGGCGGTCCAGCTTAACGGCCTTCACCGCCACCGAATCGCATGGCGTGGATAGCGTCGCTTAGTGCCCGAGGATGGGCTCCCTGCCGATTCCGATTGGGTGATCGTGGACAAAATGGGCCGCCGTTGCTGCCCGCATTCCCCGCAGCACTTCTCAATGCGCGGAGCGCCGGCGGTGTTCGGCCAGACTGTCGAGCCCGAAATCCGAACGCGGATTGCGCCAGACCGAGTGGGCATGGTTGGCCTGGCGCTGGGTGTTGTCGTATTCGATGAGCAGGTCGGGGCCTTGGATCCGGTAGTAGTGCGGTTCTCCGGCCTCGAGGCTGCCTGCCCAGCCGAAGTAGACCTCATCGAGTACGTCGTCGGCCTCATAGTGTGTGGTGTGGATTTCGGCGAGTGCGCTGGGCGCGCGACCGGTGTACAGGCTGATCAGCTGCCGTAATACGTGCCGGTGCTCTGGGTCGAGGTCGCGTGCGGCCAGACCTTTGGGAGGAAAGGAGATCGCCATGGCCGCATGGTCGGCTGCGGTGTATCCGCTACCGCTTTCGGCGCGCATGTCGATGTCGTCGACCAGCTTTCGCAGCGCCGGGTCGGTGAACGTGCCGCGCCAGAGATCCTGCATGTGCATCATCGCGTCGCCGTGGGCAATGGTCGGCCGGTTGCCGGAGACGATGTCGGATATGGCGCTGGTGTGCAGTAATGCCGTGTGGTATCGGTCGGAGTCCAGGGACCGGGCCAGGTGCCGCGCCGCCTCCTCCGGCCCGCCCAGCGGCCGTAGCGTGCCGCCGAGCAAGGCGGCGCTGGCTGGATCGGCTCCGATGAAGCACGGTGTCGTCGAGACGACGCGCCCGCCGATGACGAGGTTGTTCAGCGAGATGTGGTGGCCGCCGAAGCGCCATGCCCAGACCGAGTCGCCCGGTCGGCCGAACAATCTCAGCCAGTACAGGCCGGGGTCTCGGCCCCGTTGCCGTCCCCAGTGGACTTGCCATCCTTCGACCTGATCGAGGACGTTCTCCAGGCCCATTACGGTTGCGACGGTCGCGTATCCGGCCTCGGACAGTCCCGATGCGACCAGCCGCATCGCCAAGCCCTGCTGACGTGCGGTCTGGTCGCGCAGGGCAAGTCCACCGTGGTCGGTCGGAGTGTAGAACCAGCGAAGCCGCTCGGCCTCCGCGTCCGGAGCCAGAGGCGAGTCGAACTGCGCTCGAGTCAGTTGATCCGGGGCGAGCGATTCCAGCCATGCTGCCGCGCAGGCAGCCATGTCGGTGGCAACCAGCTCACGGACCGGAGCAAGCGTGGACTCATCCGGTGACATCGAGCATGACCTTGATCGCGTTGTCTCGCCGTTCGGCGTAGGTATCGAAAGCTTCGGCGATGTTTTCGAGTGGGAAATGGTGGGTCACCAGGGGCCCGGTGTGCAGCCGTCCGCGCGATGCCAGCGACAGGGCCCTAGCCACCGAGTTCGCGCCTTCGCCGCGGACGGTGTCGATCGAGATTCCGTTCATGACAGCGTGATTGAGGTCGGCGGTCACCGGCTGTTCGAAGAAGCCCGCCAAAACGATCCTGCCGCCGCGCTTGACCATGTGGATTGCGTCGTCGACGGCGCTGGGAGCTCCGGAGCACTCCACGACGATGTCGGGGCCGAGTCCGCCGGTGATCTCTCGAACCGCGGCGACGGCGTCCTCCTCGCGGGAGTTGAGTAGATGGTCGGCCCCGAATTGCTTCCCGATCTCCAGTCGGTTGCTGCGCGTGCCCACGAGCATTACCGGGTCGGCTCCGAGTTCGCGGGCGACCTGGACGGCCATCAATCCGATAGGGCCGGGACCGATCACTGCGACGCGGGCGCCGACCAGCAGGGAGTCGAGCACGTCGAACGCGTGCATCACGGTGCCGGCGGTGGTCAGCACGACGGCCGAGTCGAAGTCGATGTGATCGGGAAGCCGGTACAGAGTGGAGACGTGGTTGACGACATACTCGGCAAAACCGCCGTTGACCGTCATCCCCTGTGTCCGATGGCCTTTGGCCTGGTTGCCGTAGTTCAAACAGTCCGTGTAGGAGCCGGACAGGCAGTTGACGCATCGCATGCAGCCCCGATGCGCCTCGGTGACAACGCGATCGCCGACGGCGAATTCGTCGACGGCGCCGCCGACCGCGACCACGACGCCTGCGTACTCGTGGCCGGGGATGAAGGTGTCCGGCGCCGGGCCGGCTCCGTGGAAGAAGCGACGGCTGCGGACCTTGAGGTCGGTGCCGCACAGTGACGCCCGGTGAACTCGTACGAGAACGTCGTCCGGGCCCGGACGGGGCACCGGCATGGTTTTGGTCTTGATAATTCCCGGCTCGCCTATCACTGCCGCGAGCATTGTTTCCGGAAAGGACATCACATTGCCTTTCATGGGCTTTTTATGTCCGCAGGAGGCTATGTGAGCGATTTCTTTTCTGTCCAACGGTCGGCGGGTGGCCGATGGCGGAGAAATCTCGCCAATCGTTCGCTGTACTGCACGTATAAGTTCTCCCTATAGGGCGCGGCGAATATTCGTATTGGGCGCGCTCGTCGGCGTGGTGTTACGGTGCGAAACATATGGAAATTGCCGGAATTATCGGCGTTCGGTCGAGGAGTGGACTTTGGATCTCGAGATTGCCGGTCGAACCGCACTGGTTCTGGGCGCGGGCGGCGGCCTCGGTGGCGCCATCGCGGAAAAATTGGCGGCCGAGGGCGCCGAGGTGGCCGTCGCCGATATCCATCGCGAAGCCGCCGAATCCCGCAGCGACACGATCGTCTCGGCCGGCGGCCGGGCCATACCGGTGGAATGGGACATCGCCGACCTCGACGCCATCGAAGGCAATGTCGCTCTGATCGAGCGAACCCTCGGCCCGGTCGACATTCTGGTCAACAACACCGGCGGGCCGCAGCCCTCGCCGATCCTGGGCCGGCCTTCTGCGGTATGGCTCGATCATTTCCGTTCCATGGTGCTTTCCGTGATCGCCATCAGCGACGAACTCGTCCCGGGTATGCGGGCGCGCGGATGGGGCCGTGTCATCACCAGCACCAGCTCGGGGATCGTCGCTCCGATTCCCAACCTGGGCCTGTCGAACAGTCTTCGCGCGGCATTGCTCGGCTGGTCCAAAACGCTGGCGCGAGAAGTCGCTGCGGACGGCGTCACGTGCAACATTGTCGTGCCAGGCCGGATCGGCACCCGTCGCGTCGAGCGTCTCGACCGGATCAAAGCCGAAGCCGAGGGCCGAGCCGTCGAACAGGTCATGGCCGACAGCGTCGCCACCATCCCCATCGGCCGTTACGGCGACCCGGACGAATACGCGGCGACGGTGGCGTTCCTGGCGAGCGTTCCGGCGTCGTACATCACCGGCACGGTGGTGCGCGTCGACGGTGGTCTCATTCCCAGCCTCTGATACTCACAGCGACAAAGGATCTCAACCATGGCCGTGCTCACCCGAGAGGCGAGCGGCGTCTTCGCCATCGCGCCCACCCCCTTCGACGAGCAAGGAGCGGTGGACTTCGACTCTCTGCACCGTTTGGTCGATTTCTACGAATCGGTCGGCGTCACCGGGATCACCTTGCTCGGCCAGATGGGCGAGGCGCCCAAACTGACTCATGACGAGGCGACCCGAATCGTGCGGCACGTGCTGCGCAGTACCCGGCTTCCGGTCGTCGTGGGAGTCTCCGCTCCCGGCTACGCCGCGATGCGCGCACTCACCGGTGAGGTCATGTCGGCGGGAGCGGCAGGCGTCATGGTCGCACCGCCGAACACCTTGCGCACCGACGACCAGATCGTCGGCTACTACGAGGGCGTCGGGGCCGTGCTCGGCGACTCGGTTCCCCTCGTCGTGCAGGACTACCCCTTGTCGTTCTCGGTGGTCATGAGCGCCGGGGTCATCGCGCGTATCGCCCGCGCCGTGCCCAGCTGCGTCATGCTCAAGCACGAAGACTGGCCGGGACTGGAGAAGATCAGCGCCTTACGGCACCTCGAAGCCGAGGGCGACATGCCACGACTGTCGATCCTGTGCGGCAACGGGGGACTCTTCCTCGACTTCGAGACCGCGCGGGGCGCCGACGGCGCCATGACCGGATACTGCTTCCCCGAGATGCTGGTCGATGTGGTCGGTCATACCGCAGCGGGTCGTTCCGAGGAAAGCCACGACATCTTCGACGCGCATCTGCCGTTGCTGCGATACGAACAGCAGCCGGGTGTGGGCCTGGCCGTGCGCAAGTACGTCATGCAGCGGCGCGGCCTGTTCGCCTCCGACAACCAGCGCACGCCCCGCAGCGTGCTCTCGAGCCGAGCACGGTCGGAAGTCGACCATCTGCTCGCCCGGCTCGCTCGCCGAGACAGCCGAGCGAATCGGGTCGCGTGACTCGCTCGCTGCGTGCCTGCGCCGGCGGGGCCGGCGGTAACTTCATCTGATGCGACTGCGCCAGCTGGAGTACTTTCTCGCCGTCTGGGAAAGCGGGTCGTTCAGTGCCGCCGCGGCGCGGCTGTATGTCTCGCAGCCGTCGCTGTCGCAGCAGATGCGTGCTCTGGAGAAAGAACTCGGCGCGCAACTGCTTGAACGCGGCCGCCATGGCCTGGCCCTCACGCCCGCGGGACGGGTCTTCCTGCCCCACGCCGAGCGGGTATTGCGGGCTGTCGGGGAAGCCGCGGACGCAGTGCACCAAGTGGTCGAGGGGCGAAGCGGCGACGTGCATGTACTGACCGTCCGGTCGATCGCCTCCGGCATTCTGCCTCCGAGCGCCGTCCGGTGGCACTCCCTGTTCCCGACGGCTGTCCTGCGGGTGCACGACTTCTCGCACCGTCGTGCGCTCGAGGAGGCGGTTCGCGGCGGACAAGGCGACATCGCGGTCGGTCCGCGGCCCGAACTGTGGGAGGGGCCCGTCGTGTCGCTCGGTTACGAGGAGATGGTGCTGGTCGGCCCGGCGAGCCGGGACACGGGTTCCACGGTGGAACTCGACGAACTGGCCGCAGCCGACTGGATCCTCTACGAGCCCGAGCAAGGCATGAGCGAGATCGTGGGCCGGACGGCGACCGCCCTCGGATTCACTCCACGCGCGGTCGCGCGTACCGGACAGGTGGCCGCCGCACTGCTGTTCGCCATGGAGGGCATGGGAGTCGCGCTGGTGCCCAACAACGCCGTACCAGGCGGCTGGATACGGCACGCCAGAAGGATCGGGCCGGGGGTTTACCGTGAGATCGTCGCCTACAGCCGCAGCACGCCGACGCAACTCGCGCAGCGGTACCAAGACCTGCTCACGTCTCTCGAGTTGCCCCTCACCTCTGCCGCGGAGCTTCCGGCAGGGGCTTTGCGCTGCTAGGCGTCCCTCGCCACGATCAACCGAGGCCATCGAGGCCTGGATTTCGCTGCTGGGGCTCGATCCGCAGAACCGGGCCCTTCGCATGATGATCCGAGCGGTGGCCGGCGCCATCGACGAGGCCGCCGTCTATTGGCTGCAGAACGGTGAACCGTTCGACGTCGACGCTGTGGTCGAGTGCCTGATGCAGCTGACCGTGGCGGCGCTGCGTTCGGCCGCCGCGCTGGACAGCACAGTCGATGTGGACGCGGCGCTTCGGCCGATGCCTCGACGCTCGCTCCGGTTCTTCTGAAGTGCAGCAAGGATTTTCGCCTATTCGTCGTCGAGCGGGTGGGTTCCGCCATATTGCGGGGAGCGTGCTTCACATTGCCCTCGCTCCGCCGTGACCGGGCGGCTCCGAAAAATAACGGCAACTATGTTGTTGAAACATATTGACGACTGGCGTGATATCGGCCACACTGTAGCCATTATGCCTGGACGAGCAGCTGTCGATAACCGGATCGACCCCGATCCGATCTTCGGGACCGAGTGGCAACGGAAGAGCTCACGCGGGAGCCGCAGGTAGTTGATGCGGCGAACGCGGGGGCGCGAAGCGTGCTGTCCACGCGTCGAAAGCGTCCACTGAATTGATGTTCATCCCTTCCGCTCCGAGCGGAGGGGCCAACTGAGCGACTACATGATCATTATGAGCGTGTAGTCGAAATGCGTAGTGATCGTGGACCGATCATGCGCGGACGCCGAAAAGCTGATCGGCGTATATCGGTCCCAAGCGAAAGTTCGATCGTTTTGACTCTGACACCCGACGTGTTACCGCCGCAGCGGCGCGACACCTCCGCACTGCGGATCGTGCGAGCGAATTTCTCCGATACCGTCGTATCGGGCGTGCGCACCGGCGGACGGACCGTGGATATCGCGTTGGAGACCGTCGGCGGGGCGCTGTCGGATCTGGTTCGTCGCCGCTTCCAGTGGCGCGAGATGCTGCAACAGGCGTGGTACCTGATCACGGTCACAGCTCTCCCCGCGATACTCATGGCGGTGCCCTTCGGGGTGATCGTCTCGTTGCAGATCGGCAATATGATCCGGGAACTGGGCGGCGACTCCCTGCTGGGGGCGGCGAGCGGGCTCGGGGTCATCAAGCAGGGCGCTCCCATCGCCACCGGGCTACTGCTCGGCGGCGCCGGTGCGGCGGCGATCGCCGCGGACCTCGGCGCACGCACGATCCGTGAAGAAGTGGACGCGCTGCGGGTGATGGGCGTCAGTCCGATCCATCGGCTGGTCATTCCCCGCACCGTCGCCATGGTGCTGGTCGCACCGCTGCTGAATGTGCTGATCATCTTTGCCGGCGTGGTCGCGGGATACATGGTCGCGATCGGCGCACAGGGTGTGACCTCGGGAAGTTACTGGGCTACTTTCGGTTCCTTCACGACGGTCACCGATGTGGGCATTTCGCTGCTGAAGGCCATGGTGTTCGGATTGATCGTCGCGATCATCAGCTGTCAGCGCGGGCTCGAGGCCAAGGGCGGCCCGCGCGGAGTGGCAGACGGAGTGAATGCCTCGGTCGTGCTCTCGGTGGTGTGCATCATGATCGTCAATCTCACTGCCACCCAATTGGTTCAGATGTTCGCTCCGACGAGGTTGGCCTGAATGACCGCGACCAGGTATGCCCCGAAGGGACTGCGCTGGGCCTATCGATTGGTCCGCGACCAGAACGTGCTGCTGCCGGTGGACTCCCTCGGATTCGCCCTGTCGTTCAGCTGGCAGGTGCTCTCGGCCATCCCCATGACGCTGAAGCATTATCGGATGCAAACCCTGCGCGCCATCGGTGACACAACCTGGGGGAGGGGTTCGCTGATCGTCGGCGGCGGTACCGTGCCGATGCTCGTCCTGCTGGGTATGGTGCTCGGCGCCAGTGTCGGCATCGAGTCCTACGGCACCTTGAATATGATCGGGCTCGGCCCACTGACCGGTGTGGTCTCTTCGTTCGCGAATACCCGGGAGCTGGCGCCGATCATCGCCGCCGTCGGATTCGCGGCGCAGGCCGGGTGCCGGATGACCGCCGAGATCGGATCGATGCGCATCTCCGAAGAGATCGATGCGATGGAATGCCTGGGGTTGCGGTCGATTCCGTTCGTGGTAACCACCCGGGTTATCGCCGGTGTCGTGGCGATCGTACCCACCTTCCTGGTGACGCTGATCCTCAGTTATCTGGCCTGTGCCGCGATCGTTGTCGGCGTCCACGGTCAGGCATCGGGGGTGTACCAGCACTATTTCGACCAATTCGTCAGCGGTCCGGATATCGCCGCCGCGGTGCTGAAAGTGCTGGTGTTCGGCGTCGCGGTGATCCTGATCCACTGCTATCAAGGATTTTTCGCCGTCGGCGGGCCGGAAGGTGTGGGAATCGCCTCCGGCCGGGCGGTGCGTGCCAGTTTCGTCGCGATCATCACTTTGGACATGCTGCTGAGCCTGGTCATCTGGGGATTCAGCTCGCCGGTCACGTTCACGGGGTAATGGAATGCCAACGTATGGGTTGCCAGGAGCAGCTACCACCGCGAAGTCCGCGCGCCGGACAGGTGCGATCGCCCTCGCCGTCGCCGCGGTCGTCGCCGCGGTGTGGGGTGAGTATCACGCGGTGCGCGTAGACGATCGAATGGCGGTCACGCTGCGCACCGAGCATATCGGCGACGGCGTGGTCGCCGGAGCTCGGGTGCGGCTGGACGGGGTCGGTGTTGGCGAGGTCACCGGTATAAGCAGTGTCGGAGCCGGGCAGCAGCAGATCACCTTGCGCCTGGACGGCTCTCAGCTCACCGGACTCACCGACACTCTCGGTGTCGACTACGCGCCGTCGAACCTCTTCGGCATCAGCGAGATCGAATTGCGTCGGGGCGAGGGTGGCGCCCCGTTGCGGGAGGGAGCTACCGTCGACCTCACCGGTGCGGCGGCGTCGCGAGTCTCCGATGTCACGATGGGCACACTGATCCGGTCACTGGGGCAGACCACCAACCAGGTACTGACGCCGGAACTGACCGGCGTGCTGACCGAACTCGCCACCGATGCCAAGGCATTCACGCCGATTCTGGAGGCCATCGTGATGCTGGGGCGAGCGGTGGCCGATACCCAGCGATACGATCCGTCCTTTCTGATCGGCCAGTATGCTTCGACGCTGTACGGGACGGCCGAATTCGCGGGCGCCACTGTCGACCTGCTCGACCACATCAACAACATCGAAGTTCTGCGCACCGACCAGCCGCTCTTCGATGCCGGTGTCACCCTGCTCACCGACGACCTGTTCCCCGCGCTCACGAACTTGGGCAACGTCGGGCAGCGGCACTACACCGGCTACAGCGACATGCTGGCGCCATTGCTGAGCATCACCGCCCAGATGGTGCCCACCCCGCACAAGTCGAGTGCGGAGCTGCGAGCCATTCTGGAACGAATCGACAATTCGTTCGTCGACACTCCTGAGGGGCCTGTTCTGCAGCTCGAGCTCACCCTGCGCGGATTTCCCGTCCTAGCCTCCCCGCTGCTCGGCTTCCCTGGGGCCGGAACGGCGCTCGCGCCACCTGCACCGACCGAGCCGGCAGCGATTCCGGGAGGTATCCGATGAAATCGACCGTCTACGTAATCCTGCGTCTAGTGACCTTCGCGGTGGTGATGGCGGCCCTCTTGGCCCTCGTCGTGGCGGCAATCCAGCGGCCGGTAGCCGGGAGTACCGACACGTTCCGGGTGATCTTCACCGATGCCAACGGCTTGAAACCCGGTGACGACGTCCGCATGTACGGCGTGCAGGTGGGCAAGGTCGAGGCGATCACCTTGGATCAGGGGCGGGCCTCGGTACGAGTGACCGTTCAACGCGACCACGCGGTGTACGAGACGAGCACATTCGCGATCCGGTATCAAACGCTGACCGGCCAGCGGTATGTCGACGTGCGTCAGCCGGCCACGCCGGGCCCGAAACTGGCGGCCGGCGTGACCGTTCCGCCCGAGCGCACGATCCCCTCTTTCGACATCACTACGTTGTTCAACGGACTGCAACCGGTGCTGCGGGAGTTCTCGCCCAGCGCGCTCAATCAGTTCGCCGAGAGCGTCCTCGCCGTGATCGAGGGCAACGGCACCGGGTTGGGGCCCGCGCTGGACGCGGTGGAGCAGCTCAGCCGCTACGCCGTCGACAGGCAGACCTTGATCTCCACGCTGGTCCGTAACCTGCACGTCATCGACGACCGTATCGGCGGCAAGTCGCCCTACCTGGAAGACCTGATTCAGGGCCTGACCGACCTGTTCTCGGTGCTGGAGGACAAGCTGAACGGTCTGGTCGACTACGCACTCGCCGCGCCACCGGTGCTCGGCCCCATCGACGATTTGCTCGCGACCCTCGGGTTTACCCCCGATGCCAACCCGGATCTCGACGATGCCCTGCGCGCGGCGTTTCCCGACCCGCAGTCGGCGGTGGAGGTGCTGGGCAAACTTCCCGGCCTCCTGCAGTCGCTGGAAGCGCTACTGCCGAAAACCGGGCCCGAAATGAACACCAGTTGCTCGAAAGGAGACGCCGCGGTGCCACCGCAACTGCGGGTATTCATCGGCGGCCAAAGGATCGCCCTATGCAACCGCTGAACAAATCGCCGCGCGGACGACTTCGATTCCATGGCGATAGACCCGTTCCCGACGACCGAACGGCGCGCCGACGGGAGCTGCGGCTCGGCTTGATCGGCGCGGCCACGGTGGTGTCGGTCCTGGCGGCCTGTGGCATCTTGTACGCGCTGCCACTGGGGAAGGTGGAATACCGAGCCGACCTGAGCGAGTCTGGAGCCATCCGTCCCGGTGAGGACGTACGCGTGGCGGGGATCAACGTGGGCACCGTCGAATCGCTGGAATTGCACGACGATCGAGTGCACATGGTCTTCACGGTGGACGCCGATGTGTTCGTCGGTGATCAGTCGACCCTGGACATTCGCATGTTGACCATAGCTGGCGGCCACTTCGTCGCACTGACGCCCGCGGGGTCGAAGCCGCTGGGCAAGAAGGTGATCGCCAAAGACCGCGTGCGGCTGCCGTACACGCTCGGTCAGGCGTTCCAAGACGCGATAACCCCGGTGCGGGAGGTCGATGGCGAGGTTCTCCGGAACAATCTCGGCCAACTGCAGGCAGCACTGGCCGAGAGCCCGGATGGCCTGCGGCAGCTGGGACGAGCGGTGGATTCCATCGTCGACATCCTCGACCAACAGAATATGGATGTCTCTCGCGCACTGGCGGTTTCCCAGGAATACCTGAGCAGGATCAGCGGAAACACCGCGTTGTACGGTCGGCTCAACAGCAAGCTCAACTTGACCACCGACATCCTCGTCGACAAGCGTGCCGAGCTACGGGTGTCGTTGGCCCTGCTGGCGCGGTTGCTGTCGCGCATCGCGGCAGCCGAACCCGCCTACGACCACACGCTGAAGCCGATGCTGGACGAACTCGCGGAGGCCATCCCGGAGCTCGAGCGGCTCACCGGCCGCCTCGATCAGGTCGTCAACTCCGTCCAGAGCATCGGACAGCAGCTACAGCAGATCGCCGGACCAGACGGGTACGCCCTCGATCAATCGCAGACGACCGTCTCCGCGCCCGCACTGTGCATCCCCGTGCCCGGGAGGTCGTGCTGATGCGACGACTTCTCGCGTCCCGTGGATTCATGTCGGTCACGACCGTCCTGGTCCTGGTCGGGGTCTGCGCCGCCGCCTACCTCGTGCTGACCGGAGCCGGTAAGTCGATGCGCTCGTACTGCGCGATGATGCCGGACGCGGTGGGGCTCTACCAGGGCAGCCACGTCACGATGCTCGGGATCCCGGTCGGCTCAGTGACACGGATCGAGCCGTCCGGTGATGGCGTTCGTGTCGATTTCACTGTCGAAGCCGATCACCCCCTGCGCGGCGACGTATCAGCGGTGACGCTGTCCGACACACTCGTCGCCGATCGCAACCTCGCCATTCTGTCCGCGCCGAGACCGGCGGCCAAGTGGGACGCCGGCCGGTGCATCACCCGGTCTCTCACTCCCAAGAGTATGACCGAGACGTTGAACGCCTTGTCGAAGCTTGCCACCGAGCTGAGCGCCCCGGACGACACGGGCAAACGGGACACGGTGAGCGCAGGACTGTCGGCTCTGGACACCGCCGTGGCGGGCACCGGCCCCGCGCTCAACGAGCTGATCTTCAAACTAGGCGATGCGTTGAAATCGCCGGATGCGGCCATCGGACGCATCGGTGAACTGATCGACGCGATCAGCAAACTCGGCGCGGTACTGAAGAACAACTGGGGCGACCTGGAACACATGCTGACGCGACTCGGCGGAATGCTGGATCAGGCCAATAGCGAGGTGATCGCGCCCTTCATCGAAATCGTCGATGGACTGCGAGTGATCCTGCCCTGGTTCAACGACATCACCACCACATTCGGAAAGCCGCTGCTGAACCTCGTGCGCGCGACCGTCCCGTTGGTTCGCTGGGCGGGCGCCAATGTCGGCACCCTTGAACAACTCGTGAACATGATCCCTGCGCTGACCACCGCCTTCCAGCGGTCCGTCGATCCGAGCACCGGCCAGGCCGCACTCTCCTACGCTCCACCCAAAGTCGCTCTGGGTCGAGCCGATGCCGCACAGGTGTGCTCGGCGATCAACGCGACACTCCCTGGCCGCTGCCGCGGAGCTGAAAACGGTTTGGCGACGATCGATCTGGTTCCGCTGGTGCTGGCTATGGCAGGTGCACGATGAGGGGTCGGGGCGGAAAGAAGGGCACGACGAGACTGTTCGCGCTCGTTGTCGCTGGTACCACGCTCGGCGGTTGTGCCTTCGATCCGTCGGCCATCACGATCCCCGGCACCGGCCGCGGCGAGGCATACCGCGTGCATGTCGAATTCGCTACTGCCCTCAACCTGCCCGCACGGGCGAAGGTGATGGCCAACGGCGTACAGGTGGGTGATCTGGCGGCAGTGACCGTGGTCGACCCCACGGCAACGGTTCCAGGCCATGTGATCGCGGATCTCGACATCGATCGAGCGGTAGAGCTGCCCGCGCGCACGACCGCGCAATTACGGCAGAACACCCTCTTGGGGGACGTCTTCATCGAGCTGACCACACCGTCGAACGGATTCGACAACACTCTGGCCGACGGCGGCAGCATCCCGATCGCGCAGACGAAACCAGCTGTGCAGGTGGAAGACGTGATGGCCGGCCTCGCGACATTTGTCCAGGGCGGTGCGGTCCACCAATTCCAGGACCTGGTGAACCGCATGAACGCGGTGCTGCCGCAACAACCTCCCGATACAGCTCGCATCACGCAGGTCATCGGTGCCGACTTCGAAGACATCGCCCGGCATCTCGATGAGGTGGACCGCTTCCTCGACGGAATGGAGGCCGACACGGCGATGGTGCTGGACCGCGATCGAGCGTTGCGTGGACTGCTGAGCGAGGAAGGTACGACCCACGTCACCTCGGCACTGAAGTCCTTGATCCTCGTCCTGGGGGTAGCGGGCGTCATGGGCGATCTCGTCCACTCCTTCTCCTGGATGACCTCCCTGGTGACAGCGGGCGATGCCGCCGCAAAAGCCTTGATGCCGCTGCTGTTCACCAACCGGCCGTTGGACCTGAACGCGCCGTCGAATCTCAACCGAATCGTGTCGCTCATCCGAGATCAGATCATTCCGTTCGCCGAGCACGGGGCGAAGGTGAACATCACCCGCATAGACGCCGGGACCGGCATCCCCGCCGACGAGCAGACCAGCCGGATCATCGACACCCTGCGCATGATCGGAGCCGTGCGATGACATCACGAGTTCTGGGCCCGGCGGTCTCGCTGGGCAGCCTCGCGGCCGTGTTACTCCTCGGCCTCACCTACCTCACCTTCGATGTGGTCGGTGTCGACTGGTTCACCAGATACTCCACACTGACCATGACACTGACCAACTCGGGCAGCCTCGGCCCGCGCTCGCCGGTCCTTCTGTCCGGCGTCCGGGTCGGCGAGATCGTTTCCGTGCGCAACGAGAACGGTGGTGTCCAGGTCGGCATGCGCGTGCGGGACGACCACCGCATCCCGGTCGCCAGCACGGTGATCATCGAAAACCTCTCCGCGCTGGGCGAACCGCAGGTCCGATTCACTCCCGTCCAAGGCGGCGACGGACCGTACCTGCGCGACGGACAGCACATCGACACCGCGGCGATCCGTACGCCGACGTCGATACCGGAGGTCGCGCGCCAAGTGACTCATCTGATGGAACAACTGGACCCGCAGGCACTGGAAGCCATCATCGAGACCTTCGGCCAGGGGCTGGCCGGCACCGACGTCGTCGTCCCGCAACTCGCCCGGTCGACCTCCCTGCTGGCCGCGACCCTGCTGGCCCGAACCGATGCGATCCGAGCCATGCTGGTCGACCTTCAGGCATTGGGCGCGGACATGGACTGGACCGGTCCGGCGATGAGCGCAGCCGCGCCGGGCTGGACACAGATCGGCGCTTCCATGAACGACCTCGCGCGAGCCATCGAGAAGTACGTCCGGATCGGCACCGTGCCGGACATGTACGTAGAGGGCAACGGCGTCATACCGTTCGCCGGTCAACTCACCCGCTATCTGGATGAGATGGGCCCGGACCTCGCCCGGTTGGTGCCCGTGCTCACCCCAGCAGCCGCGCAGGCCACTGGGCAGCTGAGCCGCGTCGACCTCAGCGCGCTGATTTCGCAAGCGCTCGCCGAAACCGGGGACGGCGTCGTGCGCTTGCAGATCAACGTCAAATAGCGGACTCGCACAGATCGAAACAACACCGCAGGAGTGCACATGACCATCGAGACCAACGACCGAATCGGCGAGGAAACGACAACCGACCGGCCTGCACCGGCAGGCGACCGATCCGTAGCGGCTGGGCGGGCATCGTGGACGGTGTCGATACGGCCGTCCGGAATCGCACTCGCAGCCGCGTTCATCGCCGTCGTAACGGCGATGGGCGTCTTCGCCGCGCTGTGGCTTTCGACTCGTAGCCAGCTCAGCGACCGCGACGCCGCAGCCGCGGCCCACCGCCGTGCCGAGCAAGTCGCCACGGATTACGCGGTCGGCGCCTCCACCATCAACTTCCAGGACTACAACGCGTGGATCACCAAGCTCAAGGCGAACACCAGCGCGCCGCTGGCGAACAAATTCGACGCCACCGCTCCGAAACTGCAGGAGATCCTGGTGCCGTTGAAATGGTCCTCGACCGCCACACCGATCAATGCCGTCGTCGCCTCCGAGAACGGCGGCGTGTACAAGGTGAACGTCTTCTTGAACGTCAACTCCACCAGCGCCCAAACTCCTGACGGAGGCCAGACGACGGTGACCTACAACGTCACGGTCGACTCGGGTGCGGGATGGAAGATCACGGATGTCGGAGGTATGGACGGCGCTCTGCCGTTGAAATGACCACTCCTGGCGACCTCGTTCTGGTTCATCATGCTGCCGCCGACGATGGTCGCTTCGGGATGGGCGGGCTGGACATGCGATCACCATATAACGGTCACAATGTTGCCATTATCACTTGACCGGAAGGCGTATATCGGCAACACTGTAACCATTATGAGTAGACGAGTAGCTGTCGATGACTACATCGATCCTGATTCGCGCTTCGTGAGCGTCGAGGGCCACAACGTTCACTACAAGCGGGCGGGGTCGGGGCGATCGGTACTGCTCCTACACGGCAGCGGCTCGTCGCTGCACTGTTTCGACCAGGTGGCCGCGACCTTGTCGTCGTCTTTCGACGTGATTCGCCCCGACCTGCCCGGGTTCGGTCTCACGGGTCCGCGCACCGACCGCGACTACCGGGTGCAGACATATGCCAAGACCGTCGCCGCCTTCTTGAATTCCCTCGGAGTGGTCAATGCTTCGGTGGTAGGCAATTCGCTCGGCGGCAACATCGCTTGGAATTTCGCACTGGATTACCCGCAGCGTGTGGATCGGCTCGTGCTGATCAATGCCACCGGCTATCCGGGCAAGTCGCTGCCGTTGGCGCTGCGGCTGGCACGCAATCCGATCGGTCGAGTGTTGTTGCCCCGCTTGGCTTCTCGGTCGGCCACCGCACGCAATTTGCGCTCGGCGGTCGGGTCACGATCGTCGGTGGTGGACGACGAGATGATCGACCGGGTCTACGCGATGCTGACCAGGCCCGGCAACCAACAGGCATTCATCGACTTCGCCAATACCGACCAGATCGACCGCACCGCCGAGATTCCGTCCATCACTGCGCCCACTCTCGTGTTGCGTAGCGCGTCTATCGACGGCCAGCACTTCACCCGCGATATCCCCGGCAGCCACGAACGAGTCCACCCCGGCGGCGGCCACCTGCTCCCCGATGAAGATCCGGCGTGGGTGGCAGGCGCGGTCCTGGACTTCCTGACCACCGAGGTGACCGCACAGACGAAGGAAAAGCGATGAAGTACTTCGTGGCCCGCGGCGAGACCCGTCGCTTGGACGGGCTTACCCGGCATGAGCTACGCGGTGAGTTCCTCCAATGCGGCGATGGAATCAGTCACTACGAGCTGAGCGGGCCCGCCGGGGCAGAAACCGTCGTCTTCGCGGGCGGTCTCACTGTCCCCCTGTTCTACTGGGATGAACTCGCCGCCGAACTCCACCGGCGGGGATTCCGCACGCTTACCTACAGCGCCTACGGACGGGGCTATTCCGATCGGGTGCAGGCACGCTACGACGAGGCGCTGTTCGTGCGGCAACTCACCGACCTGACCGAGCGCCTGGAGTTGTCCGAGCCGTACCACCTCGTCGGAACTTCGATGGGTGCGCTGGTGAGCATGGCTTTCGCCGAGCGGCACGTCGACCGGTTGGCTACCTTGACGTTGGCGGGCCCCGCTGGGTTGCAGCCCGCACCTGCCGCCGCACGGCTGTTGCGCCACGAGTTCTTGGGAACCGTCCTGGCCAAGAGTCTGGGTAGCAGAATGCTCGACCGGCACCTCTCGCACAACGTGCGCGATCCGCAGCAGTCCGCGGCACTCACCGCAATGGTGCGGGAGTGCTACCAGTTCGAAGGCTCGATCTACGCGTTGGCCGCCACGATCGCCGACTTTCCGCTGGGCGGCCGCCAGGATCTCTACCGGCGAACCGGCCACCTGCCGGTGCCGAAGATGCTGCTGTGGGGCGATCGAGATCAGGTCACTCCTATCAGGAGCTTCGACGAGGTGTGCGCGTTGCTGATGCCCACCGAGTCGCACATCTTCTCGCCCTGCGGGCACATGGTCCCCTATGAGGAGCCCGTCCAAATGAGTTCCCGATTCGCCGCTTTCGTCGACGCCGCCAAGGAAGGGACGCACCGATGACGACCCAGCCGAACACCGATATCGTCGATGTCCTCGTCGTCGGCGCCGGGCCGACCGGCACCGCCTTGGCGATCGATCTGACCCGTCGCGGACGGGCGGTGCGGATCATCGACAAGGCCGCGCACGCCTTCGAGGGTTCGCGAGCGAAGGGAGTCCAGCCGCGCACCCTGGAAGTGTTCGAAGACCTCGGCGTCCTCGATGGCATTCGCGCCGGCGGAGCCGACTACCCGCTGCTGGGCATCCATGCGGGTCGGCTGAACATTCCTTGGCGCATGATCTCGCATACCGACGTGAGTTCGGATGTGCCGCACCCGAATACATGGTTGATCCCCCAATTCCGCACCGACGCCGCACTGCGCGCCGGACTGTGGCGGCTGGGCGTGTCCGTCGAATCCAACTGCGAACTGGTCGGATTCGAACAGCATCCGGATACGGTCGTGGCGACGGTTTCCGGTCCCGACGGTGTGACCGAGATCGGCGCTCACTACCTGGTCGGTGCCGACGGTGGCGCCAGCACGGTCCGGAAAACCGCGGGCATCGGCTTCGAGGGAACAACGGACGAAGCCGATCGGGTGATCATCGTCGACGCCGTGGTGGACGGCCTTTCCCGGGACCGCTGGCATGTGTGGCCGCGTCCGGGTGGCCGGTTCGTCGGTGCGTGTCCGCTGCCGCATTCCGATCGGTTTCAGGTGATGATCCGTCTGCGCCCCGATGAGGAGCCCGATCTCGACGAGGACAGCCTGAACGCTCGCATCCGCAAGCAGACCGGCGACAAACACATCCGTTTGTCGCATATCAGCTGGAAGTCGGTGTTCCGCCCCAACATTCGCCTGGCTGAACGCTACCGTTCGGGTCGGGTGTTCGTCGCCGGTGACGCCGCTCATGTCCATCCCCCCACGGGTGCGCAAGGACTGAACACCGGTGTGCAGGACGCCTACAACCTGGGCTGGAAACTCGGTCAAGTGCTCGCCGGCGCACCGGACAGCCTGCTCGACACCTACGAAGCCGAGCGTCAGCCGATCGCGGCCGGGGTCTTGGGCTTGTCGATCGAGAAGTATCAGGGTTTGTCCAAGCTTGACCCGTCGTCCATCAAACGCGGTGATGACGAACGCCAGCTGGGCCTCCATTACCGCGGCGGCCCCCTGGCGGCGGATGATGCCCAACGAACCGCGACGCTGCGGGTGGGCGATCGCGCACCGGATGCGAGGCTGCTCAGCACGACAGGGGGATCGCAACGGCTGTTCGATCTCTTCGCCGGACCGCATTTCACCGCAATCGCCTACGGTCCCGCGGCGGCCGAGGACCTGGCCGCACTGCCGTGGCCCGCGAGGGGCGCGGGGCTGAAACGGGTCACCGTCGACAGTGGTGATCAGGCGGAGGCGGATGTGGTCCTCGCCGACATCACCGAGTCCTTTGCCCGGATCTATGGCCTGACCGACTCCACCCTGCTGCTGATCCGCCCCGACGGTTACATCGGCTCGATCGCCACCACCGACTGGACCGCGCGCACATTGAAGTCCGTCATCGCGATGACCCCGGCAGTCGGATCCCCCGTGACACACATCATCGGGAGGGAGGAGTGAACCGCGGCGGCTCACCCGTCCTGGTGGGCTCAGCTATGGACGAGGGGTGCGCGATCACGCTGCGGCGACATCCCGTGTGGTGCGGATACCTCGCCGACTTGACGAGGTTCGGGTTTCGAATGCCCGAGGAAGGTCCGGCTGCCGCCATCGGCGTCGCTGAGGGCGCGTTCATGAGATTGGGAATGCGATGTTGTGGCACTTGATGGTCGATTTCGGTCTGGGTTCCCCGTTGCATTTCGTCGCCTCTCGCGAGGCGGCCGTAACGTTCGCGCGGGAGGTGATCGATAAGGGCTGGGCGCGGGCCGCCGCCGTCGATGATCGCGTAGACCAGAGCTACCCCACGATGCCGTGCCAATTCCTGTATGCGCCGGCGAGTGGGATGAACCCCGCGCGAACCTTCTGAAACGCCCGATAGATCGAGGCTGCGCGGTGAAGCACTTCACCGCGCAGCCGTTCTAGCAGCGTAGGTGAATGCGTGGGCCGTGATTGGCGGTCCATCCAGGTGGTTTCGTGACCGAAGCGCGCCACATGCCGCTTCGACCTTCTCGCCCGCAGTAGTGCGGATATTGCCAAGTAATATCAGCCACACCGTTGCCGATTCGATTGGACAGAAGCGATCGATAACGGCAACGATGTTGCCATTATGGTCACTCGATTAGCAATGCACGACACCCTTCCCTCGTATCCGCACTGCCCGATCGCGCGCGGACCCCGCATCAGGTCGATGGCTCAAATCGCCTACGCCTTCGCCGTGGTCATGCTCGGCACGACCCTGCCGACGCCGCTGTACACGCTGTATGCCGCCCAACTCGGCTTCTCCATCGGCATGTCCACCACGATTTTCGCCGCCTATGCCGCCGGAGTCGTGGCGGCGCTAATTCTGTTCGGCCGATGGTCGGACACGCTCGGACGCCGACCACTACTCATTGCCGGACTCGCCTGTTCCGCAGCCAGTTCGCTAGTCTTCCTCACCGCCGGGCCGGTGTGGCAGTTGCTGGTCGGACGGGCGCTCTCGGGACTGTCGGCCGGCATCTTCACCGGTACCGCAACCGCAATGATCGTCGAAGCCGCACCTGCGAAATGGAAGAACCGAGCCACTACGGTCGCCGGCGTCGCAAATATCGGGGGATTGGGCATAGGGCCAACACTGTCGGGGGTGCTGGCGCAGTATGTCCCTTGGCCACTGCACAGCGTCTTCGCTGTGCACCTGGCGATGATCGGGGTAGCTGCGCTCGCGATCGGGCATGTAAAGGAGACCGTTGCGGCGCAGCCCGGAGTTCTGCTCACCGTGCAGCGGCTGTCCATTCCGCCTCAGGCGCGGGGGGTGTTCACTCGTGCGGCGCTGGCCGCGTGCGCCGGGTTCTGCGTAATCGGTCTGTTCGCGTCGGTCGTGCCGACGTTCCTGAATGAATCCCTGCACGTTCATGACAAGGCTATGGTCGGCTTGCTGGTTTCCGCGGCGTTTGCCGCGTCGGCGGGTACCCAAGCGTTCACCAGGACGCTACCTGCCTCCAAGGCCATGATCCTCGGTTGTGCGGCCCTGATACTCAGCGCCGCGCTGCTCGCCACAGCGTTGAGCACTCGGTCGGTGGTCGTCCTCACTGCGGCCGCGCTGATGACCGGCCTCGGGCATGGCGCGAGCTTCGGCAAAGGGCTCGGCGCGGTGGTGGAAGCGGCTCCGCAATCGCAGCGCGGCGAGATCGCCTCCGCCTATTTCGTCGTGGCCTATTTCGCGATTTCCGTGCCGATCCTGGGTGTCGGCTTCGCCGCCCAGCGCTGGAGCCTGTCCCTCATCGGAATCGTTTTCGGTGTAGTGGTCGCCGCCGTGGCCACGGCGGCGCTGGTCGGTGCGCTCTGCGCCGCCCGGCCCCGCGAGAATGTGAGACGCGAGCCCGCTATTCGGGCTTGAGTGAATCACTCTGCGGCGCGCCCTCCGAGCCCGTCCACGAGTCGTTCTCGTCGACGGCACTGGCTTTCACGCCCTCCGCGCTCGGAACCGGCATCGCCTGTTGACATCGAGCTCAATAATGGCAACACTGTTACCATTATAATGGATGCACTTTGCCCGTCGCACTTGTGTCGGATCGGAGGCGGTCATGAATCCTGACCGTCGCTTGTTGCTGCGTGTCAGGGAACTTCCCCGTCGCCAGCCGTTCGTACCATCTCTCGGAAATCCCTATCCCTTCTGACGATTAGGATTTGAAGGCTCGCCATGCTCGGCCGATCAACCAAAACTCGCGTATCGGGTGCCCCCGCTGTCACTTTCGGCAATCGGGACGCGGTTTACGATTTCTACCGCGAGCATCGTCCAGACCTGCTGCGAGCAAAGCTGTCCTGCGCCGTCATGAGCCATCGCTTCCGGCCCAGGGTGGCGTATGCAGACGGCGCCCGCGCCGAGTTGGCGCAGCTGATCCGCGCGGACGCGCGCTTGATCATCTCCATCAATCACCTCAGCACCCAGGACCCCTACCTCTTGGCTGGACTCGCCTGGCGCAGCGTGTTCCGCCCGAGGATCGGCCGCATTCGAGTGCTGGCGAAGGACGAGCTGTTCAACGATCCACAGCACCGCACCCGAATCGACGCGATGGGCGGCATCCCCGTCTTCCGTGGCAAGGACCACGGGATACGCGCCGCGCACGCCGCCGGAATGCAGCTGATAGATACCTGCGTATATCGTTTGGCCAGCGGCGATGACCTGGCGATCTTCCCGGAGGGAACCTGCAATGAAACCGACCCGACCCGAGTGCAGCCGATCGGCACCGGTATCGGGCACATCCTCGCACGTGCACGAGATGCCGGTATCGCACCGACATTGGTGTGTATCGGCCTCAGCTACGGTCTCGACACCGCCGACGTGGAGTCGGCCAGCTTCTACCTCGACTCTCCGTGCACCAACCTTCCCAACCGTCCAACAGAAATCAGTCGAATGGCCTCCGCGCGCATGCAACAAGCCCTCGACGGCGCACTACGAAGCTACTGAGGCAATCTCACGTACGCTGTCGGCGTCGAGGCACGACCCAGTTCGTCGGTAGACGAAGCGCAAACTTTTGCCGATGACCAGCAGATTCTGGCTGCCACCTCGAGCGCCCACCAACTAGCCGTTGCCGGCCCGAGGCGGTTCATCCCTGGCCCGTGAGGGCGGTACTCCGGAGCCGGTCCCGGTGGTGTTGACGCCGACCGGGCCACCCCAGTACGGCAGGCTCGGGTTCACCGACCCGGCGAGTTCGGGGGTGATCTTTACCAGCGCGATGTCGGTCTACAAGCACCGCAACGTGGTCGAACGCTGCTTCAACCGACTCAAACAGTTCCGTGGCCTGGCCACCCGCTACGCCAAACGCGCCGCCTACTACCACGCCGAACTAACCATCGCCGCGATCATCCTGTGGCTGCGGTGAATTACAGGACAGGCGCTAACCCGATGGGCTTGTTGTTCCCGGCACGCAACGGGTCGCTACGCAACCCGAACAACTTCGGCCGCACCTGGCGCGCCGCCCGCGGCGAGGACTTCGCATGGGTCACTCCGCGCACCTTCCGCAAGGGCGTGGCGACCGCGGTCGATCACGCCTTCGATGACCCCGAACGCGCCACCCGCCAGCTCGGCAACACTCGCGAGGTCGCCAAGACCCACTACATCGACGTGCCCGAAACGGTGCCCGACAACCGGGCCGTGCTCGAAGCCTGGGCACGCGGGGAGAGCCCGAAAACGTGAGATTTCTGTGAGATGGGTCGAATCCCGAGCCCTTGCTGCTGAATGAGAAAACCCCTTCCGATGCAGGTCGGAAGGGGTTTTCCGGTGTCGGGCTGACAGGATTTGAACCTGCGACCACTTGACCCCCAGTCAAGTGCGCTACCAAACTGCGCCACAGCCCGTTGCGTCCGCTTCGCGGTGCTCGAAGAGATTACCGCACGAGCCGGGACGGGAGCTAATCGCCTAGTCAGAGAGGGTTCGGGACGGTGGTCCCGGTGGGGGAGTGCGCCAGCCGGTCGGGGCCGAGGAGGAGGGTGCGGGCGGCTGGGTGGGCGTGTGCCGTCACCCGTGTGAGGTGCGGCTGTGTCATCACCATCCGGGGCGTGCGCCGAGCACGAATAGCGAGTACCGCGCTACTCGGGATTTGGGTGGTTGTGGGGGCTAGGTTCATGCTGGTGCTCGGTCGGCGGGGAAGGAGATCACGGTGCCCACGGTGAATTTCGGTACGAAGGATGATCCTGGGTTCGAGCTCGAGGAGAGTCCGGATCTGATCGTGGTGCGGACCCATAGTGGGCGTGGGATCCGGCGGAAAACCGGGTCGGTGGCCACGCCGCTGGCCGGTGAGCTCGATGACGCCACATTGGTGCAGGCCTTCCCGGAGGCGGGGGTGGAGGTGTATCGGCTGCCCGCGGGGGCTTCGGTGGAGGAACGCAAACCCGTGCTGAACGAGGCGCCGGAGGTGCGGTTCGCCGGGCGTGTGCTGGTGGATCCGGGTACCGAGGAGCCGGTGCTGTACACGGAGAACATCTTCGTGAAGTTCGTCGACCGGGTCGATCACGAACATTGTCTGGACGTCTTGGCGACAGCGGGTCTGCGGGTCAAAGAGGTGGTCACGTATGCGACGAACGCCTATTTCACCGCGGCGCCGGAGGGCACCGGTCAGCGGGTGTTCGATATCGCGAATTCGCTGCTGAGTCGCGACGACGTCGAGTACTGCCACCCGGAGCTGATCCGGCGCCGTTCCCGCAAGGCGATCTTCCCGCAGCAGTGGCACCTGAAGAAGACGGTGATCGGCGGCGTGCCGGTCGACGCGCACGCCGCGGTGGAAGCGGCCCACACCGTCACGCGCGGGGCCGGGGTGACGATCGCGATCATCGATGACGGTGTCGACATCGACCATCCCGAGTTCAGCGGTGGCCGGAAGGTGGTCGCGCCGCGCGACGTCACCATGCAGATCAACGATCCGCGGCCCAAGGACATGTTCGGCACCGGCCCCGACCGCGGTGAGAACCACGGCACGGCGTGCGCGGGTGTGGCGTGCGCGAACGGCAAGGCGGGGGCGTCGGGAGTGGCGCCGGAGGCCGCGCTGATGCCGATCCGGCTCGCCTCGGGCCTCGGATCGCAGGCTGAGGCGCGCGCCTTCGTGTGGGCCGCCGATCACGGCGCCGACGTCATCTCGTGCAGTTGGGGTCCGCCGGACGGCGCGTGGTTCCGGCCGAACGACTCGCTGCACAACAAGGTGGTGCCGCTGCCCGCGAGCACGCGGTTGGCCATCGAACACGCCGTCACCACCGGACGCGGCGGTAAGGGTTGTGTGGTGCTGTTCGCGGCGGGCAACGGCAACGAGTCCGTCGACAACGACGGCTACGCCAGTTTCGCCAAGGTCATCGCCGTCGCGGCCTGCAATGACACCGGAAAACGCAGTGTGTACAGCGATTTCGGGAAAGCGGTGTGGTGCGCCTTCCCCAGTAGCGACTTCGGGCACAGGCCGTTCGGGCATCCGGCCCCGCTCACTCCGGGCATCTGGACGGTCGACCGGCGCGGCCGCGACGGCTACAACCCGGGCGATCCCCAGTCGGGCGATGGAGCGGGCAACTACACCAACGACTTCGGCGGCACCTCCAGCGCTTGCCCGGGAGCTGCGGGCGTGGTGGCTCTGGTGTTGTCGGTGAATCCGGATCTGAGGTGGCACGAGGTCAAGAACCTGCTGAAAGGGGCCTGCGACAAGATCGATCCGCAGGGCGGCCGCTACGGCGTGGACGGGCACAGCGACAAGTACGGGTACGGCCGACTCAACGCGCTCACCGCGGTTCGAGCGGCCCGGCCCGCGGTGCCCAGTCCGCTGCCGGTGCGCTGAACCGCCGTCCGCCGAACCGGTCAGGACAGGTGTCAGGTGAGGCGGGAGTAGGGGAGGCGCTACTCCGTAATGCGGCCGACGTGTCCCACGGCGGGTCGCGGCGTGTGTCCGCGTTCCTCGGCTGTTGGTCCGGGAGAGACTGAGTAGGTGATGCAGGACAGCGATCAGCTGATCGTGGTGGACGCCGCGAATGTCGTCGGCTCGCGCCCCGATGGATGGTGGCGCGATCGTTCCGGTGCGGCACGGCGATTGCTCACGAAAATGTCCGGGCTCGAAGAGCGCTTGGAGCAACCGGCCGAGTTGATCGTCGTGCTGGAGGGAGCGGCGAAGGCCGCGGTCGCCGGTGCGTCGGATCCGGAATTCGCCGACCTGCGTGTCGTGCAGGCGGACGGTTCGGGAGATGACGCGATAGTCGGTGTGGTGGCCGCGGCGTTCGCGGCGAACGGCAATCGTCCGATCACAGTCGTGACGGCCGATCGCGGTCTCCGTGACCGTGTCGAGGCGATCGGGGCGAAGACGGTCGGTCCTCGCTGGCTACTGGACCGCATCGGGTCGTAGCGGTGGGGACGGCGGCAGCGCGAGCCCGGCTGGCTTGCGGCACGACCGCTGCCGGGCAGGTCAGGGCTCGAACCGATATGTCGCGGCTCGGCACACCTTCGGCGTTTCACCTGTCCGTCCAGTCCGTTTTGGTGCACTCTGTGCGGTATGACCGCCTCCGACGCCGTGGGGATGCCTCTGCTGTACCTGGTCGAGATCTCCGAGCCAGGGTATTTCAGCCAGCCGTGGTGGAAGATCGCCAGCGCGGGCGAGCCGAGCCAGGTCACTGCCGCGCTGATCGAGCTGGCCGTGCGGACCGAACGCGATATCCAGCGTGGTCGAAGCCACGGACGCTGCTGGTACCGCTACGACGTGCGGTGGTCCGACGGCGCCATGCTGGAATGTTTCCAGGGTGCCATCCGATCGGTGCTGATCCCGGGGGAGTTGCGCTGTCTGGCGCTCGCCATTTCCTCGGCCTCGGGCGCCACCTTGCGCTCCGCTGAGCGGCCGCCGCAGTAAGGGGCGTCCGTCGGGAACCGCGATGTGTGTTGCCCGGCTACTTCTTGGGGCGCTACCGCAGCAGAACACTTGGCGAGCAGGTCGGTGAGGCCCCTGCCGAGTTGACGGCTCGGCGCATCCTGACTCGATCACCCCGCCGCTGCGAGGGCCGGAATCTCGGTCCGCGAAGCCGTAGGACGCCGCCCTTGCCGCCGTCCTTTGGCAAACAGTGCCGGTTCTGGTCTGGGCAAATCTCTCCAAGGGCGCAGATGTGTGCGGAGGTCGGCGCGGGCAAGAGCGGCCCGCGCCAATGACAAGTGGTCGCGCGGCGGCTGAGTAGGTTGCGAACACGCTCGTGTATCGGCGCGCCCCGTCCTCCACGCAGGCGAGGGTGCCATGCCTGTGGGTGTCGGTGCGCGGAGCCCAGCGACATGACGCGGCCCCACCGCACACCAAGGGTGGGACTGTGCCCACCCCTAGGGTTTGCTGGATGATCCCTGAGGTGCCTGGTTTCGAGGTTGTGGACGGCAGACAGTAGTAGCTGACCCAAAACGCCGTCCCTACCGAGGAACCACGAGATGCAGCCGAGCTACGTTCACCACGTAAGGCAGCAAATTTTCGAATACGGGGAAACCAGGTCCTACACCTACCTTCACGAGGCGGGGCGCGAGCTTCGCGAGGAGGTCCTCACCTATCTCGAACTCGACCGCGACGCCAGGGCTGTCGCCGCCTGGCTGGCGGACCGTCCGGAATCGGCCGAGCCGGTCGTCCTCCTCTATCACGACGGGCTGGCGTTCCTGCGGGCATTTCTCGGGTGCCTGTACGCGGGCGTGATCGCCGTTCCCGCGCCTTTGCCGCACGATGAGCGCAGCACCCGGCGGTTGGCGGGCATGATCGTGGACTCCGGGGCGCGACTGATCCTCACCACCCGCGACGTCCAGCCCCTTGTCGCGGCCGCGACCAGCGAGGTCGTCGCCGCGACCGACGGTCCGCTCGGCGACCCGGACGCGTGGCGGATGCCCGACATCGACTCGGGGACCATCGCCTTCCTCCAGTACACGTCGGGCTCGACGGGTACCCCCAAGGGCGTCGTCGTGACGCACGGCAACCTCATGCACAACCAAGCCGCCATCGCCTCGATCGGGCTGACCGATGCCGCGACAGGGGTCAGCTGGATTCCGCACTTCCACGACATGGGCCTGATCGGTTCGCTGCTCGGGACGTTGTACGTCGGAGCGAACCTGGTGTTCATGGCGCCGACCACCTTTCTCAAGCGTCCGGTGCGCTGGCTCCGGGTCATCGACAGCTACCGGGCCACCTTCACCGCCGCACCGAACTTCGCCTATGACCTGATCGCCCGCCGGGTGACCGATGAGCAGGTGGCCGAACTCGATCTCAGCACCCTCGACATCGTGATGAGCGGCGCCGAGCCGGTGCGGGAACGGACGATCGCGGCCGTGCTCGAGCGTTTCGCGCCCGCCGGCCTGCGATCCACCGTCTTCCTGCCTGCCTACGGGCTGGCCGAGGTGACGCTGCTGGCCAGCGCAGGATCCATCGCCGCCGCGCCCGTCTACCTGGATCTCGGCCGCGAGACCCGGCTCGTCGGCTGTGGCCGGGCCGCCCGCGGTCTGGACATCCGCATCGTCGACCCGCGCACGCGGCAGCAGCTTTCGGAGGACGAGGTCGGCGAGATCTGGATTCGCGGTGACAGCGTGGCGGCGGGCTACTGGAACCGTCCCGAGGCGACCCGCGAGACCTTCGACGCGTACATCGGCGCCGAGGGCCCGTTCCTGCGCACCGGCGATCTCGGCCTGCTGCACGAGGACGAGCTGTTCGTCACCGGCCGCAGCAAAGATCTGCTGATCGTCAACGGCCGCAACATCTATCCGCAGGACATCGAAGAGCTGGTCCGCGAACTGCATCCGGCGCTCGCCGCCGCCGGTGTCGCCGTCTCCGTCGACGCGGAAGGACGGGAGCGACTCGTCGTGCTGCAGGGCGTGAAGACGGACCGGCAAGACGGCGCGACGCTCGCCGAGCTGTCCTCGGCGATCAAGAAGGCCGTCGCCCGCGGATTCGAGGTGGCCGCACCGAATGTCGTTCTCTTGGAACCACGATCGGTGCACCGCACCACCAGCGGCAAGGTCCAACGCGGCTCGATGCGCGAAGCGTTCCTGTGCGACCGCGTCGGTGGCGTCCTGCACGAAGATCTCGAACCGGCGCTGAGCCGATCTCTGACCGCCTGACCGACCGATACCCCGTCGAGGAGCCCGAACATGTTCAGCACCGCCGTTACCTGCCCGGCAACCATCCAGGGTTGGCTCGTGGAGCGCGTGGCCGACTACACCGAACGCGCACCGCACCAGGTCGATCCCGCGGTCCCGCTCGCCGAGCTCGGCCTGGACTCCGTCTCGGCGGTCAACCTGTGCGGCGAGATCGAGGACCAGTGGTCGCTGGACGTGGATCCGACCCTGGTCTTCGATTACCCCACCATCACCGACATCGCCGCTCATATCGCGGCCGAATTCGCCCTGGCCGCATGACCGATATCGCCCTCGTCGGCCTCGACTGCCGATTCCCGCAAGCACCCGATCCGGCCGCACTGTGGCAGCTGCTGATCGACGGACGCGACGTGATCTCCGACGTCCCGGCAAACCGTTGGAACGCCGACGACTTCCACGACCCGGCCGGTGCGCCCGGCACGATCAACACCCGCAGCGGCGGATTCATCGACGACGCCGATGCGTTCGACGACGAGTTCTTCGGCATCACCCCACGAGAAGCCGAGGCGATGGACCCGCAACAGCGGTTGCTCTTGCAGACCACCTGGCGGGCGCTCGAGGACGCCACCCTCGATCCGCGCGGCGAGGCCGGTTCGCGGACCGGGGTCTTCGTCGGGGTGATGGCCAACGAGTGGGCCAACCTGCAGATGAGCGACTATGCGGCGATCACGCCGCAGCACGGCTCGGGCAACGGATACTTCATGACCGCCAACCGGCTGTCCTACCAATTCGACCTGAAGGGCCCGAGCATCGCGGTCGACACCGCCTGCTCGTCCTCGCTGGTGGCGATCCACCTCGCGTGCGCGGCATTGGCTTCCGGAGAATGCGACCAGGCGATCGCCGGGGGCGTCAACCTCGTGCTCACCCCGGCCGTCGGGGTGTTCTACACCCAAGCCGGGCTCTCCGCGCCGGACGCGCGGTGCAAACCGTTCAGCGGCAACGCCGACGGCATCGTGCGGGGCGAGGGCGTTGCCGTGCTGGTGCTGCGGCGGCTGGCCGACGCGCAGGCCGCGGGCCTGCCGATCTACGCGGTGATCAAGGGCAGCGCGGTCAACTCCGACGGGCGAAGCAACGGCATCACCGCACCGAACCGCTGGGCGCAGCAGCAGGTGATCGGCGAGGCGTGCGACCGGGCCGCGGTCCTGCCCGAGGAGGTCGATTTCCTCGAGGCGCACGGCACCGGAACAGTGCTCGGCGACATGATCGAAGTCAAGGCGCTCGGGCAGTTGCACGCGAAGAACCGCGTGCGTCCCTGCGGAATCGGTTCCATCAAAGGCAATCTCGGCCACACCGAGGGAGCCGCCGGTGTCGCGGGCCTGATCAAGGCCGCGCTCGCGCTGCACCACGGGGTCGTTCCGCCGTCCAGGTTCGCCGACCAGGAGAACCCCCGGCTGCGGATGGCACAGCACGGCTTGCGGCTGCTCGCCGAACCGATGCCGCTGGAGCGGCCCGCGCACGGCGGTGTCAGCAGCTTCGGCATCGGCGGCACGAACGCCCACATCGTGCTCGGTAGTGCACCCGAGACGGCATCTCCCGCGTCGTCCGGCGTCGGTGTGCTCACCCTGTCGTCGAACGACACGGTCGGGCTGCGGCGCAACGCGCATCGCATGGCCGAGTCGTTGGCGGCCGTGCCGCCGGATCGCTTCGCGCAGCACTGCTGGACCAGCAATCGCGCCAAGGCGTCGGACCGACACCGGCTCGCGATCGTCGCCGCCGACCGCGACGACGCGATCGCACGTCTGCGAGGCGAGCTGGAATACGGTGTCGCGCAGCCGCTGCGCGTCGGCTGGATGTTCACCGGCCAAGGCTCGCAGTTCGCGGGCATGGCCAGGGCGTTGGACTCGGCGAGCCCATTGTTCCGGCGCGCCCTCGCGACGGTCGACCAGGCGATGACAGCCCACCTCGGCCGCTCGGTGCGCGAGCTGCTGCTCGACCAGCGCGCCGACATCGACCCGACCGAACTCGCGCAACCCGCGATCTTCGCCATGGAGTACGCGCTCGCCAAGTCGCTGGCCGACGCGGGCGTCCGGCCCGCATGGCTGATCGGACACAGCATCGGTGAATTCGCGGCCGCCGCGGTGGCCGGGGTGTTCGACCTGGACGACGCCTGCCGACTGGTCGTCGCACGCGGCGCACTGATGCAGCGGTTGCCGGACGGCGGCGCGATGCTCGCCGTGCGGGCCACCACCGAACAGATCGCCGAGCTGCTCGCGGACGAACCGGACGTCGCGCTCGCCGCCGTCAACGGACCAGGAGAACTCGTGCTCTCCGGTGCGGCCGCCGCGGTGGGCCGGATTCGGGATGCGCTCACCGCGCGTGCGGTGAGCACCAAGGAACTCACCGTTTCGCACGCATTCCACAGTCCGCTGATGACGCCGATGCTGGAGCGGTTCGCGGCTGTCGCCCGCGAATGCATCTATCGCGCACCGGTTCTTCCGATCTACTCGACCGTGCACGGCCGACTGCTCGGTGAACACGAAGCGATGGACGCCGCGTACTGGACCGAGCACATCCGTGCCACCGTCCGGTTCGGCGATGCCGTCGAGGCCGCTCTCGGCACCGATCCCACCCACGTGATCGAAGTCGGTCCGCGCCGCGTGCTCGCCGCTCTGGTCGGACGGATGCGTCCCGGCCTGGCGGCGCGCTGCCTGGCGCCGAGCCCGGGGCCCGCCGCGACCGGCGGCGAATTGGCCGAGACCCTGGCGGCGCTGTACCGCGACGGACTCGACCCGAACTGGGACGAGCTGTACGAACCGGCGCAGCGCGTGCGCCGCCGCCTGCCGGTGTACGAGTTCGGCACCGAGCACCGGTTCTGGGTCGAACCACCCACCGTCGGTTCGACTTCCGCCCCTACCGAGGAAACGACCATGGATCAGCTGATTTCGTTCTTCCGCGAGCAGAACGCGGTGCTGGCGAGCCTTGTGGCGGGCACGAGGCAAGACGGCGCGCCGCAACCGGCCGCCCCGCAAATGGTGGCGCCCCAGTCGCTCGCCCCGCAGACGGCGGCCGGGCCAACGGCCCTCGCGCCGGACGCGGCCGGTGTGGTCCGCGCGGAACTGGCCAGGGTGAGCGGATTCCCGGTCGATCGACTGCGCGACGCGCAGACCCTCAGCGACGACCTAGGATTCGACTCGCTGATGCTGACCGACCTGTTCGCCGGGCTCATCCGCAGGCTGCCCGGACTGACCATCGATCCCGCCTGGTTCAGCCGGACGACGACGCTCGGCGACGTGATCGGTTACGTCACCGGTCAAGTCGGCGCACCCGGTTCCGAGATGCCCGCCGCCACGCCGAGCGCGACGGTTCCGAGCGCGTCCGAACCCAGGCCCGCCGTCGAGCCGGAGTACCGGATCGGCGACTTCGCGGAGGTGAAGGCGATCGCCGACCGGGTCTCCGGGGTGGAAGCACTCGGCCTGTCCAATCCCTACTTCCTCGTCAACGATGGGATCACCGGCGACACCTCGGTGATCGACGGGGAGCCGGTGATCAACTTCTCCAGCTACAACTACCTGGGTCTGTCCGGCCATCCGGCGGTCGTCGCGGCCGTCCAGGACGCCGTGGCGCGCTACGGCAGTTCCTGCTCGGCCAGCCGGGTCCTCTCCGGGGAGAAGCCGGTGCACCGCGAGCTGGAGGCCGAACTCGCCGCCCTGCTCGGCACCGAGGACGCCATCGCGCTCGTGGGCGGCCACTCCACCAATGTCACGATCATCGGGCACCTGGTCGGTCCGGACGACCTCGTCATCCACGACGCCCTGGCGCACGACAGCATCCTGCAAGGCTGCAAGCTGTCGGGCGCGACGCGGCGGCCGTTCCCGCACAACGACCACGCCGCACTCGACCGGCTGCTCACCGAGATCCGGCATCAGTACCGGCGGGTGCTCATCCTGATCGAGGGCGTGTACAGCCAGGACGGCGATATTCCCGATCTGCCCGCGATCATCGCGATCAAGAAGAAGCACAAGGCGCTGCTGATGATCGACGAGGCGCACAGCGTCGGCGTGCTCGGCGAAGGCGGCGGCGGAATCGGCGAGTACTTCGGCGTCGATCGCGGCGATGTCGAATTGTGGTCCGGCACCATGTCGAAGGCGCTGGCCGGTTGCGGAGGCTATGTCGCGGGCAGTGCGGAGCTGATCCGCTTCTTGAAATACACGACGCCTGGATTCGTCTACAGCGTCGGCATGACGCCGATGAACGCGGCCGCCTCCGCGGCGGCGATCCGCCAGCTGCGAGCCGACCGCGAGCCGCTCGAACGCCTGCGGCGCAACGCCCGGCTGTTCCTGCGCCTGGCCAGGGAAGCGGGGATCGACACCGGCGACAGCCACGACACACCGATCATTCCGTGCATCGTGGGCGACTCGCTGAAGACGCTGAAGCTGTCCAACGCACTGCTGCGCCGAGGCCTCAACGTCAACCCGATCCTGTACCCGGCGGTGCCGGAAGACCTTGCGCGCCTCCGGTTCTTCGTCACCGCCTGCCATACCGAAGAGCAGATTCGCGACACCGTCAAGATCCTCGCCGATGAACTCGGCATGCTTTCGGAGAGCTGATCCGCGCCGGGCTTGCGAGAGTGCCACCGAGACTTGCGCCGTGCACGTCGACGCGCCGGTGGCCGCTGTAGCATCGGGCTTGTTGTTGGGCTGATGAAGGTCGTTGCTGCCGACCGTAGCGACCGCATCGGAGGTACCCGGCAGCAATGATTCGCTCGATCATGCGCTCCGCGATCGCGGGGATCGCGGCAATCGGCCTCTCGACCGCGGGCGTTCCGGCGCCCGGTGTCGCGTCGGCGCCACCCACCGTGGTCGTGACCGGCGGCGAGATCTCCGGGTTCGCCGCGAATGGAGTCGTCGAGTATCTGGGTATCCCGTTTGCCGCACCCACCGGCGGCGACGCGCGATTCCGTCCCCCTCGGCCCCCGGCGCCGTGGCCCGGCGTCCGGCCTGCCGTCGGTCACGGTCCGCTGTGTCCGCAGAACGGATATCTGCCCGGCACACCTCCGATGGGGCCTACCAGCGAAGACTGCCTGACCATCGACCTCTACGTGCCCGAGGGCGCACGCGACGGAGATCTGCCGGTCATGGTGTTCTTCCACGGCGGCGGTTACGTCACCGGATCCAACGGCCAATACGACGCGCCGTCCCGGATGGTCGCCGAAGGCGACGTCATCGTGGCGGTGCCCAATTACCGTCTCGGCCCGTTCGGATTCATGTCGTTACCGGAACTGGCCGAGGAGTCGGGCGGAGCCACCGGAACAGCCGGTATCCAGGACCAACAAGCCGCCCTGCGGTGGGTGCGCGACAACGCCGCCGCCTTCGGTGGCGATCCAGGCAACGTCACGATCTTCGGTGAATCGGCCGGTGGTGGAAGCGTCTGCACACATCTGGCCGCACCCGGCTCCGACGGCCTCTACCACAAAGCCATCGTCCAAAGCGGATCCTGCGCCCAGTCGCCCCTGGTCCCCGGTAACCGCGAGGATGCCTTCGCGCGCTCGCAGCGCTACGCCGACAGCGTCGGATGCGGCGATCCCGCGACACAATTGGCGTGTTTGCGTGCACTGCCCGCCGCGAAACTCCTGGATTCGCCGACCGTCCAATTCGACGGGCCGATGCCCATCTGGGTGCCCAGCATCGATGGTGTCGTCGTTACGCGCACACTCGACGTCGCACTGAAGGTGGACGAGCGGAAAATCCCCTTGATCATCGGAAGCAACAGCAACGAAGGGGCGTTGTTCGTCGCCGAATCCGACTACGCGCGCGGTCATATCCCGGATGCCGCAAGCTACGAACGCTATGTACGGCAATCATTCGGCGCCTATGCCGACAGAGTCCTCGCCGAATACCCGGTCGAGCGCTATCCCGGACCCGCCGCCGCTCAATCCGCGGTCATCACCGACGGTCTGTTCGCCTGTCCGGCGCTGCTCACCAGCCGCGTGGCCAGCGGTACCGGACATCCCCTGTGGCAGTACGAATTCGACCAGGCGCCATTCGGCGACGCAGACCCCGTGCTGCCGGGCGCCTTCCATTCCGCCGAACTGCCCTACCTGTTCACCAGTCTGATGGGCGTGCCGATCCCGTGGACCGGCGCGTCCGATGCCTTCGCCCGGCAGATGCAGCGATGGTGGGCGACTTTCGCCCACACCGGCGACCCGAACGGACCTGGCTCGCCCCAATGGTCCGCGTGGCCGGAACCCGATGGTCCGAGCTCCGACGGCGCGGTGCTGGTCATGCGCGCGACCGGCAGCACCATGTCGCACGACTTCGCCGCCAGGCACAGGTGCGGATTCTGGTCCGAGCTTCCGGGCTGAATCCGCGCGCCACCGGGCCGCAGGTCATTCACCGACGCCGAGAGCGGTCAGTAACACCAGAACCACTGTCGTCACCGCGAAAACGCCGTGACCCGCGACGACCGCCACGGGAAAGTGGCTCTCGGCGGCCTCCTGCGTGCCGGATGCGGCTCGGTCGCGGTATACGGGCAGCCAGCGGGTGAACATGAACAAGCCGAGCAAGGCCACCGGGAGCAGGAGGATGAACGCCGTCCACGCGAGCGCGTCTTTGTCGGCGAAAAGATAGATGATCCACACGATCAAACCGGCGACGGCGAGGATGAAGTGACCGAAGACGACCGGCGGCGGCAGCTGCGTCGTCTCCGGTTGGCGGGTAGCACCTTTCGAGATCCAGGTGGTGAGCAGGACGAAACCGCCTGCCGCGGTCAGCAGCCAGGTGATCAATGCCGCGATGGCCATGACGATTCCTTTCGGTCCGAACGACTAGGGATCAGCGCTGGAAACCGGCGGTCTGGGTGGCCTCGTCGGCCACGCGGACGCCGTAGTGGTAGGCGAGCTTTCCGCCGAGGAAGCCCGATACACCCAGCACCGCCAGACTCGCCGCGGACAGCAGCAGCGGGCCGAGGGCGACCGGACCGCGCGGCCCGTCACCCGCCTGTCGCCACAGGAAATCGATCGCGAAGGCGACGGTGATGGCGAGGTTCAGGCTCATGTGCAGCAGACCCGTCCGGAACGCTCGGGTGCCGCTCGGGATGGCCAGCAGATCCAGGAACCCGATCGCCGCCGCGGCCAGTGCCCCCACCACTCCGATCGCGATCAGCCACAGCGCGCCTTCGGCGAGAAAATCCGGATCGTCCACGACCCGCGAGCCGATGTCGAACACCAGGCTGGCCACCCACGCGCCGATCGGCACGGTCACCAGGATCGGATGGAACGGGTGTCCATATGGACCGGCCAGCAGCGCGCTCACCGGCCGCTTCGCCTGTTGTGGATCGCTGGTCACGACAACCTCCGAACTGGGCGGGATGGTGCTTCGCGGTGCCGAACAACGTCTCGGCAATACCCACTGCCCCGCGGATATCACGATCGGCGTCGGCCCAGTTCGGCGGTGATCGTCAAGGCGCGACGTCAGCCGCTAGCGGACGGTCGGCGCGTTCATGCTCGCGGGTGGCGGGTGGTGGAACGGAAGGAGTTCCGCAACGGGACGGCGAGGATCGCGCAGGCCGCCAGCACGGAGAGCGCGAGCAACGTGACGGGTGGGACGCCGAGTGCGGCGAGTGCGGCGATGGCCGAGAGGAAAACGAGAACGTACTGGTGTGCGTGTCGCGCGAATGCCATCGGATGCCTTTCATTCGAGACGAACGTCGGGGATCGGTGGCTGACCGCCAGCGTCAGTAGGCGAGGGGATAGTCCTCATCGGGAAGCGGGGTGAGAAAGGACTGCTCGATGCGGTCGGTGGTTTCGGCGGAGTCGAACGCGGCGCGAATGCGTTCGGCCAGCGGTGTGAGCGCGGTGGTGTCCAATCCGGTGTCCTGGTCGGTCGCGCAGACAAGGGTGTGTTGCTCGGCGTAGTCGGCGTCGTTGCTGGAGGGGATCGGGGCCATGACGGATCTCCTTTCGCTGTCGCTGCTGATCGGCCGGGATATCGAGCCGGGGAGGGGCCTGCTGCCTCCTCCCCGGCGAAAAAGAACGGCGTACCTGCATATGAGCCCGCGTAGCGATGCCGTCGTCCCTGCCATGCCACAGGTGTGGCGATGCGCGTAGAGCAGGTCGCACGCTGTGCTCGAATGCGCCAGGTACAGGGCCGGCGACGGCATCACGCGGAACTCGTTTCTAGCGGTCTGATGCGGGCATCACCTCGCTTTCCCTTCATCGCTCTGGTCGATTTGCAGCCCAACTGCGACTGCGTCCCTGCGGAGGACCACGCTGGGTAGCGCGCCCGGTCTCGGGGCGCCGGTCACGCGGCCCCAGCGGGTCCTGGACGGAGTGCGGGCCTTTCGCGCGACGCGGCCTCGGCGCCGGAATCCACCGGTGCGCGGGCCCCCGCATGCGTGCTCTGGCTTCGCACAGGATCGCATCGACCTCGGCGAACAGCTGTTCGAGATCGGGGTCGAGCAACCAGACGTCCAGGTCGTCGGGCGACTGCGAGCGCGGAACGAGACCGGTCATGACCTGCCTCCACTCGAGTCACGGGTCAGGCGTCGATCGCCTTGCGTCCGTCGCCGCGAGCGATTTCGATCCTGCGCGGCTTGGCCTTCTCCGCGAGCGGAATCGCGAGGCGGAGGACGCCGTCGCGATAGTCGGCGCGGACATGCTCGGTGTCGACATTGTCGCCCAGGAACAGCTCGCGGCTGAACTCCCCGCGTGGGCGTTCCGTGGCGACCATTTCCCGATTGACGCCGAGGTCCGGGCGGCGCGCCTGAACCGTCACGACGCCTCCTTCGACCTCCAAGCCGAGGGAGTCCCGGTCGATACCGGGAGCGTCGATCTCGACCACGAACTGGTCACCCTCGCGCCAGGCGTCCATCGGCAGCACCGTCGGCCCCGCCGCCGTGCCGAACACCTGCTGCGTCAAGCGTTCCAGATCGCGGAACGGATCGGTGCGCATCAGCATGGTCGTCACCTCCAACTCACTCTATTCTGCATAGAACGAATCAGAAAACCTGTGCCAAATGACACAGATTTCTTATAGCACCAACCTTCGTCCGGCGCAAGAGTCCGGCCGGAAAAATATCGCGACACCGGGGCGGGTGTGAGCCGTGGACGACCGGGTAGCCGCAGACCATGCGTACGACAGCTCCCTTACCGGAGGATCGCGCGGGCGCGCCGCTGCGGGCCGTGGTCACCGGAAGCGACTCCGGTATCGGCGCGGCGGTCGCGGTCGCCCTCGCGGGCGGTGGAACCGATGTCGGGCTCACCTTCCACAGCGACCGGGAGGGGGTCGAGAACACCGCCGCGCAGGTGCGCGAACGAGGCATGACCGCCGCGATCCGCCAGCTCGATCTGGCGGATCTGCCGACCGCCGCCGCCGTGATCGATGAACTGGCCGACGAACTCGGCGGTCTCGACGTCTTGGTGAACTGTGCCGGGACCGGCTCGGCCCAGAAGGTCATGGACATGGACTTCGACACCTGGCGGCACGTCCTGTCGGTCGACCTCGACGGTGCGTTCCTCTGTGCGCAGCGCGCCGCCCGGCACATGATCGCCGCGGGCAGAGGCGGGCGGATCATCAACATCACCAGCGTGCACGAGCACGCGCCCCGGGTCGGCGCCGCGCCGTACTGCGCGGCCAAGGCGGGACTCGGGGCGTTGACCAAAGTGCTGGCGCTGGAACTGGCCGAACACGACATCACCGTGAATTCGGTGGCGCCGGGCGAGATCTCGACACCGATGACCGGTCAAGAAGATGTCGATCCGCGCGAGCAGTATCGGCCTGGAGTGCCGCTGGGCCGCACCGGTCACGCCAAGGAGGTCGCCGCCGTGGTGGCGTTCCTCGCCACACCGGCCGCAGGCTACGTCACCGGCGCCTCGTATGTCGTCGACGGAGGAATGCTCCTGATGGGCCCGCAGGCCAGCACTCTGCTGCCGGACGAGAAGTGGCGAACGCCTTAGCTTTACGCCGGGGTCGGGATACGCGACCCGAGATCGGACGGCGGAGCCGAGCGACGGACAGGTGAAACCGGTTCATCGCACCCCGGTGCGGAAGGTCCGGTGGCATGATCGTGCTACCGGGCCGAGCAGGAGCGTGTGCCCCAGACGCCCGCGCGTGCGGGACTACACTGATAGCCCCAGTAGGAGCTAGGAGCACACTCACGCGATGGACGAATCGGGCGAACCGATCGTGGACACGGCCGAAGGAACGGTAGCCCGGGTGGTGGGGGCGGGCACGCCCCAAACCGCGGGAGGCTTCCGGTTCTGGTTCGGCGATCAGCGGTGGGAATGGTCGGACGAAGTCGCCGCGATGCACGGCTACGCGCCGGACTCGGTGACGCCGACGACGGAGTTGTTGCTCGCGCACAAGCATCCCGAGGACCGCGAGCATGTCGCCGAGGCGATCGAGAAGTCGGTCCGCAACGCCGAACCGTTCTGCAGCCGCCACCGCATCATCGACACCGGCGGGTCGGTGCATCACGTCATCGTGCTCGGCGACACCATGACCGACAAGGACGGCACCGTGGTCGGCACCGCGGGGTACTACATCGATCTGACCGCCACCATCGCCGAGGAACGTCAGGACCTGCTCGACGACACGCTGCCGAAACTGGTCGAGTCGCGCGCGCTGATCGAGCAAGCCAAGGGCGTGCTGATGCGCGTGTATCGGATCAACGCCGACCAGGCGTTTCACGTGCTGCAATGGCGTTCGCAGGAAACCAACGTCAAGCTTCGTGACCTGGCCGCGCAGATCATCGCCGAGATCGACCGCATCCCCCCGGCGCCACCGCAGGTGCAGACCGCCTTCGACCACCTGCTGCTCACCGTCCACGAGCGCGTTCCGAAGCGGTGACGCTCGGCGATCCGATCGCCGAGCGCCGGACTCACCGGTGCCGCAGCAGCGCGCCGACGCCGTCGCGCAGCGCGGTCGCGTCGTCCACCACGGTGATCGCGGCGTCGGTCGCCAAGGCGGCCACCGGCAGCGCCTCGTCGGCACGGCGCATCTCGCCCGCCGTGGTGTCCGTCGGGGGGCCGATCAACGGGTTCGGTGTGGTCCCGGCCAGGACCAGCCGGTCGCCCAGCGCTCCGCGGTGCAGCAGCATCCGTTCCACGTTGGCCGCACGCAGGGCGTTGGAGGTTCCGGCGAGCCCGTTCACCGCCAAGCCGTCCGGACGCCCGAGCTCGGCGGCGAAGCGGTCGAGCACCTGCCTGCGCCGGTCGGTCGCGACCCGGCGCAGGATCTCGCGTACTTCGGCGTCGAGCGCTTTCGGATCGGAATTCGGTGCCAGCGTGCCGGATTCGGCCTCGATGACCTCCCGTCCCCCCGCGCCGATCTCCGCGCGCAACTCCGAGCGGGCCTGCACTTCTCCGGCGAGCACGATGACGTCCGCGTGCACCGTGTCGGCCAGGCGGTCCACCTCATGGGCGAATTCGCGGATATTGCGCCGGGTGGTGTTCTCGACTCGCTGCTGAATCGTGCGATGGGACCAGCCGCCGCGGCGGACCTTGTGCACCGGATGATCGGCCCCGCGCAGGGCCTCGCCGAATTCGGCGCCGTGCTCGTCGAGCGAGTAGAGCTCCGAGCCCACCCGGTCCACGACCGCGACCACGTGCGGTATCTGTTCGGACTCGATCTCGATCAGCGGCAGCAGGTAGGGCAGCGGCGATACCCGGACGGTCTCGGCGTCCGGCGGGCTCGGCAGTCGCTCGTCGGCGAGCACCTCGGTCTCGTCGGCGATGAGCAGTCTGCCGCACCGTCCCTGCATCGGGGGATGCCGTTCGATCTCCTGGGCGAGCAGCCTGCGGATCCGGGGCCGCGCTCCGCTGCTCTCCAGTTTGGCGTCGATCGAACTCCACCGCAGCTCGAGTTGACGCGCCGCGTCTTCGGTGTCGTGTGAACTGTCGAAACAGACCGATGCGAAGGGGCCGTGCTTTTCGATTATCCGCCGAAGGTCGGCCATCGGTATCACCTGTTTTCCCTTAGCGCACGAATATGCTCGCCGCTGATGCGCGCCTCCGAGGCGCGGAGCCGCGGTGGTTCGCCACCAGCGGGACGCTGGACGAGTACCCGCGTATCCGGGGGCGAATCAGCGCTCGTCCGTGCAGGCACGAGCGTGTTCCGTGCCACACTCACGCCGCCGTACCGGTTGTGCGCGAACGGTTTTCGCAGAAATTTCGGCTTCGCGACGATTGGTCGGGATCGCTTCGGGTAGCGCTGTCGGTGTGGCCGTCGCCGACGGTCACCGATTTGGTACCAACGCACCGAAGGAGGATCCACGATGCCTGACCCGAAGAACCCTGGTCAGTTCGGCAACCGTTCGGATACCGAGGAGCAGGCGCGTCGTGGCGGCCAGGCCAGCACCGGTAGTTTCGGCGAGAGCAACTCGGCCGATCCCCGTGCGGCCGGGCGTAAGGGCGCGGAAGCACAGCCGACCGAGGCGAAGGTCCGCGGAGGCGAGCACAGCCGCGCCGGTCGCTGACGCCAAGAGCTCGAAGGGCCGGGTGGCGCGTGGCCGCCCGGCCCTTCTCCCCGCGGTCGAGTGAGGATTTCTGCTGGTCGAGTGCCCCGGAGCGGGACCGGGTGCCCTGCGGCGGCACCTGTCGAAAACCGGAAAGATCGGTTTGTTCTGCCTTCCGCGTGGTAATGGTTGTATATATCGGACCGACAGTGCGGTCGTCCGAACCACGGGCGAGGAACCCGCGCTGCTCGACGACCAGCCGATTCGAAGCGATCCGTCGCGAACCACCGGCGCCGCGCGAACACGAGGGCCCTCCGCACATACAGCTCAGCGCAGAGGAACGTCATCGTGATCGAGAAACCCAAAGCGCGCGTCGCAGACGACGACGATCGAGATCCCATCGTGTGGCCCGACCCCAGCCCGTTGAGCGGTTGGTGGGCCGAGGTCATGGCCCACCGCCGCATCACCCGCCCGCGAACCCCGACCTCCGACCCGATCCGCAACTGATCCGGCCCGGCGCGACCCTCGCTGATGGATGTGCTGGTCAGCGGGGCTGCTGGGCGTGTCCCAGTCCGTCGAGCGCCACTCTGAAGACGAACACCGCGGTGCCGGTCGGGTAGGGCGCGCACGTCATCGGAATGTCGGATGACCGGTACGTCGACGTAGACCGAATCGGCGAAGGCCCAGCGTGCCAACGAGTTTGGCGTCTGCTTGAATGGGAGATCACATTCGGCGGAGGACACGGGGGCGTCATGTCCGGCACCAGAGTCGTCTCCTTCCGGGGAGTCGATGTGCTCGAAGATTTGCTGCGCTGGTTGGTGCGGCGGCCGCCGCGCGGCGAACGGACACTGCCGATGGTGGGCCTGTCCGGTGATCGCACCAACGTCGAGGCCTGCCTGGAGATGTTCGCCGCGGCGCTCGGCAGCGCGGTGCACGTGACCGTCGATGCGGCGCGTCCGCAACCGTTGCCCGAAGGCAGCTCCCTCGTGGAAGACACGACGCCGGGGTTGACGGCATTGCGCCAACTGCTCTACAGCCTGTGCAAGGGGCTGTCGGCCGATCGTTTCGGGCGGTTGCGCCCGTTGCCCTTTCGGCGCTACCGGTTGGCCGAATGGCTGATGGCGCGCAAGCTCGAATCCGACAACGAGCTCGACGAGCTGGCGACGATGCTGCGCGAGAACCTGGGCCGATGGGGCGAGGAGCTGCTCGGCGAAGCGGAGCACTCGGTGGGGCCGCTGCAACGCATCCTGTTGGGGATGTTGCGAATCGTGTTGCCGACGGCGGTGTTCCGTGCGCGTACCGGCGGACGGATCCCCGGCGTCGGGCGCGAGTTCCGCTGGTTCATGCGTCAGCAGTATCTGGCGCCGGAGCAATCCAGCCAGTTCGTGGGATTCGCCCACCGGCTCACCGAGGGCGCCCGCAGGCACGAGCACGCGGAGCAACTGGCCAAACTGCTGGTGCACGCGTTTCTCGAGGATCTGCGGGTGGCCTACCGCCGTCGGTGGTGGAGCGTCGGCGCGGCGCGGCGAACCACCTATCCCGTCGTCGTCCTGCGCGCTCTCGACGCCGAAGTCGGTCAACGGCTGGTGGATCTGATCAACGACATCCGCAACGAGACCGGCAAGGACGACCCGCTGCTGGTGGTGATCGGCGCCAGGACACCGCCGCCCGACGTGGCCGCGCGACCGGCGTATCGAGTGCGGCGGATATACGAGATCTGGGTGGACGAACTACCGGTCGCGCGGCAGCGCCAGCGACCGAGGGCCTGGCAGCTGTGGTTCGCGGTGCCGGCGACCGGACCCGACGATGACGAGCCGGATCCGTTCCGCCGGATCCAAGCGCCCGCGCCGCCGTGGTGGGCGAGCCGGGCCATGTCGATGAGCATCGTCCTGCTGGTTGTCTTGCTCGCGGTGGCGGCGGGCGGATTCGCGGTGTGGCGGCCGTGGCGGTCGGGGCCGCCCGCGTGCGACGCGGGCGAAGCCGTGCGGTGGGTGCGCGTCGTGCCGGGCGAGGACGGCAACTGCATCGGTTTCAGCGCTTACGATCCCGATGATCCGGCCACCGGCGGTCGCGGCTTCCTGTTCGCCGGAGACGAGCCGGGCAGTCGACGCCTGGTGGAGGCGCAGCGGCGGGTGTACGGGCAGAATCTGCGTGCCGAGCAGCTCGCCCGTGCGCAGCCGGCCCGGCCGCTGTTCACGCTCGTCTATTTCGGCCAGCTCACCGGTGTTCCAGGCGACTACCCGGCGCAGAGCGAGGACATCGAGGGACTCGCGCTCGCCCAGTACCACGCGCTCGAATCGGTGGCGCCGTCGGAGGCGGTCACACCGGACACCGTCCCGCTGATCCGGCTGTTGCTGGCCAACACCGGTCCGGCCAACCTGCAGGGCGAGCAGGTCGTGGATCTGCTGGACCCGCTGATCCGCGCCGAGCCGAGCATCGTCGGGGCGGTCGGACTCGATCAGAGCCGTACCGCCACGCTGGCCATGATCAACGCGCTGACCGGGCTCGGCCTGCCGATGGTGGCGCCGAGCCTGTCGGCCGACGAGATGGTGCGGTCCTCGCCGCTGTATTTCCAGATCGCCGCGCCGAACTACGCGATCGCCGACATGATCAGGCAGTATCTGAACTCCCTTCCCGGGCTGGCCGGGCGTGGGGTGCGGATCTACCACCGCCCCGATCCGACTGATCTCTACACCGAGAACATGGCCCAGGACCTGCACATCCTCGCCGACGACGGGCGTGCGATCTGGGACGGGTCGTGGGACCTGCGCGACGCGTTCGTCAGCGCGGACGGCACCGACGCCTGCGAGCAGGTGCTGTTCTTCGCCGGGCGGGATTCGGAGTTCCCCGATTTCCTGCAGAGCCTCAACAAAGCCTGCGGCGATCAGCGCGTCATGCTGATCGCGGACGATTCGGTGAACCGGTTCATGGCCAGCGCCGAGCGGCGGAGGGCGGCCAACAGCGCACGCCCGCTGGTCTATGTGGCCAAAGCCAGCCTGGTCACCTGCCGGAACAAGGGCCAGGGATTCCGCAGCCGCGTCGAGTTCTACAACCTCGCCACCACCGTGGATCCGGAGATACCCAGTTGGAACGCCTGCGCCGAGACGGACAAGCCCTTGGGGCAACGGGTTCAGCTGCATCCGCTGGGCGAGCGCGTCGCGTTGACCTATGACGCGGTCGGCTTGTTCGTGCGGGCCGTGCAGGCGTTGGCCCCCGCCGTCTCCAGCGCCTGGACCGAGCCGATCCCGATCAGCGCGGCCGCGGTGTGGGCCGCGCTGCGTGATCTGCCGCGTCAACCGGTGATCGAATCCAGCAGCGGCGTGCTGGATTTCTCGGTCAGCCAGGGCGCGTACGCGGGCCGGGTGGCGCACGACAAATGGGTGGGCCTGCTCAGTGTGGAGCAGATCTGGGACCCCTCGACCACCGCCGAGCCCGTGATGATCTACGGCTGCGGCCGGGCCACCGCGACCGACACCGCGCAGTGCCGTCCCTACCCGCTGGGCCGCGGCTGAGCGGCGGCCGCGCGGGTCGGCTCGCGGGTCGCGCTGAGCGGCTCGGCCAGCTCCTCCAGCGATCGCCGTTCGGCACGCACGCCGTACGCCAGCTCGACCAGCCCCGCGGCGAACATGGCGACCGCGCCGATGGTGAACGCCAGCGCGGTCCTGCCGGGGTCGCCCTCGTCGGACAGTTCGGCGAACACCAGCGGTCCCGCGACACCGCCCGCGACAGTCCCGATCGCGTAGAAGAAGGCGATGGCCATCGCCCTGGTCTCCATCGGAAAGATCTCGCTGACGGTCAGATACGCCGCGCTCGCCCCGCACGAGGCGACGAACAGCACGGCGGTCCAGCAGGCGGTGAGCGTCACGGCGGACAACTGGCCCGCCGCGAAGAGCCATGCGGTGGCGAGCAGGAGCACGGCCGAACCGAGGTAGCTGCCCGCGATCATCGGTTTGCGTCCGACCGTGTCGAAAAGCCTGCCCAGCAGCAGCGGGCCGAGGAAGTTGCCGAGACAGAGGACGGCGAAGTAGTAGCCGACCCGGTGGTCGGGAACACCGAACGCTCTGGACAGGATGAGCGCGTAGTTGAACGTGATGGCGTTGTAGAGGAACGCCTGTCCGATGAACAGCGCCAGCCCGAGCGCGCTGCGGCGCGGATGATGCCGCACCATCACCGCCGCGATCTCGCGGAAGGAGATGGTGCGCCGCTGCCGGATGACGATCCGTTGCTCGGAGACGTCGTCCAACGCCGCGCCGGTGCCCGCGCGGACCTGCTGTTCGATCGCGGCGACGGTCCGCTCCGCGTCGCCCTCGTGGCCGTGGATGAACATCCAGCGCGGGCTTTCCGGAACATGCCTGCGCACCACCAGGATGACCAGCCCGAACACGGCGCCGAGCGCGAAAGTCAAGCGCCAGCCCACATCCGGCGCGAACAGGTCGGTGTTCAGCGCGACGATGGACAGCAGCGCACCGCCGACCGCGCCGAGCCAGTAGGTGCCGTTGACGACGATGTCGACACGTCCGCGGTAGTGCCGCGGAATCAGCTCGTCGATCGCGGAGTTGATCGCCGCGTACTCGCCGCCGATGCCGAAGCCGGTGAGAAAGCGGAACAGCACGAACCACCACATCGACAACGACAGTGCCGTCAGCGCAGTGGCGCAGAGGTACACCGCGAGGGTGACCAGGAACAGCTTCTTGCGGCCGAATCTGTCGGTCAGCCAACCGAAGAACAGCGCACCGGAACCTGCTCCAGCGACGTACATCGCCGCCGCGACACCGGAAACCTGTGCCGCCGTGATGTTCAGGCCGCTGCCCGGTTCCGACAACCGGCTGGCCACGCTGCCGACGACGGTCACCTCGAGCCCGTCGAGGATCCATACCGACCCGAGCCCGATCACGATCATCCAGTGCCACCGCGACCACGGCAGACGATCCAGCCTGGCCGGAATATCGGTCGATATGGTCCGCACGGCTCACCACCTTCGCCAAAGACTGACGATCGGTTACCCGGAGCCGCCGCGACGAACCGTCTCGGTGGGCTAGGCTCGGTCCCGAGTGAAACGTGTTCTAGAAGGTGGTCCGCCGATGAAGACGATCTTCGCGCTGTGGGGCGTTCGAGACCTGCTGCACGCCGATCTGGCGGCGCGGTTGCCCGGGACGGACGCTGTGCAGCTGAACGTCTCGGACGCCGCGGTCACGACGGCGATGCTGCGGATCACGACGTTCGACACGCCGGTGCAGGCCGTCGTCAGTGTGTGGTGGACCGCGGATCCGCGACCAGCCGAGGCGGCCGGAGTGCTCGGCGCGGTCGCCGAGCGGGTCGCCGGTTGGCACGTCGAGGAGGCAACTCCGATTCCGCCGCCGGTGGTCGCTGCGCTGGAGCGTGCGCCGGGGCTGTCGAACATCGCTTTCCTGCGCAAGCCGGACGACCTGCCGCACGCCGAATGGCTGGACCGCTGGCGCGGCCGTCACACGCCCGTCGCGATCGAGACCCAGGCCACGTTCGGCTATGTGCAGAACGTCGTGACCGGACCCGCCACCGACGACGCGCCCGCCATCGCGGGCATCGTGGAGGAACTGTTCCCGATCGAGGCGCTCACCGATCCGCACGCCTTCTACGGCAGCGGCGGTGACGACGCGGAGCTGGCGCGCCGCGTCGACCGGCTGATGACCAGCGTGGCGACCTTCGGCGGCGACCGGAACCTGGACGTCGTGCCCACCAGTCGATATCGGCTGCGGTGACGCTCAGCGGTCGGAGGAATGTCCCGCCGATTCGCGTAGCGCTACGCGTGCGGCGCGCACCGCGGGATGGTTGCCGGTGCCGCGTCGATAGGCCAGGCGGGTCCGTCGACGCGTCGGCAGCGCGCTGAGTACGACGTCGGCCGGACATTCCCGCGCACCGAGTTCCGGGACCAACGCGACACCCTGTCCCGCGGCGACGAGCGCGAGCACGGTGCCGAAGTCGTCGGCATGGTGACGGATGCGGGGTGTGAACCCGGCCGCCTCGCAGGCTCGCACGGTCATCGTGTGGCACAGCGTGCCGGGAGTGCTTGCGATCCAAGGGCTTTCGCGGTGCGCCGCGAGCGGCTGCGTGCCGCGTGCGGCGAGATAGACGACCTCTTCGAACAACGGCTCGCTGTGCAGCGCGGGGTCGGCGGCGACCGGCACGTAGTCGTACTCCTGTACCAGCGCCACATCCAGCGTCTCGGCGCGCAGCGCGTCGGGCGCCAGCGCCGGATCCAGTTCGGTCACCCGCAGTTCCAGCCGGGGATGCGCGGTGCTCAGGGCGACGAGCGCGGAAGAGAGGAAGGTCCGCACCGCGGTGGGGAACGCTCCGATGCGCAGCGTTCCGGTCAACTCGGTGTTGGCCGTGGCCAGCTCGGCGGTGGCCTGCTCGAGTACCGCGAGAATCGTCTCCGTGTGCTCGACCAGGGCCAGGGCCGCCGGGGTCAGCGTCACCCGTCGGCCGGTACGCGCCAGCAATGGCACGCCCGCCTCACGTTCCAGCGCGGCGAGTTGCTGCGAGACGGCGGACGGTGTGTAGGCGAGCGCCTCGGCGACCGCCGCGATGGTCTCCCGGTGCGCGAGTTCCCGCAGCAGGCGCAGCTTCCGGACATCGAGCATCAGCTCAGCTTAAGTTCTGCGATAGCAACGTGAACTGGTTCTGATGCATTGCTGCGGTCAGGCTGGTGGCATGACGCTCGCAGGTCTTTTCGTTCCGTTGATCACGCCGTTCACCGCCGATGACGCGCTCGCCGCCGACGCTCTGGAACGACTCGCTCACGAGGTGCTCCGCGACGGCGCGACCGGGATCGTCGCGCTCGGAACCACCGGGGAACCTTCGACGCTGACCGATTCCGAACGCGCGCAAGTGATCGCCATCTGCGCGCGGGTGTGCCGGGAGCACGATGCGCCGCTGATCGTCGGCGCGGGATCGAACTCCACGACCGGCTCGGTCGAGGCTCTGGCGCGGCTCGACCCGGACAGCACCGCCGCGCTCACCGTGGTCCCGTACTACACCCGGCCCTCCGAAGCCGGGGTGGTCGAACATTTCCGCAGACTCGCCGCCGCCAGCCCGGTGCCATTGATCGTCTACCACGTCCCCTACCGGACCGGTCTTCCGCTCAGCGCGGACACCCTGCTCGAGCTCGCCGATCTGCCGAACGTGATCGGCCTCAAGCACGCCGTCGGCGCCATCGACGACCCCACCATCGCGCTGATGAGCGCGCGCCCGGCAGGCTTCGCGGTGCTGGCGGGCGATGACCGCTTCGCGGCGCCGCTGCTCGCTCTCGGCGCGTCCGGCGCGATCGCGGCCTCGGCGGCCGTGCACACCTCCTCGTTCGCCGCCCTGGTCGAGGCATGGCGCGCCGGACCGATCGAGGCGGCCCGGCTGCTCGGCCACCAGCTGGCGCCCTTGTCGGCCGCGCTATTCGCCGAACCCAATCCGGCGGTCATCAAAGCGGTGCTCGCGGCGCAGGGCCGCATTCCGAGTCCGGCGGTCCGATTGCCCCTGCTACCTGCCAGCGACGGGGCGACGCGAGCGGCGTTGACGGCGATTGCGGAATTCTCGGAACGAGGAACCGCGATTCGCTGGTGCGAACGGCGTGAAGGTGCCACGCTGAAGCGGTGACACAACCTCCGGATACACAGGCGGCCGGGCCCGGCCCGACGGCCGACAAGCTGGACGCGGCCGTCTTCAAGGTCGCGGGCGTGGTCGTGCTCGGCGCGATCATGTCGATTCTCGACATCACCGTCGTCAGCGTCGCGATCCCGACCTTCCAGCGCGAGTTCGACACCAGCTACGCCATCGCGGCGTGGACGATGACCGGCTACACCCTCGCGTTGGCCACCGTGATTCCGCTGACCGGGTGGGCGGCCGACCGGTTCGGCACCAAGCGGCTCTACATCATGGCGCTGACCTTCTTCGTGCTCGGCTCGGTGCTGTGCAGCACGGCGTGGAACATCGAGTCGCTCATCGCGTTCCGGGTGATCCAGGGCATCGGCGGCGGCATGCTGATGCCGCTGGGCATGACGATCATGACGCACGCGGCGGGTCCGCAGCGGGTCGGCCGCGTGATGGCGGTGCTCGGCGTGCCGATGCTGCTCGGCCCGATCGGCGGCCCGATCCTGGGCGGCTGGCTGATCGAGAACTTCAGCTGGCACTGGATCTTCCTGATCAACCTGCCGATCGGCGTGGTCGCGCTGGTGCTGGCGGTCATCGTGTTCCCCGGGGACAAGCCGGAGCCGTCGGAGTCGTTCGACTTCCTCGGCATGCTGTTGGCCTCGCCCGGTCTCGCGCTGTTCCTGTTCGGCGTCTCCTCCATCCCCGGGGAGGGGACGGTCATCGCGGCGAAGGTGCTGATTCCCGCCGCCATCGGCGTGCTGCTGATGGTCGCGTTCGTGTTCCACGCGCTGCGCACCGAGCACCCGCTGATCGATCTGCACCTGTTCGGCAACCGCGCGCTGACCTTCGCGGTGCTCACCATGGTGCTGTTCGCGATCGCGTTCTTCGGCGCCGGTCTGCTGCTGCCGACCTATCTGCAGCAGGTGCGCGGTGAATCGGCGCTGCAAGCCGGTCTGCTGATCGCGCCGCAGGGCTTCGGCGCGATGCTCACCATGCCGGTCGCCGGTCGCCTGGTGGACAAGATCGGCCCCGGCAAGATCGTGCTCGTCGGCATCACGCTGATCTCGATCGGGACGGCCTACTTCGTCCAGCTCGACGCGGACAGCTCCTACGTGCCGATGATCGCCGCCCTGTTCGTGATGGGTCTTGGCATGGGCTGCACGATGATGCCGATCATGACCGCGGCCATCCAGACCCTGACCCACCAGCAGGTGGCCCGCGGCTCGACGCTGATGAACATCGTCAACCAGACCGCCGGTTCCATCGGCACGGCGACGATGTCGGTGGTGCTGACCAACCTGCTGAACAACGAGCCGCTCGCCCGCCCGGCGATCGCGGCGAACTTCGATCCCACGCTGGCGGGCAAGCTTCCGCCGGGTGCGGTGGAGACCGGTCTCCAGCAGGCGGCGCAGGCGTTCAGCCACACCTATGTGGTGGCGCTGGTGCTGATCGTGCTCACCTTGATCCCCGCGTTCTTCCTGCCGCGGACCAAGCCGACGAATCCCGAGGTCGCCGAGGCGGCGACCGCGGTACACGCGTAGCACTCTCTGTCCCGAGATCGCTTGGTCGCCAGGCGATCTCGGGACTTCGCGGGAGATGGGCCGGGCCGGAGCGGCGGGCGACGGGGTTCTGCGCCGTGTAGCGCGAGTATCGGACATTCGAAGGTCCCGCTGGTGGCACGCCCTTTCCCGGTCAGTGGTTGCGGAGACCGTCGAGCACGATATCCAGGCAGCGCCGCCATGACGGCGTGCCGCTGGTTTCACCGAGCAGCGACAGCGCCACACCAGGTTGACGACGTCCGCATCCTCGCATGGGACATGTACCGCAGACGAGATCGGGCCGAGGAGGTCGTCGACGCGCTGAGCGTGTGATCACCCTGGAGGGTCCATGCTCCGCCGGGAATGGACCGGCAATACCGGTTTGTTATAACAAAATTCGATGAATAGTTGTCAGGTGTAAAGGGCGATGAAACGGTCGAGGGATCGTTGGATATCCCCTTTGACGGCGCGGGCGACACCCGCGCCGATCGGGCCGAACAGCGGCGGGCCGCCGAGTTCGATGTCGACGGTGACCTCCGAACCCGAGCCCTTCGGGGTGACGAGCAGTTGCAGGCCCAGTTTGGTGCCGCCCTTGCCCGCGCCGGTCAGCCGCAGTCGATGTGGCGGTTCGGCGGCGCGCACGGTCCAGGTCACCCGGTTGCGCAGGCCCTTGACGAAGGCGATGCCGACCAGCTTCGTGCCGACGGTCAATTCGGTGGGAACCTCGCCGCGCCACGCTTCGTGCATGGTCAGCCACTTGTCGAGTTCGGCGAGGTCGGACGTGTGCGACCAGGCCTGCGCGGGCGAGATCGGGACGTCGACCGAGACCTTCAGCTTTGCCATGGGCGCATGGTATCCGGTACCGGTGGTCCGCCTGGTCGATGAACGCGCGTTCTGCCGGTGGCTTCCTGGGCGGTGATCGAGTTGCACGGCAGCCCAACATTATTGCGCATCTACGTCGCGATCAGCGGCACCTATAGTCCCAGTTCGGAGAATCCGAAAAGTGTCGGCAGGATCGGGCGAGACTTCGTTGGAATGCTGCTAATGTGCGAATGGTCGGGTTCTGGTAACCGTTCGGACACGATTCGGGCGGTCGGCGATTCACCTGTAATCGCCTGTCCCGTGGGCACTGTGCGGTAGGCGCTCGAGCGAGCGCCGGTGTCGACGCGGGGCTCCGGTGCTCCGACGCGGACCCAACCGACCGGTCCGTCCATGGTCGGCAGGCGAGGGAAGGCGAGCGAAGCAGGATGGCAGAGGGCCGATTCCTCGAGACCAGTCAACGACGAAAGAACTGATGAATCAAGATATCGCCGTGGTGCTTTCATGGATCCTCGCCGTCGCTGTGGTGATCGCCGTAGCGGGGGCGTTGTACGCAGTGCAGTATGCCAAGGCTCAGCGGGCAAAAGTCGAGGCTCTGACCAGGGAACAGCGCGCGACGGAGGACACGCTGGAGCGGTTCGCCGCCACCACGCTACCCGCGGTGGCCGAGTCGATCCGCCGGTTCGAGTCGCAGGTGCCGCCGGTCGAAGTCCAGGCGGGCATGGAGAATTCGCGACTGGCGCAATGCCTGCGCTGGATCTCCGAGCGGTACGCCGACGATCTGAGCCTGATGCGCTCGGAGACCAGGGAACAGACCAACGCCGAAGCGCAGCAGGCGATCAAAGCCGCCGAAGAGGCCGCGCGCAACGAGGTCGCCGCCGCGTCGCGCCAGGCGTCCAGCGCCGCGGTCCGCTCGTTCGGTACCTCCGTGGTCAGCCTCGGCGCCGACGTCAGCCAGGTGGTCAGCGCCGCGCTGCGCGAGCACCGCGATGACCAGGTGTACGAAACCCTTACCCGTATCGACCACACCGTGCAGCAGATGATCCGACAGGCGCAGTCCTACGTGATCGTCTGTGGTGGCCTGCCCGGCCGTCGCTGGCCCGCGCAGACGCTGACCGACGTGATCGGCGGCGCCATCGGCCGCGTCCGCGAGTACCTGCGGGTGCGGCCGGCGCAGCTCGATCGCGTGGTGATCAGCCGTGCGGTGGAACCGCTGGTGCACACGCTGGCGACTCTGCTCGACAACGCGTTGCGCTATTCCCCGCCGACCTCCCACGTGGACGTCAGCTTCCAGGAGGGCCACCACGGCGTCACCGTGATCATCGATGACGCGGGTGTGCGGATGAACGCCGAGCAGATGGAGGAGGCCCGCCAGGTGCTCGCGCACGAGCGGCCGGTCGACATCCACCAGCTCGGTCCGTCGCCGAAAGTCGGCTTCCCGGGTATCGCCGCGCTGGCGCGCCGCTACGGCTTCACCGTCTACATCGACGGCCCGAACGTCTACGGCGGTATGCGCGCGATGGTCTACATCCCGGAGTCGCTGCTGGTCACCCCGCAGAACGTCCAGGAGGTCGCGCCCGTGACGGAGGCACAACCCGACCCGGTCACGGTTCCGGCTCCGGACGCGCCGAGCGAGCGGTCCGCTGAGGACGAGCTGTCGCCTTCGGTGCACGAGATCACCAGTGGCGGCCTACCGAAGCGACGCCGTCGAACGGTCGCGCTGGCCCCGGTCGGGCCGCGCACCGAACCCGGTCTCGCTCGCCCCGAGATCGCCGCAGCTTGGCAGACGGGTTCCAAGAGCGGCCGCGCCGCCGCATCCGATGACACGGAAGGGATGACATCCTGATGGCCACACCCGTGACCGACAGCAGCAACAAACTGGGCTGGCTACTCGAAGATCTCAGCGTCTCCGGGGTCAGATTCGCGGTATTGCTGTCCGAGGACGGCCTGCGGATCGCGCACTCCACGGGGATCACCCGCGATGAGGCAGAACGCTTCGCCGCAGCCGCCTCCGGCCTGCGCTCGCTCGGCAAGGCGCTGGGCGAGTTCTGCGGTGACGCCACCAACGGTGTGCGGCAGAACATGACCGAATACGACCAGGGCATGATCCTCATCACCGCCGCGGGGGAGGGCGCTCTGCTGGGCGTCGCGACCACCAACGACATCGATGTGGCCCTCATCGCGCACCGGATGAACGAGCTGGCCGGCCGGGTCGGACGCGAGTTGGGCAGCCAGCCGCGCAGGCGCGTAGACGGCGGCGAAATGTCATGATCGAGCGCGGCGAGCGAGTCACAGGCACCGCGCCGCTGGGCAGTACGGACCGGAGTGACGGCGAGGTACCGTCGTGAGCGAGCGTCAGCGAGTGAACCGAGGACACAGCGCGCACTTGCGCATGACGGAGCCGAGCGCCGGCGAGGTGCAGTCATGAGCAAGCCACGGCGCGATCCGGACCTGGTCCGGGCTTACGTGCGCACCGGAGGACGCACCCGTCCTACTCGCGAGCTGGACCTGGTCACTTTGGTCCTGACCGCCAAAGATCCACTCCCCGGCGCGTCGCCCGACGCGCGCCGGGTCATGGCCCTGTGCAGCCGTCGGGGTGCGCTGTCGATCGCCGAGATCGCCGCGTACCTCGACCTGCCGCCATCCGTCGTCAAGATCGTCGCGGCCGACCTCATGGACGGCGGATATCTGGTCACCCCCACCCCGGCCGAGTCCCTGCCGGAGATCGCTCTGCTGGAGGAGGTACTCAATGGGCTCCGTGCTCTCGCCGTCTGATCGCGCCGTCGACTACGTGCCCGAGACCGTGACGCGCTCGGTGAAACTGTTGGTCGCGGGCAACTTCGGTGTCGGCAAGACCACGTTCGTGAGCAGTGTCTCGGAGATCAAGCCGCTGCGCACGGAGGAGACCATCACCCAAGCCAGTGTCGGCGTCGACGACATGGCCGGGCTGCCCGGCAAGTCGCAGACGACCGTCGCGATGGACTTCGGCCGCATCACCCTCAGTCCCAAACTCGCGCTCTACCTGTTCGGCACGCCGGGCCAGCAGCGTTTCGTCCCCCTGTGGGAGGAGCTGGCCCGAGGTGCCCTCGGTGCGCTGGTGCTGGTCGACACCCGCCGTATCGAGAAGTCCGACGAGGTGCTGTCGGTGCTCGAAGAACGCGGTGTCCCGTATTCGGTGGCGGTCAACCAGTTCGAAGGCGCGCGGCAGTACCCGCTCGAGGAGGTGCGCGATGCCCTCGACCTGGAACCAGGCACACCGCTGACGTCACTGGACGCGCGTGACCGTGGCACCTGCCTGCGTTCGCTGATCACGCTCGTCGAATTCCTGTTCCACCGTTTGGAGTCTCGTCTTTGACCACGCCCGAGTCCGCGTCCACGCGCACCACCCGGTCGGCGGCGGGTGGCCGTCCGGCGAGACCGAAAGCGTAGACCGCTAGGCGACGCGGGCACGGGCGCGGCAGGAACCGCCGTCTCCGCCCGCATTGCCGGTTTGGTACGAGATATGCTGTGCGCGAAGCGAATTCGGTACGACGCCGCGATCCGCCGGGCCCGCATCGACCATCTCGACGCACGTGACCGAGGCACGTGCCGCGCGCTATCGACCATGCTCGTCGAACGTTCTGTCCCCGTTTTGGAGTCACGTTTTTGACCACGCCACAGTTCTCGCCGCACACTTCGGCCGCCGCGAACGGCTGCCCTGTCAAGCACGGTTCGCCGATCGACACCGACGGCCCGCGCGTCGCGCTGTACTCGGAGGAATTCGCCGCGGACCCGCACCGCGCCTACCGCGAGATGCGCAGCAGGTACGGGCCGCTGGTGCCGGTGGAACTGGCGCCGGGCGTACCGGCGACGCTGGTCGTCGGCTATCACACCGCGCTGCGAATCCTGAACGATCCCGACCATTTTCCGGCCGATTCGCGGGTCTGGCAGTCGACGGTGCCCAGTGACTGCCCGGTTCTGCCGATGCTGGAGTGGCGTCCGGCCGCGATCCGCACCACCGGGGCGGAGCACACCCGCTACCGGCAGGCCACCGTCGCGGGCATCGAAGAGATCGACCTGTTCGGTCTGCGCGCCACGGTCGAGCAGATCGCTGTTCCGCTGATCAACACCTTCTGCGGGGATGGTTCGGCCGACCTGGTCGCGCAGTACGCGTTCCCGCTGGCCTTCGCGGTGATCAACGCCATGCTCGGTTGCCCGCCGGACATCGGGCAGCGGGCGGCGATGGGCTTGGCCGCGATGTTCGAAGGCATCGAGGCCGAGCAGGGTAACGCGATGTTCGCCTCGGCGATGGCGGACCTGGTCGCGCTCAAGCGATCCCAGCCCGGCGACGACATCGCCACCGGGCTGCTGCGGCACCCGGCCGGGCTCAACGACGACGAGATGATCCACCAGGTGCTGTGCGTGTACGGCGCCGGTATCGAGCCCACGAAGAACCTGATCATCAACACCCTGCGGCTGATGCTCACCGATCAGCGATTCGCGGGCGGCATTCTCGGTGGCAGCCTCTCCACCCGCGACGCGCTGGACGAGGTGCTGTTCACCGATCCGCCGCTGTCCAACTACTGCGTCACCTTCCCGCGGCAGCCGATTCTGATCGACGGTGTCTGGCTGCCCGCACACCAGCCGGTGGTCGTCAGCATGACCGCATGCAACAACGACCCCCAGATCAACACCGGTGCGTACACCGACAACCGAGCGCACCTCGCCTGGAGTGTCGGTCCGCACGCCTGCCCGGCCAGGTCGGTGGCCTATCTGATCGTCCAGGACGCCATCGACCAGTTGCTCGATGCCCTGCCCGAGATGCGGCTCGCGGTCGCGGCCGAGGAACTGGTCTGGCGGCCGGGTCCGTTCCAACGGGCGCTGGCCGCGCTCCCGGTCGTCTTCCCGGCATCTCCTCCGTTGAACGTATTCCCGGACGGTCCCCGAGGACCGTCGGCGTCATAGTCGCGATCCGCTCGCCAGAGAGGGATCGCCGCATACCGATTCAGAAGGGAGACAACCGCCCAGGGGCGCGTACATCGACGTACGCGCCGATCGACCTGGCAACCCGATACGCCTGTACCGAGTCGGCGTCCGTGACCGGAGCGCGTGCCCGCATGCTCCACCGCGGTCGCCGGCTGTCTGTTCGTTTCTGGAGTTACCTTCGTGACCACGCCTCAATTCCCGCCGCCCGCCCCGCGCGGTTGCCCTGTCCAGCACGGTTCGCCGATCGACACCGATGGGCCCCGCTACCCGCTGTACTCGGAGGAGTACGCCGCGGATCCCCATCGCGCCTACCGCGAAATGCGCCGCACGTACGGTCCGCTCGTTCCGGTCGAGCTGGCGCCGGATGTGCCCGCCACCTTGGTGATCGGCTACCACACGGCGCTGCGCATCCTCAACGACCCCGAGCACTTCCCGGCCGACCCGCGCACCTGGCAGAAGGGCATTCCCGGCGAGTGCCCGATCCTGCCAATGCTGGAGTGGCGGCCGAACGCGTTGCGCAGCGCGGGCCTGGAACACCTGCGCTATCGGCAGGCGAACGTGGCGAGCATCGCGGAGATCGATCTGCACGCCCTGCACAGCACGGTCGAGGGGATCGCCATCCCGCTGATCAACGCCTTCTGCCAGGACGGCGCCGCGGATCTGATCAGCCAGTACGCCTTCCCGCTCACGTTCGCGGTGCTGAATTCCATGCTCGGCTGCCCGCCGGATATCGGGCAGCAGGTCGCGACCGGCATGGCCGCCATCTTCGAAGGCGTCAACGCCGACAAGGGCAACGCCATGCTCACCGACGCGCTGTTCGAGCTGGTGCAGATGAAGCGGAAAGAGCCGGGTGACGACGTCACCTCGCGGCTGCTGCGGCACCCCGCCGGCCTGGACGACGTGGAGATGATCCACCAGCTGGTCACCTTGTACGGCGCGGGCATCGAGCCGATGCAGAACCTGATCGTCAACACCCTGCGGCTGATGCTCACCGACGACCGGTTCGCCGGAGACTTTCTCGGCGGGGCCCTTTCGACGCGCGACGCCCTCGACGAGGTCTTGTTCAACGACCCGCCGATGGCGAACTATTGCGTCAGCTATCCGAAGCAGCCGATCCTCATCGACGGCGTGTGGCTGCCCGCGCACCAACCGGTGGTGATCAGCATGACCGGCTGCAACAACGACCCGGCGATCGGTGTCGGCGACCGCACCGCCAGCCGCGCGCATCTGGCCTGGAGCGTCGGACCGCATGCCTGCCCTGCCCGGTCGGCGGCCTACCTGGTGGTGCAGGACGCCATTGATCAACTCCTCGACGCACTGCCCGAGCTGAGTTTGGCCGTCGCGCCGGACCAATTGACCTGGCGGCCCGGTCCGTTCCACCGCGCCCTGGTGTCCCTACCCGTCGTCTTCCCGAAATCCCCTCCCTTGACAGTGCTTTAAGGAGACCCGATGGACACACAGCCCCTAGTACTCGACCCGGCGGGCACCGATATCCAGGGCGAGTCCGCTCGAATCCGCGCGCGTGGACCGGTCGCCCTGGTGGAACTGCCCGGCGGCGTGCGTGCGTGGTCGGTGACCGACGCCGACCTGCTCAAGCGCCTGCTGGCCGACCCGCGGGTGTCGAAAGACGCCAGGCAGCACTGGCCGGCGTTCATCAACGGGGAGATACCGCAGGACTGGCCGCTGTTCCTGTGGGTGGCGGTGAACAACATGTTCACCGCGTACGGCGCCGATCATCGCAGGCTGCGCAAACTGGTCGCGCCCGCGTTCACCCACCGCCGCACCCAGGCGATGCATCCGCTGATCGAGGAGATCACCGCGAACCTGCTCGCCGAGCTCGCCGCGACCCCCGCGGGCGAAGCGGTGGACCTGCGCGAGGGCTTCGCCTATCCGCTGCCGATCCAGGTGATCAGCGCGCTGATGGGTGTTCCGGAAGACCTGAACGCCGGTCTGCGCAAGTGCGTCGACGGCATCTTCGACACCTCGCTCGGCCCGGAGGAGTCCCAGGCCAATTACCTGGAGATGTACCGGATCCTGGGGGAGCTGGTCGTCTACCGGCGCGAGACGCCCGGTGACGACATGACCAGCCTGCTGATCTCGCACCGCGACGAGGACGACGGTTCGCAGCTGACCGAACAGGAGTTGATCGACACGCTGCTGCTCGTCATCAGCGCGGGGCACGAGACCACGGTGAACCTGCTCGACCAGGCCATCTTCGCGCTGCTGACCCGCGAGGAGCAGCGCGCCCAGGTGACCGGCGGCGCTGCGGCCTGGACCGACCTGATCGAGGAGGCGCTGCGCTTCGAGGCGCCGGTGGCGCATCTGCCGCTGCGTTTCGCCGCCGACGACATCGAGATCGACGGCATCCGGATCGCCAAGGGCGAACCGATTCTGGCGTCGTACGCCGCGGCCAACCGTGATCCGAAGGTGCACGGCGCGACCGCCGACGACTTCGACGTGCGCAGGCCCACCAAGGATCACTTGGCCTTCGGCTACGGGGTGCATCACTGCCTGGGCGCGCCGCTGGCCCGGCTGGAAGCCGAGATCGCCCTGCCCGGCATCTTCCAGCGTTTCCCGAAGATGCGGCTGGCCGCCGACCCGGCCGACCTCGGCACCGTCTCCAGTTTCATCTCCAACGGCCACGCGAAGCTCCCGGTCTACCTGGAGCCCGCGGACTGACCCCGGCTGCCGCCGACGTGCCCGCGGATCAGCCCGGGCACGTCAGCGCACGGCCTCGGCTCTGCCGGACTTACGCGCGCGGGCGAGTCCGCGGCGCGCAAGAAACCCGTTGGCCAGCAACAGAATCGTCTTGTTCGGCGGCGCTGTGAAACCGGCGGCGGTGTGCGGCGCGTATACCGCCGCCGAGTCGGAGACCTCTAGCCAGCCGGTGTACTGCCGTGATTCCAAGCCGATCAGCTGCGAACGATAGGCGTGCGCCAGCAGTCCGGCGCGGCGCCCGCCCTGCGGCAGGCCCGCCGGGACGATGAGATGGACGCCGCCGCCGCTGGATCCGGCTACCCGCACCGGAACAACCGTGGGATAGCCGTCGGCCTGCCGGTAGCCGAGCAGCCGGTGCGGCAGCTTCGCCACCCGCGCCACGGTCTTCGCGACATCCACGCGCGCGCCGGTGCCCTTCGCGGGCGGATGCTGCGGGCCGGGCTCGGCGGACGGCAATGCGGCGCCGAAGATCTCGGGCGCGCCCGCGGCGTCGAGATCCGGCCACACGACGATCCGCTCGACCGTCACCGTCACCAGCACACGGTCGGCGTAGTACGCGCGCAGCCATCGATCCCAGAACACGCCGCGCCGCGGTGGGCCCAGATAGGGCGCCGACTGCTCGCCGACGCGGTCGAGCGTGTCCTGGTCCGGTGTCGGATCGAAGCTCGCCGTGCCCTGCACCAGCACGAATCGCGGGTTGTCCAGGTCGCCGACACCGTGCTCGCGAGCGTGGTACGCCAGCGCCACCTTCGGGTCCCGTTTCATGCGCTCGAGCTTGCGCCCGAACCCCAGCGACGTCGTGAACCCGACCGTGCCCGCCGCCCGGTCACGCAGCCCGATCGGCGCCACCGCGGACACCACCGCGCCGCCCGCGGGCGTCACGTACGCCACCGCGCAGGTCAGGTCGCCGCCGAGCACCTCGTCCACCTCGTCCGGCCAGGTGACTGCCATGGCCGGAGTTTACCGGCGCCGCATCCGTTTGTACCTGTAAGCGCAGGTGCACACGCAATGTGGCAATCGCCACTCCGCGTTTTCAGTGTAGGCGCGGAAGTCGTTGCGGTGGACTATCATCCACGGAACGTAGATCAGAAAGCGCTGACCTACGCAGCCGTCGCATGGGTACCGCACCCCGGCTTGGCGTCACCGTCCCAGACGATTTGCCGCCACAGTTGTAGGGTGGGCGGTGCCCAGCCCGGAAGGTTTGCCCGACAATCGCGCGGGCATCCGGGGAAGACGTCGCATCACGCTGGGAGGACCGATGGCTACCGAAGACCGGACCGCTGTGTTCGACGCGGTGGTCGCGGCGGCGGACTATCCCGTGCTGCTGGTCACCGTCCAGGCCGAGGGGCGGCGCGCGGGATGCCTCGTCGGCTTCGCGACGCAGGTGAGCATCGAGCCGCGCCGGTTCCTGGTCGGCCTGTCCAAACGCAACCACACCTACCGGGTCGCCCAGCGCGCCGAGCGGCTGGCGGTGCACGTGCTCGGCAGCGAGCAGCTGTCGCTTGCCCGGCTGTTCGGCGGTGAGACCGGCGACGACATCGACAAGTTCGTGCACTGCGACTGGACCCCCGGTCCCGGCGGCGTGCCGGTGATCAGCACGGTGCCCAGCTGGTTCACTGCCCACATCCGGGACCGCTACGACTTCGGCGACCACGTGGGCATACTGCTGGAACCGGAGGACGGCGCCGTGCCGCGCCGCGGGGCCGAGACGATGCACTATCACGCGGTGGCCGACCTGCCCGCCGGACACGCGGTCTGAGGCCGTTCGCCCGGCAGGTCAGGACGGTGCGCGCCCTAGTCCGAAGCGGTCGGCGAAGGCCGACAACTCCTCGCGCGCCTGCTGCGGCTCCCCGGTGCTCGCGCTCACCACGATGCGTGTGACGCCCTGCTCGGCCAGCCCTTCGACGCGCTCGACCGGCATGTCGAGCGATCCCCAGCGCGTGTATTCGAACGCGTCGATGCCCCGGTCCGCCGCCGCGGCGCGCGCGATCTCCAACTGGACGGCGCGTTCACCCGGACCGAGCGCGCCGCCGGGGAAGTAGCCGTCGCCACGGGCTCCGGCGCGCCGGGCGGCGGCCCGGCTGGATCCGCCGACATGAATCGGCAGGTGCTCGCTCGCATAGGGTTTCGGGAAGCTGCACAGGTTCTCGAACTGAAAGAACTCACCTTCGAAGCTCACCCCGTTCGCGTCGCCCGACCACAGCAGGCGCAGCACGTCGATGGCCTCGTCGGCCCGGCGGCCGCGAGTGCCGAAGTCGACCCCCACCGCGCTCGCCTCGCCGGGCAGAGTGCCCAGCCCCACCGTCAGCAGGCGCATCCGGCCACGGGAGAGCACGTCGATGGTCGCCAGCCGTTTGGCCAGCACCACCGGATGGTGGTACGGCAGCAGCAGCACCGCCGTGCCGAGCAGGATCCGGTCCGTCGCGGCGGCCACGAAGCTCAGCGCGTCGAGCGGGTCGGCGAACGGCACCGACGGCGTGATCTCCATCGGCCCGACCGTCGCGCCGGGATACAACGCGATGTGCTCGGGCAGGTAGACGGCTTCGAAGCCGCAGTGTTCGGCGTGCTGCGCATAGGCGATCAGCCGGTCGGGGTCCGTGCCGAAGAACGGAGTGCTGTAGCTGACGGCGAACTTCACCGGCACTCCTCGATCCGGTCGAACGCCATCCGGTCGAACTCGCAGGCCGCCGCGAGCTGGCCGCGCAGTTGATGGCGAACGCTCTCCAAGCGGTCGATGTAGGAATCGACCTCGGACAGTTTGCGCCGCAAGGTGGAGACCGAGTCCGGGCAGACATCGCCGGAGGGGTTGCCCGCCCGCAGGCAGGCGACGAACGGGCGGATGTCGTCGAGATCGAAACCCGCTCCGAGCAACGCGCGGATCTTCACCACGATCAGCAGCTCGGACTCGTCGTAGGAGCGATATCCGTTGGCGGCGCGGCGCGGCCGTACCAGGCCGTGCTCCTCGTAATAGCGCAGCGCGCGTGTGCTGGTGCCCGCCCGTTGCGCCAGTTCGCCGATTCGCATCCATCCTCCTTCACCCAGGTCACCGCAACGCTAAACCTTCTCGTCGACGTCAAGGCAAGTTCGCGTATTCCTTGTTCCGGCGACAAAACCCGGACAAATCGTGCGAACCGGTCGTGACGTGTTCACTCGTCGCCGCTAGACTCCGCGCCTTGTGAGAACTGCCGCGGCGCCCGGTGCGCGAAAAGAGCACTACGTCTGGGGTGCGGCCACCGTCATCGGAGTGATCGCCGGGTACGCGGCGGTGCTGCTGGGCGACGCCAGGCACTACTACACCGACGACACCGAGGCCCAGTACGCGCCGATGTGGGTCCGCCTCGGAGAGCTGTTGCGCGACGGTCTTTTTCCGGCCCTCGTGCCACACGAATGGATGGCGGGCAACTACACCCTGGAAGAGGCGGCGCTGTTCAACCCGCCGCAGCTGCTGGTCTACCTGCTCGCACCGTCGATGGACGATCTGGCAGCCTACGCGACGGCGGTGAAGCTGGTCTTCTCGATCATCGCCGCGCTCGGCGTGTTCCGCATCTGCCTCGCCTACGGAGCCCGTCCCCGCTGGGCGGCGGTGGCGGGGATCGCGTTCCCGCTGAGCGGTTGGTTCTTGTTCTTCGATCAGGCCAGCTGGTTCACCCCGCATGTCGCGACCGCGTGGATGGTGCACGCCTGGGCCTCGGCGGTGCGGTATGCCCGCGGTCGGAGTGGACCGCTGCCGCTGTTCGTCTTCCTGTATCTGACGCTCACCGTCCAATACGCCTTTCCAGCTGTGGAATCCGCGCTGATCATCGCCGCGGTCGCGGCCGGTGAGGTGGTGTATCAGCGCCGGTGGGCGCCCACGGTGCGACTGTGCCTGGCGGCGGGGTGCGCCGCGCTCACGGCGGCGATCGCGAATCTGTCCGGGATTCTGTCCTCGCAGGTGACCTGGCGGGGCAGCGTCCAGATCCACAACGATCCCTTCCTGACCGTGCCGTGGTCGGAGTCGCTGAATGCCAGCCTGCCCAGCACCACGCCCGCGTTCACCGCATGGTGGGGACATGTCCAGCCGCTGCCGATGGTCTACATCGCCTGGTTCCTCATCCCGGCGCTCGCGTTCGTCGACTGGCGTGCCGCGCGTGCCGCGGCGCGAGAGTTCAGCGGTCCGGCCTTCTTCGCGACGGCGGTGCTGATGTGGACGGCCGGGCCGGGTGCCATCGGGCCGCTGCGCTGGCCCGCCCGGGTCCTGCCGATGCTGGCCGTCGTCCTGCTCGTGCTGGTGTGCGTATTGCTCAGTCGTTACGGCGCGTTCGCCGCCTCGCGCCGTCGCGTCGCGGCCGCCGCGGTGCTCGTCGGGCTGTTGTTCGTCCGGTCGGTTTCCGCCGCGCCGGAGTTAGTGCTGCGCCATGTGGTCGCGGTGCTGGCGGTCGGCGCGCTCGGCGCCGCCGCGGTATGGCTGGCCCGCAACCGCGGGACCGTCGCCGCGTGCGCCCTGACCATCGCCGCCATGTTCCCCATCGCCTACGAGCAGGTGCGAGGGGCGCCGACGACGCCGATGTCCTACGACTTCCCGGAACGGCGCTCGGCGATGCGTGCGGCCTTCCCCGATTTCGACGGCCTCACCCTGCAACTGGCCGACCGCGCCGCCCTGCGCCCCGAGGACAGGAACCTCGCGGGCGCCTACGGCTCGCTGGCCATCGGCAACTACGCCAAGGCCGTCGGGCTCGACTACGTCAACGCCTACACACCCATCGGCCACGCCGCTTTCGCGGGCATGTTGTGTATGGCTTGGGACGGCAGCACCTGTCCCGACGCCTACCGGCGCGCTTTCGCGACCGAAACACTCACGGGGGCACCTATTGTCGATCTGATGAAGGTCGACAGGGTGGTACTGCATCGCGTGCAGTACCCCGACGCGCGCGACCGTCCCGCGCCCCCGGGCTGGCGATGGGCCGACTACCCCGGACACGAACGGCACATCTGGGTGCTGGAACGCGCCGATGGGCGGGGGTCCACGCGCAACGGCCCGATCGCGCACACCGCGGGCGTCACCGCGGTGTCGAGCAGTTCCCTGGACGACATCACCGCCCGCGCCGTGGTGAGCTCGGCCGATGGCGGGCGCGTCGTGTTCGCGCGGCTGGCCTGGCCCGGCCACCGGGTCACGCTGAACGGCCGGGAGCTGGCCGCCCACATGATCGGCGGCGTGTTCCTTGCCGTCGACATCCCCGCGGGCACCGACAACGCGGAGTTGGTCGTCGACTGGAGCCCGCCCGGTAGCCGGTTCGGCATCGCGACAACCGTTGCCGGACTCATCGGGATCGGCCTGCTCCAGTGTATCCACTACCGGACGCGGCGGCGCGGTCCGGACGAGTTCGCTGGGCTGTCCGAGATCCCGGAGATCTCCTCGGCTCCAGCCGAACTGGCCATCGCGAAAGTCTGAGCCGGATTCGGCGGCCGGTCGAGGTCGGCCCGGGGCCGTCGCCGTGCCTGTTCGCGCAATGGCGGTGCCCGACGAAAATTGTCTGCTCCGGCGCGAGGCGCAGGTGGAACCTCATGCCGCCCATGAACGTCTACCGCGTGTTCGGCCCCGGAGTGGCGCGGTGTCCGACGAGGAACGCCGACATCGCCTCGGCGACCGCGGCGGGCTGGTCGAGCATGGAAAGCACGTAGGCGTTGTCGATTTCCACCAGCCGCGCCCGCGGGATGAGTTCGGCGAGCCGCCGCCCGTGCTCGCGTGGCATCACCTTGCCCGCCGAGGACCACAGGATCAACGCCTCGCCCGAGAAGTTCCGCAGCGCTTCGGTATTGGCGATGAGCTCCCGCTTGCGCAGGCCCGATTTGGTGTAGGCGAGCAGGTCGCGCCGGATGCGGGCGTCCCGCAGTCCGGGTTCGGTCCAGCCGCGCACCAGCTCGTCGGACAGCGGTCGGCGCGCCATCCAGCCGAACAGCAGTGGTGAGCGACGCAGCCACGGCACGCGTAATTGCCGCAGGGCCAAGGAGATTCCGCCGGGCAGAGAGGTCGCGACGGTCGCCATCCTACCCGGCAGGCCGGGCGGGAAGTTGTCGAAGGCCTCGCACGGCAGCAGGATCAGCCTGCCGACGCGTTCGTCGAGCCCGTAAGCGGTGAGGAACAGCGCGCCGCCCCAGTCGCTGTGCACGAGGGTCGCCTCGCGCAGATCCAGTGCGGCGAGGAACTCGGCGACCAGGTGGTTCAGGCCGCGCAGGCTCAGGTCGACGCCCGGCTTCAGCGGTATGGGGTGCGCGCCGAGAGGGAGGTCCGGCAGCACGTACCGGAAGCCGCCGGGGAGTAGGTCGAGTACCTCGTCCCACAGCGTGTGGTTCATCAGCAGGCCGTGCAATAGGACGACGGGCGGTCCTTCGCCGCGTTCGACATAGTGCACCGGTCCTGCGGAAAGGTCGATGGTGGGCATGATGCCTCCGTTCGAGCGATCGCTCTAGAGTACTTGCTCTAGTCTGGTGGGGTGACCGAGAAGATGTCAACCAGCACCTCCGAACGTCTCGTCACCGCGACGGCGGAGCTCATGCGCACGCAGGGCTACGCCGGAACCAGCGTCAAGCAGATCACCGTCGCCGCCCGCGCGCCGATGGGCTCGCTCTACCACCACTTTCCCGGCGGGAAACCACAGGTTGCCGCCGCGGCGCTGCGCACGTCCGGGGCCGCCTACATCCAGTTGCTCCCGCTGCTGTTCGACCCGCACGACGACCTGCGCGACGCCGTCCCCGCCGCTTTCGAAGCCGCCGCCGAACAGATCGAAGAGACCGGCTGGATCAACATGTGCCCGGTCGGGACCGTCGCGGGCGAGATCGCCGACAGCGAACCCGCCCTCCGCGACGTCGCCGCCGAGGTCATCGGCTCCTGGATCGACGAGGGCACCGCCTACTTCGTCCGCCGCGGCCTGCCCGCTCCGGACGCCCGCGACTTCATCCTCGCCGTTCTGGCCGCCCTCGAGGGCGCCTTCGTCCTCAGTCGCACGCTCCGCTCGGCCGAACCCCTACGCGCCGCGGGCCGGTCGCTGCGCGCTCGCATCGACGAGCTGCTGGCGGGGGTGCGCAGCTGACGGGCGGGGTGCGAACCGGGCCGATCGCTGCCACCCTGGTCGCCGTCTCAGGGGACGGTTCCTGCGCAGTGGCCGCAAACGTTATCTCGGCAGGGCTCGGGCCGCTCAGGTTGGCCAGCCGCGGTTTGCCGGGTGGGCCGCGAGTTCGAAGGCTCGCCGATCGGTCCAGCGCCGTGGCGCGGCCTCACGGACGTGGGCGCAGCCCCTCGATCATGTGCGTGGTGGTCTCGTCCAAGAGTTCTTCGGCGGTCTCGGCGGCGATCACGCCTGAGTTGACGAAGGTGGCCAGGCCTTGCAGGACGGCGACCGCGGACAGCGCGATGCGGCGCGGATCGCCCGCGATCACCTCACCCCGCGTCTGCGCTTCGGCGATGAGCGCGACCGGTGTGGCGAAGACCGCGTCCACCGCCCGGGACATCGCGTCGCCCGCGGCTGGGCTGTGCCTGCGGGCGAACATCAGCGCGACGAGCGCCGGGTTCTCCGTCGCGAACCGGAGATAGATCTTGGCCAGCGCGCGGACGTGCCCGTCGAGCGAGCCCGTGGTGGTCTGCTGCAAGGCGGCGGCGAGGCGTTCGAATCCGAACACCGCGAGGGCATCCAGCAACGCCTGCTTGTCCTTGAAATGCCTGGTCGGGGCGGCATGGCTGACACCGATGTCGCGGGCGAGCCCGCGCAGCGACAGGCCGTCGACTCCGGACTCGCGCAGCGTCACCTCGGCCCGCTGCAGCAGCTCGGCGCGCAGGTCGCCGTGATGGTAGGGGCGGGCTGGGCTGATCGGCATGGTGTATGCAGGATAACAAAATGTAGTCGTTGCCTACTTTGTTGGCACTGACTACATTGACTCGCATGACGGTTCGGACCTTCACCGCCCCGATCGCGGTGCTGATGGTTTTCGCGGCGCTGCTCGCCACCATGTACCTCGGCTACTCCGGCAATACCGAGAAGAACCTGCACGACTTCCCGGTGGCCCTGGTCAACCAGGACGTGGGCGACACGATCGACGGCAAGCCCGCCAATATCGGCGCTCAGGTCACCGACGCGCTTGTCGCGGGCATCTCGCCGGACAAGATCGACCTGCGCGTGGTCGGCATCTCCGAGGCGCGCAAACAGTTGGGGGAGGGCGAGGTCTACGGCGCGATCGTCATCCCGTCCGATTTCACCAAACGGCTGGCCATCCTCGGCGCGGGCGCCGTGGTGCCCGGCGAGATCGAGCGCCCGGTGATCACGGTCCACACCAACCCCCGCGTCGGCCCCTACACCACCGGGATCATGCAGCGTATCGCCGACCGCGCGCTGAACCGCGTGGACGAGACGGTCGGCAAGAACCTGACCGATCAGGTGAACGCCGCCCTCGCCGCGGGTCCCGGCACGCCGACCGAGCCCAGTGGCGCCGCCCGGCTGATGCTCACCGACCCGGTGCAGATCGTCACCGCGCCCTACCATCCCATGGACGAATCCGCCGGGCAGGGCCTCGTCGCGTTCTTCTACACCTTGATCCTGCTGCTCGCGGGCTTCACCGGCGCCATGATCATCCACACTCTGGTCGATTCGGTCCTCGGCTTCACTCCCACCGAATACGGCCCGTGGTTCGTGCATCCCCCGGCCACCGGGATTTCCCGCTTCCGCACCCTGCTGGTGAAATGGGCGGTCATCGCCACCGCGGCGCCGATTCTGTCCGGGATATTCCTCGCCGTGGCAACGACATTGGACGTTCCGCTGGGCAGTCCGCTGCTGTTGTGGCTGTACGGAACCCTGGCCATCATCGCCGTCGGCGTGACCGCGCTGGCCGTCCTCGCCGCCTTCGGCACCGCGGGACTGATGGTCAACCTGGTGCTGTTCGTCGTTCTCGGCCTGCCGTCCTCGGCGGCCACGGTCCCCCTGGAAGCGACGCCCACCTACATCGCGAAACTGGCCGCGTTCGAACCCATGCACCAGATCTACTTGGCGGTGCGCGCCATCCTGTTCTTCGACGCGCATATCGAAGCCGGTTTGGGCCAGGGGCTGTGGATGACGGTGCTCGGCCTCGGCGTGGGCCTGCTCCTCGGCGCGGGCGTCACCTACGCCTACGACCGCCGCGGGCTGCACCGTGCCACTTCCCCGATTGATACCTCGGTGGTCATGGGCGCGCCCGCGATCGCTCGGTAATTGTGCTGTCCGCCCGAGCCGGGTGCGGGGGGCTCGGGTTCGGCAAGGCTGGCGTCGCTCGGTGGTTGCGACCGGATCGACGCCGGTACTTCGGCGGATTCCGGCTCCCCGCATCGATATCGATCGCTAACGGCGTGCCCGACGCCCACGATGGAATCGGTGAATCAGTGTGGTGGACAGGGGATCCGCGGACGAGCGCGCCGCCTCGACTGTGCCGACAGCGTCGGGCATCGACTATCACCTTGCCCCGTACAGCGCCATCCAAGGAGCCGCCATGAACCCGCAGCCACAGCAGCCCGCGCAGCCTCAGCAGCATGGGCACACGTTGCCGGGCATGGACTTTCATGCCGGGGCGATACCGCAGCACGGCGACCCATTGCCGGGGGCGGATTTCGGGGCCGAGCATCACGACGTGAACAAGCAGCTCATGGAGTTCAAACACCATGACCCGCTGCCGCCTGGGCCGCATACGCTGCACCATTTCGGCAAAGGTGACCAGTCGAACCATCCTTCGGCGGTGCCACATGCGGCGGGGCAGGAGTTTTCGGTACCACATGCGACGGCCGGTCCAATCGCTTCCACGGGGGCGGTGGGGAACAGCGGCCATGCGATAGGTGCCGGTCATGCGGGAGGCCCGGGGATTCCGGGCGGTGCTGGGCATGCGGTGAGCGCGGGGCAGGCCGGGGTCGCTGGTCACGCGGGAAGTGCCGGGCACGTCGGGGGCGCAGAACACGTGGGGCCGTCGGCCGGACATGCGGGTTCGACGACATCGGGGCACACAGCGGTCTATCAGGTCGGGAGTGTCCCCGAGGCGACCGCCGAGGCATTCCGAGCCCACTCTTCGCACCACCAGTCCACGACCAACCATCACTCGGGAAGTCACCCGCGCCCGCCCGCCGCGACTCCCGGTTCCGGCCAGCCGGATCATCAGTGGGACGGCCAGATACGTAACCCCGTCCACACCGGCGGGCAGCCGATCAACACGGAAGACAAGCCGGTCAAGACCTTCGAAAACCACTTCGAACACCAGAAGGAGTCGGCGCCACCGCTGGCGAGTGGCCCAGCCCATGGCCAGGCTGTCGGTTCGCCCGCGTCAGGCCAACCGGCGCACCTCGGCTTCGACTTCGGCGATCCGCTCGGAGACCACGGCTTCCACTCGGGTACCGGCGCACCGGGCCAGGGTTTCGAGCACACGGGTTCGCCGTCGGGTGACAGCGGATTCGGGGGTCCGGCCGAGTTCGGCCCGATGCCCGGTATGTGAGGCCGTCAGGTCCACGGCCCGCGAATCGGCAGCCGCTCCGGCGGAATCCGCGACTGCAGGAAGCCGCGCACCTCTTCGACTTCGCGGGGCGACCCGATGCCGCGGAGCTCGACGCGCCGTGTGGTGGACGCGGTGTCGTTGTACGACACGCTCAGTGACGCAGTATGTGTCAGGTAGTTCAGCGGCTTGCGGACATATGTCGGTGGTTCGGTGATCTGGTAGTACCAGACGAACTGCTTGACGCGGCGCAGCACGCCGGTGCTCACATCCATGCCATGGTCGTAGAGCTGAGCGGTGTACATCCGGGTCCGGATGAAGATGGTGAGCGGGGAGAGGAGGATGTTGGCAACGAGTCCGAGCGCGAGCAGGAACATCGGGTAGACCAGCAGCAACCCGCCCTCGACATCGATCAGCCTGAGCAGCGGTATCGCGAGGATCATCAGCACGAGAATCCCCGCCGACCTCAGCGGCAGGATGTGCCGCCCGCGCAGCCGCAGACTCTTGCGATCGTTGCCCTTGTCGGCGACGAAGGACTGCTCGATCATCCGCCGCACCGGCGGCACCGCCGTCGCCCGCTCGCACTGGTGGAGCCGGGCCTCAGCGTCGGCGAAGTCGTTCACCGCCAGTACCTTCCGGTATCTGGCGGCCGCACCGGCGAGGTCGCCCTCGTCCTGCTGGATCCTGCCGAGCTGGTACTCGGCCGCATAGTGTCCGGGATGCGCGTCCACTACCCGCAGCAGACTCTCCCGCGCCTCGCGGCGTCGTCCGAGATCGAGCTGGCACACCGCCAGCGCGTAGCGGGCGCCGATATCCCCGGGCCGATCGGCCAGCAGCTGGGCGAGCACCGCGCTCGCCTCGGCCGCCCGCCCGTCTCGCCGCAGCATCTTGGCATGTTCATAGCGCGGATCCGGCACGATGCTTCCCCTGTCCTGCGGCTGACCCCGTACTAGGTGTTCGTCACCCGAGTTCGACCCGTTACCGATGTTTCAGCGACGAATGCGAAGATGAAAAACGCGCCCCAGCAACCGGTTACATGGCCGAAAAAGTCGGGTGGCATCATGGCCGCAGAGGGCGAGTGGACCGCACCTGGTCAAAGCTCAGTGGGTGCGGGCAGTCCGGCCGCGTTGCGCATGGCGGCTCTTCCGCGGTCGGCGGCGGAACGATCGCCGAGCAACTGGATCTCCTGGTTCACCGCCATGGAGATGCCGATGAGGACGGTGGCGACTTCTTCGGCAGGTCGACGCAGGGCGGATGTTTCAGCTTGCGCCGCAGTGACTTCGGCGGTGAGGAAGATGCGCCAGTCGGTGACCACGGTCCGCAGCCGGTCGCGCAGGGGCCCCGGCCGTCCATCCAGTTCGGTCGATGCCGCGGTGACGAAACACCCTCCAGGAAAAGGGCATTCGGTCAGGTACTCGATCCAGATGTCGATCAGCCGTGCCAGGCGACCAGCGCCCGGTGGCAACTCGGCGAGTGGTTCGATGACGGCTGCGCGAAAGATTCGTCCAGCCTGTTCCAGCGCGGCGCGCTGCAGGTTCTCGCGGGATCCGAAGGGGCCGACGACACCGGCCTTGCTCATACCGAGCCGGTCGGCGAGTGCGCCGATCGTGAGGCCGTCCACACCGATCCGCGACGCGTCCTCGACGGCGACCCGGACGATCCGTTCCTTGGTGCGGGCCGCTTCGGCGTGTGAACTGCGTGGAGACACGAAGCCCATCATAACGTCCGGTCGTTCGCTAACCTGATAGCGAACGACCGGACGTTAATTTATGGAGGAACCTTGAGCGATCTACTGCGGCTCGACGCGACGGCCTTGGCGCTGATCGGCCACGATGTGGCCACCGTCTCCGATGTCGACCTCGGTGCGCCGACGCCGTGTACCGGTTGGACGGTCGCGGACCTGATCGAGCACATGAACGAACGACATGAGGCCGTCATCGCGACGGTGTTCGCGCCGCTCGAAGGCCATGTCGACGATCCACGCGATGGCTTCGCCCGCACCGCCGCCCGGTGGGTGGTGGCGATGGAACGGACCGGCGATGTCGTGCATCTGCCCGAAGCCGGCGCGATGGCGACCGATCTGGTGCTCTCGGTCCACTTCGTCGACATGCTGACGCACCGCTGGGACCTGGCGCGTGCGCTCGGCCGGCCCTGCACGGTGCCGGACCGTCTCACCGCGGCAGCGCTGCCGATCGCGCGGTCGATCACGGCCCCGGGTAGCCGGCTCAATGGTCCGGGCGGGGTTTACCATCCGTCGCTTGCGGAGGACCGAGCGCTGTCCGCGATGGACAACATCGCGGCCCTCCTGGGCCGGGACCCGCGCTGGCATGGTGCGGACGTTCCGAAGTAGTACTACCTGCCACGCTCGTCGAGGTGTCTCCGCAATGCGTCGAGCTGGCTGTCCCAATCGCGGGTGAGCGCGGCCAGAAACTGTTGCGCCACTTGCATCGGGCCGGAGTTCAGCCGGTAGCGGATCCGGCGTCGTTCTCCGGGTTCGGCGGTCACCAGGCCCGCGTCCGCCAACAGGGCGAGGTGCTTGGCGATCGCCTGCCGCGTGATCGGCAGGCGATCGGCCAGATCCGTTGCGGTAGCGGGGCCGCCGGCTGCCAACGCGGCCAGGATGCCGCGGCGGCTGGGGTCGGCCAGGGCGACGAAGACCTGCTCGGCGACCGCCTCGATGTCAGGCTGCGTCAAGGTATTCGACCAGTTCACCCAGCTCGCTCGCCCAGCCCTCGGTGTTGCCGTCGAAGGCCTTGCGGTGGTCGTCGGCCGACAGTTGAGCGAAGCCCGTTTCCGTCACTGTGAGCCGGGTCCCCGCGCCGACCGGTTCCAGCGTGAATTCGACGTACGTGCGGCGTGGGTCGTCTTCTGGCAATCCGTAGATGTGCCAGGTGAACCCGAACACGTTCGGCTCCTCGACCCGCTCGATCCGCATATCGGCGCTGTGGCCGTTCTTCCAGGTCATCTGCGCGGCGCCACCGGGACGCAGGTCGATCGTCGCCGAATGACCGAACCACGTGCCGAGGCCCTCTGTCGTGGTCAGCGCCGCCCACACCTTGGCGGGCGCGTGGGCGAGCTCGACTGTCCGCACGATCTGATCAGGGAATCCCATAACAACCTCCAGTGTATAGCAACCAATCGGTTGCCACTGACAGTATTGCAACCAGTTGGTTGCGTCAAGAGGTGTCTGTGTGCGCGTAGAGCCGATGTCGTCCGCGGCCGGTTGGAACCGGTCCGTAGCACTACGCCGGGTCGAGCTGATCGAGATGGCCGCTCGGGCCGAGAACGACTCGGCCCGAGCGGGTTTCACCGGTCGGTCACAGCGAGAGCAGTACCCGGCGGCCGATCCGCGGATCCGCCAGCGGGCGCAACGCGATCCGCATCAGCGCCACCGCGTTGTCGTCGCCCGCGATGCGGTTGGCCCGGACGCAGCCGCAGGCCAGGCACTGGTGGACCAGCAGCCATTCGCCGTCGTCCCGGGCCGACATGCTCACCGCGGCCATCCGGCCGCGGCAGGACTCGGCCCGGTCGCCCGGTACACGCCGGTCGACGTGCTTGCTGGCCAGGCAGTGCGGACAGTGATTGCGGTGCGCGGTGCCCGGCGCGACGACAGGGACCTCCCTGCGGCACGCCAAGCAGCGGAACATGTCGCCGGATTCGCCTCCGCGCCCGTGCAATACGTGCTTGGCGCGCTGGGGACGACGTGCCTCTGGCTTCCTTCGTGGCATCACGCACCCCCTACAGATCGCCGAACACTTCGAGCGGGAACGGCGGCTCGGCCAGCGGGCGCACGGCCATGCGCATCAGCATCAGCTGATTGTCATCGCCGCACACGGGGTGCAGCGCGAGCTCGTGACAGCGGGTGCACCGGTGCACCACGGCCCATTCGCCGGTGCGCAGAACGGCGATCGAGAGCGGAGCCATGCGGGCCCCGCAGTCGGACGCGCCGCCCTCGACCTGGTCGTGGGTGTGCCGGGAACTCAGGCAGCTCGGGCAGTGGTTGCGCCAGCTGTGGTCCGGCGCGAGCGTCGCGACGACGAGCCCGCAGCGGACACAGGTGAAAGTATCGGTCCGCAGCGACGGGCTGGGACCGCGATGGGACGAAGAGGTGTTGCTCGACACCCGGATCACTCCTAACTGAGCAGTGTGCAATGCAGCAGGAGAAGACCGAGCGCGCCTCGACAAGCGCTTGCGGCGTCGGCTGGGTCAGGCGTGGCCGGACGGGTCGTTCGAATCCACACGGTGAGGCGCGCTCGGCGCTCGCCGGGACATAAACCACTCCTTCACACGTCGGCAAACCCTCGCGCTGGCGAGGTCGCGCAACCCTACCGCCGCCCGCCGCGAGGCCACCACCGAATTTCCGGGGCTACCCGTTCGGGAGGTCGAGGATGAAGCTCCCGGCCCGCGCGACGACCTCCTCGCGGGTGCGCCCGCCGTGATCGGCGGCGAGGAAGTGTTTGCCGATCGCCAGGCAGAAGGCGAGCATGCTGCGGGCTTCGACCTCCTCCGGGTCCGAGCAGTAGCTGCCGAACAGCTCGCGCAAGTAGTCCATGCGCCGGTTGTCCACCCGGCGCAGCCGCTCGGCGACGCCGGGGTCGCGCCGGGCCCAATCGCGGACGGCGAGGTCGATCGGGCGCAGCCGGTCATCGGAGAAGGTGAGCAGACCCGCACGCCGCAGCTTCGCGCGCGCGTCTCCGCCCTCGCGTTCCACGCGGGTGATGACGTCGTCGGTGGTCTCGCGTTCCCAGGTGTCGAGCATCTCGGCCAGCAGCGCGTTCCGGTCGGCGAAGTGCCCGTAGAAACCGCCTTTGGTGACCCCGAGCGCCGCCGCCAGGCTCTCGATCCGCACGGCCTCCGGGCCGCCCGCCGCCAACGCCGCGAGGCCCTGTTCGATCCAGCTGCTGCGAGGGGTGCGTGTAACGGCGACCATGCCCCAAGTATGGCCGACGGTGTCGACGGCGAATCCGCGCCTAGTCGGCGACTACTTCGATCTGCGCCTCGTCGACCTTGACGTCCTCGTCAGTGGGGTTGGGCTCGGCCTTCACGCTGATGCGCGCCTTGTCGATGCCCTCGGACTCGAGCTCGGCCGCGACGTTGTCGCCTCTGGCCTCGGCCAAGGCTTTGGCGGTCGCGGCGTTCGCATCCTTGGCGTAGGTGGTGATCTCCACCTTGGCGTCGGTGCCCCGCAAGGGAACCGCTACCGCTTTGATGGTGGCGACGTCTCCGCCACTGAGGTCCGAGCTGCCGCTGTCGAAGGTGATCGGCGCGGCGGCCAGCGCCGCGTTGACCGCATCCTGGATCGCGTTCCGCGCGGTCGTGGCGACACTGCTGCGCATCGGGTGCGTCTGCTCGGTCGTCGGCGTCGTCTCCGCGCCGTCGTCGGTGCCGCATGCCGCGGTCATGAGCAGCACGACGGCCGTAGCGGCAATTCCGGTGACGCTTTTCCTGGATATCATCGGCCTACTCCTGGTCGGTTGGAGAATTCCGGTTTGCGTCATTCGATGTCTGGAATTGATCAGCATTTGTGCGGTATCGAATCCCGGTAACGGATCCGAGTACGTCGATCGATTACGCCGGTGCACAGATCCTTGCATAGTTGCCTCATCCGGACGGTCTTTTCGACGTCGCTCGATACCCGGAACACCGTCGCGGCCGGAATTCGGCACCGGAAGTGATCTACTTCGGTGGGCAGGGGCGGTAGCGTCGATCCGGCAGTAGGCATGCTCCTTGTGACCCAGCAGGCGGCCGGGCCGGACGCCGATGCGGAGGGGACCTTCGATGTCGACAGCGAACGGTGCGCACAGCGGATCAGCCGCAGACCGGCGGCGGGTGCTCCGCCGAGGGCTGCTGTCGCCGGTCGTCACCATCACCGCGTTGCTGCTGGCGTATTTCTCGCTGCCTTTCACCCACGTCAGCGACATACACACGCTGGTGCTTCTGCTGCTCGGTCTGGTGACAGTATGCGCGGTAGGTGCTTGGCAGATCCGGCAAGTGCTGCGTGCGGCCGACCCGGTCGCGCAGGCCTTGCAGGCGCTGGCGGCGACTTTCGGCTTCTATCTCGTCGGCTACGCGACGGTCTACGCCGTGATGTCCGATACCTCTCCCGGTGACTTCAGCGAGCCGCTGACGCGGGTCGCCGCCCTCTATTTCTGCGTAACGGTTTTCACCACAGTCGGATTCGGCGACATCGTGGCCACGTCGGAGGTCTCCCGGGTCGTTGTGCTCACCCAGATGCTGGGCAATCTCGTCCTGATCGGCCTGGTGCTCCGGCTGCTGGTTATCGCGGTCCGGTTCCGGCGGGAGCAACTACACCGATCCGGCTGATTCGGGGCCGGAAACGCGGCGGGCGAGTGAAGCGCGGTGCGCCGGGATCCTCGGCGGCTACCAGTCGACCGCGCCGAGTTCGTGCAGCCTGCGGAACACCATCATCGAGCCGGGGGCGACGTGGTCCATGGCGGCGTACTCGCGGACGGTGAAGTAGCGCAGCTCGGCGATCTCGCTGGTCGGTCGGGGTTCACCGTCGAGTTCGGCGGTGAAACAGGTCATGTGCAACCGGGTGCCGGGGGAGTGCCCGTACGCCTCGGCATGGAATACCCCGAGTTCGGCGTAGGAGACGACGCCCACGCCGAGTTCCTCGCGCACCTCACGACGCAACGCGGCCTCGGGCGTCTCCCCGGGGTCGATCTTGCCGCCGGCCATGTAGAAGACGTCCTTGCCGACCGAACGCGCCTGCAGCAGGCGACGATCCCGGATGTGGGCCAGCGCCGCGGTGCGAATCACCGGCCCACTGTACTGAGCGGCAGGAACCGGCCGTCAACCGGATTTCGCGCGGGCTACATCATCGGACGGGAGACGGCCGCGACCAGTCCGCCGTCGATGATCAGGTCCTGCCCGTTGACGTAGGACGCCTCGTCGGAGGCGAGGAAGGCCACCGCGTCGGCGACATCCTCGGCGGTGCCGAGCCGACCGCTCGCCACCTCGGCGACGACCGCGGTGTGCGCGTCCGGAGCGACGTTGTCGTGGAACATCGGAGTCTCGATGAACCCGGGACTCACGGAATTGACGCGAATTCCCTTGGGCGCCAATTCCGCGGCGAGGGTATGCGCCAGGTTGTGTACGGCCGCTTTGGTCGCCGCGTACAGGGAGGCGCCGGGCAGACCGCGGTGCAGTGTCCAGGAGGCGTTGATGACGATCGCCGCGTGCTCGGACAGCAGCGGCAGGGTCTTCTGGATGGTGAAGAACACGCCTTTGACGTTGATGGCGACGACCCGGTCGAATTCGTCCTCGGTGATCTCGCCGTACGGTCGGAAGGAGGCGACGCCCGCGTTGGCGAACACCACGTCCAGCCGTTCGTGCCGGTCGCGGATGGCGGCGGTGAGCGCGTCGAGATCGGCCGGACTCCCCGCGTCGCCCGGCATCGCCAGCACGCGGTCGTCGCCGAGTTGCTCGACCGCGGCGTCCAACCGGGTCTTGTCCCGGCCGGTGATGATCACCTGTGCGCCCTCGGCGAGCAACCGGCGTGCGGTGGCCAGGCCCATGCCGCTGGAGCCGCCGGTGATGAGCGCGATCTTGCCGTCGAATCGGGAAATGCTGTGCGTCATGGGAATCAGCGTGCCGAAGGGCGCACTGGGCGAACAGTGTGCGGTTGACCTAGGTGTGGTACCACCAGGCTACGGTCACGCCGGGGCGGCGAGCCGGACGCGCATCAGCCCTTCCACGCGGTCCGCGGTCTCGGTGCCGGGTTGCGGGTTGTACAGCACCAGGAACCAGTCCGGATTGTCCGCCACCGCAAGGGTCGTCGTATCGAAGAACAGGTCACCGGCCTCGGGATGACGCACCGCCTTCACGGCCTGCACCGGGGCGTTCACGTCGTGGCGGGCCCACATCTCGGCGAACTCGGGGCTGGCGGCGCCGAGTTCGGCGATCACCTTGCCGAATCGCGGGTCGCCGGGGGAGTGCGCCGCATCGGCGCGGAAGGCGGCGACCACCGCGGGCGCGATCGCGTTCCACTGCGTGTGCATGCCGCGGTACCCGGCATTCGTGAAGAACGAGACCAGGCAGTTGTAGTCGGCGTCGCCGAATCCGAAAACCGCGCGAGCGGTGTCGTTGATCGCGAGCAGATTCCAGTACCGGTCACGCAGCACCGCGGGCCGCAATCCCCACGCGTCGAGCAGCCGGTGCACCTGCGGGGTGACTTCGGCGTCGCCCGCCGGGCCCGGCTGCGGCGGGTTGAGCCCGGCGAGCAGGTACAGGTGCGTGCGTTCCGGCTCGGTCAGCCGCAGCGCCGCGGCGATCGCGTCGAGCACCTCGGTGGAGACGGTGATGTCGCGTCCCTGCTCGAGCCAGGTGTACCAGGACACGCCGACTCCGGCCAGGATCGCGACCTCCTCCCGGCGCAAACCCGGTGTCCGCCGCCGCCCCACCGAGGCCAGGCCGATGTCTTCCGGTGTGAGCCGGGCGCGGCGGGTGCGCAGGAAGTCGCGGAGTTCGGCGCGCCGGTGCAGTGCCGCCGCAGAGGATTCGCTGGCCATACGTCACGGTAACAATCGGGCCGTGCCCCGGTCTCTTTCGCTTGCGGCGGAATCCCTGCTGTGGCGGGTCCGGGCTGGCTAGCGTCGCGCTGGTGAGAATTCGCCAGGTCCATCCCCGCGTGCACGTGTTCCAGTTCCCGGAAGTCAACGACCTCAACGTGTTCGTGTGGAACGACGATGGCGAACTGACCGTGGTCGACAGCGGCCTTCCCGGCTCGGCGGAGGCGATCGGTCGCGGTCTGCGCGAGCTGGGGTTCGGGCATGCCGATGTGCGGCGGCTCGTGATCACCCACGCGCATGCCGACCACATCGGCGCAGCCGCCGAGATCGGCGGCTGGGGCGCCGAGGTGCTGGTGCACCGTGCGGACGCGGAGGTGGTCCGCGGCGGGCAGGCGGCCCCGCCGCCCACCCTGCGCGAGTGGGAGATTCCCATCGCCGAGGCGCTGCCGCCCATTCCGCCGGTCCCACCGGCCCGGGTGGACCGCGAACTGGACGGCGGCGACCGGATCGCGTTCGGCGGGGGAGCGGAAGTGATCGCCGTCCCCGGGCATACCGCGGGAAGTATCGCCGTGCACGTGCCGGAGCATCGAGTGCTGTTCACCGGAGACACGCTGGCCAACGTGGGGCGCGTGACCATGCCGGGCGTCTTCAACACCGACAGCGCCGCCGTCGAGCGCGCGGTGATGCGGCTGGCGGAACTGGATGTCGAGACCATCTGTGTGGGTCATGGCGAGGTGCTTCGTGGCCCGCACGCCGCGGCGTGGCGGGCTCGGCCTCTGCCGGAACGCGGCGACGTGTCGCCGCGTGGTGAGCGGTGAGATCGGCCCACCGGGCTGCCCGAGCCGTCCACCTGGTGGCCTTCGGGGGCCAATCCGAGCCGCTGCTTCTGGTCGATCAGAGTTGTGCGGTTTGCTCGGACGGGGGCAGTCCGTCGGCCTGGCGGAGGATGTCCGCGACCGACTCCAGGTAGAGCAGGGTGCGCAGCGAGACGCCGTCCACGGCCTGTCCGAGGCGGCGCAGGGCCGAATTGTCGAGGTGCGCGAGCACTTCGGCGTCCTCGGCCTGACCGGGCCCCGGGTCGAAGCCGAAGTAGTTGGGATCGAGGCCGAACACGTGCGCCAGCCCGGCGCGGGCCTGTTCGGGGAGCGTGGTGGCCTGCCCGCGCCGCACCTGCCCCAGGTAGCCGGGAGTCAGGTCGTACCCGGCGGCGGTCAGCCATGACGCGACCGTCTCGTCGGCCAGCGGGCGCCCGTTCGCGCGTTCCCACATCTCGAACGCTAGGTTCAGCCTCGTCGTGATATCGATGTCCACTACCGCCTTCCTTCTGGCGAAACGCCTGTTGACGGGTCAAACATTGACTCGACCGTAGCGTGGGAGTGGGCGATCGCCGGGATTTCACGGCAAATGTCCGGATGCATAGGGGCCGGAACGGACTCGATCCCCGATTAGCGGGTTCGCGACCTCTAGGAGGCGGGTGTGCGGCTGAATTCCGAGCAGGCGCGCGAGCGATTCGCGGCTAGTCCGGTCGCGCGGTTGGCGACCGTTTCAACGGCGGCGCGCCCGCATCTGGTTCCCATCGTGTTCGTCGTCGTCGGCGACCGGATCTACACCAGCGTCGACGCGAAGCCGAAGACGACCACGGCGCTGCGCCGACTGGCCAATATCGCGGCGAACCCCGCGGTGACCGTGCTCGTCGACCAGTACAGCGACGACTGGACGCGGCTGTGGTGGGCGCGCGCCGACGGTGACGCCCGCATCGCGGACACCGCCGAGGCCGATATGGCGAAACGCCGATTGGCCGCCCGCTATCCCGACTACCGGGATCAGCCGCCGCCGGGACCGGTGATCGCCATCGAGGTGACGCGGTGGTCGGGATGGTCGGCGCGGTGATCGCCTGCGGTACAGTCCGAATCGCCGCTGACGCCAGCCGTCGTGCCGAGTTGTCCGAAGAGAAGACTGTGAGGATCACATGCCCTCGAATTTCGCGCTGAAGGCCATGAATACGGCGCATCGCGCCCTGTTGAAACTCAGCTTCGGGAAATTCGGCAACGAGTTTTCGGGCATGCCGTCGCTCGAGCTCACCACCATCGGCCGCAAGTCGGGGCGGCCGCACGCGGTCATGCTCACCGCGCCGATCGTCGACGGCGACACCTATGTCCTCGTCGCCTCGCGTGGGGGCGACCCCGTGCATCCCGCGTGGTTTCTGAACCTGCGCGACAACCCGGACGTCGTCGTGTCCGTGCGCAGCGGCCCGAAGGTGCCGATGACGGCCCGGGTGGCGACGGCGGAGGAGCGGGCGACGCTGTGGCCGAAGGTCGTCGACGCGTATCCGACCTACGGCGATTACCAGAAGAAGACCACACGGGAGATTCCGCTCGTCTTGGTGACGCCGAAGAACTGAGGCGCCCGGAAACCGTCCGAAGATATTGCGGACGGTAGCCGGTGAAGCGTCCTGTAGTCGTGGATTTGGATGCAGATCGCACGTATTTGAGAATTATATTCAGATATATAGACCTGATCTTGCAGAATATTCATACTCCTGACGAGTGGTGATCGCGCTCCCGCGCGTCGCCGATACCCGTCCCATCGACGATCAGGAGTGCAGGTGCGAATCGGAATCCCCCGCGAGATCAAGAACCACGAGTACCGTGTCGCGTGCACACCGGCGGGCGTGCACGAACTCGTCTCGCGCGGCCACGAGGTGTACTTCGAGACAGGTGCCGGACGGGGTTCGGCATTCCCGGACGAGGCCTACACGGTCGCGGGCGCGCGCGTGCTCGACAGCGCCGAGGAGGTATGGGAGACCGCCGATCTGGTGCTCAAGGTGAAGGAACCGGTGGCCGAGGAATACGGGCGCCTGCGCGCGGACCAAGTGCTGTTCACCTACCTGCATCTGGCGGCGTCGAAGGAGTGCACCGACGCGCTGCTCGCCTCCGGGATCACCGCGATCGCCTACGAAACGGTGACCGGCGGCGACGGCTCGCTGCCGCTGCTCGCGCCGATGAGCGAGGTCGCGGGACGGCTGGCCGCTCAGGCGGGCGCCTACCACCTGATGCGCAGCGCCGGTGGACGCGGTGTGCTGATGGGCGGCGTGCCGGGTGTGCGTCCCGCGAAGGTCACCGTGCTCGGCGCGGGCGTCGCGGGCGGCAACGCGATCGCCGTGGCGCACGGTATGCGCGCCGAGGTCACCGTCCTCGATCTGAACATCGCCCGCCTGCGCGAGATCGACGCGCAGTATCGCGGCCGGGTGCGCACCGTCATGTCCAACAAGCTCGAGGTGGAGGCCGCGGTGCGCGAGGCGGACTTGGTGATCGGCGCCGTGCTGGTGCCGGGCGCCAAGGCGCCGACTCTGGTGTCCAATGAGTTGGTCGCCCAGATGAAACCGGGCTCCGTGCTGGTCGACATCGCGATCGACCAGGGCGGCTGCTTCGCGGACTCGCGGCCCACCACGCATGCCGAGCCGACCTATCAGGTGCACGATTCGGTGTTCTACTGCGTGGCCAACATGCCCGGCGCCGTGCCCAACACCTCCACCGTCGCGTTGACCAATGCCACACTCCCGCATGTCGTTTCGCTCGCGGATCGGGGATGGCGCGGCGCGTTGGCCGCCGATTCGGGACTGGCCGCGGGGCTGAGCACCGACCGCGGCGTGCTGCTGTCGGCGACGGTGGCGCAGGCGCACGGCTATGCGGCGAAAAGTACTGCCGCATAACGAACGGGCCGGACGCGGTGGTCAGTCGGTGCTCGACCGGGGCCGCATGTGCTCGAAGATGAGGATGGTCTCGGTCGAGGCGACCGCGGGATGCGCGCTGAGGTGATTCAGCACGAACGCGCGCAGTTCGTCGGTGTTCGCGGTGGCCACGTGCACGAGATAGTCGTCGGCGCCGGCGATGAAGTACACGTTGAGCACCTCGTCGAGCGCCGACATCCGCTCGCCGAACTCGGCCAGTTGCCTGCGCGCGCTCGCGCGCAGGCGCACCGCGATCATGGCTTGCAGGCTGCGGCCGAGTGCGGCCGGGTCGATGTCGGCGTGGAAGCCGCGAATGACGCCGCGCTGCACCAGCGCCCGCACCCGTCCCAGGCAGGTGGACGGCGCGATCCCCGCGGCGGCGGCGAGGGCGTTGTTCGTCATCCGCCCGTCCCGCGCGAGATGGTCGAGCAGGACCCGGTCGATGTCGTCGAGCGCGACGCCCGAGGGTGGATGGACGGAGGCGCCCATGCCTCCCGCCGAGTCGGTCTTGCGCATACTGCGAAGGTACCGAATTCTGTTCGCCAGTCCGGCTCATTCGATGAATGTTCTTCGGTTACCAGGCCCTCTCCGGGCGAGGTTGGGGTCGTGCCTGCTCCAGTTGCGCCGCCACCGGGAGAATCGTCGTCTCACCGTTCGTGGGAGCGACCAGCTGAACCGACAGCGGCAGCCCGTCCTCCCCGACACCCACGGGCACGGCGGCCGCCGGATGTCCGGTCACGTTCCACACCGCGGTGTAGGCGACCATGGGAACGGAGGTGAGCTGGGCGCGCACTGTGCTGGCGCCGTCGAGCACGCCGAGCAGCGGCGGGCGGATCGCGATGGTGGGGGTGAGCAGCAGATCGCATTCGGCGAAGATGCGATCGGCTTTGCGCGCCAACGCCTCGCCGCGCCGGATCGCCCATTCGATCACGGGTCGGCGCGCCCACGCGCCGACCCTGACCGTCTGCCTGGTGCGGCGTTCGAGCTGTTCGGGATGCTCCAGCTGGGGCAACTCGGCGCGCACGCCGCCGTAGAACTGCGGAAAGAAGGCGTGTGTCGTTTCCGGGTAATCCGGGTCGATCTCCAGCACCGTATGACCGAGCTCCGCCAGCAGTTTCGCGGTGTCGAGGACGGCACGCACATGCAGCGGATCGGGTTTCACCCACAGCGTGGGTGATTTCATGCAGTAGCCGATGCGCAGCGGTCGAGCGGGTGTGCGGGCCGCCGCCTCGAACGACGTCTCCGGGTCGGGCGCGCGGAATCGGTCGGTGCGGGTGCTGCCGCGGATGACGTCGTAGATCACGGCGGAGTCCAGCACACTCCGGGTGAGCGGCCCCGCGACGCCCAGCGCCCACCACAGGTGTTCGTTCGGGTCGAGCGGCACCCGTCCGCGCTGCGGTTTGAGTCCGAACAATCCGCAGCACGCCGACGGAATGCGGATCGAGCCGCCGCCGTCGCCGCCGAGCGCGGCCGGGACCAGCCCGGCCGCCACCGCCGCCGCGGACCCGCCGCTCGACCCGCCGGTGGAGCGGGTGGGATCCCAGGGGTTGTGCGTCATCCCGAAGGTGCTGGACTCGGTGAACGGCCATTGCCCGAACTCCGGCATCGCGGTCTTGCCGACGATGATCGCCCCCGCCGCGCGCAACCTGCGCACCATCTCGGCGTCGGCCGCGGCGGGTGTCGAGTTCGCCCTGGTGCCGAACGTGGTGACCACACCGGCGACGTGGAACTCGTCCTTCACCGCGATCGGGACGCCGTGCAGCGGTCCGACCGCCTCGCCCGCGGCGCGCTCGCGATCCCGTTCGGCGGCCTCGGCCCTGGCCTCCGCATGCAGCACGTGGGTGAAGGCGCCGAGGTCCGCGGCCGCGTCGATGCCGTCGAGTGTCGCCTCGACGAGTTGTCGCGCTGAGACAAGCCCCTGCGCCAGCAGTTCGCGCTGTTCGAGTACGCCTGACGAGACGACATCCTGGAGTTCCATCCGCTCCCGCTCCTCTCGGCCCCTGCGAGCCGCCACGTATGGCCCCCGGCATCGATGCCCGATATCAAGACCGTATGGAGTCGAGCGACCATTCTGCAAGGAGCACTCTCGGCGCGCCGGTTCGGTTCACCGGCGCTCTCAGGCGAGAACCGGGTGGGTGGCGGTCCACCCACCCGGCCGTCTCCGAGCGGCTGGCGTCAGTGCCCCTCGGAGGTTCGCGGGCCCGCCGGCGCGGCGGAACCGGTGCGCTCGAGCTTGGAATGCGTGCGCGAGTAGCCGAAATAGACGGTCAGGCCGACCACCAGCCAGACCGCGAAGCGTACCCACGTCTCCCACGGCAGCGACCAGATCAGGTACACCGAGAACCCGATGCCGATCAGCGGGATGACCGGCATGAACGGCAGCCGGAACTCGCGCGGCTCGTCGGGCCGGGTGCGCCGCAGCACCATCACCGCGACCGACACCACGATGAACGCCATCAGGATGCCGATGTTGGTCAGCTCGGCGACCACCGTGATGTCCAGCAACCCCGCCATCAACGCCGAGCCGATGCCGACGATCCAGGTCACCCGGGTGGGCACCTTCCGGACCGGATGGGTCTTGGCGAACCATTCCGGCAGCAGGCCGTCGCGGCTCATGGCGAACCACACCCGGGTCACGCCGAGCATGAAGGTGAGCACCACGGTGACGATGCCGACGATGGCGCCGACCGCGATGATGTTCGCGACGCCGGGCTGCCCGACCGACTCGAAGGCGGTGGAGAATCCGCTGGTCGGGCTGATCTCGGTGTATTTCTGCATACCGGTCAACACCAGCGTGGCCAGCACGTAGAGCACCATGGCGATGGCCAGCGAGTAGATGATCGCCTTCGGCAGGTGCTTCTTTCCGTCGGTGGACTCCTCGGCGGCGGTGCTCATCGCGTCGTAGCCGAACACGGCGAAGAAGACGGTCGCCGCGCCGGTCCACACCGCGCCCGCGCCGAACGGGAAGTACGGGGTGTAGTTGGAGCTGTCGATGTGGAAGACGCCGAGCACGATGATGAGCAGGACCAAGGCGACTTTGATGCCGACCGCGACCGTCTCGAACCGGCCGACGCTGCGGATGCCGCGCGAGAGCAGCCAGGCCGTGCCGAGGCAGAACAGCACGGCGAACACGTCGACCACGTGTCCTTCGCCGGTGCCGGAAGCGCCCATCATCCAATCCGGCAGCGTGATGTCGACCTGCTCGAGCAGGAACTTGAAGTACCCGGACACGCCGATGGCGACCACCGCCGCGACCGCGATGTACTCCAGCAGCAGGTCCCAGCCGATGAACCAGCCCGCGATCTCGCCGAGTGACACGTACCCGTAGGTGTAGGCGGACCCGGCCTTGGGCACCATCCCGGCGAACTCGGCGTAACACAGCGCGGCCGCGCCGCTGGCCACACCCGCGATGAGGAACGAGATGAGCACCGACGGCCCCGTGACGGAGTGGGCCACCGCACCGGCCAAAGTGAAGATGCCGGCGCCGATGATGCCGCCGACGCCGATCGCCGTGAGCTGCCACAAACCGAGCGACCGCGCCAGTCGCTCATCCGCGGGAGCGGACTCCTCCTCGATTTCGCCGAGAGGTTTACGGCGCATCATCTGGCTGCGTAGCTGCGCGAGGGACATGTACTTCCTTTCGTCCACTGCGGTACGCGGAGAGGCAGTAACGCAGATCACATTTCCAGCTGCCTACTCAATACGACCACAGTGCGACTGTGATCGTTCAGTTGGACAAATAAAGTTCTGTGGTTTTTGGCGCTGAACCGAGGCGCGGATAGGGAATGCTGCGGCGGTCAACCGCACCTCGATGTGCATGCTTCGGTGCTATGGGCGACCACACCGGTCCAGCTACCGCTTCCGAGCGAAGCGAGATCGAGCATTGCCTGTTCGCGGCCCGGCTCGCGTCCGAGCGGCCGCCGCGTCCGCGACGCAGTCGCCAGCGGCGGTCGCTCGGACGCGAGCCATAGATGGGCCGCGAACACGCCGCGACGAAGTCGCGGCCGAACCAGCACAGCGCCGCAGGCGCTGCAAAATCAGACAGAGCGGCCGAAAGAGCGCAGGAAGAACGCGATGTTGGCCGGGCGCTCGGCCAAGCGGCGCATGAAGTAGCCGTACCACTGGTCGCCGTAGGGCACGTAGACGCGCAGCGCGTGGCCCGCCGCGACCAGCCGCCGCTGTTCGGCGTCGCGAATGCCGTGCAGCATCTGGAATTCGAATTCGTCTGTGGCGCGGCCGGTTTCGTGCACGTACCGCAGCGTCTCGTCGATGAGCGCGGGATCGTGGGTAGCGACCATCGGATAGCCCTTGCCCTCCATCAGCACCCGCAAGCAGCGCGCGTAGGACTCGTCGACCGCGGCGCGGCTCTGATACGCCACCGACGCGGGTTCCCGGTAGGCGCCCTTGCACAACCGGATTCTCGATCCGGTACCGGCGAACATCCGGCAGTCGTCCTCGGTGCGTTTGAGATAGGCCTGCAAGACCGTGCCCAGCCAGGGGAAATCCAGGCGCAGCTCACGCACGATGGCCAGCGTCGAATCGGTGGTGGTGTGGTCTTCGGCATCGATGGTCACCCAGATGCCCGCGTCCCTCGCGGCGGTACAGATCTGCTGTGCGTGCTCGCGGGCGATGGCGTACCCGTTCTGGGGAAGCGATTGGCCCAGTGCGGACAGTTTGAGCGACACCTCCAGCGGTCGCACGGGTCGCTCGTCCTCGGCTACCGATTCCGACAGTGCCGACAGCAGCCGCAGGTAGTGCGCCACGGTGGCGCGGGCCTGGTCCAGGTCGGTGGTGTCCTCGCCGAGGTAGTCGATCGTCACGAAGCGTCCGGAGCGCAGCAACGCCGAGGTCGTGGTCACCGCGTCGTCCTCGGTCTCGCCCGCGACGAAGCGGTCGACGATCTTCTTGGTGGCCGGGAGGCGGGTGATCGTGCGCTCCATGCGCGGGGAACGGGAGGCCGCCAGCACGGCGGGCCGGAGCAGTCCGGAGAAGGCCATCACAGCTCCTGGTGCGGGTAACGGTGGTCGGTCGCGGGGACGAACGTTTCCTTGATCGTGCGCGCGGAGGTCCAGCGCAGCAGGTTCTGCGCCGAGCCTGCCTTGTCGTTGGTGCCGGACGCGCGCGACCCGCCGAAGGGCTGCTGCCCGACGACCGCGCCGGTGGGTTTGTCGTTGATGTAGAAGTTGCCCGCCGCGAAACGCAGCCGGTCGGTGGCGGTCACGATGGCCGCGCGGTCTTCGGCGATGACCGCGCCGGTGAGGCCGTAGGGCGACCCCTTGTCGATCAGGTCGAGGGTGGACTCGAACGAGCCGCGCACCGAATCGTCGTAGACGTGCACGGCCAGGATCGGGCCGAAGTACTCGGTGCGGAACGCCTCGTCGGCTGGGTCGTCGCCGAGCAGCACGGTGGGCTCGACGAAGTAGCCGACGCTGTCGTCGGCGTGCCCGCCCGTGGCGATGGTCAGGCTCGGGGTCGCCTTGGCGCGGGCGAGGGCGTCGGCGTTCTTCGCGAAGGCGCGCCGGTCGATGAGCGCCCCGCCGAAGTGGGTGAAGTCGGTGACATCGCCGTAGCTGAGGGCGGCGACCCGGTCGACGAACTCGCGGCCCATCCTGGCCCACACCGACTTCGGGATGAACGCGCGCGAGGCGGCCGAGCATTTCTGGCCCTGGTAGTCGAACGCGCCGCGGATCAGCGCCGTGGTCAGCACATCCGGGTCGGCGGAGTGGTGCGCCACGACGAAGTCCTTGCCGCCGGTCTCGCCGACCAGGCGCGGGTAGGTGTCGTAGCGGTCGATGTTCGTCGCGACCGTGCGCCACAGGTGCTGGAAAGTTGCGGTCGAGCCGGTGAAGTGGATGCCAGCGAGGCGGCGATCGGCGAGCGCCACCTTCGACACCTCGGGTCCCGCACCGTGCACCAGGTTGATCACGCCGGGCGGCAGGCCGGCCGCTTCCAGCAGTTTCATCGTCCAGTACGCCGCCACCGACTGGGTGACCGCGGGCTTCCACACGACGGTGTTGCCCATCAGCGCGGGCGCGGTGGGCAGGTTGCCCGCGATCGCGGAGAAGTTGAACGGTGTGATCGCGTAGACGAAACCCTCCAGCGGACGGTAGTCCACCCTGTTCCATACGCCGGGTGCCGAGATCGGCTGGTCCTCCAGGATGCGGCGGGCGAAGTGCACGTTGAACCGCCAGAAGTCGACCAGCTCGCAGGGTGTGTCGATCTCGGCCTGGTAGGCCGTCTTCGATTGGCCCAGCATCGTTGCCGCGGCGATGGTTTCGCGCCATGGCCCGGCGAGCAGGTCGGCGGCGCGCAGGAAGATCGCGGCGCGATCGGTGAACGACAGCGACCGCCAGCCCGGGGCGGCGGCGGTCGCCGCCGTGATGGCGTCTTCGACGTCGTTCGGTTCCGCCGTGGTGAGCGTGCCGAGGACGGCGGCGTGCCGGTGCGGCTGGACGACGTCGAGCCGCTGACCGTGACCGCGCCGATGCTCGCCGCCGATGACGTGCTGGATGTCGGTCGGCGTCGCGGCGAGCTCGGTCAGTTTCGCCTGCAGGCGCGCGCGTTCGGCGCTGCCGGGGGCGAAGCTGCCCACCGGCTCGTTGACCGGCCGAGGTGGCGACACGACGTTGTCCATGAGTCCTCCTGCTGGTAGGCGGCTGCCTCCGCCCTGCGTGTACTAGGTGATTTTCCGGTAGGGCGAAGTCAACACCGGAAAACTGCCCGAAGAATGAGTCAGTCGGACAAAGATGGGGCGAGTGCGTTGTCGAGTTGGCCGAAGGATGGACATGGCCGGGGATGAGGAGCTGGTCGTCGCGGACATTGATCTGTTCGGGCTGGCGCAGATGGTCGCGCAGAACGCGGGCGGGATGGTGTCCATCGAGGACCCGAACTCGCATGTGCTGGCGTACTCGGCATCCGACGAATCCGCCGACCAGCTGCGCGTGCTGTCCATCCTGGGGCGGGAAGGGCCGCGCGAGTACCTGACCGTGCTGCGGAAATGGGGTGTGTACGACCGATTGCGCAACAGCGACGAGGTCATCGACGTGCCCGCGCACGACGAGCTGAACATCAAGCGCAGGCTCGTGATCGGTATCCGGCATCCCGCGGACGCGAATGTCCGCGCCCCGCGAGCGCTCGGCGCGATCTGGCTCCAGCAAGGCTCTGAGCCGTTCAAGCCCGACGCGGCCGAGGTTCTGCGGGGTGCCGCGGCCATCGCGGGCCGCCTGATCTCCCGCACCCTCGACGCGCCGACCACCGAGGCGCGGCTGATCCGGCGGCTGTTCGGCGCGGAAGGCGGCGCGGTCGACGTGGCGGCGGTGGCGAGTGCGCTGAGTGTGCCGCCGACCGGTCCGGCCGCGGTGGTCGGGTTCGCACTCACGGCGACCGAGCAGGCCCCCGCCACCGAGCCCGCCGCCGTCGGCGGCATCCTTCGCTTGCGCGCCAGCTCTTTTCGCGCCGACTCGGTGACCGCCACGCTCGGTGATCGCGTCTACGTCCTGCTTCCCGGCTACCGGTCCGCGCGGACGGTGACGGACTGGACACGGCAGCTGGTCGAACAGCTGGAAACGAAGCGCTCGCTGGCGTTGCGAGCCGCAATCGCCTGCCCCGTCGCTGACCTCGGCCGGGTGGCCGATGCGCGCGCCGAGGTCGATCGCGTGCTGGACAACACCGTCGCGACCTATCCGAAGCATCGCGTGACCACCCTCGCCGAGTCGCGGACCGCGGTGCTGCTCGGCGAGGTGCTCGACCTCGTCGGCTCGCGCGCCGAACTGCACGATCCGCGCCTGCGCGCACTACTCGACTACGACCGCAAACATTCCGCGAGCCTGCGCGACAGCGTGGAGGCCTATCTACGCGAACACGGCGACGTCCGTAACGCCGCCGCGGCACTGCGCGTGCACCCGAACACGCTGCGCTACCGCATCCGTCGCGTCGAGGAAATCCTCGGCATGGACCTCGGCGACCCCGCCGACCGCCTGCTGCTGGACATCCAGCTCGCACTTCATCGCCGCGCACCCGGCCAATTGCCTCAGGGCTCCGCCTGACGATACCCTCGTCGAAACGGTAAGTACGGCAACGATTTATCGCGCACACACAGTCAGAGCACGTTCGCGGAGGCAGATCCGCTGTTTCGCGCAGTTCGCGGACGGTAGCGAACCGCAGGTCTGTCGAAAGCTCCGATTCGGATGACGGCGTCTATGCGTATACGTGTACTGCGAGTATGTTGGATCCGCTCAGCTCTGCTGTCGGTGCCGGTCTGGTCGGTATCGGCTGGGTATGTGGACGCTTCGGGCATCGGCGGCGAACTGGGTCGAGGGCGAAACTTCCCGCGCGCTGCGGTTGCGGTCACGACCTGGCGATGCACGACCGTGCCATAGGTACCTGTCACGCCGAGATCTCCTGCAAGGGCATCCACGGCATGCGGGAGTGGGTCAGCGGCAACTGCCGCCGCTACACCGGCCCCACCCCGCTGGAGGAAGTGTTCACTTCACCGATACTTCCGCCGGAGTCCTGCACGGACAGAAGGCAATTCACGGGCAGCCGCCGCGAGCATGTCACGGTCGAGGCCCCGAACGTTGGCCGACGTTCTGCGTGCATCGGCCAGGAGATTCGCTGAAATGACGTACACAGCGCTGTCCGAAACGCCACGGGCATGTTGGCGGCGGACGGGTCATGGCTCGATGTAGAGGCGCTCGGTAGGCAGGCGGGGGAGTTCCGGCCGCGTCGCCGTGGTGCACGGTCAATGTGCAGGAGTGGTGCTTTCGCGTCGCACGCACCTGCACGAACACCAGTGCGGCGGTCAGGCATGCGGCGAAATCCACGCGCATGTTCTCGGCGAGTTCGATCGACAGACGCACGTCCGGTTCCTCCCGGCGCGGTGATACGCCAGAGTGCGCCGAGTTCCTGCCTGCCCCGGGCGGGCAGGCAGGAGCGCACGGAGTTGCTCGCGCGCACGATGATCCGGTCCGGGTTCGACTTCGGCTGCGAGAGCGGCGACGCGCTTGTAGAACGCGACCCGTCCCGTCGCAGTCCCGAGATCCGAGGGGCGCAGTCCGATTCCGGGCGCACTCACCACAGGTCACCCACCGATCGGTCCGCCCCCGAAGGTCGCGGCGCGGGATACAGGCTGCGCCCGAGCACCACGTGTCCGGGCATGATTACACTGCACACCTGGGTGAGCACGGCCGGGACAGCGCCGCCCAGATGCGGCATGCCCGGAACGATCACCGCACCTGCCCTTGCCACATGCACACGCTCGATCAACCTGAGCAGTGCGCCCGAATCGAGGTGCGACTCGACCGTAAACAAGTGCGGCAATGCGTAACCGTGGCGAATCGCCAGCGCGCGAATGACCTCTGCGTCCCGTGCCGCGTCGGCATTGCAGCGGAAAGCGAGTGCTCCGACGAGCTGGTGTACCGGATCGGCGCGGCCGCCGTGGGCGGCGCAACCCCGGCGGCCCTGAGAGTTACGAGAGCGGACCCAGCCCGCGGTCGGCGGATATTCGCTGGCGGTAACCTCCCTGGACACGGGATCATTGCTCACTGCATCGCTCGTTCAACTCGAGACGAGGGGGGAGCATGAGTTCACGCGCGACGGCGGTCAAACTGGTGCTGCGTTTCTATGGCCGGGAAATGGCAGCTCGCAAGGCCACAACGATTTCGGCGCTGCTGGCGCCGGCACTCGGCAATATCTGCAACCTGTACATCGCACCGCTGATCGTCGCTGTGATGGTCGGTCGGGTCGCGGTAACCGGGGATACGAGCTTCCGGGCTCTGGCCTCCTATATCCTAGCCTTCGGTGCCACCCTGCTGCTTGCCGAGCTGCTGTGGCGCATCGGAATTCACTGTCTGAACCGAGTCGAAGCCTACGGTATCGAGCATCTTTACGTGCTCGCCATGGATGAGCTGCTCGCCAAGGACGCGGCGTTCTTCCACAACAACTTCGCCGGTTCGCTGACGAAGCGCTCGCTCAGCTTCGCGGCTCGGTTCGAACAGTTCGTGGACACCCTGGCCTTCGAGATCCTGGCGGCACTGGTGCCGCTGATGTTTGCCTCGGTTGTGTTGTGGCGCTACAACCCCATGCTGGTCGTCGTGCTGATGGGGATGATCGTGATGACCGCGCTGGTCATCATGCCCTTGATCCAGGCCCGCCAGAAGCTCGTCGACGCCCGGGAGGCCGCGATTGCGCAGGTTTCCGGGCATGTGGCCGACAGCCTGGCGAACATGCAGGTGGTGCGCGCCTTCGCTGCCGAACCGCAGGAGGCGGCCGAGCATCGGCGGCGGGTCGCCTCGTCGCGGCGAAAGTCGTTGCGTTCCTGGGATTACGCGAACCTGCGGATCGATACGCTGGTCGCGCCGTTGTTGGTGCTCACCAACGTGATAGGCCTGCTGATCGCGCTGGGCCTCAGCGGCGGAAATGCGGGGGTGGAGGCCATTGTGGTGGCATTCACCTACTACTTCAACGCCACCGGGATCATGTTCCGGTTCAATCAGATCTACCGGCGGCTGGAGACCGTGCTCACCGAGGCGGCGCAGTTCACGGAACTGCTGCTCGACGAACCACAGGTGCTCGATATCGAACATCCGGAACCACTGCGGCCCAACGGCTTCGACGTGCGGTTCGAGAGCGTGAACTTCACGCACGCGGGTGCGCGGCAGCTGTTCCGCGGATTGGATCTGCACGTGCCCAGCGGCGCCAAGGTAGGCCTGGTCGGACGATCCGGTGGTGGCAAGACCACCATCACCCAACTTCTGCTGCGGCTGATGGATATCCAATCCGGAACCATACGCATCGGCGGGCAGGACATCACCCGGCTCCGGCAGGCGGATCTGCGCAGTCTGATCGCCTACGTGCCACAGGACCCGGCCATGTTTCACCGGACCCTGAGCGAGAACATCCGGTTCGCGCGTCCGGACGCTACGGACGAGGAGATCCTGCGGGCCGCCGAGGCCGCGCACGTCATCGAGTTCGCGGACGCGCTGCCGCAGGGCATGGAAACGCTCATCGGCGAGCGCGGCGTGAAACTGTCCGGCGGCCAGCGCCAGCGGGTCGCGCTGGCCCGGGCTATCCTGCGGAACGCACCGATCCTGCTCCTGGACGAAGCCACCAGCGCCCTCGACTCGGAAAGCGAACTGCTCGTGCAGCAAGCACTCTGGGAGTTGATGCAAGGGCGTACGGCACTGGTGGTCGCGCACCGGCTGAGCACCGTGGCCGGGATGGACCGGCTGGTGGTGCTCGACCACGGGCGAGTCGTCGAGGAGGGGACACACGAGGAGCTGCTATACGCGCAAGGAACATACGCGCAGCTGTGGCGGCACCAGTCGGGTGGATTCCTCGGCGAGGACGTGGTCGCCCGTTGATCGTGGCCAGCCGTGCTGCACGTTGCCTATCCGCATCGTCGATGAACTCCGCTTCCGGAACTACGTGCGGCCACAGGTGATCTCGGCGATGTGGATGTCGCTGCGACTGGATCCCCGAAAACATCGGCTGGACGTGTGGGTTCTGCCATCCGTTGCGTCACAGGCACTCCGGGCCGTGAGCGGGGCCCGCAGTGGTAATCGACCTATTCGGTCGAAATGGGTGGTTCGGATGTTCGTGGTCCGGCGGGGTTACGCCGGTGGCGCAGATCCAGGGCTGGTGTGATGATCGGTGGGCACCGGCCGGGGTCGATGCCCACCGACGAAGAAGAACGCCGCCCACCCGGCAGCGAACGCCAGCGCGGTGACCGCGCTCTCGCAGGCGTAATACCGCAACCGTCGATCCAGCAGGCCCGCCTGCCGCATCCGCCACAACAAGACCGCGTATTCGCTGCCAACTCGTGGTGGCAACTGGGCGTCGCCCCGCTCTTGGCGGTGGTGTTCGCCCAGAGCATGCACGATTTCCGCGTTGACTTGATTGTTACGCCAGAAGATGTGATCTGGTGCGACGAACGTCGTCGGCCTGCGGGAATCATCTGGAACTCGTTGTCGCAGGAGAAGGTTGAGGCAATCCCGGCTCTCGCGGCACGTCAGTCGGCGGGCACGAGGCCGGACTGATGACTCGAGTTCATAGGGGCGACGGTTGGGTTCTCCCGAGACATGCCCCATGGGAGCACTGTTGATGGTGCAGTTGTTATGCATGTGGTTGAGCTACTGTCTGGTTAGCATCTTTTCCATTCGTGTCGCAGCGGCGTGTCGCCTGCGTGGGCTGGTCGCTGACGGCGATTTCTGATTCGAGGCATGGCTACTCGATTCCGGCCGAGCGGGGTCTTCGCCGTTGTACGGGACGACAGCTATGGGCTGCGCCCATGCCGTTCTGGAGCCGTCAACCGTGCAAGGACGGGGCGATCGGGTTCGGGTCGAGACGTTCGGCGTTGTCGAGAACGAGGAAATCGACGACCACGGAGGTGACATTGCCGTTAAGATCACGACCGAACCATACCGGGTAGGCGCCATCGCCGAATCCGGATTCGAACGCGGTCAACGACGGCTCGCCGGTAGGTCCCGCCAGCGTCACTGTATGGATCCCGGCAACGAGGTTTTCGGGCCCGTCTCCGCACAGGAGTTCGACCCAGCCGGTCGCGCCATCCGCACGGTCATCGAGGACCGTGGCGAAGTGATCCAGCAGCGAGGCGTCGAACAAGCACCCCATCCCGCCGTCGACCCCGAACCCGAAGAACTCGCCTTCGCCGAGTACGGTCGGATCTTGCCCGGCAAGCAACGCCTGCTCCCAGTGGACGGTCACTGCCTGCTGTTGCACAACGAGAACGGCCGCGCAAACCCGCACGTGGTCCGGATCCTCGACGAACCGCACAACCGACAGCGTCAGCGGATACCGCCCACCAGGTACTGTCTGCGTGAAGGCCTCGAAATCCTCCGGGAACACCAGCCCGGTCGGGTCACCAACGATGACGCGCCCGGTCGGCAACACCAGATCACCCTTGTCGTGAATTTCGCTGACCAAAAGCTTTCCGGCCGGCCCACGGAACCGTATGCCGCCGGTGCAGAACGCATCCGGATGAGCGGGTCTCAGTGCACCGGGAGATTCCGAAACCACCACGGCTTCCTTTCCACACCAGAAATCAGGGGAGTACCCACGCCGAGTACATCCACGTCGCCAACCACGTGAACCCAACCATGTACGGCATCAGTGAACATCTCACGCGCGGGCCCAACAGTATCCCCAAGTGCGACATCCCAGTGATCCACGATGTCAAGAGATTACAGGATCAACGTTCCTGGACACGGAACTGGGCAGTGTTTCGAACTCGAGGTAGCGGTTATTGATGGCGGTGATGTGAAGCGTGGCCAGGTACCGGACGGCGAGTTTGTCGAATCGTGTCGCCACGGCCCGATTTTGCTGATGCGCGCGCGGGCGTAGGCGGGATTGTGCAGTCGGGTGTGGGCGAGTTATTGCCGCTCTTCCCGGATGAGGTCGCGCGGGGTGGCTCCCACCTGCTGTAGGGCCAGTTGATACACAGGAATTAACTCCGCCGCCACTCATAGGGTTTGACTGGTACTCACTGAGTGGTGGAACGCTGACCGTCGACCGGGGTGGGATCATTACCGACAGTGGAGATACCGACGAACAAGGCAACGTCGCGGAATATTTCGGACAGCACCAGAGGCGGCACGGTTTCCATGCCGGTGGTTCATGCGCTGCCGATCGAGCACTTCCCCTCAACCCGCTGACCATCGAGAGGGGGTGCTGGTGGCAGGCTCCTCGGGCGACGCCGCCACCGGTAACCTCATCGATGATCTACACTCCGGTGCGCTGGCGCTCGCGGAAGCGCTTCTCGAATCCGGCGACGAATTTCGTGGGGGGAACCGAGGAGGAGGACGGTTCCAGCACGCCGTCGTCGGCGATGTAGAAGATGGCTCGGCCGATGGCGATTTCGCCCTGCGGCACAGGGACGTACACCATCCAGCCGCAGCTGATCCGGTCGGCGACGAGCTTGTCGAGAGGGTACCCGCTGGTGTCGAGACCGCGCCCGAGCACGTACTGCCGCACCCGGGCGATCGCGAGCGGCTCCGGCATCGAGTCCGGCACCTCGATCACCAACCCGGCCATGCGGAGTTGGTACAGGGCACCGTCGACATCATGAACAGCGTCCCCGAACATATTCGCCACGGTGTCGCGGGTTACCACACCCGCCTCCGCCGCGGTAACCAAAGTCATTGCCGCCGAGCGCTGCTCGGCACTCGGCTGCCGCGTCAGCAGGCGAGCCACGATATCGGATATGGTATCGGCGCTCCACACACCGGGGATCGCGGGGGCGCACTGCTCGGCCGCCGGGGACTCGCCCCGATACCACCGACCGGCCTCCCACCAGTAGCAGAACGACATCAGACCGGTCTCGGCACGCGGGTTCAACACCGGGTCCGCCACCCATTCCGGAGCTCCGGCAAAGAAATTCGGCATCTCGCCGCCGTCGTTGTAGGCGGCGTCCAAAGCCGGGGCATTCCACACGCCGCCCGACAGCACGGCACGGCCGTTCAGCAGTGAACACAAGGTGGAGCCGCTGCGCCGAGAACCTTCGAACCAGGCCAGTGACGGCATCATCCGCGGGCCCCACTCGGAGCCGACCGCGACGAACGCCGCCGCGATCGTCGCCCACCGTGCCCACATCACCGGGAACGGAGGGAGTTCGTTCTCCACCAGTTCCGACCACACCTCGGCGGCCCGGTCCGCCCGCGCCGCGACGGCGGCTCGCTGGGGGCTGCGCGTCTGCCTGCCGTCGTGCCCGATGTAGGCCGCCAACCACACAGGAAGCCGCTCACGCGGATACCGATCGATGTCCGCGCGGTACTCCGCGGGAGAGAACAGTTGCTCTTTCGGGAAGGGGCGTTCGCCGTAGTCCTGGTCGACGTCGACCACGCCGTCCGCGGTCACATGCAGCAGCAACCGCCACCACGGGCCCGAATCGTCGTCCGCCGCAACTCTCCGATGCGCGCGAACCAGTTCCAGAACCCCCTTCGACACCTCCGCCGCCACCTCGGTGTCGCCGACGGAGAACACGGCCTGCGCTGCGTCGGCCGTGACGGTCACCGCGAATTCCGCGTAGAGCGCACGCCAGTCGTCGGGCGCCGCGCTCGTCAACTGATCGACGATCCGCTGAATGACATCCGCAGGTTCGTCCGCGCCGCGCGGCTGCTCGGCGCCCTCCCCGGCGACCGATGCATCGTCGGCGTTCGCTCCGGAGATGGCGGGCTGCGCCTGCTCGTCGAGACCCGCCAGGGTGAACGGGACATCCGGACTGTCCTCCGCTGCGGGCTCGTCCCTGTCATCCTTGTCCTGTCCCGTCATCGGACGTGAAACCTTCCAGCCATTGCCGTTCCGCACACTTGCGCTCTCGAAATACACCGGCCGATATCGATGTCGCCCGATCGCGGACGAATGCGACCGGTCGATACTTCACCCATCGGGCTCCGGTTCATAAACATGGTTCCACGAATTTCCGCGCGCGGGTTGGCTCAACACAAGTGCCGCGCTCAAGGGACTGTAAATTCTCCATATATCGCACCACCGTTCGAATGGTGGCGCCAGGCTGCACGGACCACCGAACCGTAGATGCGCGGCGACTACACCGCCGAGCGACCGTTGACGAACGAGCACCGCCGGCATTCCGGTGTCGGCAGCTGCGAATTCAGCCGATGCGTGTATCTATCCAGTTCCGCCGCCACCAGCGCGAGACCCTCACTCCTGCATTCCAAGTCGACGGGCATATATTCCGTCCCCGCGAACATCGCCTCAGCCGCGGTGAAACCGTGCCATCCGGCTGGCAAGCGTCGGCGGCCCGCTTCGAATATGCCGCGGCGGGCGCGGCCTGTGGGAGCTGCTGGTGCAGGATGGGTAGTGAGTAAGGAAGTCGCCACAGTCCGGACCAGCGGGCCCACGTTATGGGTGAACTCGGTCCTAGCGGCGCCCGGATGACCGGCGACGGCGATCGCCTGCGCGCCGGCGGCAGCGAGGCGCTGCTGCAGTTCGAAGGTGAACACCCCGCCGCATCGAAGGTCGCCTATCTCAATGGGAGCACGCGGCGGCATCTGGTTGGCTGCCACGGTAAGTCCATTGCCGAACTGCGGGTCTCCCGGGTGGCGCGCTGCGCGAGATGTTCACGCAGGACGGAACTTCAACTGCCCTTGTACTGCGGCGTCAACATGGCACCGCCCGTACGAGCACACCGCCCATGGCCGCCACTACCGGGAGGGATCACGAACTACTGCTGGAGGCTAGACGCCGTAGGGGTGGCAGGTGGCCACGGCCTCGGCGAAGTAGGGCCACTTGATCTTGCTGAAGGTGTTGGGCCCATAGATGCCGTCGGCGGCGGTACCCGCATTCTTCTGGGCACTGATCAAGGCATCTCTGGTCCTGGGGCCGAATTGGCCGTCAATGGACAGATTGTGACCGTAGCACTGCTTCAACGCGACCTGGAGGGCTTTGACGGCGTCACCCGAGTCGCCCTGGCGCATTGTGCAGCCATCGCTGCCGCGCGCCGGCAGCTTGGCGACTCGGCCGTTGCGGTCTTCGTGGTGGAAGGTGGCGTGGCAAGCGTCGGCTGCGTTCGCGGGCGCCGCAGTAATCACGCTCAGCACGGTGCCGGTCAGCAGGGCGGCGGCGATGGACGCCGCCACCTTGGTGCGCATGTTTCCCATGGTTCCTCATTCTCGTTCCTGGGGCATTCGGATAGTTACTACCGCAATCGATAGTCCGGGCGGTCCGGCCGTTCCCGGCAGGATCGGTTCCGTCATCAATATCGTCACAACCGAGGTAAACGAAACGCTCGGAAGAGGTCTCAGTCGACTCTTTACAGTGCCTTTGGAAAGCTCCGGTCCCATATGGGTGCCCAAACTCAAGAGACCGTAAAATCTGCATCGAAGATCCATATGAATCGATCGGCTAGAGGTGCGGCCGGACGGTCCAAGATGTGACCCATCTCGATCGGGTATGAATCTCAAAGGGATGTAGTACTGGTCAGCGGGCTCGGATCGGTGCTTGCGCCGTGCTGCCGCCGATTCTCGGAAAGATGACGATTCTGACTTGCTCGCGCTGGAAGTCACCAGCTACCGGTTTGGCCTATCGGGAACCCGTGCTGCACAAATCAACGTTGCGACGAACCTTGTGCGTAACCTCTGGTCCAATGCCGTGATCTTCTGTGGGCACTTCCCGGACGCTGCTGATAAGTTCGATGTCGACCAACCTCGAGACAAGTTGGCCCTGCCCGACAGGTTTCTCCGTCGATCTGTCGATGACGCGCCCGAGATCAATTCGGAACGAAAGTTCCTCGGATCTCCCTACTTCCATGGTCCGGTACGCAGCGGTGGGTCCCTGTCAGCCCGGCGACAGGTAGGCGCCGTGGTCTTCGCTCTGCGCTCGCTGCGATCGGAGGTCCTCGATCGAGACCGGCGTTGTCAGGCGGCAACGCTCGGGAGTGTGAGAAATCGTGCAAGTCCGGGTGATTCGCCCGGGCCGCACCCACGTGTGATGGACGGGTTTGGTGGCCGCCCACGGCGAGGCGGTCGCGCGAACCGGGCAAGGGAGGGTGTCGGAACCCGCTGTCAGCTGTCGGAGGGTGACTCGGGCGAAGCGGTGATCGCGCTGCAGGGCTCGCTGAACCGGTGCTACAACGCCGGGCCAACTATCGCCAGGATCGGCACGGGTGCGAGAACCCGTTCGTAGCAACTGCCTCCTCAAGCAAATGTAAAGAACTTCGGTGTGCATGGTATCTGCGTTGACAGCGGTGCCCGCGCTGAGCGAGCGTTGCATGTACGTTCCGGGATACAGCGGGGAGGATGCTCGTGGTGATGCGGCGTTGGCGTCTCACCGGACTGGAATTCGTCGCGCTGTGGGAGGACATGCGCGAGTCGGGAGTGCTGCCGAGCCCTTTCGGGTTCACGTGTCGAATTCCACTGTACCGCGACTACCTGGAGGCGAAGAAGGCCGCAGGCGTGGCGGTACGGCGGCGGCTCGGTGACGGATTCGAGGACGTGCTCGATGTGGTCGCCAAGCCCGATATCAGAATCGTGACGAAGGGCGTTGATCTCACAGAGGAGGGGGCTCAGATCCGGCTGCAGGCGGCGCGTCGCGGGAGTGACGCATATCTGCTCGAACAGCTGTGGGGCGAGCCCGGTGAGCACGGCGGTGAATTCATAGTCGAGCAGCACCCCGTCCTGGAATTGGGTACCGCCGTGGCAGCCCGTATACCCGACGCCGCGGCGGGCGAACTCGGCAGCGTCGATCTGATTTCCCACACCGCGACGGAGCTGGATCAGGAATACGGGCGATCGCTGACTCGCGAGCCTGCCGAAGACCCCGGATGGCATCGGGCAGAGCGATTCCTTCGCTCGTCGGTCACGGGTATCGGAATCATCTCCGTCGAGCAGGGCATCTCCCGATTCGGGCCGCAGTATGCCGCCAAACGCGCACTTCAATGGCGCGATCTGGACGACGACGGCAGATACGTCATCACCGACCGGGACGATCCGATGGCCTTCGGGGTCGATGCGAATGGGCTGACCGCTCGTATCGATGCCCTCATCGCCGACGTGGTCAGGGCGATCAAGGACGGACGGCGATGAGATGGCCGCACTATTTTCGGTCGATGGGCAGGAGGTGAGCGGTGGACGACCACGATGACGATCAGTCGACGGCTCAGCAGGATACGTCCGAGACCGACGTGCCCAGCGAGGACTCCACCGAGACGACGGATCCGTTCGGCACCGGTGACGAGACCACCGCGCTGGGGTTGAATGATCTTATTACGCTGGCTACCGACGGCGAATATAACGCCGACGGCGAGCTGGAGCGCCTGTACCTCGAGGATGGTGCGGCGTACGAGTGTGCGGATTTGTGCACGGCCGCCATCAATGGGGTCGATGCCGTTCGCTGGTTTGCCGGGCACAACGGTTTCACCGATCAACCCTTCTCCAATCAGCCATCCGGTACGGGAATGGCTGATAAGTTCAACTTGTCGGGTACAATAATCGCTGACGGCCTGGAGATGCTGGGTTCAAATCTCCGCGCCCTGCAGGAGTTGTTCGTGGCGGCGCAGAAGGCGTACGAACAAGCTGAGGGTGAGAGTGCTGCGCACTTTGGCAAAATCGGTGATGTTGTTGTTCCTCCGACATTGTCGGATCTTTCGGCCAGTGGACCATTTGCGTTTTCGTACGTAGACTACACCGGGCTTTTCGCGCAGACCGATGTCAATCCCTACGGTAGCCCCGACAGTCCATCGGGTGAGGTTCTCGGATTCGGTCAGTATGGTGGATTCCTCAAGACTCCATCGGGGAGTGAAAATCCGTACGACTTGTCCTGGGGTGATCTTTACGAACTCGGTGAGGACATCAGGGCGCGGGATACCGTGAGTATGTCGTATGAGATGGCGCGGAATTGGGCGTCGGTGGGAAACGCAATACCTAATGTGGTCGACGAACTTATCGGACGTCTGAAGTCGGTAACCCAATCGAAGTGGGAGGGACCAGGCTCGGCGCAAGCCTTCGAGACGGTCAACGTCGTCGTGGCGGACGCTTGGCCTTTGTCCCAGGCCGCTCTTGCCCTGAGTGGTCTCTACGCTCACGTAGCGGCTTGCCTCGACAAGACGCAGGAGGAGATGCCGCCCGATCCGGATCCGCCGACCACCCTCTGGAAATGGAACGGTTGGAATCCCGAGGGGTTGTTTTTGTACCATTCCATCTCTGGAGTTGACGATGACGAAGTCAACAAATACCGGGAATACATGGAAGACTATTACGAGTCAAAGTTCGAATACCTGGACGATTATGTCCCCGAGGCTCCACTGCCGGAGAACCGTTTGGGCGGTGACTACGGAGGCGCCGGCGCGGGTACCGGCGATCAGACCACCCAAGACTATTTGAACGAACTCTTCGGTGCCGGAGACGATGGTGGATCGTCCGGTAGCGGTGGTGGATTGCCCGCCGCCGGACTCGAAACCGCCGGTTACGAGTCGGCCGATCCGGGCGCGTTGTCGCCCACCGATTACTCCGCGTACGAGGAGTACGCCGCCCAGCAGGAGGAGGCGGCGCGTGCGCAGGAGGAGGCCGCGCGGCAGCAGGCCGAACAGCAAGCGGCGAGTGCGATGCCAAATGCGCTGGGACAAGGGATTCGGGATGCGGCGAGTGCCGCGCAGCAACTGGCGAATCCGTCGCTCACACCGTCGTCATTGGCGACGCCGGCCCTCCCCAGCGGTTTGGACCCGAGCAGGGCGTCGAGTCTCTCGCCAAGTGGGTTGCGCGGCGGTGGCGCCGGGAGCGGTGTGGGCAGCGGTACCGGCACCGCGACACCCAAACCCGCCTATGAAGCGTCGAAGTTGTTCCCGCGCGCGAGTATTGCCGGTTCGGCGACGTCCTTCGGCGCGACGGCCTCGCAGATTTCGGCGGGGCCGACCGCGGGCATGCCCGGTTCCCCCGGTGCGGCCGGTGCGCCAGGTGCCAGGAACGGTCAGGAGAACAAGCACGAGCGGCCCCAGTACCTGACCCACGCCGACAACATGGATGAGGCGTTGGGCGAGGCCGTGGACATGACCAGGCCCGTGGTGGGCGAGGCAGCGCCGCGGCCGGAATCGACGCCCCCGCCTGCGGCCGTGGTCCCGTCGAACGGCGAGCGTCCGCCCGCTCCGGTCGCCCCGAGGCCGAGCAGGCGGCAGGCGCCGCCGCGGCAGGAGGCGCCGCAGTCATGACGAGAGGAGTCATCAATGGGTGAAGTCTGGGCCGACCCGGATGGGATGCGCAAGGCGAGTGGGCGTGCCGAGCTCGCCGCCGACTGCAACGACCGGCTCGTGCGGAAGCTCGAGGGCATCAAGGATGACGTGGAGGCTTGCGGCAGTGGGGACCGCTATCACCAGCAATTCTGGAAAGGCGGCGCCGAGGAGTTCGTGGACGCGCTCATCGAAGTGGTGGAGGCCCGTAGAGATGGGTTTGTCGCGATCTGCGACAACCTGAAGACCGGCGCCGATATGTACGACGTGACCGAGAGCGGATCGGCGTCGGGTTTTTCCTGATACGAAATCTATTGAGGCGTGGGTGCGATGAGGGACAGAATGTCGAAGGGTGCGGTGTCGGCGGCGATGGACATGCTGCAGGAGCAGTTGCGCGGCATCGCCGAATTCGAGCGGCAACGTACCGCGCTGACCTCGACCGCCACCGCTCTGGACGGAGCCGTCGAAGTAACCGTGAACTGCGACGGCCAGCTGACCGGCACGTACTTCGCCGACGACATCAGCTGGATCAGTCCCGCGGATCTCGCTGCCGCGGTGACGGCCGCGGCGAAGGCCGCCGCGGTCGATGTCGCGCGGCGCACCGAGGAACTGCGAGCGCCGCTGATGAGCGCGGGCGAGCAGTTGCCGACCGTGTCGGATCTCGTCCTCGGATTGCCTGATTTCGATATGGAACTGCCGGTTCCACCGCGCCCGCGCGCTTTCATCGAAGCCGAATCGGACCAAGCCGCCGCCGTGCCGACCGAGCTGACCCGTCGGTCGTCAGAGGTGCTGGCCGACCCCGACGAGTCGTCGCCGGCCATCGAGCTTTCCGACGCGGAGCCCTACGAGGAGGCGGCGGCCGACCGGGGATCCGAGGTCGCGGATTCGGGTTGGGGTTAGCCGCCCGTGGCAGTGTGGAACCCGGAGTTCCTCGGTCCGCTCGGCTGGGTCACCGGCGGTGTGGTGCCGCAGGACGACCCCGAGGACATGTGGTTCATCGGGGAATTGCTGGCGGGTGAACTCGCCGACTTGGTCGAGAACGGGGCCATCGCGGACGCGACGGTCCTGACCCTTCTCGATACGGTGGCATCGCTCGGTGGCGTCGGTGGGAACAAGTTCGCCGAGGTGCTGCGCCGGTTCCAATCGGGTGAAGTCGACCTGGCCGACGCCCTTCGCCTGATCGGGGAGATCTTCGCCCAGTACGGCGACCAACTCGAAGAGATGATCGTCGGCGCGTGGGTGGCGCTCGGGGTCCTGGCCGTGCAGCTGGCGTGGACGCAGTCCTTCGGCCCGGCCGGCACCGCTATCGGATGGGGGTTGATCAAGCGCGCCCAGAACTGGTTTCTGCGAATGGGCGAGCGGGGGATGAAGGTCGTCCAGTGGATCACCTCGCCGCTGAAGTCCAAGCACCCTGTCCCGTTTCATGTCACTTCGAATCTGTTGTTCCAGGGTTTGGAGGAGGTGGGGGAGGAGGTCGCCGAAACCATCGTCACGACCGCCATCACCGAGGCCGTGCTCGACGAGGAGCGGCCTGAGCACGAATTCGACCCGAAGGCCTTCTGGGCCAATCTCGGGTACGCCGCGCTCGGCGGCTTCACCGGTGGCGCTACCGGGTATGGGCTGTTCCGGAGGTCCTGGCAGTGGGATCTGCCGCTCACTCCGATGGGCGGCGCGGTCCGCGGTGGAATCACCGCCGGTGGTGCCGGTCTGGCGGGCCAGGCCGCGCCGTATCTGCTGAATGGCCTGATCACGGGGGACTGGGGTACGTCGCTACAGGAATGGGTCGGCAGCACCGTGTCGAGTGCTGGGCCCAATATCATTTACGGCGCCAAGGGGATGGACGACTTCAGCGGTCAGCCACTGGAAACGCTGACCAAGTTCAAGCCCTGGATGAGCGACGGCGAGGCACAGGCGCGCGGTGATCTCCTGCTGGAGCGACTGCACAAGGACATCGACGCGCGGTTCGGATCGGGCATCGAAGCCGATCGTGCCCATGAGGCAGTGGATTCGGCGGCGCAGGACGCGGCCGACCGCGCGACCTCCGCCACGGCGGAATCCGAGGGAGGCGACAGTGCGCGGGCGGGGGCAGCCGACCGGACCGGCGGCGATGTCGAGGCCGGGTCCGAAACCTCAGGCGTCGAAGTGCACCAGGGTCTGCGCCTGACCCTGCTGGAGCAGATCGAAGCGAACTATCGGGAACGCCTGGCGCACGGCGAATCGCTGGTCGGGTTGACCGTGGAGACGCCCGCTGAACTGTCGGCGGTTCGGGCCGATATCGACGAGGTCACCGGTCGGCTGTATCAGCATGTGTACGAACATGTTTCGGACACAGGCGGGCCGATGGACGTGCAGCAGGCGAACCTGGCGCAGCGGTTGCTGCAGGTGAACAGCGCGGTGCAATACATCAACAGCGGGGACATCGGTCCAGGAGCCGTCGACGCCGAGACCCGGTTGGCTCTGCTCGAACGCTATGAGCAGACTCTGCGAGAGGATCTCGCGAAGGGCGTGGTGCCGATTGACGCTGGGGCCCAGGGGTCCAAGGTATCGGCACGGGTTGTGGCGCCGGGCCCGTTCGGCGCTGCCCCGGAGATCGCGAAGGCGGTCGCCGCGGTGATGGCCGCCGTACCGAAGCTGCCAGATGCCGATCCGGCGGCGCTCACCCCCGACCAGCGGGCCTACCGTGAGGCTCACGCGCGCGAGCTGGCCTTCTTCGAACAAATGGTGACGCAGGCACTCACCGATGCCGTCACCCGCACCGGTACACCGGCGGCCGGCCTCCCCGGTGAGGTCCGTAAGGCCGATGCGGTCCAGATTCATGCTTCCGTCACGGCGAGCGGTGCGATCCAAGTCGGGGTGGTCGACGCGCGGCCGGACCGGTCGCTGCAAGGGGGCCGCGACTACTCCAGCCGGAAGATAGACCTGGTACGTCAGCATGCCGACCGCACCGAGATGGGGTGGGATGCGTCCGGTCGCCACCTCCTGATGTTCGAATTCGATCCGGCGGCAGCAGCGGCCGAGTTCGTTGCCACCGCGGAGAATGGCTCCGGAAGGGCGAAAGCCGCGGCCGGCGCGCAGCCGGCCTGGCAGGGCTCGGTCGGCGAGAACCTGGCGAGTTTGCTCGACCCGGCCGGGGCACGGCAGACGGCGGAAGCGGCGGACGCTGCCGCTCAGCGTCTCGTGCAACAGTGGTACGGCGAACTGGTCACCATGATCGACCCCCCGTCCGGTGTGTACGAGGTGACCGACCCCGACAGCCTGCGTGGCGTCGAGGACGGTCTGCTCTCGTTCGGTGTCGACTTGACCGCGACGACCGTGGATTCCGCTGTGGAACAGGCATTGCAGGCGGTAGACGCGATGTTGTCCAGCTGGCCGCCGGAGCGGGCCGCCGATGTGCGGGCGGCGGTCGAACAGGCCGCGCACAGTGCTGTGGCGTTGTCGGGCGGTCCGGTGCGCATCGAGGCCGCGATCGAAGGCAACGGCGTGCGCGTCGACGTGCTCGATCGCGGCACCGACATGCCGATCCACGTGTCGAGTGACCGCGAGGGCGGCGGCCGGTACGCGCCCGCGGTGGCGCGGCACGCGGAATCCATCGAAATCGACCCGTACGGTGTCGCGGACAGCGCGGGCAATGGCTGGCGTAACCGGCTCCGCTTCGTCATCTCGGAGAAGCCGGGTGACATTGCCCAGCGCGTCCCGAAGGACGTCCGCGACACGTTGACGGCTGCCTTGGCGGCAATGGCCGAATCCGATGATGTCGATCCCGAGACCAAGGCCCGGTTGCGGTCCTGGCTGGACGAGCTGGGTGACCGGCCGCGAATCTCGGTCGGCTCGGATCAGCCGGAGGAGCTCGAGAAGCTCGATACCGAGCAGCTGGCCGCGGTGGTGGCGAAGCTGAATGCCACCGCCGACGAGGTCGACCGTCTCGACACGGTCCTCGAGGAAGTCACCGCGCAACTCGCCCAACGCGAACACACTGCCGCCGCCGAGCCCGAACCGCCTCTCACCGGCGGGAAGGTGCCGGCCTCGACCCCGGCGCCGTCGACCGGACTGCGCGACCCGGCCGCATCGACTCCCTCGACTGTGTCGTCGCAGACCGAGAACGACAGGCTTCGCGATCGTCTGGCGCAGCTCCGCACCCAGCGGGCACGGGTACGGGCCGCCTGGTATGCCCTCGCCGATCGATTGCGGCTGAATCCGCCGGACCTCGGCGCGCACGAGACCGCACCGATGCCCTATCGGCTGTCGGAGTTCGTCACACAACTGGACGAACGAATCGCCGCCGCCGACAAGGAGATCGAGCGCCTCGACCAAGTCCGGGCCGACCCGGACGACCAGGCAACGTCGGCCGAACGGGTCCGCGAACGCGCCCGGCAGCAAGCGGAGAAAGAGCGTCTCCAGGCCCAACGGATGACGCTCGCGGCGGCACTCGGGCAGCAGGACACGCTGCGGCCCGACCAGCTGGGATCGCTCGCCGACACCTTCGCGCAGCGGTTGGCGAGGGCGAAGGAGTTCCACGACCGCGTCGCCGAACGGTCGGTGATCGAGCAACTGGTGGCCGAGACCCGGGGCGCCCTGGAACGCCCGGATATCTCGGATGGCACGCGCAGGATGCTGGTCGATGCGCTCGCCGAGTACAACGCCTACCTGGCCGGGGTGGCCGGGCCGGTCGCGCAGAAAGAGCTCGAACGGCTGGGGGGTATGCCGGTCGGCGACTGGGTGCGTGTCGTCGGTGGCCGGGTGGTGCAGATCGTCCCCGCCGGCGCGGAGGAGACCATCCTCGACGCGGGAGTGCGAGAGGCTCTTGCCCGGCGCGGCATCGCGGTCGAGCAGTACCGGGTCGGTGTCGACCATGCCGGTCGGACGGTGTTCGAGACGCGGAAAACGGATTCGGACGAATGGCAGCCCGGACGACCGAAACCGGCCGCACCTGCTGAACCGTCGACTCCTGGCGCGGCGCTCGAGCACGAGTACACCCTGCGCATGGTGCTGGAAGCGCTGACCGAGGAGGCGCTGAACACCCCGGACGGCCTCACGACTACCGCAGCGGTACAGCAACTTCCGGTGCTGTTCGCGATCGCCGAGACAGTTGACGGCCATGTCGCGGCGATCGAATGGATCAGCGAGCGAATCGCGTGGCTGGAGGCCGCTTCCGGCGGTCTCGACACGGCGGACCAGTCGAACGGCGCGGGTGAACTCGAGCAATTGCGTGAGCAGTTGTCGGAGCGGCAGTCGGAACTGGAGCGGGCGCGGTCCGACTGGTTCGAGGTGGCGCGCGAGCTGGGAGCGGTTCCCGCTACGGAAGACGACCGCGCCGACGTCCACGCCGGGAAGGCCGATCTGCTTCCGCACCGGCTGTCGCGATCGCTCGCGGCGATCGATGCGCGAATCGATGCCGTCAACCGTGAAATCAGCAGACTCACGAACGAACTCGAGAAGATCGATGGTCGCGCTGCGACAGATGGTGAGCTGACGGACCAGGCCGGGCGCGACAGTGCTCGGGAGCGTTTGAGCAGTGCGCTCCATGCCGCCCGGTCGGAACGGGACCGAGCTCAGGTCGAGCGCACCCGCCTGGCCGGCGCCATTGAGGAAGACGGGCTGCGGGAGCGGCTGGCGAAGCTGGACGTGGCGCGCGAACTGCTCGGCCGGACCGCCGAGGAGATCGGCGCGGACGCTGCCACGGAGTTCGCCGAACTGCGCCGCAGGATGGCCGAATTGGTCGACCATTGCCTCGAGAAGCAGACAGAGCGTGATGCGCTCCACGCGATGCTCGACACGATCATCGAGGGCGCGCAGAACCCGGACGAACACGGTGTTTCCGCCGACATCCGCGCGCTGCTCTCGCTCGAACAGCTGGGGCGCAATCTCGAGAAGTCCTTGGGCGCCACACTGCAATCCGTCGCACCGGTGGAGAATCCGACCACCCCGGCCGATCCGGAACCTGGACAACACATCCGCTCCCGTGTCGCGACGGAGGTCGCCGGACGGTTGATGGAGGCGCTCGCCCGGGTAGGTGTGCCGGATCCCGAGCGGCTGACGGCACTGGAGATGGTGGCGAAGGCGCGCAGCGCCATCGGTGCCGCCGCCAGCGCGGATTTCGAGCAGGATCAGTGGCGGGAACTCGCCGACGTGCTCGCCGACTACGACGAGGAGGTCGGTAAGCAGACGGCCTGGCTGAAGGCGCTGGAACGCGACCATCGCGAGTTGATCGGCGGCGCCCCGATCGGCACGTGGGGCCGGCTCGTCGATGGCCGGCTCGTCATCGTGACCGCCGACGCGGAATACAACCCCCTGCTCGACCCCGGGTTGCTGTTGGTGCTGGAGCAGGCCGGAGTCGTGATCGAGCGGCGGCGGGTGGACGCCTCCGACAGTGTGGCGATCGAGCGATGGCAGCGGGGCACTTGGGTTCCCGCGGCTGAATCCCGTCAGCCGCGATCTCCCATGGCGGACCGCGGCGCGGGCGCGCTCGCCGGAGACAACGACGCTCGCCTGGATCAGCAGCGACAGACACTCGACGCGGTGCTGAAGGCGTTGACGGCACACACGTTGCAGGCCGTTCCCGGCTCGGCCGAAGCGTCGACCGCGCTGGCGGAAGCCGAACGGGCGGTCAAGGCCGTCGATGAGCTGACGCGCCTGGACGCCCACCTGCGCGAGATCGACGCGACACTGCTGCGAGCCTCCGACCAGCTCACGGCCGTCGAGTCGGAACTCGCGGCGAACACCGCCGAACTCGATCGCCTGGAAGGAATTCCCACCGAGCAACTGGTCTGGGTCGATGGCAATGGTACGCACCGCGCTCAGCTGCGGGCACAGATCGAGCGGGGGCGTGCCCGGCAAGCCGAGCTCCGCGCCGAACTCGACGCGGTGCGTGATCGGAAGCCCGAGGTCGAGGCGCGCCGTACGCAATCGGCGGCGACGCTGGCAGGGATCGGATTGCTGAACGCCGACAGCCTCGGTCGGCTCACCGTGCTCGATACGGAACGCGTCGCGGCGCTGCGAGCGGTTCGCGATGCCGTCGCACGCGCCGACACCATCGAGCGTGACCGTGCGCAACTCGCCGCGACGGCAGCCGCGACCATCGACGACATGATCGCGCGGCTGTACCGGAAGATCGGCCTGCAATACTCGGATCCTTTGGTGCGCAATGGTATCCAAGCGCAGCTCGGTGCGATGCTGACGCCGCTCGACGCCGACGATGCCACGGTGTTCGACCGCCTGGCGAAACTGGAAGAGCTGTATCCGGCGCTGCAGGAGCTGATCGACACCGGCGGCGACACCGACGTGACGGCACCGAACGCGCAGGCGCTGGTGCAGGCGCTGAAGGAGGTGATCGCCTATCCGGAACGGTTGACTCGCGCGGAATTACTGGCGCAGGCGCGTGGGGTGGTGAGTGGGACAGCACTGCCGAGACCCATCTGGGAAGCGGTGGCGCGGGCGCTGGCCGAGTACGACGCCGCACTGACATTGCCGAATGGACTGCGGTCGGAAAACACAGACGCCTTGGACAAGGTACGCCTGGCGGATGCTCTCGACGGAGTGGTGGACGCCGCCGAACAATTGACCCTGGGCGAGTTGTTGGCCATTGCGCGTCAATCGGTTTCGGCGGAGTCCGAGGCCTCTGAGGAGACTCGCCAGACGCTCTCGCAACTGCTGGCCGACCGTGATGCCGCGCTCGCCGAGGATGCGCGGCGGCGTGCGGAACTGGCGGAGTCGGCCGCGAGGCAAGCACGGCAAGAACTTGGCGGGGTCGCGCTCGGTGAACAGGCGGTCGTGCTCGCCGACCGCGTGGTGGTGATCGTTGCGGACGGGGCGAACGATCTGGACGGGGCGAACGATCCGGTGATCGGCAGGTTTGAGGTTCAGGCGCTCGAGCTGGCAGGGGTGCGGGTCGAGTACCGGCGGGCTCGAGTCGACGCCGAGGGACGCACGGTTTTCGAGCAGCGTGATTCCCGTTCGGCGGAGTGGACAGCGTTGCCGGAAGGCGCAGCACCGGAGGAAGCCGATTCCTCGACGCAGCCGGAACGTGCCGCGACGCTGCATCGGCAGCTCGAGACCTTGCGCGCCGTGGTGAACGCGCTGGCGACTCAAAAGCTTTCCGTCACACCCGGACGAAGGGCGGGAGCGGCCGTCGAGCAGGTGAAGTCGCTGTTCGCCGCCGCGAGCACGGTCGATCGGCTCGACGCGGAACTGGAACGGGTCGATACGCGCATAGCGGAACTCGAGTCGGGCGAACAGTTTTCGGCATGGGAGCGAGCCGAGCTCGAGGAAAGGCGCTCGAGGGCAGCGGAACTGCGGCCCGAGTGTCTCCGGGCCCGCGCCGAGTGGCATGAACTCGCGGCCGGACTGCAGCTGGAGGTGCCCGATCTGGGAGACTCCGGCAGTGCTCCGCTGCCGCATCAGGTACCGGCGCTGGTCGCTGCGCTCGGGCAGCGAATCGCGCAGACGGACGACGAGATCAACCGCCTCTCCGCGGCCATCAGCAGTCTGGACGGTTCGGTACCGCGAGAGCAATTGTGGGCCGAACGGGCCGACCGGGAAGACGAGCGCCGCAGCTTGCAGAGGCAACACGACGAGCTGGCGGCCCGCCTCGGGCAGCCGGGCACCTTGCGGCCGGACCGACTCGGCCCGACGATGGATCAGCTGCTCGATCAGTTGACGCAACTTCGGTCCATCGCTGATCTCGCCACCGCGGCAGACGCGATCCTCGAAAAAATGGCCGCGGCCACCGAAGACACGCTGTGGGACAATGAGCCGCCGTCGGTGAATACCGTGCGCACCGCGACCGACGCCGAGATCGAAGACTTCTTCACCGGCGCCCGCAACGGGTTCCGGGTGAGCGTCGACCACATCGACCGCAGCGACCCCGACACGGTGTCGGTGTCGTTGCTTATCGAATCGGACGCGGGTGGAACCGGCTACGTGAGCCTCACCGTGTCGCCGAGCGAGAAGCTGGGGGCAAAGGTCGAGTTCGCACGCGGCGAAACGACCGGCGCTCTCGGTACTTCCGTAGATGTGCTGCGTTCGCGACTGTTGCAGTGGACGAACAAGTCCGCCGCGCTGTGGATGGAGGTCGATGGTCGCCGGGATGCGGCGACCACGCCGGGTACGGTGCCCACGCCGGGTAGGGCGTCGACCGGACCGGAATCCGAGGAGCGGCGCGGCGGATCCAGAACCGTGCACCTGATGGACCCGGGTGCGGAACTCGGCACGGTGTTCGACGCATGGGATTTGGGTGAGGTGCCCGAATCGGTCCGCCAACTGGTGGCTGCCGGCGTTGAGGCGCACGGCGGAGGCGTCCGGGTGTCACATCTTTCCGGTACCGACTCCGAAACGGTGACTATCACCGGGTATGCCGCCAAGGCTGACGGTTCCGGTGGTCGCGGCAAGCGCTGGTTGAGTGTCGAGATAGATATCCCCACTGGGGCCGTGCGCGTTCGATGGCGGATGCAGGGCACCGACGCACCAGCCGGATGGAGCCGACTGATGGCGGACTGGGTCAACTCCGCCGATGTGCTGGCGGAGGCCGACCGCCTGTTCCATGCGACGTTCGGTGACCTGTCGGACGGGACGACGCGGAACGTCACGGCGACATTGTCCGGGCAGGAGCCGGACAGGGTGGTGACCCTCACCGTCAAGGGAGTTCCGGAGAAGACGTTCCGGGAGTCCGTCGGCTCCGAGACGCGGCCGACGGAGCACACCGCCGCCGCGCCGACCGCCGAACCGGATTCCGCCGCGACTTCCGACGTCGCGGAGAAGTCGGGCGGATCTTCCGGCTCGGCGGACGACTCACGTCGCACCAGTGCCGAGCAATTGGCGAAACTGTTGCCCTTCGTGCCGGATTCGCCGCAAACCATCGGCGAGGCGGTCCCTCGTCCGGACGAGAAGTCACTGCCCAGCGAACGTGGCGACGAGTCGGACACGGCGCGGCTCCATCGGGTATTGGGCAGCCGGAAACGCACCATCATGGCCAAGGCCGGATCGGAGGGTGATAGCGAATCGGAGACAGATCCCGCATCCGGCGCCCAAGGTGACGAGGGGAATTCCCGTGCGGATTCGGGACGCGCCAGGCTGTCGGCCGCGGGCGCCGATTGGTTGATCGGAGCGTTGTCCGCCGAGGATCCGAGCTTCGGCGACCTGGATGAGCAGACACAGCGCAGGGTCGTGACCCTTCTCGCGGAGTTGGAGTCCGATACCCCGTCGGATGGTGCGACCACCTCTGCTCGCGAACTGTTGGAGCAGTATCGGCAGCTGCGCGGGTCGGTGTGGCGCGACCGCTTGCAGACCGCCTTGGAGACGGCGAGCCCGTTGGCGGCACGGGCTGATGGCGAAGGCATCGCCGATTCTGCCGAGCGGATACCCGCAGATTTGAATCCGTTCGACGGAAACCACGATGCAGGCGAGGGTTTCCCAGTGGAGGCCGTTCACCAGTCCGAGGAGGGGCTTCGACAGGGGTTGGTCGGGCGGGTGCGTTCGGGTTTGCTGCAGCAGTTGCATGCTTTGGTGTATGAGCCTGGTTTGGCGGATGCGGGGCCAGGTGAGATTGTGGCGGCGGCTGTTGCGCGGGTGCGGGATTCGGCGACGTCTGATGAGGATCGTGCTGCGTTGCTCGAGGCGTTGCGGTCGTTGCGGCGGGTTTTGGAGCGGGAGCAGCGGGCGCGTGGTGAGTTGCTGGTTTTGCTGGACCAGCGGGTCGACGTGGTGGCCAGCGATGTGTTGCCGGGTGAGATCAATGGGTTGCGGGAGGAGCAGGCGAGGTGGCATTCCGTCGAGCGGATCTTGAAGGGCCTGGACCAACCCGCCGGAATTCAGGCTGCGGATCGGGGTGCGCACGTATCGCGTTCGATGCGGCCGACCGATGATGGTCTGGAGTCGATCGAATCCGACGGCGGCCCTGACGGTTTGGGTGATGTGGTTGCTGCGGCGGCGGATCATTTGGAGCAAGTCGGTGGTTTCCGGGTCGGTACGTGGGCTGCGTTGCGGGATGGCCGGTTGGTCGTGGTGCTACCGGACGGTGTCGCGGATGCGGTGTTCGACGAGAGGATCGCGGAGGATGTAGCTGCTCTCGGGGTGCCGGTCGAGTACCGACGGGTGAGGGTGGCCGGCGGCGGGGTTGTGGTCGAGGTTCGCGATGACGAGGTCTGGGTGCCGTGGGATGCGGCGCAGGATCCCGGATCGGCGCGCCGGGGTGGCGAAGGCTCGCCGAGCATCGCCGTGTCGCGGGATCATCTAGAGCGTCTCGGGGACGTGTTGGCCCTCGCGCTGTTCGGCAAGTATCCCGACGAGATCACACCGGAAGAAGTGGACGCTGACATCGAGCGGTCGCTCGAGCGGCTCGAGGGGCAGTCCGGCACGCCGAAGCGGCGTGCGAATCATCAACTTCGGCTCGAACGGGCGCGGATGTTGCGGGATGTGGTCGCCGGGCTGGAGGCGGCGTCAGCGGAGTCTCGGCTGGTGCGATATGGCGTGGTGTCGTCGCGGGAGACGGCGCGGTGGCCATCGAACGGAAGTGGGGAGATCCGCGAGATCACGGTGCGTGATGGCCGGTTCTACGGGCCGGATGGCCAGCCCTACACGAGCGGTCCGGACGACCGCTTCGTCATGGGTACGGCACCAGGGCAATTCTTGGCCTCGGCGTCGGCGGAGCATGGTGATTTGGCTGAGCGCTTGCCGGAGGGGGCTGCGGGATTCGGTAAGTGGCAGATAAGGGATGGGTGGTTGGTCGGGGTAGATCTGACCGATCCGCGATTGGGTAGCGCGGGCAGTGATCCGATGTATGTGATGCAGTTGCGTCACGCGTTGGCGCAGGCCGAAGTGCTGGATGGGGTCGAGCAGTTCAAGGTTCTGGCCGCTCACCAGGGCAGGATGTGGAGTGGTCGTGGGGTGAAACCACTGTCGGTCGACAGATTCGCGTTCATCACCCGCAAGATATCCGTATACGAAGCGATCGACCGTGAAACGGCGGAAGAGTTTTCCGGTTTCGGTGATGGCTTCTCCGCACGGGCATACCGGGGTTCGGGGTTTCAGGGCAACCAGCACCTCGATTTCGATGTCCATCTGATCAACGGGGGATTGTTCACGGCGGGTGTGAGCGTGCTGCGGCGCGAAGACGGTTCGTGGCATGCATTTTGGACCAAGCCCGTGCCCAAAGGCCCCGAGCATCTGCTGGGTCCGGAGCAGGTGCGGGCGGTCATGGGCGAAATCCGGGCGCGGATGGAGGGGTGGCTGGGCGAGAACCAGATCACGTGGTGGGGACCGCGCGACGGCGCGATCAGTGCGGAAGACGAAATGATGGTCCAATTCGGCCACAAGTTCGGTCGGGATCTGCAAAGGATCATTGCCGGATTGCGGGCAGGCGGACCGGACCTTGCCGATGCTCAGCGGGCAGCGGAAATGCTTTTGGCGGAAAGCGCTCAGCGCCGCGAGGCAGGGCAAGGGTTCAACCCGCAGGTTGCCGAGGTGTTACAGGATGCACTCGATCGCTCGCGCGCAGCCAAGCCGGAGTCGACGCTCGGACCGGTGCCATCGGAGTCGAAGGCGAGGACCGATTCGGATGCCGTGGACGGGTCCGAGAGTCAGCAACGAGTCGAATCCGGGCAGATGAGCGAGGGCGGTGCTGAGACGAGCATGGAGCCCGGCGTGCTCGTGGAGGGGGCGGGACGAGCGGGTCCGGCTGCTGAACAACCAGCCGCATCGGAGAAGGAGCTTCGACAGGGGTTGGTCGGGCGGGTGCGTTCGGGTTTGCTGCAGCAGTTGCATGCTTTGGTGTATGAGCCTGGTTTGGCGGATGCGGGGCCAGGTGAGATTGTGGCGGCGGCTGTTGCGCGGGTGCGGGATTCGGCGACGTCTGATGAGGATCGTGCTGCGTTGCTCGAGGCGTTGCGGTCGTTGCGGCGGGTTTTGGAGCGGGAGCAGCGGGCGCGTGGTGAGTTGCTGGTTTTGCTGGACCAGCGGGTCGACGTGGTGGCCAGCGATGTGTTGCCGGACCTGTTCGGTGAGATCAACGGGCTGCGGGACGAGCAGGGGCGTTGGCGGTCGGTCTGGAAGTTGCTGCCGGAGGCGGATCTTGCGTCTGCGAGCAGTGCCGACTCCGATGGCAGCGTTGTTTCGGACGGCGGCGTCGATGCGGCCGGTGCCGACCGCGAAGCACCGCAGAATTATGTGGCGGCAGAGGATTCGGTGGTCGACGCTGCTGCGGAGCCTCGCGAAGACGAACCATCTCGAGATGTGCCACCAGCTACGAGGGTAGCTGTCGACGACAAGATCGAGAGGGTGCGCGAGCGGTTCGGGGTTCGGCTTATCGGCTTCGAGTCGGCTTCAGACGCAAAACTCGAGCAGGTGGAGTTGGCGCTCCAGTTGGCATCGCAGCACTTCGGGCGCAGTGCGTTGCCCTTGGAGATCCACGCGGCCGTCTTGCTGCCTAAAGAACACGAGCACGATGACGCGTTCGCCCGGCGCTTCAGCACTTCGCACACGCGCGGGCGGACCTACCAGTATCGGACGCTCGACGGACGTACGTGGTCGGTAGTTGTGCTTCAACGTGACCTGCTGGCCGACTCGCCACGGCAGGGAGCGTCCTCGACCGGCCAGTTGGTCGGCGACCCGAGCGACCTGCTCTATGTACTGCTGCATGAGCTGGGGCACTCGGCACACGAACAGGTGGCGGAGGAGGCCACGGTATCGGCCGCAGGCAGGGCCCTGCGTGGGCTGCCGGAGATGCGGAACAGCGGTCTTGAGCCCGGAGCTTGGCTGAGGGCCGAATTCCCCGAATACGGGTTGGTAGAGGACGAGGAGGGGAACGTAGAGCTGGACGAAGAGGCCTTCGCGGAGTCGGTTGCCGCGGTCCTGCACCCGGATATCGTCGCGACGGCGGGTCCGCGCACCTTGGTCGATGAAATCAAGCGGGCGCGGCGGGGCGCGCGGAAGTTGTCCACCAGGCCGCTGTTCGCTCTCGGCCCGGTCGACGAAGGTGACGGGACCACGACCTATGTCGCGCTGCCGCACTCGACACTGCCCGAAGGGGAGTTCGGCAAACTTCTGGATGGCTGGGGATGGGACGATATGTCCGATCTGCTCCGGAATATGGTGGCCAAGGACGCCGATGGCCCCAGGAGTGGCCGCACCGACGTAGTGAACCACCGAGACCCGAACTCGCCGCGTTTGTCCCTGGTCGGCAAAGACAGCAACCGCCATCGATTGACCGCGACTGTCGAGGGCGCCAAAGGCCGTAGGATCGCGGAATTCGGATGGGAGGTCCCGGCCGATGATCAGACGAGTTCGCAGAGGCTGTCCATCTCTCGGATCGCCCCGCTGATCACAGATTGGGCCAATGGAAACGAAGTAGGCCCGGACCTTTTTCGCCAGCTGAGGGCGGCGTTCGAAACCGTCTGGGCGGAGCCGCGCCCGCCCGGACCCCTGAAAGTCTCGGTGCGGACGTCCGGTTCGGTGGGGCGTCGGTCGATGGTCATCACCGTGGGCAGCCGGCGGATGACGTTCTGGGAATCATCTGTGCCGCAAGGTGCATTGTGGTTGGAGTCGCCGATTCCACCGATCAGTGATTTGCTCGGCAACGGTGCTACACCGGCCTATTACGAGCACCTGTTCACCGGCGCCGGTGATGACTTCCAAGTACGGTTCGTCCGGGCGGAGACCACGACCGAGGGTGTCTCGCTGTCGCTCACGGCGGATATCGCCGGCTACGGATCCGGCGGGTTCGAAATCCGGTTGGTCGATGGACCAGCCGGGCCCCAGATCCATCTCGAACTCGGTCGTCTCGATCGGAACCCGTTCGCCACGGCACTGCGTGACCGGCTGCAGTGGTGGGCCGACCGGTCGGGCGGCGTCCTCCTCGAATCCGCATCGGGTGCGTTGGACGGGCAGTCGTCCGCGACGGTGGCGACGTCGCGTGCCGACGTGGCGGAATCGACCGCGCCTGAGCAGCCATCGGCGGATCCGGCCGATGGCGATGTCGTGGCCGAGCCCATCGGGTGGTCGGAGGAGGAGCTTCGGCGGCGATTGGGTGGGCGTCGCCGGGCGGCGTTGCTGGCCGAACTGCATGAACTCGTCTACGAGCACACTCCGCCGGAACCGGGTCCGCGTGAGATCGTGACGTCGGCGCTCGAGCGTGTGGGGGCCCCGGAGACTGCCGATCAGGATCGAGCGATGTTGCTCGAAAAACTCAGGGACTTGAATAAGGTTCTGGCCAGGGAGCGTTCGACGCGGGCCGAGTACCGTGCCTGGCTGGATCAGCGGTACGACCAGGTGGACACAGCGAAGTGGGAGGGCCTGGACAGCACGAAGGAGGAGCTGGACGAGGCGGGCAAGCTGTGGCGGCCGATCCAGCGTTTGCTGTCGGATCTGCCAGCAGGCGATGCTGTTGTCTTGCCTAAGGGTGCGGCCACGTCCGCAGCAGCGGCGGTTGACGCCGAGGACGGTGCGCCGTCGCCAGCGAATGAGATCAATGGCACTGCAGGCCTGGATATTTCGCAGTCGGCCGACGATCTCAGAACAGAATCCGACCGATTGGTCGTGGCCGAGCCCATTGAACAGGGGGTGACCGCGCCGTCGGACGTGGAATCCGATTCTCAGCAGGCGCTGCGGCGAGTCCTGGGTGAGGTCTACGCCCACGAGGGCGCGATGCGTGAGCGTCTCGGCCAGCCTCGGGGTGATATTTCCGTGGTGGATGGCTGGGCCTGGGAGACCGTGTTGGAGACCGCGAAACAGCGGATAGCGGCCCCCGATATATTCCCGGATGATCGTCGGGCATTGCGCGAGGCGGTGCGGGCTTGGGAGCGGGAATCCGGTACCGAGGTCGCCTCCGACGTGGTGCTGGATCAGGAACGCGCGGCCGCCGCTCCAGACGAAACCGGCGATAATCCGCCCTCGGCGTCGCCATTCCTGCCGGACGGTTTCGCTCATCCTTACGGTCTGGACGGGGCATGGCCCAATTCCGACCGTGCTGCGACGGACATACGCTCCAGCGAGGCTGGGACGGTCGGTGACGTCCCGCCGGTGGTACCGGCTGAGGGTGATGTCGTGGCCGATTCTGCCGCGAGGTCGGAGGAGGAGATTCGACGCCAGGTCAAACATCAGCTCTCCACCGGGGACCGGGTGTCGCGACTCCGTGTCGGGCTGAACGGGCTCGTCCTCGACGGCGCTGTCACACCGGACAGGTTCGCGGAGATCGTCGCGTTCCTTGAGCGGGTGCACGGCTCCGCGACAGTGGCGTTGCCCCAGGTGATCTCGGTGGCGGAGCTCGACGGTGAGCAGCTGTACGAGACGCAGACCTATGGCGATGGTGACGGCCGGTGGTCGGTGATTGTGCTGAATCGGCGGATCTTCACCGAAGACGGCTGGTTGTCGGACATACTGGCCGGGGAGTCGTATTCGTGGGCGGGCGAGTCCGCCGACGTGACGACCGTGCTCGCACACGCGATCGGCGATGCGGCGTATCTGGTGGTCGCGTACGAGTTCCGTCTCGAAGACGATCCCGGCGCGTATGCCGACAACGAGGCCGATGAGAAGCTTCGCGAACACTATGCGCAGACGACGGACCGTTACGTCGACGAGGTCATCGAAGGCGACTTCCAGCTCTGGAAGAGCAGCAGATTCCCCGCGCACCCCAATGGTCTACCGCTGAAACTGCGGGACGCCGTCGCGGCGTCGGTCGCGAAATTGCTCGGTGGTCGGCTGGCGGTTGCGGACACGGAGAACGGCGGAGCCTTCGTTGGAGAACTGATCGGTCAGGACCTGACCGAAGTCGAAAAGGTTCTCGTCGAACGGTTCGCGGCGGGTCGATCCGGTGCGGCGACAAGCCACTCCCGAGACCCCCGGGACGGCATCGTGCACGATGAACGGACGGGCCAATCGAGCTGGGCCGCGTGGCCCTACACGCTACTGCGCGACGGTGAGCTGACCAAGGTCCTGACAACGATGTGGGGATTCGATGCCGACACCGCGTTGATGCTCCAGGAAGCGTTGTCCGGCAGCGTCAGTGGATATGTCGAGATCCGGTACTGGACGAAATCGCGTCAGCTCCGCATCGACGGATTCGGCGCCGACGGACTGGTGTTGAGCATTGATGGTAACCCCGATGCGCTGTCGTTCACCTGGACGCTCGAGCGCGACGACCGTGGTCGGCCGACGGCTTTCTCCCGCGCGTTGCTCGCCAAGCTGGTGACGGATTGGAGTAACGGTGCCGGCGATGTCGAGGGCGCTGTGGGGCTGCTCACCGATGTCTCCGCCGCCGATAGCCGGTCGGAGGTGACGGTCACCGTGTCCGGCCGAGCGCCGGAGCGGTCGCTGGAACTCAATGTGCCCGGGAGCACGGGGCAGCGAACGTACGCGGAATCCATTCCGCGGCAGTCGGAATCGGATTTAGACGCGTTGATTCCGGCGGTCGAGCTGCCAAAAGCCGACACGGCGCGACCCGATCCGACCGCCGGTCTCCCCGAGATCGAACAAGGCGGGTTGTGGACGGGCGACTACGACCAACTGCCGGTTCATCAGTTGCTCATCGGGTCGGTTGGTGCGGCCCGGTCGTTCTTCGCCGGCCGCGCAGCGGGTTCGGTGGTCGAGCTCGACGATATCGAGTATGTCGGGAACGGCAATGTGCGGCTGTACTTTTCGCTGCTGCTGGACAACGGCGTGTCGAAGCGATTCGTTGTGCAGGTCGGGCATGGCAACCACGGCCAGCTCAAGGGGTTCTACCCGCGCAAGTTCTACGGGCCCGACGCACCGAGCATCGAGGGGGCAGTACGGGCGCTGTCGATCGAGATGGATGCCTGGCTGAACAGCACTGGGTCGGCCGACAGCGCCGACGTGAGCCGGCAACCCTTGAAAGACCAGCTGGATCAGGCTGCGTACGCGGATGCGCTCGGTCCCGGCTCGATGGGGGCGGGGGCAGGTGAGGTAGTCCTCGGTGACAAGGACTTCGCATCGCTCGAAGGGCGGCAGGAGAACCCGTCCGACGCGCGATCGCTGTCTGATGCGGTGGAACTGCGCACCGGTGATGCGGGCACGAGGGTAGTCGTTTCGGACGTCGATGATGCGGATCCGGGGTCGCTGGATGCCGCCGAGCTGGCGCGTAAGGAGGGCGGCGGTACCAGCTCCGTACCGTCTATGTCTTGGGGTGTTCCCGTCCCTACCGCGGTGCCGAGTGATGGTAGTGCGGAGTGGGGTTCGTTGGATGAGTCGGTGGATGATCTGCCGGGTACGTGCGTGCAGAACGCCTGCGCGGTGATCGATGCGATGCATCCGGGTGTGGTGGATGCGTCGCGGAATCCGCGGTCCGGTTTGGCGGCGGAGTCGGTGCCGCAGATTCTGGCTCGCTTGCGCAAGCGAAATCCGGCAGCGGAGTTGGAAGGGTTCCTGCCGGAGCCTCAAGCGGGTCGTACCGCGCATGACAAGATCTCGGGGGCGCTTCGCCCGGGTGATATGGCGTTCGTGGCGGATCGCCACGATGGGTTGCTCGGTGTGGATGGCGACTGCTATGCGGTGATGAAGCTTCGCGGCGGCGCCGTCGTGGCGTGGAAGCGGATCGATGGTCGTTGGGAACCGATCGAGCATATTCCCGGTGGGTATTTCGGCGACGGTTCTCACGGGGTGCCGACCGCCACGTGGGCGACGATCGTCCGTGACGGCGACGTGGTTACCGGCGTCGGTGACGGGTCATCGTTGACTGAGGAGCTGTGGTTCGCGGGTCCGGGCATCGGCCCGTCACTTCCCGGAGACGCCGAGACCGGCTGGGCCGCGGATGTTCCTGCCGAGGCCGCGGCGAGAGTCTCCGACGAAACCAGCGTGGGCGTGCGTGGCCGCGTGCCGAATGGGCCGAATCTCTCCAACGAGATCGTTCTCGACGGTGTCGGTACGGATCAGTACTGGGAGAAGGCCGGTGAGGCGGCCGATTTCGTCATCGAGACGATGAGCGAGTCCGGGTGGCGTGACGCGGGCGGGAAGCTGTCCCAGGTGCGTGCGTCGGTGCGGGAGCTGGTCTGGAACGCGTTGCAGGACAGCGAGGGCGAGCCCGTGCGGCTCAAGGTGCGTGGGACTGTCGCAGGCGTGGTTTCCGGGTCGCCCTACTGGAAGTATGACGTCACGGTCTTCTACGACGGTGAATCCCCGCTGACACCGGAGCACAGGTCCGCCGCCGACCGGGCGGCGGGCCGCGGCGGATACCTGATCGCCACCCAGCAGGACTGGCAGTGGAACAGCGGTGGCCGGTACGGGGCCTCGGCCAGGTTCACGGTGAGCGAAAGGCAGCCCGGGATGTGGGGGGCGGGTCCCACTCCGCCCGGAGCGGCAACCCCCTGGGGCACTGACGCATACGGCACTGACATGTCCGCAGCCGACGCAGCGGCGACGTTCGGCGCCGCGGAGGCCCGCTACCTCCGGGTACACGGCGTGGATCCGGCGTCGACCGACCCGCAGTACGCAGACCATAAGGCCGATGCGATGGGCTATGCCTGGCGTTCGCTGACCCCGGGTGAGCAGCGTGCGTATTTGGCGGCGAACCCGGGTGTGGTGGACCGGCTCGCCCGCGTTCCGGCCCAGCACCGGGACCAGGCCTACCAGCGGATTGTCGAAGAAGCCCGCACCGATGCCGCAGCGATCAGGCGCGCGTGGCCCGAGGACCAGCGCACCCCGGCAGACCCGGCGGACCTGCACGAACTGCAGCGCGCCCTGGGCAGCGCCCGCGCCTGGATCGCCGAGTTACCCGGCAGGCCGGAGATGCGGGTATGGCGGGTCGATCCGAGCACCGGGGACGTGACGGTCGTCATCGGTGCGTTCGGTCCGGCTGGTCAGCTGGACGCCGACGATGTCGAAGCGCTGGCGTTTTCCGGCATGCCGATCCGGATGCTGGAGTCGGCGCTGGCCGTGGCCGCCAACCGCATCGAGCGGCGGGCCCTGAAACTTCCCGTGCGACGGACGGCACTGGTCGTGCGGTTCGGCCGTCAAGCGGCCGGCTCCGATACCGCCGCCGGGGAGCAGCTGCAGCGCGACCTCGACGATGTGATCCGGACCCACCACCCTGGCGGTCATCTGATTTCGCAGATCGAGGCGCTCGGCCACCGCGATATCGCCGAGGAGTTGCAGATCCGTGGGCGTGGCACCCTCGGTGGCCAGGTGTTGAACCAGTCGGATGACTGGTCCGCGTTGCCTGCCGACCCGGACAGGCCGCGGCGTGCGCTGGTGTACGGCCTGCTCGACAATAGTGGGGTCTCGACGGTGAACCGGAGGGTCTGCCAGGAGCTGGAGGCCGCCGGATACGAGGTCTTCCTGGTCAGCGGCTTGCCCTACACCGAAAATGACGAGGGCCTGACCGTGCACGGCCCGAGCGAGTACACTCCGCGCCTGCACCCTTGGGAGCAGCAAAGATTCGATTCGGGTAACCTGCCGCCGGGGACGTCGCTCGTTGTGGCGCATTCCTACGACCCGGCGGCGCAGCGGATGCGCGAGATGCATCCGGACATGACGTGGGTGCAGTTCGTGCACGGCGACTGGATCGCGGTCGGGAAGGTCTGGAGTGACTCCGAGGACGCCGAGACCGCCGAGACGTATGACGTATGGGAGCGGTCGCTCGATCCCGACATAAGGGCGGGGTTCGGACCGCTGTTGCGCGACACCGCGATGCGGCTGGAGACCGACGCCGAGGGCGGCGGCGAGGTCATCGAGGTGACTCCCGGATTCAGCTTCGCCGAACCCTTGTGGACCGCTCCGGCGGACGGCCCGCTGGTGATCCTGCTGTCCGGGCGGGTGCTGGACGAGCAGAAAGGCGCCGCTGAGATGGCCCAGGCCGTCAAGCTGCTCGGCGAGCAGGGCATCGAAGCCAAGTTGGTGCTGCGTGGCGCGCTGCCAGGCGAGGAGGAGAACCGGCTCCGGGAGCGGCTGACCGCATTGGTCGGTCCGGACGTCAACATCGAGTACCGGCGCTTCACCCAGGACGAGGCCGAACTCACCGCCGATTATCAGGGCGCACACGTCGTCGTGATGCCCGGCGGTGCCGAGGGCCTCGGCCTGGCGGGCGCCAAAGCCCTTGCCGCGGGCGGCGGAATACTGGTGATGGCGGATACCTGCGGGCTAGGGGTACTGGTCGACGACCTCGACCTGCCCGAGGAGGTGCGGCATACGCTCCTGGTGGAGCAGGGCTTCACCGAGAAGCCGGACCCCGTGCGGTGGGCGCGCAAGTTCGCCGAACTAGCGCAGGATCTGGCGGGCGCGCGGGAACGCATGCTCGAGATCGGTCAGTATCTGAACGACCATGACTTCACCTGGGCCCAAGGTGTGCGGTCGCTGCTGGACGCGGTCGACCGCGTCGAGGCGCGGCGGTCGATCCGCGACCGAGTCGCCACCGGGGCCGAAGCTTTGTCGTCTCGGGCGGCGTTCCTGCCGGGTTCGGGTGGTGCGCCCGCGCGGCTGATTGTGTGTGGCGTGGACGGTGATTCGCCCGCCGATATGCGCCGCGCCACCATCGCGGCGTTGGCGCACAACCCGCAGGCCGCCGACCACGTGCGGACACAGGCGGAGCCGGGCACGCTGTTGCCCGGCATTCGGCTGGAGTACTGGCAGGCCGCCGACGGTGAACCCGCTCAGATCGGTACGGCCACGGCCATCGTCGACGGCAGCCGGGTGTTCATCCGGGAAGACGATGGCATCTGCCGTGGTTACGGCGACCTGCTCGTCGACCCGATCGCCGACACCTTCGCCGACGAACTGGAAGCCGGTTCGAGCCCCGTCCGGCTGAAAGAGTGGCTGACCCGGTGCGGCTATGCGTTTCCGCCCAGGGTGGCGCGTCTTGTCGAGCGGGCCGTGGCGCACCGCAACGGCCGGATCCAGGCGGTGGTCACACCCGGCGGTGCACTGCGGGTCGAGGTGCACGACAATGCAGAGCACTTGGGCGACTCCGCTGCACGAGCCCGTTTGGTGGTGTCGGCTGCCGCCGGATCCCCGGAGACCCTCCGAGTGGAATCGACCGTGGCCCGAGGTGACACCGTCGAATTCGACACGGTGGCCGAATACCTCGCCGCGGAAACGCTATCCGGCCTACCCGATGGCGATCGCGAACGAGCGGCGAGACGCTGGGAACAGCGTCGGGGCCGGCTCGCCCACGCCGACATCCGGATGGTCACGACACGAACCCTGAGTCTGGACGTGCCCGTGCTGACCCAGCAATTCCCCGACGACGGCACGCTCCGGTTCGACTGCCTGCCGGATCCGTTGGGGGAGAGCGGCTGGTTCGGCGTGCGCCTGTCCGCCGACACCACCGCTATCGACAACGCGGTGGACGAACTCCGAAAGTGGGTGGCCGCGGGCCGGTTCGGCGACCCGGACGCCGCCGACCCGCTCGGCGGCACGATCGCGACACCGGTGGCGCGGCGCCTCCGCGCAGCCCTCGAAGGCGCCGCCCCGGACAGTGAGATCATCGCTTACGTAGACAACGGCGCGAATGGCCGCGAACTACACACCCACCTCGTCGACCCGGACGGCCAGGTGCGTTACACCCTGATCGTCGGACCTGACGGCGAAGTCACAGAGGGCAACGCGGATGTGTCGGTATCCCGCGGGGCCTACCAAAAGGATCCGCGCGGATTGTGGCGTGGCCCAGGCGATGAGGTGGTTCCGGCGCATGACCGCGGGCTGTTGTCCCCAATTGCGGCCCTGCGTGCCCGAGCGGTGGCCGCGGCCGCGCGCGCCGATGCCGCGATCGTCGACCTGGGCGCCGAGATCCACGCCACTCTGGCGGCGATGGGCGCCGATGCGGAGGTGTTGGCGGCATGGCAGCCGGATAGCGGCTTCTCGGACGGGGCGCGCTTCGATGTGCTGCCCGCCCTTGAGCACGGACTCCTCCCCGGACGTGACGACGAGTTCACGCAGCGGTATCTCGACCTGATCCGGCAGTACAAGCTGGCGGTATTCGAGTCCGCCCACCAGGTGCGGCGATCGACTCGGTTGGCCGAACTCGCCGGTCGGATCGCGCACGAGGCGCCGGGCTCGGTTCCCGCGGAACTGGTTCGAGCCTTCGCGGCGGTGGATGCTTTGCGGGAGGCAGCAGCAGGGGATATCAGGGAGAAGGCCGCGAACCTGTCGGTGTGGATCGATCCAGCGGATTTGGCGCCGGATCGGATCATTTCCGTGCTGCCGGATATTCGCGCGCGCATGATGGCTCCATCAGAAGATCGGTTAGTCGCCCCGGCTGCGGGTGAACCGGGGATCGATGAGTTGGCGACCGCTGCGCTGATCTATCGGCTCACCGATTCCGAAGCCGAGGGGCTCGCCGCATTGCCGCTGGATCCGGAGGCTCGGCGCTGGCTCACCGGCGAGGATGCGCAGGCCATTCCGGAAGGGTATGCGGCGGCGGTAGCGGCACAGTATCGAGGCAGCGCCGAGCTGGCCGTGTCGATGAAGCATCTTCCCGGCCCTCCGCCGCTCGATGTCGACCCGGATCGGCTCGCGCTGTCGGTCGCCGCGGCGGCGACCTCGACTGTGCAGGTTCGAGACGCGGGTACCGAAGGCACGGCGGGCAAGGCCGTAGGGGATCTGCTGTGGCGGGTACCGGCCGTGGCCGTTGCCGCCTGGCAGACCGCTTACTGCGCGGGACAACTCACGGAACTTCCTGCCGTCGCGATGCAGGACGGCGTTCCGGCCGCCGACGGCGATCCAGCCATGGGGCCGGAGGTCGCGGCGCTCTATGCGCAACTTGTGTCGGAACACGGGCAACTGACTCGGGTCGCCGACCACATCGCGGAAGACCTTGTGGGGGAGCCGAATCCGGAACGTGAGCAGCGAATCGCGGCCATCGAATCGGAGCTCCGCTCGATCGAAGACCTCGTCTTTGGCCAGACGCGCATGTCCGAGATGGCGGCGCTGACCGAGACGGCGCTACGGCATCGCGATGCGGCGGCGGCGCAACAGGATTCGAAAGCCCGGGTGTACGCGGCACGCTTGACAGATCTGCTCGGGACTCGTCGGCGGACGCGCTCCACCGAGGTGTCCGACGCCGTGGCGGCGCTCACGGCGGCGGTTGCGGCACGGCTCGGCGTAGCGGAACCGGTCGGACAGCGAGGGGCGGTCGAGGACACCGACGACGCAGGCGACGAGGCCCGCGGCGATGAACACCGGGCAGCGGGCACGCAGCAAGCGCAGCTGCGCGAACTCGGACTGCGCGTCCGCTACCGAGCGGCACAAGTTCTCGAATCACGTTCGAGGGACGCAATTTCGGAGTCGGTGCCGACGGACAGTGATACCCCCGGAATGCGCCTGTTCCGGCAACGGCGCGAGCAGCGCGACGCGGTGATCTACCGTGTGTACGAACTGGCGGCATCACTGTCGTCGTGGCGGGATCCCGGGACGACCCCCGACGATGTCGACGCCGCCGTACGGAGTCTGCGGCTGCGGAACCTCGATCTGCGCGAGCAGGAGGTCGTCGACGAAATAGCGCGTCTCGGGGCCGAGTATCGCCGCCTGGATGACGAGCTGCGGGTACTCAGGGTATTGCTGAAGACTGACGAGGTCGAAGTCTTCACCTCTGCGGCCGACCTTCGGGCCAGGACGGTCGGGTTCGGCGCCGGTGCGACGGCAGTGGTGCGCGTGGTGACGGACGGTAGCGTCGGCGACGAACTCCGGATGGACATCGTCGACGGCACGGACGGGCCGGAGCCGCACGGCATCGATCTGGTGCATGAAGACGAAACTGCCGACTCCGTACTATATTTCGCGAAGATCGTCCCGGCGCCGCTGATCGCCGACCGCTCGGACGGCCCCGGCGTGATCGCCGAGTTGCGCGGCAAGTACGCCGCGGAAATCGCGCGGCGAGCTCGGGCTGCGATGGGCGATGGCCGTGCCGCCGAAGCTACTGTGGCCGAGGTGTTCCATCGTGCCGGGCGCGGAATCGACCGGCTCGGCCCCGGGATCAACCCGGACAAGTGGCTACTCGACGATGTCGCCGGGCCACTCATCGCAGCCAACGCGCGAGCCGCGCGGTTCGGCCGGTGGCTAGCGGAGAACTTCGACCTGTCCGAGGCAGGCCGAGAGATGCTGACCGCGCGGGAATGGGCGCGTGTCCTTCGTGGGCTCGGTCAGGACGACAAGGGAGAATTCGACCTGCTGTTCGACCTGTACCAGCGCATCGAGCAGCTGGCGGGGCCGGGCGAGGTCGAGGCACTCGAAGCGACCGTGGCCGAACTCGACGCGTCGGTCGGTGCGCTGCACGTCGCATCCGAATCCGGTGAGACACCGATAGACAGGTTCGTCGCGCTTCTGAAGTGGAACGATCCGGTCGAAAGTGACGGAATCCGCCAACCGTGGGTGGAATTGCGTTTCGCCGGTGAGGGATTCGGACAGTACGCCGACCGCGTCCTGGCCCGTGGACTCGGGGATCTGCGTGCCAACCAGCGCGCGGACCTGCGCGAGCGGCTGCTGCACGCGCTGACCCAGCTGGACACCGACGATGCGGCGCCGGACGTGATTGTGCGGATCGGCCAGTACGACGGAGTTACCCGGATCCACCTCTTTGTGCAGGGGCAGCAAGAGCGCTCGTGGGATTATCATGAAAATGACGACAGCGCCTTCCCTCGCGTCCCCGCAGCGAGTAGCGACACCGCGTCCCATTTCGACAGCTTTGAGGCTCTCCGACGCCGGGCGTTGCCTGACGGACTCGGCTCTCTCGGGAGCGGATTGATCGGACCTGGCCCCTACTCGCGCTATCCGGAGCCCGATGACTCGCGGTCGGAATCGGACGCGAACCGAATGGCGGGCGATGGGGATCCGGCCGGCAATTTCCCGGAGCCGGTATCTCTGGATCTGTCTGTTCTGAGTGTGACCACCATGAAGGCAGCGGTTTCGCAGTTGAGCGCCGTGCGGTTCGCCGATCCCGTCGAGCTGGAATCGGCGGTTCAGGCGTTCTGCGATGAGTTGGCCGACCAACACTCTGAGCTGCCGCCCATGCCGATATTGACGCACTGGTTCGAACAGCTCGGTGATCAGCTGACTCGGCTGGCCGGCGAGTCGTCGCCCGCCGCCGATCTGCTCCGGCAGGGGCTCGCGTCCTATCGCGGCTGGTGCGCCGAGCATGGCCTGTTCCGCGTGCATCCCGACGATACGAGCACCGTGACGTCGGTGCGCGAATATCTGGCCGGTCTCGACGGCGTCGCGGGTGAGGCGGACTGGATGCTGCCGCTGCTGGAGACTGCGATGGCGAAGGTCGGCGGTGGTGTGGTCACGCTTGCCAGCACGCGTCCGGGCTTGCTGGAGATCACACTACGTGACAGTGAGGGGCTGGCTTGGCTCTCCTGCACGATGGACACCGACGCCTCGTCGAATGGAGCGTTGGTTCACCGCGCTGTGTCCATGAGCGGTGGGACAGCGGGACGTGGGCGGGTTGCCGTGGCGAATCGAGGGCTTGATCTCCTGGCCGGGGGCGGGCTGAGTATCGACAACCGTGACCCCCGGGCGGCGCTCGATGCCAGCGTCGGCAACGGCACCGATCCCGATCACTGGGTGCGGATTACCGCCGAATACCGCTACGACAACGGCCGGACGCTGTGGATCCGTGGAACCGGCGGGGCTCGTTTCGAGTTCCAGCTCACCGATCCCCCCGATCCCGACGCAGACGAAACGGTGGCTTCGCTCGTACGTGTCCTGGCGCAGCACAGCGGCCCTGCGAGCTCGGAGTCCGTGGCGGAACTTCGCCAGGCGCTGACGCGTCTGCGGTCTCGTGACAAGGCGAACGTGTCCCACGCCGTCGCTGTCTTCCAGACGGTGCTGGACGACCACCGGGACGTCGCTCCCGACTTTGCGCACTGGATCGAGTTGGTCGGCGAGGAACTGTCCAGGCTCGCGGAAGGTGAAGCCGCACGATATCTTCGGTTGGCACTAGCCGAGTATCGTACGCCGGCCGACTCTGATCTCGTTACGGTCCGAGGGTTGGTTGGTCCAGGTCCATACCAGAACACGATCACTCGCACCGGCCCACGTGCGGTGCTGGTCGATGTGAGTGTCGACCACCTCGGTCGAGCGTTCCTGGCAGGCACGAAGACCTCCCTGGCGGAGGTCGCCTCGCACGCCAACCGCTGCGAGGTCGCCCTGTCGGTACGCATCGTCGCCGACCAGGCCGGAATGGATGCCGCCCGGGCCCGAGCCATGGTGGGTGCGTGCGTCCTGGCGATGGACGGAATTGCACCGATCGCCGAGTTCGTCGCCGACGATTGGGCGCTGCTCGGCGCCGCCGAAGAGCTCGCGCCGGGCACGCCGCGGGCCTTCGAGTTCACCGTGAACCAGGTGATCGACGGCGAGCAGGTGTGGCAGGCGATGCACCGGCCGAACGTGCGGGCGATCGCGCGCACCAGCGGGGCAGCGAATATCGCGCGCGCGTTGGATCTCGGTGTGGACGGCATCGTCTCCACAGACCTCGACGAAGCCGCACGGGCGGTGGACGAGCGTCGTGCGGCCCACATCGGACGGGGGCACGCTACGGCCCCGACCACGCCGCCCTGGCCTGCGCCTGAGGTGCAGACTCGACTGGACGCGACCACTGCCGCCGGGGTGGAGCGAGCGCTGCAATCCGGCGCGAACGCCATTGAGGCAAACTTGGTGTGGGTCGAAGGCGTGCCGATGGTGCGTGTGGACGGCGGATTCGGCGACCTGCCACGGCAGCACGGACACGCTCGCTTGTTCGGGCTGATGTCGTTGGATGAGCTGGCGCGCCGGGCCGCAGGCTGGCCCGTGGGGTTGGTACTGCGGCTCGATGACCAAATGGGGCTGTACGGACAGACCGAGCATGCCCGCAACGCCGTGCTGGGCGCGGAGGCGATTCTGTCCCGCTACGGGATTGCCCGCCGCTTCGAGTTCGGCCACCTGTCGATGGATGCGGCACGGTGGATTTCCCGCGATCCCGCGACGCCGTTGGGCTTGCAGTGGTTCGACGCCGACGACATTCCGCTGAGTTCCGTGCGGGGAGCCGGATTCACCACCATCACCGTGTTGCCTGACCGCGCCACCGCGCGTTTCGTACGTGAAGCCGGCGAGCTGGGGATCACCGTGATCGCCGACAAGGTCAACAGTCCGGATGTCGCGCGCGGGATGATCCGCTACGGCCTCTCGGGTGTCACGACGTCCGCGCCGAACCGGATGGCGGTGATTCTCACCGACCATGGCTCCCAACCGCCCTCGGTGAGCGGGTTGGCCGGGACGCGGTCGATGCCGCCGAAGTCGTATCCGGTATCGGTGACGGCAGTCGGTGACAGCGACGGCGTCGAAGGTTTACGCCGGGTGCTGCGCGAAGGCGTCGACAAGGTGCGATTGCGCGTTGGCTGGACCGCGGACCGCGAGTTCATTGCTCTGGCGGACCGGGAGGTCGTCGTCGTTCCCGAAACCGTCACCGCGACATCGAACGAAACTCTTTTCGACCTGGGCAACCAGGGCTGCTTCACGTTGACCGAGGCGCTCGCGGTGATCGGCGATTCTGGTTGGCGCGGAGAAGTCGTGCTGGACATGGTGACTGCCGGTCTGAGCGATGATCAGATCCGACGATTCGTCCGTGACCTCAGCGATCGAATGGCGGACGTTCCGCACCGTTGGTCGAGCGCAGACCTGAAGGTGCTGAAGCACGTACCGCACGTGCGATGGAACGGGACCTCCATCGACGTACTGAAGTGGACTTCCGAAGAACTGACGGTGCCTCGGGGAGGTCGGTTTCCTGGTCGAGGCGTGACCGGGTACAAAACGCTGTCGGTGGACAGCGCGGACGTCACCGCCAAGTTCTTGCTCGAATTCAAGGATCGACCGCTGGTCGTGCGTGCGGATCGCCCCGAGGACGCCGCACGCATGATGGCACTCGGGCTCGACGTTCAGACGTTGAACCCGGACTTGTTGCCGGACATGCCGATTCCCGTACCAGGGTCGCGTTCGGTAGCGCCGGTGGCGTCACTGGACCTGATGTACCCGGCTGGCGATACGGCGAAGTCCTTCGTGCGGGCGCTGGAATCGGGCGCCACTACCGTCATGATCAGTACCACTGCGGTGGAGGGTATTCCGGTCCTCGGTGAGAACCGCTTCAGCACCGGAACGGCCTTCATCGACACCGGGGCATTCCCGGTTGCGCACGCGGCACGCCTGGCGCGAGAGCAGGAAGTCACGCTTCTTGTGTGTCCCGACGAGCTCAACGACGACGCGCTGCGCATGACGTTGTCGGTGTTGGAGCGATCCGGAGTCGAGTACCACTTCACGGTCCGCGATGCCCGTACAGCGAAGCGAGTCCGCAAGTTCGTCCGGGACGTGCGATTGGCCACCTTCCTTATCAACACCGATCTGAAGACTGCCGAGGCCCGAAGCAAGGCGCGCGTCGGCATGGTGCTGGTCGAACAGAACGCAGCGTTGAGTAACGACACGAGTGTGGCGTTCGGCCAGGAGTCGGTGATCGGCGTGAATCCGTTCAACGCTGGTCAGACGCGTAATCTGGTCCGTCGCGGCGTCGCCGGACTCTGTTATCCGTTCTGGAGCCTGGACGCGAATGTTGTTCCCGACTCGCTTACGAAGTTGATCGCTGAACAGCCCGTTGTCGACAAGCTCGGCGGAATGCCGAACACCCGTCCCGCACTGGAACCGACGAATAGCCGTGGCAGTCATGAACTGCGCATGGAGCACACGCTGCCGGCGGACCCGGGGTTCTTCGGTGCGAAGAAGATGTGGACAGTGTGGCGCATCGGAGATCAGTTGCGGGCGGTCGGTTTCCCTCCTTCGGCCGTTGAGTCAGCATGGCGTGCCTTCCGGCCGCTCATCAATGGGGCGCTGGGCCACGGGAACAAGCGTGTCGGCGTGGTGACACGCTTGGTCTACGGTGACCGGGTGCCGGTGTGGCGGCTCGGGGTGTTCACCGAGGACTCAGGATTCCCGGAGTACCAGTGGCTTGGCTACCGCGTCGAGCGCGTCTACCACCAGGATTGGGCCGAGGTCGCCCACGCGGAAGTTCGGCTCGATGGCGGCTATTCCTACCCGCGTGGTGAGGTCCTCGAATCCGGCGAGGACCCGAACCCGGTTGTGCGGATGCTGGACGCGTCAGCAGCGGTGCTGTGGTCCGCGAAATCTCTTACTGCCTATGGAGCCGAGGACGCGCATACGGCTGTCCTGCGTGCCCTGGACATCGCGCAGAACCTGCTGCGTGATGTCCAGGCGCATCCGGGGTGGCTGTTGGTGCGAACCGCTCGCCGTGTGGAACAAGGTGATGAACCCACTCTGGCAATGAGGGTTGCGGTGAATGCACCGATCAGACGGTTCATCGAGCTGCTGAAGGCGTTGCGCGAGGCCGGTCTCGTCGACGCCGAGCTCGTTGCGGGCGTCGACCGGTTCCTGTCCGAATGCGAGCGTTACGTAAGCCAACTCGCAGATCCCTACGCCGCACCCGACCTCCGCAACGCGGTGTCGGAACTCCGTGAGTGGCAGAGGGGTCGCGATGCGGAGCAGGCGAATCCGCAAATCGACGCCGCACCCGCTGACGAGACAGCCAGCTCGGACGGCTTGGCCGCTGAACCGGCCGGGCCCACCGACAGCGACATCACACCGCAAGACGAGGTGGTGGGTCGGCCGGGAGCGGAGGGCAACGATCCCGATAACCAGCATGTGGAGTTTGTGCGCGCGGCCGGCACCATGCCCACGTCGAACCGTCTGCGCGACTATGCTGCTCAGGCTTTGCCGACTGGAACCGACCCGGCCGAGGTTCAGGCGGCGGCTCGGCGGGTGCTGCAAATGTTGGAGTGCTTTGATGCCCGTGTCGATCTGGGCGTTGTACTTTCGGTGATCGACACCGCCGATGGTCCGGCGTTGGTGATTCACGTCGATGAGTTGGGTGCGGTGCAGCGGCGGGCGCGGGTGTTGCGCGATGGTGCTGACGTGACCGGGGTCGATGGTGGTCTGCGTTATACGGTGCGGGTTTTGTTGTCGGATATGGGTTCTGTCGATGTCCCGCGTCGTCGGCGCGTGGGTGATCTGTCTGGGCGGGCTCCCTATCGGCGCAGTCATGATGGGAGTGGGCATCGTCCGGACGGTCCGGCGGGCGAACCTGATGGTCCGGCAAAGCTTTCGGTGACAGGTGCGCGTCCCTACGATTCCGCGGTGCAGCCGGGTGAAGTGGGCGACCCTGGTCGATTTCCAGCCGCCGAACCCGGCTCGACGATGGACGTGGATGAGCAGATCCGGCGTGTGCGGGTCTCCGACGTGGGTGATGCCGATGTCGACGGTCCGCTGGTTCGCGTGCTGTCCAGGTGGGGTCTGGACTCGCGTAAGATCGAAATGGCGCGGACGGTAGCCGAATACGCGCTGAACGCGCACGGCGGCCGGGTATTCGTCATAGTGCAGGAAGCTGCGACCGGTCCCGTCTTCCAAGTGAATACCAGGGACGCCGACAACAATATGGCGTTGCGGGTGGGCTTCGAGGGCAGGGAACTCTCGTTGAAGCTGAGGCTGCCCTGGGACAGCGCCTGGACCGGTGAGGACAGTCAGGACCTGATCGACCTGGCAGGCCAGTTGGCCAGCAGCCCGGTGCTGTTCGGCCTGAACGAGGCGGACCGCGGTGACCTGCAATTCAGATTGGACATGCAGCTCGAGAACGGCGACGGTGAGGTCCACGGCCAGACCGCTGAGCTGGTTCTGAACCGCACCGGCATTCAGGTGACGACGGCGCTGTGGCCGACGGAAACCGACGAACGGGCGTGGCGAACGTACGAGGCCGTCTCCGCGGAACCCGCTGCCGAGGACGATAGTGCGCAGGCCGAGAGAGCTGCCTGGGAGAACGAGGTTCGGCAGGCAGCGGAAGCGCTGGGCGAAGACCCGGAGCAGTTCTTTATCCATGATCTGCTGGCGGCCCCCGATGATGTGCTCTCGAGGCTGCGGGCAGCCCTCGACCCGGACACGACCCGGATGACCGCAGCCGAACAGGCGCGCGCGTTCGCCGAGGGCAATCCGGACCCGGTACAGCGGTTGCGGCGTGCGGTCCGCAGGTATCTGGAGTTGGCGCTCGTCCCCGATTCGACATCGGTCCCGCTCGGTGCCGCGGGATCGTCGGCCGCGATCACCGAGATCAGTAGCCGCGAACACAAGAAGCACAACGAGGATGCCTGGGCGTACGACGAGGTCGACCGGAACGGCACACTGTGGCAACTCGGTGTGGTGTGCGACGGCATCGGGGGGACGACCAGCGCACATGTCGCGGCACAGTTGGCAGCGCAGGTCGCACGAGCGAGCCTGGTGCGTGCGCTGGGCCGTGGGAGGGCGGCGCACCAGGCGATGAAAGAGGCCGTCGCCGATGCCGACAAGATCGTGCAGACCGTCAACGAGTTGCTGTACGGCCATGAACCGAATCCGCCGGGTACCACGATCGCGATCGCCGTCTCCGAACCCGGTGAGGTGACGGTCGGCTGGCTCGGGGACAGCCGTGTATACGGACTGGGCGCTGACGGCATTGTTGAAATGCTCACGCGCGATCACGGGGCGGGCAACGTTGTCCTGAAATCCATCGGCGACGGCATCCCGGCCAATGACGCGCAGTACATCGACTCCGTCGGTAATGACGACGGCAAATCCGTTCGCGAGGACGAGATCACCGAACTGCTGGTGGTCAGCGATGGCGTGACGAAGAAGCTGAGCGACCAAGAGATCGCACAGATCGTGCGGAACGCGGCGACCGCCCAGGATGCCGTGAACGCTCTTGTCCGTGCGGGGCGGGAAAAGGGGGAGACCGACGACATCACCGCCGTGCTGATCGACCGGCGGAGCGGGCAACGTTATGTCGGTCGAACATCGGACCGGGATGCGGACGGATCGCCCACTGCCGAAGCTGTCTCATCGGTGGATGACGGCACCGATGAGATGCCCTTCGTCGCGCCGGAGCCAGGCGGCGGTCCGTGGGGCATCCTCTTCGAGGAACCGGACGACGAGGGAGTCGGCTTCGAGGTAGCTGACGATCCGCTGGCAAGTTCGACAGACGTCGCCGGGGAGTCGACCGGCTCCGATGCGCTGGTCGATGCCGACCAATCCACCACCCAGGTGCGCCGCCTTGTGGCGGTCCTGCGGCATCGTGATGGTTCCTTCCGGGAGGACCATCTCGGCGCAATCGACAAGCGTGACGATGTCAAGAGGTTCGTCGATCATTTGCGCACCCAGCTGGATGGCTGGAAATTCAAGGGCGCCGATATTCGTCGTCACTATGACGAGGACCTCGCGGAGCTGGTGTCCAAGACGCTGTCTCGGGCGATGAAAACCCCCGAGGGGCGTCCGGACCTCGCTGATTTCGACGTCGCGGTGCAGCTCGATGGCTGGGGTTTGCGGGTCGAGGTGGTCAATACGCGCAATGGCGCGGTGCACGTTGTGGAGGTGTCGGGCGAATCGGGTGTCTCCCGGTTGCGGTACGAAGCGCGGGCCGGTGCGGACGGGTGGATGAAGATTGTCGACGATCACCTGAAGACCTGGTTGACGGGTACGCCGATGGCCGCGGGAGCTCATGCCGCGTGGCGGCAGCGCACCGCCCGATCCTTCGATGCAGCGGATGGTCCGGTGACCATGATCGTCGATCTCGAGGACGTCGAGCCGACGGTGCTGCGCAGCAGCTTGCGCCAGCAGGAGCGCGAGTTTCCGTTCGAGTACCGGGAGTCGGTGTTCCCGCCCGCGCGAGGTGAGGACAACCCGGGGCTGGTGGAGTCGGCCTACGAAGCGGGAGCATTCGAGGCGAGCGTGGCCCCCGGCGACGGGGTCGCCGCCAAGGCGGTGAGCACAGACCTCGCCGGGTTGCTCGGCGACCGTTTGGACGAAACGACCCGGCGGGCGGTAGTGGGTGCGGTCGCCGGAACCTTGCGTGCCGGTGGTCGCCTGAGGTTCCGCCGTCACAGTGACATGGCGGGTTGGGATATGTCGCTCGTGGACGGCACCTCGGCGGAGCCGATGCTCGAGCTGACTGCCTATAACGCCCGGCTCGAAATGACATTCTCCAAGGAGCCGTTCGCTGATACGCCCAAATTGACCGCAGCGACAAAGGCGATGCTGCGTGATCAGTGGCGGGAGTTGCTCGCAGGCTGGCAGGACTCGGATCAGTCGGTGGACGCGAACCGGTGGCTGGAAGCGTGGCTGGATTTCGGTTTGTCGTCGATTCAAGTATCGGGCCAGTGGCCGGACCGCACCATGGGGCTGACTCGAACATTCTTCGTCGGCAAGCGCAAAGACAATGAATACCGTGAATTCGGTGAATCCTTTGGGGGGCACAGTCTCCCGGTCGTCGAGCGTGACACCACAACGACATCGCGCGAGGTCGGGTCGCTGGTGGAAAGCCGGATGGCCGGGTGGGTTGATCGCCGACAGGTAGCGGTCGCTGTGTCGTTGGCGGCCCGCGTGGCCGAGCTGGTGGATTCGCGTGGTGTGGACTGCTCGGTAGCGGTGGAGAGTTCCGCGGAGCCAACCCGTTTGCGGGTGGAGATGTCGGCGGTGGGGCTGTCCGGCAGTGATGTGGCTGAGCTGACGGCTGCGATGGAGACTGCCGGGCTCGTCGGTGGAGTCGCAGAAGACGTTGTCTGGTTCGAGGCTTACGACGACATCACCGGCAACTTCTTGGCGACCTATGAGAACCGGTACGGGACGAACGGAGAATTCAAGGGAATTCGCGCGAGGGTACGCCACGACGGAGTTCTCGACTACATGATTGTGGCAGAAGAGGGTACAACACCCACTGGCCGGGAGATGTTCGAGGAGATGGCGGCCGCATTACGACCGTGGGTGCGCGCTCTCCTCGTTTTCTGGCGCCCAGACCTTCCCGACAATCTGGCCAGTTTCAACGCGGGGATGCAAAACGACCACTCGCGGGAGGACGCGGCGAGAAGTACCTTCACCGGAAGATTTGCAGAATCCCAGTTCGGGTTCACCGAGGTGGGATTCAGGAAGCTGGTGGGTTCGTTCGGCGAATACGAGGACGTCGAATTGCTGTTCTCGCAGCCGGACACGGAATGGTCCGATGACGGGGCGTGGCGCACTAGCGCCAACGTCCAGAACGGCGTCGGCGTCGATGAGGCCGCGGCAAAGATACGCACGCTGCCCGGGCCCGATTCACAGGTTGTCGAGGTGGCAGCCGAACTGACCCGGCATGGGCTGACCGGGGTCACTGGCGATGTGGCGGCGACCCACGACCCATCGGGGAAGACAAACCTCAGGGTGTCGCATGCGGAGTACCACCAAACATTCTTGGATGCGACCGCTTACGGCTCGCGCCACTGGAAGCTGAACCACTCCGTCCCGGTGACCGACCCGGAGCTGGTTGCGGTCGTCGGCGAACAACTCGACGCCGTGACCGGCCATTTGCCACCTGAGCTGCGTGCCGCGCTGCGCGGCCGGGTACAGAGCATGCCCGCCGTATTCGGCCGGCTGCGAGAATCGCCGCCGCGGGGCATGGCCAACAAGATCCAGGTCGGTTCCGCAGTCGACGACGACTCCGTGGGATGGCAGTGGTCCGCCGGCTACGACTTCGAGTGGTCCTACAACTATCACCGGGACAGCGGTGACGGCGTCGCCTCGCGAGTTGGTCTGCGGCTCGGGCGCACTGACTCGGTGACATCGGAACAGTTGGCAGATTGGCTCGGTCAACTGGTGGCCGACGGCACCGCCAACGCCGGAGTCGTCATGGCGGCGACCATGTTGACGGAGCTTCTCCGCGACCAATCGGTGCGGCGGCAAGGGTCTGCCGAGATCGTCCCCGGCGAACACGGCCCCGTGCTTCGCGTCGAACTCGACTGGCGCGGTGGCACACTCGCCGACGCCGACTTTGCCCACGCATCAGGGTTCGCCGACCGCAGCGGATCGGAACCCGTGGACAAATATGGAACTGGCACCCACCTGTGGTTCGAATTCGATCTCGCCGCCGAGCCCACCTCGGACTCGCTCGAAGGTCCCGCCGGTCCGTCGCCCGAGCTTGTCGCTGGGGTGCGCGCATTGGCCGAGGCAGGTGCGGAGTTCGTCACTCCGACGGCGGGATTCGTCTCCGACGGTGCGGAGCGGGGGCTGGCGGTGCTGGTTCCGGCGGGTTCCGGCGAGAAGACCCGGCGCGCTGCGGTATTCGCGGCACTGTCCTCGCCGGGCGCGGCCGCGGGCATCGGCAAGCGTCAGATGCCGGTGTGCGTGCGGGAAGTCGACGCCGACGGCGTGGTCACCGCGGTGGAATCGCGTACCGCGCAGATCTTCGGTGGGATGGCAGTACTGCTCGACCCCGACGGGCGATGGCGTGACGACAAGGGCGTGGTGCGGACCAACCGCCCGATCTCCGACGGTCCGATGCGACGGCGGAAGCCGTGGGAGCATCCGAGGAAAGAACCGTCGGAGATGGGGTCCACCCATTCCCACCGCGGCGGCGATTCGCCGATCGATGCCGGAACGGACGACGATTCCGTGCCGCTACCAACGCCGGAGTCTGCCCAGGATACCGAGGTCGAAATCGGAGGGGAGGAGCCCACCGGTGCGCATGCTGAGGCCAGCGATTCAGAGCGCTCCGCGGAAGTGCCGGTAGCGGACGACACCCGGCCGACCGAATCCGACCCGCCCGATCTCGCGGACCGCTACGCGAAGGCGGAGCGACTGCTCGGCGCATTGTCCACGCAGATCACCGAGCTCGTCGCCAAACTGCCGTACCCAGTCGACCCCGCTGACCTCGACCCCCACAGGTTGCCCCGTCTCGTCCGGAATCTGCGGATCGGGCAAGCGGCCTCGGGCGATGCTGGGCGGCAGGTCGCGATTGTCGGTGCGCTCGAGGAACTGGCGCTGCGGCAGATCCTGGTGAGCCAGGTGCTTGCCGGCATTCGTGCCGAGCTGCGCGCGGCACGCGAGGCCATCTCGTCGGCTGCCGGAGCGGCCGTTGAGGTATCGGCGCCCGCCACATCGGTCGAGAACGGTGCCCCGCCACCGCGTACCGGCGATGCCTCGGATCAGGACCTGCCCGAATTCGTTCGCGAGCACGACAATGACCGGTATCGGCGGTGGCTGGCGGTGTTGCCGGCGGAGCAGCGCGACGCCGTCGAATCCCGTCTGTCCGACGCGGGTTCGACCGGCACGACAGAGGCGGCCGGAGCCGGCTCCGAAGGCAAGGAACGGTACCGCCGCGGCTACCGCAAGCTGGCGAACTTCCTGCGGTGGGAGTCCCAGCTCGCGGCCGCGACGCCACGGGTTGTGCACCAGCGCCGGCAGACCCTGTCGCCGGTGGAAGCACAGGTCCTCGTGATGATGACCGGCCCAGGCGAGTCGGTGACGAGCACGGCGGCAGCGACCGGCCTCACCGAGTCCGAGGTCGCCACGGTGCTGCACCGGGCCATGGGCGATCTGGCGACTTGGGTCGCCGAGCACTCCGCCGTGGCCACGGACAACGGGCTCGGTCTCGAACTGGAGCTCGCGCTGAGCGAAGCGAGGGCGGCGCGCGCGGGGTTCCTCGCCCAGCTGACCGGCCACGGTCGCGACGCGGCGGACTTCCCGCCCGGTGCGCCCCTGGTCGATCTGCGTCGGATGCGCAAAGAGTACAGCGATCAACTCGCCGGACTCCCGGCCGGCGAAAACGACGCGATCGCGCGGCTGCACCTGCTGATCACGGCCCACGACAACTGGATCGAAGGCGCCGAGGGGTACTACCGCACGGAGGCCAGGATCGCCGCGCTCTCCGCATTGGCCGACGTGCACCGCGAAATCGAACAGGCTCGCGCCCGTGCCGCCGCCCTCACGACGGAACTCGGCCTCGGGAATGCGGCCGCGGTACCCGGGCCGGACGACATCCGTGCGCTGGTCCAGCTACGGGAGGCGGTCTCGACCGAGATCACGGCGACGTTCACCGACATGCCAGCTGTGCTGTCTGCCGCGGCATTGCGGCCGCTGGTGGATCGGCACACCCTTCTCGGTGATCTGATCGCCGCCTCCGAATCGTGGGCGGACACGGTCCGGCGCTCTGGCTGGGCGATCGAGCAGGCGACGCGGCTGGGCGCGGTATCCGGTGACGAAGCGGCATTCGATCGCGCGATCGGCGACGCGCTCGTAGCGGCATTCGACGTGCCTCCGGAGCCGGAAGCCACTCACGGATCTGCTCCACATGTGAATGATGGTGTAGCCGAGTCAGATTCGGGAGCATATGACGCACGTCGTCACTTCGGGATACGTGCGATGGTTGACGCCAACGCCGAGTTCATTACCGAGCAAGCAGGATTCGTCGCTTCGGGTGTGGCGCGCAAACTGGCGGTGCTCGTCGATCCGGCCGATGATTCGTCCGCTCGGAGCGCGGCGGTGTCAGCGGCCATGGCACGGCTCGGCGCGAGTCCGGCGGCCTTGGACACGATGCCGATCGAGTTCTGGCAGGTCGACGACAACGGCACGATCACCATCTCCGATCCGATTGCCGCGGAGCTCCCCGGATCCGAGATCGGTAGACGTTTGCTCCTCGACATGTGGGCGCATCCGTATTCGAATCGGGTAGGACTGCTCGGCGAAGGCCGTGACGCGCGTGTGATCGTGCTGGAATCCGAAGTATCCGAGGTTGATTCGGCGTCGACATCCGACGCGAAACGGGTCCAGGTCGTGGTGGCTGCGCTCACCGACCGGGCGATGGCTGCGGTGGAAGCGAGATTGTTGGCCAGGATCGGCGCTGGGATCGGTGTTCCTGCGCGTGCCGGTTGGACCTGGGGGGTACCGGTCGACTTCTATCGGGTCGGTGCGCTGCAGAGCACCCTGGTGGAGAACGCGGAGATACTGGTCGACGATCGCACCGTGCTGATCCGACTCGGCGACGTCTGGTACCGCAATGACGGCAGCCGAGCCGATGCGGAGGAAATATCCGCCGCCCGGAACTCACTGACGCGAAAGGCCGCTGGGCCTCGGGTCGACGGCCTGTTCACCAACATGGGAAGTCTGGGTGACGGAGGCACCAGTGGTCGCCGGGACGCGGAAACGACCGCTCTGACCGACGATGGTCGCCTGCGTCTGCTGGAGGCTGTTCAGGAGGACCACGGCCTCGATCGGTCCGAGGTACATCGCCTCCTGGAACAGACCGACACCGAACTGATCAATGCCGGACTGGCGCAGCTCGCCGAACCTCAGCGCACCGCGCTGCTCCTGCGCTTCGGCCCGCGTCCGCACAGCGTCTCGGCGGTCGCCGTCCAGGTCGGATTCGGTTTGGACACAGCGGGATACCTGGCCTTCGAGCAGGCCGCGATCGAGGCGCTTGCGGCCGACCTCGGAAGTGCCGACCACGGTTCCCCGCGCAGCGCGCACCGCGATGGCGAGCACAACACGTCCGATACTCGGGAAAGCGACTCGGACGCAATCGGTGGGAAGACCGGCGGCAACCTGGAGGCAGTCTCGTTCGCGGCGTGGCCGGAGGGCCTGCGGCCGTGGTTGCAGGAGCTGGACGGTCGGGCCGATGCCGAGCGGGTGATGGCCGACCTGACCACAGTGTGGGAATTCCTGTGCGGCCCGGCACGCAATCCCGTCGGCGATATCGCCGGTGAATCGGGTGGCCGGCGCAACGCGGGCGGTGGGCCCGATTCTGCTGATCGGGTCGGTGCCGACCCCGAGACCGAACCCGGCACCGAGCCGGATTCTCTCCCCGAGCCCAAGGTCATTGTCCTGACCGGCAGCGACGATCTCGGCTCAGCGGCGGTACTCGCCAATTGGATCCGTGACATCGGATCGTCGAATGCCTACGTGGTGCTGTCGGGATTCAAGGGTGAAACCGCTCGATTCCGTCTGGTTCTCGAACAGATGGGGGTCGATCCCGACCGGATCTTCGACGAACCCGAGGCGCGCAACTCGGTCCAGAACATCACGAAATCCCTTGCGAAGCTCGAGTCGATCCTCGGTGAGGGGGCGGTGGAGGAAGTCCACTACCTGAGCAATCCGCATCACGCACCGCGGGTGCTGTGGGAGGCGCGGCGCCTGTACCCGGGGATTCGCGCCACGGGGGTGTCGGCGGAGGTCTCGCTCGACGCCTATCTGCTCGACGGAATGCGGACCGATCCCTATCGGCGGACGCCACCGGAGGACATCGCGGCGGTGATCCTGCTCGAGGCGAAAGGATTGCTGGAACTGCCGAGGCGCCGGAAGTCCCCCGGGATTCGGTTCCCGGGCGATGTTCTCGAGGCCTTCAGCCGCCTATCCGCGGTATTCCCTGCGGTGTACGCGCTCGATGTGCGAACGAGTCTCACCAAGAAGTTCGGTGCGGGGCCGGTGGTCGAGGCGGCCCTGGCGGAGGTGATGGCGCTCGCGAAGGGGCGGTCGTCCGAGTTCTACGCGGCGTCGGGCGATGCGGGGCTGCACCAGTTGCGTTACAGGCAGTTCCGCCCGTGGCTGGAGAAGGAGGCAATACCGCTGGTGGTGGACCGGCACCGGCGGTTCGCGGATCGAGCGGGCGTCGGTGTTCGCGAGTTGAACGCGATTCTCGGCGATGGGTTCGGCGTCGATGTCGAGGTTCGTCGGCGTGTGGCGGACGCGTTGCAGCAGGAGCGCGGGAATCCTGAACCATCTTTCGGCCCTGTGGGTTTGGTTCCGCCGCCGAGAATGGGGCCTGCTCGACCGGCCGCGTGGCGATCGAACGTGTGGACGCGGGCGGAGTTCGCGGCCGCACGAACCGCGGACGGGACGCCGGCCGAACTCTCGACGCTCACCACGACCTTGCGCAAATTCGGTTTCGGCACGGCCGCGATAGAGGAAGCCGTGCGGGTGTATTCCGCCGCGGTCGAGGAGGCGGTTCGGCACACCGGAACGTCAGCGAGCGTGGCGATGGTGGTGAAACACGAAAACGGGCGTGCCGTATTGCGACTCGGGGTGTTCAGCTCATGGCCGGTAACTGCCGACCTCACCGACATGTCGAGGCAGGGGGCGCAGGGAGAGTTCATATCGAAGGTCAGTGCCGAAACCCTCGCACACGACGAATGGCGGACGGTCACCTATGTCGAGATGAGCGCGCCCACCGATGCCCGGATAGCCGGGATGGGTCGGCCGGAGGAGCCGGGCGTGCGCCCAGATGACGGTGTGGCCATCGTGGAGGGCGCAGAAACGTCGCCGTTGGACGGACTGTCCACCCAGACCGAGGAAGCTTTGGCTCTGGCCAAGGCGGCTCGTCGTCACGTCGGGTTGCTGCTCGCCGAAGTGGTCGAGGGATTCGGTCCCCTTCGCCGTCAGTTCCTCACCGAACGGATCGAGGCGGACTGGGCGCGCGGCGGGCCCAAGGGCGGGATCAAGGCAAATGAGGTGGGCAGTACTCCGACCGGCATGTTGCTCGAGTTGGCCTCGCGTGTGGTCACGAGGCGAACCGCTCGTGGCGAGCATCTCGACGAGCTGGCCGATGTTCTCGATCGTGATGCCGGCACCTTCGAGGCGGTCGCACGGACCATCCCCACGGAGAATGTAGACCTCGTCCGCCGGTATCTCGAGCACAGGCGAGCCGGGACACGTACCGAGGAGATATTCGCCGCGATCGCAGCTGAAGTCGAAATCGACGGCAAGACACTGACGGCCGAAGCGCTGAAACAGCGCATCTATGGCGCGGCCACCGCGATGGCCCACGCATTGCCGCCAGGTGCGGCCGCACTGGGAGATATCGCCCTGGCGATCCAGGCACACGACCCGGGGTTGGTCGAGGACTGGCTCCACGACCTCGAGCGCTTCGGACTGCGGTCCATGGCGGAGCGCCTTGTCCTGCGGGGCGAATTGCCGACGACGGTGGCACGTGACCCGAAGGTGCGTGCGAATGCGCCGACTTTGAACGCAGTGCGCTTCCGGTTGTTGCGAACCCTGATCGAACGTGTGCCCGAAGGGTCGGAGATTTCGCACCGGGCCAATGGGGTACGGGCATCGGTCGAGAACGGCCGGCTGGTCGTTGTTTCGCACGGCGAGGGCGATCTCGCTCAGCGGTTGGCCCGTCTGCTGGACGAGGACTCGGAACTCGCGCTCGCGGCGTGGCGTGGACAGGTGACGCACCGCCACATCGATGCCGACGGATCTGAGCGCGAAGGGACGCTGCTGCGCGTTTCGGTGGGCTACTCGTCCGGTCATGAGCCCGCATTGGTGCAGGTGGACGGTGAATGGTTCGACAGCACGGGTTCGGTCGCCGCTATCGAGGTGTCGGAGCTGCTCCGTCGGCGCGGTCGGGAACGAGAAGGTGTGTCGGCGCGGATAGAAGCCGCGGATGCCGCCTGGGCACTGTTGCCCGACGGGGTAGACGGTGTGCGCCGACAGTCGCAGTACGACGACCTGGACGACCGGTACGACGAAGTCGCCGCCATCCGAGACTGGTACGCCTCGCTGGATGACGAACTCGGACCGGAGCTGGCCCGAGCAGCGCGGATCGGGCTGACGTGGGCGTACCGGGACCTCATCCGCGGTCTGGACGGAATACCCGATCAGGCGCGCGATGAGGCGAACCGTATTGTCCTGCGTCGCATGGGTCACGAGACACCCGCGGGAGCGCTGGTGTCCTCTATCGACGAATGGGCAGAATCCTCAGGCGTTCCGGTATACGTACGGTACGTCGATGCCACACCGACCGACGCTGGACTCCCGAGGGTGCTCGAGGTGCAGCTCGGAAATCTGAGTGTCGGCGGTTCGAATGCGCCGGCGCGGGTAGCGATGCACATCGCGGCGTCGGCGGCTGTCGATGAGCTGCGCGCGACGCTCGACTACGCGCGTCAGCATTACAGCGAATTGGCAGGAACACAGGACCGCGTGGACGCAGAGGAGCCTGCCGGTATCGGCAACGCCAGGGTCACCTTCGGCGCACCGGTGGTCGTGGTGCGCCTGAGCACCGATCTGTCGGGGCTGGTCACGGACTTGGCGGGCATGCAGGCCGCCTTCGAAGCCGACGCCGAGTCCGCCGGTCTCCCGCTGCCCGAATTCGAGAACCTCGTCGTGCACGATCACGCCGCAGCGCAGGCACTGAATGACGCCGACGCACTGGCCGAGGTCACCGAGCGCATCACCCTCGTCGGAACCGCGGAGCTCGCAGCCCGGTTCACCGAGTCGATGCCGGAAGTGGCGGTGTTCACCGCGACGTCCGAGCGGGATACCGCCGATATCACCAGCGGCCTCGAGGATTCCGGCAGCAGGCGAGAACGCGGACTGATCAGGCAAATGCAGCACGCGTGCTTCGAGCGGGTCTCGCTCGAACACGGGATCGATCCTGAATCGGCCGCGGCCCTCACTGCCGATGTCGCGACGCGATGGGACTACGCGTCGGAGCGGATCCGCCGGTCGGTGCGGCACCGATACCGCAACCACACGGACCGCCTTGTCGCTGCGGCGTGGGGCGTGCCATTCGATGTGCGCGGCGCGGAGCACGCGGAGTGGCTCGAGTCGCGGTCGGACCCGGCGGCGGAAGCGGTGCGCACTGCGTTGGCGGGTGTGGCCGATGCTGACGTGCTGTCGCTGAACCTGGAGCACGGCTGGCTGACGGCCGCACTCGGCGACCAAGAGCCGGAGTTGATCGTCGTCTATCACGGCGAAGGCTCGCTGATCGACGATGTGGACGAATTCCTTTCCGCCGCAGCCGAAATCAAGGCGCGCGCGGCCGCCTCTGGCCGTCGCGTGCAGGTGATCGCGGCATTCGGACACGGGCGCATCCGCGCGGACGGCAGTGCCCTGCGCACGACGGTCGCCGCCGTGACCGCGTACGCCCGGCACTGCGCGGGAGACAGTTCGATGCCGGAGATCCGCGTTGTCGGCGAAGACGCCGCCGGCCTGACTCTCACCGCGGCAGGCGAGCCCGGTAACGACCTGCTCGGCGATCCTCTCCAGGGTTCGTGGTCGTCCGCCGAAATTTCCAGGCCGAGCGAGGAGCCGGAGTTTGCGGCGGGGCGAGCGGTCGAGGCCGAGGCGGCCGCAGCAGGGCCGGATTACGCGCCCGCAAGTCAGATCGGAGACGGCGCCGATGCCGACGACGGGTCCAGGCGGGGCACGGGCTACTTGGAAAAGGACACATCGGGCGTACCGAGCTTCCGGCTCGAAGCCGGCGAGTGGATCGTGTCGTCGTCGGAGCGCCCGGATCTGGCTCAGCTGGTGGCCGCCGAACTGGATCGCAACCCGGACTTCCGGTCGGCGGTGTGGCGGCGCGAAGGTGCGTTCTCGGTACGGTTCGTCGGTCCCGACGGCGAGCTGGGGCCGAAGAAGCGGATGCAGGCGATCGTGGCGATGTCCTCGCGCGAGACGCCCGTGGCGGTGCGGGGGGCGGACCGGAAGTGGTACAGCGGTAGCGGCGTGCTGTCCGACGATGCCGTGGCCGAACTGGCCGCGTTGACCGGAACCGGTGGCATAACGCTCGGGGACATTCCGATGCTCGGCGGGTCGGCCGCGATGTCGGACATACCGGTCGACAGTGGTGACGAGCCGTCTTCCGGCGACGACACGACAGGTGCCGAACCGACAGCGGACGAAGGTTCGATCGGCATCCAGGTGCCATCGGCCGAACCCGGAGACCCCCATCTGAACGACCTGGCCGGGACGTGGTCGGGCCTCGCTGCCGAATCTCGGATCGGCGAGGGGGGATCGGAGCGGCGCCGTGGTCACGAGATCTATTGCAGGGCAGGGGCGGACACGTGGGAAGCGGCGATGGAGTCGGAGGCTTCCGTCGTCGAGGTCTCGGTCACCATGGACAAGGCCGGTCAGGTCTGCGTCGACGAAGGACTACCGTTGTTGTCGGAACTGGCAGCAATGGCAGAACGGGCCGGGAAGGTCATCTCGCTTCGTGTCGATCCCGAACCGCACTGGCGCGGCGACATTCTGCTGCGCCTGCGGGGTGTGCTCGGCGCGGCGGTTCTGGACATCCACGGCACGGGGGTTGCCTACGAAGTGGGCAGTTCGTACTGGCCGCTGTTGGAGACCGTTTCCGAAGTCGCTCGGGATGCTCGCGCGAAGGTGGCCCATTTCGGCGGCGGTCCGGAGGCCATGCAGTGGATCGGTGGTGCCGAACGGGTGAATCTGCCGAAGACCGCGCGGGCGCACGGTGCGACCGACATCCGGTTCGATGAGCGGTCGCTCACCGGAGAGCTCCTGCTGCAGGCCAGGCAGATTCGCGAGCTGCGCGTGATCGGGACCGCGGACAGCGCCGCGGAAACCCACGTCTTGTCGGCGCTCGGCCTGGACGGGATCGTCCTCTCGCGACCGGAATTTGTTGCTACCGCGAAGAACTTGTCGACGGCCAGCGATGAAGCAGACGTGTCGAGCGCGTCGGCGAGGCGTGGGGAGACAGCCGAGGATACTCGTGAGGAGCTGTCTCCGAAGGCCGTGGCAGCTGGGCGGCTGGCGAGATTCGAGGTGCAATTCGACCTGGCAATGGCGACGCCGAGCACGGTTGCCGCCGCGGTGAACTCCGGTGCCAATGTCATCGGTATCGATGTCTGGATGATCGAAGGCGTGCCGATGGTTTCCCATCTGGACTGCCGCGACACCGCGCAGCTTCCGACACGCCGCGCCATCGCGGACGGGACCGTCGAAGAGGCCCGCCGGGCCGGAATGATGTCCCTCGATGAATTCGGACGGCAGGTCTCCGGTCGGGGCAAAGCGGTCGTAATGCGCTGTAATGGCAAGGATTGGAAAGGTTATCCAAGCGGGCAATTCGCTCGGGAATTCGCGGTGCGCAGCGCGGCAGTCCTGGCGAAACACGATATCCGCTATCGCTGGGAGAGCAAGACGCCGGAAACTCTGCGTTCCTTGGCAATTCCTGGACTGGCGGTCGGCCGTGCCATTCGCCCGCGCGCGGATATAATCCCGACTGACGTTGCTGCCTCGGCGCGCGCTTGCGGTGCGACGATGGTGATCGCCGACAACGAGGCCGCGGCTCGCAGAATGGTCGAGTGGTTCGGGCGGCGGCGGCACGGCGCGCGGCTACCGGTGGTGTGCCGCGCGGTGAACGGTGCCGTGGCAGCCCGTGAACTGGCGGAGTTGGGTGTCGTCGGCGTGGTTACGGACCACCCCGGGCGAATGCGTGGTGTTCTCGCTGAGTACGGCGTGGAATCGAATTTGGATCGTGAACCGGGCCCCTCGATGGCGCCGGGCAGTACGAATCCGGGCATCGCGGTCCACGCCGTCGCGGATCATGGCGGTATCAAGGGGCTGCGACGAATGCTTCGATCCGATGTGGCCTCGGTGCAACTGTGCCTCGCGTGGACCGCGGATCACGAAGTCGTCGTCGTGCCTGCGGGAACCGCTGCGAAAGACCTTGCCGAAATTGCCAAGAGAGCATTCGGCTACCTGTATGCGGAAGGATTGTTCTCGCTTCATCAAGCTCTCATGCTCGCCACCGAGACCGGGTGGAGTGGCAAGTTCTCGGTGGTCTTTCTCACGGACGGTCTGTCGGAGGAGGACAGCGACGCCTTCGTTCGTTCGGCAATGGCGTCCGGTTCGGGCGTAACGAATGTTTCACGTGTGTGCAGCAGTGATCCGCGCGTACTGGAAAAGGTGCGGGAACTCCTCCCGTCCACGACGGACGCGGCCGAGACGATGGACTTCGTCGGTGTCGTCGAGCGGGGCAAGACGCCGTCCGACGAGCTGCTGGAATGCTCGTCGTCCCTGTCGATCGACTTCCGTGACCTGACGGCGGATCTCCTGCTGGCCACTCGGGAGATGCCGGTGATCGCCCGCGGCGCGGACAGCGCGCAGGACATGGCCGTCGCGATCGGACGAGGCGCCGACGGTGTGGAAACCCGTCGCCCCGACCTGGTTCCGGCGCCGATGCTGCCCTTCGAGATCGATCCCGTCGAACGGCTGATTGCGCGGTCGGAAGTCACCGGCGGCATTGTCACGGTCGACTACATCTGCGAGAACGGTGATCGCGCTGATTTTCTGCGGGGACTGCGATCGGGGGCCTCGACGGTCTGGGTCCCCGTGATCGTGGTCGATGGCGTTCCGGTCCTCGGTACGAAAGCACCCGTTGCGAATGCGGCGCTCGAGGATCTGAACGCGATCACCCTCGCCGAAGCAATGCGCCTTGCCCGGCGAGCACGAGTTGTGCTCTCGGTGAAGAAGAAAGTAATCGGTACGGGCAAACGCTCCGCTGAAGCCGAGACGTGGTCCATGCTCGCCGTCTTGGAACGTTCTCAAGGACAATACGAGATTCGATCCAGCGACGAACGTGTAGTGGCCATCGTCGATGAGTTCGCCGAGAAACACGGCGATATTCTGGTCGTCCTCGATAACGTCACCCCGAAGCGAGCCAGCCGAATGATGCCGGCGCGCCGCTCCCGTGAGATCCGGGATCGGATGGCACCCCGGGAGAGGGCGATGGTGTTGGAAGGCGAGGACGCGAACAGATACTCGGACACGCTGCCGATGTCGACAAAGGCCGGTCTCCGTACCGTGCTGTACGAACCGCTGAGCTCGATTCAGATCAGGGAGCTCATGTCCGGAGGCGTCACCCGCATCGCCTACCGGGCTTGGGCGCGCGGCACCGTCCGCCGCCACCTGGCCGCCGTTTCGGGCGAGGACTGGCTCGACACACGGTTCTCCGTCGCGGGTGGTACATCGGAAGAGTTCGAACAGGTCATTGCGTGGGTGGTCCAGCGGATGGTGGCCCATGGCCTGCCTGCCGCAAGCGATCAGGTCCGAGTCATGGCGGCGGCACTGCGCAACGGACTTCCATCGGTCCCAGGACCCAGCGGTCGGTGCACGTTCGAGTACGTGCATTCGGATGCCGCCCCCACGGTCGAGATCCATAACACCCAGCCAACGGACCTCCTCCGGTCGGACAGCGAAGTCGACGGTTCGGGCCTGGAATCCGTGTGGCACGTTGACTTCGTGCGCGAGATGGCGACGCTGACCGTGAAGCTCCCTCACGGAGCCGGTAGAGCGAGGTTCAAGAAGGAACGGCTCGGTGGGTTCCGGCTTTACGCCCCCGCGACCGATGAGCATCCGGCGCGCGATCAGGTCATCAGCCTTCTGGACAAGCAGCGAGAGGACGCACCTTATCCCGAAGAGCTGGCGGTTCTCGTACAACTCATCGCGCTCGAATCCGGGCAGGAGCTGGCATGTAGCTTGATCAACGGCACGCTCCAGGCTTCCTGTCATGGTGGTGGAAGGCGATTGTGGACGTTCAGCGCGTCCGGGGAACAGGCATCGAGGCGCTTGCGGCTCAGCTGGGACCTGCCGGACTCGCACTCATACACCCGCGTGGTCGATGCGCAGGGCCGTATGTTCGAAGGTCTGCATCCGTTGCTACAGCGACTGTTCGGGGACGGTCGCATCGACGGACTGCTGGCGGGATACGGAAAACTGGCCCTGGCGGCGGCGTTCGAGGCTGACACGATCGAAATCGGCTGCGCGGATACCGATAACGCGCTGCGCGGCCTCGAAGACGCGGCATTGGACGTGCGATTCGACCTTCCACATGGCGCCTCGGCAGCCACCAGGATGCGATTCGTCGCCCGGCGTGCCGTTCCCATCCCGAGTCTGCACACCTGGCTGACCGAGGTTGCCTCCGGGCTCGAGGGCACTGTGCCTCGTGCCCTGAGCATGCTGAACACACTGCTCGAGCGACACCATCCGCTGTCGGTGACCGTCGATTCATCGGTGGTCGAGGGACGGCGGGCGATGCGGGTGCATATCGAACGTCGCCGAGCCTCGTTCACCGCCGCGGACCGAGAATGGATCCTTCGCCACGCGGACGGTTTCGAATCGGGCCAGCGGCCCGACGACGATGGAACCGTAATCGAATGGGTCACAGCCGCATTCGTCACCGATGACGAGTCCGGTGATGCGCCGGTGGACGCAATCGGATCTGCCGTGATGCCGGAGGACGGAGCCGCCGCGGCCACGTCCTCCGCCACGACGGCAGATCCCCACGCCGACGACGAAGGTGGCGAGGCGCTCGCGTCATCTGGACCGGGCGACCGAGGTGTAGGGGCGGGCGAGAGGTCCGGCGAGTCGGATCCCGGTGGCGACAGGGAGGTGCCGAGCGGCTTCGGCGCCGACGTCCGTCCCGAGGACGAGGCGTTCGGAGGGGCGCTGCGGAACTTGCTGGCAGGCGGCCCGCGGCGACCGGCCCCCTCCCGCAAGCTGATGCGCGGCGGTCGCCATGCCGGTTGGTCATCGACCGGTGGCGACGGGAATGACGCCGAACGGGGCGTTCCCGAGGACGGTGCGAACTCGGTTCCGGGCAATGCAGACGAGGGCAGCGGCCGCGGGTCCGGGACCGACCAGGAACGCGGTCCGATCACCATTGACCGGTCGGACTGTGTTTCCGATGACGAGTTCGTCGCCGAGGTAACGCGGCATGTTCCGGATGCTGCGATCGCGGAGATCGTTGCGGCCACGGTGCGGCGAGGGTTGCCCGACACCCCCGATGGATTCCGGGTGCAGATCAATGCCACCGGCGACCAGGTGAGAGGATTTGCTGAGGAGTCCGAGGAATGGTGGTTCACGGTGACCACCCCAGCCCTCGATCGCATCAAGATCGAGGTGTCGGTAGCCGAGCACGACGTCGACCTCTTCTACAACACCGCCGACCGTGTTGGTGACATCGCTGAGCGCATGGTGAGCGGGCAGGGCGCACTGGCCCGCCGCTGCGTCGAGGTGCACGAATCCACCTGCGCCAACGGCGATGTGACGATCACCGTGGATATCAACGGCGCTCCGGGTACCCGGACGGTCACCGCCGCAATCAACGGTGAGAAAGTAGGAAAGGGGTGGGAGACCGGTGCGCGGTGGATCAGCGATCGCGGTGATGACGCTGCCGGCCTCGCCTGGACTGCGGCCACCGCAACGAAGCGGCTCTCCGATGCGTTGCGAATCAAAATGACGTCACGGTTCGAGGACGTTCGCCGGCCGATCACGGAGTTGGTCGGAAATGCGCTGCAGGCTGTCGATGGAGGACGTTTCGTCATCGATCATCAGGACGTCGGTCCGGCGCCCTCGTTCACCATCTCCCTGGACGATCGCGACAGCCCGTGGCTTGCTGTCACCGCTGAGGGCGCCAACCGTGTCGACCGGATGCTGCGTGTGACATGCCGTTCGACCATGCCGGGCCACGCCGTGATCAATCCGGTGCACGCCATGCTGGACTATCTTGCCTGGACGCGCCATCTGGACCGCAGTGATGTCGAGCGGGTGAAAGACACCATGACCAGGCGTCATGCCGCCGGCCGGGACGTGCGTCTGACGGTGGACTTCGCCCAGCGCAAGGTCGAGGTCGAGGAGTCTGGTGACATCACACCGCCGGGTCACTCCCTTGGGCACTGGCCGGAGGCTCATGGCGAGGGACCGGACTGGCCGTGGCAGCCGCATCCAGATGGTTCTTCCCGTCCGGCGGGGTCCGACCCGGTTGCATTCGGTGTGTATCTCGGTGACTTGGGAGTTCATGCGGAACTGCTGGACGGGAAAGAGGTCGATCTCGACAGGGCTCCTGATGGTTCTCGTACGGTTGCGGCGTTCCGGGTCGAGGACTTGGATGTCGAGTCGCTGAAGCAGAAGCTGAGGTTGCGGCGCTATACGGTCTCGCCGGGGCAGGATGGTCGCACGTATATCCGCGACGTATATATGAATTCGGCGTACGTGCTGCTCGACCGTTCGTCCTTGGGGCGAACCCCCGACGACGGTGGACACACCCCAGATGACGGTGCACCGCACGAACTTGCCGATGGCTACATTCGACTCGAGCAGGACGTCGACGGCAGCATTGTCTCGCGCGCTGCCGCGCTCGCGCAGGTGGACCGGCTGCTGGACGGCCTGGCGGCGCCGGCGACCCGCATCCGGGCTGTCGTGGAGGCGGCGCTGACTCGTAATGGGCTGCTGCGGATTTCAGGCCGCCGGGTGGGCGGTGGTGTCGTCATCTCGATCGCGGACGCCGAGGGAAGTGATTACTGGGTAACCTGTGTCGCGGGCGAGCCGATCGGGGGCGCTGTGCGTGCCGATGTGCGTGTATCCCGTCAGGTCGAGGACAGGTCGGTGATAGCGGATCGCATCAGCGATGCATTGGTACCTGCGGACCGGGGCGTCGATATCGCCGCAACCCACGCCCACGCCGCACGGCTGTTGGCGGACTTCAGTGCTGTCACCTTCACAGCTGCGGATCGCGAGGGTGTGCCTACGCTGGTGGTCGGTCGTCCCGGTGGCGGCCGCACGGTCGACTTTGTCGGAAGCCGACCGTTGCTTGCTGATCCGGTCGATACAGAGGTCGAGATCGGAGTGGTCTCGCCGGATGGTCAGCGAGGCGTCACCTCGTCTACCAATGACGCACAAGCGCCCAATGGGCCGTCGGAGAATCGCGGTGGTTTCGGTGCGGATCCTCGCCATGAGGCGCTAGGGGGTAAGGCGGTTCTGCACGAGGTGTTGGGGGGAGGCCCGCGGAAGGTGCCGCCGTTCGGACTGGGGATGCGGGGAGGACCCCATCCGAGTCCATCCCGGCGTGGTGGAGACGACAGTGTACCGCACGAACTTGCCGATGGATCCGGCCCGTTCGCGGAGGAGAGAACTGAGGAGCCAGCGGCGGCGGAGGTGCGTGAGCAGACTCCCGAACTCGATATAGAGGAAATGGTGCTGCGTCGCCTTGTGGATCTGTTGCCTCCCAGACATGCGGCGGTCGCGGCAAGACGATTCCTGGTGGGGGAGTCGGTCGAGCAGATCGCGGCGGTATTGAAACTCTCGGTCGCTGAAGTACAGGAACGTGTGCGTGTCGCGGCGCGGCAACTGGAACTCATGCACACCGCGGACCGGGTGATGCCGCCCGGGATGCAGCGCGCCGTCCTGTTGAGGGTGGTCGCGGCCATGTCGGCGGACGACGATGGCGCCCGGACTGTTATCGAGATGATCGATGGCGCGCTACAGGTGGACTGCGCCGATGGCGATACTCGTTCGTGGCGTGTGGTGGGGAAGCCGCGGCAGCCGGACGCGTGGCTCGGCATCGAGTTGGGGGAAGGGTTGACCCCTTCGCGGCGGAAAGAACTGGGCGACAGGCTGATGGACGGTCTGCGGCGGGTCTTCGATGACCTCCCGCAGACGGCCAAGGGGTGGATGCGGAAGATACTGACGGCGGTGGGACCCGCCGAGCCTGTGCGGGTCGAAGTCTCGGGTCGGCCGCACCAGCAGTTGGTGACCGTTCGTGCGGTGGAATCGGGCTCGGATAATGCGATCCGGCTCGAGTGCAACCCGGGTAGTGGCCGGGTCGAACTCGAAGCGACGGTGGGTGACGGGGTCGCCGTCGAAGACATGGTGGCGCTGATCCAGTCGGTGGTGGCTCACGCGATTGGCCATCGTGCGGTATCAGCTGTGGCGCAATGGTTGTCGGCGGCGCTGTCGGATGGTTCGCGGGTGAAAGTTGCGGTGTCCGAGAGCAACAAGGTGATGGTCGAGCTGTTCGACCACTGGCAGCCCGGAAACCCGGACTGGAGGTCGTGGCACACGCTGACGGTGTCGCGCGGCCGGTGGCACGCCGGGTGGAATTCCACTCGCAGCGTCGACAGCGACCGGATTCGTGGTGTCGCCCATCGCCAGCTGACTGGCATAGGGATTGACGAATGGCACGGCGGCGCCGCCTTGGACGACCTCGACAATCCGGAGAATCTGTTCCGGAAGCTGTTCGATGATGAGGCGGCGAGTGGTCGTCCTGTCACGGCGGTTCTGGAATTCGGAGACCTCGGCACAGCGACGGTGGGCGTGGCCGGCAGCGATGTCCGGATCGAGTGCCGTGAGCCGCGTACCTCGCTGGTCGAACAAATACTCGAGGATATCGACGCGACGAAGGAGTCGTTGCTCGACGCTCAGCGGATGCTGGACGGGGCCACCGAGGCGCAGGGTCACAGCACACTGCAAGAGATCGCGGCAGCTATTCGCAACCGCCGCACGGAACTTGGTGATATTCGCCACCGCCGTGAGGAACTTGCCGACCCGTCGATCGATCGTGACGAGGAGGTTCTTCTCGAGGCGCGGATCGAGCTGCTCGATCGCCGCTGGCAGCACGAATTCGCGGTAACTGTGGACAGCTCGGCATCTGATCTCGACGACTTCGATGCCTGGGTCGCAGCGGAACTCGAGATCTTGATCGAGGCACTGGAGATCGATGATCCCGACCGACTCAGCGGTGAGTATCTACCCAGGGTCCGACATTCCGAGGTGCGCGCGATCCTCGAGCTGCGGCGATTGGGACTCACCGTTGCCCAGCTGAATGCGGAAGTCCTCACGCTCTATCTCGATGTGGAGAGGCTGGACAACGAACCCGCGATCAAGGCCGTCGCCGAGCGGCTGGGCGTGGAATGGACACGCTACCGAGACCGGGCCACCGGCTGGTATGGGTGGAACCGACGTGCCAGGCAGGATCGGGCTCCGGAGGATGTCACCGACTTCGATCCCGAGATGGAGGCGTTGCTGGACCGCATCGCGGACGCGACCGAGGACGGTGCGGAGTGGCGGATCGATGCCATCGACAGGGACAAGGTCCCGGATCTGGTGAAGTACGTGACCCGCAGGCAGGAATTGCGGAAATCCCAACTGGAAGGCATCTTCTCGAGCAACACCTATTCCGACGGACCCCAGAACAAGCGGTATCAGGCCCGGCGCAAGTGCGAGGACTTCTTCACGAACGAGGACCGACGCGAAGAGATCGTCGGCAGCATCGCCAGAGAGATCGGGGTAGCCGGGGCAGAGTCGCGACTTGTCGCCGACATCTACGAACGGATCGTTCACGAGACCGAGCGGCTCGCAGTCGACGTGGCGAATTGTTTCGACGCCGATGCCGAGCTGGACAGTGAAGGCACGGTGCGAGATACCGTCCGGGACAGGTTTGTCGACTTGTGTGCGCAGGGGATCGCCGCCGCGGCCGCACCGGGAGACCGGTCGATGATTTCTACACAGGACGTCGCGAATTATCTTGCCGACGAGGACATCGATGTCGAGAAGCTGATCGGCCGGGCTATCGCCCGGACCAGTACTGAGTACCTGCGAGGTGTCGAAGACTGGGAGATCGAGGGGGACGTCGAATGGTCGGTGGATAAAGCTGAAGATATCAGGGAGGGCGCGGAGACTCGGTGTGCCGGCACCCTGGACACGGCGATCTGGGCCGAGCAGGAGAAACTCGCGCAAGTCGAGTCGCTGCTGACGGAACTCTTGGCTGGACCGAACGATGATTCGCCGTTGCCGGACGGCCTGGCATTCAGCGAGTCCGATATCGCATTTCTGACCGGCAACGGAATCGACGCGAACAACACCCCAATCGAAGATGTTGTCGACAAGCTGCTGAGTTTGTTCAAAATTTCGGTGGGTGATCCGATCGAGGAAGGCGACGACCCGTTCTACAAGTTCTTTGTCAATTTTGTGCTCGGCGCGCTGCGATCCGAGATCGAAGGTGTAGGACCCTATGCGTCGAAGGCGACCAGGAGGAGCGCGGACGGGACGCTGACCGCCCATGTCGAGGACGCCCCGCTCGATGAGATCGCGGGCGCGGCGATCGCTGCACTGCTGTACGAAGTGCTCGGCGGCGCGGCACATATCATCTTGCTGCTGGATAGATTTCATGAGCTGGAGCAACATGAATCCCTGGGCACGCGAGACGAGAACGGAAATCTCCGTCCGCTCACGAAATACCTGGTCAAGAGAACGAAGCGCGACAAGGCCACGAATGAGACGATCCGGCAGTTCATGCCGATCTCGGATGAGTATCCGATTCGATGGCACTTGAGCATGTCCAAACGTAAGGGAATCGACCCGCGGAATCTCGAAATCCTCGATGAAAGCGAGATTCCCATGATGGAATTCGTCGAATACCTCAAACGCATGGCACAGATCATGGACCCCGACCTGCTGTCCGTCTTCTATGCCTGTACTGACCCCGATTGTCCGAATCATCTCGCCTCGGATGATCGGTTCACCTCGGATGAGCCGGGCGTCTGTACATGTGGCGGTCGGCTGAGTTTCTTCGCGAGCTTCAAGGGCGAAGTCGTGGAAATTCTGGATCATATGGGTCGCGGAACGTGCGAAGGTCTCGATCTCGCGGCATATCACCGCGATGTACTCGCGCGGAACCGCAACAGCTTTACCTCGACATTGCTGATCCTCGGGAAATATATGGAGAAGCAGATGCGGCCCGTGGCGGCCGGTCAAGAGATCTTCGGTGTCAACTACAACCCCGTGACGTTCTCGCTCGATGCGACGGGTCTCGACGAACAGACCGCGGCGCGGCTGATCGTCCCGCTTGTCGAGATCGCGCTTCTGCGCAAGCTCAGGGTGACGCTCGAGCGGATCTCGATCGATGTCCGGAATCGGCTGCCCGAGTTGGTGCTCGAGCACGGGATCTCGGGGCCCGATGAAGAATTGGCGAAGGCACTGCAGGCACGGGAATCGTTGCTGGCGGCCATGGCACAGGACAATGAGTCGGCTCAGAAGGTGCAGAACAGGAGCAAGGAAGCGCGGAGAAAGGCCGCCGAAGCGAAGGCGGAGGCAGCCGCGGCGCGGCGGCGCGATCGGCAGGAGCCGGGGCCCGGCGGCCATGGACCTGAATCTGCCCCGCCCGAAACAGTCGAGGAGTCCGACGGCGCGAACGGCAACGGGGAGCCGGCGCAGGTCGAGGCGCAAGTGCGGGTAGGTGAGCCGGTGCAGGTGCACGCGGCATTGGAGGCGCTGAACTGGCGCAACCCCGAGGTGGTCGAGAATCTGATCGGGCTCGTGGTCGACGACAGTCCACACTTGGTCGGTAATGATCCGGTCGCCGCCACGGTGACTTTCGACGTTGATCCGGACACCCGCATGCTGACCGTCAGCATCGCCGGCCGTGGCGTCACGGGTGGGCGGACAGTCGAGGCGATGCGGTACCTGCCTGGCGGCGAGTGGGTATGGTCCGATGCGGACGACGACGGCTTGGCGCGGTGGCAGATCCCCGAGTCCGCGACATGGGAGCAGCCGCAGGAAATTCCGTTGTGGAACCCGGACGGTGGGTGGCATCCGCCGCCAGACGGGGACTACGAGCAGCCGCCGCTGGATGACGCCGTCGCATCGGCTGCCGCGACCTCCGCGCTCGGTGGTATCGACCCGCACGAGCCTTTCACTTCCGGCGCGTGGCGGTCGGCACAGGAGGTCGATGTCCCCGTCTCTGACATTGACGAGCCAGCGCTGCCGGAAAACATTTTCGGTCTCGGTGGACGTGGTGAGGTCTCGCTGGATGGCCAGCGAGGCGTCACCTCGTCCACCGATGACGCACAAGTGCCAACGGGGCTGTCGCCGAATCACGGTGGCTTCGGTACGGATCTTCGCCCTGTAGACGAGGCGCTCGGAGGTAGGGCGGTTCTGCACAGGATCTTGTCGGGAGGCCCGCGGATGATGCCGCCCTTCGGGCAGCGAATGCGGGGAGGCCGCCATCCGAGTGCACCCTGGCCTGGTGATGGACATGACAGTGCACCGCACGAACTAGCCGATGGATCGCGCCCGTTCGAGGAAGGGGGAACCGAGGAGCAGGCGCAGAGTGGATCGGTGTTCGGAGGCGATTCGGACGCCGAGTGGGATGCGGAGGCCGAACGCGAGTACTGGGCACAGTTCGCGGCAGACGCGAGTGGTCAGCATGATCCGGACAGGGCGGTGCTGGATCCGCCGGGTCAACCGGCACCCCGGCTCGACGACGTGGGTTCGTCGGAGACTGTCGGCGCACCGGAATCCTTTGCGGTACTCCCTGACCCGGATGGCGGTAGCCGGCTGCGGAATGTCATGTCCCGACGCGACGAGCTGGGTCGCGCGGTGCATCGTCCGGCGGCCGATGCTGTGGCTGAACTCGGGCTCGACATAGATCGGACCTTCGATCGGGAGGCCTTGGGGCCGGGGTGGGTTCAGAACACGGTAGCCGCGTTGCGGGCTGTGCTGGGTGATACTCGCACTGCTGAACTCGCCCGGCTGGCCGAGCAGTATGTAGCGGCCGACCGCGAGGTGCGCGAGCTGAACGATCGGCATGTGGCTGCGGGTCTGCCGTGGGTCGACACCGGACAGGCCGTCGATCGTCGCCGCGCGGTGGTGCGCGTGGATGGTGGTGCGCCGGTGGATGGTGCGGTCGCGCACGCGGTGACGGATGCGATGCCGCCCGGTAGTGATCCGCGGTGGGTGGACGTATTGCGCACAGCCACAGCGGAATTGGTCGCCGAGGCAGCAGCGCACAGCCGCGGCAAGATTGTGCTGGTGGTGGAACTGCACGATACGCGGGACCGGACGTATGTGAGAGTCGCGGTATTCGACACCCGCGGCGACCAGCCGTCTGTGCCCGGGGTCGCGCCGGTGGTCGGGGACGCGCATCACGGCTCGTTCGCCACCGTCGATGGCCGGGTGCGCTGGTTCGAGGTCGACGTCATCGCGCGGTCTCGAGCTCGGTCGCCCGAGTCGGCCGCGCGCCGCGAGGACGCGATAGAGATTCGCGATCCGTTCGACGCGATGACCGGCCGGTGGTTGAACAGCTGGTTGGATGCGGCCGGATGCACTGATGCCGCCGGGGAGAAGGCGCGTTCGACGGTGTACGACGCATTGCTCGAGCGTGGCGGGCGCGCGCTGCTGAACAGGGTCGCCGGATCCGGGGTGGAAGTCCGAGTTGAGGACGGCGATCACCTCTGGCTGACGCTGCACCTGTTCGGAGCCGATGCCCGGCGCCGTGTAGTGGAGGCGATGTGGGAGCTGCGCCAGGACAGTGCGGACCTGGAGTTCCTGGACCGCCACATCCGGTATCGGTTGCTGGCCGACTGGGCGAACCGCGACCAGATCAACGACGCGGTGGGCCGGGTGATGGTTGCCGTCATCGGTACACACGCCCCGGAAGTCAGCGTGCGCGCGACTATCACGGGCGCACCGGGCCGTCGCGTCGTCCGATTCACGGTGCTCGTCGACAGCGCCGCGTGGTACTGGTGCGAATATCACGAATCATCCACTGGCCGGAGTCCCTTCGCGCAATGGCCGGACAGTGGACCACCGCCCGCGCCTGACACCGACCCTGGCCCGAGCCGCCCCGGCCCGACAGAACCCGAAGCGCCGGTCGATACTGTCATCGGCGGTGCCGACTCGCCACCGGCGAGCATGCAAAACCTCGAACGACCCGGTTTCCGTGGCTTCGGTATCGCCGGGCTGCATGCGGAACCACCTGCACCATCGTCCGGCGGCGGATCCGAGCATGCCGAGGACGATGCGGGTAGCAGTGTGCATGCCACCGTCTCCGAGCCGTCGAACCATCGCACTGAGAGTGACGACTTGAACCGGCGGGCACGACGGGTGCGGCGGTTTGCGGATGCGCAGGGACATACCGCGCCACCGCGATTCGGGATAGGTGCACCGCCGCGAAATGAGCGAGCGCATGCCGCCGGTGATCCCGGTGCGGGTTCGGACGGTTCGACGCCGCGCCCAGACGATGGCGAGGCATCCCCGGCGTCCGGTGCGGGTGGTGCGCGATCGGTCGAATGGTTGCGCCAGCGCTACGGCCGGGAGGTGAATAGCCTGGTCGAGGCCGAATTGGGTTTCGGCCGCGCGGCGCAGGAAACCATCCGGGACATTTTCGACCGAGCCGAGACCGGTCTCGGCAAACTGGGTGATCGCGACGCCGGGCAGTGGCTGTTCCGGGAGATCGCGCCGTTCGTGATCGAGGCCAATGTGCGGGCCGTGGATTTCGGGCGGTGGGTCGCGGACAACTACCGATTGGACCACCTCGGTCTCGAGACCGGGACGGCGCGGGAATGGGCTCGAGCATTGGCAGGGCTCGAACCAGCGGAACGCGAACTGGTGCAACGGTTGTTCTGGCAGCGTGAACGGCTCGTTGCGGGGATGCCTATCCTGGCGATGCTGGCCGATCGGCTGCGGGAGGCATGCTTCTCGGCGAATGCCGCGTGGTTGCCCGGTAGTCTGGCCGAATTGTTCGACGCCGCCGTGGCCGAGCGTGCCGCGCATCGCCGGATACTCGATGACATCGCGTCCCGGAGTTCGCGCCGAACTGGTTGGGCAGCACATGATTTGGAGCGCCTGCGGCGAGCGCACGAAGCGGATCTGCACCAGGTCGATATCCGCGTCAAGGGGCTGGCGCGGTTGGCGGCCCAGGCGCGATCCAGCGCGGATCTGACCGCGCGAATCTCCGCTGTGGTGAACGGTGGCACCGAGCAGCTGTCGCTGGACGTCGGCACCAGAACCGACTGGGTGCAACGGGTCCGCGCGCTTGCGGCGACCGTTCCGGCAAATACGCTTGTTGCACAAAGTCTATTGCGCGTTTTGGCGGTTGATGACCGGGCTCGCCGGGTCGCGGAGCTGGCCGCCGGGCGCCGGACTGCCGACGAAGAGCGGTTGTGGGCGGGCTACTGGATGGCTCACTTCGCCGACCGTGCCGGGGTAGACCTCGCGGAACTCGGCACGGCATGGAACCGCGTGGATCGGTTGCGCGACATACGCGTTGCAGCCGCGCATCACTTGTCTGGCTGGCTCGGTATTCCCATGGCGGACCTGAACCGAGACCGGCTGGAAGCCGAGCGTGCCCGAGCCACGGAACAGATCGACCGGCTGCTCGCGATCGACGACATGCTGGAAGCGGCTGTTTCGGTCCGCGACCGCACGGAGGAAGTACACCGTCTGGACCAGATCATCGATGCGATCCTCGCGCGGGAGGAGACCGGTGCGGATCTCGATGATCCGATCCAGGCAGGTACCTCAAATACACTTGAAGCACGGCACGATTCGCCAGCAATTACCCGGGATGACCTGGACGAGAGGCCGGGGAATGATGATCCGCATCACGGTGGCGACTCGGGTTCGGAAACGACGCTTCGTGTCGACACGCTGATCGTCAACGGTGTGCTGATCGACGGTACGGGGAGCGGTCGCATCGAAGGCGGCATTGCGCTTGCCGACGGGAAAATCGCTGCGGTGGGGGATGTTTCGGGCTTCACGGCGGACACCGTGATCGATGCCAAGGGGAAGGTCGTTTCGCCCGGTTTCATCGACACCCATACCCACGCCGACCGGGCGCTGTTCGGCACGATGCTGGCCGCGATCAGCCAAGGTATCACCAGCGTGGTCGCCGGAAACTGCGGCATCAGCTCCGCGCCGCGCGGCATCGACGGGTGGCCGCCCAGCCCGGTCGACCTGATCGGCAAAGGGAGGGAGGACTTCTTTTCCTCCACCGACGGCGCGGTCACCGCTTTCACCGATATGCCGCCGACGGTCAACGCGGCCCTCCTGGTCGGCCACACCATGCTGCGCATCGCGATGATGGGCGGTGACCACCAGCGCCCGGCGACCGCTGGTGAAATCGAGGAAATGTGCGCCCTCCTGCGGCTCGCGCTGGAGGCCGGTTACGTCGGTATGAGCACGGGCACCTTCTATCCACCCGCCGCCGACGCACCCACCGAGGAGATCATCGCCCTCGCCCACGTGCTGGCCGAATACGACGCCATCTACGCCACGCACATGCGTGAGGACGCGGGCAGCGACGCCGACCTGGAGGAAACCTTCCGCATCCTGCGCGAGACCGGCGTCCGGGGGATGATCTCGCATCTGAAGTTCCCCGGCGAGCAGAACCACGGCGGCGCCGCCGCCGCTCTGGCGAAGATCGACGCGGCGCGCAGGCCGCGCGCCGAAGGGGGACAAGGGCTGCGGGTCTGGGTCGACGCCTATCCGTACGAGGCCGGTTCGACGATGCTGGACATGGCCTCGGTGCGTGAATCGAGCAAGGTTCTGGTGGCCTGGTCGGCGCCCCACCCCGAGGCGGCCGGGCGCTACCTGACCGAGATTGCTGCCGAGTGGAGCGAACGCGAAGGCCGCGAGATCGGCATCGAGGAAGTGGTGGAGCGACTGCGGCCCGCGGGTGGCGTCTTCTTCATGATGGACCCGGCGGACGTGTGGGAGGTCCTCCGCGACCGGAACTCCATGCCCGGCTCGGACGGGCTGCCGCACGACGAACATCCGCATCCTCGGCTGTACGGCGCAATCACCCGATTCCTGCGCTGGGTGCGCGAAGAACGGCAGCTGTCGCTCGAAGAAGCGATCCGCAAGATGACCAGCCTGCCCGCCGAGGTCTTCGGCCTCACCGACCGCGGAGTCCTCGCGGTCGGCAAGAGCGCTGACCTGGTGATCTTCGATCCCGAAACAGCCACCGACAACGCCACTTACGAAGAACCGACCAAAGTGTCGACCGGAATCGACCTGGTGATGGTGAACGGCACCGTCGTGTGGCGCGACGGCCTCCAAACCAGCGCACATCCCGGGCGGGTACTGCGGCGCGGGGAAGCGAGCGCAGGAGCCGACGATGCGGATGCGCACATCGACGGCAGCGTGGATGTCACACCTTCGGCCGCGGGTACCGATCGCGCTGCGGGCGCCGGTGCGGATCGTGCGCAGGGCGCTGGGGCCGATCATGGCGGCGAAGCCATCGATAGCGCACCGAGGGCTGGCTATGACTCGGTCGCAGCGTCTTTCGGGCCTTTGGCTTCGGGTGCGATCGGCTCGGTTGTGGCGGGTCCCACCACCGCGACTCGGGATGGTCAGACGTCCGCCGAACGGCAGTCGGCAGAGGGTAAGGAGGGTTCCGGCTTCCGAATGCCGTCCGAATCAAGTGCCGGGCAGCATGATTCGTCGAAAACCGCCGCGGTTGGTATGGAATCGGGCGAGTTGCCGGATACGGATGCATCGCAGGACGGCGGTATCGGCTCGGCACCTGGACAGCCTCTGCCCGGCCGGTGGCTGGATGGTTCAACAGAGGGTGGTTGGAGTGGGGGAGAACATTCGCAGGCGCCGGCCGACGAGCCGGAGGCGGGCGAAGGTTTCGGTGCGGATCTTCGCCCTGCGGACGAGCTGCTCGGGGGTAAGGCGGTTTTGCACAAGGTATTGGGGGGAGGCCCGCGGATGAAGCTGCCCTTCGGGCAGCGGATGCGGGGAGGTCCCCATCCGGGTTCATCCCGGCCTGGTGGTGGAGACGAACTTGCTGATGGCTCCAGCCCGTTCGTGGAGGGGGGAACCGAGGAGCCTGCGCCGACCACCGGTCGGTTCGAGCAGGAGGCCGACGACGCAACCGGGCCGTCCGTGTCGTCCCGTCCGGATGGTCATCGCCAGCGGCCCGACGCTCCCGCTCTGCCCGGTGACGCGGACTCCGAGGTGCCGAATGCGTTCGCGCCCAGCGCCGTTTCGGCGCTATCGATCCGTGCGCAGGTGCAGCGGACCGGGAACGCGTTGCACGGCTGGGAGGTCGACGGCGATGTCGTCGACACCATAACGGGTATCGTCCGGGACGCGCTGGTCGATCCGATGGAGCCGGATTCTGACGCCATTGCTATCGGCAACAACGGTGCACCGATGGCGACCGTGACGTCGCGCCGCGACGACGACGGCGTGCATGTCGTCGTGACGATGATGCAGGGCGTCTCTTACGAGCTCACCTTTGACGGTGCGGAATTGACCTACACCGCCGTGCATGGCGAAGCCGGTTTCGTAGAAATCGACAATGTGCTGCGGGTACACGTGGCTCGGTTGCTGAGACACATCGGCGCGCCCGCCGGCGATCCGCTCTTTCTGGTGGGTCAGCTGCACGAGGCCGTCACGTTCACGGTTCGCGGCGCGCCGCCGTGGCGGGTGTTGGAGGGCGAGAAGGGACCGGTCGGCGCGGACGGTCACGCGCACGGCAGGGCGACCAGGCAGGCCTACGAATCATCCACGCCCACCGCGGATATGCCATTGCGGGTTATCCCGACGGCCGACAGTCGGTTCGGCGTCGGAGTGGTCGACGGCCGCCTGGTTGTGGCGGGCGAGGTCCGGGCCTCGGTCGACGATATGGTTGCGTTCCTCACCGGCCTGCTGCGGATCGACCACGACCTGCGGCGTGAGCTGGGTGACGGTATGGACGTCGACTTCCGTCGCTGGACCCACCTCGGCAACGAGTTCGGCGGCCTGGGCATCGGCCGGGTCGAGATCGACGGCGACATGGCTCGGGTAACCCCGCCGGACGCGAGTTCGCCATTCGCCCCTGTGGCCGAGGAGTTATCCGCGAGGGATCCCGGTGCCTTCGGGTCGGGTGCACGGAAACTCGGTGGCGGGGACAGCAAAAATGGCTCGGGCAGTGATGGTTCCGGCGACCTGGTTGCGCAGTCGGCGGCGGTTGCGGAGGCCGCGCAGGCGGTGGCGCAGACGCAGGTGCGGTGGACGGCGGCCGTGGCAGCTGCCGAGGCGGCGGGTGTGCCGGTCGCGGGGAGCTTGGCGGTGTCGGAGATGGCCGAGCTGCGTGCCGCCGCCGACGGCCAGTTCGTCGAGTTGTTCGCCGATCGGACGGAGGCCGTGCCCGCCGCGCAGGTGGGTGCTTTGCTGGATCGTATTGCGGCGCTGGGTGAGCTGATCGCCGCCGCCGACGCTTTGGAACTTGCTGACCAACGCCATCAAGGCTTGCTCCGCGGTGTGGCGGGGACTGCGGAGTCGTCGAGTCGCGAGTCTCTAAACGCCGACCGGCACGGGGCGCCGGCGCCTGGACAGGCGACAGGGCCGGGGGAATCCGAGTTTCGGCGGGCTGTCGACGCCGGCACGCGGGCGCTGGTCGCGGCGGGGGCGAGGTTCGTCTCGCCGAGCGCCGGGTTTGTCGGCGAGACGCTGGTGGTCGCCGTCTCGCCGGACGACGACCCGTCCGCCCGCGACGCCGCGGTGTTCGCGGCCCTTACACATCCGGCGGTCGAGGCGGGGGCCGACAAGCACGGAGTGTTGCGCATCGAGGTACGGGAGGTGAGCACCGAAGGGCCGGGCTTCGGTGCTGAGGTCCAGACCCGCGAGGCGGCGATGGCAAGGGGCATGCCGCTGGTCCGCGACGACGCTGACAGTCCATGGCGCGACACCGCCGACCGTGCGCTCAATCTGGAGCAGATGCGCGCGGCGTTCGCCGAACTCCGAGGCCGGGTGGTGCGCGCCTACTGTGATTCTTACGGCGTTGGCGTCGACGACCCATGGGCAGTGGCTCTGGCTGGCATGACTGAAGGACAGTGGTATGCCGCGCTGGATGAACTGGACCCGGCCGAACGGAACTTCCTGCGGATCGTCGCCGTCAATGGATCGACCGCTGCTGATCTCGGTCTTCATGAGATCGCGGCTGTCCGTTTCGCTGAGGGCGTGCGTGTCGCCGTAGGCGTGCTCGCCGCTGAGGTCGCCCCCGCTTCCCGCGACTGCGGTTGGCGGATGTTGTTGGTGACGCGGTTGCGTCTGGCCCGGCAGTTGGGTGTGCCGCCCGCGGATGTGTCGGTCGACGTCACTCCGCCGGACGCGGGCGGTCTGATGGGTTATCAGCTGGCGGAGCGACGTCGAAATGCTTGGTGGACAAGGTCTTTCGACTCGATGGCCGATGTGGTCAAGGCGCTGGAGGATGCGCCGCTGGGCACTCGGATGGAAGTCGCTATCGATTACGCCTCTCGTCGTGGTGCCGGCGCCTATCAGGTCGGTTCGCATGTGTTCGAGCTGAGAAAGGCCGCCGATGGCCGGATCATGATGCTGGAGACCACCAGGATCAGCCCCGTGGATATCGAGCGACTCGCCGCCGGCGAGGACGTCGACTCGAGCGGGTACGAAAGGGAGTATCAGCCGGGCGCGTCGTGGGTGGCTGAAGTGTCGCGGGCCACCGTCCGGGTCGACGACCGGGGTCTGGAACTCGCTGGTGGCTTCGAGCCCGGCCGGGAACGCGGCCCGCACTACGTCGTCGAAGGCACTGGTCGTTCGCTTCGTGGGCCCGGTGGCGGTACTCCGCTGACCGGCCGCAACCGCGCGAGGGACCACGGCCGACCCGAAAACTGCAGCACCGCAGCAAAGCTGGCCACCGAACAAGATCCGGCCACCTCCGGGGCACAGCGACCCTCCGCGACACCTAACCAGCGACCGATGCAATCGCGGGCGATCGCCGATGGCCACACCGGCGACGTCTCGCTCGTCCCACCCCTGGTGCGGGAAGCGTTGAGCGCGTGGATCGCGGCCACCGAGCAGCCGCCGCGGGCGGACGACATCGAGGAATGGCGGCGGGTGGCCGACCGGTTGCCGCGTGAATATCCGTCTCCGGGAGCCGTTGCGAGGGACCATGCCGCTCATGTCGAACGAGTGGCGCAGTGGTGGGTGTCGCTTACCGAGGAAGAGCGCGGTGCGCTGAAGGAATTCTGTCCGCGATCTGTGGGTAATGCCGACGGCATCTTCTACGACGTGCGTACTGCGGCAAATTTGGCTGTGATGAAGCAGGAACTCGCGGAGTTCCACGAACGCCGCACGCCACTGAGCAACTCCGACCGCGCCCGCTTTATCAGCATCCAGGCCGCGTGGAGCGCTGTGGCGGACGCGGTGGCTCGTTTCGGAGCGGACCTGGTACACGTCCTGGAGTACGACAGCACAGCATTCGGCGGTTCCGGACGTGCGGTTGTTGCGATAGGCAACCCCGCCACCGCCGATCGCATCGGCGTTGTTGTTCCCGGCGTGCTGACCGAGCTGAGGACGCTGCCGATCGACGTCAGACAAGCCGGAAACTTGTACGCGGAGGCCAAGCAGCTGGCTCCGGACGCCGAACTCGCGGTCATAGCGTGGGTCGGGTATGACACGCCGAGCGATTTTCCGCAGATGGTTCCCCAGATGGCGGGTACGGCAAAGGCGTTCGAGGGCGCGCCTCTGCTGGCGCGGCTACTACACGGCGTGGAGGCATTCCGCGCGTGGCAAGCCGGTCGGCCCGACGGACGGTCGGCACCGACGATTGCGCTGTACAACCACAGCTACGGGTCTGTACTCGGCGTTGTCACCGCGGTTGCGGGGGGCCTGCCCAACTCGGTGACGGATTTCGCGATTCTCGGCTCACCGGGTGTCCCGGTCGAGCACGCTTCGGACCTGGGTCTTCCTCCCGACCACGTGTTCGTGTTTGCGACCTCGGGCGATCCGGTTGTCGAATTGCCATCGGCAATACCGGTCCATGGAACCGACCCGGCCGCACAATCTTTCGGCGCGGTTCGGGTACGAGCCAACTCGCGGCGCGCCAGCGGTATCACCAAACACCGCAACTTCCACGAATATGAGCAGGACAACATGCCCTCCGAGTCGCTGCTCGGCAGTGCCATGATCCTGGTCGGCATACCGCCGATGGAGGAGGACCACCGCCCCGCAGTACCGAAGCCGACGCTGCTCCGGAAGATCGTGACCCCAACGCCCGACCCGGCGGCCGATCGGAAGCTCGACTTCTACCGCGGCGTTGCGGAATTGCCGGAAGAGTACTCCGATGTCCGATACGTGACAGCCGAGGAACGCAACTACCTGGACGCACTGCGGTTCGCGGCGGCGAACTCCACCGACACGACCGATTACTTCGATCCGGCTGCGGCAAGTGCCCGAATGCGCCGGTTTGCCGACCGCGACAGCGCTGCCGAGCGGCTTGCACGAATGCCGGCCGGAGCGGTGATCGCCGGTGTCGACGAACTTGCCGACGGCAGCCTCGAGTTCTGGGCGATGGCTGTTACGCGTAACGGACTTCGAGTCTACGATCCGGTGACCGGTATCGACTTGCCGTACACCCGAGGAGCCGCCTCAGGCGGGCGTACCAGCTACGGCACCGTGTACAGCCACGGAATCCCGGTGGCGGTCCCGGCAGACCGCGTCGCCCACCCAGCCCGCTGGGGTGCGCTGGTGCCCTCAGCTGGGCCTGCCGGGAATGGTGCACCGGCGGGTGTCGACGCTGAGCATGAAATTCCTGAGGCATGTTTGCCCGGGGCGGGCCTTTCCCCCGAGGAGCGCGCGGAACTTCTTCGTGCCCTCGATGATTCCGAAGGCGAGGCAGCCCAGGGCGGGGGTGACACGTTCCGTGGGCTGGTGTCGGGGTCGCTGGATGGCTGGCCCGAGGGCGTTGTCGAACTGGCGGGCACGCTGGTTCAGGAGCTTGTGGACAACGGTCTGCCGCACGGCGGAGGTGGGCAATTGGCATCCACCATCGCGGGTGAGCGGGGTGCTCAGCGGCTGGTGGTCCGGTTGACGACGACGGCACTGCGTGCGGATGGTCAGAATGCTGTGGTCAGGATGGTCGGGCAGGTGGCGGACAGGTCCGGCTGGTATCCCGTTGATACGGAGGAGAGTCCGGCCACCGTCGTGTGGTTCGAGTTGGATCGGCCCGAGTCCGATCCTCCGGGTGAGTCCGGCATCGACCCGGATGGTCCGAAACCGGACCCGTCGGACGATGGGTGGTCGCAGGGAACGGATCCTTCACAGGATGAAACCGACAACCCGGTGCTGGGCGAGGACGAGGACTACCTGCTGGCCGCCGCCGCGTTCGAGGAGAGGCATCCGGAGGAGCCTACCGATTTCGAACGAGCTCACGACGATGCGGTATCCGAGCTCGATTCGCCGAGCAGCGGCGCGGGTAGCGCGCCATCGCCACCCGAGACAGGGGAGAACGTTCGCTATCGGTGGGGTCTCGGCGGCGGTCCTTTCCGGCTGTGGATGTCCGATATCCCACGGGGGCGCTCGGGTACGGGCGACAGCGGCGAAGTCGAGCCGGAACCTCAGGACGCACACCCCGTGGTTGTTGAGGGGGCCACTGCCACGGGTTCAGCTGCCGACCCTCACCCCCGCGATTTACCGCATACGGACGACGGCCCGGTCGATCGATCGAGCCACGCCCCGCCTGCTGATGACTCTTCCGGTAACGGAAGCGCCGAGAACAGGACGGGGCCGGAAATTCCGGCCCCGGTCCTTGTGAAAGGCGCTGGTGCGGAGAGTCGCGGACGATCCCACGGCGACAACGGTAGCGCCGCCGACATCGCCGGTCGGGTGCGGGCGGCGGGGGAGACGCCGACAGGACCGGCTGACAGACCCGATCCGCAACCATCCGATCCCGTTCCTGACGACCACTACATTCGGCGCAACAGCCGTCGGCTGCCGGGGCCCGGTGATTCGAGGCAGTCCGCGCCGGGCGGTGCGTCATCGTCCTCCGATCCGGGCGCGACCCAGCCAGCCGATGAGCGCGGTCCCGAACCTACCGCTCCGCAATCGTGGGATCAGCGTGGCGCCGAGTCCGGCGTACCGGGTATCGCCGCGTTGGCGGGGTGGGTGCGGGTGGCCGCGCTTGTTGCGGATGACCCGTACGCCGAGCTGGTGTTGCGTGTCTTGGGCACGTTGCCGGACCGCGACCAAGCCGTGTTGTGGTACCTCGATGTCGAGGGTGGGACTCACGATGTGGCGGCGTCGGTCTTCGGCGTGCACGATGTCGCGGATCTCCGTTCCCGGGCTCGGCGGAAATTGCGGCAGGCTTTCGGGGCGTTGCCGCGGGGCGATCTGAACGATGACGTGGCCGATGTCCCTGACCCCGTGGATCTCCTGCGGGCAATCAAGCAGGACGCCGATCTGAATCGGCTGCTGCCGCACAGCCGCAACGGTGTCTGGATGCTGACGCATGAGGCGATGGTGCGGGCCGACGAGGAGCACAAGTGGTCCCGGTATGGAGATCCCCGCGGTGCCACGGGATTGTGGCTGCTTCAGCATCTGAACCCCAATGCGGTGGTGACGCTGCCCGAGCGTGCGCTGGGTTCGGCTGGCATGCATCGACTCGAGTCGGAGCGGCGTTCCGGAGGCCGGCACCGGCCGTACCGATCACCGGACGACGCCGAATCCTGGCTGAAGTGTCAGGATTCGGGAGCAACGGTGTTGATGACCGACCGGTACGCCGACAATTCGGCGCACCAGTGGGTGGCGGCGCGCGACGGCAATGACGACGACCGCGCTGTCGTGGTATATCCGAACAAGATTCGCGGAGCGGTCCCGCATCTTTTCCCGCCCCGGTTCACCGAGGAAGCCGCCGAGTACAGCGGCATCCCGATCCGCGCCGACGGCACACCCCTGTATCGGGCGGATGAGTTGGATGTGCCAGGCGCAGATCCGCAATCGCGGACCGCGATCATCGCATCGCTCGGTCGGGTAGCGCAGTGGAACAAGGCCAGCCGGGCACGGGTCGACGATGCGATGCGCTGCGGCGTGGATGGCATTGCCATCGATCTCGTCGACATCGGCGATGTGGAGGTTCTGGAACGAATCGCACAGCAGGCAAGGATGATCCGGTGGCAGGGCACGTTCACCGTGACGTTGCGCCCGGAAATCTCCGAGTCGAACGGTCCCTTCGACCTGACGGGCCGGACGGTGCAGATCATGGAGGCGTACTGGCATCGGTACCGATTGGCCGGTCATCGCAGTGATGTGCTGTGGTGCGCACGGCGTTTGGCACCCGCCGACGTCGACGTGGTTGCTGTCTTCGAGCCCGGCGGGGGAATCACGACTGTCGACGACGCCCTGGCAGCGGGTGCGACGGTCTTGTCCCCGACCTGCGGCCAGGTGACCGAGCAGTTCCGCACCGACGCCGGTTCTCTACCGGTGCTGGTGCGCGACGCCGACGACCCGGAGGTTGTTCGGGAGCTGGTCGGCACGGTCGCCGGGATCATCACCAGCGCACCCGAATACGCGCGGGCGGAACTGGCCCGGCGCGGCGACGCATTGCCCAGCTCTGTGCCGATGCCGTATCGCATTCCAGGGATTTCCGCCGTATCCCGCCCGCAACCACGGGGCGGTGGCGTCGCCGCAATGCTCGGCACCGTCGTCGAGTTGTATCGGCGACGTGGCATCGATATCGACATCAACCTGCCACCAGCCGGAACCGGCGCGGTAATGAAGGTGACCGAGCTGGAGCAGCGTGCCCGCGGCCGGGTCCGTCACGTGCTGTCCGACACCTCCACCGAGGCGGAACTGTTGAAAGCCGGTATCGGCGCCACAGCGTTGATGCTGCGCCAGTATGCCCTGCCGATGGACGAGTATGGGGTCGCTACCGAGCCATATGTGATGACCGTCGAGGATTCCGGCGGCGGTCCGGCGGTGATGGTGTACGGACTCGGCGCGGAAGAACCGGTCCGGTACAGCGATTGGCAGCCTCCACACGACGGTACGACCTGGGAGATCTTCTGGGATTCCCTCGGCGCGGCCGAACTTCCCATCGCCCTCATTGCACCGGGACTCATCCGGCCGATCTCCCTCATCGGCCCATACCGCGATCCCCGAGATACCGATGAGGCCGACAGCAGAAGAGCGCTCTCCGCCGCCGATCTACCGCCCCCTGAACCTCCGTCCGCCGATGGACAAGACGAGGAGGAGAAGGGGCCGGATTATCCGGCCCCTTCCGCTGTACAGGACACCGCATCCGAGGCCCGCGGTACGCCGCGCCGGATCCTCGTGTTCGCCGTGGCGTTGGACTTTGGGGCAGGCGGTCTCAGGTCGCTGAACACCAATCTGCTTCGTGCGCTGGCACATCGGGGACACGAGGTGACGGTCGTGGTGGCGGAGGAAGTGCCGGCTGGAGTGAGGGTCGATGCCAGCGGTGTTCGGGTGGTCGGTCTGCCGGCGCACGAAGCGGGTCGGTCGTTGCGCGAGCGGTTGGCATCGGCCCGTTCGGCTCTGCCTGCCGACGCGAGCTTCGACGTGGTCCTCGGGCACTCGAACGACCTGGGCGAGGTTTCCGCCACGGCGGCAGCTGAATTGGGCATCCCGTTCGTGCACTTCAAGCACGCGGACTACGAGACGCTCCAGATGGTGACCGGTGAACACCGTCGGGGGATGGAGCGCGAGCGCCGCGAGGTCGCCCTTGCCGAGCAGGCGGCGGCGATTGTGGCGATCGGGCCGCTGAATGAGCGGAAAGCGTTGGAGCACATCGTGTTGTCGTGCCGACCGGACCCTCCGCCGGTGTACCAGATGCTTCCGGGGTGTGAGTTCACCGAGCAGCCGACGCTGGACAATCCGGACGGTCCGTTCCGGATCCTTCTGTGTGGCCGCGTGGATGTTTCGCTGAAGGGAACCGAAGCGGCGGCTCGGATGGTGCATCTGCTGAACAAGCGCGGCGTGGATGTGGAATTGACGGTGCGTGGCGCCTCCGAGGCAACGGCGCAGCGGCTGCGGGCCATGCTCGGTGACAAAGTCGTGGTCAAGCCGCGTACCTCGGATCGTCGAGAAGTGCTGTCCGACATGCAGAACGCGCACGCGGTGATCATGCCGTCGGTCGCGGAACCCTTCGGCCAGGTCGCGCTGGAGGCGATGGCCGCGGGTATCCCGGTGCTGATGCCGTCGACGAGCGGTATCGGTGAGATGTTCCGCGAGCTGTTCCCGCGACTCGCCGAATTCTGCTGTGTGGAACAGGAATACGAGGCAGCGCCGTCGGTTCTCGAATGGGTCGAGCGACTCACGACACTGTTGGGGGACCTGGCCGCCGCATGGCAACGGGCACGGGATATCCAGCAGGCGCTCTCGGCGATGGAGCTCACCTGGGACGGCGCGGCAGCAGGGCTGGAGACGGTGTTCGACGCTGTGATCGGGGAGCCGTTGTCGAGCGGGGAAGGCTCCACCTTCCGCCCTTCGCCCACGCGGTTCGAGGAGGTTACGGAGGCAGGGCCTGGTGCGCGCCGCCAGCCCCCGGCGGACTCGCCAGATGACAGTGGTCGTTACCGCGGCTCAGGACCTCTGGGTCGCCCCGAGCCACCTTGGCGCGGTGGCCGGCACCCGCAACGCAAAGGAGGAATATTCGCGCGTGCCTCCCATCGTGGTGGAGGCGAGCCGCCGTCGTCGCGGGGGCCGGCGACCGATGCCGAAGGTGCGGAGACGACGGAGGTCGACGCCCGTGAGATGCTGGATCGGCTCCTTGCGGAGATGCCGGAGGGCGACTGGCTGCGTGACATCACTGCCGCGGGTGGCGGTGGATTGTCAGAAGCGGACGACGCGGTCGCCGCGGTGGTGCGGTGGTGGGAGAGTCTGGACGCGGACGAGGCGGAGGCGGTTTGCGACGCTTATCCGGAGGTCGTTGGAAATCTGCCGGGGGTGCCGATTCCGGTGCGGCACGTTGCGAATGTCGCGGCGATGAAGCGCGAGTACGAAGACCTGTCGGCGCGGATCCGGCAAGCGCCGATACGCAGCATGCTGCGGTGGAATCTGCGCAAACGCAGGAAGGATCTCGGGTACATGATCGCGGATATCGCGCTGTACAACCGGCGAGCGCGCAACCACGCTGTCGCGGTTCCCACCCCTGCGTATGTGATGCGCTATGTCCCCGGCGGATTTCGTGATCTCGTGGCGGTGCTGGTGGGCAATCCCGAGGCTCGTTCGGTGACCTGGTATGAGCCCGACCATATCGGTGGGGTGAGCATGTTCGGGGCGCTGCTCTTCGGCGGCGCGCATACGGAAGCGACCGTTGCGATGAGTCGTCCGGAGGGGCGGACGTTTCCGTTGAGCTCGGATCTCACCGCGGCGACCGTCGTGTGGTTCGACGGTGATCCGCGCGGCAATCTCAGCCGATACGACCACGGCGATGCGGCCGATGAGCTCGCACAAGAGATTGTGTTGAACACGCTGGCCCGACATCGGATGAATTCCGCTACCGAGCCGGTGAATTACCTGATCGGCCTGTGTCGCAAGAATCGGACCGTCGAGCTGGCCCGCAGGTGCCTCGACGGAATCGGTCGTTCCTTCTACGAGAAGGTCGTGTACATAGATCCCGACCGGGCAGTCGAAAACACTGTCGCACAGGATAATTACGGCGATGTGTATCTGGTGGCGGGTCAACGGGAACTGGAGGACGACTTCGACGCGGCGATCTTGCCCGTGGAATTGCCGCCCACGGTGCGGGCGAACCTTATTTGGGTCGCGGCGCGGATGCATCACGAAGTGCGAGATATGCTGTCGTTGTTCGGCAATGATCACTACGCCCGTTTCATGCTGTCCGGTGGAATGGACGCGCTGTTCGGGTGCGAGTCGTACGCGGGTAGGTCCCTGGTGTCCGGCGAGTCGGTGCCGCCCGGGCAGGCGAACCTCGCGCGGATCGCGGCGGGCCGATACGACGAGGTCGTTCTCACTCGACCTCCATCGTTACTCCGGGCAGTGGCTGACCGAATGATGTCGAAGCCGGTGGATCGCCGGCGTTATCTCGCCGTCGAGGACGCCGCACCCGCGAGGTTCCAGGCAGCGGACGGGATCCAGGCGGGGGAAACCGGCGAGTTCATCGTGCCCGACACCCTCCTGCTACCGATCGCGGTGCAGTACTTCGCGGTTCGAACCGGGCGGGATCTGCGGTTCGATCGCGACGTCGGACCGGGCGGCGTGTCCGCGGCCGAGCTCGAACATGCACTGGGCGGTCGACTGCGGCGATTCGAGTCGGTGGACGAACTCATCGCGACGTTGTCCGATCTCGGTGATCACGCGTCCGCGCTGGTGGCCGAGTGGGGCAGTGGGCGACGCAGGCATCCGCGGGTGTTGACCGTCGACGGAGACGATGTCCTCCTGTTGGATCCGATGCGATCCCTTGACCCGTTGCCGGTGGGAAGTTTCGGCTCCGGGCCGGTACTCGCGGTGGTCGCCGACGGTAGTGGTCACGACCTCGCTCCGGTCGACAGTTGCGAGGCCGAGGTGGATCCTGACATCCGCTTCGGCGCAACGGCGCCGGCGGAGGTCGAGGCCGCGGACTCGCCGGAGTTCATCGAACTCTGGGAACGCTATGGCGAAGAAACAATCGACTATGTGGCGTTCACCTTCAGCGCGGATGAACGGATCGTCCAAGAGGTGATCGGTCGGGTCGCAGAGCGGGCACGCCGGGAGATCGGGCGCGCACCCGCCGGGGACGATATCGCGAGGTGGCTCGACGACATTGCATTCGACGAGATGATGGACCAGTTTGCGTATTTCCGGATGCAACGTGGGCTACAGGACATAATCGCGGCACTCACGACCACGAGTACCGACGCAGGGCGGCGATTGACCGAAACACTGGCCCGCGTGCCGTGGTCGGATTTCCGGGACGCAATGTCTGCCGTATCCGCTCGTGAGTGGCCGATGTTGTTTCTCCGATTGACGCTGCTGGAATGGCCGACGACCGGGCGGATCGCGCACGTGCTGGGTGTTCATCCGAAGTATGTGGAAATTCTGACGTATCGGCTCGTGCCGAAATTGATCGAGCAACTGGGGCTGGACGTGCCGGTGTGGCCGGATATCGGCGAGGTTTCGGACATCGACCCGGACGATATCGAGGAGTTCGACGCAGAGGCGCAGTGGCGTCCTCCGGAGATGATCACGCCGGACGAGATCCAACGCACCCTTGGTGATATCGAAATACTTTCCCCCGACGCGGAATTCCTCCCGGCCATGACGCCGGACGAGATCGAGAGACATTGCGGTATCTCGATCAGCGGTCAAGTGAATATCCAGCGTGCAGTAGATACGCTGGGAATAATCCTGGATATCCGTCCGGCGAATCCGGAGGGTGTGCGCTGGGTCGAGCAGGGGCTGGCTCTTCCGAAACCCGAAACGATCAAGATCAAGACATTGACGGAGGTCGATCGACTACTGGGTGCTCATCCGTTCAATCTGGGGCTTGTCGGGATATTTCGACCGAAGCTGCCGCCGCGTCCCGAGTGCCCTCCCGGCATGTCCGAAGCCGATTGGGACGCCCGCTGGAACGTGCTCGTCCGTCGCTACGAGTACCGGCGGCGCGAGTGGGAAACGCTGCAGGGGCAGACCGACCTCGACATCGGCGACGACGGTCTTGTGTACGGACGCGATGCGCGGAACGTACGCCGCCCATACGGATTGGACTACGACCTGCTCGCCGTGCGGAATTCGGACGGATCGCTGATCACGTCGAAACCCGTTTATGAACAAATTCTCCGAGTGCTCCGGAACGAGTTCGGGATTCGCGTTGAACACGGTGCGGTATTGCAATGGTCGACGAGAGACGACAGCGAACACAAACTCCGAATGAGTCTGATCAGGCAACACATCCGCGGTGGCACGCCCTTGATCAGGTTCGCGCCGGGCCGGGCGTGCCGTCGAGTATGGGCGCCGACGCCGACGGACGGGCTGCCGACGGTGGGCGATATGCCCACGGGAGCCGTACAGCCATGGGACGAGGACTCGATCACCGTCTTCGATGAGCGGTGGGGTGCGGTGCTGGGTTCGGGTGACGCCGCTGAGTTGGTGTTGATGCAGGCCGCGAAGTCCGGTGACGACGAAGCATTTCGGGAGTTGTGGGAGAACGTCGAGGACGCGGTGTTCGACCACATGTATGAGTCTGTCGACGACGGTGACATACCGGCTTCCGAGGTCAGGGCGGTCGCCTGGAACATGACCATGCAGCTGGGCGGTGTCGCGCAGCGGGACATCGTCGGGTTGCCGGATTCGGCGACGTTCTGGACCTGGCTCGGCGGCCTCGCCTCGGAACGCCTGATCGAGTACCACGGATTCCTCGCGTGCCTGGAACCGATCGCGGAGGAGTTCATGGTGCTCAACGGAGTCGGTCGATCGGATACGCGGATACAGGCGTTGCTGCGAGCACGAGACGACCGGCCTTTGCGGACCTTCACCGACAACGACGTGCAGCGCGATGTGCTGCTGCTGACCTACCTGTACCAGATGCCGGAGCACGTGGTCGCGCGGCTGATGGGCCTACCGATGGCCGTGGTGGCGGATGTGCGGTGCCAAGCAGTCACGGCGTTCGTCGATTATGTCGCGGTGTGGCAGCCGGGAGACTTCCCGAGCGAGGAGCTCCCACAGCCGGGCGGTCCGCCGGTCGATTCTCTGGCGGCGGCCGGGTTCGACAGTCCGATGCTGCGTCGGCTGGGTGCGGAGTTGTCGGCCGCCGGGTTCGGGACTCGGCCGCCGGTGGAGCTGGCCGAAGACATCGAGCCCGCCGCCGCGGTCGCTGTCGACGACGCGGATGCCGACGGACAGACCGATCCCCGCGCCGCCGCCGACCGGTCGTCGGAGGGCTGGGGGCCGGATGCGTTACTGGGAATCGCGCCGATACGAGGGATCGGTCGACCCCCGCGTTTGTATTCGGGGCATCCGCACGGAGGTTCGCGCGCAGCGGATGGCGGATCGGAGTCGGATTCGGCAGCTGGTGGCGATGAGGGCGCCGAGCAGCGGGCTGACGATGATCCTCCGGACCGGTTGGATGGCGGCGGCGGTGGTGTCGGACGGGAGTCTGATGCGGATGCTGCCGGTCGCACGGCGAGTGAACAGCACAGCGCGGATTGGGCGGAGGCCGACATCGATCGTGAACAGGCGCTGGAACGGCTCGCGGCCGAGTTCGATCGTATCGCGGTGCCAGTGCGGGATGCGGTCATGAAGTTTACGTCGTTTTTGGCAGCTGAGCCGATCGATGCTGGCAATAGTGTCGTGGTTGCACTTCACAGGGCCTATGCCGCAGACCCTGAAATGGTTCGAACTCTTGCTGAATTGATGCCGGAGGACCAGTGCGAGGCTTTCCTGCGCGGGGTCTCCGAACCTGTTTACCGGGACGAAGGAGGATATCCGGGGGCAGCGGTTCGTCTCCCCCTTGCGATGTTCATGGCGCTGGTGTTTCGGCTCCGGGAAGATGGTCCGCACCTGAGTATGCTGTTCCAAGAGCATGTGCTGTTGCAGCTGGCTGCGCGAGTTGGCGATGAGGCACTCGGATCTCTGTTGGACGGTTGTCCGCCGGATCTCCGGGCGACCGCGGAGGAAATCCTCGATGCGGCCGGCGGCAGGTTCGCTGCCGCGATGGAAATAGCGATGCAGCGCGGACTGCCGGTCCGGGACAACCCGTTCGTTCATCTCTTCGCGGAGATCTCCGGCAGTGCGCACCCTACCGGTGCGGAACGCGCACAGTGGGATTACATCGTGAAACGCTCGGTCCGCAGCCCGATCATATGTCGGCAGTGTATCCGCGAACTGGCGCGCGTCGATCGCGATGCTGGCACTTTCATCCGCGATTGGCTCCTGGGGTGGCGCTTCCCGTATGAACTGGCGCGAGAGCGCGGTTTGACTCCACAGCAGGTTCAGGAGCTGCAGCGACGCGGAATGCGTCAGCTACACACCCTGCTGAGGGAGCCGTCGCCGGAACCCGGATCGGCGCTCGATGCGTTGCCGGACCAGCCGTGGACCGCCGAGGAGATTGCACTGCATCGCACTCTTCGCCCGAAGGCGGTTAAGGACACCCGAGTGAACCTGGGAGGCAAGAGCTGGTCCAATGCGATCGATGAGGATAGTGGTAGTCTTCTTTGGTCCGGGGTGTATTCAGGGAATCCGGCATTCGAGAAGCAGGATGGCGTGCCTGCCAGTGCGCCCGCCGCAAATGTCGTCTACTACCGCCTCGATCGCAGGTTGGGCTATCGGATTGCTGCGTTGGCGACTTTCTATTATGACAATATTGAGCACAGATGGACGACGCTGGTGGATCCTCCTGGATGGTCCACGATTCATTACTTAGCTTCTTTGTCGCGCTGGGAAATGCGACCAAAGCCCGTGTCGTATCTCGATCCGGTCCGTCGGCAGCAGCTTGCGGTGCTGGACTACGTCTTGGGGATGTCCGGTGAATTGATGACTGCGCCGGAGATTGTGGATGATACAACCGGTCATGCTTATCGGATTCCACTCGTAACCGGGTTTGTGCAGGTCGCGGAAGACCAGGATGAGAATCGTCCCACTGAGCATCGCTCGAAAGCCGTGATCAGCGCTCTCGGGCAGCCATTGCTGCCGAACGTGCTGGAGCCTCTGCTGGAGCTGGATGAGACCGAGTTGGTCGAAATGATTCGAACGACAAGGACTGCCAACCCGCCGTCGGAGTCCTATATCGACGGCGTGCGCCGGCGGCTACGGGAGATGAAGACTCTCGGGAGAATTACCGGAGAGGCGTCGGAGAAGTTACTGCGGTCGGTGCCGGCTGCCCTGGTGGAAGGTATTCAAGCCCAATGCCGGAGAACCGAGGCGGAAAGCATCGGACGCGTGATCAACGCTGTGGCACGCACTTTCCGGCCGCTCGGACCGCTGACGCCGATCAGTGCCGAGGACTTCTACGGTGTGCCGATCCAGACGCAGACGGCTTTCCAACGGCTAGCCGACGAGCTCGACGTCACCATCCGGCTGTGCCCCGTACAGCGGGACGCGACCGACGTGATACGCCTCGGCCTCGGGCGGGGCAAGGTCCGCAACGTCAAGTACAAAGCAGTGGACCTGATCGACCTGCTCTTGGGCGCCAGGAGCGAGGACCTGGGGAAGGTGGTGTGTTATGAACCCCGAGAAGTTCCCGACGGCCTCAGCGAAGAACACACCGGTATATTGCAGCGGCGACGTGAGCAGCGAATTCGAGACCGGCAAGGTGCATTGAGCCGCAACGATATCGAATTGGGACCGCGGGGTGAGGTATTCATCGTCGGGCCGAACGGCAAGAGCGAACAGCTCTGTTCTGATGTGGACCTCTACGACATCGCGGACGCCGACGGAAATCCCATCACTGACCCATTGCGGGTGAAGCACGTCCTCGAGGTTCTGCACCAGCGCGGCCTCATCGAGCACGGCGATATCGTGCACTGGGCGCCGTCGACCCCGGAGGAGGCCGAACTCAAACGGCAACTGATGGAGAAGTTCGGGCCAGACGGAGAGCGAGTACTCGCCATAGCATCTGGCAAACCTCCCGCAGGTGAAATCGGGCTCCCGCCGGACGCCGGGGTGTCGATGCTGGAGGAATACAACCACAACCATGTGCCCGAGTGGGTGGTGGCATCTCACTACCGTAGTCCGATGCCGCGTCGGCTGGCCGAGGAGCTGTCGGCCTCCGGGTCCGGGACTCGGCCGCCGGTGGAGCTGGCCGAGGACATCGAGCCGCGCGGTCCCGCTGCCGAGACTGCCGTTCGCGACGCGGAAGCTGAGCAATCGATCGACGATGAGCCCTCGGTCGGTGAGATGCCGCAGGAGGTGATGGATGCCCCGGTCGGCGCGGGGGAACCGGGCGGAGACGACGCCGATGGTGGTGATCCCGCGGAGCAGTCGGATTCCGGTGGCGCGCGGGACAGCTCGTCGAGTCGGTGGGGACCGGATGCGTTACTGGGAATCGCGCCGATACGAGGGATCGGTCGACCCCCGCGTCTGTATTCGGGGCATCCGCACGGAGGTTCGCGCGCACCGGATGGCGGATCGGAGTCGGATTCGGCCGCTGGCGGCGATGCGGCCGCCGAGCAGCGGGCTGACGATGTCGCCGAGCTCGCCGGTGCCGGTGACGATGTCGTGACAGGAGGGTTGCAGCGGGCGGACTTCCCTGACCGCCCTGGCTACAGCTCGGAAGGCTCTGTGGGAGAGGGCAATTCGGCGCAACCGGACGTTGTCCCGAGTGTCGTCGACCTGGACCGTGCCGATGTGCTCGAACTACTCGGTGAAGAACTGGAACGTGCTGTCGCCGAACAACGCGGTGCCGTGCACTGGTTACAAGGGTTTCTGCGGCAGCGTGACGAATTCGAACTGGTCGACGAGCCGCGGGCGCGCGCGGCCATGGTGGTCGATGCGTATCGTGCGGATCCCGACGCGTTCGAGCTGGCGATCGCACACTTCGATGTCGATGTGCGTGAGAGCCTGATGCGGCTGGTGGATTCGGACCGGGCGGGCTGGCCGGAGGATGCTGGAGTGCATATGTTGGCGATTCGGTTGTCCGAATGGGTGCCGCTGCTCGAGCTGGGTGGTCAGGAACTGGCGTTGCGCAGAGTTGCGCGGCGGGTGGGATTCGATACGTTCCGAATCGGATACGCTCACTTTCCGGAGCAGGCGCGGATGTGGATCGAGCACCGGATTTTGCGTCCGTACGATCCCGACGCCGTGAAACTCAATACCAGTCTGTTCCACGAAAAGGAGTTGTGGGAAGCCCGGCAAGAGGCGGTCACCGGGCTGTTCCTCGAGCTGTCCGGTGGGGCGATGCCGTCGCCGCCCCGGCGCGACACATGGGTGGATGTCGTACAGGGGCCGGTGTGGTGGCCGCACCTTTGGGAGCCCGCCTTGAAGAAGCTCGCCTCCGCTCACCCGGTGCATGCGGATCTGCTCGAGCAGTGGGTGGTCGGGCATTTGCTGCACCGGGAGATTGCCTGGCGGTGCGGGCGAGACGTGGACGAGGTGCGCCAGATCCTGGACGAGGCCGTCGTGTGGATGCATGTGCTGCTCGCCGACGCGAGCGCTGGAACTCCCGTCGGGCATGACCTGATCGGTGACGTTCTGGAGGGTGACGAGCCCGACATACTCGACGCGATCCTGCTGCTCCTGGAACAGGAGTTCGTGCACAGCCACGGCGTGCCGATGACGGCCACCCCGGAGCGGTTGGAAAGCCTCGGATTCCCGCCCGCGCAACAGAATGCCATCCAGCAGGTCATGGAAAGACACGGGATCGGGAGTATGTGGTCGCCCGGTTCGCCCGAGAGCAGCAGGTGGTTCCGGGCTGAGCGCGTCCATCCCCGGCCCGCCGATATCGATATCGAGGAACGCACCATTCTCGACTGGCTGCTGGGCGCACCGTGGTGGAGTCTTGGCCTGGTCGGACCATTCGAACCGCGCATACCCGCGCTTCCCGACGGACTGAGTCTGGAACAGCAGTCACAGATGTTCCGCCTGCTCTGGGAGCGATTCGAGTATCGACGGCGGGAATGGTTGCGCTATCACGATGACGCCTACCTGGATCACAACCGTACTTATCTGGACTTCGATGAGCACTTCATCCTGCACGGCACCGACGCGTTGGGGCGTCGGCGGCCGATCGGCCGCGGCCCGGAACTGGCCGGGCTGACCGGGCCGGACGGGACACCGATCCGCGATGCGAAGGTGCTGCGGCGAGTACTCGAGGACCTGTCTGGCACCGCAGCGGTAACCAGTAGCGCCCTCATACAATCGGAGACGTTCGGGGCGCACGACGAGTACGCCGATAATGCGGCATCCCCTCCATACAATTCGGACAGAAGCCGGAAGATGGCTTTCTTTCTGCCTGGCAGGCAGACGAGTATTGCAACCGCCGTCTGCCCATCCGAGGGGTGGCCCCGTGTCGGTAGCGTGCCGGTCGAAGCGCAGCAACGGATCACAGTCGTCAAGGCCCGGTCGGAGCTACTGGCTCCGGACTACCCGCTGAGCCCCTGGGAACGGTTGATCCATGAGAAAGGTCTGCCGGTATTCGGTCCGTGGAGGGACCGGTCCCCGGACGACACGGACGGTGCCGATCCGCACGGGCAGATGTATCAGTTCGCCGACCGGAGCGCGTATGTACTTCGTCCGGCGACAGTCAATTTCCAGCCGTATGACGGTGCGCCCGAACTTGCGCTCGCGGTCCGTGATGTGGGCTACTCGTGGATTCATGAATTCCTTGCCGAGCACATCGCGGACTACACCGGAGTTCCGGCCAGTACCCTGTGGTATTCGGAGGACGGGTGGGGATCGCTTACCGAGAATCCGAACCGCATCGACGGTCGCCACGTGTGGGACTACCCAGTCGAGTACTGCAATGCGAGAGCTGTCGGTGATTTCATCGCCGGACTGCTGCGCGGTCCGGACGGCCGGGGCTGGTGCCTGCCGCCTGAAGAGCTTCTCCTGGAGTCCATTCCCGACGTGCGATCGGATTTCGTCGCCGACGCCGTCGGTCGGCCACTGGATGCCGGAACCCTGACGGCGGTGCGCGCATTGCGGAAGGTGCTGGCGGCCAGGTTGTCGGAGATCCGCACCGAGAGTGTCCAGCCCGTCGAATGGTCCGCCATCAATGGTGCTGTCCAGCGATGCGATGCTGTTCTGCGGGACGGCATGATCACCGAGGAGGCATGGCCGGAGTTCATCCGTATGCTTCCCACACCGCGAGCACCGCGCGGGCCGGGAGATATCAAGCAGATCGAGCGGATGATCGATCGCGCCAAGCTACCGGTGCGCCCGCTCGGACCCCTGACGAGGTTCGACGCCGAGGAGTACTACGGTATTCCGATAGAACTGCAGCAGCAGTGGGAGCTGGCCTGCGCGGACCTGTCGCGGATCATCGGGCGGCCGGTCGAAGCGTGGCTGTGCCCGGCGAATGCGACCGGGCTCGCGACACTGCGGTCCGGCGCAGGGCACGCTAAGGAACGCGATGTCAAATACAAGAGCCTGGACCTGCTCGATCTGCTGCTGTGTCCCCAGCTGACGCGGGCCGACCTCGGCAAGGTGTTCTGCTACGAACCCGGACCGATACCGGAGGGGCTCGGGGTGCGGTACGTCGAAATCCTGCGCCAGCGGCGGGAAGAGCGGCTGCGAGACTGGCGGGATGCACTGAGCCGCGCTGATCTGCGGCTGGGGCCACGCGGTGAAGTGCTGGTCGTCGGGAAGGACGGAAAGCTCAGACAACAGCGCCTCGATACGGACTTGTACGGTCTGTTCTACCGTGGTGGTGTCGATATCGACGATCCGGTTCTCTTGGTGTTTTGCCTGAATTTCCTCGCCGAACGTGGCCTGATCCAGCACGGTGGTATCAGAGACTGGTACGTCGTTACCCGACAGCAATATGCAAATCGACACGCGTTGGAGGAAAAGTACGGCCCCGACGGTGAGCACCTGCTGGGGATCACACCCGATAGGCCACCGTGCGGGATGCGTGGCCTGCCGCCGTTGACATGGGCATGGGTATCGCTGGTCGTGGAAACCGACCATGACGGTGTACCGAGATTCTCGGTGAAACCTGGTATTTCGAGTTCGGACCGGAGACGATCGGCCGCCGATGCGCTTGCCCGGTGGGCCGAGCTCGACGCCACAGTCGAGGAAGCGGAGCATCGTCCGCAGTCGACCGAATCGGCAGAGGCGACAGACTCGATTTTCGGCGACATGCCCGGCACCGTCGGCATGGCCGATGCGGACCAAGCCCTGCGATATGCGTGGATCCGTTTCGGCCGCATGATCCGTAGCCGGGTGAAAACCGTTGTCGCGGACTGGCTCGACATGTGGCCGAGCACCGATCCGGTGCGCGACAGCGCCGAATACACCGTGAACGAGATCGTCCGGCTGATCACCGAGCGGGCGCGCGCGGAGGTCGCCCGCAAACCGGTGATACTCGACGATCAGGTGTGGATAGATGCGCTCACCGAGGATCTGCTGGTGGAATACCAGGATTTCTGGCGCTGCCGCACCGCACTTACCGAATTCCTCACGGACATTGTGCAACTGGGCGCTGCTGATCGGCGGGTGCAGTGGGTGCAGCGGCTGACGCTGACCCAATGGAAGACCGCGGTGCGGCGCTGCCCGACCCGTGCATTGGCCCTGACCGCGCTATATCCCGGCGCCCTGGAACTGCTGCTGTCACGGCAGCGGTCCGCGACTATCGCTGACTTCCTGGGGATTTCCGAGCCACAGGCGGAGAAACTGGTATATCAGGCGGTGCTGCGGTTGGCCGACCACGTCGTGGCGGTGGCCGCCGACCAGGGGGTGGCGGTGCCCGATCCTGTCTCCAGGGATGCTGCACCCGCCTTCGTGTCCGACGATGCAGTGTCGGAGGGCGAGTGGGGCACCTCGTTCGGCAGCGGTGATGCACGGGAAACAGAGTTGGCGGCCGCAGCCGCGCAGGATGATGAGCAGGCGTTCGAGCGACTGTGGGCCGGGGTCGAAACCCAGGTGTACGAGTACGTGTATCGCCGTGTCGACAGCGATGAACAGGTAGCGCGCGAGCTGCTCTCCGAGATTCGGCAGCACTGCCGTGACGATATCCCGAACATACCGGTGCAGCTGACGTTCGGTTCCTGGCTCGGCGGCCACACCGCGCGACGGCTGCGAGACTACTTCGGATGGCGGAACTTCCGGCGACAGGTCGCAGTCAGATACGTCAACGCCGCCCACGTCGGGACCGAAAATATACTAGTACGCAATATATTCCAGGCCGGAGAGCATTCGATACAGGCCGCGCTGGAGAATTTCGCCGGCAAACCGATTCTCCGGGAAGTCCTGCGTATGCGTCTGCGCTACCAATTCTCGGTCGAGGACGTCGCGACTTGGCTGGGGATACCGGCTCGTATCGTCGATCGCCTCGAAAGCGAGGCCGTCCGGGTCTATGTCGAACATTTCGCCGACGCCATCGAGGACGGCGGCGGACCGCAGGAGAGTCGCGGTGATGAGTTCGAGTTGTCGGATCAGTTCGTGGTCGATGTGCTCATCGCCTCTTCTGGTCCCGGCCGCGCAGATGTCGGGGTTCCATTGACGCCTGAAGAGGTCGAGCGGCTGTGCAACATCCCGGCCGCCGACCTCGCCGATATGCAGCGCATGGTCGATGCGCGCGGCAAAGGGATCGCTGTCCGAATCCCGAGTGTCTTCGGGGTGCCCTGGGTCAAGGCCGGAATCGCGCTGCCCAAACCGCGGTTCATTGCGGACCGGTTCATCAAAACGGTCAACATGATGGATGTTCTGCTCGGCGCTGATCCGGGCAACCTCGGTCTGGTAGCGATCTTCGAACCGACCATGCCGGAGCGGCCCTTCCCGCCGTCCTGGTTGTCGGAGGAAGAGTGGGATCAGCTGTGGGGCTCGCTGCAGGCACGCTACGAGTACCGCTCGCGGGAATGGCAGGAGCTGGCCGAGTCCAATGAGATCGACCGGGACGACACCGGTGCGCTGTATCTCATCGGTGAAGACGGCCGCCGCCGGTACATCACCTCCGACTACGACCTGTACGCCATCTACAACAGTGACGGCACTATCGTCGACGACCGCGACGAATACGAAGCCGATGTGGTCTACTTCTGCACTTGGCCGGGCAGTCGGCACATGCACGGAACGGTTGTCCAATTGCGCGGTTGGCATCCGGAGCATCCCACGGTCAAACGTGGCCTACTCGCCGAGCACACCGAAGGCGGCACCCCGGTCCTTCTGCTCAGGCCACACCAGCCGCCGGTGCTGATCTACGGCCTGGACCCCGACAGCGACCATATCCCCGACGTCAGTCCGATGTAGCGTCCAAGATATTGCCAATTATTCATGCTTCGTATTGTTCGCAGCGTGCGATACTCGGCGGCGAGGTCCGGTCCGTGCGAACTAGATGATGCTGATTTGCTCTGGGCTCTAGAGGATGGACAACGTATTCGGGTCCTTCTCGGCGGGTACCCCCCTTGCCGGGTTTCGGCTTACGATCCCCGCTGGTCTGGGGCGCCCGGACCCCGAACTCGGGTTGCCGTGGCGTCGCGACGGACTGCAGCGGGAAGCTGCGAACTGCTCGAGGGGTGTCAATGCCGTGCTACGTCGGTGCCGGATCCGCGGCGCGGGAATAGGGTTCGATGACTGGCGAATGCCGGGGTTCGCGCGGGTGAACGGGTTCCCGGTGGACGATCGACCGGATGGGATGCCGGTCGAGGGGTTGGTCGTCGCCCACGATGTGCTGGGTGGTGTGTTCGTGCTGATCGACCGGATCGCGCCTGCGCCGGCCGCGCGGATCGTCACGGTGACCAGCGTGACGCACCGCCGTGCGCGGATGGACTTGGACTTTGCCCTCCGCCGGTACCGCTACATGACCGCCTACGGCCAGTCCGAGCGGGCGAACCTGCTGTTCACCTTCGAGCTTCAGCGTCGCCGCCCGCAGTCGTGGGCCGCGGCGGTCGCGATTGCGGCCCATCCGGGCTCGGCGCAGACGGCGTTCAGCAGCCATATGGACCGCAGGTGCCGGCGGTTGAACGCCGCCGCCCTGTTGAAGCCGTTCACGACACGGCTGCAGCAGCCGCCTGCCGACGGTGCGCTGCCGACTCTGCGTGCGGCGACCGCCCCGGACGTACGGGGCGGGGACCTCTACGGCCCGTCGCGGTTCTTCGGGTCGAAGAGAGATCCGATGTCCATCCGCGCTGCCCGCTCGGCTCTGGACGGGGAAGTGTACGCAAGCTGTGGCTGGAGTGCGAACGACGGACCAGGGTCGTGTTTCCGCTGTGCACCGGACCGGGCTCCGGAAGCTCAAAGGAGTGTAAGAAGCTGATTTCCAGCTTGTTATTGGGGAATCGCGGCGACCAGAATCTGGCGAACGACGAGCATTCGAGCCGGGATGTGGACTGCCCTGCTCGTTGACCTGCCAGGAGGCATCCATGTCCCAGCCAGGACCGCCGCAGCACGACCCGGCACCGGGAGAACCGCCCGCCCCGTCGCCGACGGGGCCGTCATTGCGTAAGGGCGACGGTGGCGCGGCGTCCATGGCGCAGGCCGCGGAACCTAGTGCACCGCAAGGGCTGCCGCCCTCGGGTAGCGGGCAGCCGAACACCCCGCAGGGGCAGGCGTTCCCCGAGGGCGGCCAACCCTTTCCGCAAGGTCAGCCGTTCGCGCCCGGACCGGGCGAGTTCCCGCAGGGACAACCGTTCCCGCCGGGCGTGCAGCCCTTCCAGGGTGACCCGGCCCAGTTCCCGCCCCACGGCGGCCCGCACGTCCCGCCGCAGGGCCAGGGCTTCCAGCAGCCGCCTCCGTACGGGCAGCCGTGGCCGCCGCAGCAGCCGCGCAACGGGCGCGGCGGCGTGATTGCGCTCGTTCTCGTTCTCGTGGTCCTGGTGCTGGCCGGCGGTGGCGCCGGTGCGTATTTTGTATTCCTCCAAGACGATTCGAACAAGAAGCCGGTCATCGATACGTCCATGGATCTTGCTGACGCACCGATGGGCTGCGGTATCTTCACCGAGGCCGAACTTGCTCCGTTCATCCCGGGAGCGTTCACCACCGAGCCGACCGAGATCCTCGGCGGTGATCGGGATCACGAGAAGTCGGCGCAGTGCAGTTTCAGCAACCAGAAGACCCGCGCCCAAGGCCAACCCGCCGCGTGGATCATCGTGACCACCAAGCTGCTCAAGGCGAACCAGAGCCACTCCGGTGTACAGAAGGCCAAGACCGAGCTGGGACGCCAACCCGGCAGTGCGGTTGGGGTTCCCGGCACCGACGACGATCGGTTCCGTGAAATAAAGAGCAGTAGGGGCAATGTCAATAGTGCGGAGATATCGATCCTCTACCGCAACGTGGTCATCAACATCTCCTACCACTACGACGGTATGGGAGCCAACAAGTTCACCCAGCCCTTGATGAAGCTGTCGACGATGGCATTGGAGAAGGTAACCGGCTGATTCTGATCGGTGACGGCCGACCGGGCATCCCCTTGCCGGGTTTCGACTCCGATCCCGGCAATAATCCTTGCCGACTTCGAAACCCTGTCAACATCAGCACATTCATGCCGGGACCCTGAATCGGCAGTCCCGTATACCTGAGTACACGTCGGTGACGTCCGTGGCGAATTCGCGCTCGAACCGCCGTACGATCCGCACTGGCTGGCGATGCGATGGGGCGCGGGAGAGCTGACGGTGCACGTCGAATCGACCGCGATCGATGCGCGTGCAGTGCACGCCCAGGTCTTCGACGTGCTGGGCCCTCCGGCGCCGCACGGCCCGGTCGCGACGAGGACAACGACGGGCGTGCACCGTGTTCCGCCGGTTGCCGCCCCCGGAGAGGACGTCTGGATACCGCCGGCCGAATGGCGGCGCAGCGCGGGGCCGTTCCGCGGCAGTGGCTCGTTGTTCGCCGTCGTCCCGCCGACCAGCACAATTCCGAAGGTGATCGGGGTACCGGAGCCCGATATCGGAGACGTCTTTCCGACCGGGCTCCACTGGAATCTCACCGTGCATCCACCCGAGTCCGTGGTCGAACCGCCTGCGCTGAGTCCGCTGGGGCTGGCGATGTTCCACGCGCTGGTCTCACCCGAGCCATGGATCGGAGACCCGGTCGAGCAGGAGGTTGATGCTTGGATAGCCCACTACGGGTTGCCCACCGCGTGTGAAGCGGCAACTCGCCTGCTCGGGCTGCGACCGGAAGGACGCGTCGAAGCCGGCTGCGTCACGATGTCCCAGCAGGCGACCCAGATGTGTGACGACCATCCCGGCATCGCAGGGTGGATGCCGGTGTTGACACGAGTCCGCGAGCATTTGGCGGTCGCGGGGCAGGTCGACTACGACGAGGCGGTGGAGTGGCTTGCCGCGGTGCGGGAACGGTCGAACTGGCTCTGGGCGCAGATCGCGACGGCGTACCTGGTTCCGGAACGGCAGGACTGGGTGGACGAGGCCCTGCGGCACACCCCTCGCCACGAGTCCGGGTTGACTCCCTATCTCTTTCTCGGCCATTCGATTGAAGCACGCGCACAACTGGACCGGCTGCTCGCGGTGTGCGACACCCTCGTCGTCGAAGCCTGCCTGCCCAGCCTGGTCGACCGGCTGGCCCCGGAAGCGGCCGCAGCCATGTCCGAGTTGCTCGACGAAAAGATCGGCAGAACGCCGCCGCGATCATCACCGTCGTTCGGGGTCACGGCCGAACAGCTTGCCGCCCTGCTCGCAATGATGCCCACGGACGAGGCTTTCGAGCTGCTGCTGGACCGGGTCGACCACGAACTCATTTACGACGCCGTACGCCGCGCGGCCTCCCGGCTCCCCCGGCGTGCCGCACGGTTGATATCCCGGCGCGTCGCATCGGTGCCCGCGCCGATCCTGGAGTCGGTGCTGCGGTCCCACATCCGCGCGCATCCCGAACTCGCTACGGAAGCAGGGCTTGCGCCGGAGGACATCGATGCGAACCTCCCGATCGCCACACCCGATGAGCTGCCCTCCATCCTGGCTGTTCCGCCGTGGACAGGCGCGCGGCGCCGGCGGCGGCCGCCGATGCGCGGACTCGGCCACAAACGTCCTTTGTCGTTGCGGTGGGTTCCGGGCGAGCGAGCCGAATGGGCGGACTCTACGAGCACAGTGCCGTTTCGGCGTCTCCTGGGCACCTTCGAAGAAGAAGCGCTCGACGACGTCATGCGCGCGGCGGCCGAAAGGCCGATCGCGATGGCGGCGACGTTGGCGCCGGTCGATGGCACAGACGCTACGGAGCTGATGTTGGATGTGCTCATCAAGACCCGGGCATCGGCCGTCGCCCGAACCTGGTTCGAGCGCCACGCCGATTCGGCCCTGAACGACCTCATCCCGCTCGCGCTCGGGACCTCGCGGCGTCGTGTGGTCGCTGAAACCGCGCTCCGGATGCTGTACGACCGGGGCCACGCCTCGGCCATCACCGCGACGGCCGCGGAATACGGTAAGCAGGCCGCGGCCGCGGTTGGTCATATCGTCCGCCTGGACCGGAACTTGGTCCCGCCCCCGCGGATTCCATCCGTCCCCCACTGGCTCGACCTCGATCGCCTGCCCCGGATTCGACTACGCGATCGGCATGCGGCCTTCCACACGACCGCGGTCTGCGCCCTGGTGCGCATGCTGCGGATGTGCAGTCCCGGCGCCGACTACCCGGGAATCGCGACCGCGCTCGTAGCGGCCGACCCCACGTCGCTGGCCGAGTTCGGGCGGGAGATGTTCGATGCGTGGCGCGCGGAAGACTCCCCGGATCACCATGCTGGCCCACGCACGCCCAGGCATTGCTCGGTGACGACGCGACCGCCCGCAGACTCGGCTCACTGATAGCCGGATCGCTGCCGCTGCCCGTCGCCCATCGAGCACTGGATGCTCTCGCCCGGATGAACACCGAGGCGGCGCGAACAGAAATCGCCAGGATCGCGGACGTAACCGGCCCCGGACGGCTGAACAGACGCGCCGACCGGATGCGGTAACCGGCACCGGTACCCCGCTGTGCGGACCCGCCCCGTCGCTGGCATCCAACCTACGTGATCCAGGAAGATGCCGGCAGGCTGAAACGCTCGCGTAGTCCAGCAATACGATCGGTGGCGTCGTGACTTGGATCCCAGCAGTGCAGGGCCCCCCGGTGAGGGCGGTCCCGGTCTCAGTCGGTGCGACGGTGCGACTTCCGTCTCCGAATCTGTTGTGCGATAGCCATCACGGCGGAAAACATCGCCGTCGCGCCAGCCGTAATCGCGGAACTCGTGAGCTTCGCGGTGGAGAACTCGACTTTGCGCATCCCAGGCAGCGGGTATTGCCCGTTGCCCGAGGCCCATCGGATCACGAAGCCGATCTGCGTGCCGATGTCGGTGGGAGGGCCGGAGCCGAGCATGGCACGAAGCTCCGGTCCTCTTCCGTTGAGATAGACCAGGGTGCAAGTGATGAAAACCGCCATGGCCACAGCGGAACCGGTCGTCAGGCGAGCAAGCGCTTCGGTGCGTGCCCAGAGGTTGATCACCGCGGCGAGGACGGTGAGGAAGATCGCGATGGTGGCGAGAATTGCCCACTGGCCCCCGAGATTGCTGTGGGCCGGCGGACTCTTCGACCAGAGACCCACGAGGGTAGTTGTGATATGGGTTTGACCGAACGCATTGCTGTAGATGGTGCCGTCGGGTCCCCCGCTCGCCAACCACGGCTTGAACAGCAGGACGAATGTGACGATGCTACCGGCCGCGGCACACAGGTAGCCCCAGTTTCCCTGGAGATAGGTCACGAGTGGCCGGACCCACGAGCGGCCCTTCGCGATGACGACGCGAAGTTTTCGACCATATCGGCGCCAGCGGCTTGCCGAGGCGTGCTGTTGGCGACGATTCTTGCTTGCTTGCCAAGGAGTTGGCCGCGTCATTATTCTGATCTCCGTTCATCGGCCGGACATCGGCAGCATGTGAGTTCGCCTGATCCGAGCACGATGCCGGAGGGCGTCCGATCGAGCCTGCAAGTACGCACGTCGTGGCAGCTCCTTCAGTCGTTGACGGCCACGCTGGGGTTCGGCTCCGGCTTCGCCGCGGAAAGCGGATCCGCGATGTCCTCCAAGGACTTCTGTTCGGCGTTCACTCCGAAGAACCACGCGACCAGGCCGCCGAAGATCATGAATCCACTTCCGACGAGGTAGCCCACCGTGAGCGGGAACCGGTCGGGGCTCGGGTTGTCGGCGCCGCCCACGAGGTGGCCGAAGAGAAACGGTGCGATGACGCCGCCGACGCCCTGCGCGATGGCAAAGAAGAACGAGATGGCTTGACCGCGCAGTTCCAGTGGGAAAATCTCGCTTACCGTCAGATAGGCCGAAGACGCACCGGCCGAGGCAAAGAAGAAGATTACACACCAGAGAAGAGTGTGCGTGGTGGCGGTGAGTATGCCGACATTGAATGCCCAGGCAGAGATGAAAAGCAAGAAACCGGAACCCAGGTACGTTGCGCAGATCATCTTCCGGCGGCCGATGCTGTCGAACAGCGGGCCGAGTACCAATGGCCCGACGAGGTTGCCGATGGCGAACGGGAAGAAGTAGTACCCGGTGTGGTCGGCGGGCACATCGTAGAAGTTGATCAGGACGAGACCGACGGTGAAGAAGATCGCGTTGTAGAGGAAAGCCTGGGTGGCCATCATCGTGAACCCGAGGAACGAACGGGAGGGATACTGCCCGAAGAAGATTCGCGCCATTCGCGTATATGAGAGCCGCTTCGAGTCGACGATGTTCAAGGCTTTGCTCTCATCGACCGGTGGCAGGTCGATTCCGCGAGCGCGTACCTGTGCCTCGATCTCGTCGACGGTCCGCTCGGCCTCCTCGGCCCGCCCGTGCGTCAGCAGCCAGCGGGGGCTTTCGGGAATGTGCCTGCGCAGGAAGATGATGATGAGACCGAGCACGGGCCCGATGAAGAAGCCGATCCGCCATCCCCAGCCTGTCGGGATGAAACGCTCGTTGAACAGAATCAGACTGGCCGCCGCTCCCAGCGCCGCACCACCCCAATAGGTGCCGTTGATCGCGATGTCGACCCGGCCACGGTACTTGGAAGGCATGATTTCGTCGATCGCCGAATTGATCGCCGTGTACTCCCCGCCGATTCCGGTACCCGCGATGAAACGGAAGAAGTACAGTGACCATGCGTTCCACGAAAATCCGGCCAATCCACTGCCGATCAGATAGATCGCCAGGGTCAGGATGAACAGTTTCTTCCGGCCGAGTCTGTCGGTGAGCCGGCCGAAGACGAGTGCGCCGACGACTTGACCGGCAAGATACCACGACGCCATAGCGCCGACCTGGCCGGACGTCAGATGCAGTGCTTCGGCGTCCTGGAGTGGTCCGCCCATGCTGCTGACGATCTGGATCTCGATACCGTCCAGAATCCAGGAGACACCCAGACCGACGACGATCAGCCAGTGGAAATTCGTCCACGGAAGCCGGTCCATTCGGGCTGGGACCAGGCTTCGAACTATCTTGTTTTGCGTTTCCGGCATGAAATGATCACCTCAGTTCCAGACAATGTTGGTTCGCACGCAGGTTCGCGTCACCACGACGGCAACACGGTCGCGTTCAGCTACGTGGGTATGACTCATGTATCGAGCCACCATATGACGGGACGTTGGAACGTGTGCCAAGTTACTGGATACTCGCGTCGGCCGATACTGGTGGTAGGACAGGTCTTTCCACGCAAGCTGCGATGCGCTTCATGTTGTAGGGCCTCCCTGCCGCCACCTTCTGAGTAGTATTGAACGCGCCGCTATCTGACGGCACGGTGAGTTGTGGATGCCCCGGAGGTAGCCCCCCGCACTGAGGGCAAACTTTCATCTACCTGGTCGGGACCTGGGTGCCGAAATATCAACTGGCACTGGGAATCGCAGGTCAGTGCGGCCGTCCGACGGCTCCGGTCAGCAGGTGGTTGCCACTATGCGGCCGCAAAGAGATGGATTCTCGCCGGGCCGTAGGCGCGCGAGCCACCGTACAGCGACTTCTTCCGGTCGCCGAACGAGTAGGCACCGGCGGACCGGCACCGGGACCGGGATGGGTGTGACATTCCGGCAACAGTGAAGTATCGACTCCGCCAAGGTTTTACACTCACTTGAGCTGCGTCTTCGACTCGAACCCGGTGACGCGCGCTTCGGAAAACCCTGAGGGGCAGTAGAAATCGCCGCCGGATGCGTGCGAGTCGATGTCGGCGCGTATGGTTGCCAGCGCTTCGATGGCCGCTGGTTGCTGCGCCAAAGTCCGATCCGAATATCGGCTTCCTGGCTCGAATCGCCTTGCTTCTCATCGTTGGTAGGCATCGAAAGTTGCATGGCTTCGCCATACAGCACGCGGGATGATTCGAGGAGAAGGTAGCTTCTCGGGTCCGAGACTGTGCTTTGCGCAATCCAGAATTCTTGATCTTCCCTCGAGGTCGTGTTCTCGGGCGACCGCTCCTGTCGAATATGGTCTTTCGGCGAGATCCAACTTCCGTCGCGAGAGCAACTTCTACGAGCTGGCGGCGATCGACGACGAGGGTGAGCCGATCGACGACCGCCGCCGGATCCAGATTGCCGAGATCGGCGAGGACACCCCCCTGCTCGACCTCGATTCGGGGGAGGTGCTGGTCTACTGGTTCACATACTTCCAGTACGGGTGGGATTCGGGGTCCTGCTCGAATGCGGCGACGTCGCCGAGTTCGGTGATACGGTCTGCATGGGTTCGCGGTACGCCGAGATCAAGGGCCCCGAGCACAAGCAGAAGATGCACTGGTGGGTCGGCCACCCCTGCTACTGCTATCTCCAGGAGATCGGCATAACCGAGTACACGGGCGGTTCGTGCTGGTCAGCCGGGTTGTAGGCGGATTCGGCGAGGGCCCTAAAGGCAGGTAAAATTTGACCATTGGATCTCCGGTCCGGCATGGGCGCCGACTAGCGTCCATCAGGTGAGTGATTCGACCGGGTGGGACGCCATCGATGGCGCGTTGCGGCAGCTGTACGGTGTGCCAGACCTCATCATGTGGGGACCGAACACCGCTGGTCGCTCGGTGGTCCGGACCCGCTCGACGGAATCAGCGCTTTCCGTGGATGGATCCGGTTCCGCGCTGGCACTACATCAGTTATGGCATGTTCGAGCTGTACGCCAAGGAGTCAGGGGATGCGGCGGTCTAGGGGTGGGGGAAGGCCGCCGAGGGCGGCAACGCGCTCACGCTGCCGCGGCGGCTCTGGTCGCGAATGCCGATGTAATCATCGATATCGACTGCGGCTCGCTGGTCGCTCCGAGACAGCGGAAGGGATTGCTTTATGTCCGCTCCACCCGTCCTGCGCGGGATCTACCGTGACCTGCAGAAGACATGGGGTCCGGAGGACGGCGGCTACCTGTTCGAGAATGGGCCGGGGCCCGTCGACCGGCTCGATGTCCTCGTCTACCGCCCGACCGATACCGTGCCGATGACGCTGTTCGCCACCATCGGAATGTCGGTCGAGGCCATGCCGTCGACGCCAGGAGCGGGTGGGGACCAGCGTGCCGAACTGCGGTTCGGTCGGCGTGGATCGCTCAGCCGGGAAGAAGAGGGGGCCGTCGCGAGGCAGCTTGCCAATATCGCGATCTTCCCGTGGAATGGCGGCAGTGGGCTGGATTGGGGACATGTCGTGGGAATCGACAACGACTTTCCCACCTTCGCCGGTTGTCGGGCGGTCTTCCTGTCCGGTCCGCTCACCGAGGACAGTCAGGACTGCCTGTGGGTCGGCGACGATGTCGTGCGGATCATCAACGTCGTGCCGATCACCGAGGACGAGCGCGTGGCGGCGCGCGCGATGCGTCCGGGCGATTTCATCCATGAGCTCATGGAAGAGGTCGATATCTTCAGCGCTAGAAGCGATTCCGATGCTGCGACGTGATGGTCGGGAAGTACGCACTGCGTGTTGAAACCGCCTGAAGCATCCGCTGTGCCGGAACGAGTTTTCGAGCATTCCGATGAATTTGCCGACGCGCTGAACCTGCTGATCGCCGACGCGGTGTGGGCGGTGACGAACAACGGCGACACCGGACCCGCCGCGGATCTTGTTGCGGCACTGGATCGGGGGTGCGCGGATCCGCTGGTGTCCAAGGCGGCGGCACTCGCCCTGAGCACGGTGGAGTTGCGGTCTTGGAAGCTGACGCCCGTGCATCGAGCCCTGGTGCGGGTGGCTCGGGCCGCCTGGCGTGCGTGGCCGAACCGGTCGGATCTGGTGCAGGAGTTGCGCCGCAGAGCCGAAGTGGCGCATGAGGACGACAACAGTCTGGTGGCCGCGGATCTCTACGCCATCGCCGTCGAATTGTGCGACGTCCGGCCGGACCAGGATCGAGCCGGGGCGCTGCCGCTGGTGGCCGACTTGTTGGGGGATCTGGTGGAGGTGCTCTCCGAAACCGGTGGGGATGGGCCGGCCGAAGTGGCCGAGCTGATGTCGCGGGGCGCGGCCGCCGCCCGCTGGCGCATCGGCATACTCCGGGAACTGGCCCGGACCGATCGCGCCCGGTATCTGCCATGGCTGGCCGACGCCCGGATGGCCGCTGTCGAGTTCGTGGCATGGGTGGATGGCCGAGCTGCCGGTGTCGATCAGTCCGAGCGCGGGATGCACCTGTACCAGGAGTTGTTCGACTCCGCTGGTATCGCGGTGCTGCCCCGGCTCGCGCATGCCTGGTCGAAGCACATCGCGATGCTGGACCGCGTTGGAGACGAGGGTGCGGCGGACAGATGGAAGCGGCGCCGCGACGACACACTGCGCGGCCTCGTCTCGACCGTGGCCGATATCGGGTCGTCGCGGGAGCTGGCGACGTTGATTCGGATGCTGCGCGTTCGTGATATGCACGCCGAGGTAGTGGTCGTTTCGACGCGTGCCGTATCGCTGGCCGAGACCACCGCTGACGACCAGGCCGGGGCGGCGACGGTGCGACTGGCCGAAACGCTGCGGCAGCACGGCGAGTATCTGCATCACGTCGGGCAGCGCACCGAGGCCGTGCGGAGCTGGCACCGCTTCATCGAGGTGCGACAGCGAGTGCGCGACAGCTCGGTGGGCGTTGTCACCGCCGTGGCCGACGACTACCGCGCAGTCGTCGCACTGGCGAAGAAACTCGGAGACCGGTCGGCGGCCGTCGAGTTCGGTGAAGGCGCGGTCACTGAACTGTCGCGACTCGCCGAGTTGAACCGATCCGAACATCTTGCTCCGCTGGTAGACGAATTGCGGGCGCAGGCACAGCGATTGCGTGTAGCCGACCGCAGCGCCGAGGCATCCGATATGGCCGAGCGGGCGCTCGCGCAGGCCCGGACCCTGGTGGCGATGGACCCGCAGCGATACCGGCCGAATCTGAGCTGGGCACTGACCTGCGCCACCAGGATGCACCTGGACTCCTGGCGGATGGCGGAGGCGGACCGCCGCTCGGGTGAAGCGGTTGAACTGATCGAACAGCTGGCTCGAGAAGAACCGGACAGTTACACCGCCGCGCTGGCCGGCGCCCTGCAGAATCGTACCGTGGCGCTGAACCACCGCCGTGATTATGCGCAGTCGCGGGAGACGTCGGAGCGGGCGGTGGAGCTGTACGAGGGTCTGGCGGTGAACAACGCCAAGCACCGCGCCTCGTTGGCCAATGTGCTCTGCACTCGCGCGCTCATTCTGTCGCACCTGCGCGAGTTCGATGCTGCTTTGGTATGCGCGGTCCGAGCGGTAGACCTCTATTCGCAACTGGCGGAAAGGAATCCGCGAACCTACTTGCCGGAGCTCGCTTACGCACTGAACAACGTGGCATCTATTCACGAGGACATGGGGAACACCGACGCGGTGCGATCGACGGCGACCCGGGTGTTGGAGATCTGTGAAACCTTGCAGCAGGGCTCCATCCGGGACCTTCGGCAGGCCTCCGCGCTGCATGTGCTGGTCCGCACGCTGACTCGCATCGGTGACATGGCTGGAGCGCTGGCTTATTCGACACCGTTGCTGCAAATCCGGGAACGGATGGCTGCCCGTGATCCAGCGGCCGAGGAATCGGAATTGGCTGTCGCCCTTGGTAATCACGCGCTGTGCCTGGGTGGCTGCGGTCGACATCGCGAGGCACTCGAGTACACGCGTCGAGCCTTGGAACTGTGGCGGCGATTGTCCGAATCCGAGCCCTACGCGTACCAGAAGCGGCTGGTCGGCGCCCTCGACCGACACGCGACAGGTCTGTGGGCAACCAGCCGGTCCGAGGAGGCGCTCGAGGTGTCGACCGAGGCGGTCGAACGTTACGAGCAGCTGCTGGCCGACGACCGCGACTTGTACCTGAACGCTGCTGCCATGTGCGTAAACAATCACGCGCTCCGGCTGGACAGCGTCGGCCGCGCCGAGGAAGCTGTCGCGACGGGGCTACGCGGGCTGGCCATGGCCGAGGAACTGGTGGCCCGCGATGCCCGCGCCTACCGTCGCCACCTCGGCACGAGTCTGATCAACCACGCGGTCCGACTGCTCGATCTCGACAACGGCGCGGAAGCGCTCCAGTACACCACCCGCGCGGTTGCCCTGTTCGAGGAGCTGACGCCCGATGGCGCGGCCCATGCGCGGAGTCTGGCTCGGGCACTGCATCATCATGCCCGCGCGCTGGAGCGCGTCGATCGGCAGGCCGAGGCGGTATCGGCCGCGGAAAAGGCCGTGCGGATCGTCGAATCCCAAGCTGCTGAGGATCGCCGGTCCAACCTCACGATACTGGCCAATACTACGCATGGCCTAGCCGTCCGGCTCGTCAATGCGGGGCAGTGGCCGCGTGGTCGCGAGCGGTCACGGGCGGGAGTGCGGCTGTGGCAGGAACTGGCCGACAGTGATTCCGAGCTGCACCTGCCCGACTGTGCCGCAGTGCTCGAGTACCACGCCCGTTTCTGCCGCGACAAAAACGAATGGTCCGAAGCAGCAGCATATTTCGAGCGTGCTGCGGCCGCGTTGGAGGAGCTGACCGCGCGGGATCCGGCGCGGCATCGACGCGATTGGGCCCACGCCGTGGAATCCCACGCGCACGCTCGCTACCGACTGGGGGAGGGCGGCCGCGCTTCAGCGGAGGTCGATCGCGCCCTGTCGATCCGGCGGGACGCCGTTGCGGAATCTCCAGAGGAGAACATGCCGTGGCTGGCGGCCGGCGAGGGATGGGCTGCACGGTTCCGGCTCTACCTCGGCGAAACAAATCTGGCGCGCGCACATCTCGAGCGAAGCGTCGCCCACTATCGCGCGCTCATCGACGCCGGACGGGACGTTCTGGCTCCGGAGCTGGTCTCCGTCCACCATCGGTACGCTACGAGCCTTTGCGAGAACGGGTTCCGCACGCAGGCGTCGATCGCGATGTCCGAAGCGGTGCGGCTGACACTCCACTTGGTCGCGACCGACCGCGCTGCGCACAGGTCCGCTTTGGCCGAGGCGTTGCGGGACCAAGCGTGGCTGCTCGCCGAGGCGGGACGCCGGTACGGCTCGGTCGCGGCGGGGCGTGCGGCGCTATCGCTGCTGCAGGAGATCATCGGCGAAGGCGAGAGCGATCACCGTTGGCGCCTGGCCGATTACCTCGACTCGTTGGCCGACAGTCTGGCCGAGGTGGCGCGTTACACCGAAGCCCTCGAGCTGAGTGATCGCGCGCTGCCGATATGGGAGGAACTGGCGACCGAGGAGGGCGAGCTGTCAACGGATTTGGCATGGTCGCTGTGGCACCGTGCTCGTTGGCGGACAGCCTTGGACGAGAGTGACTTCTCGGTGCTTTCCCTCTCCCAGCGTGCTGTCGAGATCTACCAGCAGACATCGGAGACGCGTCCGGGGGACCAGAAGTATCTGGCCGGGGCCCTGGTCGATCACGCGCGGCACCTCGCTCTGGCCGGACGCCATCCGGAGGCAGTGGACCACAGCTCGCGCGCACTGGGATTGTGGGAGGTGTTGTCGACCGACCAGCCTCGGGTGCATCGACCAGGGCTGGCCGACTGCCTGCGCTGGCACGCCACTCATCTGGCGCAGCTCGACGAGCAGGATACCGCCCTCGAATGCGCCTGGCGAGCAGTGGAACTGGCCGACGAAGCCGCCCAGCGAACACCCCTGCGCTATCGGCCCGACCTGGCGGCGATCTGCGGTGCGACCGCACGGCTGTTGCACGACCGGAAACCGGACGAAGCCCGTGAGCTGGCAGCGCGTTCGGTCTCGCTCTACACGCGATCGGCCGCCGAGCAGCCCGGGCTGTTCGGACCCCAGTTGCGCGAGGTGCAGGCCATGGTCAGTCAGTGGGATTCCCGCGGATGACGCGCCATGGCAGCGGCGTTGCTCTCTGCCACGACTCCCGACAGTCCCCAGGTGATCTCGGTGGAGTGGGTGAACTGGGCTCGTCCGACAGAATAGTGAGGTGAACCTGTGGTTACTACAGCGGCATCGGGTGTTCCCCGGTCGCCGGAGGAATTCGCCGATGAGCTGAGCTTGCGGGTGGCGGATGCGGTGTGGGGTGCGGACGCCACGGCGGTGACCGATCTGATTGCGGCGCTGGATCTCTGGGCGGATCATCCGCTGGTGGCACGGGCGGCGGCGTTGGTCGCCGCGACCGCTGCATTCGAACCAGAGCTGCAACCGCTGCATCGGGCAATCGTGCGGGCCGCGCAGAGCGAATGGGTCAGGGCCGAACGGCGTTCGGAACGTATCCGAATGCTGCGGTGGCGAGCGGCACGGGAGCACGGCGAGGAATGCTCTCTGGTCGCCGCGGATCTGCTCAGCGCGGCCATATCGCTCTGCGACGAACAGGTTGACGATCGGGTCCAAGATCCGTCGCGGGTGGCCGAGCTGCTGTGGGACCTGGTGGCCACCCTCGAGGAGGCCACCCTGCATGATCCGGATGACGACGCCGAGGTGATGACCCGCGGCGCGGCGGCGGTCCGGCGGCTGATCGGGATCTACACAGAGCTGGCCGAGGCCGACCGCGCCGCGCACCTGGGTTCGTTGGCCGAGGCCCACATGACGGCCGTCGGATTCGTGGAATCGGTAGACGGCCACGCGGCCGCCCTCGCGCTATCCGAGCGCGGCGTCCGTCTCTATGAGGAGTTGGCGGAAGCCAAGGGCCTCTCGGCTCTCGGCGCGCTCGACCAGTCGTGGTCGCAACACATCGCCTTGGCGGGCCGCGGTGGACTCGAGGCTGTGGTAGAGGAGTGGGAAGCTCGTCGCGGCGAGCGGTTGCGCCACTACGCCACCACGATCGATCCTGCCGCGACGTCTTGTGAACTATCGGATTTCGGCCTGTTGCTACGGCGGCACACCCTGCATGCCGAGGCGGTGACCGTATCCGCGCGGGTCGTGTCGATGGCCGAGGCGGCCGCCGCGACGGACGAGTCCGCGGTTGCCGACCTGGCTGAGGCGGTGCGCCGGCACGGTGAGTATCTGCACCATGCCGGCCGTCGCGACGAGGCGGTGGCGGCGTGGTGGTATTTCATCAAGATTCGGCAGCGCATTCGGGATCGCCCGGGCGAGGAGGGTGCGACCGCGGTGGCCGATGGCTACGGTGCGATCGTCGCGGCGGCGGATGAGCTCGATGACCAGGACTCGGCCATCAAGTTCGGTGCCGGAGCGGTTCGTGAATGGTCCCGGCTGGCCCGGCGCCACCGGCGGCATCTGCCGGCGTCGGTGCATGCGCTTACCGCCCAGGCGGGTCGGTTGCGTGCGGCTGGTCGCGGCGTGGCGGCGCCCGGTCTCGCGGAACGTGCCGTCGAGCGGGCCCGGGAGCTTGTCGCCATCGACCCGGAGCGGTACCGGCCGATTCTGGCTCAGGCGCTGACCTGCGCCACTGTGGCGCACCTGCACGTCTACGATGAGCGCGCGGACGCGAGCTCCCGCGCGGCGGTCGAGGTGATCGAGGAGCTCGCCGCGGTCGAGCCGGACGGCTGTACCAGGGATCTGACCGAGGCTCTGCACAACCGCGCTCTCGCGCTCAATCAGGTCGACGACTATCGGCAGTCGAAGGCCCTGCTGGCGCGGGCCGTCGCATTGTGCGAGGAGTTGGTCGAATCCGATAACGACGACGGCGATCGCGCGTCATTGGCCAGCATACAGTGCACGCGCGCCACCACACTGGCATATCTCGGTGACCTCGAGGAGGCGCTGGAGTGTGCCACCCGGGCCGAGACAATCTACGCCGAGCTTGCGGAGCGTGATCCGGACGCGCATAGCGCAGAGCTCGCGTATGCGCTCGGCAGGGTGGCGGCGATCCAGACCGATATCGGCAACGGCGACCGAGCGCGGGTCGCGGCCCTGCGGGCGCTGGAGATCTGTGGTCGGTTGGCACCTGGAACCGACCACGACGAGCATAGGGCCGCGGCGTTGCATGCGTTGGTCCGGTCGCCGATCCGGGATGGGGGACTTCCGGAGGCCCTCGACCATTCGGCACTGCTACTGGAGTTGCGGGAACGGATGGCCGCGCGCGACCCGGCAGGCGAATCCCCCGAGCTCGCGGTCGCACTGGGCAATCACGCGGTATGCCTCGTCGATAGCGGGCAGCCGCGCGAAGCCGTCGAATACGCGCGGCGGTCGTTGCTACTGTTTCGGCGACTGGCGCAAGCAAATCCCGCTCCCTTTCGGGAGCGGCTCGCCAGCGCACTGGACCGGTACTCGCATTGCCTTGCCCAGATGCGCTGGCACGACCAGGCGGTCGAGATTTCGGCCGAAGCCGTCGAGCACTTCGAGCAATTGCTGAGTCATGATCGCGCGCTGTACCTGAAGTCCGCCGCGCTGTGTTTGGACCATCACGCGCAGCGGCTGGACGCGGTGGGCCACAGCGCGGATGCCGTGGTGGTCGCGGCGCGCGCCGTGGCTATGTTCGAGGAACTTGACTCGCTCGATGGTCGGGAGTATCTGGGGAGAAGCCTGCTCAACAGCGCCGGATTGTGCACCGATGTCGGGAGTTACGCGGACGCACTCGACCAGGCCACACGCGCGGTCGCGATATTCGGGGAACCAGCGGCCGAGCCGCCGGATCCCCGAGCGCGAGACCTTGCTGCGGCACTGCACAATCGGTCCTTCGCCCTGGATCGTCTCGGCCGCCACGACGAGGCCGTCGCGGATCAGGAGCGGGCGGTGCGTATCTATACCGCCGCGGCCGCACACGATCGGCGGCCGGCGCTGGAGCAGCTGGCAGCGGCCACATACAACCTCGCCTGCCGACTGGTGAACGGCGGCGACTGGCCGCGGGCGCGCGAGCATTCGCGGGCCGGCGTGCGGCTTCGGCAAGAACTGGTCGACGACGATGCCGAACTGCACCTGCCCGATCTGGCGCATGCACTCGACGAACACGCCCGTTTTTGCGGAGCGCGGGATGAATGGGAGGAGGCCGCCGACCACCTCGAACGCGCCGTGTCGGCCTACGAGGAATTGGCTTCCCGCGATCCCCAACAGTATCGATTCCGATGGGCGGAGGCGGTACAGCAGCACGCGTGGGCGCGGTGCCAACTCGGCCAGCAAGGCCGAGTGCTGGCGGAAATCGAATGCGCACTGTCGATTTGGCGTACCGCGGCCGAAACGGATCCGCAGGCGCGTTCGTCGCTGGCCGCCTGTGCGGCGTGGGCGGCGCGGGTGCTGCTGCACAATGGTGAACCCGAGCTGGCGGCTGCACAGCTGGAATACGCTGTCGACCAGTATCAATCGCTGATCGTGGACGAATCCGACGAGCTGGTGGCGGACCTGATCGATGCGTACCACAAGTACGCGACGGGCCTATGCGAGACGGGATGTTCGGAGCAGGCGGCGACACAGTTGATGGAACCGGTCCGGCTGATGCGTGTGCTGATCGAAAACGATCATGCCGCTTACCGGTTTCCCCTCGCCGATCTATTGCGTGATCAGGCGTGGTTCTGTTCCCAAGCCGGTCGGCGCTTGGAGGCCGTCGACGCGGCGCGGGAAGCGCTGGCTCTGCTGGAGGAAGAGCTGGCGCAGAACCCCGAGCCCAGTGACGAGGACCCACGATGGCAGCTGGCCGAGTTCCGCGTCGCTCTCGCTGACGCCCTGGCGGATGTGGGGCTGCGCACCGAAGCCCTCCAGTACCTCGACGACGCCTTCCCGCTATGGGAGGAGCTGGCCGACGAGCACGACGACGCACGCATCGAGGTGGCATGGGTGCTGCGGCATCGGGCGCGCTGGGAGGCCGATTCCGGCGTCGATGCTCGCACGGTGCTGACACTGTCGAAGCAAGCCCTCGACAGGTACGAACAGGCTGGGAAGCAGCAGGAGGGTGGTGCCGAACTTGCCGGATCTCTTGTCGACCACGCCCGGCATCTAGCGCGAGCCGGGCGCGACACCGAGGCGCTCGACCATAGTTCCCGTGCGCTGGAGCTGTGGGAAATCATCGCCGCGAACGAACCGGGCGAGCACGGGCCCGGCCTCGGTGATTGCCTGCGCTGGCACGCCACCCACTTGGCAGCGGTCGGCGCGGATGAAGCTGCCATCGAATGTGCTCGGCGCGCACTGCGACTGGCCGAGGACGCCGCTGAACGCATGCGGTTGCGCTATCTGCCGGACCTGGCGGCGGTATGCCGCGAGACGGCGCTGCTGTTGGGTGACCGCGACCGTGGCGAAGCCCGCGCCCTAGCGGAGCGCTCGGTGAGCTTGTATTCCGAATTGGCCGCAGCGGAGCCGGACGCATTCGCCGACCGCCTTGCCGCGGCCGAGCGTGCGGCCGCCCGAATATCCGAGTCGACTCCACCCGATCAGGCGTTTTCGCAGTCGGGCCCGCCGCCGAATTCGGCCTTTCGTCCGCAAGGAGCGCGGCCGTCGTGATGCAAAGGAACACAGTGTGAACGAGGGCCAGGACAAGATGCCGTCCGCGCTGGTGGCCCTGGCACGGCGGGAGGTAGGTGAAGTCCGGCCGGCCGCCTGACAGGTGGAGAGTGGGGCGACGACGATACTGCCGAAGGGAGATGCCAATGCCTATCAGATGGCGATCCACCGTGCCGACCCACGGCAGCGCTGGCCGAGCACCCCAATTCCACCCGTATCCAAGAGATGGCACTGGTCGGCATCGAGCCGCTTGACCTGGGCGTGCTCTCGGAGACACCGTACTGCGCCGGCTCATCATCACCGGCGATTGCCGGATACGCCGAATGTGGCTGCCGCAGTATGTCGAATCGCTCGAGATCAATGTGCCGCGGTCCGACCTGTCGGCGCTGGCCGGGCATCCGAAGCTCTGGGACCTGACGGTGTCGGAATCGGCAGTGCGCGTCGAGGACCTTGCGACGCTCGAGCAGGCCCGGCGGCACCGGCCGTGTCGGGGGCGGCAGGCCTGTGATCCAGCAGAGGAGTACCGCTACCGCCCCCTCGCCGTCCGGTGTGCTGTACCGGCATCCCGATTTCCTGAAACTGTGGGGTGCCCAGACGATCAGCGTCGTCGGCACCCGAATCACCGAACTGGCACTTCCTTTGACCGCCATCGGGCTGTTCGGCGCATCGGCGTTCCAGGTGGGTCTGCTCGCTGCCGCGCACTATGCCCCGTACCTGATCATCGGCCTGCCAGGCTGGCGGCCTGGCCGTGGTGTCGATCGCCGAGGCCATCGTCGAGTTCGTAGCCTGGCGCTCACGCGACAAAGGACGTACCCGGCTGTCCGATCGCCGACAACGTACGTCACGAATGCGCGTCAGGCAGGCGACCGATACCAGAAAGCTCGCCGCATTGGCCAGCAATGCGGTTGCCGCGCCGATGGCTTGGGCGAGTAGGCCGCCCAGGCCGATGCCAGGCGGGTGCATGGGTGGACCGGCTCCGGCGTAGGCGGGTGATGATCGTTGCCGATATGGTGCGCTTCGGTGTCTTCCTGACGGTGCCGATCGCCGCGGCGACCGGTGTGCTACACCTGTGGTTGCTGTTTCCCGCCGCCATTGCCGTCGGGATGATGAGCGTATTCTTCGACCTGGCCTCGCAGGCATATCTTCCGACGCTGGTCGGTGCCCGGCGCCTGGTCGAGGGGAACACCAAACTGCAGTTGTCGCGCACGGCGGGTGATCTGATCGGACCCGGTATCGGCGGCATACTCGTACAGTGGATCACCGCACCGTTCGCGATAGTGGCCGATGCGGTGAGCTACGTATTCTCGGGACTGGCACTGCTATTGATCCGCCAGCCGGATCCGCGACCGCCGCGGAACACCGATACCGGGATGATCGCCGAGATCGTGACCGGGTTGCGAGCTGTCTTCGCCGATCCGCTGTTGCGGCCGCTGCTGTTGGCGACCGGTGTAGGGAATGCGTTCGGGTTCTTCGGCCTGTGCCAGGCGGTGCTGGTGCTGCACTGCATTCGTGAGCTTCATGTGTCGCCGATGGCTCTGGGCATCGTGCTCGGTGCCGGCAACGCGGGGATGCTCGCCGGCCCGCTGCTCAACCGCCGGGTGACGAACCGCGCCGGGATCGGGCGGGTCATAGTGGGTGGAGTGCTCTTGGCCGGTACCGCACTGTCGATTCTGGCGATGGCACCTGCCGGGCCGATGGCTCCACCGGTGCTCGCCACCGGTCTCGCGCCGGTGGGAGCGGGTGTCGCCGTGGCCAGTATCAATCAGGTCAGCCTCCGTCAGTCGGTGACCGAACCCCACGTGCTCGGCCGGATGACGGCGACCTTTCGTGTCGTGAATTATGGTGCCATCGCGCTCGGCGCCGCTCTCGGTGGGGTACTGGCCGGGCCGATCGGACTGCGCGGTGTGCTGTGGCTGGCGGCGGCGGGAGGCACCCTGGCCGTGGTGCCCATCCTGCTGTCACCGATTCGCGCACTGCGCACCATTCCCGCCGCGGCTGACAAATCACCACATACGGGTTGCGGCGCCACCGGCGACGCGGATTGTGGCGTTCATCAGCCGTGCGTGGCCGACACTGCGATGTAGAGGTGGTGACAAAGGCTTTCGACGTCAAGACGTCGGTTCCCAGAACCGGCGTGCCGGCAGTCGGCCTGGATTTCACCGCCGCGGATCATGGTTGGTCGAGGTCGGCGAGTAGGTGGAGTGCGGCCAGATGCACCAGGCGGTCGTCGGGTGGGTGCTCGCGGTGCAGCCAGCGGAGTTGGTGGGCGCGGGGAGTTTTAGGCGACCCTGTTCCGGTGGTGTCGGCCGCGCCGGTTGACCGTTGCGGGATGATGTCGGTCGGACCTTGCCTCAGCGGACCTGGGCGGCTGCGTATGCCTTAGGCTCCGACAGCCGAAGCGGCACGGGCAGAGCGGGGTTGGAAGCCCCGCCACGACTCCCACCTCAGCTGTTCGCAAAGAATCCCTTTCGCCGCCCGACGGCGGTGGGACCGCTGGCGAACCCGGGCCACGAGGCCGAGCAGTCCGGGGCGACCGGCGTGTGTGCTTGTATTTCCGCCCAACCGGCCGAACGCGGTAGATGATCGAAGAGAATGTAAGCAGCCGGGTATGCCGAGAAGACTTGCACTCCCTTGATAATCACGATCACGTCCGTGCGAATAGTCTCCGCATATGCATCCCCGCACGCTCCTGGCCATCACCTTGACGATCGTATTTCTGTTGGTGGCCAACACGTACTCGGGCTTCGCGCTGTATGCCTTCACCCGGGGACCCCGGGTGGAGGCCCAGGTGGTCCGGTGCTCGCACGGGAAATATCCGCGGTGCTCAGGGTGGTGGCTCCTGCCGAACGGCAGCACTGCCAGCGGTGCTATCGCCGGTGCGACTACATCCGACCTCGGCACGACGATGGACGTCCGTCTTGCACCGCTCGTCGGCGCGTACAAGGACAGTCCATTGACTTTGTGGTCTCGACTGTTCTGGGCGATCGTCGTCGATCTGGCCAATGTCGTCGCCTGGGTCGCGGTGGCGGTCCTGATTGCCCGGGGGCGCCGCACGGCCCGCGCCTTCGAGCAGCGAACCGACCTCGGTGATGAGCTGTGGTGTGCACACGCGTCGGAGATCACCGACCGCATCGGCAATCGTGTCTGGGTGGGCCACAAGGCGCGGCGTCACCCGATCACCCGGCGTCGTCTGGTGTCGCTCATCGCCGCGGAGGGCGGAATGGAGTTCCGGGTACGGGCCGAGGACGGCATCCTCCACCTCGATCGACGCGATGGTACCGCGGCAGGGCGGATCGAGGCCGACCGCTGCCCTGGCACCCGCCTCGGCTATACGATCTACGATGGGGCGGGTTCCGCCCGCGCTGTCATCGCCAACACCAGTGTTGCCGACTCGTCGTGGGCGGTCACCGGCACCGACCAAATCCTTTACGCCCGCTTTGTTCTCGCGGTCGGCGGGCATCGCTTGGCCTTCGAACCGGAGGTTCCCGCACAGCTGCGTCCGCTGCTGGCGGCATTCCTGCTCGACTACGGGCGAATGCTGCTCGAGGCGGGATCCGGCCCGGTATCCGTCGCCGACCTCTACCGGCGCACCGGCGCAGGATTGCGATCGAATTCGCTCCCTCGCCGAGGGATTCGACGAGGTCGGTCACCTCGTCGCAAGTAGCGGTCTTAAGGTGTTCGCCCATCTACAGTTGCGCCAGCTGACCACCGCGCATCCCGGCCGGTTCGGCACCCTTGTGCGGGTCGGCATTCGGCCTGGATTTCACCGCCGCGGATATGGTTGGTCGAGGTCGGCGAGTAGATGGGGTGCGGCCAGATGCACCAGGCAGTCGTCGGGTGGGTGATGGCGGTGCAGCCAGCGGAGTTGGCGGGCGCATTCGACGGTCAGGCCGATCAGGCGGATGCGGCAGAGGTGTTCGGCCAGCGGTCTGTCCGCGTGGACGAATAGGTCGGGGTGCAACTGCTCTGGCATCCGTTACTCCCATAGGTCGGCGCACGGCAGCGGAGGCAGGTGTGCGTCGACGGTGTCGTCGACGACGACCCGCAGGTCGAGTTCCGAATAGCGGCTCGCCAGCAGGTCGGCGATGTTCTGGGCTTGTTCGGCTGTGGCCTGATAGTCCAGCGTCAGTTCGCGGAATTCGATGTGGACGTGCTGGATTCGGCGGGGTGGGCGGTCCCCGCTCGCTTGCGGGCCGATGTCGTCGGCGTGAGCTCGATGGTGGGGTTCGTCATCGCCGGATGCGGCGCTCATCCGCTGGATCACCGTGGCTTGGTCACGGACGGCACGACGCGGCCGGCGTCGATGAGCTTCTCGGAGATACCGATACCGATATGGGTTGGTTGTGGTGTGAAACGTCTTGCTGGGCAACGTCGTCCAACGACGAAAGGTCATCATGGAGTGCGGGTATCAGGTGATCAATACCGGCTCGCCGTCGAGAAAGTCGACGATATGCTGATAGATCCTCGAGCGGATCACGCTTCCATGTCCGGGCTGCCACCCGGACATGGAAGCGTAGTTGCGTGCTACCTCGGTCAGCTGCGGCCCTTGGGCGTTACCCCTTACGCAGGTACGGGGCATCCGCGTTACGCATCGGTGGCCGAGCCTCCGCGAGTGCCGGTGATCACCGTGTTCGCTGAGTCGTCGTCCCATTGACCGGCTCCACGCAGCACGACCCCGTCGTGCTGCATTACGATTGTGCCGGCGACTTTGTAATGGCCAGCTGCGAGGCGAAGCGCACCCCGCAAACCGTTGGCGCCCCAGTGGCATCGCGCCGACCTCGTCGAGAGCGGCCTGAATGTGAGCGGTGTTGTCACCGCTGATCGGGCCGATCTCCTTGACGACCGGCACGGAAGGCAGCGGCACTTCACCATTGCGATACCCGGCCCAGCTGAAGTCGGGGATCTCCTTGCCCCGCGGATCCTCTTTGCAGACGAGCCGACCGTTGGCATCCGGGTACACAAGCTGCGAGTGCCATCCGGCCGCGTGGGCGGGATCGGGCGAGGTTGTACTGCGAACCAAGGGCGTCACAGCGCCCGCGGCCATCGCGCCACTGCCGATCCTGAGCAGATCACTAAGAGTCGTCGTCGCGCCTGAGTGCCCACACCGCATCGGCTGGCAGCAGATTCAGCTGGTCGGCGAATTCCTCTGGCAGCAAGGGATTGTGCAGTCTTTCATCGTGCCGGGGATCTCAACTGTCCCACCCGAGGTGCAGGATGGTGGCCCGGCCCGGGGCCAGTAGCAGCCAATCCGTCCACGCCGCCGCGTACCAATCGCGCGGCTGGAAATCCACCTTTGCGACCGAGCGGATTTCGCCCAGCTCCGTAGCGATCAGATCGGCCAGTTCCGCGCCGAGCCGAGCCGCCTCGGCGCACTGCTGCTCTGTCAAATGATCGAAAGGATTGTCACTGACGTGGTCGATCAGCGCCCGCCGCCAGCGTCCGTCGCGTTTGCGATGGGTAACCCCGGCGACCGTGCCCTTGGCCTCGCCAGCCCGATAGACCTGTGCGGCACATGTTTTCAATGCCGCCGGATTCGTCGGGAAGCGGTCCAGCATGACGATCGGATACAGGTCCACGTGGGCGATGAAACCGGTCCCGATTCGCGCTCGGTCGATGCGGTCGACAATCTCGACCCAGCGGTCGTGGGCCGCCGCGCTCAGCGACATGGCGCCACCGCCGCATTCAGCCCGCTCCGCAGGGCGCGGGAACGCGCCGACATGCCCCACGAGGCGACAATCGAACCGCCGCCGATTCGTACGACAGTGTGCCGACACATGAACGGCGTGGGGCGGCCGCCAGAACCTACCATTCGTTGAGCATCGCACGAGCCCCGCATTTCTTCAAAGCCATTACAACCAGCCCGATCGCGCCCGCCCTTTGCTGAAGGGACTGTAAATTATTTCCAGCAACCCGGTCGGTGCGTTTATGGGTCAGCTACTACGGCCTCCGCGGGACGGGCTATGAGGTAGCCGCCCCGCAATTTCTCGGCGGATCTTTTACAGTCGCTTGATCTCGAGATTCCGTGCGCCATGTCGATCTCGGCGGACACCCCGGCCGCGGTGACGATCCGATGCTCAGCGTTCACCACGACCCGCTCTCACACATTGTCACTGGGCCGAGGGCTCCGGTGTTCAGGGCGATACGAAACATCGAAAACGCCATCACCCGATGCTCATCTGGCATGATCGTTGAACAGGACCGCGGCGGCCGGGCGGTAAGACTGGGCGGCGAACCCGGCAAGCGCGACCACAGCGGTGAGCACACCGGGAACATGCCCGGTGTGCTCACCGCCGGAATCAGACCGAGGGCAGTGCGGACCCGGTCATGCCGGTGACAATGGTGGTGCGTGAACCCATCCGTGCCGTCGATTCGCCGCCGGCCACCATGCCGAACACTGCGCCGATGCTGTAGACGGTGAGCGCCGAACCGGCTTGCCCAACCGAGAATCCCTGCTACGTCGGATACAGCACGAGGTAGGCCTGCGCGAATGCGCCCAGTTGATTCACCATGATGCCGGCCAGCAGATACCGGGCCGGACGCGGAGTGTCCCGGAGTGTGGTGATGCGCCGGTGCGGCGGATGGCTTTCGTGGCACTCATCGGTGTGACCTGTCGACCGTCGTTGGCGAGGCGGCATCGGAGCCGGCGAGCAGCAGCTGCCACAGCCGCGCCCGCTCGGCGCGGGTGACATGGCATTTCGGCAGTGTGCCGATCCGGCGAAGGAAGTCGCGAAGCGGGCTGTGCGTCGCAACCGGAGGAAAGCTCATCGAATCCCTCATCTGTAACCGCTTCCCCGCCTGCGCAAGAGCATATTGTCGCGGGCGACAACGCCGGACAGTAAAATGGAGAGAACTTACACTCATTTGATCTGAGTCGGGCATCCGAGCGGCGACAGGCGGGATCATTCTGTGCAGTAGACCGCATTACCTTATGGGAATGTAAAATCGGGACGCTATGCCAGCGCACTTGATCAATGTTGATAAGCGCGTCGGGTTATGGTTAGGGGATTCTGACTTCCGGAGGTGAGTCGAGTGGCCCGTGCGGGGTCCGAAGACTCGACTGGAGCGGTGGACTGAAAGAATGTAAATAGCGGTGTCCGTGCTGTCTCTCGCGCTCTATGTTGCGTCGGATTGCGATGCGAATTATCTCGCAACCGCCCTCCCGGTGGCCGCGCAGACGACCATGCCCAATGGGGCATGGATACCACACTTAGTCGACGTGACCAGCTCTGATTCATGGACCTCGGCTCGCCGAACGTATATGGCGATCGGCGGCCCACGGTTCCTCGAGCATTGAAGGAAATGCCCAAATATCGGCGGCGAACCTCAAGTGGTGCTCAAATTTGCAGTTGGTCCGCATATTGATTCGCCGTGCGAGTGGCGCATCGTGTATCGATGGTGTGGCCCGCATGGCTGGTGCGCGCTTCGAACCTTGTCTGCGGGGTGGTTCGAAGCGCGCACCAGCCATGCGGGCCGCGCTTGGGATGACAAGCGCATCCGCTTGGAAGGGGCCGGCAGGATGAGGGGCTGCCGACCCCAATTACGAGCATACAGTCACCAAAGGCCTTGTCGTCCAGTGCTATTCGAGAACTTACAGCCTCTTGAGGCGGACGTTTCTGCGACGCGGGCGCTGGACGCCCAGTCAGCGCTGGACATCGTGTTCTCGCCTGCGGAGGTGAGTCGGAGTCGCGCGCGGTCGGCGAGCCCGGCCGCGCTGTTGTGGCCAGCTGAGGGCCGCCAGGATGACAAGCGCCTCCACGGTGATGACCGTCACTGCGGTTGCTTGAAGGGTGGTCATGTACATGCCCGTTCGTGGTGTTGGGGGAGCGACTTCCTTGCTGCTGATGCAAATAGAATTGCACAACATAGGCATCGTGCAATTTAATATGCCCACCGGTGGGGTGTCCGCCGTGGCCGCGGAGAGGCAAGCTACATCGGGGCGGTGAGTTCGAGAACCGAGATGGTCGGGTCCGGCCCGCTCGGAGTCGAAGCGGTCGGTGGCGGCAGCGACCGGGCGTAGTCCCAACAGCAGTCCGTTGGCATGGAACACGACGCCACCGTAGAGCTGGTACGGATCGGTACGAACCTGCGGATCATGTGGGCCACCAAGACATTCCCGCGCCGCCAAGGCCGAGTTCACCCGCAACATGGGTCGGATGGTTACGACGCCGGCTACTCAGTCATGGAATCGGTGTCCGCATGGTTGCAGCACACCGCGGCCGAAGGCGCACTGGCAACGGTGCGCGCTGCGGTGGGGCGCGGCGATCGTCCGATTGCCACCGCACGGCTCGAGCTGCTCCGATATGTGCGTGCATGGCCGGATTCCCGGCCGACGGGGAGGGGTCGTTCAGCTCGGCAGTCACGCCTTGTGGTACCGCATTCGACCAGTCACATGAGCAACAGCACACACAGCAGGACCGCATTGAACAGACCGAGCCCCGCGCCCAGCGCTGCTCCACGTAATCCGGTGCGCACAAGCGTGCTTCGAGTCAACGGATAGGCGCGATTGGTGCGGTAGCTGATGCGCACTGGAATTTCGGCACCGAGCGGATATCGCCCAGGCGCCGCGTCGTGCCTGCGCCGCCAATCGGCGCCGCGATACTCGATCACCGTGCGCTGTCGCCGCGGCGGGCATGGGCATCCGATCGGCGCGTGGCCGCCTTTACATGTGTGTGCCACGGCACGTGCCGTTCGCTTGCCGGTATAACTCGGCGTAATGCTTTGCCGGAACGACTCGTTGAATGGAACCACCACGTGGTAGTACGCCATCCCGACTACTGGTGCCGCCGGGATTCACGCATGCCATTCGGCCGGAGATCGTCCGAAGGTAAAATTGCAACGCGCGCCTGGCGTTGGGCCGGACGTCCTGCCTGCCCTCAGTCGTCCGCTTCGACCACATCTACGGCAGGGGGTGCGTTGGGATCGAGGCACGATGGCATGGCATCCGACAGCGGTTGGGTCGCGGTGTCATTTGTCGTCCGGTGCAGCCTGCGCAGCCTGCGCAGCATGCGCAGCGCATCCGGACGACGACGGCGCCGCGGGCTCCCCGGTACCATCCCCTCCGTCGATCGGGGGACCTGTTGCCCGCCCGCGCTACCGGTATCGTTCACGGCTACCTCGGCCGAGTCGTCGAAGCCGAGCGTGAATTCGAACTTCGGATCGTACATCGTCAACTTCAGTTCATGCGTAATCCGGAGAACGTTCTCCATTCGTTTCGAACGATCCGCATCGAAGCGGAGAATGATGCCCTGTGCTGAGAAATTCGTGATTTCGGCGATCGAAGCCATCCCGTCCGGATGGTGTGCATTGACTTCCGGATCGCGGCGCCGCATCGCCAGAACGAATTCCCGCATCGATTCGTGCAGCGTGGAAACCGCGACCGGATGGCGGTCGCGGAGAATGCGCCGGAAGCGCCTGGCCGCCACCCGCGGGGATGACAGACCATTCTCATTCCAGATCGCCAGATAGACGATCGGCGATTCCTGCACTGCGCACCCTCCCCGTCCGTCCTGGGCACCACGCTCCGGTGCTGCTCACCCAAAACTCTAGCGTGCGTAATGCACTGCCGTGCAACCGAATCAGTGCGAAACCCTCAAGTCATCGTAAAACTGTGCCTGCTGCGCATGCGAGGATGCATCCGAAAGAATCCTCACCATCGGGCATACCGGGCCTGGCGCTGCTAGCAGCGTTCGTACTGACGCACGTAGGGCTGCGACTCCGGTAAGACGTTGTACCCGGATGTCTGGCAGCCGCCGACCACGACCTCGAAAAAGGGGCCGTAGGAGTAGACGGGGCCGTTGGGTGTGTAGATCGTGTAGTCGACCGCCGCGCCGTAGCCAGCCAGGTAGGGAAGATGCAGATCGGCGAGTTGTGTGGTCTGCGCGACGCTGAATTCCGTACCCACGGGAGGGAATACGGTGACGCCCAGTGTGCGGCCTTCGGAGGGCGGGTCGTAGACCGACACCCGAACGGAGAACGGGATGGGTTGATCGGTCAGGAACCACTGCCACAGGTCGAGTTCATCATTGGACGGGAAGCGAGGGGTGGGCTCTTGGCGGGGGGTGACGCGATCATGGGGCCATGGATAAGACCCGGGGCGCCGTTCCGAGTGATTGGTGAACCCGCGCTCCCGCTCATGAACGGTGGATACGGTCCAGTGGTTTGATGCCAGTTCGGGGAAGTCCCGGATGATTCGGCGCATCGCCGCGGTGGCGCGGTGAGGTTCGCTCTCGGAGCCCGCTCGGACGTCGATGGCGTTGGTTATGCGGCTGGCGTCGCCGCCGCGCGAGGACCAGTGCACTTCGGTGCCGGCGGCCCATAGTCGCGCCCAGGTGTCTGCGGCGTTCGCTTCAGTGCTCACGTCACGGCCGAAAAGCCAGTACGCGGAATAGGTGTCTGCCATCCGGTCGATGGTGACCTCTGTCGGGTCGCCTTGGAAACGCCGCGGAAGCTGTTGAGCGCCCATGGCACTCACCACAGACGCGGCCTCGGCCGGTGTGGCGTCGTCCCTGAGCCGCACGTCGAGTTTGGCGTTGAAGTGTCTGCCCTTGTAGTGCTCGAACCGGTGTGACGCGTCGGTTACCCCCGGAAGGGCCCGGATGGCTGTCTCGATCTTGCGTGACCAGCTGTCACGCTCGGCCTGGTCGCGTCCTTGTTCGAAATAGCCATATCCGATCAGCAGGACTGCGGTACCTGCCATCGCCACAGCGAGCACGACTGCCAATCCCGCTATTGTTGCCAGCAGCGGCGCTACGCGTTCGCGCAAGATGGCGCGCTGGACACGCGCCGACAGCCGCCGATCGGGGTGCTGGGAGGTCCCTCGCTTCGGTGTGTCCGGATTGAAGCGGCCCGGGTCAACGACCTTGCGGCCGGTGGGTTCGGCATCCATCGGACCTCCTCACGGCGCCTTCGTGTTCGTCTGAAACCTATAGCAGACCATCAGTTCCGGCGCTTTGCCTCATCGTTCCACAGCGTAGTCGGCCGCGAACTGCGACCTACCGCACGCGAGCGTTGGTCGATACCGACGTGTGGAGCCGGGATGAACAACCGATCGCACGGCCGACTCGAGTGGGCTTGATGGCCTGCACGAATTGCCATATTCGTTGAAGGGGCGTGTTCGCTGCTATCTGGCTACCGCGAGATGCAAGGCAATCCTGCGTGGGGCAGACTCAATTGGGAGACATGACCTAGGCGTCAATGGGGTCGCGGTGCCCGCCGTGTGGGCGTTCACTGTGTCGAGCGATTACCGAGCCGGCGAGGGTGCGTGGCGTCGACGTGACGACGTTCCGCCGCGCCGGCAAAGCGGGATCGGTCGACGCGCGATGGCGTTTTCCGCGACGAACAACCAGATGCTCCTCGTGGTGGGTCGGCCGTTGCCGGGGCGGCCAGCACAGGGCCGCAACGATGAACAGCGCCTCTATGCCGACGACCGCGATCGTCACGCTCTGCAGGTCGGTCATATCCGGGCCACTGCCTTTCCATTGTCCCAAGGTCGCAGCCCATAGTGCAGCAACATCGCGGGCCCCCCACCAGCCCCGGCCGCAACGCGTTGCGGATCCTCTACATTCCTACTTCACCGGTGTTTCCGCTGCTCAGTCCATCTGGTCGGTTCGACCGGGTAGACCGCGCAAGCGGTCACGATCAAGTCTGATCGAGTAAGTAGATGGGCCCGCATCGGTAGCCGTCGGGTCCGATGTCCCGAGCTATCTACGTCCCCGGCGCTGCTCGCCGGAACCGGTACCGGTCGACGATCTCTGGCACATTGCGGTGCGGGACCGTGCAAGTTGTGAAGCCATTGCGGCACAGGAAACAGCGCACGCGGTCGGCGCACCGCTGACGCTGGACAGCGCGTTCCGCATCCGTGCCGGGTTTACCCGACCTACCGACCGCGGTCGGTGCGCGACCGGGACGTGATCCTATCCGTCGAGCTACCGGTCGACCGGCATGCGAAGCCACGGCAGCGAGGCGGTGTGAATCAGTGGGGCGGGGGCTCCTACGTACGGGTAGGGAATAGATACATACGAGGTCTGGGTACCTAGCAGGTATGGTCGGAATACGCGACAGACGGGAACACGTTCTCGAGTTCACTCTGGAGAGTGGACGCCTTGCCGGCGCGGTTCTTTGACGACGACATCAGATGGGAAGAAGGAGCTTGACCTCTATGTCGAGTAGGGAGCGGCAGATTCCCGGTGACTCTCCAGCAACCGCGAACGGTTTTGTCGGCCGGGGTCCAGAGCTGGGTCGGATCAGAACTCTGCTCATGGGCTCGGCGCGGTTGATCACCCTGACCGGTATGGGCGGCATCGGGAAGACTCGGCTCGCGGCCGAAGCGGTCGGCCAGTTCCGCAAGGCCACCGGTATACCGGTGTACTGGGTCCGACTGGCCAGGCTGGCGAAGGGATCCGACTTCACCGCGGTAGAAGAGGAGGTCGCGCATGCCGTGCTCGACGCCGACTTCTCGGGGCGATCGGCGTGGAACGCACTGGTCGACAAGCTCACCGTCAAGAACGCGGCCGGGCGGACGCCGCGGACTCTGGTGGTGCTGGACAACTGTGAGCATGTGCTCGGCGCGGCCGGTACGCTCATCGCGGCGCTACTGGAGGCAGCGCCGGGCTTGGTCATCCTCGCCACCAGCCGCGGGCCGGTGGGATGGGTCGACGAGCACTTGGTGGAGGTTCCACCGCTGTCGCAGCAACAGGCCCTGACGTTGTTCCAGCAGCGTGCGGAGCTCACCGGTCACGCTGTCACCGATGCCGATCAGGTCGCGACAGCGCGGTTGATCTGTCACCACATGCACAACCACCCGCTCTATCTCCGGCTCGCCGCCGCGCGGCTGCGCCGGCAGCCACTCGCGACCATCCTCCAGGAGTTGAGCGGCGGTGCGAACGACCGGCGGATGCGGTGGTCCCCCGCCTGGCAGGCGGGGGTAGATGCGCGGCATCAGCGGGTTCCCGACGTGATCGCGTGGTCGTATGACCTGTGCACGGATCAGGAACGCCTCCTCTTGGCGCGAATGTCGGTATTCGCCGCAGGGCACGATACGAACCCCGAAGAGGACAACTCCTTCGGGCTCGACGTGGGGGCCGACCTGGAAGCCATCGAGGCCGTGTGCGCTGACGACGAACAGCTCGACCGGTCCGGCGCGGTGCGGGTGGCGAAGGAGGAGGTCGAGGGGCTGCTCGAGCGCCTGGTCGACCAGTCGCTCGCATCACTGCACCGCACCGGGACCACCGTTCGGTATTCGCTGCTGGAGACGATTCGGGTGTTCGCCCATCAGCGATTACAGGAGCATTCGACCGGCGACACGGACGACTCGGCACGGATCGCCGCGAAGCATCGGCAGTACTACCGCAACAAAGTCCTGCAGGCATATGCCGACTGGTTCGGCCCGGGGGAGCTGGGCTATCTGAACTGGGTGCGCGCGTCGTGGGACAACATTCTCGTTGCCATCGAGGGAAGCCTCACCGCGCCGGGCGAATCGATACCCGGTTTGGAGATCTCGGTGGGACTGATCGCGCTGCGCGCGCCGTTCTTCAACGGCTCATTACGCGAGACCCGTCAATGGACGGAACGTACGTTGGAGGCCACCCGCAAGCTCACACCGCAGCCAACCGATCTCCAAGTAATAGCGATGGCTTTGATCGGATGGGTGGCCATGTGGCAGGGGCAGCACGAGGAAACCGAGCGGATGCTCGAAGAGTGTATTACTGCCTGCACAACTGATCCGGCAGTCCGGCAGAACTGGCGGCAGACTCCCGAAGTCGACCTCGATCTGCCCGCCGTCGTCGAGTTCGTCTGGGGGCAGGAGCTGATGCTGGTGCACGGCGACCCGGCATCCATCACCGTGCTGGCGCGCGCTCGCGAGAAATCTCACAACGTCGGCGATCGCGGCGGCGAGGCGATGGCCGGACTCATCGAGGCCATGGCGGCCAGCTTCTTCGGTACGGCGGAACAAGCGGCGGAGATCGCGCAGCGCAACGTCACCAATTCCACTGCGGCCGAGGCGCATTGGCTGAAATCGTGGACCGAGCTGATGTGGGCGCTCGCACTGACCAAACACGGTGATCCGACCGCGGCGTTGTCGGTGGGGCGTCGATCGCTGGCCCACCTGGTATCCATCCGTGACCCGTGGGGCGCGGCCTGGGCAGTGCATGTTCGGTACTGGGCATTGGCGCAGATCATCACCGACTCGATAGCCGCGGGCGACACCGATACCGACGAGATCGTTGCCTTGGCGACCGAAACCGCCCGGCTAGCCGGAGGTGCCAGGACGTTGCGCACGGAGCTGGGAACCGATATCGAAGCACTGCGGCCCTTCGCCGACGAAGCCAACCGAGCCATCGACGTTGCCCGTAGCGTGCTGGGACCCGAGGCGTTCGCCGCCGCCGAGAAAGAGGGATCCCTCCTGCGTTCCGAATCGAACGAAGTCCAACGGCTGGCACTGGGACAGCTACCCATGGACCGGGTGCCCGCGGTCGATACCGGCCACACGTGCGGCCTGTCGCGCTGGGACGAGCTGACGCGGGCGGAGCAGGAGGTAGCGACGTTCGCCGCGGCGGGATGGACGAACAGCGCTATCGCGGCACATCGGGGAACTTCGTTCCGGACCGTCGACACGCAAATGACCGCGATCTTTCAGAAACTGATGATCACCTCCCGGAAAGACATCATCCGGTTTGTTCCCAAGACCTGATCGACCACGGTTGGACCGCAGTCCGTCGCGACTTCTTTCAGCCGGTCACCGTGGACAGGGCCACGGAGCACAGCTCCATCAGGGCTGGGTGAACTTCTTCTCGCCGAGTCCGTCGTGGTGGTAGGTGATGCTGATGACAACGTTGTAGAAGGAGATGGAGATCTCCACCTGGTTGGTATGGCTCGGACAGTGCTTCGTCGGCATTCGGGCAAGTGGATGCCGGGGAGCCCTGGAAGGGAGTGGATTCCCCGGCCGTCCGAACTACACTGGTTGGGTTCTGCCCGTCGGGGGGCGTACCTGTCGGGGTGTCGCGGGGTACGCGGGTCGCTGGATGGGCCGAGTCGGAAGGTGTTGTGTGGTATTTACTTTTCGCAGGTCTTGGTGATGTGGTCCATGATTTTCGGTACGGCCCGGTTCAGCTTGTCCGAATTCTCCTGAGCGGTGGCGGCCCGCTGTTGTAGTTCTTGCAGGGCCGATGGATCGGTGGGATCGAGATCGGTGTTTCCCGCGTCGAGGACCGCCTCTTGGGCGTCCGCGAAATTTTCCCAGTCTGCTTGGATTTCGGCGGGGGCGACCGCGGCGACCTCCCGCGCCTTGAGGTTCAGCTCCTCCGAGTTCAACTGTGTGCCGATATCGCCGAGGTCCTTGACCGCGGCGCAATACGCCGACGTGCTGGAAGAATCGTTGCTTGCGGGCGATGCCGCCTGGCGGTCTGCGGATGGCGATGAATCCTTGCCGCAACCGGAGAGCGCTGCGGCGCCGAGCGCGATCGCGGTGAGGATGGTGATGGTAAGACGCATGACTGCGGGCCTTTCCGGTTACTTGTCGTATTTCCGCATCACGGCGGCGTACGCCTGGGCGACCGTCGCGCTGCCGCCGAGCGTGTTGCATTCACCGTCCACGAGCGCCGCGGCGGTGTTGAACCGGCCGTCGAACTTGCTGCGCGGCTGCACCAAATGCTGTTGCAGCAGCGCCGCCTGCTCCGGCCGCTTCATTTTCAGCCACACCGAGCACCTGGTGTCCGGGCCGCCGGATGGCGCGTCAGCGGGCGAACTGTCCGATGGGGAATTCGATGGGGAAGAGCCTCTGTTCAGCTCATCGACGATCTTGGCGACGCGCACCGTATCGTCCGCGTTCCTTTTTTTGGCCACCCTGCAGCCGGCATCGACTTTGCGTACGACCGTGGTGGGCTTCGACCCGTACCTGTGACCGGGCCGTGCCTCCAGCAGATCCCTGATGGTGGACACCCGGCCACTCAGCGTCTGGCTCGAGTACTCCGCGCAGCTGATGCTTTCCACGTCCGACGGCGCTGCCGTCGCTATGGGCGTCATGCACACCAGCATCGACAGTGCACCCCCCGCGAGAAATGCGGACGCGATCGTACGCTTCATTGAAATAGTCCTCCGATTTGAATTGGCCGGAGCCCTGCGTTATCGGGCTCACCTGTCGTCCTCCCTGCGACGGCTCTGGCAGGCTAACCGGAGGAAATGCCACATGTCATCTTCGGACCACCGAATTTACGATCATTTGAGGTGCCGCCGTAATCGAATGGGTTTTATCGACCGTCGCTCGAGGTCCAAGGCCGGGTCTGCGGTGGCGACGGCTGTCCGTCGGCCGGAAACTGTGGCCACTCCTCGGCCAACCGCATCACCGCGGCGGCGTTTCGCCACGCCATCAGACATCCCACCGCGCCGATCCCGAATACCAGCGCGCCCGCGCTTTTGTCCACCCACCCCTCGTTCGCATCGAACGATGCTACCGCCAAGGCTGTGAACAGGATGAACCCCGATCGGTAATCGCTCGGCGCGCGGACGCCCTTACCGGTCCCTGACTTCCGAATCAGCTCCCGCTTCCGCATCGCCGCCCGCCACTGCTCGGCGGTCGGTGTGGAAACCTCGGAACTGGTGCGGGCGGGCACCCGCTCGCGGATAAGCTCCGCGACCCTGTCGCCGTCAGCTATCGGCACCACCCACTGCTGGCCCGAGCCGGTCAGCCGGACCGCGGACCCCTCCGACAGCGGCAGCACGGTGCCGTGGGCAGCGGATAGACTGTGGAGGCCAGAGCGACGCACCCAACCGCCTCGCATCGAATCCCCTGTGGGACTGCCACACCGGTCCCACCGCGGCCGCGAGCTCATGCGCCTGACCAGCAATCCACAACCGCGCCAACATCACCGACACCGCCAGGCCGAGCAGCAACACCGCCGCCGTCCAGCGCGCCGCCATCCCCGGCCCGCCGGCATCCTTTCCGCTATCCTCAGCCACTACCCGCAGCCACTACCCGCGGGGCGGGGGTCGGAAGCCGCTACCGCAGTGCTTTCAGCAGCCCGCATACCTTCCACTCGCCGTCTTCCTTGACCAGATCGTAGGTCACGGATTGGGTGTTGGAGCGGGAGCCGACTTTCACGGCGACATCGACGGTGAACTTGCCCTTGTCACTTCCATCCGGGACATCGACGCTCTTCAACGTGGATTTCGCGTCGATCTTCGGCACACTCGTCGGCTTACCCGCGGACTGTTGCGCGTCTTCGATCTTCGCTCGATCCGCCGCGCAGAGCAGATCCTGGTTGTCCCCGCGGCCGTCCACGAATGCCTGCGCGACCTCGCGTGGGTCGCTCGACTTGCCGATTCCTCCTCCGGAGAACAGAAAATATGCCCCGACGCCGATCGCGACGAGGATGACGGCGCCACCGAGCAGCAGCGGCACAGTGGCGCTCCCGCGTCCGCCGGGCCGCGGTGGGTATTGCGTGCTATAGGGCGGTTGTTGCCCGAACTGCGGTGGCACACCATACGGCGGATTCTGCTGCGGTGCGGGGCTATACGGTTGATGCGGGGTGGCCCCATACGGACCGGGCTGCGGCTGTGCGCCATAGGGCTGCTGCGGCGGTGTTCCGCCGGGCTGCGGCGGCCATCCGCCAGGCTGATTGGCGGCGTTGGGCTCTTGCTGTGGTGGGTGCGTCATCTACGGAGTCCTACAAGTCCTTATCTTCACAAAGCGCACATACGTCATGTCCGACGCCAACGCGATTCAATCATGTCGCGCACGGCTCGGACACCGCGCGATGTTTGTTTTTACATTCCATTGAGGTTGTGAGCGCGCTGACTCATTGACTTTGCCGGTTTCGGAGCGGATCGTGAATTAGTTCGGAGCGCAACGTGTTTCCACCCACCGTGCACGCTCGCGCTGCGCGGACGTCAACGGCTGCGGTGTGGGCCGTCGGCGGCTTCGAGCAGCATGTGATGGCAGTCGAGCAGGAACGCCGCCATGAGTGGGTACAGCAGGGTGGCTGCTGCGGGTGTGAATGCCAGTCGGTGATGGCCGGGTCCGACGATGAAATCCGCGCAGTGGGTGCCGTCGGTTGTGGTGACCGTCCATCGCGGGTCGAGAACGGAAAGGTTGGCGATCAGCGCGTGGGGCACGCCCGCTCCGTCGAACACCATGAAGCTCATGGACTTTCCGCTGTAGTGTTGGGCCTCGATCCGGCCGAAGTGCCGACCGTCCTGGTGATCGAGCCGCAGGACGCCGTTCGCGCGGTGAACTCGATACGTCTCGAGCCCATTGGCCGCCTGTACCGCGTCGAGCCGGCGGCCATCGCGATGTCCTAGCCACAGCTGAGTGCCGTGCCGGTCGGTGACCTGGTCCTTGTTCGCGCGCCACAGCAGCCGTTCGGTTCCGGTCGCGGCCTCGAATGCCGACGCCCGGCGGCGGGCTCCCAGGGATATCACCGCTACGAAGCCGAGCGCGCCGAGGGTTGCCAGGTCAGCGAGGGCAGCCCAGAACAGGCGAACCACAAGATCGGGGGTCTGATAGAGCTGGCCGGACGGACCGACGCGGACGTCGACGTGCTTGCCGATCCGGCTGCCGCCGACGCGGGGTACCTCGCCACGATGCTCTACGCCGTCGGGTGTTGTCCACATCCCCTGGCATCTGGGGTACTTGGTACCACTGGCGCATCCGGTGACATATGCCGCGACACGGGGTCCGACAGTGAAAGCCCAGACGGTTGGTGCGGCGAACCCATTGGCCATGAGCAACACGAGCCCGATTATGCCGATGGCGAGCATTCTCTTGGGATGCATACAGGTGACATTATCCGGAATTCGTTCGGATTCCGGTCTTCGTCTGGCAACACGGAATATCGGCTCGTACGGAGCCATTCGAAATCTTGTTGGTCTCGTCGGCATCTGGCCGAGTCGAAGGTTCCGTCCCCCGCCGCGGCTACCTCGACAGCTAAAGTTATCGTAAAACTTGATAATCGGATGAGTGCATCGTCGCCCGCGCCGACTACTGTTCGCTGGGTGAGTGATTCGATCGGGTGGGATGCCATCGATGGCGCGCTGCGGCAGCTGTATGGTGCTGCCGAACCTTTCCATGTGGGGACTCGGCACCCGTGGGCTCTCGGCGGCCGGGACCCCCTCGACGGAATCAGCATCTTTGCGCGGCCGGAGCCGATTCCGCATTGGCACTATATCAGCTATGGCATGTCGGAGCTGTACCACAAAGAATCATCGGATCCGGAGGTCTCGGGGTGGGGCTTCGAGTTCACCTTCCGGCTCGTCCGCCGGCCTGATGACGCCGAACCGCCGATCTGGGCGGCGAGCCTGCTGCAAAATCTGGGCCGGTATGTCTTCGATTCCGGCAAGTGGTTCGAGCCCGGCCACACCATGAAAGCCAGCGGGCCGATCGCAACCGACCATGCGGACTGCGCGATCCGTGCTCTCACCTTCACTATCGACCCAGAGCTCGGTGCAATCGGCACACCGAACGGCAGCGTGACGTTCCTGCAGGTTGTGGGGCTGACCCTGGAGGAGTACGCGGCCGCGAAAGGCGGCGCCGCGCCCGCCCTGCTCGAGCGGCTGTCGCCTCGTCTTCCCTTGTACGTCACCGATATCGATCGCGGGTCGCTGATCAGCCCACAGTAGGCCGCCTCGATGCCTGTCGCGGAATACCTCATGCAGCCCGATGAGTTTTCGGACGCGTTGACCTTGCTGGTGGCTGACGCGGCGTGGGCCGTGGTCCGCGATGGCGATACGCGGCAGGCGGCGGATGTTGTTGCGGTGCTGGAGCGCTGGCCGGAGCATCCGCTGGTGTCGCGGGCGGCGGCGCTGGTTACAGCCACCGCGACGTTCGCTCGGTCGGAATTGGAGCCGCTGCACCGTGCGCTGGTGCGGGCGGCCCGAGTCGCGTGGCGCGCGGATCCGAACCAGTCGGATCTGGTGGAAGTGTTGCGGTACCGGGCCGCACTGGAGCATGAGGGCGACCGCGGCCTTCTCGCCGCGGAACTGCTCACCGCGGCGATCGAATTGTGTGACGAGCCGGCGGCACAGGGACAGTCCGGGGCACAGCCACTGCTGGCCGACCTGCTGTGCGAACTGCTGGAGATGTTGTCCGAGACCGGAACGCGCGGAACGGCGGAGCACGCCGAGGTGATGGCGTGGGGTGCCAACGTCGGACACAGGTGCATAGACCTCCTGGGCGAACTGGTTCAGACCGATCGCGCCCGATATCTGCGACGGTTGGCCGGTGCCCACATGGCGGCGGCGGATTTCGTGGCGTGGCTGGATGGGGAGGCCGCCGGTGCCGATCAGTCCCGGCGCGGCGTGCGCCTGTACGAAGAGCTGGCCGAATCTGCCGGCTCGGCGGTTCTGTCCAGTCTCGACCGTGCCTGGGCGAAGCACATCGCGCTGCTGGAACGCGTCGGCGACGAAAGCGAAGTGACCAAGTGGGAGCGGCACCGCATCGAGCGGTTGCGCGCCATGGCCGCCACCGCGGTCGATGCCGCGTCACCGAACGAGCTATCCCGTCTGATTTGGCTGTTGCGTGCGCATGAGTTGCACACCGAAGCGGTGGCCGTGTCGGCGCGGGTCGTGGAGCTGGCCGAGACGACGGCTGCCGATGGGAACGAGTCCGCGGTGCGACGGCTCGCCCGGACGATGCTGCGACACGGCGAGCATCTGCACCGTGCCGGGCGGCGGGCTGAAGCCGTGCGGATCTGGTATCGATTCCTCGAAACGCGACAGCGACTACACAGTGGCTCCGCGCGAGGCATCGAAGAAATGGCCGGCGCCTACCACGAGATCGTCACAGTGGCACAGGAGCTCGGCGACATATCGGCGGCCGTCGAATTCGGCAACGGTGCGGTCGGTGTATGGTCCCTGCTGTCCGAGCGGGACCCGGCGCAGCTCGAGTCCCTGGTGGACGAGTTACGAGCTCAGGCGGACCGGTTGCACAAAGCCGGCCGCAGCGCCGAGGCTTCCGACGCGGCCGAGCGTGCGCTCACCCACACCCGCGACCTGGTCTCGATGGACTCGCAGCGCTATCGGCCGGATCTCAGCTGGACGCTGACCTGCGCCACCCGGATGCACCTGCGCTCCTGGCGGATACAGCAGGCGGACCTCCGTTCTGGGCAGGCGGTCGAACTGATCGAACAGTTGGCGCACGATGACCCAGGCCGCTACACCGGGGATCTGGCCAACGCCCTGAACAACCGCGCGATGGTGCTCAACCGCTGCGAGGATTACGAGCAGGCGCGGGTGGTGTCGGCACGGTCGGTGGCGCTGTACGAGGAGATGACCACGAACGGCGCCGATCGCCCGGCCGCGCTGGCCAATGCGCTGTGTACGCGTGCGATCACCCTTCGTGAGCTGCGTGTGTTCGATGCGGCACTGGAATGCGCCGTCCGGGCGGAGGAGATCTACGCGCGATTGGCCGACAAGGACCCGGCAACCTATTCCGCCGACCTCGCCTACGCGGTGAACAAGCTGGCTTCGGTGCACGAGGACATGGGGAACACGGAGGCGGTGCGTGCGGCGGCGACCCGCGTGCTGGAGATCTGTGCGACGCTGGCGGAGGGCCCCGCCCGTGCCGCTCAGCGAGCATGGGCGCTGCATGTGCTGGTCCAGAATCTGTCTCGCACCGGCAGGCCGGCCGAGGCGCTGACCTATTCGACTCCGCTGCTGGAACATCGGGAACGGATGGCCGCGCAGGATCCAGCGGCTGGGGAACCGCAGCTCGCCATCGCCCTCGGCAATCATTCGGTGTGCCTGTCGGAGATCGGTCGACCTCGCCCAGCGCTCGAGTATGCGCGGCGAGCGGTGGACCTGTGGCGGCGATTGTCGGAATCCGAACCCCGCCCGCACCGCGGGCGGTTGGCCGACGCCCTCGATAGTTACGCGACACGGTTGATGGAAGCACGTCAGTTCGAGCAGGCGGTCGACGTGTCGGCCGAGGCCGTCGAACGCTATGAGGAGCTGCTCGCAGACCACCAGGACCTGTATCTGCAGTCCGCCGCCATGTGTCTCGATAATCACGCGCTGCGGTTGGGCGAGGTCGGCCGCGACGAGGATGCTCTTGCGACCGCGACGCGAAGTCTTGCCATCTTCGAGGAACTGGTGACTCTCGATGATGATGCTTACTGTGCCGGTTTGGGCATGAGCCTGATCAACTATGCCGTTCGGCTCAATAGCCTCGATCGCGGTGCGGAGGCCGTTGAATACACCACGCGCGCGGTTGCCCTGTTCGAGAAACTGAGGACCGCAGCGATCGGCGCCGATGCGCGGGGTCTGGTTTGGGCACTGGACAATCATTCCTATTCACTGGTGTGCGTCGGTCGCGCTGACGAGGCGGTGCTGTTCCAGGAAAGGGCGGTGCGGATCGCGGCAGCCCAAGCGGCTGACGACTGTCCATCCAGCGCGAGGCTGCTGGCCGAGGCCACCCGTAGTTTCGCGAATCGGCTCGTGGACGCCGGGCAGTGGCCGCGGGCACGCGAGCACTCGCGCATCGCGGTGCGGCTGTGGGAAGAACTGGCCGCTAGCGATTCCGAGCTGCACCTGCCCGATCTGGCCGCAGCGCTCGATGACCATGCCAGGTTTTGCGGCGACCAGAACGAGTGGGCCGAGGCGGCCGGGTATGCGGAGCGCGCTGCGGCCGCGTTCGAAGAGCTGACCAGTCGGGATGCGCTGCGGTACCGGCCCCGTTGGGCTCTGGCGGTGGAATACCACGCGGTCACGCGCAGGTGGCTGGGGGAGCGCGGGTGTGCCTCAGCGGAGGTGGATCGTGCGCTGTCGATCCGGCGGGATGCCGCTGCGGAATGTCCGGAGGAGAACATTCCAAAGCTGGCCGACTCTGAGGGATGGGCCGCTCGGCTCCGGCTGCACATCTCCGAGCCGGATCTCGCGTCCGCTCACCAGGAACGCAGCGTGGTCCTCTACACCGAGCTGATCGACAAGGGGCATGACGATCTGTTGCCGGGGCTGATCTCCGTTCTGCACAGGTATGCGACGAGCCTCTGCGAGACCGGGTATCGCGGCCAGGCGCCGGGCGCTATCGAGGAGGCGGTCCGGCTGATTCGCCAGCAGGTCGAGACGGACCGCGCCGCACACCGATTCCGCCTGGCGGTTGTGCTACGGGATCAGTCGTGGCTGCTCGCCGAAGCCGGACAACGGGATGCCGCCGTCGCCGCGGGACGTTCGGCGCTGTCGCTGATAGAGCAGATCGCCCGGGCCGGTGATGGCGACCGCCGGTGGTATCTGGCCGACTATCGCGACTCACTGGCCTGGAGTCTGGCCGAACTGGGATGCCGGACCGAAGCCCTCGATTACACCGATCAAGCCGTGGCGCTGTGGGAGCAATTGGCGGCCGAGAATGCCGAGCCCTCATTGGATCTGGCCTGGTCGCTGTGGCACCGCGCCCGTTGGCGGGCCGAGCTGGACGATGGGGACTCCACGGCTCTGCCCGACTCGTGGCGCGCGGTCGAGATATATCAGCAGGTATACGGAGATCGGCCGAGCTGCGGCGAGTTCCTCGCCGGTGCCCTAGTGGATCACGCTCGGCACCTCGCGCGGGCCGGACACCACGCGGAAGCGTTGGAACTCAGTTCGCGTGCGCTGGAGCTGTGGGAGCGGTTGGCCCAGGACAAGCCCCAGGTACATCGCCCTGGCCTCGCCGATTGCCTGCGCTGGCACGCTACGCATCTGGTGCGTCTCAGCGAGCACGATGTCGCTGTCGCATGTGCTCGGCGGGCAGTGCGATTGGCCGAGGAAGCCGCCGAGCGAACACGCCCACGCTATCTACCCGACCTGGCGGCGATCTGCCGCGAGATCGCCCTGCTGCTGCGCGACCGCGACCCGCGTGAAGCTCGCACTCTGGCAGAGCGTTCGGTCTCGCTGTACACGGAATTGGCCGACGAGGAACCCGAGGTGTTCGGTTCACGGTTGTCCGAGGCGCGGGAAACGATCGGGCAGTTTCTCGGATCGAACAGAAATCCGAACTGATGACATGCGCTTGTTTTCGCGATCATGGGCTCTATGCAGTCAGCGTGGCGTCAGCTGCCGCACAAGCCGTATCGGCGGAGCGCTGCAATGGCCGATTCTTCAAATCTATGTAAAGTTTTGCGAGTGCCCGGAATTTCATCATGATCGATGTCCGGTCCAGCCCGGGATCCAGGCATAATGCCTCGGGTGAATGCGCCGAATCCGAGTTACAGTGGCTCCTCCAGCGGAAGCCCGCAGCCTTACCCGTATCCACCGGGGCGACCCGGACCGCAGATCTGGGTGCCGGAGGAGGCGGGTGAGGGGCGGCTGGTTCTGGCTGCGATGACGGACGGCTGCTTCGGGCTGCTGGCCGCCTTCGCGGTGGCGGTGCGCGTCCTCGGTTACAGCGCGGGCGATCTCGCGTTCGCGCCGGTGTTCCTCGCGTCCGCGCTTATGTTCTCGTTCGCCAATCACGTGTTCGGCACCTTGCTGTTCCGCGGGAGCTTAGCGAAGCTGCTCTTCGGTATGCGGGTGGTACGCGCGAAAGATGGCAAGCGGCCGGGCTTCTGGCGGACGGTGGCGCGGTGGCTCGCGGGTTTCGTGCTCCTGGCGGTGCAGGTTATGTTGGAAGAGGGCGGAGGCGTCGGTCAGGCGTGTGGCCTGCGTACTGTGCGCCGCCGCGACGAACGGCGCAGCGGCCGCTGAGCGACTGCGTTTCTTCCGGCGATCGCTATTCCTGATGCCCGGCCCACCCGACGCGGTGCGGGTGGGCCGATGCGGAACGCGATGGTCAGCGACGGCGCAGCACGAGCGGTAGGCCCCCCTTGGGCTGGCAGGTGACCACGTAACGGGGCACCACGTCGAACCCGGGCTCGACGGCGAATTCGAACCCGCACACGACGGCGCTCAGCACCATCTGAGTGATGGCCGTCGACAGCCGCTCGCCGATGCAAACGCGGCTGCCCTTGCCGAACGGGTAGTACGCCAGCCGATGCCGGGAATCGGCGCGTTCCGGTGCGAATCGGTCCGGGTCGAATGTCTCCGGGTCGTCCCAGAACCTCGGATCACGATGCGTGATCTGCGGATTGAGTACGATCTTCGTGTTCTCGGGAATGCGGTACGGGCCGAGTATGTCGGGCGCCACGGTACTGCGGAACCAGATCGGGAACGGCGGATGCAGACGTAATACCTCGTCGATGACGCGCTTGCCGTACTCCAGACGCGGCAGCTCGGCGAGCGTGGGTTGCTTCCCGGACACCACCTGGCCGAGTTCGGCCACCATCTTCTCAGCGACCTCCGAGTTCTGCGCGAGTTCGTAGGCGGCCCAGGTCAATCCGGTGGCAGTTGTTTCATATCCGGCCATGAACAGGGTGAATATCTCGTCGCGTAGCTGCTGATCACTCATCCGCTCGCCGGTGTCGGCGTCCACGGCATCGAGCAACAGCCCGAGCAGGTCCTCGGGTTCCATATCGCCGGCGCGACGTTCCGCGATGAGCGCGTGCACCTCAGCGTCCAGGGCTGCTACCGCACGGCGATATCGCACCGCACCCGGTAGCGGGAACCACCCGGGCAAAAAGAACGTCCACACTTTCGACGCAAGGCCCGCGAAAACCTGGGAGGTGAGCTCGCGCAGCCGTTCCGCGCGTGCGGCGTCGATCGATGTGCTGAACAGCGCGCCCAGCACAATCTCGACGTTGAGTTCGATGCAGTCGTCCAGGAAGTTCACCGGCCGGGCCGCGTCGGCGGCCGCCTCCCACCGCTGCACGGCGCGTTCCACGCATGCGGCGACATGGTTCTCCATCAGATGCAGCTGCCGGGCGTGGAAGGCCGGTTGCATGAGCCGGCGCTGTCGCTTCCAGAACTCGCCTTCACTGGTGACCAGCCCATTGCCCAGCGCTGTCCGGAACGGCTTCATCAACGGGCCTTTGACATAATTTCCGGCGTTGGTCACCAAGATACGGCGAATGTAGTCGGGGTGACTCACGATATACGTTTCAAGCGGCCCGGCGCCGACGCGGACCAGCCCGTCGTGCCGGGCAGCGGATTCCATGACGAATCGGTACGGATCGCGGAACAGGCCTGGTTGTAGGCGGGTGGAGGGGGGAAGGTTCGCAGTCTGATCGTGAATTGTCTTGGACCGGCTCATCTTTCGGATCTCTTCTCGCGGTGTGTGGGCCAAGTGAGTCGTCGACCGGTGCCGCGCCGCGGTGCCACCGGTTCTGGCCTGTGCCGAAATTATGGTCGCTCCTGGCGATGTGGGCCGATGTACCGGGAAGAACTTACATTCCGTTGATCCGCGAGATCGAGTGCACGAGATCGACTCCTCTCGAAAATGACCGACCAGAAGCGGACGGCGCGCAAGGCGCACAACAGCAAACGCGCGACCGGCGAGCCTGGGAACTCGCCACTCCGACACACCGGCACCCGGAATGGCGCACTGTACTTACGCCTGTGCCCGATCCGGCCAGTTGACAAGCGTGTCGTTGAACAGCTGCTCGATGCGATTGATGTGCATATCGAGCGTGTCGAGAGTCCAGTCGGAAGTGTCGATCGGTTCGAGCGCTGCGACATCAATAGTGCCGGGCTGAACGAGGAACGAACTGCGCCACAGGATCTGCCCTGAGTTTCGAATGACGAGGGGAATTATGGGAACCCCTGCCCGCAGGGCCAAATGGAACGCCCCTTTCTTGAACGGCAGCAGTCGGGCCGTGGGGGTTACCTGCCCCTCGGGCGCGATTGCCACCGATATCCCGGACTCGAGTGTTTCTACAACAGGCTCGAGCGCTCGAATGGCATCACGGGGAGCCGAGCGGTCGATGAAAACGACGCCGATGAAGCGCATGAGTGCACCGAAGATGGGGTAGCGCCGCGCTTCGATCTTCGCGATCGCCGTGAACCCGCTACGCAGGACGTACGGAATAACGAGCGCATCGAGTTGACTCTGATGATTGAACACGAATACGGCCGGGCGAGGCGCGCGAGCATGTTCAGCACCGATCAAGCGCACCGAGATCCCGGCTCTCCGAAGCGCGGCTGTGGCCACACGAGTGCAGAGTTCATCGATCACGGCACGACGATCGCGACCGGGCCATGCGATGAAAGTAGCAGCGGCCGCTGCGAGTACAGCCGAGAGACCGCTCACAGTGCGTGCGACCCGAGAGAGAGTGGGGTGTCGCCGGGAAGGAAATCGTAACACCGGCCAGTCGTGTCGTTGTGCGGCCCTTTCGAGTTCAGCGTCGGGATTCAGTACCGTTGGGGCACCTACCATCGACAGTACTGGGACATCGGATCCACTCGAGTTGTAAGAATAGCTGTGCAGGAGGTCGATACCCGCGCTCGCCGAGAAGTCACGGATCGCGGAGGCCTTGGCATCGCGCCAGAGAACAGGACCATCGATTTCCCCGCTCGTCACACCGTCAACGACCGCGAGACGGGTACTGAGAATGTGGTCTATACCGAGATCGGCTGCGGTGGCGCAGACGTGGAAATGCGGTGCACTGCTGGTGAGAACCACGATGTGACCGGCTTGCTGATGCGCGGCGACCAGCTGCCGCGCCTCATGGTAGAGACGGCCGGAAACCACCCGGATAAAGAAGTCGCGGCCGAGCTGTTCGAGATCGGCCGGCATGCGACCCCGCCAGGCGCCATCAGCCCACCGCGTGGCACGGGTCTCGGCAGTATCGGTCGCGGCGCTCCGTACCCGGACCGTCGAGATCGCCCGCTCGAGGGCTTTCGAACATCGGCCATTCATTGTGTCACGGAATCGAACGGCTCCGGATCCGCGCACCAGCGTATTCTCGAAATCAAAGAATGCGGCCGTCGCCGGCCCTTGTGGACCGTTTCGAATCCGATGGAGAGCTTCTACGAGGTGCATATCCCGACTTTCGATGAGCAGTCCTGATGACGATCGAGTTGCGCTGCGCCACTCGGCGAATCAGGCATCTCCGTGTCCGGAGCCGATGTTCAGCGGCGAATTGCGGTATCTGTTTGCCGTTGCCCCGGGTGGACTATGGTCATGCGAGGAAATGCTCGTACGTTACGTTCTCGTATCTTATCGGTGTCCAGACTCTCGATGGCACAGTGGCATAGTGCATATGATTCTTGAATACCGGCGAGAACGGTTGTGGACTCGAGCTCGTTGAGCTCGAGTTTGCTCATCCAGGGCAAAGGTGCCAGGTCGAGCACATACGGCGCACCCGGCTCAGGTGTGAAACGCCGATGCGTCAGCCACTCTTCGTCGCGGTATCGTTGTCGCACCGCATTCAGATAGCCACGTCCCAGACCGCGTCGAATGCGATCCAGGCGGATTGCAACGTATCGGTGAACGCTGGGGATTCTGGTCGGAGGCCTTCGTATTCGCTGCGTACTCAACGACAGGATGTGTGTACATCCGTCGTTCATGGCCAACCGAAACGGCAGTGGTGCCAACACGCCTCCGTCGACCAACCGCCGTCCGTGCAGTTTCATGGACCCACGCACTGCGATAGGCAGCCAGACCCCCGCGCGCAGAACCGCTTCGAGTTCCTGAACCGATGAGAAGGAGCGGAAGATGACAGTTTCCAGGGCGTCGACATCTGTGGCCGAAACGACCAGTGGGATGGGTGAGTCTATTACGGCTTGGTAGTCCAGCGGCTTAATGGCGCCGAGTACCTGCTCGAAAATATACTCGAGATTCAGTATCGATTGACCTCGCAATGCCCTATAATAGTCGACAAATTGCCGCGTAGTCAAATCTTCGAAATAAATCGACAACGGGTACCATGTCTCCTGTGAAACAAAGTACGCGCTATTGATCGCGCCCGAAGAGGTTCCGTATACCACATCGAAAACGTTCTTCAGGCCAGCATCGTCGAGATACGTGAGCATAGCGGCGGATACCGCCCCCCGCATACCTCCCCCCTCGACCGCGAGTGCCACGGTTGCGGAATCCGCACGATTTCCGGGACAACTTCCGGAGTCTCGTCTCGAGCGAATAATTTGCAGCACCGGATGGTGTGGATCCCAATACCGCCCGAGCGGGTCGTACAATTCTGTCACGAATACCCTCGCCCCACAATTAGATTTCAAAAAGAAGTTGCTCCGGGTCCGACGTCAATTGGTGCTCGGCTGTTCCTCGGTCAACAATATTTCCTTCCTTACCTGGTCTCAGCGTGTGCGTGCGGCTCGGGAGCGGGTGAGCGCCGACCGGAGGCCATGCCGAACTCGCGCGGCCGAGCTGGTCGGTAGGTCAGGCGTTTTCGTGCCCGGCTGGGATGCGACTCCTGCGAACATGCGTTCCGATTTCGTCTCCGGAGCGTCGTCGGCGGTGCGGTGCAGGAAGCGATCCGGTAGCGCCAGCTTGTAAACGGTTCGGTACGCCTGCCAGAACTGCCCGGCCAGCCGCCCGGTGGTATAGGGCAAGTCGTATTCGTCGCACAGCGCCCGCACCCGCACCGCGATCTCCGCATATCGGTTGCTGGGCAGGTCGGGAAACAGATGGTGCTCGATCTGATAGCAGAGGTTGCCGGTCATGAACGCCAGCGCAGGCCCTGCGGTGAAGTTGGCGGTGCCGAGGAGCTGCCGTAGGTACCACTCGCCGCGGGTTTCGTTCTCGTACTGTTCGGCGGTGAATTTCTCGGCGCCGTCGGGGAAGTGGCCGCACATGATCACCACGTAGGACCACAGGTTGCGCAGCAGCAGCGCGGTGGCGTTGGCTGCGAGGGTCTGTTTGAATGCCCGCCCGGTCAGCGCTGGGAACAACAGGAAGTCCTTGCCGACCTGGCGGGCGATCTTGCGCGCGAAGTCGGCATTCGGCCGCGACGACAGATGCTCACGGGGCGTCCCGGTGAACCGGCGTTCGAGCGACCAGTCGTGCACCGCGATCGCCCACTCGAACAAGGCGGCTACGACCAAGCTGATCACCGGTTGAAGCGCGTGGATCGGACGCCATGGCTCGTCACGTGTCGTTCGCAAGACGACGAAGCTCAGATCCTCATCCATCCCCACCACATTGGTGTAGGTGTGATGGACGTGGTTGTGCGATCGCTTCCAGTGCGATGAAGGGCCAGCGAAATCCCATTCCCAAGTCGTGGAATGGATCTCGGGATCGTTCATCCAATCCCATTGGCCGTGACTGATGTTGTGCCCCAGCTCCATCATCTCGATGATCTTCGCCGCGGTCAGCAGCGCGGTGCCCAGCAGCCACGCGCCGCGGCGTCGGCTCGCGAACAGCGTTGCCCGCCCGGCTACCTCCAGCGCCCGCTGAGCCCTGATCGCGCGCAGGATATAGGTGGCGTCCCGGTGTCCGCGCGATTGCTCTACATCTTGGCGGATCGAATCGAGGGCTTTCCGTAGTGCTTCGATATCCGAGTCGGTCAAATGAGCGAACGCCTTGATATCTGTGATTGCCACCGGAGGTTTGCAACTTTCGTCGAGAGTTCATCGGATCACATCGAGCACGTCGCCACCGCACGTGGCGCTCCGACCCTGGTGTCCGATTGAACAGGAACACCGTGCCGAGATGCCATTCCGGGAAAGATTTTTGACGACGGCTTAAGAATTCTCGGCGGTGGAACGCCAGGTATGACCGAGATCGACGGAGGCGGACCGGCCGCTGGAGGGCAGGCCGTCAGGCGGGAAGGAAACCGACGATCTGCCGTGCGGGGTCGCCGGGATCAGGATGAAGGATCGCTGAGACTCGCGCGGACGCCGAGAATCTACCGCCTGCCGAGCCGCTGGGTCGCCGCGGTGCCGCTGGTAGGTACTTCTGGCCGCCTGCGCAAGCGCATCATCATCGGATATCGTCGGCGGTGCGTTGATCCGCGCCGTTGCGGCCAGCACAGGGCCACCACGATGACGAGAATCTCTGCGCTGACGACCATTAGGACGATCGTCTGGAGTGCTGTCATGTTCGTGTCCGGTCGTGTACTTCGCTCACCATGGTGCGGAGTCGAACTGCGGCTCGTTCAGGCCACCGGGTGATGCCGCGGCAATCAACCAGCCGCGCGCGTCTTGGTGGAACGCTCGGGGGTGCGCGATGTGGGCATCCGCCAGCAGGATGTGGTGGGTGCCCGGGGTGTCGAGCTGGGACATATGAACTCCGACGGCGGTGGGGCTTAGACGGCTGGCTGGGGCCGTACCAGGCGATATAGACGACGTTAGTCGATTCTCCCCAGTACGAAGAGTGCCGGAAGCGACGCATTCGGTACCATCCGCGACATGGAAGTCGCGGTGTTCGTCGTCGACGGAGGTGCCGACTTCGGATACGCCGCGCTGATCGCGACATTCGACGTGGCAAACGGTCTGCGTGCCGAGCTGCAAACGCCGCTGCCACCGTGGGAAGTGCGCACTGTAGCGCTCGGTGAGCGTGTTCGGTCGGGCAACGGGCATATCCTCGTGACGACGCCGCTGGCGGAGGTGGGTGACGGCTTCGACTCGATGATCATCCCCGCGGTGACCGTTCTGAATGCCGATCCGCTCGTGGAGCTGGTGTCGTCCACCCACAGCAGGCCTGTTCTCGACCGCATCGGAAGGGCGCACGCCTCCGGAGCCCATCTGGCTGCGGCGTGCACCGGGACGTCCTTCCTCGCCGAGGCGGGTGTGCTGGATGGTTCACCGGCAACGACGAGCTGGTGGCTGGGCCCGAGTTTCCGCCGGAGGTATCCGAGGGTGGCGCCGGATGAAAACAGCACGCTGTGCCGCGGGCCTCCCGCTCGGCCTGGTGACAACCATGCTCGTTGATTCAGTAGATCGTGGACCTTGGCTGCCTGGAAAGTCTCAAGAGTAGGTCAAGTTTTCGACGATTGATATCAAGGAGATGTCAAGCGCGCGCTCGAGTGCGGCAGGAGGATGTGTACTGGTCATGTGCCGTCGGTTGAAGTTGCAAGCAGCATACGGCGTTGCGGTGGCAGAGCATCGAACTGCTGGAGTACCGAGATTCCCTTCGGCGACCGGGCGAGCCGAATATCAAGGCGCTGTAAAATATGGGGCATTCTGTTGCATCCTCACCCTTCCGGGAAATATGTACTACTGATGTTACAGAATCGGCATCGGCTGGTATGCGGTGCCCGGTGGTCCTGCCCGCACACATCAGGAGTGGAGTTCTGCGCGGGCCGGATTCGTCCGGCCTGATCATGGCGGACACGCGTGCCCCGGTGCGAACACAGGCTTTCGGCACGCTCACAGTGCGCACAGGCGGTCGCCCAACCGGGCGGCGGACCAACGTTGAGTAAGGATCAGGCGAACAGTATGTCGGACTCGTCATCTATCGACCACGCGCAGGAGAACGAGCGGCATGTGCGCCTCGTGATCATCGAGGATGACGATGATGTCGGCGATGCGCTGGTGGAAGTGCTCACCGAGCAGGGATTCCATGCCGAGCGCAGGCCGCGCGGAGCGGATCTGCTCGTCGGGCACCGCCAGTACGATGCGGTGATCCTCGACCTCGGATTGCCCGACGGCGACGGACTGCAGGTGCTGCGGCAGTTGCGCGAGGTGAGCTCGATTCCGGTGGTGATCCTCACCGCCCGCGACGACGAACGCACCGTCGTGCGCGGCTTGCGCGGCGGCGCCGATGATTACCTGGTCAAACCGCCGCGCATCGGCGAACTTGTCGCCAGGCTCGAATTGGTCACCCGGCGAGCCACCGCCGCCTCGAGCCCCGGAGCGGAAGTGGTCATCACCGGCGATGTCAGGGTCGACCTGGCGGCACGGGAGATTCAGGTCGGCGGCACAGCGGTGGTTCTGACGCAGAAGGAATTCGAGCTGGTGGAAGCGCTGGTGGAACGGCCGGGTTCCGCGGTGAGCCGCGAAATGCTGATGGATCGAGTGTGGGGAGATGCGTTCGTCGCCGTGTCCCGGTCATTGGACGTGCACATTTCGACGCTGCGCGCGAAACTCGGCAGGCCGGGCTTGATCAAAACGATCCGCGGATTCGGCTACCGCTGGGGTCAATGACCTAGGTTGAGTACGTGCGACGACGGCTGCTGGTGATATTGCTGATCTTTGCCGCGCTGGCAGTGTTCGGGTTTGCGGTCCCCCTGAGCGCCTCGAGTTCCACCGGACGGACCCAGCAGCTGTGGTTCGACCGATACGTGGACGCCGAATGGTTCTCGGAGCTCTCCGAGGAGGCCATGGCAACCGGTAACCGGCAGACGCTGGTCCTGGAGATGCAGCGCTACCACAACCTGTACTCGGACCAGGTACTCGTGGTGGACGCCGCTGGAACCGAATTCGCCAACACCGGTGTGGATGTGGAGGATCCGGCGGTGGTTCAGCTGCTCTTCGACGTCCGCAGCAATCGGCACTCGGTTCAACCGCCTCGCCGGTTGCGGACCTGGGATCCGGACACGATGCGGGTTGCGCACCCGATCGGTGCCGGGATGCAGATCCAGGGCGCCGTGCTGATCGAGGCTTCGACGGTGCGCGCCAAACGGGACATCGCCGATCGCTGGGCACTGATCGCGCTCGGTGCCTGGACCGCACTGGCGTTGTTCACGGGTGTTGCGCTGGGACTGAGCCGCTGGGTGCTGCGCCCACTGGCGAAGCTGTCGGATTCGGTGGCCGTGCTGACCGAGACACTACCGATGACAGTCACGCAGGCGCGGCCCACATCGGCGACGCAGCGGTACGAGGGACCGCCCGAGGTCAAGGACCTGGCACGCTCCTTCGACACCATGGCGCTGGCGGTAGGCGATGCGGTGGATGCTCAGCGTCAGCTGGTGGCCGACACCGCGCACGCCATCCGCAATCCACTGGCTGCGCTCGCCATTCGGCTGGAATCGCTGGGGCGGGTGATACCCGATCAGGCCCAAGAGTCATTCCGGCGGGCCAGTTCCCAGATCGACAGGCTCAAGGCGGTGCTGGACGGATTGTTGCGCTTGGCGGTGGCCGAGACACCCGCTGGTTTCGGCGCCGCACATGCCGATTCGGACTGGCCGAGCAGGTGCGATGCGGCGCGTGTCGTCGAGGATCGTGTCGATGCGTGGCTGCCGGCGTACGAGGAGGCGGGCATGACTGTCGCGGCTGTCATGCCGATGGAGGAAGCCGAGGTCGCGATTCCCGAGGACGCGCTGGTGCAGATCCTCGACGTTCTGCTGAGCAATTCCTGCCGCTACGCGGGCACCGGCGCCCGTACGGAGGTGCGGGTGGATGCGGGAGTTCGGTGGGTGACAGTCTCGGTGGTCGACGACGGGGTCGGTGTCACCGTAGACGAACTCGACAAGCTGACCACCCGGTTCTACCGAGGAACATCGGCCGCCGCGGGCGGGTCGGGATTGGGATTGCCGATCGCGTCGGCGCTGGCTCAGCGATACCACGGGGAACTCACCGTGGGCGCGACGGTGCCGAACGGGCTTCACATATCAGTGCGGTTGCCGGTGCGACGGTCGGATCGGTAGCGGACAATGCCGGCCGGGCTCGGAGTCGGGACGGGTTCGGCTTTCGGGCGTCGCCGGAATGACCAGAGTGACCCCCATTGTCGCTGCTCAGGCGGGTCCCTCACCCATGGTGGAGCGGGAAGGTTTCCGTCTGGCGCACCGACGTGCGATGGACCGGCCCGAATTCATCCCTGACCAGGCGTAGAGGCTCCTGGCGACTTTGCGGTCGACGTCGAACGCCCGAGTTCCCGCGCCCTCCATCCGGCCGAAAATCTCCTCCGCTTAGCTGAATTCGGTCTTGAACTTGACGTAGACCTCTTTGAAGGCGATAAGGGCATTCAGAGCGTGAGTTCCTTGTCCGGTGGCGGTTGGTATCCACCGGGATCGGCGAAGCGATCAGCCGCGCCGACCACGGGCGGTGCGGCACCTTCGACTTCGCCTACGACCTCCATGCCGTGCTGCTCGGTAACCAGCAGCGCATGCAGCTCACCGGACGTGCCTGTGACGCCCGCACCGCGCGCCATGCCGGTGGCCGCGCCCGCCCCCATCGGCATGAGCCCCGATCCGGGAGATACCGCGCCACCGCGGTGCACAGCTGTGGTGGACGACGCAGGCGTTGCCCCGCCCGGACCGGACGAGGTCGCGGACTGCACGCCACCCGACCACGGGCCGAGCGGGCGGGACATCGGGGCAGTCGCGCCGCCGATCGCCCGTGCACCCATCGCGCCGACAGCCGTGCCCGTGGGGTGCACGCCGGGTCCGATGGTTTCCATCCGTTCCCGTTCCCTCTCCAGTGGGTCCCGCGTATTGGTCGAATTCACCACATCCGCAACGGTTTTCGCGCCGGTAGTCGCCGCATTGGCCAGCAAAGGCACGATCTGCATCAGCTGCGTCGGATCGACACCGGTGGGTGCGTTCGTGACCGGCACCTTGGTTCCGGTGGCGGTCATCTCCGCACTGTGGACACTCAGTTCGGCGCGCGTCGCGGCGACCACGGCGGTCGCCTCGGCAAGCGTCTCGGCGGACATCGCCAGCACGAACACCTGACCCGGTGGTGTCGCGAGAAAAGGGGCTGCCGCCGTCAGCGAGGTCAGGTACTTCGCGATGATCGCCGACATCGCCGTCCCGCCACGGAAAACCGTGCCTGCCGCGGCGGCGACACCGGCCGACGTCCGCAGACTCTGGGCGGACACGGCCGTGCTGTCCGCGGCCGTCTGCGCTGCTTTTCCTTCCGCCGCCGCGGCTCCCGCGCCCTGCCACAACGTCATGGCCAGCTGTAGTGCGGAGATGCCGAGTTGCGCGGCGGTCTGGACGACCGAGGACGCCTGCGCGAGCACTTGGGCCGGATCGACCGCCGGGTCGCCACCGAGCTGCCCGGTGCCGAAGCCGCTGGCCAGATCGGTGAGCGGCCGGGCGAGCGCGGATATGTCGATGACCGGGAGCGGCGGCAGGTCAGGCAGCGGCGGCAGCGCCGGAATCTCTGGCAGGGGCGGCAATCCCAGGTCCTTCAACACGTCGTTGACCGGCCGGTCCAGCATCGGGCCCACCGCACTCGTGCGGAGCAGATCCAGGATCGACTGGTCGAGCGGCGCGGCCATCACTGGTGGCCGATCGTCCCGAAATCGGCTACTGCGACGTCTTCGGTCACCTCGTACGCCGCGGCGCCCTCGTAGGCGGTCATCGCCGTGGCGGCGTGCACGGCGGCGAGCTCACAGACCGACTGCAGGTTGTTGCACTGCGCAAAAGCGAACGCGGCCAGGAAGTCCTGCCCGATCAGCCCGAATACGGGAACCGCCGCCGCGACGGTCGCCGCCTGGTTCGCGGCGCCCGCGGTAGCCACCTCGACCGCCATGGTTGCCGCGGCATCGCCGTAACGGCGGATTGCGTCGGGTACTGCGACCAGTTCAGACATCGAAATCCTCTATCGCACGCAATGATCGGTATGTCCGACAAAGGTACCCGTGAATTCGGGGTAGGCATGCTCAAAGATTTGTAAAATCCGACATAGCGACCGCGGTTATCGGACAACACGGTTTCAGCCGTGCTCGTCACGATAACGTGCGGCCGCGGCGGGATGCAGGCGAACTTCGCCGGTACCTACGAGCCAGCGTTTATCCAAGAATTGAAATCCCAGCGCCTGTGCAGGCATCAATCCGTCGGCGTGACTCAGCAGCAGTTCCGTGAGGGCGGTCACGGTGGCGTCCGCAAGCGTCGGTGCCGCCAGGAGCAGATTGGGAACGCCGACCGTGGCGACGGCGGGATTGCCGGGGTAGGCGTCTGCGGGGATCACAACCTGGTCGTAGTCGTAGCCGAATCGTTCCTGCAGGGGCTTCACCAGTTCACCGAGATCGATCAGCCGTGCCTGCTGTGGCACGGCGAGTCCGGGCGTCGGCACCCCACCGCCCCAGACGATGGCGTCCATCTCGCCGGAAAGCAATGCCGGTATCGCTTCCGGCAGACGGCGATTGCCGACGACCACATCCGTGGCCGGGTCCAGGCCCGCCACCCGGAGTATCCGTTCGCCGGTCATGGCCGCACCCGATCCGATCTGTCCCAGGTCGACCCGTTTGCCGCGGAGATCGCCCACCTGGCTGATCGCGCTGTCGGTGCGCACGGCCATCTGTATGTAGCTCTCGTGTAGCCGCCCGATGGCCCGCACGTCGGCACCCGATGGGCGGACCGCATCGGCGAGTGACAGCGCGGCGTCGATCCGGCCGCTGCCGAGCAGGTCCAGGTTCATGTGCGACCCATCGGTGACGACCGGCTCGATGTGCACCGTGCCGGACTCGGCGGCGACTCGAGCAAGCAGTTGCGCGAACTCGAGGAACATTCCGCCGACTCGCCCGGCGCCGAGCCGGACCGTAGCCACGTCGTCCCCGCGGCCACAGCTCGGAACGGTCGAGGTCACCGCCGCGGTCGCGGCGAGCGTGAGGAATGTGCGGCGGCCGATCATCGCCGCACCGCCGCCGATGGATCGCCGCCGCGACAGTATCGAGCCCGCGCTCCGGGAGCGCAGCCACACATCGATCCCGCTCCTGACTACCTCGACCGCCTCGGAGCGCCGCCATACTCCGCCGACGGTGGCGCTCCCCACTGTGGAGGTCATTTCAACCAGTCGAAGACGACATGTCAACAGCCATCTCGGCCATGGCACGCCGGGGATGGGTGCGCAGGTGCCGGAGCAAGGGGTTCGGGCCGGACGCAGGGTAACGGGATGCCGCGGAAGAGGCGTCGCCGCACCGATCTGCCGTCCGCATGGCGAAATGCCGGTATCCATTCTGAGGAATCCTTATTCGAGGAGAGAATCTTAAAGAGCTGTAAGAAACTGCCGAGGGGTGCAGATTTCGCATCGGGCGTTACCGAAACGTGACCGACCGGTGGTGCGATGGCTTGATTGCTGGAAATGCCTTTGCGCTCGACGCATTCGCACCAGAGCTGACATTGTTCGGAGTGGATCGGCCCGATGACCTGAGATTCGGGTCGAGCGTCGATTCGGCCGCTGGATCGAGGATCGACGAATATGGCTACCAAAGGATTCGTTCGCCGGCCCCGGGTCGCACCGCCACGGGCACCGGGCGGCGAGGTCACCCTGAGCGCCCCTCCAGAAATAGACCGGCCGATACCGGCGAGTTTGCTGGTGAAGCTGATGCCGGTGGTGATGGTGGTCGCCGTCGTCGGCATGATCGCGATGATGGTCATGATGGGCCGCAGTCTGCTGGCCAATCCGTTCATGATGATGTTCCCGATGATGATGATCATGTCGATGATCGGCATGATGGCGGGATACCGGGGTGGGGGCGGGCACAAGCGGGCAGCCGAGCTCGACGAGGAGCGCAAGGACTACTTCCGCTACCTCGACCAGGTGCGCAAGGATGTCCGGAAGACCGGCCGAGCCCAGTTGGAGGCTCTGCTGTGGAGCCATCCGGCCCTCGCGGATCTGCAATCCATCGTCGGCACCCGGCGCATGTGGGAACGGCGTCCCAACGATCCGGATTTCGGGCATGTCCGCGTCGGTGTCGGAAGTCACCGGCTGGCAACCAAATTGGCGCGACCCGAGACCGGGCCGCCCGAGGATCTGGAGCCGGTGTCCACGGTGGCGCTGCGCCGGTTCGTCCGGACCCACTCGGTGGTGCACCACCTTCCGACAGCGGTCTCGCTGCGTGCTTTCCCTGCCATCAGCATCGAGGGAGAGCCCGCTGGAGCCCGAATGGTGGTGCGCGCCATGCTGATGGAGTTCGCCACCTTTCACGGGCCGGACCACGCGGCCGTCGCAATCGTGTGCGCGAACCCCGACGACGCAGCGTGGTCGTAGGCGAAATGGCTGGCGCATCTGCAACATCCAGCCGAACGTGACGCGATGGGCCCGGTGCGGATGATGTATCGGTCGCTGGCGGAACTCGAGACATCCATGGCGGCCGAACTCAGAGATCGCGGCCGATTCATGCGCAATGCGCAGCCGACCGGAGGTCGCAGACATCTGCTCGTCATTATCGATGACGGCTACGTGGGTGGTACTGAGCACCTCACCGGCGACGTCGGCCTGGATTCGTTGACCGTTCTCGATCTCACGGCGCCGCAAGCCGGACTCGCGGCGCGACGTGGCCTGCAGCTGGTGGTCGCGGACGGGATGGTGGCGGCGAAATCCGCCGCGGGAGCGGAGAAGTTCGCGACCGCCGATACCGTGACAGGCGCCGAGGCGCAGGCGCTTGCCCGCGATCTGGCGCGCTACCGGATTGCCACGGCGGCGCAGGTGGTCAGTCTCGGTGACGACACCAGCGCCGATCCGGGATTGATGGCGCTGTTGAAGATTCCGGATGCCACGCAGCTCGACCCGGCCAGGGTGTGGCGGCCACGCACCCCGCGCGAGCGGCTGCGGGTGCCGATCGGGATCACGCCCGACGGCACACCGGTCGAGCTGGATATCAAGGAGTCCGCCGAGAACGGCGCGCGGCGGCCGGCAACTTCGCCAACGTCACCGACTATGAGAAGGCTCGCGCAGCCGGCGCCGCACTGGATCCGCTGCCGGCGCTGTTCATCGTCGTCGACGAGTTCTCCGAACTGCTGTCGCAGAAGCCCGATTTCGCGGAGCTGTTCGTGATGATCGGCCGGCTGGGTCGCTCCCTGCACGTGCACCTAACTGCTCGCCTCGCAACGGTTGGAGGAGAACAAGCTACGCGGCCTCGACTCGCACCTGTCCTACCGGATCGGCCTGCGTACGTTCTCCGCCAACGAATCCCGTGCGGTGCTCGGCATCACGGACGCTTACCATCTGCCTGCCGTCCCGGGCTCCGGATACCTCAAGAGTCACGCCGACGATCCGCTGCGATTCAACACGACGTACGTTTCCGGGCCGTATATTTCGCCCACCGCGGTGGAGACCGGCGATGGCAGCCCGGTGGGCCGGCAGGCGGTCGTAGTATTCACTGCCGGTCGGGCCGGCGAGGCGGAGCCGGCATCTGCACCGGACCCGGTGCCGGCCGCTGCTGCCCGTGGACTTCCGGAGCTACCGCCACCGCCGGATGCGGTCGCCTCTGCCGAGGCTGTCCCTGGTCTCGACGCTGTGCCTGCGACATTGCTGAACATTGTGGTGGACCGTTTGAGGAGACACGGTCGGCCCGCACATGAGGTGTGGCTGCCCCCGTTGGGCGAATCACCATCGGTGGACATGCTGCTGCGGGAGCCTGATTGGCGTTCACCGCTCAATCGGCACGGGCAGCTGTGGATGCCGATCGGCGTGATCGACAAGCCGTACGAGCTACGAGCAGCGACGGGATGTACTGACCATCGATTTGTCCGCGGCGCGCGGAAACCTCGCCGTCGTAGGCGGGCGCCAGTCGGGTAAGTCGACCACGCTGCGTACGGTGATCATGGCGGCAGCCGCCACCCACACGCCCGAACAGATCCAGTTCTACTGCCTTGACTTCGGAGGCGGCACGCTGGCCTCGCTGGCGGGCCTACCACACCTGATCATCGCCCGCCGTTCCGGCGGAGCGTCTCGTGCCATGTTCGACAAGGTACTGGCCATGATGAAGGATCTGTCGGCCGATGCTCTGCTGATGAGCGCCCCGAAAGACGAGGGCAAGATCCTCGACGGTATCCCTTCGGCCAAGCTTCCTCCCGGCCGGGGCACCCTCGTCAGCCGCAGCCGGGAGAACGAAATGGTCCAGATCACCTACGTTCCGATCCAGTAGACCGGTGCGGCCGTGTCGGCCGAATATTGCGGTGCTCAGGTCGTGCCGTCCCTCATCCGGCACGACCTGTACACGACACGTCGGTTCCGGCTGTAACTGATCCCGTAGGCGGAACTGGACTGACCGTCCGTAAATTCGATCAGCCGGTCGAGCAGCGCCGTGCCGCGCTGCGGCAGATGATCGAGCAGAACCCCGAGCTGGCGCGAGAGCTCGACGAATCGCCGCGCTGGGCGCACCTGCGCAATGCCGTGTTCTCTGTGGCGGCCACCTGCGGGACGGCGACCGGGTGCTGGGGTTGGTGCGCGGGTCGGCGGTCAACTCCGCGAACTACTGACCGAGGCGGGCGTCAACCCGGCGTCGGCGGGGTGCATTGATGAAGCGAGTCTCAGCCCGCGATACGGCGGTGTCAGCCGAGCTGGCGCGGCTGGTGTGCCGAGACCCATGCCGAATTCGACTGTGTGACAATGAGGTCCAGTCGTTCGGCCAGGACCTGCCGCGCGTCGACGCCGTCGTAGGGGGCGAGTGCGGCGAGGTAGCGAACCTTCTCCTGTTTCAGCGCCTCCGTGGTGGTGCGATAGGTGAGCCAGTTGGCATGCCATTGGAACAGCTGCTGGGCACCCTCGGCCACCACGACGATCGCCGACAGCGTGGCCGTGATCGCCGCGGGCGCCGACAGGGCCGCGACGACGGGCACCGCCCCGCCGACGACGAGCTGGCCGAGCTTCACCCGCTTATAGGCGCGTTGCGCGGACGCGCTCTTCTTGCTGTACCAGCCCAGTTGATCGACAAACCGGACCCACACCGGGTCGGTATCGTCGGGTTCTCGCGCGATGGATGTTTCCGGCAACGTGCCCCTGTCCGCCTACGATGGTCAGCGCTGTTCGGCCAGGAATTGCTTCAAGGCCACATGGTCCGGGATGCCGACGTTCCCGAACGTCGCGCACTTCCGAGCCGCCGCCCAGGACGCGATGTCCAGCGCCGCGTCCACCGGTGCGCCCGCGGCGATCGCCCAGGCCAGCGCTCCGTGGAACGTGTCGCCCGCACCACAGCTGTCCTCCACGGTGACCTCGAACGCTCGATAGCGGTGCGTACCGGTCGCGTCGAGGTAGACCCCGCCCCGGTTGCCTTGCGTCGCCACGAGGACCTTCGGCTCGAAATCGGCGAAGACCCGCGCCATGCCGCGATCCAGCGGCTCGCCAGGGTGCCTGCCGGTGAAGAACTTCTCCGGAGCGGCGATGTAGTCGACGCCGTGCAGGAATTCCTCGCTCGACTCTTTGTAGCCGCCGGTGTCGATCACGATCGGAACACCCAGATCTCGGCAGGACTCGATGGCGGCCTTGCTCAATTCGGGATCGGTGCAGTCGAGCAGTGCGGCGTCCGCGTCGGTGAACGCCTCCGCCAAGGCGCCGAGCATCGCCCGGTCGGCCCGCGGTTGGGGCGTCCAGATCGTGGTCCGGGTCCCGTGATCGGCGGCGATGATCACCGCGGAGTGCTGGCTTTCCTGGGCGCGTTCGAAGAGGACGAGCTCGAGCGGTTCGCTGGTCAACTCGCGTCGCAGCACTTCCGCGTGAATGCCGCTGCCGCACATGGCGTAGAGGCCGACGCCGCCCCCGCCCAGTCGTGCCGCGGTGATGGACCCTCGACCGGCCGGTCCGCCGACCACCACCGTGTGCCTGCGGACCGGGTTCTCGCTGTCCTCGACGGGGTGGCTGTCCAGAACGTAGAGGTAGTCGATCGTGGCCATGCCGACGACCGCCACCTTCGGTGTCTCCTTCAGGCGAATCTGCTGACGATCCATGCGCTGCCTGCCTCCGCTGACTCCGGAAAGTGGGTGTTGTCGAGTTCTGCCGCTTCGGCGATGGGCCGAGTGGTGACGACGACCGCCCTGGGGTTGCGGCGCAACAGGGTGGCGGGGACTCCGGCCGTCTCGGGGAAGTGCGTCATCTGGTGGATGATCCTGGCCTTGGTCTTGTCGAACGCCAGCACCATCAGGCCGGAACATTCCAGCGCCGAGGCCAACCCGATGGTCAGCACGGAGCGGGACGGCTGATTCGGATCGATGTACCGGCGGCCGTGCTCGCTCAGTTCCACGATGCGGCAGCCGTCGCTGACGATCTCGTCCGGATCGGTGTAGGCGCCGACTTCATATCCCAGCGCCTCACCGGCTGGTGATATCGAAACACCGTGCACGGCAGGTGGATACAGGCGAAGAATGCGCTGGGTCCGCAGCAGTGGATCATCGCGTTCGGAGATCTGGCCGGTGAGCAGATGCAACTGATCGGGGGTGGGGCCGAGTCCGCGTTGGGTCAACGGTTCGATCAACGTCTCGACTACATGCCTGGTCCGCGAGGTGTGGTGACCGGGGTGGACACCGAAAGTCTCGGTGTCGGAAAGGATGTGCGCCGTACCGAACGGCGCGGGTGCGTAGCGATGCGCGATCCGCAGCATCGCGCGGAAGACCTGCGTCGCCGCGCGTCCCGTCGGAAGGACCACGCTTCGGTCGGAGGCGTCGCGTGCGATCCGGAAGTAGGCGTGCGCCGCCGCCTCCGCCGCTTCGCGTTCGTTCTCGAAGACGGCGACGCCGGCGGGCCAACCGGAGACCGGTACGGGTTCGGCTGGGCGCGGCGTGGCGTCGGCATCCAGCACGCGACCGCTCAGACCCGGCCGCCGCAGGTCTTTGACGAGGGAGTCCAGGGTGCTGTCGCGCCGGTCCAGCCAGTCCACCCACTGCCTCGGGGACAGGTAGTAGCCGAGTCGTTCCGGCTGAACCTGCTCCAAACGGACCCAGTAGATCGGGATCTTCGCCTTGTCGGCGAGGTGGATCTCCCGCTTGACGTGGACGCTGGAATCCGCCGAGGCGCAGAACAGCAGGACCAGTGCCTTGGAATTCTTGATCGCACGCGAGATCGCCTCGTCCCAGTCGGAGCCCGGCGGTACGTCGCGTGGCGCCCACCATGTCGAAATGTCATGGCGCGCAAAGTATGTGGCGATATGTTCGACGACGGGCCGCTTACTGCTGTGATAGCTGATGAAGACGGCCACACCCCTCCTCCCCTCGAGTCAGTCGATGTCCGTATCGTATCGACTCCGAGGCGCGCGTAGGTAATTTCAGGGCGGATGTCCCCGACCGCAGGCTGCGGCCGGGGACCCGGTGTGAGTTGGCGCCGAACCCTCTGGCCAGGTCCGTCGAGGCCAGGAGAACCCGTCACTTGTCAGGATCCGGTGGTTCCAGCCGAGCCGCTTCCCGCGTGCGTTCCCGAGTCGCTGCCCGTGCGTCCGCCCGGCTGCCTTGACGCGCTCGCACCGGAATGGCTTCCCGCGTTTCCGCCCGAGCTGCTCGACGCGCCGCCGGTGCTCGCAGTGGAGTCGGTTCCCGCACCGTCCCCGGTCCGACTCGATGCCCCGGTGTGGGAATCGGTTTCCGTGCCGCCGACCGTGCTTGCGCCGGATCGACTCGATGTGCTCGGGGCGGAGCGGCTCCTTGCCCCTGCGCCCGCAGCGCTCGATGTATGCACGGATTCACCCACCGCGGACACCCTCGACCGACTGGGCACGTTCGCCGTGGAAGCGATCGATGTATCCGTGGCGCTCACCGTTTCGAGGTCGAACGCGGTTGGCACCTCCGGGGGCGGGAAACTCCCGACCGTCGGTATGGCGAGGTCGGCGGGTAATTCGGCGGCTTCGCCGGTTCCTGGCCGCGATCCACCGGATCCCGAGGTGTTCAACCAGACCGGCATCGGCGGCGCTCCGGACGATTCCACGGCGGTCGCGCGCGGGTTCGGCATGGAATGCGGTGGTCGGATCGGCGCGTCCGGCGGCCCGGCAGTTGCGGCGTCGAGTGCCGAATTCCGGTAGCCGACAAGGTAATCGGTGCTGATCCAGCGAGCGGTATGCGGCTGGGTCGAGCCAGGGCGGTCCTCGTGCCTACCGTCGTGACCCGCGACGAAGGGGCTGAGCGGGACGACCTTGCGCACATCCAGCGCCTGCGGCCCGCCCGAATCGGCGGGATTCGTGCTGGACATCGCCACCACACCCACAGCGGCGAGCACGGCGGCGGCCCCGGCCAGGGCCGCGACGCTTCTCGCTGGATGACCGGTTCGAGGTGGCGGCACCAAGAGTTCGGCCCCGCCGACGCCGCGTGCGGCGAGCGCCGCCGCACCGATGGCGATGCAGTGCGCGGGATCGGGCGCCGTGACGACCGGACAGCCGAGTTCGTCCGCCAGCACCCGGGCGACCTCGGCGGGACGGGCCGCGCCGCCCACCAGCAGGACTCGGTCGATATCGGCGGATGTGCGCCCCGCGGACCGGATGCACTCGTGCAGCAGCGGCAGCGATGACCGGATGAATTCGGCTCGTAGCCCCGCCACCGCCGCATCCGGCAGGTCGCCGGGAAGACCGGGCGAGGTGGTGTCGGCGGTGAGGTCATGGGCGTAGTTGGCCAGCAGCGCGCTGAACGCCCGCCCGCCGAACGCCGACGAGCGCACCGGGCGGCCGACGATCCTGGCGCCGTCTTCGGGATCGATCCGAAGCAACGTGATGTCGAGACCGCCGCCGCCGAGATCGTAGACCAGTATTTCGGTCGATTCCTCTGGCATCCCTTGCATTTCGAGCCAGGCCGCGGCGGCGATCGGTTCCGGCGTCAAGGCGATTCTCGCCAACCCCTCGGCATCGAGCGCCGCCCGCAGCACGGATAGTTCGTCAACGGAATATATTGCCGGACAGGCCAATACCGTATCGGCTTCCGAATCCACCGTCTTGATCAGATAACCGGTCATCGCGGCGACGATTTCGGCATCGGACAGGATGTATTGGCGGGCAATCGGTTCCGCATCGGTTTCAGCAGCGGAATCCTGGATCTCGGCCAGGGATGGCAAACCGCCGATGGCTCCGTGCGGGATGGCCTGCGTACGGCAAATCCGTATCCCTTTCTCCACGCCGTCGGAGACGACGGCCGCCACCGAGTTCACCGTGCCGACACTCAAACCCACACCACATGACATACCCAATTCCCATCGTGCTCAGGTCGTGCCGTCCCTCATCCGGCACGACCTTTACCCGACCCGAGAGGATAGTTTAGCCTGACCTAACTCAGTTGTTCGCACGATATCGTTCGGAGGAATCCGTGACCGGAATCCCGCTGGTCGACACTTCCGGCTCGGTGGCCGCACCGGTCATCGTGGTGCTGCCTGGTCCGCGGGCCGACACCGTGCGGTGGGGCGAGCACCATACCGGCGCCCGGTTGACCCGCGAGAGCAGGCGGTGGCCGGTGGCCGAACCCGAGAAACCCCTGAGCCTGCACGATTCGTGGTGGATCGTGGCCGCCGCGGGGGTGTTCGCGGCGTCGGTGCTGGCGGCGGCCGTCTGGATCTCCGTCCATCTGGTCGTCCATCCGGCCTTGCACACCGCCGGGCTGTTCGTGCACCTGGCGGCGCTGGTGGTCGGCTTCGGCGGTGTCCTGATGGCGGACTACCTGGCGCTGCGCTGGCTGGCCGGTCGCAGCACGTTCGCGGAGGCGCTGCACGGCGCCAACCGGCTGCACGCGCCGATCTGGGCCGGGCTGGTCGGCCTGATCGCCAGCGGCTGTGTCCTGGAGCCGAACCTCGCCTCGATGCTGACCCGGACCAAATTGGTCTTGGTCCTGGTCCTCACGCTCAATGGACTCCAGGCCATGATGCTCAGCAAGCGACTGGACCGGCACTGGTCGGCCGCGCTGCCCCCGCGCGTGCTGATCTGGGCGGCCGCTACCGGCGTGATCTCCCAGATCTGCTGGTGGGGAGCCGTTTTCATCGGCTTCTGGAACGCCGAGCAGTGACGGTGGGCGCGGCATCTCGGCCGGGCGGCTGACGGGCCACAGGCGGCATCCGTGCCGTTGTCGGCGGGGACGCTGTCGTCGGTGCGCGATCCGTGCTATCGAGGACGGATGACCCCGACACGCTCCTCCTACGATGTGGTGATCGTCGGCGGCGGCCACAACGGTTTGGTGGCGGCCGCGTATCTGGCGCGGGCCGGGCGATCGGTGCTCGTGCTCGAGCGGCAGCGGCACACGGGTGGCGCCGCGGTGTCGGAGCGGGTGTTCACGGGCGTCGACGCGCGGTTGTCGCGGTACTCGTACTTGGTGAGTCTGCTGCCGTGGTCGATCGTGGACGAGTTGGGGTTGCGGTTCGCGACGCGGCGGCGGCGGATCTCGTCCTATACGCCGGTCGGCGACGGTGGACTGCTCGTGTCCGCGGAGCAGGCGCGGACCGAGGCGAGTTTCGCGCGCCTCACCGGGACGGATCGGGAATTCCGCGCCTGGCAACGGTTCTACGGCGCCACCGGGCGGCTGGCGCGGCGTGTGTTCCCGACGCTGACGCGGCCGCTGCCTACCAAGGATGAGCTGCGGAATCTGGTGGATGACGCGGCCACCTGGGAAGCGCTGTTCGAACGCCCGTTGGGCGAGACCATCGAGTCGAGTTTCGACAACGACATCGTGCGCGGCGTGGTGCTCACCGACGCGCTGATCGGCACGTTCACCCATGCGCACGATCCCTCGCTGCGGCAGAACCGCTGCTTCCTCTATCACGTCATCGGCGGGGGCACCGGGGACTGGGACGTGCCGGTCGGCGGCATGGGCGCACTCACGGGCGCACTGGCCGAGGCGGCGCGCTCGGCGGGCGCCGAGATAGTCACCGGCTGCGCGGCGACCAGCATCGAAACCGACGGCAGCACAGCCGAAGTCGGCTATCCGGACGGAAAGGTCGGCGCGCGTTATGTCCTGGTGAACGCCGCGCCGTACTTATTGGCTGGATTGCTCGGCGAACCTTTGCCGCCGAAACCCGAAGGCGCGCAGTTGAAGGTGAACATGCTGCTGCGCCGGTTGCCGCGTTTGCGCGACACCGAGGTGGATCCGCGCGAGGCATTCGCCGGAACGTTCCACATCGGCGAGTCATACGCCCAGCTCGATCGAGCTTATGGCGAGGCGGCGATCGGTCGTATTCCCTCCGCCCCGCCCGCCGAGATCTACTGCCACACCTTGACCGACCCGACGATCCTGGCGCCCGACCTGGCCGCGCGGGGCGTGCACACGCTCACGCTGTTCGGTTTGCACGCGCGGGCGAAACTGTTCGCCGCCGACCCCGAGGGCGCGAAGGCGGAGCTGATGAAAGCGACACTAGCGCAACTGGATTCGGTGCTCGCCGAACCGATCGCGGACTGCCTGGCGACGGACGCGAACGGCGCGCCGTGCCTGGAGGCGAAGACCCCACCCGAACTCGAGCGCGAGGTCGGCCTCCCCGGCGGTCACATCTTCCACCGCGATCTGGCCTTCCCCTATCTCCCCGAGGACGCCGATCCGGCCGACCCCGCCGCCCGGTGGGGCGTGTCGACCGGCCATCGCAACGTGTTCCTGTGCGGGGCGGGGGCCATCCGCGGTGGCGGGGTCAGCGGCATCCCCGGGCACAACGCCGCGATGGCCGTGCTCGACGCGACTCAGGCGGACTGAGCTTTCAACGCGATCTTCGCGTTGCGCCCGGGCGTCTCCGTGGCGACCGCGGCCTCGGCCGCGGAATCCAGGGGATAGGCGGCCTCGATATCCAGCTTCAGCACACCGCGGGCGGCGAGGTCGATCAGCTCGCCGATCAGCCGCCTGCGCTGCTCGCCGCCGATCTCCTCGATCCGCTTGGACCCCCAGAAGCCTTTGACCACCGTCTGTTTGAAGATGAGACCGCCGGGATCGAGCGACAGCGGCTGGCCCGACAGCGCGCCGAAGGAGATCAGCTCTCCGCCAGGCGCGAGCAGCGCCAGCTCGTCGGCCGCGGCGCGGCCGCCGACCTGATCGACCGCCCGAGCGATCGGCGCGCCCGAGGTCGCGGCTTCGACTTGGTCGCGCCAGCCTTCGCTCTCGGTGTCGAGCACCGGCTCGAAACCGAGTTCGCGCAGCGCCTGGACCGAGGCGGGTCCGCGCACGAGGTTCAGCACGTGCAGCCCGCGTTGCCGGGCGAAGATGTTGACCTGCCTGCCGACCGCGCCGTTGGCGGCGTTGATCACCAGCCACTCGCCGGAGTTCAGGCCGAGGTCTTCCACCAGCATCAGCGCGCTCAACGGCATGGCGAGCAGTTGTGCCGCGGTCTCGTCGGACACCGAATCGGGCACCGGGATCACCTGCCGGGCCGGGACCACGAAGTACTCGGCCCACACGTTCTGCGCTCCGGAGACCGTGACGCGCTGGCCCACCGACACCCCGGTGACGTCGGGACCCACCGCGTCGACACGGGCGACCGCCTCGGTGCCCGGGATGGCGGGCAACGCGGGCCGGTAGCCGTACACGCCGCGCACGATGGCCAAGTCGTGATTGTGGATCGGCGACAGGATCAGCGCGAGCCGCACCTCGCCCGGCCCGGGCTCCGGCGCCGGGCGTTCGGCGGTGGTGAGCACGTCCTTCGGTTCACCGAATGCTTCGATGACAACGGCACGCATATCCGCTCCTTCTCGATCAGTCGTCGGCGACAACGACGTCGACGTCGATGTTGCCGCGGGTCGCGTTGGAATACGGGCACACCTGGTGCGCCTTGTCGGCGAGCGCCTGCGCGTCCTCCCGGGACAGATGGGGCAGCGAGACCTCCAGGGTAACCGCCAGACCGAAGCCCCCGGCGCCGTTCGGGCCGATGCCGACCTTCGCGCCGACCGCGGAGTCGTCGATGTTCGCCTTGGCCTGCTTGCCCACCAGGCGCAGCGCCGAGTGGAAGCACGCCGCGTAACCCGCCGCGAACAGCTGCTCGGGGTTGGTGCCCTCGCCGTTGCCGCCGAGCTCCTTCGGCGTGGACAGCTCCACGTCGATCTTGCCGTCGGTGGTGCGTGCGTTGCCGTTGCGTCCGTCGCCGCTGGCCAGGGCTTCGGCGGTGTAGAGGATCTGCATGTCTAGTCTCCTTCGTTCAACTGGGACATCAGCGATCGCGTCAGTCGCCGCAGGGTGTCGCGCAACGCGAGGAACTCCGCCGGGGACAGGCCACTGGCCTCGGCCATCTCGGCCGGGATGTCGCCTGCCTCGGCGCGCAACGCGCGCCCGCGCTCGGTGAGCTGGATATCGACGCGCCGTTCGTCGGCCGCCGACCGGCGCCGTTCGACCAGACCCGCCGCCTCCAGCCGCTTGAGCAGCGGAGAAAGCGTGCCGGAATCCAGGGCGAGCGCTTGGCAGACGTCGCCGACACTGCGTCCGTCGCGTTCCCACAGCGCCAGCATCACCAGGTACTGCGGATAGGTGAGCCCGAGTCGTTCGAGCTTCGGGCGGTAGACCGCGGTCATCGCCCGGGACGCCGCGTAGAGCGGGAAGCACAGTTGCTCGTCGAGGGTGAGGTAATCGGTCATGAGCAACAATGTAGTGGTCGATTAAGTTGTGTACAACATATGTCGGCGTTGTGGTCGTCACAGCATGGTCGAGCCCGAACAGGATCGCGGCTCAGCGAGCGGGGAAGCGGAGGACGCGATCCTCGCCGGGGTCGACGTTCCCGCGGCCGTCGGTGTCGGACGTGGTCAGCCACAGCGCACCGTCCGGTGCGACGGCTACCGTGCGCAAGCGGCCGTAGCGGTCGCGCAGTTCCGCGCGGGGTGTGCCCAAGCGGCCGTCTTCCAGCGGTACGGTCCACAGCCGTCGGCCGCGCAGCGCGGCGGCGTACAGCGTGTCCGCGGTGATGGCGATGCCCGACGGGGAGGCTTCCGCGGTGGTCCACGTGATCAATGGATCGGTGTAGCCGCGGTCGGCGCCGCCCGAGCCCTCGACGGCGGGCCAGCCGTAGTTGCGGCCGGGTTCGATCAGGTTGATTTCGTCGAATCGGTCTTGGCCGAACTCCGCCGCGTACAACCGGCCGGACCGGTCCCAGGCCAGTCCCTGCACGTTGCGGTGGCCCAGGGTGTAGACCGGCGAGCCGGGGTCCGGATTGCCCGGGGCGGGGCGGCCTTCGGGTGTCAGCCGGAGGATCTTGCCGTTCGGGCTCGCCGGATCCTGCGACCGGCGGGATTGCCCGGCATCGCCGGTTCCGGCGTACAGCATGCCGTCCGGCCCGAAGGCGATCCGCCCGCCGTTGTGGTAGTCGGCCGCCGCGATGCCCGCGAGCAGCACTTCGGGCTGGCCGTCGAGCCGGAACCGCACGATTCGGTTGTCCGTGTCGGCGGTGAAATACGCGTAGACATAGCGGGTTTCGGCATAGTCCGGCGGGACGGCGAGCCCGAGTAGCCCGCCCTCGCCGCGTGCGGCGACGCCGGGCACTTGATACACCTGTTCCGGCGCGCGTCCGGGAACCAGTCGCAGTATCCGTCCGGTGTCGCGCTCGGCCACCAGCGCGGCGCCGTCGGGCAGAAACGCCAATCCCCATGGGACGTCGATATTCTCGGCCACCTGCTCGGGCGCATCCAGATCGGGCTGCCCGGTCGGGCTACTCGGCGAGGTGGTGCCGGCGGGTATCGGCGGGGCGCTTGGTCCGGTCGGGTTCTCCTCGGCGCACGCCGCCATCGCCCCGGCGATCAGTAACCCGGCGACAGCCGCGCGGAACCGCCGAACGTGAGACCGCACCTTTTCCCGGATATCCGCCATCAGCCGAGATACGCGCTGTACCAGTCGAGCACGCGCCGCCAGGCTTCGGTGGCGGCCGTGGCGTTGTAGCGCGGGCCGGTGTCGTTGAAGAAGGCGTGGTCGGCGTCGGGTGCGGTGAAGACCTCGTACGGGTCGCCGGTGCGGGCCAGCGCCGCCTCCGCCGCGGGACGGGACGCGTTCACGCGGGCGTCGGCCGCCGCGTAGATCGCCAGGACCGCGGCGGTCGACGAGGAGAGATCACCATTGTCCGGGAACGGTCCGTAGAAGGGCGTCGCCGCGGCCAACTGCGGTGTGCCTGAGGTCAACAGCAACCACGTCAGGCCGCCGCCGAAGCAGAAACCAGTGGCGCCCAGCTTCTTTCCGTCGACTCGGCGCTGGAGTTCGTCGAGTCCGGCGCCAAGATCGGCCACGAACTGTTCCTGCGGGATACGGCTCAGCTCGGCGGTCGCGGCGGCCGGGTCGGTGAACGCGGCGGTGCCGCCCCGCGAGGAGAGCAGATCGACCGCGAGCGCGGAATATCTGGCACCCGCGAATCGCCCGGCCACCGAGCGAATGTGGTCGGTGAGCCCTTTGTTCTCATGGATGACCAGCACCCCGCCGCGCGGCTGCGGCGCCGCCGCCCACGCCGCTTGCAACTGCGTCTCGCCCGGCCCGGCGAACGTGATGGCGGTCGTGGGGATCGCGTTGGCCGAGCCGGGTGGCGCCGAGGGAGCCGCGGGCGAGGTAGCCGAGTCGATGACCTTGGTGTCGTCACCCGAACACGCGGCGAGCAACGCGGCCGCGGCACTGGCGCCGACCCCGAGCAGAGCCAATCGGCGCAGCGCCTCCCGCCTGGTCAGAATGCCGTCGGCATGGTCGGCGGCGATCTCCTCCGCGATGTAGCGCTGCAACGGCGTCATAGGCCCAACCATAGGCCGGATCGGCCCCGCCCGGGCGCCGTTCACCGGCTGGTCGCCCGCGATGAATCGGCCCGGCCGCACCATTCCGGCAGGTGCGCAGCGTGCTGCCTGCGGCCACCACGCGCGCTCAGAGCCGCGACTGCACCTGGTCGGCGATCAACTCGAGGTGATCGAGGTCGGACAGATCCAGGACCTGGAGATAGATGCGGCTGGTGCCGATCTCGGCGTAGCGGCCGATCTTGTCCACCACCTCGGCGGGCGAACCGGCCAGGCCGTTCGCCTTCAGCTCGTCCACCTCGCGTCCGATCGCCGCCGCTCGGCGCGCCACTTCGGCGTCGGTCGCGCCCACGCACACCACCAGGGCGTTGGAGTAGACCAGGTCGTCGGCCTTGCGGCCGTGTGCTTCGACGGCGGCGCGGACTCGATCGAACTGCCGCGCGCTGTCCTCCATGGAGGAGAACGGCATGTTGAACTCGCTGGCGTACTGCGCGGCCAGCCGCGGGGTGCGGGTGGCGCCTTGGCCGCCGACCAGCACCGGGATCGGGTCCTGCACCGGCTTGGGGAGGGCGGGTGAGTCGGTGAGCTGATAGTGCTTGCCGTCGTAGCTGAAGGTGTCGCCGGGTTTGGTGGCCCAGAGCCCGGTGATGATCGCCAGCTGCTCTTCCATCCGCGCGAACCTGTCGGCGGGGAACGGGATGCCGTAGGCGGCGTGCTCTTCGGCGAACCAGCCGGTGCCGAGACCGAATTCCACTCGGCCGCTGGACATCTGGTCCACCTGGGCGACCTGGATGGCCAGCGGGCCCGGCAGCCGGAACGTGGCCGCGGTGACCAGGGTGCCGAGCCGGATCCGCTCGGTCTCCCTGGCCAGCCCGGCCAGCGTGATCCAGGCGTCGGTCGGACCGGGCAGGCCGTCGGCGTCGCCCATGCTCAGGTAGTGGTCGGAGCGGAAGAACGCGTCGAAGCCCAGGTCCTCGGTGGCCTTGGCGACGGTGAGCAGCGTGTCGTAGCTGGCGCCCTGCTGCGGCTCGGTGAAGATGCGTAGTTGCATATCAGACGACACTAGCCGGTGGGTTGTCGGTGGTTCCGGGCCCAGGCGGGGTTCCGGCTCTCATGAGATGTGTGCGGCCGATGCCGGGTGTGCGTAGCTGCGGGCGATGTATGCGGCGCGCAGCCGGTACAGCGCGTGGGGGAGGGCGGTGTCGAGGCCGGTGAGTCGGCCGATCCGCTTGAGGCGGTGGTCGACGGTATTGGGGTGCAGGTACATCGCGCGTGAGGTGCGTTGGCGGTTGAAGTCGTTGCGAATGTGCTCGCGCAGGGTCTGGAAGAGCTCGGGGTGGTCGACCAGGGGGTCGAGCAGCGCGGCCAGGCGTTCGCGCCCGGGGCCGGGACGAGTGAGCTGGTACTCGAGCGCCAAGTCGTCGAACCGGTACAGTCCGGGCGGGCTCTGCAGGCGTTGAACCATGTCCAGCAGTTCGTGCGCTTGGTCGGCGGCGTCGGGAATCCGGTCCGGGTCGGTGGCCACCGCGGCGGCCGTGATCGGTGTGTCGGTGGCCGCGGCCAGTGCGGCGACCAAGTCGTCCAGGGCGTTCTCGGTGAGGAGTGCCACCGGGACCAGGATCGTCCCGCCGATCGCGCTCAGCAGGCTCGGCACCTGCCGCCCACACTGGACGGTCAGGCAGATCCGCATGCGCTGCCGCACGGCGTGCCCGTCCCCGCCGGGTCGAGCGGGATGCTTCTCGCCTTGTTCGCCGACCGCGATGGCCAGCACGCGGTAGCGGTCGGCGACCGGAAAACCGTGCTCCCGGTACACCTTCGCGGTGTGCTGCCCGCTGAGCAGCGCCGCGGCGACGGCGTGCGGAGCCGTCTGCTCCGCGCCGGGAGCGATGGACAGGTAGGCCAGCGACACGGTCGCCATGACCGCGTGGAGGACGTCGAAGAGTCGCCCTATGTCGTTGTGCCGCAGGAGGTGCGCGGATCCGTGCAGCTGATCGTCGAGATACAGCCGGAAGCCCGCGTGGATGAGGTGCTGGACGGTGTCCAGCGGAATGCCGACGCAGGCCCATCGGGTTGCCGCGGTCAGGATGCGGTCCATCCGGGACGGGTGCTCACCGCGATCGGCTGCCACCAGGTCGAGGCAGTGGGCGACGGTCGCGCGGATCTCTTCCCGCAGCAGGTTTCCTCGTGCGGCGTGCCGCTGCGGAATGATGTCGAGCAGGTGTCGCACGATGTGCTCGTCGGCGGGGACGAATCCGGCGGACGCGGTGCGCGTGGAAGACATGGCCGCCGCTCAAACGGCTACCGAGGTGGCCACGGCCCCGGTATCGAGTCCGTGGGTCGGCGCCTGCCCTGTCATCGCCAGGGCGGTATGGTGCGCCCGTTGCGTCGTTGCAAACATGTCGCTGCTTCCCGTCGTCGATCCGCGTTTCACTCGAATGCCTTGGCGCAGCCGGTAGTTCACACCACACGGGATTCGCGCCATCGCGAGGTCGCGGTCATTGAAATGTAAGACCCGGTGGCTTCGATCGTCACTGCACGGGTAGACGAAGTAATGGTCGGCCAGGTTGTCGCCGATGACGAAAGTCCGCGACTCGGGATACGGACAGGACGGAGTGTTCGCGTGCGGGATCTACCGGTGATCGTCGTCATGGGTGTGTCGGGCTCCGGGAAGACGACCGTCGGCACCCGCCTCGCCGACGCCTTGGGCGTCGAATATCTCGAGGGCGACGAGTTCCATCCACCGGCGAACATCGCGAAGATGGCGGCGGGGACGCCACTGGATGACGCCGACCGCGCGCCGTGGCTGGACGCCCTTGCCGCCGCGATGGCCGAGCGCTCCGAGAGGGGCGCGGTGGTCACCTGTTCGGCTCTCAAACGCGCCTACCGCGACCGGTTGCGCGCGGCCGTGCCCGATGCCTTCTTCCTGCATCTGGACGTGCCGCGCGAGGAACTCGAGCGACGGATCGCCAACCGTCGCGGACACTTCCTGCCGCTGAGCCTGCTCGACTCGCAGCTCGCCACGCTGGAGCCGCTGGACGGCGACGAGAGGGGCGGCTCAGTCGACGCGACCCGCACGCCCCAGGAGTTGATCGGTGAGGTCGCGGCGGTGCTGGGTAGGTGACCCGCGCGGAGAGTCCGGGCGGACATTTGCCAACCGTCAGCGGTGTGGGCGGGCCAGGTCTCGCAAGGCTGAATCCTTGTGCTCGCGGATGATGTCACCGAGCCGGAAGACCTCGCGCGGGTCCGGCAGCATGCGGCGCTTGACGAAAACGCCGATGCGGGCGATTCCGCGCACCGCGGTCGTGAAAGCCCTGGGCGGCGCGGTGAGGCGGAGCGTCGAGACGACATGATCTTCACATAGTGCGAGGGCCAGCCATCGGCCGAGCCACTGGAGGGGTCGAGGGAACCATCGGGTGGCGAACTGGTCGATCAATGCGTTCGCCAACCGTTGCCCTTCGGGTGAGTAGGCGAAATCCGGGCCGTGCTCGTAGTTTTCGAGATAGCTCTCGGCTTCCTGCCAGGTACGGGGCACCTCGGTGATGCCCATTCCCTCCGAGACCCGGTGCCAATGCGAGTACTGGGCGCGGCGCTCCGTCTCGGTCAACCCGGGCGCTCCCGCTACCTTCCGCAGCAGCCGGTCGTAGAACAGGGCGAAGACGACCGCACTGTGCAGGAAGGTATGCGTCGGCATCGGCCAGCCGCGCGCCACCGACGAATGCCAGTTCCGCACGTGGGTCATGCTTTCGGTGGACGCGCGGCTGGTCACGCCGTCATCGATCCACGAGAACAAATGGAACATGGTCTCGTCCGCCCGCCGGATGCCGTGCTCGTAGAGCATTCCGGCGCCGTCGCGATCCACCGGCGCCGCCGCTTCCGGTGGGCCCGCGAAGCGGACGAAACCGATCGTGTACAGCAGGTGCACCACCATCAGGCTCCGGGGCAGCAGCTGGGCGGTGGTCAGCCGCACGATGCGTTCCGCGTCGGCGTCCGGATCCAGCCGCTCGATCTCGGCGCGGATCCATTTGTAGCCATGTCGTCCAGTTGTCACGGCTGCCTCCATCCAGGTATCGGGAGTCGGGTGTCGGCACGCGGGTCCGATTGCGGGGCGCGTGGCAGCGCAGCGTCCTTTAGTTAAAGCTGCACTCTAGTGAAATATTTCATTAGAGTAGAGATCTAGTCAAGGGGTGTTTGTGTTTGTGCGGATGGCGCGCGGACGCTTTCGCGCGGACGCGGCGAGATGGGAAGCGGACTCGCGCTCGAGGCGCGAGTCGGTTAGAGGCCGCCGAGCTGGGACAGCGTGGCGAAAGCGAGATCGAGGCCGCGCCAGAGGGTGTCGATCTCCGCGGTCGCTGTGGGCGCCGAGGCCGGGTCCTGGAGGGCGAGACCGTTGCCGAAGATGACGACGTTGGCGCCCGCGTCGGCGAAACGAAGCAGCGGACCGGTCGCGACGCCGGAACCGAGCAGCGAGTCCAGGCCCTCGCCGACGAAGTAGAAGCGCCACAGTGGTCCGAGGTCGGCGCCGTAGACCGCTTTGGTCGCGCCGATGATCAGCGAGCCCTGCTGGGCTATCGCGTCGACGATGCGGAAATAGTCCGCGGCGTTGGCAGCGGTGCTGCCGACCGCCGCGACGGAGTAGGACAGGTCGACGGTCAGGTGTGCGTTGTAACCGGCCATCGCGACGCGCGCGGGGGAGAGTTCGCAGTGGCGGGCCAGGCCGAAGTAGTGCGTCCAGTGTGGTTGCGCGGGTGCGCCGGTGAATTCGGCATGCACGTTGCCCAGGAAGCGGGACAGCAACTCGAGGCTGAGCCGGTGCGCCCACTCCGGGTCGGCGAACGCCGCGGGGTCGCGCTGCAACGGCAGCACCGCGGCGTATTCGACCGCGTCGAGGCCGAGTGCGAACACTCCGCGCCGGTCGCGGTGGCGGACCAGGATTTCGGTGATCCGATGGTGATTGTCGATGGCCTGTTCCAGTCGGCGCAGCGACGAACCGGTCAGTGTCGTTGTGTCGGAGAGCGTGGCGACGGTCGCGGTTTCGGCGGGTGTCAACGGAGTTCCGCAGGCCGTGTCGATCGGCGCGGCGGAAGCCATGGTGCCACGGAACACGCCGGTGCAGAGAAACACCGTCAGGAGCGTGAGGGTCGAAAAGGACCGGCGCAGACGTGGTCTGCGCGTACGGGTGTATCTCATCGTCGCTCCGGATGTCGTGAATCGCGTAGTGGCATCGGCACGCCCGAAGCGACTGTGCTCGGCGATGTGCCGCCGCCGGAGGGGCGGCGGCACAGGGCGGGATTCGAGCCTAACCCAGCTGATCGCCCTCCGCCGCGCGACGGTCGGCGCGGATCAGGAACCGGAGGACGCGTTCGGCAGGCCGAGTTCGGCGATGTCGGAGATCAGCAGTCCCGCGCCGACCAGCAGCGAACCCACCGCGATCGCGCCGAACACGAAAACCCACAGCAGGCCGGGCAGCCGAGTGAGCCGCGCGAGTTGATCGGCATCGGAGTCGACCTCGTGATACCGGGACCGCTGCTGGCGCGAGCGGCTGCGTTGCAGCTCGACCACCGGGCGTGCCCCGGCGAACAGCAGGAACCACGCGCCCAGGTACGCGAAACCCGCCTGCAATGTGTCGGTTCCGAACCAGGACACCGCGAAGACCAGCCCGCCGAGACCGAGCACGGTGATGCCGCCGTAGATGTTCCTGATCTTGATCAAGAGCGCGGCCAGCAGCGCGATCGCGGTCCAGAGCATCAGCGTGATCCGGCTCGCGCCGAGCAGCGCGGCGAATCCGAGGCCCAGCAGCGGCGGCGCCGGATAACCCGCCATCGTCGTGAGGATCATGCCGAAGCCATAGGGCTTTCCACTCGACACCGTCAGGCCCGACGTGTCGGAATGCAGCCGGATGCTGTTGAGCTTCCGTCCGGTCAGCAAAGCGACCACGGCATGCCCGCCTTCGTGCGCGATGGTGACGATGTTGCGGGTGAACCGCCAGATCGGTGTGTAACCCACCAGCACGAGCGCGGCTACCGCGGCCGCCGCCACCAGCCACCACGGCGGTTGCGCTTGCGTCGTCGTCAGACGGTCGGCGATGGAGGCACCGCGCTCGACAAATTCCGCTCTATCCACCGCCGCACCTTAACCGCCCCGCCCACGCCCGCGCTCGGGCAAGCGTTCCCGGCCGCACCACCGGCTCCGACCCCTCAACTCTTGCGGAGCACACCCTCGATATTGCCGACCCCGCCCGAAGTGATGTAGGACAGCGAACCATCAGGCCGCAGCGTGGCGGTCGAGGCGGAGCCGTCGTCCCAGCAGCTGGAGGAGCCGCCGGACAGGCGTGCGACGAATGCGATCTGAGTCTCGGTGGCGCCGGTCAGCCGCTCGGTGCGTTCGCAGCGCTGGCCGGACAGCTTGCCGGTGTTCGACGACTGCGCCACTTCTTCACCGACAGCGCCGTCGCGGATGGTCAGCACGATGTCGAACGTGGCGAGAGCGTCGCGGGCAACCCCGCGCCATTCGCCGACGAACGCTGTGGGCACCGTTGTGACGGGAGAACCGGTCAGCGTTCGGGCCGCCGCGGTCGTGGTGACCGCCTCTGTGGAATGGGTGGCGGTGGCCGCGGTCGAGTCGCTGCCGCGCAGCTGGGCGCCGACCGCGAAGGCCGCTACCGCGACGGCGACAGCGACCACGAGAGCGGCCGCAATCAGGATCGCGCGGCGCGGAGTGGATGCCTGCGCATGCCCGAACTGCGAAGGCTGTTGGGCGGGTGGGGAAGTCGGCTGCCCGACGGGAGGGTGCCCGAATGCGGGGGAGGGGTGCGGGCCTGGTTGCCATGTTCGTGTCGGCGCGGAATGCTCTGCGCTGCCGCTCCGGGTATGCGGTGGGGGAGTCGTCGGGCGAGCAATGGTGTCGGCGGTGCGTGCCGGATCCGCCGAGCCGGGCGTCATACGGTCCGGCCCGTGGATCGAGCCGGGTGCTGGAGAGTGCGGCCAGTTGACCGGACCGGGCGTCGGAGAGTGCGGCCGGTCGATGGAACCGGGTGTCGGAGAGTGCGGCCGGTCGATCGGAGCGGGGGTCGGAGAGTCCGGGCGGGGCGTCGGAGAGTGCGGCTGATCGACCGAAGCGGGTGTCGCTGACTTCGGCCGGTCCAGCGGACCGAGGGGAGTGGGGTCCAGCTGGTCGAGCGTTCCGGAGTCCAGGTCGAGCAGTTCTATCGCGCGTCTGCTGACCTGTTCCAGCAGTGGGCCGGGCAGCCAGCCGCCGCGATCGGGGATGCCGAGGGCGGTCAGCTGGGTGAGCAGCTGGTCCAGGGTCGGGCGCGCCGCGGCGTCCTTGGTCAGGCAGGCCGCCACCAGCGGACGCAAGCGTTCCGGAACGTCGTCGAGCTGGGGTTGCTCGTACACCACCCGCCACAGCATCTGCATCGTCTCGCCGACGCCGAACGGCCCGTGACCGGTCGCCGCGAACACGAGCACGCCGCCGAGCGAGAAAATGTCCGCGGGCGGACCGATCGGATCGCCGGTCACCTGCTCCGGGCACATGAATCCCGGTGAACCGATGACCTTTCCGGTCGTGGTGAGCTTGCTGTCCTCGATGGCGCGGGCGATGCCGAAATCGATCACCTTCGGGCCGTCCAGGGCCAGCAGGACATTCGACGGTTTGAGGTCGCGGTGCACCACGCCCGCCCGATGGACCCCCATCAGCGCCTCGACCAGCCCGTGCGCCAGCACGAGCAGCGAGTTCTCGGTGAACGGACCATAGGTGTCGACCGCGTCGGCCAGTGCGAAACCAGCCACATAACCGGTGGCCAGCCAGGGTGGTTCGGCGTCGACGTCGGCGTCGAGCACCGGTGCGGTGAACCGTCCGCCGACCCGGCGCGCCGCGGTGACCTCGCGCCGGAAGCGCGCGCGGAATTCGGCGTCGATCATGTCCGGGCGGATCACCTTGACCGCAACGGTGCGCCCGCCCGCATTGCGCCCCAGATAGACCCGGCCCATGCCGCCCGCGCCTAGCACACCGAGCAGCCGATAGTCGCCGATCCGCGTCGGATCGCTCGCACCGAGCGGTTGCATCGCTGCTGGCTCCCTTCGAATGGCCTCGACCCTCCGAAAGGCTACTCAGTGGGCGCGCCCGTGTCCGGATCGCCCGGAATCGCCACTAACTCGCCATGCTGGGCTGCGGCGTGCTCCGGTCCCGCCGCGCGCGCCTGGCCAGCAGATATGCCGCGAGCGCCGCGGGTATGTTCATCAGCACGCCGTATACCGCGCCCGGCACGGCCATCGCGTCCTCGTGCAGAACCGAAGCGGCGACGGCGATCGCGATCGCCCCGTTATGGATGCCGATCTCCATGGCCGAAGCGATCGCCTGATCGGTGTCCACCCGGAACAACCGGGGCACGAAGTAGCCGATGGTCAGACTGATCACCGCGAAGGACAGGCAGATCGAGGCCAGCGTGCCGATGTTCTCGGTGAGCGTCTCGAAGTTCTTGCCCACCGCCGCGGCGACCACGAGCGCGAGCACCACGATGGACAGGATCTTGACCGTGCCGCGCATCCGCTGCGACCACGCCTGGAACCGCCGGTGCACCACCATGCCGATCGCGACGGGCACCAGCACGATGGCGAAGACCTGCGCGAACTTGTCCGGACGCAGTCCAAGCGATCCGTCGCCGTCCAGGAACAACGTGTAGGCCAGCGCGACCACCACCGGCATGGTGAACACCGCGAGCACCGAATTGATCGCCGTCAGCGTGATGTTCAGCGCGACGTTGCCGCCGGCGATGTGGCTGAACAGATTGGCCGACGGCCCGCCCGGCGAAGCGGCGAGCAGCATCATGCCCACGGCCAGCGCGCCGTCGAGGCCGAACAGGTAGACCATGCCCAGGCACAGTGCGGGCAGCACCACCATCTGGCACACCAGCGCGATCAGCGCCGCCTTCGGATACCGCAGCACCCGCGCGAAATCGTCCACCGTCAGGGTCAATCCGAGCCCGAACATCACCAAGGCCAGGGCCAGCGGCAGGAACACCGCGAAAACCGTTGAACCCATACGGATCTCCTCTCCGCCGACGGGCCGCCCGGCCGGGTCGACCCGGGGATCGACGTTATCGACTCCCGGCGGGGGTTGCCAGCTCTGGTCGGGCGGTGACGGTCACACCGGCGGCGGCCGTGCCTTCGCCAGAAGACGGAGCGCGGTGCGGGGCGGATCGATCGGAACAGGTGCGCCGACGAGTACGGGCGACCAGTCCCGGTCAGGCGGTGACGGTCACACCGGCGGCGGCCGACTCGCGCGCCTTCGCCAACAGGCGCACGGTGGTGACAGCGTCGCGCGGGTCCACCGGAACCGGCGCGCCGTCGAGTACGGCGGCGGCCATCGCGGAGTAGAACGCGGGGTAGTCGCCCGGCTCTGTGGGTAGCGGCGCGAAGTCCGGTTCGGTGCCCAGAACGCCCCAGCGTTCGGATTCGACTGTGCCCCAGGGCAATCCGTCGTCGGGGCGGCGGCCGGACCGCAGCGCGTTTTCCTGCGGGTCGAGCCCGTAGGTGACGTAACCGGCTTCGGAGCCGAGTACCCGGAAGCGCGGGCCGGGTTGCGGGGCGACGGCATTCATCCAGAGATGGGACCGTACACCGCTGGTGTGGGTGAGCGCGACGAACGCGTCGTCGTCGGTGGTGATCGTCTCGCGCCGCCGGTCGAGTTCGCAGTACACCGAGCGCACCGGGCCGAACAGCGTCACGGCTTGGTCCACCAGGTGGCTGCCGAGGTCGAGCAGGATGCCCGCGCCCTCGTCGTCGGAGCCGATCTCCCGCCAGCCGCCTTTGGGGACCGGGCGCCAGCGCTCGAACCGCGACTCGAAACGGCGCACCACGCCGAGTTTTCCGGTCCGCACGAGTTCGCGCACGGTACGGAAGTCGCCGTCCCAGCGCCGGTTCTGGAAGACCGACAGCGCGAGCCCGGACCGCTCCGCTCGCACGACGAGATCTTCGGCGTCGGCCACCGACACCGCGAACGGTTTGTCCACCACCACCGGCAATCCGGCGTCGAGCGCCTGCCCGGCCAGCGGCGCGTGCGTGCGGTTGGGCGTCGCGATCACGACCAGATCGATCCCGGTCGGCGCGGCGAACAGCTCCTCGGCGTGCGAGACCACGCGCACGCCAGGGTGCTCGCGCCGCGCTAGCTCGGCGCGTTCGGCTGACGAGGTGACCACCGCCGCCACCCGCATCCGAGGCTCGGCGGCGATCAGCGGTGCGTGGAACACCGACCCGGCCAAGCCAAAGCCCACAATGGCGACGTCGAGGATGCTCATACCGTGACGCTACCGTCGCCGGATGAACGCTGCGGTCGTCTTGCCGACCCCGCCTGTGGCGCTTGCGCGGAGCGCGCCGTGGGCGCGCGACCGCAGGATATGGACGATTGTGGCGGAAGCTCAGGTCGGTTCGTCCCCGGCTTCGTCGGTCCAACGCCGCACCCAATCCTGTAGCGGGGCGAGCGCGGCCACCAGATCCACCCCGTCGCCGCTGAGGTGATACCCGCTGTTTCCCGCGACGACGATCCGCGCCGCACGCAATTCGCGCAGCCGATCGTTGAGCACGCTGGCCGACACGCCATCGCAGCGCGCCTGCAACTCGCGAAAGGTGACCGCGCGTCCGTCACGCAGTTCCCACAGCATCCGGAGCGTCCACCGTCTGCCGAGCAGATCCAGCAGCACCATGATCGGGCGTCCCGAGCGCGAGCCGCGCACCGGGGAGCCGACCGCGGGCACCTTGTCTGCTTCGGATTCCGAAGCTACCATCGTCACCGTCCTTGCTCTGATTTTCGAAGCAAGGATACCGACATCGAGAGGCCCGAACCATGACAGCGAAACAAGCCCGCCCTCGCATCGCGCCGCTGAGCCCGCCGTACCCGCCCGGCGTGGAGGAACAGCTGCTCAAATGGATGCCGACCGGTGCGGCGGTCGAACCGCTGGCGCTGTTCCGCACCCTCGCGATCCACGAGGAACTGTTCGGCCGCATGCGTCCGCTCGGAGCGGGCATCCTCGGTCACGGTCGCGTCCCGCCGCGCGACCGCGAAATCGTCATCCATCGCGTCTGCGCCAGGGCAGGCGCGGAGTACGAGTGGGGTGTGCACGCCGTGGTCCAGGCGCCCGAGGTGGGTGTGACCGTCGAGCAAACCGACGCCACCGCGACCGCTGCCGCCGACGACCCGGTGTGGTCGCCGCAGGACGCCGTGCTCGTGCGGCTCGCCGACGAACTGCACGACACCGCGGACATCTCCGATGACCTGTGGCCGGAACTCACCGCACGCTACGGCGACGATCAGATCCTCGAACTCGTCACCATCGCGGGCTGGTATCGCCTGCTCAGCTCCGTGCTCAACGCCGCGCGTACGCCCCACGAGCCGTGGGCACGGCGATTCCCCGTCCGCACCGCGTGAACGAGGGCGCACGGTTCGTTCAGCGTTGGGGCGCCGCCGAGTACTCCTGCTCGGGGCGTCCGGTGCTGCCGTAGCGCAGGCGCATGCGCACGGCGCCGCTCGAGACGAGGGCGGCGAGGTAGCGTTGGGCGGTGGCGCGGGAGACGCCGATGGCGGTGGCCACCTCACCAGCGGACAGCGGAACGCCCGCCTCGTGAATGCATTGCAGGACAAGATCTTTCGTGGGGGAGGACGCCACCGTGGCGGACGCGGTCGTGGTGGCGGCGGGACGCAGTGCGTGCAGCGCGGCGGCCACCCGGGTGTTGTCGATCTGCGGTGCGGCGAGGATGCGCCGGTAGCGGGCGTACGCGGCCAGCCGCGCGGCCAGTTCGGTGTGCGGAAAAGGCTTGATCAGATAGGCCAGCGCACCCGCCGCGATCGCCGCCCGCACCGCGTCGCTCTCCGTTGATGCGGTGAGCATCATGGCGTCGCAATGGATTTCGCGGACGAAATCGATGCCGGACCCATCCGGCAGGTAGACGTCCACCAGGGCGAGATCGATCGGTCCTGCCGCGACGAGTTCCCGCGCGGCGGCGAGGGTGTTGGCGGTGCCCGCCACGGTGAAGCCCGCGATGGACTCGACGATTCCGGCGTGCAGGTTGGCGACCCGGAAATCGTCGTCGACGACCAGGACGGTCAGAGCGGTTGTGGCCATGGCACCTCGCTGTCGGCGAGCACTCCGGGTATGCGGGCGATGAATTCGGCGCCGGTCAGCGGCGGCTGCCCGCCGCCGGGGCTGGACAGGCGCACGTCGCCGCCGTGGGCGCGCGCGATCTGGCGGATCAGCGCCAGCCCCACTCCGCGCCCGCCGGGTACGCCCTGGTCCGGGCGGGTCGAGATCCCCTCGGTGAACAGCGTGTCGACCAGCTCCGGCGCCACGCCGTCGCCGCTGTCGGCGACGGCGATGTGCAAGGTCGAATCCTCTTGTACCAGTTCGACTTCCACCTGACGGATCGGGCGGCCACGATCGCGGACGGCCTCCATCGCGTTGTCCAGCAGGTTGCCGAGGACGGTCGTCACGTCCACCGGATCGGCGAGGCTGCCCTCCACCCAGGTGTTGGGTCCGAGCACGAGTTCGACGCCGCTCTCCCTGGCGTGCGCCGCCTTGGCGGCCAGGAACGCCTGCAGGTACGCGTCGTGGATGGCGTCGATGCCCGGTGTCGCCGGGCCGAGCGGGCCGGCGCCGATCAGCTCGTCGATCGATCGGGACGCCTCCTCGACGCGTCTGCTGTGCAGAAGGCCGCTGATCAGGTGCATTTTGTTGGAGAATTCGTGCCGCTGGGCACGCAGCACCGTGCTCATCGACTGCACCGCGTCCAGCTGCCTGGTCAGCGACTCCACGTCGGTGCGGTCGCGCACGGTGAGCACCGCGCCGAGATCGCGCCCGTCCCGGCTGACCCGCCGCGCCGAGACGATCACGATATGCGAGCCGACCGTCGCGGAGGCGGGCTGTTCGTCCAGGTTGCGGAACGCCTCCAGCACCCGTGGGGTCAGCCCGATCTCGTCCACCGGTCGTCCGATGGCGGGTGCGATGCCGAGCAGCCTGCGCGCCTCGTCGTTGACGAAGGTCGTGCGCCAGGACGCGTCGACGGCGAGCACGCCGCCGCCGATGCCGTGCAGCACCGCGGCCTGGCCGCGCACCAGTTCGGCGAGCTCGTCCGGCTCCAGCCCCAGCGTCAGCCCGCGCCACCGCCGGGCGAGCAGGACCGAGCCCACGATGCCGACCAGCAGCGCCGCGCCGACCAGCGCGCCCGCGGTGCGCAGATCGTCCAGCAGTTGGTCGTGCACCGCGTCGGTGGAGATGCCGACGCTCACCGCGCCGACCACCTGCTCGGAGTCGGGGGCGCGTACAGGTACCTTCGCGCGTACCGAGTCGCCGAGCGTGCCGCGTGCCTCGGTGATCGTCTCCTGTCCGGCGAGCGCTTCGGACGGGTCGGTGCTGACGTGCTCGGCGAGCCGGGCGGGGTCCGGATGTGCGAGGCGGATGCCCGCGTCATCGACGATCACCACGAACAACGCCTGGTTTCGCAGGGTAGCGTCCACGGCCAGCCGCTCCAGGGGACCCGCGGCGAGTTCCTGGTATGTCGCGGGATCGTTGCTGGTCGTACCCGGTGCGTACCGGCCTACCTCCCGGCGCACCACCGGGTCGGCGGCGACCGTGCGCGCGATGGCCAGCGCGCGCTGCCCGTAGGTATCGCGTAACCGCTGATCGCTGAGGTAGCCGAACACCGCGAACGCGACACCGAGCGTCAGCGTGACGACCACGATCTGCAAGAGCAAAACCTGTGTCCGCAACCGCACGGCCCGCGAGCGCTCAGTGGCCATAGCCGCAGCATAGACCACATGGCACAGCGTGAGCAGAATGCGCCAAATCGGCGAATTCCGTGTATGTGGCGATTGTGCGCACAAGCTCCTGGTTGTGACGCGGGACACATACGGTGGTCTTATCCCGATCTCGAGCAGTGGGCAATGGCGCAATCACTCATCGAGTCGCGAAGCGCGACGAAGCACTTCTCCGGGCCGAACTGAATACTCACGCTGCATCATCCACCACCGATCCACTACACAGTCATGAGCGACACCATGAGTAAATGGAACAGCAATTCGGGGGATATCGAGCCGGCCGGTGACACGAGGGTTCGTCCGCTGATGTACGGCTATCTTCGCTTGGATTTACTGACGGCTTCGGAAGCCGCCCGGTGCGCTGCCCAGCTGGAGGCATTCGCTGGTGAGCACGGCTATGAGTTCGGGGCGGTATTCCATGAGCCGTCACCGCAGACCTGGTCGGTTCCGCAGGCGTTCGTCGAGCTCGTGCACGCGTGCCGCCGCTCGGGAGCGCAGATGGTCGTGACGCTCGCCGGTCATCTGTCCGGGATGGGGATGCCGCGCACCTGTCTCCTGGATTTCCTCACCGCCCGCGGCAATGCGCAGCTCATGGAATTGCCCGCATAACTTATGCCGCGCCTCTTGCCCTGCTCGATCCCGCGCGGCTTAGGGGAATTCGTCCGGCCGCGGCCGTTGGACACCCACGAGGTGTGAGCAGAACGCGCAAAACCGGCGAATCCCAGTGTTTCTGGAGGTTGTGCGCACAAGCTCCTCGATGTGACCCGGGACACGTACGGTCGCCCTATCCCGATCTCGCAGGAGTAGGAAGCAATGACGCAATCACTCATCGAGCTGCGGAGCGCGACCAAGCGCTTCCCCGGCACCGGCGGTGGAATCCACACCGCCGTGCGGAATTTGAACCTCGAGGTGCGCCCCGGCGAATTCGTCGCCGTCGTCGGCCCGACCGGATGCGGCAAGTCCACCACGCTCTCGCTGGTGTCCGGGCTGGAACCGGCCTCGGCCGGGCGGACGCTGGTGCGCGGCGAGGACGTCAACGGCATCCCGGACGGCATCGGCTACATGTTCCAGCAGGACGCGGTGCTGCCGTGGAAGAGCGTGCTGGACAACGTCGCGCTCGGTCCGCGCCTGCGCGGCGCGTCGAAAGCCGAGGCGCGCGAGAAGGCGTCGGCGTGGGTGCGCAAGGTCGGTTTGGCCGGGTTCGAGCGTTACTACCCGCACCAGCTGTCCGGCGGTATGCGCAAGCGCGTCGCGCTGGCGCAGACGCTGGTCAACGAGCCGGAGATCCTGCTGATGGACGAGCCGTTCAGCGCCCTGGACGTGCAGACCCGCCAGCTCATGCAGGACGAGCTGCTGCGGGTCTGGGCGGGCACCAACGCGGCGGTCATCTTCGTCACCCACGATCTGGAGGAGGCGATCGTGCTCGCCGACCGGGTGGTCGTCATGACCGCGAGCCCGGCCACCGTCTGCGGTGACTTCCCGGTCGGGCTCTCGCGGCCGCGCAGCGTCGAGGACGTGCGGCTGACCGCCGAGTTCCGCGACATCTACAAGGAAATCTGGGAAACGCTGCGCGACCAGGTCGAGGCAGCCCGGGCGAAGGGAGCCTCCCGTGTCGCATGACGTGCTGGTCGCCGACGCCGCCGCGACGCCGGTGGTGGAGAACGAGACCGAAGAGCAGATTCTGGCCAGAGTGCGGACGAACGCCCGCCGCGCCCGTCTGCGCACCTGGGGGCTGCGCGCTGCGCTGGTCGCCCTCTGGCTCGGCGCGTGGGAGCTCACCGCGACGGTGTGGATCGACCCGTTCTTCTACTCCAAGCCGTCGCTGATCTGGGCGCGGCTGGTCGAATGGTTCACCGAGGGCACCCAGTTCGGCTCGATCTGGCTGCAGATCTACACCACGGTGCAGGAAGCCGTGCTCGGCTTCGCCATCGGCACGGTGGCCGGTGTGGTGCTCGGCGTGCTGCTCGGCCGCAGCCGGTACTGGGCCGAGGTGCTCGCGCCGTTCATCAAGGCGCTCAACGCGGTTCCGCGCATCGTGCTCGCCTCGCTGTTCATCATCTGGTTCGGCCTCGGGCTGAGCTCGAAGGTGGCGACGGTGGTGGTGCTGGTGTTCTTCGCGGTGTTCTTCAACGCGTTCACCGGGGCGCGCGAGGTGGACGGCAACGTCATCAACAACGCCCGCATCCTCGGCGCCAGCCGCAGGCAGGTGCTGGTGTCGATCGTGCTGCCGAGCGCGACCACCTGGATCCTGTCCAGCCTGCACACCGCCTTCGGCTTCGCCCTGATCGGCGCCGTGGTGGGCGAATACGCGGGCGCGAGCAAAGGTTTGGGACTGCTGATCAGCAACGCGCAGGGCACCTTCGACTCGGCGGGCATCTACGCGGGCATGATCATCATCACCGTGATCGCGCTGATCGCGGAGTGGGGCATCGGCATGGCGGAGAACCGGTTGCTGAAATGGCGGCCGTCGCAGGCGACGTCGAACCACGGGATCTGATCATGACGCATCGCAAGCATTGGGCGCTCGTCGTCGTCGCGATCGCGGCGCTGCTGCTGACCACCGGATGCCGGGACTCCCGCACCATTCCGATGGCCGACGGCCGCCCGCAGATCACGATCATGGTGGGCGGGCTGGAGAAGGTGATCTACCTGCCCGCCATGCTCACCCAGCAGCTGGGCTTCTTCCACAGCAACGACATCGACGTGAAGCTGCTCGGCGAGCAGTCCGGCGCCAACGCCGAAACCGCGTTGCTCACCGGTGACGTGCAGGGCGTGGTCGGGTTCTACGACCACACCATCGACTTGCAGGCCAAAGACCAGTGCATCCGCTCGGTGGTGCAGATGTCGGACGTGCCGGGCGAGGTCGAACTGGTGTCGAAGGCCGACGCGGCCGCCATCACCTCGGTCGCCGATCTGCGCGGCAGGAAGCTCGGCGTGACCTCGCTCGGTTCCTCGACCGACTTCCTCACCCAGGCGCTCACCGGCCAGGAGGGCATGACCACCGCCGACTACACCCGGGTGAAAGTCGGTGCGGGCCAGACGTTCATCGCGGGCATGAACCACGACGGCATCGACGCGGGCATGACCACCGACCCGACCGTGGCGCAGATGGTGAACTCCGGCGAGGCACGGATCCTGGTCGACATGCGCACCGAGGCGGGGACGAGGGCCGCCCTCGGCGGGCTGTATCCGGCGACCTCGCTGTACATGAGCTGCGCGACCATCGACGCCCACCCGGAGATCGTGCGCAAACTCGCCGCCGCGTTCGTGCAGACGCTGCAATGGATCAAGACGCACACCCCGGAGGAGATCGCGGCGAAGATGCCCCCGCAGTACGCCAGCGCGGGCAAGGACCTCTACGTCCAGTCGATCCGCGACTCGATCGGCATGTTCAACGGCGACGGCCTGATGAAACCGGAAGGCGCACAGAACGTGCTGGACATCCTCGGGAAGTACTCGAAGAATGTGCGTCCCGTGCGCGACCGCATCGACCTGTCCAAGACCTACACCACGCAGTTCGTGGAGGAGGCGTTGCGCGCGCCGCGACAGTAGCGCGCCGCAGCGGAACCCGATGGCCGGGCGACTGTGATCCAGTCCGCCCGGTCATCGGTGTGCCCTAGGACGAGTCGATGTGAGCGGCCATCGTGCCACCGGAAACCTCACGGCCCGGGTAGGGCTAGACCACCACCAGCCGCACAGCAGGATCGAGCGCGGTCGAGTCGTCCGGGTCGGAGGTGACGACACGATCACCGCATGGACCTGCCCGAGACCTGTACCACGAACGCAATGCCAGTAGGCGCGGGTGCATGGACTCTATGGCGTAGCATGTCTGGATCTGTGGGGCACCTGTCCTTGCCGACATGGCCCGCTGCCTCGAGACTGGGTTCATGCAGGCAGGTGGTGACGTCGTGGTCGCGGTGTCGGACGGTGTGCTGATGCTCGACGTCGCCGGGCCGGTGCAGGTGCTGCATTGGGCTGGGCACCGGATCCGGTTCGCCTCGCCGGACGGCGCGGCCGTGCGCACCGACGTGGGAGTGCCGCTGGGGGTCGATGGTGCGCTCAGCGAATTGGGCGGAACGATCGAAACCCTGTTGGTGCCGGGGTACGCGCCCGAAGATCGTGTTCCGGACGCACTCGTGGACGCGGTGCGCGCGATCGGCGGCGCCGCTCGCCGGGTGGCGTCGGTGTGCACGGGTGCGTTCGTGCTCGCGGAAGCGGGACTGCTCGACGGTCGGCGCGCCACCACGCACTGGCTGGCCTGCGCCGAACTCGCCCAGCGGTTTCCGCGCGTCCAGGTCGACGCCGACGCCATCTATGTGCGGGACGGCCCGATCATCACGTCGGCGGGCGTCACCGCGGGCATCGACATGGCCTTGGCGCTCGTCGAGGAGCAGCACGGGGCCGAACTCGCGCGCAATTTGGCCAAGCACCTCGTCGTATTCCTGCACCGGCCGGGTGGGCAGTCGCAGTTCAGCGTGCGTACCAGCATCCCGACCCCGCGCGCCGGCGGTCTGCGCCAGGTGGTGGACGCGGTGATCGCCGACCTGTGCGCGGACCACAGCCTGGCGGCGATGGCGGCCCGCGCCGCGTTGAGCGAGCGTCATTTGAGCCGGTTGTTCCAGCAGGAAATCGGCATGACGCCGGGGCGCTATGTCAAACAAGCCCGGCTCGAGGCCGCGCAGGCGCTGCTCGAATCCGGTGATGAGCCGATGGCGGTGGTCGCCCGCCGCTGCGGGTTCGGCTCCGAGGAGACGATGCGCCGGACTTTCGTCGAATCGCTCGGCACGTCGCCGAGCGACTACCGCAGGCGTTTCCGCGCGCCCGCGCGCTGATCGCACCACTCACCAGGGAGTCGACCATGTCGATATCACGCCGTGCCGCGCTGGGCGCTGGCTTTGCTGCGAGCGCATTCACTGTCACTGCGAAAATAGCTACGGCACAACAGCTTTCGTTGAGCATTCCAGTCGCGGCCGTGGCGGGCAAGGTTGGCGAACTGATCACCACCCGGCTTTCGCCACTCTTGCGCAACCACAGCATGCGCGGCTTCCTCTTCGGACGCGCCCTCGCCGAACAGCAGGGCATCCGGCCCGGTGTCGACTATGACGAGGAGACCATGTACCTCATCTGCGCGCTGCACGACATCGGCTTGGCCGACATCGCCAACGGCGACCAGAAATTCGAGATTGATGGCGCCGACTTCGCCGCGCGATTCCTGGAGGACAACGGTGTCACCGATGCCAGGGTGGACACGATCTGGGACGCGATCGCCGCGCACACCGCGGGCTTCACCGACTCGCCGGTGTGGCGCCGCCGCAGGCCGCCGGAAACCTGGATCGCCGTGGACGGCATCGGTCTCGACATCGGTGGCGCGCCGACCGATTTGCCGCCCGGCTTCGCCGACCTGGTGCACCGCGCGTATCCGCGGCTGGGCGGCAGCCGCGCGCTCGGTGACGTCCTGGAAGCGCAAGCCCTGGCGAAGCCGCAGAAAGCGCCGCCAGGGAGCTTGGCCGGTGTCATCCTGCGGCAGCGCCACCCCGAGCTGCCGTCGTTGACCTGGGAGGGGATTCTGGCGCAGAGCGGCTGGGGCGACTGAGCGCATCGTTTATGCCGAAAACACCTGTGCAACAAAGGTTGTTGTGGGCGTCCGCAGGACGCCCACCAGCGCCGGTTCAGCCGTTGGCCGCTGCCGCCTCGGCCGCGTTGAGTTCGGCCTTCCACTCCCGGAAGCCTTCCTCGGTGCGGCCGAGACGCCAATAGCCGGAGATCGACGACGCCCACTCGGCGGGAACTCCGCGCTCGTTGCGCACATAGCGGCGCAGGTCCTGCATGACCGACTTGGCCTCGCCGTGAATGAACACCTGCACCTGCCCTTGCGCCCAGGGCGCCTGGCGGACGGTCTCGGCGAGCAGCTCACCGGGCGGGCGGACGCCGCGATGCAGCCAGGTCAACTCGACGCCGTCCGGCTTCTTCAGCGGCAGTTCGTCGTCCGGACCGGCGACCTCGACGAACGCGAACCCGGTCGCGTCGCCCGGCATCGCCTCGAGCGCGGCCGCGATCGCGGGCAGCGCCGCCTCGTCACCGGCCAGCAGGTGCCAGTCGGCGTCCGGGCGGGGCGAGTACGCGCCGCCCGGACCGTACAGGTCGATGGTGTCGCCCGGCTGGACGGCGGCCGCCCACGGTCCCGCGATTCCCTCCGCGCCGTGGAAGACGAAATCCACGGCGATCTCCCGGGCGACCGGGTCCACCGAGCGGACGGTGTAGGTGCGCAACACCTCGATCCCGTCGCGCGGGAATATGAACTTCACATACGAGTCGGTGTGTTCGCTGGGCCGGAACGCGTCGAAGCCGGGGCCGCCGAGATGGACCCGGATCAGATGCGGGGTCAGCCACTCGGTGCGTTGCACGGTGAGGGTGGTGCGAGGGCGGGCCAAGAGAACCTCCGAAAAGAAAGTAATTAGGATTGCCTTACTAACTTACCCGCGTTCGGCTCACGCTGCGGGCAACCGCTGACGGCGCGCCGCTGGGCAGCGAGGATGACGAGCATGACGCAGTTCGTGCCGACACCGACCCATGCCGTGCAGCAGCGCTACCGCGATTCCGAGCCGGTCGAGCCCCCGCAGTGGAACCAGGTGCTGCAGGTGCTGCACGAGCATCGCTCGGTGCGCCGCTACCTGCCCGACCCGGTGCCCGACGCCACGCTGCGCCTGCTGAGCTCCGCGGCGCAGTCCGCGCCGACCTCGTCGAATCTGCAGGTCTGGAGCGTCATCGCGGTGCGCGACCCGCGACGCAAGGCCCGCTTGGCCGCGCTCGCCGGCGATCAGGCCCATATCGTGCAGGCGCCGGTGCTGCTGGTGTGGACGGCCGATTTCGCGCGACTGCGCCAGCTCGCCGACGACCGCGGCGCGCCGCTGGACGGCGCGGACTATCTCGAGTCGAGCTATGTCGGCTTCATCGATGCCGCACTCGCGGCGCAGAACGCGGTGGTCGCCGCGGAATCCCTCGGGCTCGGCACCGTCTACATCGGCGCGCTGCGCAACAAGCCGGAGGAGGTCGCGGCCGAGCTGGCCTTGCCGCCCCAGGTGTTCGCCGTCTTCGGCTTGGTGGTCGGTCATCCCGATCCCGCCGAGGACACCCGGGTGAAGCCCCGTCTGCCGCAGGCGGCCGTCCTGCACCGGGAGACCTACGATCTGGCAGCCCAGCGTGCGCATGTGGCCGAGTACGAGGCCCGGATCGCGGAATTCTATGCCGAGCAACAACTCTCGCACTCCTGGACCGAACGCGTGCTGGCCCGGCTCGCGTCGGCGGCCAGCCTCAACGGCAGGCACCGGCTGCGCGAATCGCTGACCAACCACGGCTTCCGGCTGCACTGATCCAGTTCTTACGCGGCGACCTTCTCCTTGATCAATTCGAAGGAACGGGCGCGATCGTCGATGTCGTAGACCAGTGTGTTGATCATCAGCTCGTCGGCCTCGGTGCGCCGCAGCAGGTCGGTGAGCTGAGCGCGCACCGTCTCCGGCGAGCCGAGCAGTTGCCCGGCCCTGCGCTGTCGGATGAACGCGCGCTCGTGCTCCGACGGTTCGAACGCGGCGGCCTCCTCCGGCGTCGCCAGAGCCTGCGGTGTGCCGCGGATCAGATTCAGGAACGCCAGGTCGCGGGGTCGGGCGAGGGTTTCGGCGCGCTCGTCGGTATCGGCGCAGATGGCGGCGACCGCCACCATCGCGTGCGGGCGCGGCAACCGGTCCGAGGGCCGGAAATGCTCGCGGTACAGCGCCAGCGCGGGCTCGGTGTTATCGGGGGCGATGTGGTGGGCGAAGGCGAACGGCAGGCCCAGTACGGCCGCGACCTGCGCGCTGTAGCCGCTGGAGCCGAGCAGCCAGATCTCCGGCTCCTCGCCGCGGCCCGGCGTCGCGGCGATGCCACCGGGATCAGCGCCGCTGAAGTAGCCCAGCAAAGCGGCCAGTTCCTGGGGGAACGACTCCGCCGACAACCCGTTCTCGGTCCGCCGCAGCGCGCGGGCGGTCGCCTGGTCGGTCCCCGGCGCGCGTCCGATGCCCAGGTCGACGCGTCCCGGGTGCAGCGCGTGCAGGGTTCCGAACTGCTCGGCGACCACCAGCGGAGCGTGGTTGGGCAGCATCACCCCGCCGGAACCGACCCGGATGGTCGAGGTGGCGGCCGCCAAGTGGGCGAGCAGCACGCTAGGCGCCGAACTGGCGATGCCCGGCATGTTGTGGTGTTCGGCGACCCAGAACCGGTGATACCCCGAAGCCTCGGTGCGCCGCGCCAACTCGGTGGTCGCGTCGAGCCCCTCGCCGACGGTGCGGCCGGACTGCACCGGCGCGAGATCCAGTACGGACAACGGGACGTCGATCATGGGTCTCCTCCAGAGTGCCGATGCCCACTCCCAACGCCCCGCGTGTCCGGTCTATTTCGCGGCCGCCTCAGCCGCGCGCGATCGCGCGGAACACCTCGACGGTCTCCTGCTCGTCCTGCGTGGTCCCGTGGTCGCTGAGCTTGACGATGACCGTGCCGCTGGGCGGGTCGACATAGACGTACTGTCCGTACACCCCGACGGCGGTGAGGTCGGCGCCGTCCCCGCCGGTCGGATGCCACCACTGCGCGCTGTAACGCCACTCGCCGACCTGGTGCGGAGCCGGGGTGCGGATGCGCTCGATCCACGCGGGCGGCACGATCTGCGCATCGCCCGCGCGTCCGCCGTCCAGCACCAGCTGGCCGATCTTGGCGAAATCGCGAGCGGTGGCGTTCAGGCAGCAGAACGCTTTCTCCTGCCCGCCCGCGCGGTCGAGGTTCCATAGCGCGTCGTCCTGCGCGCCGATCGGACCCCAGATGTCGCGCTGCAACACCTCACCCAGCGGCATCCTCTCGACTTTCGCCACCGCCATGCCGAGCAGTTGGGTGTCCACACTGCGGTACTGGCCCGCACTGCCGGGCTCGAATCGAAGGCCCCGGTGCTCGCGGACGAATCCGGCCAGGTCCTCGGTGAGATACATGCGGGCGGTGCCGGTCAGCGGCAGGTATTTGTTGTAGTTCTCCGAGACGTCGACGCCGGAGGCCATGTCCAGCAGATCGCGGATGGTGACGCGGTCGTAGGGGCCGCCGGTGGCCAGCTCGGGCAGGAGGTCCACCAGGCGATCGTCTTCGCGGAGCTTCCCGGCATCGATGGCCCGGCCCGTGAGCAACGACACGATCGACTTCGCCACCGACCACGAGGACTGACGCGTGGTCGCCGCGACGCCGTCGCGATACCACTCGTGGGTCAGGGCGCCGCCGCGCAGAACCAGGAACGAATTGGTGTGCGTGATGCGGAGGAAGTCGCCGACCGAGACCTGCGCGCCCTTCCACGGGATCCGCTCCGGCAGCGGACGCGTCGCGAGCGGCAGGGGACGCGGTGTGGCGGAAGCGGCCACCGTCCTGCTCTCGAACAGCGCGCCCTGGGTGGAGGGCGGGTCGACCATGAGGTTCAGCAAGGTCGGCGGCGCGGGAATGCGCAGGACATTCGTCGTCGCGAACGCCGCGCCTACGAGGACGGCGAGGACCGCGATCACGGCGACGACAATGCGGAGGGCGTAGCGACGCGGTCGCGGCCGCCGCGTGGGTTGTTCAGTCATGACAGGTTCTCATCGGTATCGCACCGATGATGGCATGCGGAATGTCCGATCCGGTAGAAATCCGCCGCCCGGCAGCAGGGCGCCTCCGCGCGGCGCGGTAGCGTGACGGGCTGATTCATGCCGAACCCGCGATGCTCCGAGAACGTGTTCGGCGCGGCGACCGACGACCGCGTCGCCGCTCAGCGAGGGGAAGGACCGCCGCATGACAACTTCCGACCGTCATCGTCCGGACGCGGGACCGCTCGACCCGGCCGACCGCGGCGACTCGGAAGGCTACGCACGGGGCCTGAACCCGCGCACCATCCAGATGATCGCCATCGGCGGCGCGATCGGCACCGGCCTGTTCTACGGCGCAGGCGGTGCCATCGAGCAGGCCGGTCCCGGGCTGATCCTGGCCTACCTGGCCGCTGGCCTGGCCATCTTCGTGATCATGCGTGCGCTCGGCGAACTGCTGACCTACCGCCCGATCTCGGGCAGCTTCGCGGAGTACGCCCACGAATTCCTCGGCCGCTTCGCGGGTTTCGTGACCGGCTGGTCGTACTGGGCGGTGTGGGTGGCCACCTGCATGGCCGAGATCACCGTGGCGGGCAAGTACGTGGAGTACTGGTTCGACATCGCACCGTGGATCACCGCGCTGGTCGTGCTCGCGGTGATGTTCGCGGCCAACCTGATCTCCGTGCGGCTGTTCGGCGAGGGCGAGTTCTGGTTCTCCACCATCAAGGTCACCGCGATCGTCGGCATGATCCTGCTCGGCATCGGTGTGCTGCTGTTCGGATTCGGCCACGCGGCCGACCCGACCGTCACCAACCTGTGGGCCGACGGCGGCGTGTTCCCCAACGGCATCGGCCAGTCGCTGCTGGTGCTGCAGATCGTGCTGTTCGCCTATGTCGGTGTCGAACTGGTCGGCGTCACCGCGGGGGAAGCGCGCGAGCCGCGCAAGACCTTGCGTAAGGCGATCAACACGCTGCCGTTCCGGATCGGCTTGTTCTATGTCGGTGCGCTGGTGGTGATCATGTCGGTGTCCAGTTGGCGTAACTTCCACGCGGGCAAGAGCCCGTTCGTGGAGGTGTTCGAGCAGATCGGCATTCCCGGCGCGGCAGGCATCGTCAACTTCGTGCTGCTCACCGCGGCGCTGTCGTCGTGCAACTCGGGCATCTACTCGACCGGCCGCATGCTGCGCACCCTGTCACTGCACGGCGAGGCGCCCGCCCGGCTCAGCAAACTGAGCCCGAACGCGGTGCCCTACGCCGGCATCACCGCGTCGGCGGCGGCGATGGTGATCGGCGTGATCGTCAACGTCATCTCCCCGGACAAGGCGTTCGCCTACATCACCTCGGTGTCGACGATCGGCATCATCTTCGTCTGGGGTGTCATCCTGGTGTGCCATCTGCTCTACCGCGCCAAAGTCGCCCGCGGGGAGCTGCCCGCGAGCGACTACCGGCTTCCCGCCGCGCCCTACACCACGGTGCTGGCGCTGGCGTTCCTCGGTTTGGTCGTGGTGCTGCTTCTGTTCACCGAGAGCGGCCGCACCGCTGTCGTCGTCGGCGTCGTGTGGGCGGTGCTGGTGTCGGGCGGCTATCTTCTGCTCGACAAGCTCGGCAAGTCCAGCGCGACAAGCGAATCCGTGGTGCGCTAGACCCCGCTACACCGTGAGGAACAGCGCGGTGGCGCCGATCGCCTCCACTCCGAAGTAGAACCAGTTGGGATAGAAGGCCGTTCGCTCGTCGAGCATGGCGGAGACGACTCGGCCGAGAGCCATGCCCGCGAGGGCGGCGCCGACGGCGACCATGATCCCGGTGCGCAGTGATCCGAGGTCCACCGCGGCCACGGCGAGCACGGCCGCCATCGCCACGCCGAACCCGCCGTATACGGCGCGCACCTCATAGCGTGCCGGTGGTTCGGTGAGCTGGACGCCGAACGGCCGGATCAGCGCGGCGGGCGCACCCAGCGCGTAGCCGCCCATTCCCAGAAAGCACACCCCGATGATCGCGCAGACTGCTATCGCCACTGTTTCCTCCAAGTCCGGTTCGGTCAGGAAGCCCAGCATGCTTCGGAGGGTATCGGGCGAACTTCCGAAAACCGGCTAACTTCGCGCGTCAGTCGCTCGACGAGCGGCTCGGCATCATGGCCGACGCGAGCACCATCACCACCGCCATCGCCGCGATGGTGCCGAAAACCAGGTGCACCGCCGAGGCGAGCGCCGCGGGCTGCGGGTGATCGGCGTGACCCACCCTGGCGTTCACGATCGCCCCGAACACCGCCACGCCCACCGCGCTGCCGATCGACCGGGCGAACATATTGGCCGAGGTGACCACGCCGCGCTCGGTCCATTCGGCGCTGGTCTGCGCCGCGATCAAGGTCGGCGTGGCGACCAGGCCCATGCCGGTGCCGATCACGAAACAGGATGCGGCGACCTGCCACAGCGTCGAGTCCTGCGTGATCAGCAGCGTGCTGGCGGCTCCGAGCGCGGCCAGTCCGCTGCCGATCAGGGCGCTCGTGCGAAAGCCCACGCGCAGGTACACCTTCCCGGCCTGCGAGGCGGCCAGCGGCCACCCGAGGGTGAGCGCGCCCACCGTGAGCCCCGCGACGAGCGCGCCGGTGCCGAGCACGCCCTGGGTGAACGTCGGGACATAGGAGGTCAACCCGAGCAAAACCGCTCCGATCAGCACGGACACCAGGCTGCTGGCGATCACCACGCGGCGGGTGAACACCCACAGCGGAAGGATCGGATTCTCCGCGCCGCGCTCCACCAGCCCGAACAGCACGAGCACGAGCACGCCGCCGCCGAAGATCCCGATGCTGGTGGGGGAGGACCACGCCCACGCCTGACCGCCCTCGAGCAGTCCGAGGATCAGCGCGCCCGCCCCGAGGGTGAGCAGGGCCGCGCCGAGGTAGTCGACGCGCTGCGTGCGCCGCGGCGCGCTCTCGGTGAAGCTGCGCACCAGCATCCAGCAGGCGAGCGCGGCGAGCGGAAGGTTGATCAGGAAGATCCAGCGCCAGCTGACGTATTCGGCGAACAGGCCGCCCAGCAGCGGACCCGCCACGCTCGACATGGCCCACACGCTGGCCAGATAGCCCTGCACCCTGGCGCGCTCGGACAGCGTGTACAGGTCACCGGCGATGGTCATCGTCATCGGCTGGATCGCACCGGCGCCGATGCCCTGCACGGCGCGGAACACGATCAGCGCGAGCATGCTGGTCGCCACCCCGCACAGCAGCGAACCCACCGCGAACATCGCGATCCCGAACAGGATCACCGGTTTACGGCCGACGGTGTCGGCGAGCTTGCCGTAGATCGGCACCGTCACCGCTTGCGCCAGCAGGTAGACCGAGAACAGCCAGGGGAATTGCGCGAAACCACCGAGACTGTCGGTGATGGTCAGTACCGCCGTGGCGATGACCGTGGAATCGAGCGCGACCAGCCCGGTTGCCAGCATCAGCGAGCCGAGGATGGCGCCCCGTTCGGAGCGGAGCCCGACAGAAGCCGTCACAGTCTCGGTCGCCACCGTGGCCCCTCTCGTTCGCTTCTCTAATCACCTCGGACGACCGTATCCGCTCTCCAGTTATTCCCGCATGGAATTTTTCGTGCCGCGGCGGGGAAGGGCGGGCTGCTCACCGAGGCGGCGTTTCGGTGAGCAGCCCGGTCGGTGCACCGGCTTGCTGCCGTATCCCGCAGCAGGCCGGTGCCCCGCTCATCGGGGCTGGTCGGCCCCGGTTCGTGGCGGACGCGCGTCGAGGAAAGCCACTTCCTCGTCGGTGAGCAGCCGCGACCGGATCAGGAAGCGCACGCCTTCGGGCGCTTCCAGGGAGAACCCGCTGCCGCGTCCCGGCACCACGTCGAC
>NZ_BAGF01000151.1 GCF_000308755.1 Nocardia pneumoniae NBRC 100136
TCCTCGCTCAGCGCGACGTCGTGCAAGCCTCCGTACAGCTCCGAGGACGAGGCCTGGTAGAACTTGGTCGCGATGCCGGTCTTGCGGATCGCGTCCAGGATGCGCAGCGTGCCGATGGCGTTGGTCTCGGCGGTGAACTCCGGGATCTGGAACGAGATGTGCACGTGCGATTGCGCACCCAGGTTGTAGATCTCCGACGGGCGCACGTCCTCCAGAATGCGGTTGAGGCTGCTGGAGTCCATGAGATCCCCGTAGTGCAGGAATAACCGGCGTTGTGAATGCGTATCGGAATACAGGTGATCGATGCGGTCGGTATTGAAATTCGACGCACGCCGGATAATCCCGTGGACCTCGTATCCCTGCTGCAACAGGAATTCGGTCAGATAAGACCCGTCCTGGCCGGTGATGCCGGTTATCAAAGCTTTTCTCATCAAACCTCCAACCCGAAGACTAACGGGTCTCGAAAATGGCGGCAACACCTATCTTTCGGCCGCCGCCGGTACTAAAATTCGATCGCATGAGCGCGGCCTCCGAAAAAACTCTGGTCATGATTCCGACATACAACGAGCGTCGCAACGTCGGGTCGTTGCTTGCTCAGATCCTGGAACAGGGCACCGATTTCGATGTCCTGTTCGTCGACGACAACTCCCCCGACGGCACCGGTGACCTGCTCGAAGAGCTGGCGCACGAGCACTCGCCGCGAATTCACGTGCTGCACAGGGCTGGTCGCCAGGGCGTGGGTTCCGCGCATCAGGCCGGTATTCGCTGGGCCTACGCGCAGGGGTACCGGCACATCATCACGATGGACTCCGATTTCGCGCATCCGCCGTCGTATCTTCCGGCATTGCGCGCCGCCGCCGACGGTTTCGACATCGTCGTCGGCTCGCGATATCTGAAAGAGGACAGCCTGGCCGACTGGACTCCCTTCCGCAAGGTCCTCACCCGGGTCGGGCATTTTCTCACCGTGACATTGCTGCGGATGCCCTACGATGCCACCGGCGCGTTCCGATACTACCGTCTGGACGCTGTTCCGGTAGAGGCTTTCGATAAGGTCCGGTCGACCGGGTACTCGTTCTTCTTCGAAAGCCTCTACATCCTGAACGCCAACGGTTTCCGGATCGAGCAGGTGCCCATTCACGTGCTCAACCGCACCGCCGGCGCGTCGAAGATGCGCACCCGCGACGTGGCGACCAGCGTGCGTTTCCTGCTGGTGCTGTGCGCGGAGAAGTACTTCCGGCCCAGCCGCCATCGCATCAGTTCGCTCGTGCACCGGTGACCCTCCCGGCCAGCCAGTCGATCACCGCCGCCGCCTCCGGCCACTCGGGGCCGGTGGCGGTGACCGGGAACTGGTCGTCGACATAGTCTTTGGCGAACTCCGAGCGGGAGCCCACCGCGTCGCGGACCTCGGCCAGCGTCACGGTCGTGCGTGCGCCCACCTCGCGCAGGCCGGTGTCGCCGAGATGCTCGGCGATCCAGTCCGCGCACCAGTCCACCGGCGCGAAGCTCTGCCGCGAGCGGCCACTGGCGAACACCGGCCGGTCGGCGGCCATGTCGGCGAGCACTCCCTTGCGGTAGTCACCGCCGTACATCGGGCCCAGCCGGACCACGAAAGTGTCATCGCCGGAACACAATTGCTCCGCTTCGGCGCGATGGCGTCCGTACACCGTGTCCAGTTGGGTGCGCGCGGAGATGCTGCTGATCTGCACGAACCGGTCCCAGCGCCACTGCTCGCGCAGCAGGCGCGTCTTGTCCAGCGTCTCCGCGTGGTCGGCATCCGGATTGTGCTCGGCCCAGAAGCGTTTCGACGGGCAGGCGGCATTGATCAGCACGTCGTAGCGGCCCGCGGTGCGGTGGCGTTCGTGGTCGGCGCGCACCACCGGCACCACCTCCCATCGGGCGTGCTTGCCGAGCGCCTCGGTGAGCGCGGCGCCCACATAGCCCGCCGCGCCGACCACGGCCACGCGCAGCCTGCTCATGCCGTGCCCTCCCGGGAATGCCTCAAGACCGTATCGCTCATGCTGTGTCGTCTTCCGGCATGAGCGGGGCCCTGCATGGTCACGCTTCGCTGCCGCTTCCGGGCCGGACCGCTCATGCCTGGTTGCCTTCCAAGGTGTGCGGCAGCGGCGCTACCTGGACGATCGGCGGGTCGCACTCGTCCCACGGCTTGGTCAGCATGGCGATGAAGGTCAGCGGCGTGATGGAGTACACCGTGTGCATCACCCCGATCGGGGTGCGCGTGCAGATGCCCTTGGACACGTGGATGAACTCTTCGGGGCAGTCCGGATCCTCATGGTCGTCCTTGGTCACCAGCACGCCGTTGCCCTCGACGAACAGCAGGTACTCGACGAAGTGCGGGTGGTAGTGCAAGCCGCGCACCTTGCCCGGGTGCATGTAGATCAGGTTGAACTCCAGCAGGGGCTCCGGGGGCACCCACGTGAATATGCCGCCGCGCCCATCGCGGACGGTGTCGAGATTGCACGACGGGGTGAGAACTTCGACCTTCATTACTGCATCCCTTCATCAAGCGGGTACTACGTCGGGGTGGACAGCGGTGAGCTTGTCCGTGAGAGAGCCGAGCAACGCCTCGCGATGCTCGACGAGGAAGAAGTGGCCGCCGGGCATCAGCTCGGTGGAGCGCAGGCCCGGCAGGACGTCGGCCCACGCCTCGAGCTGGGTGGTCGCCACTTGGCGGTCGTCGCGACCGCCGAACAGGTGGGCCGGGCACGACGGCGCGGCGGCGGGCGCGAATCGGTAGTCGTCGAAGATCTCGAAGTCGCTGCGCAGCGCGGGCAGGAACAGCGCCATCACCTCCGGCGTGTCGCGCACCTCCGGCGGAATGCCGCCGTAATGGCCCACCGCGGCGATGAATTCGTGATCCGGAAGGCCCGACAGACGTCCCGGCCTGGGCAGATGCGGCGCCGCCACCGCGCCGAGGAACAGTGCCCGCGGTTCGATCCCGGCCGGCAGCCCGCGCGCGACCTCGTAGGCGGTCAGCGCACCGAGGCTGTGGCCGAAGAAGGCGAACGGCAGATCGGTCAGCGGAAGGACCTGCGCCAGCGAGGCGTCGACCAGATCGGTGAAGCGGCGGATCGGCGTCTGCGCCAGATGCCGTTGCCGGGCGGGCAACTCTATGACGCACAGCTCGACCCAGTCGGGCAGGTGGCGCCGCCACGGGGTGTAGGCGGCGGCCTTGCCGCCCGCGAACGGCCAGCAGAACAACCGCAGGCTCGGCGTGCCCGCGGTCCGGCGGTGGATGGTCAGCACCCCCGTGTCGTCCGAAGGCGGAGTCGCTCGCGCTGGTTGTGTTGTCGTCTGCGTGAGCGTTGCCGGAAGTAACGGAGCCGCAGGGCCTTTCGCTTCTCGGTCTCGGCTTCCGGCCTGGATCGGAAGAGCCCGCAGGTCGCCCACGGTCGCGATCCGGGTCACCGGCGCGCCCAGCGTCGCGAAGAACTTCGACAGCGGCGCCGACGGACCGATCTCGTACCGGTGCGTGCCGGAGCGCAGCAGCGCGCGCATGTTGTCGGTCCAGCGCACCGGCGCGGAGATCTGCCGGACCAGATGCTCGGCAAGCGTCTCGGGCCGGTGGAATTCTCCGGTGTAGTTCGAGGTGACCGCCACCGCGCGGTCGGCGTGCGCGCGGGGCGCGCAGGCGGCGAGGTGCTCGGCGAACTCGGCCTCGATCCCCCGCATCCACCGGGAGTGGAACGGCGCGCTCACCCGCAGCGGGACGAATCGCAGGTCCGGAAGACGCTCGGCGAGGACCGCGCGGGCGGCGGACACGGCGTCGGCCGCGCCGCTGATGACGAGCTGATCGGTCGAATTGTCGTTGGCCACTTCAGCGCCCGCCGCGGCCACCAGCTCGGCCACCCCGTAGTCGGCGATGTCCGGCAGGATCAGCGCGGCCATCGCGCCCTCGCCCTCCGGAACCGCCCGCTGCATGAGCGCCCCGCGGGTGCGCACCAGCCGCACCCCGTCGGCGAGGTCGAAGACGCCCGCCGCGACGAGTGCGGCGTACTCGCCCAGACTGTGCCCACCGAAGGCGACCGGCCGCACCCCGTATTCGGCCACCAGCACCCGGTAGGCGGCGATCTCCATGGTCAGCAAGCACGGCTGGGTGTACTCCGTGCGGTGCAGCCGCGGATCCCGCTCGACGCAGATCCGCAGCAGATCCTCACCCACTGCGGCACTCGCTTCGGCGAAGGTGTCACGGGCGAGCGGGAATTCGGCGCAGAAGTCCGCGCCCATCCCGGTCCGCTGGGCGCCCTGTCCCGGGAAAACGATGGTGCACTCGGAAGGCTCGGTGCTCATCGCAGCACCTCCGCGGTCGACTCGGCGGCTCGTGGCGCGGGGAGGTAACCGACCTCGGCGCAGTGCGCCAGGTAGACCCGCACCAGATCCTCCGTCGGCGGGCAGTCGATACCGGCCGCGCCCAGGACCCGCCGGGTGTAGGCGCAGTCGGCGTAGGAGCTCTCCTCGTAGTGGATGGTGCCGAACAGCTCGATGCCGTACTTGAACATCTCCAGCGTCTGGCTGTCGTAGACCTCGTCGGTGCCGAGCCGGTAGATCTGCCGGTCGGTGGCCCTGCGGTGGAATTCCTCCAGCGGCACCAGGCTCACCTCGTATCCGGCGCGCTGCACGTAGCGGACCACGTCGTAGTAGCGGCGGATGTCCGGGTTGGTCAGGTGGTAGGTCTCCCGGTAGGTGGGCCGGTGCAGGGCGATGTGCACGATCGCGGCGCTGACGTAGTCGACCGGGGTGATGTCCCAGTGCACCGGCGTCAGCATCGTCTCGCCGGTCTCGATCATCGTCTTGAGGATGTCGTAGTACGCGCCTTTGACGCTGACCTCGGAGAACGGGTACCGGCCGGTGCGGCTGTCGCCCATGATGTTGCCCGGCCGCACGATGTCCCAGAGCAGTCCGCGTTCGCTCGCCGCCCGGATCAGCTTCTCGGACTCGTACTTCGTCTGCTGATACGGCAGATGGTCGTAGCCCTGCCCCAGTTCCAGATCGCGCTCGGTGAACGGCGGGTTGTTGAAGTTGAGCCGATCGCCCAGCGCGCTGAAGCTGGACACGTACACCAGGTACTTGCCGCGCGAGCGCAGCGCGAATTCGACCGCGCGCCGGGTGCCTTCGACATTGATCGGGGCCAGCGCGTCGTAGAAGGTGACCAGCGTGGTGCGGCCCGCGGCGTGGATGGTCAGGTCGACCTCGTCGGCGAGGCGGTGCCAGGTCGCCTCGTCCAGACCCAGACGTTCGCTGGAGACGTCGCCGAGCACCGTCGTCACCCGGTCGGCGAACGCCTGGTCGAGGGTGCCGTCCGGATCGTAGGTGGCGAGGAAGTGCTTGATCCTGCGCTCGGCCGCGTCCACCGTCTTGCCGCGTACCAGGCAGGTCACCCGCACGTCGGAATCGGCGAGCAGGTCGTGCAGCAGTTTGCCGCCCAGCACGCCGGTCACGCCGGTGATGAACACCGAGCGCACCGGAATCGGGGCGTCCATGGTCACCGGCGGGATGTGCTGCTGCGTTTCGGCGGCGGCGGTTTCGGTGGCGCGCGGGGCCTCGGCCTGTGCCTCTCCGGTGATGATGCCCTCGGTCACCAGGTATTCCGACAGCGACGCGATGGTCGGATAAAGCTCGGTCGATTCCGCCGGAATCTTCACGTCGTAGTGCTTCATCAGCCGGTTGAGCATCCGGACGGTGGCCACGGAGTCGAATCCGAAGTCGGCGAACTCCGCGTCGAGGTCGAGTTCGGCGGGGTCGGTCTTGGTGAGATCGGCGAAGATGTCGCGGATCTGTGCGCTGAGCTGGTCGCGCAGTGCGGTGTCGAAGCCGTCGCCCACCGGCTCGGCGGCGACCGGACGTGGCGCGGTGATCCCGGCCGGTTCGGTGGCCCCGGCCGGTTCGGTGACCCCAGTAGCCGCTTCCGTGATCCCGGGTTCAGTGATCCCAGCAGCCGGTTCGGTGATCGCGCTCGGCGTGGTGGCCGTATCGGATTCGACGAGTTCCGGTGCGGCCGGATCGGAACGCAGGACCTCTTGGGCCGCGTTGCCATTCGTGGAGTGACCGTTGCGTCGCCCGGTCTCGTGCGCGTCGGTCTCGTGCGCGACCACCGTCTTCGCGACCAGCTGCGGGGCCACCGGTTGGCTGCGTCGGCGGTAGTCCTCGGGCACGATCCAGTACCTGCGCCGCGCGAACGGGTAGCCGGGCAGGCTCACGATCCGGCCGAACGGCCGCTCGTAGCTCTGCGCCCAGTCCACGGTCCATCCGCCCGCCCACAACTCGGCGACACGAGGCAGATTCCCGGACCGCAACAGCGCCCGAATCTCCGCGCGGTCGGCGTCCGATTCGCCGGGCAGCTCGTCGACCTCGCGGTGGGTGCGGGCCACGCCGCGGAAGATCAGCATGCCTTCGGCCGGTGCGGGCGTGCCCGAAGCCGCCGCGCTGTAGAGCAATTCCACGAGTTCGGCCGTGGACGCGGCCACCACCGCGAGCCGATGTTGGAACGCGGTGCGGCCGACGGCCAGCGTCCAGGCCACATCCGGCAGCGGCACGGGGTGTTCGCGCAGCCGCCGGGCCACGCGGGTGGCCAGCTCGGTCAGCCGGTCGGCGTCGCGGGCCGACAGCACGACGATTCTGGGCTGCCCGTCCTCGGGGGTCGATGCGATCGGCTCGGCGTCGGCGAGGATGACGTGGGCGTTCGAGCCACCCGCGCCGAATGAGCTGACGGCGGTGATGCGCGGCCGCCCGTCGTCGGGGCGCGGCCAAGCGGTGGGCTGGTCGATGATCCGGAACGGTGTGGCCGCGAAGTCGATCCCCGGGTTGGGCGGATCGCTGTGCAGGTTCGGCGCGATGGTGTCGTGCCGCAATTGCAGCAGCGCTTTCACCACGCCCGCGGCACCCGCGGCGGCCTCCAGGTGCCCGACACTCGACTTCGCCGAACCGATGCCGCAGTAGCCGCGTTCGGTCGTGGAGCGGCGATAGGCCTTGGTCAGCGCCGCGATCTCGATGGGATCGCCGAGCGCGGTTCCGGTGCCGTGCGCCTCCACGTAGCCGATGTCGCCCGCGTCGACGTGCGCGGCGGTCAGCGCCCGGCCGATCAAGTCGGCTTGGGCCGCGGGGTTGGGCACCGTGAAGCCGTTGGTGCGTCCGCCGTGATTGATCGCGCTACCCCGGATGACGCCGTAGACGCGGTCGCCGTCGGCGCGCGCATGCCGCAATGGCTTGAGCACCAGGGTGACCACTCCCTCACCCGGCACATAGCCGTCGCCGCCAGCGCCGAACGACCGGCAGCGTCCGTCGGTGGAGGCCCAGCGCCCATAGCCGAGCAGCAGGTACTTCCCGGGATGGATCGACACGTTGACCCCGCCCGCCAGCGCATACGCCGACTCGCCGCGGCGCAGGCTCTCACACGCCAGATGCAGCGCGGTCAGCGATGCCGAGCACGCCGTATCCACCGCCAGGCTGGGGCCGCTGAAACCGAAGTGATACGAAACCCGGTTCGCCACCGCGAAATAGCCCGAAATCGGCACGCCGACGAACGCCTGATACTCGGCATAGCCGACCCCGGCGAACACTCCGGCATCGAGCAGACCCCGGGACGCGGCGCTGGCACGCACGCGATCCGGCGTGTAGCCCGCGTCTTCCAGTGCCGCCCAGGATGTTTCGAGGAACAAGCGCTGCTGCGGGTCCATCTCCTCGGCGTCCTTGGGCGTGATGCCGAAGAAGCGGGCGTCGAATTTGTCGACGTCGTCGATGAACCCGCCCCAGCGTGCGTAGGTGGTGCCCGGCTCGTCGGGGTCGTCGGAGAGGTATTCGCGGTGGTCCCAACGCTGCGGCGGGACCTCGACGATGCAGTCGCGTCCCGCGACCAGGTTCGCCCAGAACTCCTCGATGTCGCCCGCCATCGGGAACCGCCCCGCCATGCCGATGACGGCGATGTCATCGGAATCGTCGGCGGTGGGTCGCTGGACCGATGCGCTCGCCGCAGCGGGGGTCGAGTCGAGTCCCACACGATCTGCTGTCACTGCGCGGGCGCTGTCAGGCTCTCCGTGGGAGACGTCGGTATCCGCTGGGCGGCTGACCACCGCACGGGTCAGGTGCGGTGCGTTGTGGGACGCAGCCCCGCTCGCGGGTTCGGCGGCCATCATGTGCGCTGAGACCGGTGCGCTATGGGACGCCGCGGTTGCGGGATCGGCGGTCACTGTGCGGGCTGGGTTCGATGCGCCGTGGGCCACGTCGACGTGTGCTGAATCCGCCATGGCGTGCGTTGGGGCCGGTGCGCTGTTGAACGCCGCCGCGGGTGTGGGGGCGGAGGTCAGCGCGGCAAGCCGTGGCGCGTGCTCGTCGGCGAGATAGCCCGCGAGGTCTCGGACGGTCTGGTACTCGAAGAACAGGGTGCTCGGCAGCGGGCCGAAGTCGGTTTCCAGCCGGTCGTTCATCTTGCTGATCAGCACCGAGTCGATCCCATAGTCCTGCAACGGGATACGGGTCCGGATCCGCTCCGGAGCCAGTCGGCAGTACTCGGCGAGCAGACCCTTCAAATAGGTTTCCGCGCTACGCCACAACGGCGCGGTGGAGGCGGCCTCCGTGTGTGGCGCCGCAGGCATGGGTCGGCCGGACTCGGCGTCTGGAGGCGTCGCGCCACCGTCAGATGTAGTGACGACTCGGTCCGCAAGGGTTGCCGGGTTCGAGACGCTTTCGGCAACCCCGGCGACCTGGCTTGGCATCGGGGACGCAGCTACGACTCTCTGGGGCGTGGAAGAACCTGGCGGCAGGTCGGTCGCCTGCGTGAACGAAGGCACACCGCTCTCCTCGGGCACCCAGCACCGTTCACGGTCGAATTCATAGCCGGGCAGGTGGATTCGCCGTGCTGCCGGGTCGCTCCAGCCGGCGTATTCGACGTGCGCGCCCTCGACCCACCGCCGTGCCGCCGCCACCGGATCATCCAGCACCGTCGAGCCGCTGGAATCCGTCACGCTGTCGGTGACGCCGGTGAAGACACCTGCGGGGCGGTCGCCTTCGGCGAACGCGGCAAGCCGGGCGGCGATGCCGTCCACCGAGTCCGCGACGATCGCGAGCCGGTGCTCGAATCCGCTGCGCCCCTGTGCCAGCGTCCGCGCGATGTCCGCGGGCACCAGGTCCGGGTTCGCGGCCAGATGCCTGCGCAGGGTCCGCGCCATCCGGGTCAGGCTGGTCGCGCTGCGTGCCGACAGCACGATCAGCTGTGGACCCCCGGGTACGCGCGGCCGGGCGGCGTCGGCGCTCGGCGCGGCATCGACCACCACATGCGCGTTGGTGCCGCTGAAACCGAAGGAACTGATCGCGGCGCGACGCGGCCCGCTCCACTCGCGCAGTGCGGTGTTGACGAAGAACGGTGACTCGTCCAGGCCGAGCAGCGGGTTCACCGAGGCGACGTGCAGCGAGGGCGGCAGCTGTCCGGCGCGCATGGCCAGCAGCACCTTGAACAGGCTGGCCATCCCGGCCGCGTGCGAGGCGTGCCCGATGTTCGATTTCACCGAGCCCACCGGGATGGCGGCGACCGCGTCGGTGTAGTGGCGGAAGGCGGCGGCGAGCGCCTCGATCTCGATCGGGTCGCCCAATCGCGTCCCGGTGCCGTGTGTTTCGACATAACCGATGGTGGAGGGATCGATTCCGCCCTCGCGGTAGACCGCGAGCTCCAGTTCGGTCTGCGAGCGCACGCTCGGGGCGGTGATGCCGTTGGTGCGGCCGTCGTGGTTCACGCCGATGCCGCGGATCACGCCGTGGATCGGGTCGCCGTCGCGTTCGGCGGCGGCCAGCGGCTTGAGCACCACAACCCCGACACCCTCGGCGATGACGAACCCGTCGGCTTCGGCGTCGAAACTGGCACACCGCCCCTGCGGGGACAGCATGCCCATCGAGGAGGCCAGCAGGTGGTATTCGGGCGTCACGAAGACCGCGACGCCACCGGCGAGCGCGAGCTCGGATTCACCCGAGGCGAGGCTGCGACAGGCCTGGTGCAGCGCGACCAGCGCCGATGAGCACGCGGTGTCCAGCCCGAGGCACGGACCGGTGAGATCCAGCTGGTAGGCCACCCGAGCGGGCAGGATGGCGGGGCTGTTGCCGGTGAACATGTGATGCGAGCCGACCGTTCCGCGGTTGCGCAGCAGGGTCGCGTAGTCCGACCCGGGCGATCCGGCGAACACGCCGCACCGCTTGCGCCGCAACGACTTCGGGTCGATAGCGGCGTCTTCGAGGGCGAGCCAGCTGTGTTCGAGGAATAATCGCTGCTGCGGGTCCATGTAGTCGGCCTCCGCGGGCACCAGGTCGAAGAACGCCGGATCGAACTGCTCGACGTCATCGAGGAACCCACCCCACTTGGAGTAGGTCTTGCCCGGCGTCACCGGTCCCGGCCGGAAGTAGTCGGCGACCGGCCAGCGCGAAGCCGGCACCTCGGTCACGGAGTCGTGTCCGGCGGCGAGATTGCGCCAGAACTCGGCGAGATCCGCCGCGCCCGGGAACTTGCCGGACATGCCGATGATGGCGATGTCCATGGATGCTGACCTTTCGCTCGGCCGCCCCGTCGGCGGGCGCTGGGCGGTCGGCGCGCCGACGCTCCTGGCGCTGGATGCCGATGGGTGGGATGCCGAAGACATTCGGCTGGGGGCACTGTCGGTCGGTTGAGTCGGCGGTGTGCCGGTCGCTGTCGCGCCGTCTTCGGCCATACGCCTGCTGAGCAGTCGCACGGACGGATGGTCGAACACCACTGTCGGCCGCAGCGCCAAGCCGTAGCGGGCGTTGACGCGGTCGATGATCTTCACCGCTAGGATCGAATCGACGCCGTACTCCGACAGCGGCAACTCGGCGCGCACTTCGGAGTGCGCGACGCCGAGTCCGTCGGCGACGAGGCCGATGAGCTCGGCTTCCAGCGCCGAGGCAGCAGCAGACGATGCGGGTGCGGACGCCGCTCCTGTCCGCGCGGGTTCCGAGTCGAGGCGTCCCACACTTCCCGCCGGATTGTCGGCGAACTGCGCGGATGCGCCGACCGCGTCGGCCCGCGCCGGTTCCGGGAAGACAGCGGGTTCCGACCGGCTATCGGCGGGCGCGGCGGCGCTGACGGCGGCCAGCAGCCGGAAGCTCGGTTCCGGGTCCTCGGACAGGCCCGGACCCCACGCCCGGATTCCGGAGAATCCCGCCGCGCTCAAGGCGTCGCGCCACTGTTGCTCGGAGAGCAACGGCGAGTGCGGGATTCGCGCCGCGGGATCGCGGTAGGCGTGCCAGCCCTCCAGCAGCCCGAAGGTCAGTGCGAGCACCTCCAGATCGGTGGTCGCCTCGGTGAACGCCAGCACGCCGCCCGGTGCCAGCAGCCGTCGCGCGTTGCGCAGTGTCGAGTCGATCGACCGCGTGGCGTGCAGGACGTTGGCGCACACCACCAGGTCGGCGTCGCCCGCGGCGAACCCTTGCGCGACCGGATCGGTCTCGATGTCCAGCACGGTGAAACGCAGGTTCGGGTTTGTGCCGAAGGTGCGCCGTCCGTGCGCGACGAAACTGTGCGAGACGTCGGTGTAGTGGTACTCGTACGCCGTCCCATGTTCGGTGAGTGCTGCGAGCACCGCGTGCGTGGAACCGCCGGTGCCCGCGCCGATCTCGAGAATCCGCAGGGGGCGCGCGGTGCCGCGCTGCCGCGCGAGAGCCGACACCAATTCGGCGAGCAGGCCGTTGGTGAAATCGTAGGCGGCGTTGCCGCGATAGATCGCGCCGACCAGCTCGAGGTCGCCGCCGGGGAACAGCACCTCCGTGGCCGACAGCTCCCCGCGCAGCACACGAGGGTACGCGGCCAGGCAGGCGTCGAGCAGCGTCACATACGCCTTGGTCTCCGGGAAGCGCGCGAGCAGGTCGGCGCGCATACCGCTGGTGCCGGGAGGCGGGCCGGGCACGACGATGGTGTCCTGCTGCGAGCAGAGGAGCCCGTGCCGCAGCAGAATGTCCAGACAGCTGGTGCGCAACCGCGCGAATTCCGGCCGCACGCCCAGCGCCGCGTCCAGCGACTCGACGGTCCACTCCCCTGGCGTGAGACCCATCCCGGCCAGCGTGGCGAACAGGAGCATCGCCGCGTACCGGCCGAGCTCGGGCTTGCCGGGCTCGACGACGCCCGCGGACCGGGTCGCGGCCTCGAATTGCGCCACCGCGGCGTCGAACGTGGACTGCGGCGGCGTGAGGATCCAGTAGTCGGTGCGATCGAAGGGATAGCCGGGCAATGCAACTCGTCGTTCGGGGCCGCCGCGGTCACGCCAATCGATGTCGGCGCCCGCGACCCAATGGCGGGCCAGGTCCTGATCGCTCGCCGGTGGGCCGAACTGTGGACGGGTCTGCGCGTCCGCTGTGCCGGTCAGCACCGGACCCGGCTGGCCGGTGAGGAACTGGTCGAGCGCGTCGGCCACCGCGACCGGTGATGACGCGACCACCGCCATCCGGTGTGCGAGCGCGGGCCTGCCCACCTGCAAAGTGCGCACCGAGTCGGTGAAATGGGCCGGGTTGAGCGTGCGGAAGTGCCGCGCCATGATCTCGGCGTAGCGGCGCAATTGGGCCGCCGTGCGTGCCGAGAGCACGAAGATCTCCGGCGCAACCGGCATCCGGGAGCGAGTTCGGTCGTCGACGAATTCGGCGAGCACCACGTGGGCGTTGGCTCCGCCCGCACCGAACGCGCTGACACCGGCATACCGCGGCACCGTGACGCCGTCGACCGTGCGTCGCGGCCATTCCTCCAGCTCGCGCGGCAGATGGAACGGCACCGAGTCGAACGCGATCGCCGGATTGACCTGTGCCGCGTGCAGCGTCGGCGCGATCCGGCCGTGCCGCATCTGCAAGAGCACGCGGGTCAGCCCCGCGACGCCCGCGGCCGCTTCCAGGTGGCCGATGTTCGATTTGGTCGACCCGAGCGCGCGGGAGCGGCCGGTTCCGTCGGATCGGCCGAATGCCGCGGCGAGACCGGCGATTTCGATCGGATCGCCGAGCGGCGTTCCGGTGCCGTGCGCCTCCAGGTAGTCGATCGCCGCCGGGTCGACCCCCGCGGCACGCAGCGCCTCGGTGATCACATCGGCCTGCGCGCCGGGGTGCGGCACGCTGTATCCGGAGGTCTGGCCGCCGTGATTGACGGCGCTGCCCAGGATCAGTCCGTGGATGGTGTCGCCGTCGGCGCGGGCGGCGGACAGCGGTTTCAGATACAGCGCGCCGACGCCTTCGCCCGGGACGTACCCGTCGGCGCTCGCGGCGAACGGCCGACACCGGCCGCTGCCCGACATCATGCCCAGGCTGCTCAGCAGCAGGAACTTGTCCTCGTGCAGCAGCAGATTCACGCCGCCGACGATCGCGGCGTCGCATTCGCCATCCAGCATGGCGCGCCGCGCCAGGTGCAGAGCGGTCAGCGATGCCGAGCAGGCGGTGTCCACGGTCAGACTCGGTCCGCGCAGGCCGAGGGTGTAGGAGGTGCGGTTGGCGATGGACGACGGAATCGACGCCACGGCGACCGGATCGCCGTCGCGGCTGGCCTCCACGCCCAGCAGCCGGTAGTCGCTCCAGGTGGCGCCGACGAATACACCGACGCGCCGATCCCGCACACTCGGGTCGGTGTGGTGGTAGCCCGCGTGTTCCAGTGCGGCATACGCCTGTTGCAGGAACAGCCGCTCCTGCGGATCCAGCAGTGGCGCCTGCACGGGCGGAATGCGGAAGAACTGGGGGTCGAAACCGCCTACGTCACGCAGGAAGCCGCCGGTCATCGGCGGTGCGCCGGGGGTGTCTCGGGCGGCGGTGAGCCACCAGCGTTCCGCGGGGACCGGGCCGACCGCGTCGTGGCCGTCGCGCAGATTGCGCCAGAACTCGTCGAGGTCGTCGGCGTCCGGGTAGCGTCCGCTGACGCCGACGATCGCGATCGGCTCCTCGACGCCGACCGGTCTCGCCGGGGCAGGATGCTCGTCGGCGGTCACCGACTCGACGGCCGCACGTGCCTGCGAGGCGGCCGGACGCAGCCGGGCTCGCACGACTTCGGGGTCGCCCCAGACCGCGGCGAGTTGGGCGCGGTCCAGCGCGGCGCACGACAGCAGCAGGTCGAGTCCGGTCGCGGTGGGCAGCAGTCCGATCCCGGCGCGCCGCAGCGCGGCGATCTGCTCGGCGGGTGGATGCATGCCGCCCTCGGCCCACAGCGGCCAGTTGACGCTGACCGTCCTGGTTCCGGCCTGGTCACGCTGTTCGGCGAAGACGTCGAGGTAGCGGTTGGCCGCCGCGTAGTCCGCCTGCCCCGGATTGCCGAGCACCGCGGAGACCGAGGAGAACAACACCGTCAGCCGGGCTTCCGGCAGCGCGCGGGTCAGGTGCCGCACGCCGTGCACCTTCGGCGCCAGAACCGAAATCGCTTCGTCGCCGCCGCTGCCGGACACCAGACCGTCGCGCAGCTGTCCCGCGCCGTGGTAGAGCACGTCGACCGGCCCGAATGTGGCGTGGGCGATCGCGGCGACGCGCTCGGCGTCGGCGGCGACCGACACGTCGGCGCGCACATGCACCGCTTCCGCGCCGAGGTCGTTGAGTTCGGCCAGCAGGCCAGCGCCCGCCGCGTCGAGCGGGCGACGCGAGACGAGCACCAGACGCGCGCTGTAGTCGGTCGCGAGTCGGCGCGCCAGATGCCGGGCGATGCCGCCGAACCCGCCGGTCACCACGACCACCGATCCCCTCCGCAGAACCGGGTCCCCGGTGGCGCCCGCGGAATCCGTATCTAGGCGCGGCGACCTGATCTCGCGTCGGCCACCGCGATAGCGGATCTCGGTGGCCGGGTGACGTTCCTCCACGCCCAGTTCGGCGGCCACGATGTCATCGATCGCCGCACCCGGATCGCACTGCACGGCGCGCAGGATCGGCTGCGGCTGCTCCAGCCGCAGCGTTCGCGCGAACCCACCCAGAAGAGCGCAACTCAGCTCACCCGCGGGTGTGGCGCGTGTGACAGCGAGCAGCAGCCGCACCGGCGATTCGGATAGCCCGGCTGTCGCACGCACGAGATCACGCAGCGGCAAGTACACCCGCTCGATCAAGTCCCGCGAGTCATCGTCGCCGATCGATTCGGGCCACAGATACAACACGGCATCGAAGCGCAGCCCGCGAGCCGTCAGCTGCTCGACCAGCAGACCCATATGCCGCGGATCTGTCGGGTTGACAGCGAAATCCACTGCGCCCGACACAAACTCATCACCAGGCCGCACCCTGACCACGGCGGCCGCCCCTGCGTGACGGTAGGGGTGGTCGGCCGTGTCGAAGACGAGCAGACCGATCGCTTCCCGGCGAGGATGTGCGGTGGCGTCGGTTTCCCAGTCGAAACCGAAGGTGACCAGCTCGTCCCTGGCCGCTGACGCGGGGGCGACAGTTGTCGACGATGCGAAGGGCGGATCCGCAATCGGCGCGTCCGATTGCGCCGAACGGAATTCGGTCGAGCCTGCTTTCGGGGCGGCTGCTTGCGGTACCGAACCAGTCGATGGTGTCGTGGGGACTGCCGCTTGCGGCGCGGGGGCGGGGTCGGTCGATCCGGTCGTCAGGGTAACCGCCTGCGGCGCCGGACCCTGTCCGGTTGATCCTGTCGTCGGTGTAGCCGCATACGGAGCAGGACCAAGGTCGGTCGATCCGCTCGCCGGGGTAACCGCCTGCGGAGTCGATCCCAGTGCGTTTGATCCCGGCGGTGTGGCTGCGTGTGGCGCGGGACCGGGGTCGGTTGATCCGCTCGGTGGGGCTGCCACCTGCGGTGCCCGACTGAGTCCCGTTGACTGGGTGGCGAATTCAGCCGGTGTCGTACCTGCGCCGGGTTGGTGCGCGGTCGTGGCGGCGTCGGGCCGATAGTTCGCGCCGACTGTCTCGGCGAGGTGACCGGCCAGCGCGTCGATGGTCTGGTACTCGAACAGCAGTGTCGGATACAGCGGCTCGCCGACCCGTCCTTCCAGTTCGGCGGTCAGCCGCAGCAGTCGGCCGGAATCCAAGCCGAGTTCATAGAACCCCACGTCGGTGGCGATACCGGCAGCATCGGCACCCAATTCGGCCGCGACCAGAGCAGCCAGGTCGGCGGTGATCAGTGCGCGTGGGTCCTTCGTCGACGGGCCCTGCGCCGGGCTGGCGGCCGGCGGACCATACTGCGCGGCGGATACCGGTCCGGTAGCCGCCGGATCGTATTGCATGACCGTTGAGCTGGCAGGTACGGGCTGTTGCGGCGCGGGCGCCTCCGTCGGCGTCAGCAACCGGTGGATGTCCGCGCTGCCGCGCACACGCTTGGAGGTCAGCCGATAGCGCACCACCGGCGATCCGTCCGGGGCGTAGAGGGCCACGTCGGCTTCGAGCAGGTCGCCGCCGTGCCCGCCGCCGCGTACCGACGCCCTGACGAAGACCTGTTCGGGCGTTGCCTGCCAGGCGTGCACGTCACCGAAGTAGATCGGGATGAACGCGCTGTCGTCGTCGGCACCCAACCGTTGTGGATCGACGAACGGGACGATCGTCGAGGCGTCCAGGAACGTGGGATGCAGCAGAAACCCGGGCAGGTGCGCGGCTGCCTCGGGGCCGAGCCCCATCGTCGCGGTGACGATGTCGCCGCTGCGCGCGAAATGACCGGTGGCGCGCATGAAATCGCGATGCTCGATGCCACGGCTACCACTCTGCGCGTACATCTCTGCCATGCCGCGCGCCTGCGCCGAACCGACCGCGGTATCCGATGCCGGTGGCTCGGTCGGCGAACTCGACCGCACCACAACACATTCCGCCACGGAATCGACCGGCCCGTACGGCGCGCCCGCGTGGTCGAGTCGCTGCACGTCGATGGCGATCCGCCCGGTGGGACGATCCACCCGGAACGCGATGCGCACGGCGCCGTCGTCGGCGAGGGCGACCGGACGCTGGAACAGCGCCTCCCGGATGGTCAGGTCGCCGGGCTGATAACCGGCCGCCATCGCCGCGCGCAGAATCATGTCGAGATACACCACGCCGGGCAGGATCCGCACGCCGTGCACGCGGTGGTCGCGCACCACCGGGTCGTCGGCGTGCAGGGTGGTGGCGAAGCTGTCCAGGTCGATTCCCCTCATCGCAGCGGCTCCACCCGCAGGAACGACGGCGCCGGGGCGCTCGGCGTCATCGGGACCACGAACCGTGGCGCGGGCTCCGTGGGTGTGCTCGGAACCGTTTTCGGCAGCATGAAGCTCCTCTTGCGGAAGACAGGTGGATCCAGGGGACGACGTGTCGGCCGGTGCCCATCGGGCGCCTGCTCGACGACGAGGTGAGCGTTGGTGCCGCCGAACCCGAACGAGCTGACGCCCGCGGCGCGGGGCCTGCCGTCGGCGGGCCGCCACGGGCGCAGCTCCCGGTTGACCTGCAGCGGCGAACCGGCGAACTGGAAGCGCGGATTGAGGTTGTCGCAATGCAGCGACGGCGGCAGCGCCGCATGGTGCACGGCCAGGATCGTCTTGACGGCCCCGGCGATGCCCGCGGCGGAAAGCAGGTGGCCGATGTTGGTTTTCACGCTGCCGACCGCGCACGGCTCGAGGCGGCCCGACCGGTCGCCCAGCACGGTGGCCAGCCCCTTCAATTCGATGGGGTCGCCGATCATGGTGCCGGTGCCGTGCGCCTCCAGGTAGGACAGCGCGTCCGGCGACATCCCCGCCACCTCGAGCGCCGCGGTGACCACCTCGATCTGCGCCCGCATGTTGGGTGTCGTGATGCCCATCGTGTGCCCGTCGTTGCCGATGGCCGAGCCGCGCAGCACCGCGTAGATCCGATCACCGTCGGCGAGCGCGTCATCGAGCCGCTTGAGCAGCAGCAGCGCAGCACCCTCGCCCGGCACGAAACCGTCGGCGTCCTCGGAAAACGTCGCGCACCTGCCGTTCGGCGAGAGCACTCCGGCCGCCGAGAGCGTCACGAACGGCATCTCGTCGAGCAGCACCTCCACGCCACCCGCCAGCGCGGCGTCCACCTCCCCTGCGCGCAGCGCCTGGCAGGCCAGATGCACCGACAGCAGCGACGACGAGCACGCGCTGTCGAGCACGACATTGCCCGCGTGCCAGTCGAAGTAGTCGGAGATCCTGGCGGCGATGAAGTTCTGGCCTATGCCGATGATGGTGTGCCGGTCGGCGACCGGAATCCGGTTGAAGTAGTTGGCCGCGCGGCTGCCCGCGTAGACCCCGACCCGCTTGCCCGCCAGCTCCTCGCGGCGGTATCGCGCGTCAGCGGTGGCCAGCACCGACGTCTCGAGCAGCAGCCGCTGCAACGGATCCATCTGCCACGCTTGTTCGTCGCTGACACCGAAGTACTCCGGGTCGAACAGATCCACGCCGTCGACGAATCCGCCCCACTTGCTGTTGGTGAACCCGGGCCCACCGGTCGGGCGATAGAACCGCGCGGGATCCCAGCGCGCCGGATCCACCTGGCGGATACCGGATCGGCCTTCGGCGAGCATGCGCCAGAAGGAGTCCGGATCATCGCCGCCCGGCAGGCGGCAGCCGATGCCGACCACGGCGATGGGTTCGGCCGCCCTTCCTCGCCGGGCGTCGGCGGACCAGGTGGCCGTCGCGCGGCGCGGCGCAACCGGATCGTCTCCTTGCGACGTTGCGGCGCTCGTCGGCTGCGGGGCATCCGGTTGCGGCGCAGCGGCGAAGCGTTCGGGGAACTGCTCGGTCAGCAGGCCCGCCAGCGCGTCCAAGGTCGGGAATTCCAGCACCAGCGCCGGGTCGAACGGCTGACCCACGACCTGTTCGATCCGGCGCACCGCCGAGGCGATGAGCACCGAATCCGCGCCGTACTCCTCGAACCGCTTGTCGCCCTCGAACCGCTCCGGTGCGAGCTTCAACTCGTCGGAGAAGATCCGCAGCAGTTCCTGATACGCCTGCCCGGAGCCGTTCGGGGCGGGTTGGGCAGCTGGTGTCGCCGCCACGGGCTGGACCTCCACGGCCGACCGGCTCGCCCTCGTCGAAAGACGCAGCGGCGCACCGTGATACGGCAGTACCACCGGTATTCCCGGCAGGCCGAGCGCGGCGTCGAGCAGGTCGAATCCTTCCGCGGCGGTCAGAGCGGGAAAGCCGGTGGCCCGGTAAGCCGCGCTGGTCACCTCACCGAATCCGGTGTCGCGGAACGACGGCCAATTGATCGACCGGAACCACGTCCGTCCCGCGGCGTGCTGGGCCTCGGCGAACCGGTCCAGGTGCGCGTTCGCCATCGCATAGTCCGACAGGCCCACCGCGAGACCGGGCAGCACCGCCGACACCGACGAGAACAACACGAAGAAATCCGGACGATCGGCGGCGAGCACGTCCGCGAGGACCGCCGTACCCGCCAGCTTGGGCGCGAGCACCGTCGCGACGGCGGGACCGGTTTTCCGGACGAACGCCGGACTCTCGGTCGAGACGCTTCCCGCGCAGTGCAGCACGCCGCCGATCGGCCCCAGCTCGCGCCGCACCCGTCCGAAGAACCCGGTCAGCGCCGCCTCGTCGGAGAGACTGCCGAAGTAGGTCCGCACCGCGACGCCGCGATCACGCAACGCGACCAGTCGCCGCACCTTGTCCGCTTCCGGGCCGGACCCACCGGCCACCCGGTCCCATTCCGTCTCGGGCGGAAGCGGTTCCCGTCCGAGGATGGCCAGGCGGCGCGCGCCGCGCTCGACCAGCGCCGCCGCGAACTCCGCACCCAAACCGCGCGTACCGCCGGTCACCACATAGGTGCGCGCGGGATCGACGACGAGACCGTCGCGCGGGGTCGCGTCCGCGAATTCGACCGACTCGCGCACTCCGCCGCGATACCGCACCCGCGGTGCGCCGTCATCGGCCGCGCATTCCGCGCCGAGGACTTCCAGCAATCGAGCCGGGTCCGCGCACACCGCGGCGCGCTCGGCGACCAGATGGACGCTGCGTGTCCGCACGCCGCGGATCTCCTCGGCGAGCGCGGCGGCCAGGCCACCCAGCGGCGCGAATTCCGGGCCGTCGACGCCTGGATGCCCCGCGGTGAGGTGGATGAGCGTGAGGGCGCCCGTCCGCGCCTCGATGACGCCCTGGTAGAAGCCCATCCGCCCGAGGTCGCCGGTCGGTCGGCTGCCCGGCGCTGGAGCGAGATCACACAGATCGATCACGGAATCGGTGTCGGGGTAGCGAGCCATCAACCTCCGGCCGAGTTGTGCGCCCGCGTCGAAGTCGTCGCGGTCCAACCCACCGGCAGTCTGCGCGACCCGGACCAGGCGTCCGGGATCGCCGGTCGCGGTAGCCAGCGCCTCGACCAGCGGGTGCGGGGTCCTCGCGTCGTAGACGACGAGGGCTCGCCGAGACCGCAGGTCACCGGCGGCCAACGGGAGTTCCCGCCACACCGGAACCAGCAGCCGCCGGTCCGTCCGAGCCAGCTGCAACGCCGGTCCTGGGTCTGCTGCGAGAGCAGGCTGTTGCACTGCCCGAGGAACAGGCTGCCCCGTGGACGCGGCGTGCGTGGTGGACGCGGGCTGCCCTGTAGACGCGGCCTGCGCGGTGGACGCGGCCTGCGCCGTGAACATGGGCTGCGCCGTGGACGCGGGTTGCGTGGTCGGCGTGGGTTGCGCCGTGGGCGCGGTCGGCGTGGGCTGCGCCGTGAACGCGGCCTGCGCGGTCGGCGTGGGCTGATGCACGGGCGCGGGCTGCGCAGATTGCCGCGCTGGTGTGAATTGCACCGGCGTAGTCGGCGCGGCGTGCGTGAGCTGTGCCGGAGCGGATTCCGGCGCGGGCGCGACATCTGGAATCCAATACCGCTCACGGGCGAACGGATAGGTCGGCGCGGGAATGCGGCGGCGTGGGCCGGGATCGCGCACGGTGGCCCAGTCGATGTCGGCGCCGCCGAGCCAGCGCGCGATCCGCGAATCCTCGGCCGCGTCCCGGCCGTCGCGCGCACCGGGCGCGTCATCGATCCAGGCGCGAACGGCGGCGCGCAACTGGTCGATGTCACGGGCGACGAACGCGGCGCGAGCACGGCCCGGCTGCCTGCCGACCTGCATGGTGTAGGCCAGATCGGCGAGGTTCGGCTGCTGCCCGGCGAGGAAACGATTCAGTGCGGCAACGTAATCCGCGAGGCGATCGGAGTCGCGCGCCGACACCGGAACCACTTGGCCGCCGCTGAACCGGGTCTCCGGTCGCCGATCCACGTACTCCTCGATCACCACGTTGGCGTTGGCGCCGCCCGCGCCGAACGAGCTGACCGTCGCTCGCCGCGGACGGGAAGGATCACCCGACGGCCACGGCCGCGGGCTGGTCGGAATCCGGAACGGTGTGGCCGCGAAGTCGATGTTCGGATTGGGCGGTGTGGCATGCAGCGACGGCACGATGGTCTCGTGGCGCAGCTGCAGCAGCACCTTGGTCAGCGCCGCGACACCGGCCGCCGCCTCGAGATGGCCGACATTGGACTTCACCGAACCGATCGGCAGCTCGGTCACGCCGACATCACCGAAAACCTTGGCAAGACCCGCGATTTCGATGGGATCACCCAGCGCGGTGCCGGTGCCGTGCGCCTCGATGTAGGACACCGAAGCCGGGTCGACGCCGCCGACGCGCAGCGCGGAACGGATCACCGCGGCCTGCACGGCCGGGTTCGGCACCGTGAACCCGTTGACCCGGCCGCCGTGGTTCACCGCGGTGCCTTTGATGACGCCGTAGATGGTGTCGCCATCGGCTTCGGCGTCGGCCAGCGGCCGTAGCACCATCGCCCCGACGCCCTCACCGGCCACGTATCCGTCTCCGCCCGCGCCGAAGGAACGGCAGCGGCCATCGGTGGAGGCGAACTGACCCTGGCTCAGCGCGACGAACTTGTACGGATGCAGCGACAGGTTGACCCCGCCGACCACGGCCAGGCGGCATTCGCCGGTGCGCAAGCTCTGGCAGGCCAGATGCAAGGCGGTGAGCGAGGACGAGCACGCCGTGTCCACCGCGATGCTCGGCCCCTGGAAATCGAGCGCGTGCGACACCCGGTTCGGGATGCTCCAGAACGTCGACCCGGGCAGCGTGCCACGTCCGAGCCGGGACTCCTCGGCGCCGAACATCTGGTAGGTGCCCCACATGACGCCGACGAACACACCGGCTTCCTCGGGCCGCAGACCGCCGCGGGTCAGGTCGGCGCGGGTGTGCCCGGCATCTTCCAGTGCCGCCCACGCGGTTTGCAGGAACAGTCGCTCCTGCGGGTCCAACACTTCGGCCTCGCGCGGCGAGATGGCGAAGAAGAGCGGATCGAAACAGTCGACGTCGTCGAGGAACCCGCCCCACTTGGTGTAGGAGGTGAACGGGTTGTGCCGATCAGGGACGAAGTACCGGGAATGATCCCAGCGTTCCGAGGGGATCTCGGTGATGCAGTCGCGGCCTTCGACCAGCACCCGCCAGTACTCGTCGAGTCCGTCCGCACCCGGGTAGCGGCCGCTGACACCCACGATCGCGATATCCCCGACCGCGTCGGCGCGGTGACCGGAGCTGAAGCCAGCGATCGCACTAGGCGCCACCGGGGCCGTCGACGAGTCGGCCGATGCGCGTTCGGAGATCACAGAGCGCTGGTCGTTCGGTGGCTGCGGCGTTCGCTGTTCGCTTCTGTCGCTCACGAGTCCGCGGCGATCGGCCGCGCCATTCGTCGCAGGCTCGCGGTGCTCGGGTCTGCCGTTCGTCGCGGGCGCGAGGTGGTCTGGTCCGCCGCTCGCCACGGGTGCGTTATTCCGCTGGTGGGGACCGCCGTTCGTCGCGGGCTCGTTCCCGTGCCGGTTCGGCTCATCGTTCGTCGCGAGCTGGTGCGCGGGTGTGATGGAGCCGTTGGACATCGCATTCGTTCCGTCACCGAGTGCGTGGGGAGCGCCGTTCGCCGGAATCCCGGCGCCGTGCCCGGCGGGAGCGGACGTCCGCGCCGCCGCACGCAGAGGCGAATCGCCATGTCCCTCGGTCGACGGCGGAGCGGACGCCCGTGTAGTCCCCAACTGCACCAGCAGATCGAGGACCGCCCGTGGCGTCGGGTATTCGAAGGCCAGCGTCGCGGGCAGCCGGTGCCCGCTCGAGCGCGACAGCTCGTCGCGGATCTCGAGCGCCGCGACCGAGTCCAGCCCGAGTTCGTGCAGCGGGCGATCGAGATCGGCGTCGGGACCGAGCCCGAGGCAGTGTCGAACCAGCGCCTCCATCTCGGCGGCGAGTCCGGTGACATCGGCTGCGGCCGAATGGTTTTCGATACCAGAAACGGGCGCGAAGGCGTCCAACAGCACGTCCGGCGCGTCGGCACCGGCCGCGGGCGCCAAGAGCGGAAGAGCGGTCACCGCGCCTGCTGTCGCAGAATCGAAGACGTGCGACAGCGTTTCGAGGGCCTGCTCGGGGCGCAGCAAGCCGTAGCCGCGCCGGGCCAGCCGCTCCACCGCGCCCCCGGTCAGCCGTTCCATCATCCCGGTGTCCGCCCACGGACCCCAGGCGATCGACAACGCGGGGGCTCCCGCCGCCCGCCGCAGCTCGGCCAGACCGTCGAGGAAGGCGTTGGCCGCGCCGTAGCTCGACTGACCCGGCAGGCCGACCACGCCCGCGGCTGAGGAGAACAGCAGGAAGAACCGCAAAGAGCGGGACGCGGTCAGCTCGTGCAGGTGCCAAGCACCGAACGTCTTCGGCGCGAGCACCCGTCCGACGCGCGCCGCCGTCTGCTCGGCGATCACCCCGTCATCGAGCACACCGGCCAGATGCGCTACCCCGGCCAGCGGCGGCAGATCGCGGTCGATCCAGTCCAGTGTGGCGGCCACGGCGGCACGATCGGAGACGTCCAGCGATCGCACGCTGATCCGAGCTCCGCGTCCGCGCAGTTCGGCGAGCACCGACTCCGCCTGCTCGCCGGGCCCCGAACGTCCCGCGAGCACCAGCTCGCGCCACCCTCGGTCGACCAACCAGCGGGCCAGCAGCAACCCCACGCCGCCCAGACCGCCGGTGATCAGCACCGTCCCACCGTCCGGCATCGTCGCGCCCCCGCCGGGAACCGCGCCCGGGGAAACGAGCCGCGGCACACGCCGACGTCCCCCGCGCAGCGCCAGCTGCCGTGGTCCCGAGGGTGCGAGGACGGCGTCGATCACCGCGTTTGCCTCGGCAAACCGATCCAGATCGATGATCCGACAGCCCATTTCGCGTTGCTCCAGCTGGGAACTGCGCGCGAAACCCCACAGCGCGGACTGCTCCGGCGCCACCCGATCGGACGGATCGACCCGCTGACCGTCACGCGTGAGCAGCCACACCGCGGGCTCCCCCGCGAGTGCGGCGGCCTGCACGAGATGCACCGCGCCCACCACCAGACTCTCCGCATGCTCTGGCGCGGGTGCGTCAGCAGGCCCCAACGCGGCCGCGGAGACGATCCCCCGCAACGGTGTGCGGCCGTCGCTCACGGCGCCGAGCAGCGCGCGCACCGCCGCGGGCACCCCCAGATCCACCTCGAACTCGTCCTCGGCGCGGAAGGCGAAACCGCGCCCGGGCCGCGCCAGCACGCACTCCGCGCCGCGCGCCCGCAGCGCCGCGGCGAGCGCGTCGGCGAAGTCACCCGTCCCGACGACCAACCAGCGTCCGGTCGCCGCGCCCGGCAGCGCCGATTCGGCGTTCCGCCAGTCGATTCGATAGGTGTCCGAGGCGGACCGATCATGCGCGGTGTGACCGGACGGCTGCCTGGCGGCGTCCGGCGTGGGTGTCCGCATCACTCGCAATCCCTCCGCGACCAGCAACGGACAGCCCTCCTCATCGAGCAGTCGAACATCGGCGACACACAGCTGTGGCGTCTGCTCGACGACGCGCACATGGCCGAATCGAACGGTGCCCGCACCGGCCGGGACGAGCACCCGGTCCACGGCGAACGGCACCCAGGTGTGGTCCCCCGCGCGCGGCGACATCGCCGCGTACGTGGCTTGGAACGCCGCGTCCAGCAGGACGGGGTGCACCATGCCGGGACCGGCGTCGGTGTCGGGATCCGACAGCGTCACCAGCGCCTCCCGCTCACCCACGCGAACATCCACGACGCGGCGGAACGCCGGGCCGTAGGGCAGGCCCGCGGTGGTCAGCAGCGTGTAGAAGTCCGCGCCGGCAAGGTGATCCGGGCAGCGTCGCAGAATGTCCGCCGGGCTCGCACCGGCCGGTGGCCGGTGCTGTCCGGCGAGCACGCGGGCGCGTGCGTGGACGCGCGGTCCCTCGGCGGTCTCGGCCGTCACCAGCACGGCGAAACCGTCGGTGCTCGGTTCGAACCGCACCCGCACCGGTTGAGGTCCGGTCAGGGTGAGGCTGCTGGTGATCACGAGGTCGTCGATCGCGACGACCTCACCGACGCCCACCTCGCGCGCGGCGGCGGCGATGGTGGAGACGAACCAGGCGCCCGGCACGACCACATCCCGATCGACGACATGGTCGGCCAGGTAGCGCGGGGCATCTGGTCCGAGCGTCAGATCGAAATCGACGGTGCCGCCCGGCAGGTCGGTCCGGACGCCCAGGCGCGCGGGAGTGCTCGCCGCCGGACGCGGTGTGGCGTCGGGCCGGGACTCGATCCAATACCGCTGCCGCTGGAAGGGATACGTCGGCGCCAGCACCCTCCGGCGGCCGTGTGGCCGGTGGACGTGCTCCCAGTTCACCGGCACGCCCGCGACATACAGGTGCGCGAGCGCCGTCATCATCGTCTCGCGGTCACCGCGCCCGCGGCGCAGCGACGCGACGAACCGCGCCGAGTCGCCCAGCACGCGCCCACCGAGTGTGGACAGGGTCGGCTGGGGACCGATTTCGAGGAACGTGCCGATCCCGAGGTCGGCTATGGCTTGCATGCCCTGGGCGAACCGCACCGGCTGGCGGGCGTGGCGAGCCCAGTAGTCCGGGGTCAGCTCGCCCGCCCGCAGCGGCGCGCCGGTGAGGTTCGAGACCAGCGGGATCGCCGGATCGGTCAACGCCGCCCGGGCCGCCGCCGCGGCGAGATCGTCGAGGATCGGGTCCATCGCCGGGGAATGGAACGCGTGCGAAACCGTCAGCGGTGTGGCTCGAATTCCGTTGGAGGCCAAGTCATCCAGAAGAAGATCGAGCGCGGAACCCGGTCCCGCGACGACCACCTGGGCCGGTCCGTTGTATCCGGCGATCGACACCGCGGACCCATACCGCGTCACCAGCGGCGCGATCTGGTCGGCGGAGGCGTCGACGGCCAGCATCCCGCCACCGTCCGGAAGGCGCTGCATCAGCCTGCCGCGCACCGCGATCAGCCGCAGCGCGTCCTCCATCGTCATGGCCCCCGCCGCGCAGGCGGCGACGTACTCTCCGACGCTGTGCCCGAGCACCGCGGCCGGGGTGATGCCCCACGCTCGCCACAGCTGCCACAGCGCCCACTCGACGGCGAACAGCGCGGGCTGGGTGAACACAGTGCGCCGCAACAGGCCCGCGTCGTGGTCGCCGTACAAGGCGTCCAGGAGGCCGATGCCGTCCTCGATCGGTCCCAGCACCGCGTCGCACTGTCGCAGCGCGTCACGGAAGATCGGTTCGGAATCGAACAGCTCCCGCGCCATACCCGGGTACTGCGACCCCTGCCCGGTGAACAGCAACGCCACCTTCGCGGTCGCCGCTCGCTCCACCCGCCCGCGGATTCCCTGTCCGTCCCGCAGACGCTGCGCCGCGGCGGCACCGGTGTCGGCGACTACCGCCAGCCGCTCTTCGAAATGCGTGCGTGCGGTGGCGGCGGTGTAGGCCAGATCGCCGAAATCGGCTTGTTCCCGTGCTGTTTCGTCCGCCCACTGGCGCGCCGCGGCGCTCAGGGCGGCTTCGTTGCGGGCCGAGAGCACGAGCACTTGCGCATTCGCCGTATCGGATCGCCGCGGCGGCTCGGGATCGCCCTGCCCCAGGATGACGTGCGCGTTCGTGCCGCTCATGCCGAAGGAGCTGACACCTATCGTCGGTTCGTTTCCGCTTCGCGGCCACTCCCGCGCCTCGCGCACCACCTCCAGCGGCATGTCCGCCCAATCGATCAGTGGGTTCGGCGTGCGGAAGTGCAGGCTGGGCGGGATCCGGCCGTGCTGCAACATGAGCACGGCCTTGATGACTCCCGCGACACCCGCGGCCCCTTCGGTGTGGCCGATATTGGTCTTGACCGACCCGATCAGCAGCGGCTGCGTGCGGCCCGTGCCGTACACCTCGGCCAACGCGGTCGCCTCGATCGGATCGCCGAGCGGTGTGCCCGTGCCATGCGTCTCGACATAGTCCACCGCGTCCGGCCGGACACCCGCCCTGGCCAGCGCGTCGGCGATAACGCGTTGCTGGGCCGGACCGTTGGGCGCGGTCAGGCCGTTGGATCGCCCGTCGTGATTCACCGCGACCCCGCGGACCACCGCGAGCACCCGGTCACCATTGCGGCGGGCCTCCGACAGCCGGGTCAGCACCAGCACGCCACAACCGTCAGCGCGGACGTAACCGTTGGCGTCGGCGTCGAAGGCCCGCGACCGGCCGTCCGGCGACAGCGATGCCAGGCGGCAGAAACCGATGGTGGTCTCCGGCGCCAATTGCAGATTGACGCCGCCGACCAGCGCCAGATCGCAACGACCCGCGCGCAACCCGTCCCAGGCCGACTGCAGCGCCACCAGCGACGAGGAACACGCCGTATCCAACGTCACCGCCGGACCCTGCAGCCCGAGCGCGTAGGCCAGCCGTCCGGCCGCGACGCTCGGCGCCGAACCGATCACCGAGTACGCGCCGATTGCGGCCGGATTCGTGGCCCGGGCGGGTGTTGCGGGGTATTCGCTGAAGCACAGGCCGACGAACACGCCGGTGCGGCTGCCCGCCAGACCGCCCGGTGCGCGGCCGGAGCGCTCCAGCGCCTCCCAGCTGGTCTCCAGCAGCAGGCGCTGCTGGGGATCCATCGCCCGCGCCTCGGCCGCGCCGATACCGAAGAACGTCGGATCGAATTCATCGGCGCCGTCGACGAACCCACCCCACCGCGTGTACATCGTGCCGAGCGCAGCAGGGTCGGGATCGAAATAGGCGTCGATGTCCCAGCGCTGCGGCGGCACCTCGGTGATCGCGTCGCGGCCCTGCCACAGCAGATCCCAGAATTCCTCCGGCGTACCGACACCGCCGGGGAAACGGCAGCTCATGCCGACGATCACGATCGGGTCGTCGTCGGTCCCGAGCTGGTCGCCATCGTCGGACGCGACCTCTATGCGCATAGGGGCGTTCATCACTGACGAGGAACACCGTTGTGGCGCTGAACTTTCCGTTCGGTACGACGCTGATGGTGCAGCCGTGGCCGAGGCCGATCGATCCGCCGTGGCGGAGACCGATCCATCCGCGGTGGCCGATATCCGTTGTTCCGGCGTGGTCGTCACTGGTCGTTCCGCCGTCGCCGACGCGAGTCGTTCCGAAGCGGCGGTGATCGGTTGTTCCGGCGTTGCCCATAGCGGGGGTTCCGCGCCAGTTGACATCGGTGATGCCGAGATCGGCGCTTCCACAGCGGCGGCTATTCCTCGGACCGGCGCCGTTGAGGTCAGCGATTGCGGCGTGGCCGACACCGGCGGCTCCAGCGTGTCCGGCAGCCGGTGTTCCGGCGGCGTCGCCGACACCGGGCGTTCTATCGAGGCCGACGCCGACGGTTCCAGCGCACCGTCGACCACACGACCATCGCCCGGCCCAGTCGACTCGTCGACCCCGGTCGGCGCGGGTGCAGATTTGCGCTGCAAGAACCGAGCGATGTCGCGCACGGTCGGATAGTCGAAAACGAGTCCGGCGGGCAGCGGCATCCCGATTTCGGCGGCCAGCGCGGCACGCAACTCCATCCCGGTGAGCGAGTCGACACCCGTGTCATGCAGCGGCAGATCGGGATCGAGCTCGCTCGCGCGATCGAGCACTCGCATTGCGACGCGCTGCACGATCGTCTCCCACGGCGCGGAATCGGTCGGCGCTTTTGATTGCGGCACTGTCGTCGGCGTCGTCGAAACCTCTCCGGCAATGGGTGTCGCTGTAGCGGTTGCTGTTGGGATCGTCGTCCCGGCCGTCACGGGCCCGCTCGAGTTCGCGTACCAGCGCTGCGGCACGAAATCGAAGACGCCGGGTGTGGCGCTGTCCAGTCGAAGGAGATGATCCAGCGCCGTGTCCGCGTCGTTCGCATACAGCGGCGGCAGCCCGCGCCGGGTCAGCCGGGCGGTGATATCCGCTCGGTCGGCGGCCATGCCCACGTCGGCGAACGGCCCCCACGCGATGCTCAACGCGGGCAGTCCCTCGGCCCGCCGCCGCCACGCCAACGCGTCCAACGCCGCGTTGGCGGCCGCGTAGTTCGCCTGACCGGGCGTGCCGAGCACGCCCGCCACGGACGAATAGGTGACGAACAGGTCGAGCGGCTGGTCGCGAGTGAGCTCGTCGAGGTGCCGCGCCGCATGATATTTGGGCCCGAGCACGGTTTCGAATCTCGACCACGACTGTTCGGTCACCACGCCGTCGTCGAGGACGCCCGCGCAGTGGACCACGCCACGCAGCGGCGGCAACCCGGATTCCTCGATGCTTCGCAGCAGCGCCGCGACGGCCGCACGGTCGCTCACATCCGCCTGGCGCGCGGCCACGCGAATACCGCTCGCGCGCAACGATTCCAGCAATTGCGAACCGGCCGCGTCCGGCGCTCGTCTGCCGACCAGCACCAGATGCCCTGCCCCACGGGCCGCCAGCCAGCGCGCGGCCGCCGCACCGAGACCACCGAATCCGCCGGTGACCAGATAGGTGCCGTCGGTGAGCCGGTCGCCGCGCCGGGCGGCCACCGGCGCGGCATCCCTGCCGAGCAGCACGACGCGGCCAGGGTGCTCGCGCCGCGACATTGCGCGAAATGCCGTGGCGGCGTCATCGATGCCGTGCACTGCGTGCGGCAGCGCATGCAACGCGCCCTGCTCGAACAGCGCCATCACGGTCCGCAAAATCGCGCCGAGGCGCTGCGGGTCGACGGCGGCCGGATCGAATTCGCGGTGATCGATATCGTGACGTGCGCTCACACGCGTCTGCACCGGATCGATGACATCCACGAACCGTCCACTTGGACAGAGGATTTCGGCGCCGTGTACGACAAGGTCCCCGCCGAGAGCGTGCACGACGACATCCAGCCCCCGCCCCGCGGTCGCCACCCGGACGCGTTCGGCCAGCTCATGGTCGCGCCAGGCATCGAGCTGGGTGACCGGCAGACCCGCGTTGTCGGCCCAGCGTCGCAGCGCCGCCGTCGTGAACACCTGCGCGCCCGCGTGCGCGGCCAGCGCAACCGCGGCCATACCGATCCCGTCGGCGGGCGCGTGCACGAGGACGCGGTCACCGGCCCGCAGCTCACCGACGTCGAACAACGCGTGCCAGGCCGTGGTGAAAGCGAACGGCACCGTCGCGCCTTCAGCGAAGGACAGCTGATCGGGCAGCGCGGCGACCAGACGATGATCCACCGTCACATAGCGGGCGAAACTGCCGTTGGCCAGCGCGACAACACGGTCGCCGACCGCGAATTCCGCGACTCCCGCACCGACTGCCACGACCCGTCCGGCGCATTCCGCGCCCAATGCCGCGGCGGCGTCCGGATGTAAGCCGGAGGCGACCCAGATGTCGTGTGCGTTGAGACCGGTGGCGGCCACGGCGATCTCGACCTCACCGGTTCCGGGTGCGCGTCGAGCGCCGGATTCCAGGCGCAGCCGGTCGAACTGGCCGGAACGGTGTGCGACCAAACGGTAGTCCTCGGCGGGCGCGGGGCCCGCCGCGAGGCGCGCGGCCAGCCAATGGCCGTCGCGGATGGCGAACTCGCCTGCCTCGCGTGCGCCGAGCATCCCCTCGGCGATCAGCGCGCCGTCCGTGGGTTCCTCCGGTAGGTCGAGCAAACGGCAGCCGAACTCCGGGTGTTCGGTCGCCAGCGTGCGCCCGAACCCCCACAGCAGAGCCTGATCGGGGTCAGGTCGGTCGGCGGCGACGACGCGCTGCGCGTTCACCGTCAGCAGCCACAGTGCCGCGGGCGGACGCCCTGACCCGTCCAGCGCACGGGCCAGCCGCAGGGCTGCGTCGATGCGCGTCCGGGAGGCGACAGCGGTCCAGGCGAAAACGACGCCGTGCGCCGAACTCGTGTCGGCCATGCCGATCACGGATGCCGGGTCGTCGATGTCCTCGGGCCGGACGACCACGGTCTGTGCGCCGCGCGCGGCCAGTCCGGCGGCGATGGCGTCGCCGACCGGTCCGTCACTGAAGATCAACCAGCGACCCGCGCTCGAGCCCCGAACCGGTAGGTCGTCCGCCGCGGGCGTCCAGTCGACGTGATGCAGCAGCTGAGCGATCCTCGACGATTCCGCTTCGGGCGCATGGGGTTCCGGTTCTGCCACAGGGGTGTTCGCGGCGAGCAGACACACCCCGCTCAGCCGCGCGAGCAGGCGCCCGGACGCGGTGCGGAGTGTGGCGTCACCGACGACGACCCGTCCGCCACGCTCGGTCACCCGCACTCGACACCTGACGGTCGTATCCCCGACAGTCGGCCTGCCGAACAATTGAGCACGATCTATAGCCGATGGCAAGAACAGCGCATCCGCCGACGCGCCGGTCAGCACGACGGTGTGCAGGCAGGCGTCCAGCAGGATCGGATCGAGCGTCGCCGCGTCGTGCTCGGGCAACCGGAACACCGCTTCGGCCTCGGTGTCGCTGATGCGCCGGAACTCGGTGGCGCAGCGGTAGTCCGCGCCCAAGTGCAGACCCAGTCGCGCCAGCTTCTCGTAGTAGGCGGGCCATACCCGCGCGTCCGCATCGGTCGTCGCCGCGTCCTCAGCTGTGCCGTCGAACGAGTTCGGCTCCGTGACAGCGAGTTTCGCGTCCGCGATCGAAGTTCCGTCGGCGTGGACGATTCGTACGTCGTATCCGTCCGAGCCGAGATCGAGCGTCACCCGCACCGTTGCTTCGGCGGTGACCTCCAACGGCGTCACCAGCCGCAGCCCCGTGATCACCCAGGTTCCGGGCAGCTGGGCGGCAAGGCCGCTCACCTGGGTGCACAGCCATGCCGCGGGCACGGTCGGCACGCCGCGCAGCCGGTGCCCCGCGAACATCTCCGGAGTGACCCGCAGGGCGCGCGACGACGGCGTGGCATCCGGCCGTGCCGCGAGTTCCAGCCAGTGCCTCTTGCGTTGGAACGGGTAGGTCGGCAAGTCCACATGGCGCCGTGGGCGATCGGAATAGACCTTCGCCCAGTCGATCTCGGCTCCACTCACATACCGGCGGGCCAGATCGCCCGCATCGCCCGACTCGGCCAGATCGGCGACCGACCCGCTAGCGGTGATCCCGGAGGCGACATTGTCGAGCGCCGCCCGCAGCTGTGCCGCGGTATCGACCGTGATCGCCACCCGCTCGCCGAAATGCGTCCGGCCCAGCGCGGCCGAGGAGCACACCTCCGCCAGCCCGGTCTCGGGATGCGCAGCCAGGAAATCCCGGTACCGGGCCGCCAGCTCACGCAGCGCGTCGGTGCTCTTGGCCGACAGGACCAGCAGGTGAGGTCCGGAATCGTCGACCGGACCGGCTTCCGCCACCGGCGGCGCCTCCTCGATCACCACGTGCGCGTTGGTTCCGCTGATCCCGAACGCGCTCACCCCTGCCCGGCGCGGCCGCCGGGAACGCCGCCACGGCCGCTCCTCGGCAACCACGCGGACGGCGACGGAATCCCAGTCGATATGCGGATTACCCGACCGGAAGTGCAGCGAGGCGGGGATGCGCTCGTGCCGCATCGACTCGATCACCTTGATGATGTTGGCGATACCGGCCGCGGCCTGGGTGTGCCCGAGATTCGACTTCACCGACCCGATCCACAGCGGTGCGGCCGCGGTGCGGCCGTCGCCCAGCACGGAGGCGAGCGCGTTGACCTCGATCGGATCGCCGAGAGCGGTTCCGGTGCCGTGGGTCTCGACGTAGTCGATCTGCGCGGCCTCGACCGCGGCGTCCGCGAGCGCCGCTCGGATGACCCGCTCCTGCGCCGGACCATTCGGCGCGCTCAGCCCCTGGCTGCGACCGTCGGAGTTGACCGCCGACCCGCGCACCAACCCGAGCACCCGGTCGCCGTCCCGCCGGGCGTCCGCCAGCCGTTTGAGCACGAGCACCCCCGCGCCGTCGCTCCAGACCACACCATCGGCGCGCGCGTCGAAGCTCTTGCATCGCCCGTCGGCGGCCAGTCCGCGCGCCCGGGCGAAGTAGATGTCGAGCGAAGGAGTGAGCACAACCGTGGCGCCACCGGCCAGTGCGAGGTCGCATTCGCCGCTGCGCAGGCTACGCACCGCCGTGTGCACCGTCACCAGCGACGACGAGCATGCGGTATCGACGGTCAGGCTCGGTCCGTTGGCGCCGAAGAAATACGAGAGCCGTCCGGAGGCGACACTGGACAGATTGCCGGTGCCGAACCAGGCATTGGGCGCCAGATCGGCTCGCGCCATCCGCTCGGCGTAGTCGTTGGACATCAGACCGATGAAGACTCCGGTCCGGCTGCCCTCCAATCGGCTCGCGGGATATCCGGCGTGTTCCAACGCTTCCCAGGACGTTTCCAGCAGCAGCCGCTGCTGAGGATCCAGCATGCGCGCCTCGCCGACGGAGATGTCGAAGAATCCGGCGTCGAACTCCTCGACGCCGTCGACGAAACCGCCCCAGCGCGTGTAGGTCTTGCCTTCGGCGTCCGGGTCGGGATCGAAATAGGCGTTCACGTCCCAGCGGTGCGCGGGCACTTCCGTCACCGCGTCGGTCTCGGTGGTGAGCAGATGCCACAGGTCCGCCGGTCCGCGAACGCCACCGGGATAACGGCAGCCCATGCCGATGATCGCGATCGCGTCGGCGTAATCGTCGGCGGCACGTTCGGATTCAGGATTTGTGAACTGCGACACGTTGGGCGCAGTAGGTGTAACCGGCGGTTCAGTTGGGTACATGGAGTGCGTGAGCTGCTCGGAGATGCGCGTGTTCGGTCGCTGTTCGGCCTGCTCCTGTGCCGTGCGGCGCGGGGCGCCGCCCTCGCGCGCGCTCAACCGGGCGATCTCCTCGGACACCGCGGCCACGGTCGGATGATCGAACAGCAGGGTCGCCGGAAGCCGCACCCCCAGGTCGGCGGAGAGCGCGTTGCGCAGCTCGACGGCCATCATCGAATCCAGGCCGAGCTCACGCAGCGGCGTGCGATCGGAAACAGCCGCGCTGCGGCCGAGCGCGGTCATGGCGTGGGTACGGACCAGCTCGAGCAGATCCGCCGCCGCACGCGGGGCTTCCATGTCCTGCTCGTCGGCATCGGCCACCGCCTCCTGCCGCGTCGAAGCGTCCGCGGCAGCGGGGAACACCGCGACGACCCCCTCCGCCGCCAGCAGCGAGCGCAGCGCCCGAGCGCCATCTTCGGCGGCGAGTTCGGCGATGCCGCGGCGTTCCCAGGCGCGGCGGGCCGCGTCGCTGAGTCCTCCGGCCATGCCGGTGCCCGCCCACGGGCCCCACGCGATACTGACGGCGGGCAGGCCCTCGGCGAGCCGCAGGCGCGCGAGAGCATCGAGATACGCGTTCGCCGCGGCGTAATTGCCTTGTCCAGCCGTGCCCACCGTGGCGCTGACCGAGGAGAACAACACGAACAGCTCGAGCGAGTGTTCCGCGGTCAGCTCGTGCAAGTGCCAGGCTCCGGCGACTTTTCCGGCGAACACGCGATCGACGTGCGCCGGGGTCTGCTCGATCAGCATCGCGTCGTCGAGCACGCCCGCGCAGTGCACCACTCCGGCCAGTCGGGGAAGTTCGCCGCCGAAGCGAGCGAGCAAGCCGGACAGGGCGTTTCGGTCTGCGACGTCGACCGTCGCGGTCTCGACCCGAGTGCCCAAGGCGGCGATCCGCGCCATCTCCCGCTGGGCGTGAGCGTCCGGGTCAGTGCGCCCGACCAGCACCACGGTGCCCGCACCGCACTCGGCCAGCGTCCGCGCGGCCGTCAAACCCAGCGCTCCGCGCCCGCCGGTGATCAGATACGCCGCATCACGCTCGAGTCGCGGCGCTTCCCCGGCGTCGTCGAACGACTCCGTCCGCGTCACGTAGCGCTGGCGTCCGCGCAGCGCTACCACGAAATCCGCTGCGCTGGAAGCGAGTTCGTCGATCAGACGGCGGTCGTCGCAGCGTGCGCCCACCGGCAGATCGATCAGGCGGCAGCGCAGTTCGGGCAGCTCGGTGCGCACCACCGCGCCCAGTCCCCACAGCGTGGCCGCGGCGGGGCGCACGCGTTCGCCGGGCAGCGCGCCGGTGGCCCCCATGGTCACCAGGTACAGCGGGCCGGCCGTGGCCGCCCGCGCCATCGCCTGAACCACGCCGAGGACGAATTCGGTCTCCGTGCGCGCGGTGTCGGCGCTGTCGTCGGCCTCGGTGTCGGCGAGGTAGACCACCGCCCGGTTGTCGTCGGGCCAGGCGGCGGGATCGGTCGTGCGCTCCACCGCCACCGCGTCGGTGCCCGCGGCGCGCAACGCGGCGGCGAGCCGGTCGGCCTGCTGCCCGACGCCGATCACCAGCGTCGCGTCGGGGCCGCGGCCGGTCGCCGAGGCCGCGGCAGGTTCCCAGACCGGAACGCGCACCAGGCCGGACAAGAGGTCTCGATCCTGCGATTGCCCGGCCGCGCCGGACTCGGCGAACCACACGTCGTCGAACTCACAAACCACCGCGCCCGCGGTATCGAAAACAGTGATGCGGACCGTGCGGCCGGTGCGTTCGGCCAGCGCCCACGCCTTCGCCGCCGTCTCCCCGCCGGACACACGCAATCTGCCGATGCCGACCGGCAACTGCGCCGCATGACTGTGCCGGGCGGTCAACGCGAGACCGGTCTGCACCGCGGCGTCCAGCAGACACGCCAGTGCCGCGTCCGGTTCGCCGGCCAGCTCCGCGGGGCGGGTCAGTTCGGCGAGCACGCTGCTGCCGGTGACGTGCAGCCGGGTGATCCAGCGAAACCGCGGGCCGAAGCTCAACCCCGCGTCCGCGCAGCGGCGATAGAAATCCGCGACCTCCCACTCGGTGGAGGACGCGCGGCGTGCCTCGGCCAGGTCGTTGGAGTCACGCGGACGCTTCGACGTGGCGGCTCGCACCGATCCGGAAGCCGCTGTGCGAGCGCCGTTCCCGACGTGGAAGCGCACATCGGCGTGGCCGTCCGCGCCGGAGACGATCGGGTCGGCCAATTCCTCCAGCGGCACCGGCCGGGCCGCGACGAAGTCGACGAGCTCGCGGTTCGCGCCCCCGGCCGCACGCAACGCTCGCAGGGCGAGATAGGCGGCGGGCACCACGGCCCGGTCCTGGAACCGGTGCTCGGCGAGATATCCGGTGTTCGAGGACGCGCCAGCGATCGGCACAGTGATCCGTTCTCGTTCGAAGGGGTAGGTGGGCAGCCCGTTGCGCCGCCGCGCTCGCGGCGGAATCACCGCCGTCCAATCGATGTCCGCACCGGCGCAATACATTTCCCCGAGTCCGGTGAGCAGCACCTCGTCGTCGGTGGACGTCCGGCGCATACTCGGCAGCCACAGCGCGTCCGGGTCGGCCTGCCGACCGAACTCCAGCAGCACCGGATGCGGTCCCACCTCGAGATAGGCGTCCACGCCGAAGTCGGCCACCGACCGCACGCCGTCGGCGAACCGCACCGTGCCGCGGGCATGCGCACGCCAGTACGCGGCGTCCAACGCGGCCTCGATCCGAGTGCCGGTCACGTTCGACACCAGTGGAATCACCGCCGCTCGCGGCGCGGGGACCAGCTCGGCGACCCGGGTTTCGAACTCGTCCAGCATCGGATCCAGCAGCGGCGAGTGGAATGCCGTGCTGCCGGGCAACTTCACCGAGCGGCTCGACCGCCGGGCAGCGTCCTCGAGGATCCGGCGCACCGCCTCCGCCGTTCCGGAGACCACGAACTGTCCCGGACCGTTGACCGCCGCCACGGCCACCTCCGCCGCCAACTCGTCCAGCAGCGCCGCGAACTCCTCGGGTTTGCCGAAGACCGCCGCCATCGCGCCCGGCCGAGCCACCGACTGCATCAGCCGACCGCGCTCAGCCGCCAGACGCAGCCCGGTCTCCAGGTCGAGAACTCCCGCGACGGTCGCCGCCACCAGCTCACCAAGGCTGTGGCCGAGCACGATATCGGGGCGAACGCCGAAGGTCGCCCACAGTTCGGCACACGCCCATTCGATCGCGAACAGCGCTGGTTGCGCGTACTCGGTGCGGCTCAGCACCTCGTCGTTCGCCTCGAACAGCACAGATCGCAAACGCAATCCGCCGGGCAGCGGTCCGAGGATGTCGTCACAGCGGTCCAGCGCCGCGCGGAAAGCCGGATACCCGCGGTCGAGCGCCGCACCCATCCCCGCGTACTGCGCTCCCTGCCCCGTGAACAGCATCGCCACCCGCGGCTTCCCCGAATCCAGGTCGGTCGACCGACCAGGTGGTTCTGCGAGTTTCCGCGCGGCCTCCGCAACAGTCCGCGCAACGACCGCGCGCCGGTGCGCAAAATGCGAGCGCCCGAGCGCCGCGGTGGCGGCGATGTCGGCGAGTGGCGACTGGGTCGTATCCAATTGCTCGACGTAGCGCCGAGAGAGTGCGTCGAGGGCGGAGGCGGTCCGCGCCGAAAGAGCAAGCAGCTCAGGTTGTTCCGCGTCCACGGTCGGCGACGGTTCGGGCGCCTGCTCCAGCAGCACGTGCGCATTGGTGCCCGCGAACCCGAACGAGCTCACCCCCGCCAGCCGTGGCCGGTCGGTGCGCGGCCACGCGACATCGTCGGTCGGCACCGCCAGTGCCGTGCCATCGAGCGCGATCTTGGGATTCATCGTGGCGAAATCGTGCTGGCGCGGAATGCGTTCGTGCTCCAGTTGCAGCACCGCTTTGATCAACCCGGCGATGCCTGCCGCCGCCTCGAGATGACCGATCTGGGATTTGACCGAACCGAGCAGGCAGACCGACCCGTCCGCCCGCGGCGCGCCCAGAACCTGGGACAGCGCCTCGATCTCGATCGGATCGCCCAGTGGCGTACCGGTGCCGTGTGTTTCGACGTAGCCGACCTGGTCGGCGGCGCATCCGGCGTCGGCCAGCGCGTCACGCAGCAGCTCGCGTTGCGCGGTCGGGTTCGGCGCGGTCAGTCCCATGGAACGACCGTCGTGGTTCACGCTCGAGCCTCGGATGAGCGCCCGGATGGGATCGCCGTCGGCGAGCGCCTTGGACAGCGGTTTCAAAACGACGACACCCGCGCCTTCGCCCCGCACATACCCGTTCGCCCGCGCGTCGAAAGGACGGCAGTGCCCGTCCGGTGAGAGCGCGCCCATCCGGGCCAGCGCCTCGGAGGTGAGTTCGGACTGCAGCAGATTCACCCCGCCCGCCAACGCCACCTCGCACTCCCCCGCCCGCAGACTGCGACACGCCTGGTGCACCGCCACCAGCGACGACGAACACGCCGTATCGATCGCCACCGCGGGGCCACGCAACCCGAGCACATAGGACACCCGCCCGGCCACGATGCTCGACATCGTTCCGGTGAGCGTGTGCGCGTCCACCGAGTTCACCCAGTCCGGCGTGATCGTGCGCTGGTACTCCTGCCAGCTGACGCCGAGGAAGACCCCGGTGCGCGCCGCGGCGGGCCCGTTCGGCGCCAGCGCCGCGTCTTCCATTGCCTCCCAAGCCACTTCGAGCACCAGACGCTGCTGCGGATCCATCGACGCCGCTTCGCGCGGCGCGATGCCGAGGAACTCCGTGTCCATGGCATCGATCGGCCCGGCGAGCAGACCGGCCCGCCGCCGCGCCCGCCGAGGCGCCGAATCCGCTACCGGCCAACGGTTTTCCGGCACTTCGACAATCGCGCCGCGCCCCGAGGAGAGCAGTTCCCAGTACTGCTGCGGACTTTCGGCGCCGCCGGGGAAGCGGCAGCCCATGCCGATGACGGCGATCGGTTCCTGCCGCGGACCTGTCTCCAACTCCTGAATCCGGCGAAGTGCCCGTGTCAGCAAGACCCGAAGGTCGTACCCATCATCCGCCATCTAGCCACGCCACCCACATCGTGCAAAGTTGTGACGTGGAACATACGACGGCCCCGGTTAGCCGTCAATTATGTGCTGTGTGCACAAGATTAACTCAAGTTACCAACTAGTAGCTTGATCTTTCGCTCGGTGATGTTGCCAAGATGAAACATTCACTTTTGAAGGATTCACTTCAGAGCGCCGGATGCACCCGTTCCGCGCCGATCCGATCGATCCGGTCGCGGCCCCACGCGCCGAGCGGCGCGAGCGCGGCGTTCAGGGCGACGCCGAGGTCGGTCAGCCGGTATTCGACACGCGGCGGGACCTCGCCGTATACGGTCCTGTCGACGATGCCGTCTTCCTCCAGCTCGCGCAGCTGCTGGATCAGCATCTTCTCCGAGATCCCCGGCAACCCCTTGCGCAGTTCGCCGAAACGCCGGACACCGAAGTTCTCCAGCTCCCACAGGATCAACGCCTTCCACTTGCCGCCGACCACATCCATCGCGGCGTCGATGCCGCAGAAGTATGGCCCTGATCGCTTCGCGCCCATCGTGCATCCTCTCTACCTGTTCACATACGAATTAGTAAGTACCAGACCAATTAGTGGGTACTTGTCCACTCGTCGGGCATCGAGCAGTCTTGGTTGCGGCGCGCCGACCAGGACCTTCTCGATCCAAGGAGTTGAACCCGCAATGGCGGAAACCACGAACACCCCGGTAACCATCCTGGGACTGGGCGCGATGGGCCAGGCCCTGGCCGCGACCTTGCTGAAGTCAGGCCTCGCGACAACGGTCTGGAACCGCACCCCCGGCAAGGACGCCGAACTCGTCGCCGCCGGAGCTATCGGCGCCAGAACCGTCTCAGACGCGATCAGCGCGGGTGGCGCGATCATCACCGTCCTGTTCGACCACGCTTCGGTGCACGCCACCCTCGACCCGGTGGCCGACCAGCTGTCCGGGCGGCAGCTGATCAACCTGACCACCACCGCGCCGAACGAGGCCCGTGAACTCGCCAGCTGGGCGGCCGGGCACGGCATCGCCTACCTCGACGGCGGAATCATGGCGGTCCCGTCCATGATCGGCCAGCCCGGCGCCTCGATCCTCTACAGCGGCTCGCGGACCGTCTTCGACACCCATCGCGAGACCCTCGAATTGCTCGCCGCCGCAGAATACTTCGGCGACGACGCCGGCTTCGCGTCGACCTACGACTTCGCCCTGCTCGCCGCCATGTACGCCATGTTCGGCGGCTTCCTGCACGGCGCGGCCATGATGCGCTCGGTCGGCGTCCCCGCCGCCGACTTCGCCCATCGGGCCGCCGCGTGGCTCACCGCGATGACCCAGACACTCCCCCTGCAAGGCCAGGCCATCGACGCCGCCGACTACACCGGCCCATCCATCCAGCCCATCGCCTTCCACAAAGCGGCCCTCGACGCGATCAACCGCGCCAGCCGCGACGCGGACGTCACCCTCGACTTCGTCGCCCCCCTCAAGAACCTCCTCGACCGCCAAGTAGCCGACGGCCACGGCCACCTCGCCTTCGAACGCACATTCGAAGAACTCCGCTAACCCACCGCACGGGCCGCGCCGGGACGAACCCCGGCCCGGCCCACCCCGAACCACCCCTCCGCAACCATCCGACAATCCCCAGGTCAGGCCACGATTTGGTCCACGCCCGGCGATCCGATAATCTTGCTGAGCACACCGGTCCGGGTGGCGGAATGGCAGACGCGCTAGCTTGAGGTGCTAGTGCCCTTTATCGGGCGTGGGGGTTCAAGTCCCCCTCCGGACACAGACACTACGCACACGGGTGGTTGTGGAGCAGTTTCTGCCACGACCACCCGTTTTTCGTGGTCGTAGGTGAGCTTCAGGCCGAGTTGCCGGTAGACCTCGAGTTTGTCGGTGGGGTCAGCCGCCTTCAGTATGTGGACCAGGCCGCCCAGCGAGGTCACAAGCTGGTGGATCTCCTCCTTGCTCATGTGGTGATCCGCGCGTTGCTCAACTTCCAGCGCGGCGAGCTGTGCCGCGGTGGCCCGGCGTTCGCGCTGGACCTGCTGGGTCCAGCCCGCCACAAGAGCCGGGTCGGTGCCCGCTTCCAGTGCTGCTCGGTACCGGGACAGCTTGCGGTCGTATTCGGCAACCGACCGTCGTGCACTCTCGATGGCGGATGTGTTGTCGGTCTGCGCATCCTCGAGCATGGTCAGCGAATGCTCGATCCGGTCGGGGTGGAAGATGTCGGCCAACCATGCATCGATCGGGGCGCTGAGCTGGTCTTCGCGCAGGTAGACGGTCGTCGGGTGGTCGATCTTGTTAGCGAGGGCGTACTCGGAGGGATACCGGCAGCGGTAGTGCGGCAGCCTGTGGTTCCAGTTGCCTTGCATGCGGCGTCCGCAGGCGTCGTGGAACAACAGTCCCTTGAAGGCGTACGGGCGCTGGCGGCGGGTAGTGGTCCTGCCCGTCGACTGCGGGCCTCGGGCGGCGAGCCGAAGTTGTGTCTGCTCGAAGACGTCCTTGCTGATGAGCGCGCCATGGGCAGGTTGGTCGGAGTAGACCCACTCCGTCTTCGCGTTCCACGCCAAGCGGGTGTGATGGCCCAAGGCGACGTCATCGACGTCGATAAGGGACTCCTGCTTGCGCTGTTTGTTCTACACCTCGTAGCCGGTGTAGCGCGGATTGCCCAGGATCGCGCGCACCGCGCTCTTGGACCACGCGGCGCCGGAGCGATGGCTGTTGCGCCTGCGGTCGTAGGCCGACGGGCACAAGATGTTGTCGGCGGTCAGGCGTTGCGCGATAGCGAAAATCCCTATGCCGGACAAGTACTCGCTGAAGATCCGTTGCACCACCGGCGCGGTGACAGGGTCGGGTTCAAGGGTATGTAGCCGTTTACCGTCGGCGGCTTTGCCCGGATTCGGATGAGGCCCGGCGTCTGCGAGACGATACCCGTAGGGTGGTCGGCCGCCGAGGTAGCGGCCCTCGACTTGCGCTTGCGCGGCCATGGCGGCGCGGACGCGGATCTTGATGCGGTTGCGTTCGCCTTTGGACATGCCGCCGAACACCGACATGATCAGATCGTGTGCTTCGGAGTCCGGGTCGATCGGGCCGCCGACCTCCGGCACCCACAGTTGCACGCCGTAGTGGACGAAGACCGGAAACGTCAGCCCGAACTGGTTGCCGTAGAACGCGCGCTGCGGTTCCCCGATCACGACCGCGTCGAACCCTCGCTCGGGCTCTTTGAGCAGCTCGAGCAACCGCCCGGCTGCGGGGCGGCGCTTCCACGGAATCGACCGCGACTGCCCGATGTCGAAGAACTCCGCGACGATCTGCCCGTGCTGACCGACCAGAGCGTTCGCTCGTCCGAGCTGCCAGTTGCGAGACGCTTCCGGATCTTGCTGGTCTTCGGTGGAGACCCGCCCGGCGAAAGCGAACCTGATCATTGCTGCGATTCCTCCTGCTGGTTGAGAAAGACATCGGTGTTCGGTGACGACCGCGCCGCACCGCCCCATCCTCGGGAGTTGTGGCGGAGGAAGTCGGCCGTGGATTCGATACTGGAATCGGTCGGGGACTATCGACAGTCTCGCCACGAGTCTCGCGGACATGTCGGAGGATAATCTCCAGCAACACTTAGCGGCTACGGCGTTCAGCTCAGGCGGGCCGCCCGGGGCGAAGACTGTGAGGTCCTTCGTGCAGCTTCGGGCAGCGTCATCATGAGCGTTGCCGCGATCAGAGCGCACGGCGCACGTCCTCGACTACGGTCGCCAACTGGCGGCTGTCCGTTGATGATCCGCATCTCGTTCTGCACCGATCGCGAGCCCCGTGCGTTCGGGCGTGGCTATCCCTCCGCCGAGAACCAAAGACCGATGCGCTGGGGCGAGTAGTCGTGAACGAAAGCGGCGCGGGCGGCAAAGGCCCAGGAACAGCTCGGGCGCCAAGAGGGTCAGTAGAGAGCTGACCGTGGAGATCGAAGGGCATGGTTCCTCCAGGCCTGCCGATTCTCCCGCCTTCTATGAAAGCCGACTCCCGGTGATTTCGCTACCACCTGTGGGCGAAGGTGCGCCTGAGCATCAGCAGACTTGAATTCGCGACAGTCAGCCGGACGATTTCGCTCTCTGCTCGCATCAACGGAAGAAGTAGTTGCTGCGCAATAGAATTCGCTGCACCTGACGATCAGCTATTTCGCCGCATCCGTTGGAAATTCGGCGGGTTCCACTGGAACCTCAATCTGAGAAGAGTGCGGCTGGCTGAGCTTAGTTACCACCGGTCGATCCACCAGCTCGCCGTCGCTCCCGCGCTCGGCGTAGTGCTCGGAGATCCAGATTGTTCGATGCTTCCCCAACGATGGATACCATTGACGCCGGTAGTGGCCCCGAACACGCCATTTCAGCGCCTCCAGATTTACCGCTGCCCGAGGTTCACTGTCATGGTGACCGACGGGTTTCGCGGTGTACCGCACCACCACAGCAGGACGAGGCCGACGCGCACCGCCGAGGGACGGCACACGCCGTGTCCCTGGCCCCGTCGGTGCTGCCGCCAACAGCCGCGTCAAACGCCCCAGCTCCTCCACGCCCTTCGTGGTCCCATAGGAGTCCGCCACTCCGGTTTCCCGGTCGATCCTCACCATCGACCACATACTCTTGTTCAGGTTCGGATTACGTAGACGTCGACACAGCGTAGCTATCGGAATCCGTACGATATCCACGTATGTGCCGGTATCCCGCCACGCCAGCAGCACCCCATGCGTTGTCTCCACATCCCCTACCGCGAGCAGCACGCCGCACGTCGACGGCAGCGCCATGTCCCATCCGGCGCACCGCGCGGCGTCAGACAGGATCGCCTGTCCTGCAAGCCCATCTGCGAAGTACAAATCATGGTCGCCATCCGGGTCGACCAATACCCGACCGGCGGTGGCGACTGCCTGCGCCCAGTAAAGCATCGACCAGTTCTGGGCCAACAACGTCATGTACGGACCTGGTGCGACCACCCCGTAGCTGCGCGCCGCATCCGACAGCAATCTGCCGATCCGAGCCCCATCCGAGTCCAGGTAGATACGGCTCTGCTTTTCCAACAACAGCGCAGGAGCGAGCACATCCAACTCATTCCGCGCCCGCCGCGTTATTACCTCCACCACTTGCGGCATCGACTCGGCGGTGAGCATCGCGGAGGTGATGCTATCGACAGGAACCGTCAACAGCTTGGCGTTGACCACCGCCTTCACCGGCCACGGCGTCCGGTCCTCGACACCGTGGCGCCTGGCCAAGGTATACGCCACACGGGCAACCGGCTTTCCGGCGGCGAACTCGTCCCGCACAGTCTGCCGTTTGACCAACTGCGGCGCTCCTCGACCTCGAACACCGCGTTCCCTACTTGGGAGTGCCTGCTCCGACACCGCTGTATCCAACGACAACGACGGCAACCCCGGCAACGCCTTCCGCAGTTCTGCCAGCATGTCCAACCAATGCGGTTGGTCGAACAGATCCTGGCGCCCATCCACGACGTCCGCCCTCTGATGCTCCGAGCCGCCCCGGATGATCACCTCGGCGAACACGGCTGCCCGAGCCGACTCCGCCTGACCGACACTCACCATCGTTCGTTACCCAGTCCTTCGACGTTCCCCCCACATAAAACCATCTACCGTCACCTCGGACCTGCCTGAGCGCGAAACTACCTTGCGGCTCATACCAGCTGAAAATTTCACTGCCTACCAGTGCACAGACCGAACTTCGCTGGATTTTCGGCGATCGCTGCCGGAACCCTCTGACGGTGTCGGGCGCGTCCCCGTGCACCCGCCTCAGCCTTCCCACGGGCACGGAGTCCATCTCACCACCCAGACTGCATCCTCAGAACCCGCAAACTACATCCAAACTCTGCAACACCCGAAGCTATCCCCGCACACCGCAAACAATCTGCGAACAAGACGACCAAACTTAAGGTGAGCCCTACTATCACAATCCGTCACACCTCATGCTCTCTGGTCGCGGAAACATCACGGCCACTTCGCAGTCGGGGCGCGTACGGTGGGGTTGTGTGATGTCACTGGCGAAACTCGGCAGTGGCGACGGCTACACCTATTATCTCCGCTCGATCGCCACGCAGGACGTGAACGATCGCGGTCCGCAGGACCTTTCGACCTACTACAGCGAGCGCGGCGAATCCCCGGGCCGCTGGCTGGGTTCCGGCCTGCCGAACGTCGGTATCGAGGCCGGTGAGGTGGTGACCGAATCCCAGATGCGGGCGTTGTTCGGTCACGGCCTGCACCCGAACGCCGAGGCGATGATCACCGCCGAAGTACAAGCCCTCGCCGCGGAGGGCATCTCGCGTCGCACCGCGCGGGCGCACGCAGTACGGCTGGTCCGGCTGGGTGCCCCCTTCACCAAACACGCGGTGGCGGAGTACTCCTACCGCTACGAGCGGACTCGGGCGTATGCCGCCTACAACGCCGAGCACGGCCGCGTCGACTACGCCCCGATCCCGGCGGAGGAGCGTAGCCGCATCGCCACCGAGGTCGCTGGGCGCATGTTCGCCGAGGAATACGGTCGCCCACCCCGCGATGACCGGGAGCTGTCGGGCTGGGTGGCCCGCGCCAGCCGAGCGACCTCGAAGCGGGTCGCCGGGTTCGACCTCACGTTCTCGCCGGTCAAGTCGGTGTCGACGTTGTGGGCGCTGGCCCCACGTGAGGTGTCGGAGAAGATCGAGGCCGCCGTGGATGCCGCCCTGCGCGATGCGCTGGTCTATCTCGAGGAGCACGCGGTGTTTACCCGGGTCGGTCGGCACAGCCGCCGCCAAGTCGACGTCGTCGGTGGTCTGATCGCCACCACGTTTCAGCACCGCGATAGTCGCGCGGGTGACCCGAATCTGCACGTCCACGTGGTGGTTTCGAACGCGGTCAAACGCCATGACGGGCAGTGGGGTGCACTCGACGGCAGGATGATCTATCAGCACAACGTCGCCGCGTCCGAGCTGTTCAATACCCGGTTGGAGCACTACCTTGAGCAGTCGGTCGGTGTGCAGTTCGCTGAACGTCACAGCAGCGGCCGTCGGCGGCGTGGGAAGCGGCTGGTGCGGGAGATCGTCGGCGTCGAGGAGCGCTTGGCCGAGGAATGGTCGAAGCGATCGGCTGCGGTGGATGCCGAGCTGACCACCCGCACGACGCGGTTTCAGGCCGAGCGTGGCCGCGAACCGACACCGGGTGAGCTGCACGACCTCGCTCAAGAATCCACATTGAAGACCCGCGGCCACAAGGTGGCGGCCCGTTCGCGTGCTGAGCAGCGCGCTGATTGGCGCCGCGACGCCGTGCAGCTGCTCGGCGGTGAGAGCGCGGTTGATGCGATGGTCGCGACCGCACTGGGACAGCCGATCCCGCAGCGGGAGGTCACTAACGCCGCGTGGGTGGCCGCGACTGCCGCGAGAGTGGTGGAGGTCGTGTCCGATTCCCGGGCGACCTGGCAATTCCGCCACATTCGCGCCGAAGCCACCCGCCAGCTGCGCGGCAGCATCGACCCGGCCGACTGGCACACCCTCATCACCCAGGTCACCGACACCGCCTTGAGCGAGCCGCGGTCGATCCCCGCGGCACACCAGAGGCCGAAGACATCGCACCCACGGTCGAGGCACTCACCCGCCGCGACGGCACTAGCGTGTTCACCACCTCCGGCTCCCAGCTCTACACGAGCCCACAGATCCTCGCGGCCGAGGAACGCCTGATAGCGGCGAGCCTGCTCAAAGGAGGGCGCACTATCCCGGCGGCCGCGGTGGATGCCGCGATCATCGAGCACGCCGCCAACAACAACGGCCAGATGCTCAACGACGGCCAAGTCCAGTTGCTGCGCGAGTTCGCCACCTCCGGACGACGGTTACACGTCGCGATCGCCCCAGCCGGGACCGGGAAAACCACCGCCATGGCCGCGCTGGTGCGCGCCTGGACCACCGAGGGCGGCACCGTGCTCGGGCTGGCACCGGAAGGACCAGCCGCCGGTGTCCTGGGCAGCGAGATCGGCGCGGACTCCAAGACCGTAGACATGCTCGTCACCGTGATCAACGACATCCGGTCGGGCGAGCGGGCCCTCGACGACGCACCGGACTGGGTGCGGGCGATCGGACCCCGCACCCTCGTCGTGCTCGATGAGGCAGCGAAGACCCCCACCCTGAAACTGGATTCGGCCGTGTCCTGGCTGATCGAACGCGGGGCCAGCGTGCGGTCGGTCGGTAATGACCGGCAACTGTCTTCCGTGCAGGCCGGGGGCGTGATCCGCGACATCGTCCACCACGCCGGAGCCGCCACCCTCACCAGCGTCGTCCGCTTCGACAACCCGAGCGAGCGCGCCGCCAGCCTCGCCCTACGCCACGGCGATACGGCCGCGATCGCGTTCTACACCGACCACGGCCGCGTCCACGTCGGCACCCTCGGTGCCGTAGTGCACGCCGCGTACCGGGCGTGGCGGGTCGACTACGCCCAAGGCCGCGACGTCGCGCTGCTGGCGCCGACCAACGAGCTGGTGCGCCAGCTCAACGCCCTCGCCCGCGACGAACGCCTCCGCCGCGAAGGCCTGCAGGGACCGGAAACGCTGCTGTCGGATGGGCTTTCGGCCTCGGTCGGGGACATCATCACGACCAGGGAGAACAACTATCGGCTGCGGATCTCGCAAACCGATCACGTCCGCAACGGCTACCGCTGGAAGGTCCGTGCCGTCCACTCGGACAGGCGGATCACCGCCAGCCACATCGGATCCGGCCGCAAAGTCACCCTGCCCACCGCTTACGTGCGTGAATGCGTCGAGCTCGGCTACGCCCGCACGATCAACTCCGCGCAAGGGCTGACCACCGACACCTGCCATGGCGTGCTGACCGGCAGCGAGGACTGCTTCCAGCTGTATGTACTGGCCACCCGCGCCCGTGCCTGCGGACACCTCTACCTCGCCACCGCGGGCGATGGCCAGGACGCTCCCGCCGAGACGTGGAACGCGCTGCACCCACCGACTGCGATCGACATGCTCACCCAAATCCTCGGCCGCGACGGAAGCCAAGTCTCCGCGACCACCCAGACCCGCCAGGCCGCCGACCCCCAACGCCAACTCGCCGGAGCCATCGACGCCTACCTCGAGGCACTCGCCACGGTCGCAGACACACACCTCGGCACCGAGCACCACACCGCCGTCACCGCAGCCGCCGAACGACTCATGCCCGGTCTCACCGACGAGGCGGCGTGGCCGGTGCTGCGCCAGCACCTGGCCATAGTCGCCCTGACCGGGCGCGACCCGATCACCGCGCTCACCGACGCCGTCACCGCGCGCGAACTCGACACCGCCGACGACAAAGCCGCCGTACTCGTGTGGCGCATAGGCCACCACACCATCGGCGGCCCGCTGGGATGGATCCCGGTGATCCCAGCCGTCCTGCGCAACGACACCAACTACGGTCAGCACCTTCAATACCGCGCCGACCAGATCAAGGACCTGGCCACCCAGATTCACGACACCGCCCGCGGCTGGACGCCCGAGACCGCACCGGTGTGGGCGCAACAGCTGGCCGAGCACGACCCGAACCTCACAGCCTCCCTCGCGATCTGGCGCGCCGCGCACGCGATCCCCGACCACGACCGACGCCCAACCGGCCCAGTGCAATACCCAATCGACGAACGCCACACCCAGCTACAGCTGGATGCCGCGGTGCGGTCCTGTCTCGGCGACCTCGACACCAACACCCGCCGCTGGGCAGCCCTCGCCCAAGACATCGACGAACGGATCACCACAGACCCGTACTGGCCGCAGCTGGCCGAGGAACTGTCCCACGCCGTCGCCACTGGGTTGGACATACCGACCGCTGTCCGCACCGCGGCCGCGCAGCGTCCGTTGCCGGACGAGCAGCCCGCGGCCGCGCTGCGCTGGCGGCTGGTAGAAACCCTCGAAGAAGCCCAGCGGCGCAACACCGACCAGCTCACCCGCGCCGTCTCTGAGGTCCAGGTCGACCGGTGGCGGAGGATGAGCGACGCCGAACTGGAAGACGAGATCCATTCCGCTCAACTCGAATTCGATCTCGACCCAATCCTGGACATGGGTCTCATCATCGAACGCGGCCAGCGACATGAGCGCGGCAACGACGCCGACGTTGTACGCCGCGCTCACGCAGAACTCGATCAACAGGCGCTGGCGATCCGTGCCGCACGCGAAGCACAGGCCGCGGTCGTGGCCGCTGAACACGCAGTCTCCATCGCCCATCAGAAGCAGGCGACCATGCAGGACAGCCCACCCAAGATCCCGTGGTGGCGCACCGGCACTGATACCGCGCGCGCCATCCGCGCGGAGCACGCTTCCCGCGTCGAGCACCTGCGCCGAGCCGTCAGCGATGCCGAGCACGATCTGCTTGCCGCCCGCGATGCCGCGCGCCGCTCCCGGGCCGCGGTGCCCCTCGCGGAGGACGTATGGGACTCGACACTTCACCGTGCTGACAACCATGCCGCGCGCGCCGCCGAGCTGGCCGCCGCGGAGCAGAGCGACAGCGCCTTTGCGCATCAGCTGGCGCAGGCGGAACGACGCTGGCTTCGCGAGGAGCGTCAACTCGACGACGCGCTCACTGAACAGCAGCGCCGCGCGCAGCTGACCCCGGAGCAACGCGACCTCGAAGACCGCGCCCGCCGCTATCTCGACCTCAATGCGCCCGACGAACCGGAGTTGGCGCAGGCTCCCGCCGCTGCCGAAACCCAGGCGAGCCGCGAGGAGCCCTTCGACGCACCGGAATTCGGTCCTGACTACGGTTACAGTCACGAATACGACCAAGGGCTGTAGCACAGTTGCACCAGCGCCGAGCAGACCAGATTTGTCAACACGTGCTGGTGCCGCCGATTGCTCGCCGTTCAACACCGAATGCGTGGTCAAGCCCGCCGCTCGGAAAGTCTTGCTATGGCGCGGTAGTCACCGCCGGATGAGGGCAAGCACATCGTCTCGAAGCCGTGCCATGGCGTGTTCGTCCGGTGCCTCGACATTCAGGCGAAGCAGAGGCTCGGTGTTGGAGGCTCTGAGGTTGAACCACGCGCCGCCAGGAAGCTGGACGGTGAGCCCATCGAGTCGATCGATCTCGGCATCGGCGAACTCCTGCTCGACAGCGGCCAGCACCCTGGCGCCGTCGCTTGCCGTGGAATTGATCTCCCCGGATGCGACGTAGCGGTGGTATCGGGAGATCAGCCGGGAAAGTGGTTGATCCGTGCTGCCGAGAGCAGCCAAGACGTGGAGCGCGGCGAGCATTCCCGTATCAGCGTTCCAAAAATCGCGGAAGTAATAGTGGCCGGAATGCTCACCACCGAAGATGGCGTCACGTTCGGCCATCAGGCTTTTGACGTGTGTGTGCCCTACTCTCGTCCGTGCGGGTTGCCCGCCGTGTTCGGCGATGATCTCTGGCACCGCGCGGGAGGTAATCGCGGTGTAAACGATCGTTGAGCCCGGAGCCTTTCGCAGTTCTCGGCTAGCGATGAGCGCGATGATCGATGATGGCGAGACGGGTGTACCGGTTTCGTCGACGACGAAGCAGCGGTCGGCATCGCCATCGAAGGCCAGTCCGATATCCGCGCCGACGCGTCGAACTTCTGTCTGAAGATCAACCAGGTTGGCAGGGTCGAGCGGGTTCGCCTCATGGTTGGGAAAGGTGCCGTCGAGCTCGAAGTACATCGGTACTAGCTCCACCGGCAATCCATCGAAGACGATCGGAACCATCTTCCCCGCCATGCCGTTGCCCGCGTCCACCACTGCCTTGAGAGGTCGGATGCCGGACAGATCGACCAGTTCCCTGAGGTACGCGGCGTAGCGGTAGGGCAGGTCGTCGCGCTTGACGATTCGGCCTGTCGATCCCGTGTACGACGGGATGCCGTGGTGGATCATGCCTCGGATGTCATCGAGTCCGCTGCCCCGCCCGACGGGCACGGCCCGAGGGCGGCACAGTTTGATGCCGTTGTACTGGGCGGGATTGTGGCTGGCGGTGATCACCGCGCCAGCGACATCGAGCTGTCCTGCGGCGAAGTAGACGAGGTCGGTCGAACCCAGCCCGAGATCGATCGCATCCTGGCCCTGGCCGGTCACGCCATCGATCAACGCCGCAGCGTACGACTCCGATGACGGCCTCATGTCCCGCACGACCGCGACCGTTGTACTGACCACCCGTGCGAATGCTGCTCCGATCTGCCGGACAAGGTCTTCGTCGAGGTCGACGTCGACGAGCCCCCGCACGTCGTACGCCTTGAAGATTCTGGACAGCTCACGTCCCATCACTACTCCCTCGTCTGCACGGCGTCGCCGAACGAACACCATGACACGACACATCCGCATCAGGCAGCCCGACTCCCCGCCGACTGGCGGCACAGCCTGACCAATTCTTTGGCCAATTCCGCGTAGGCCGTTGTCCCGGCGAGAAACGCCCTGGTCGGCTTATGGTTGTTGCCATCGAAACTCTGCAAGAATCCGACATGTCGCACTCCTCATCACCGTTCGATGCCACCGCCGCTCTGGCTTGCGCACCAGCGTCGAACGGTGCGACGAGTCGGCACAGTGTTTCGGCGTTGCCTGTGCGTTGCCTATTCAGGGGGTGGTGTCATGCTGGTGACAGGACAGATGCTCAGGGATGCACGTGTGGCCGCGGATGTCTCGCTGCGCGAGATGTCGAAGAGGATCATGCTCGATAAGGGGTACCTGAGCCGGGTCGAAACGGGACCGGCCGGGAAAGCCGTCCCCGATTGGATCATCGACCGATACGAGGAGCAACTCGGAGTGGACATACGCCGTCGTACCCTGCTCGGTGGTCTGGCCGGTGCCGTCGTGCCCGGCCCGGTCACCGATGCTGTCCGGCGCATGTTCGAAGACGACGTCATGCCGATCGGCATCGATGCCTGGACAGCACGCATGGAGCAGCACGCCGCCGACTGCATGACTGTCGGTGCAGCCGAGATGCAGTCGCGCATCGCAGCAGATCTCATCGTTCTGCGCCCGCAGTTGCTGTCTCGCCAGATGTGGGCCATTGCCGCCCGCCTCATGGTCCTGCACGGCGCACCGCTGTCCGACGTGGCCGACAGCCAGGCAACCGCGCGCTGGTACCAGGCAGCGGTGAGCGCCGCCGACCGCTCCGACGACACATCCACCCAGGTGTGGGTGCGCGGACGCTCAGCGTTGAACATGGCGCATCCGAGTGCAGCCCTGTCCGTCTGCCAGGAGCTGGCGCAGGCAGGCAGCCAGATATCCCCAGCTCCGACGGTGGGTCGGCTGATGTCACTCATCTCGCTGGCCAACGTCCACGCTCTCAGCGGCGACGAATCAGCCACCCGGACCGTGCTCGAAGACGCACAACGTGTCTTCGACTCGGTGGGCACCACCGACGAGGTTTCAGACTGGGCGATGCCGGAGTGGCGGATGAACGTCGACATCTCGCTGGTGCTCGCTCGACTCGGCGACCAGACCGCCGACCGGGCTCAGCAAGAGGCCGAGCGGACCATGCCCAATCGATTCGCTCGCTACGCCACTCACCTCGAAATGCACCGAGGGCTGGCGCTCGCCAAGTCCGGCGACCGGGCCGAAGGCATCGCGCACGCACGCCGAGCGCTGAATGACCTGTCGGCCGATCGCCACAGCGTCGCACTACGCCGCCTGGTCGCCGAAGTCGCCGCCTGCTGACAGGCAACGATAAGGCAACGCCAAACTCATTCCGCCTCTTTGCTTTTCGCCATAGCGTCGAAGACACCCGACGCCGGGTCGATGCCGGTCCCACATCCCGGCACACCGACCAGCGGTGAGCCGCGGTTGGTGGCGAAAGCCCCCGGCGTCGGGATTTTCCGACGGCGAGAGGCGAATCAATGGCCGTGCATAGCGGCAACGAGACAGAGGCAACTCCACGACAGATCTACCACTCCATGCTCGCCTGGTGTGACCAACTGGGCATGACAGAGCACGCCGCACGGATGCGTGCCGCAGGACCACCTTCACCTCAAGAGCGCGACGCCAACCCCGGCCCGGTCGAAGTCCAGGTGCGCCACACCTCGGCCGATGCGCCGTCTGCGCAGCTCGGCGAAGCATGCGACACCGAAGAGGTCCTGAACGAAGCCAAGCCCCCGGTCTTGCCGGACGGCAGGTCGAACATGAGCAGCGCTGTTCGCGCCGAGCCGGGCGGCTTCTGGGAGACGGATCTCAGCAAGGAGATGTCCGCGCCAGCACCGCCGAATCCTGACCGCGTCGAATTCGGCAAGACGGCCTGTCTCACGGATGTCGCTCCACGAAAAGGAGCCAGCGGCACGGGCGTCTACGGCGTTCCACAGCGACGCAGGAAGGACGCGCCATGACGTCAAACCAACGCACCATGCTGATCGAAAGGACTGGCGCCGAAGTCGTGCTTCCAGACTATCGATCGGTGGCGGATGCTATCCGAAACGCGTTCCGCGACAGACCATCTGACACGTTCCTCATCCGCCAGGCCCGCGCCTTCGGCCAACTTCACTTGAATCGCGCACTCTTTCCAACCCGAAGCGACAGCATCGACCGCCGCCGATCGGAAGTGGCTTCAATGGTGGACAACTGGGTCGCCTTGGCCATCCCTTCGCGGCCGGGCACCAGCAGCCCGCGAAGGTCGCTCGGTGCCCTGCTCGATGACATGGCTGCAGCTGAGGTCGAAGCCGACCGGCTGCGGCTGGGCTCGGAATCAGTCGGCGCCGTGCACCAAGCATGGACAGCACTTGGCGAACTCGCCAACCGGTGGACCGATCTCGTCGAGCAGATCACCAACTCCCAACCGTGGCGCTGGTTCGCAGATGAGGCGCAGAACAATTGACACGTTCTCAGCTGTCACGGTCATCTACGTGCTGGTCGGGGCAAGTGTCATCGGCACAGGTGGCTGGTTACTGCTGCATTCGCGCTCACAGCGCAGCGGCAAGCTGACCGTCGCCACCATCAGAGACCGGCTCTCCCACGACGCGCCACACCGTCCACTGTCGGTGGCCCAGGCCCGCGAGCAACTGGTCCACCACCGCGAATGCGACCGCCGACACTGCGCCCGACGTCGGGCAATCGACCGAACCCTCGACGCCGCAGAACGTCATCGGCCGCGCGTCACCGCGTCCGCACCCACCGAACCACTGCCGCGAATCACCGATTGAAAGGCGCTTGCCATGAGCGACCGCGAGCAAGTATCCAGCCTGTCCCGCGCCAGGCGGCAACTGCCGCTCCTCACCGTTGCGCAACAGGAACTGCTACGACCAGACCTGCGCGAAGTCATCGAATACCGGAAATCTGGACTGAGCGTCAACCACATCATCGGCTGCCCGCTCGACTGCGGATACTGCATCCGGCACGTCTTCGACAACTTCGAGATGAAGACACCACGCGCCCTCATGACCGACGCCGACGCCGCGGCCATGCTGCTCGCACACCCATACTTCCGGCCCCACATCACCCCGATCCAGCTGTTCAACCGGGCCACCGACCCCATGCTGCCGCCGGTCAAGCCGCACACGTTCGAGATGCTCAGACTGCTGGACCAGCAAGCGCTGACCAACCACGTCCTGGTCATCACCCGCTGGCGCATCGAACCCGCCGACTGCGACATCCTCAACTCGATCAGCAACCTTCGACTCACCGTCCTCGTCACACACTCCGGCATCGACGACGATCGCATCGAGCCCGTCGACTCGAACATCGCCGCCACATCCCTGCGCACCGCCTACCAGCACGCCGACAAATACCGGGTCGTGTTGTACTGGCGACCGATCGTCCCGGCGCTCAACGACACCGACGACCACCTCCAACACGCGTTCGAACTGAGCCACTACGCGCACGCGACCGTCTTCACCGGACTGTTCTTCAAAGACGAAATCCGGGACTACTACCAGTCGCACGGACTGCCCGAACCGTACCTGGAAGGCGCGCGCCGCAAAGTGTTCCCCGCAGACATCGAACACCGCATCCTGAATGCGGCAGCCGAACACGGCACCGGATCGCCACTGTTTCGCAAGACCAGCTGCGCCGTCGCCTACGCCCATGGCGTCGCCGACTACAACGGCCACTACGGTATCCGCGAGTTGTGCGATATCTGCCCCACCGCCCAGATCCAGCGCTGCGCCGACGACTGGCACCGCCCCGACACCCAGCAGGCAGCCACATTCGCCGAGCAACTCGGGGGCAGTCTAGTGGAGGTCAACGACCGCGCAATCGTGGTCAGCGGCCTATCGGAGCAGCCGCGCTACCTCATGCAACACAACCTGCGCTACCAGGTCCACGACGTCACCAAACCGCACCACCCCCACCGCCACGGTCGCGCCGACCTCGGCTGGCCCGAGAGCAAGGAGAAGCAGTGATCGCCATCCCGAACGCACTGCGCGGCAACAACCTCGCCGTTGTCGACGTCGAGGGCAACGGCCAGACACCACCCGAAATCATCGAGATCGCCATCCTCCCCGTCTCCGGCGACACCGCCAGCCATACCGACCTCCGGTCATGGCTCATCCGCCCACAACACCCGATCACCCCGATCGTCACCCGCAAAGTCCACGGCATCACCAACAACGACGTCGACAACTGCCCCCGATGGGCAGACGTCGCACCGGAGATCGATGCCGCACTGGCACAACGCACCCTCGTAGCCCACAACGCCGGCGTCGAACAACGTGTCCTGGCCGCACACCTGCCGTCCTGGACCCCACCCATGGTGCTGGACACCCTCCGACTCGCGAAGAAAGTCTGGCCCGGCCTGCCCGGCTACAGCCTCGACAAACTCATCGACCACGCCCACCTCGACGTCTCCGCACTCGCCGAACACGGATACCACCGCGCAGGCTACGACACGTGGGCCGCATGGCTGCTGCTGTGCAAACTCATCGACGACACCCACTTGGACTGGACCGGTCTTGTCAACGCGGCAGCACCTAAGGAGTTCGTGCCGGCACCCGAGCCTGAAGGAGGACTCTGGTGAGCCAACCACGACCCGAAGTGGTGCGACCAGTCACCGTCGCGATCACCGGAACACATTCCACCGGGAAAACGACCTTCCTGACTCGACTCGCCGACAGGCTCAGACGCGACCGAGTGAACGTCGCCGTTGTCAGCGACCTCGGCGCCCAAGCCCAGCAACTCGGTCTGCCAATCTTGTATAACCACACCTGGGCATCGACGCTGTGGATCGTCACCCGCGGTATCAGCAACGAGATTCAATCATGGACGACTGCCGATGTTGTACTAATCGACCGCGCCGTACCCGATGCTCTCGGCTACTACAAGGCAGCCCTCGACTACCGCGACCACCGCGCCGATCCTCACCGCATCCACCATCTCGAAGATCTCATCGCCAACCACAGCCAGAACTACGATCTCGTCCTGCGCACAGTGCTGGACAACCGATTACCGCTGGGCCTGGCGAAACCGCGCGACACCGACATGGAATTCCGCGCTCTCGCCGACCACCATGTCGAGAAGGTGCTTACCCGCCTCGACATCGAGCACGACCTATTGCCTGCCGAAGGGCACGACCGTGCCCTGGTAAAGGCTTTGACGTTCATCAGACAACGGCTGGACGAATTCCCGGCTTCCGTTTAGAGGCGACAGCAGCGCCCGGCCACTCGACACCGAGCGCGCCTCGGTCGATCTGCCGGGCACGCCTTGGGTAGGTTGCAATTCTTTGACGGCGTCGCGGCTGACCGAGAAGATGGATCAGCCCACGTGTGTGCAGATCCTGCGAGCCACCGCCATGTGCGACGGCGACTACACCCACACGACTTCGGTCACATTGCGCTGCACCTCGTCGAACAGATGCGCGCCGCTGGCGCGCCGACCACACCCAGCCGTCGATGGACCCAGGACGATTCTGGACCTACCTGCACTACGCCCTGATTCGGTTCGACACCGAGTTCGGACAACCACGCCACGACGCGATCAACTACACCCGCTACGCCGTCACCAGCAGCGGCTGAATCGTTGCTCGCCACCACCAAACCGTCCACCCCTGGCACGCGCCATGGCCGACGCATGGCACACCACACCCGACCCAACCGCATTGACTACGGTGAAGCAGCGCGCCTGAGAACGCATCATCGGCTGGACCGGAAGCGCACACCGAGACGTATCCTGCCGAGGGCACGAACGATCGGCTTCGAGTCGGAGATCAAGTGGACTGGGACGGAGTCTCATTCTGGCGCGAGTCGGACGAACCGCACAGCACGGACCACTCCTAGTACGCGGCCTGGATTGGCCAGCACTTCGGCCTGCTGGTGGCAGAAAATCCGGAGGCGGTCGTCGCTACGGCACAGGCGTAGTTCGGGCAGGAGTTCGCTGACTGGACTCGTCCCTTCTTGGCCAACTAGGGCACCGTCAGCCAACTGCAAGCCAAGCGACAAGTAGCTCTCTGTAGTCGCGAATGCTGCTGGCCCGCTCCCGCCACGCCTCGGCCTGCTCATAGGTAGACGAAGATGCCTGGGCACTGGAGACTTGTAGGATGGCGGATGGCTCACACAACGCTGCACCGAACGCGGTTGGCTACCAACATCAAACTTGGTGGGCCCTGGTCGAACTCCTGCGATCAGGGCCTGACCGGCCGGACAGCGCCATCAGTTTGGAGTTATATGACGATATCGCATGGGATAATGCCGGTACTCCAACCGAATTACTGCAAGTCAAACATCATCAAGGCAACAGTCGCTCATTAACGGACCGCGCCACGGACGTATGGAAAACGATTCAAGTTTGGATGGATACGGCGCGACCAGGCGATGCCGACGGTCCACGACTGATCTTGGTCACCACCCAGAAGGCGGCATCGGGAAGCGCCATGGCAGCACTGCGTCCGACGAGCCGCAACGAGGATGCGGCGCTCGCTGGTCTACTAGCGGTCGCTACGGAAGAGGGCGCGAAGGAAACACTGGATACCCGTCGACAGTTCCTTGCTCTGGGTACTTCGCAACAACGCGCTTTTCTCCATAGAATCTCTGTTTCTGACGCGTCCCCCCATGCGGAAGACGTTCACGAGGCCGTACGGAGCTGCCTTCGGTGGACGCTTCCCAAGGGACACGAAGAGTTGTTCCTCGCGATGGTCTGGCAGTGGTGGGACAGCCAAGCCCTCGCACTCCTGCAGGGGCGCATCGCCAACCTTGATGTCGGTGCGGCGCAAGAAGCAATCGCCCACATACGCGACCAATTCACACAGGAAACACTACCGACCCTAGTTCAGCTCGCCGACATCAACGAGAACGACGTCGTCGAGAGCTACCGCACCCACAAGTTCGTCCAGCAGATGCACTGGGTCGCCTTTCCGCCTAACAACCTGCAGAAAGCAATCGTCGACTACTACCGCGCCTACACGCAGACCGTGCGGTGGCTCGATGAGGACTTGATCGGCGTCGGTGAACTGGCTGAATTCGAGAGCGAGCTCGTCGACGAGTGGGAGCGAGAGTTCGAATGGATGTTGGATGGCCTGGAAGAACCAGCCGACGAGATAGCGAAGCAGCGGGCAGGCAAGGACTTACTTCGAACGCTTCTAGCCAACACAGCGATCACCGTGCGGTCGCGCTACAACGATTCATTTTACGCCCGTGGGCAGCGACATGCGCTGGCGGACACCGGCCGCATCGGCTGGCATGCCGACTTCAAGGCCCGGCTGGAAGACCTACTCCGGATACGAGTCTGAACCAACTGTCGGCATGAGTTGAGATCGGAAGCCTCCATTGACGGTACAGAGCCACCAACCCGCGGCAGTCGCGACGATGCTGAATCCCGCTCTGCTCGCTGCGGTGATCGCCCACGCGGCTGATGGCTATGCCAGGGAATCCGGCGTTGGACTACCGTGGGCATTGTCGTTCGTCGTTGCTCCAATGGTTCTTCACCGCAGCACACGCGACACGCTGCCGACGACGACCAGAACACATCTCGCCACCTGGGTTTCACGAAACCCAGTAGCGCGAGCCGGCCTCCCACAGCGCGCGATATCGTTGGTAGAACCAGTCCGGGCCGGCATGCGATTCGGTCTTGCACACGGAGTCTTTCGAGTGGAAGGCGACCGGTTGGTAACGTCGCAGCGGCGACGCCCTCGTGGCTTCCAAACGCCCACGGAACTCGACGGGATCCTACGCAAGTCGAACCTGGTCGGTCGGTGGCTGTCCAAGACCGACAGCCCCGCTACTGTGTTCGCGATCCTCGGCGTGGCACCCTGATACCTGTGCAGTTGCTTGCGATCGTTCTCTACAACGCATCGGGCGCCAAGCGCACCCTCGAGTTCAAGCCAGGTTCCCTCAACATCGTTACCGGCGAGTCCAAGACCGGGAAGAGCGCCCTGTTGGACATCCTGGAGTACTGCCTCGGACGAGACAGCCTTCAGATGCCGATCGGACCGATCACCCGCTCGGTAATGTGGTACTCGGCTCTATTCGACCTCGGCGGCGGTAGGGCATTCGTGGCGCGGCCAGCACCGAAGTCGGGCAAGAGCTCGACTCAGCTGGCTATGCTCCGCTTCGGCACCGAACTCGAGCCGCCAGAGTTGCACGAACTAACCGCTGATACCGACTCCAACTCGGTTCGTGAGCAAATCGGTCGAAGAATCGGCATCGAAGAGAATCTGCACGAACCAGCAGGGCCGGTCCGGCACGCGTACGAAGCACACCTCGGGCACGCAGCTCTGCTGTGTCTTCAAGGGCAGAACGAAATTGCCGACCGTCATTACCTCTTCCACCGTCAAGGCGACCAGGGTATCTTCCAGACACTCAAAGAAACGATCCCCTACTTCATCGGCGCGGTACCTCGTGACCAAGCACTGCGCCGTGCACAGTTGGTCGCAGCAAGACGCGATCTGCGCAATCTCGAGAGCCGGTACCGGCAAGCGGAAGATGCCAGCCAACTCGCTGAAGGCACACTGGCCGCCCTATGGCGGGAAGCTTACGCACAGGGCCTGGTCGATACGGCTGACCCGCCCACCCGTCCAGCAGCCATCAGTGCTCTCCACGCAGCGACATCCGCTTACAGCTCAGTACCAGATGCCGATACTGAGATTGCACGGACGGTCGAGCTGAACGAGCAGCGGGATGCGCTTCGCTATCAGCTGCGAGCCATCAACGCGGACCGCGAAATGCTTCTACAACAACAATCATCGGAGGCCGGGTATGTCGGTGCGGTTCGCACGCAATCGGCCCGCCTGGAGAGCTTGAATTTGCTCGGCCTCGCCTCCCAGGGCGAAAACGGTCTCGGCCATACGGATTCAGAGGTTGTATGCGCATTCTGCGGTAACACGGTAGATGAACCGGCTCCGTCAGTTCGGGACCTTGACAACAGCCTGCGGGATTTGAGTGCCCAGCTGGCAAGAATCGATGCCGCGCGACCAGCCCGTCGTGCAGCCATCACCGACTTGGATGCGAGTGCCGCCGAGGTCCGTGCCAGACTGCGCAGTATCGAGTCGGCTCTGCGTTCGATCAACGAGAGCAGAGCGACAACCGATCAACTGCCGGAAGAGACCCGCACTGAATTCACTCGTGGACGAATCCACGCAACGCTCAGCGCCATTGCGAATGGCTCGGATAGCGACATCGCACGCCTGAAGCATCTACTCGACATCGCTGAACAGCGTGTACGGGGACTGGAGGCCGAACTCGACCCTGAAGAGGAGCGCGAACAGCTTACTTCACGTCTGGTCACTATCAGCCAAGACATGACCGAGTGGGCGAACCGACTGCAGTTGGAGCACGGCGACAGCAATGTGCGGCTGGACCTAAATCGGCTCACCGTTGTCGCGGACACCGAACAAGGCCCGGCACCCTTGTTTCGCATCGGCAGCGGCGAGAATTGGGTGGGTTACCACCTCGTGGCGCACTTGGCCTTACATCGGTACTTCGTACGGCAGGGGCGCCCGGTGCCGCGCATCCTCATGCTCGACCAGCCAACGCAGGTATGGTACCGATCCGAGGTTGACCAACAATCCGGTTCGCCGAGTTCCGACACCGACCGCGAAGCCGTCCGTAGACTTTTCCAGCTAATCCACGACGTCGTTCAGGAGTTAGCGCCCGAGTTGCAGATCATAGTATGCGACCATGCCAATCTTCCCGAGGACTGGTTCCAGCAATCGGTGGTCCAGAACTGGCGCAACGGGGAGAAACTTATACCCCCGTCGTGGCTCGAGTCTCCAACCGCATAGGTTCGCAGGCGTTGGCTCACCTCCGACTGTCGTCGCGGGAATCGCAAGGTGGTCTACGTTCGGCGCGATGGTTTCCACGAGCCGCCTGAGCATCGGTGATCATCGACGCACTGGGCTGCGACGCAAGCTCTCAACGGAGGTCACCGCTTCCACAGGTCGATCTCTGTGGTTAGCGCATGTGTCCCTCTCCGGGACATTCAATGACACGGTCTGTGGCAGATTTGCCACAGAACCGTGTTTTTTTTGGGGCTTTAACCGGGGTCCGGACTCGTTTTCAGCGGCAAGATTGCCGCGCGGTGGTGTCATTGAACGGCTCGGACACGGTCCCGGTGTCGCTGTGGCTGGCACGAATGATCTGCCGCCGCGGCTGCGCGGGCATGCGTTGGTTTGCCGCGTCAGGGCATGTCCGACCGGATCACATTCACCCGATGACCTGGGTAAAAGTCGTCGTCGTGGATCTGCCTTGAAGATCTTGACCGTGCTCTGGCGAACATCGGATAATGGACACCTGACGGTGGTGATGGTCGCCGCGAGCCGTGAAGTATTCCCGGTTTGTGCCGGTCGGTCGACCACCCCAGTCCAGTGCAGTCGGCGCTGGTGCCGTTATTTTCCCGAGCGTCTCCAGCCAATCAGCCCTGGGGTTTGCAAACACCGTCACTTCGTCTCGTGTTGAGGAGCACCGTGAGTTTCGACGAAGTCCCCGTCACACCACTCCCGCTCCCCCATCAGCCGCCGGTGCTCGACCGCGGCGCCGGCGATGCTGGCCGCTCGCCGGTCGGTTCTCCGCGGCTCGGTGAGTACATCGACCGGATGCGTAGGAAGGTCCCGCCAAAGATGCTGAGGACTTACGACTCGGCATGGAGGGTGATCAGTCAGGCATGGGTGACGAGTGTTGAGCGAGCCGACGACCAGGGAGATAGAAGAGCTGATGTCACCAGGTCGTCCGTGAACGGGAGGCATGGCAGACCCGGCTGAGCGTCATCCACATCCTCGGCTGCCCGCTACACCCGACGAGGCTTTCTCCTGAATCGCCACGCATCACCCGAAGTCGCTTTATCGAACATGTGTTCGACGCCACCGTTCCGCGGTATGGTTTCCGCCATGTCGCAGCAGCCCAGCGGGGAAGTCCACGAGCGCACCAGCGTAGAGCTCTTCGCGGGCGGTGGCGGGTTGGCGATGGCCGTGGGCCGGGCCAAGTTTCGGCCGCTCTTATTCAACGAGTTCGCGAAGCGCGCGTGCGAGACGCTTGCTTACAACGCGGCCAGACGTGTCGAAGATGGCGACACGCCCTGGATTCCCGTGGGCAAGCAGCGCCCACCCCTCGTGGAGGGGGACGTGGCGAAGGTCGACTTCGAATACCTTCGTGGCCGAGTCGATGTTCTCGCCGGCGGTCCGCCGTGTCAGCCGTTCTCGCTCGGCGGCGCGGCGCGGGGCGACGAGGACGAACGCAACGGCTTCCCGCACATGTTTCGCGCCATCCGCGAGATGCGCCCGAAGGCGGTGATCTGCGAGAACGTGCGCGGCCTGCTGCGCCCGTCGTTCAGGCCGTACTTCGACTACATCGAGCGAGAGCTGTCCCTCCCGTTCGAGCGACGGGCCGAGGGATCCAACTGGGAGGACCACGACGCGATCCTGCGCCGCCTGTCCACTTCCTCGTCGATCCCGGACGACGAGCGCTACGAGGTCGCTCACTTCCCCGTGAACGCCGCCGACTATGGCGTACCGCAGATCCGAAACCGGGTGATCCTCATCGCCTTTCGCCGGGACCTCGGCGTCGACTTCGACAGGTTCCGAAAACTCGTGCGCCCCACGCACTCCGCCGCGCGTCTGTACGCGGACATGCACGACGGCACGTATTGGAACCGGCACTACAAGGCAAAAATTTCTGCCGCCGTGCGCAAATCGGTCATGAGCCGGATCCCCCCTACGCCCCAGAGTCCGCTGCTCATGGACGAACCGCAGCTACAGCCCTGGAGGACGCTACGTGACGCGCTGCTCGGCGACGAGGCCAATGGGATACCACCCCTGCCGGATATCCCGCCGTGCCAGCTGGACCGCAAGGACCACTGGAAGGACCTCGCCAAAAAGCATTGGAGCCCGGTGACCAGGGCGGTCGTGGTCAAAGACCACATCGGCTGGCCAGACGCGCGTATTTACCCGGGCCACACGCCGAACGAGCTGGACCGACCAGCGAAGACGGTCAAGGCGGGCGTGCACGGTGTACCGGGCGGCGAGTCGGTGATGCTCCTCGACGACGGGACCCACCGCTACATGACAGTCCGCGAGACTGCCAGGGTGATGACGTTCCCCGACGACTGGGTACTTTCCGGCCCCCGCGGCGAGAAGATGAGGCAGCTCGGAAACGCGGTGCCGGTCCGGCTCGGCGAGGTCTTCGCGACCGCCGTGGCCACGGTCCTCACCGAGGCGGAGGCCAAGGTCGCCGGAATGGCCAAGAGCAAGAACTAGGTACGATGGTGACTAGGTCGAACCCGAACCGGTGGCGCGACAGGATGCCACCGGACAGCGCGTGGAAGTGTCGGCCCGGCTTGGACAGGGCCAAGCGGACAGCGGAGCAGGACCGAGCCGCTGGCGGGAACCACAACCGGCTCGTCGGGCTCGCCGACGGCCGGATCGCCCACGCCTCAGTCGTTTTGAAGGTGTTGCCGCGGACGCGCCGGATCCGCGCCTACGTTCGCTGGTACGACTGCGGCAGGACAGTCACGCGCTACGTCGGAGAGGTCGACGCCACCACGCGGCGAGGAAACCTTGAGAAAGCATGGCAGTCGGTTATAGCGATGAGCCTCCTGCCGACTCCGACCGCCACGACGGGTTCCTGGGCGAGCACCCCTGCCGTCCGGGCGGTGATGCGAGGCAACCGGAGCCGCAATACCGGGCCGGAACTCGCGCTGCGCAAAAACCTTTGGGCGCGAGGCCTCCGGTATCGAGTCGACGCGCGACCACTTCCGCAGCTCCGGCGACGAGCTGACGTCGTCTTCGTGGGTCCACGGGTCGCGGTCTTCGTGGACGGTTGCTATTGGCACGGTTGCCCGGATCATCACAGGCCGTCGCGGAAGAACGCCGAGTTCTGGGAAGCCAAGATCGCGGGCAATCGCGAGCGCGATGCGGAGACCGACGCCCGACTCGTCGAAGCGGGATGGACCGTCCTCCGGATCTGGGAGCACGAGGACCCGGCCGCAGCGGCCATACGCGTCGAGGACGCGGTACTCCAACACCGGCAAAACCCCTCCGCAGAGCCGGGCGTTCGCGCCACCACCTCGGCTGTGCCTCTCTCGTCGTAACCGAGGCGCGGTTGCGGCCGGAACGGAACTCGATCGTTCTGTCAGTTAGTCGAGCTCGGGTGGGCGCCCATGTGCCGTTCCAACATCGATCGGGTTGACATGGCCCTCGGCCGCCCTCCCTGTTCCAGGGTTTACCTTGTCACGGGTTGCTCCCGGAGGCTAGTGTCCCAGCCCCACAATCGGGGCACGAAAGACCTGCGGACCACGCTACACCGTCGCTCACAACGAGGTACTCCAACTCACCGACAACGGATTTGAATCTCCGTCGCCGGCGCTTCCGGCTAGAATTCGCAGCGCTTCGGGGTCGGTCGATGAGGGAGGGCAGCATGTCGCTAGAGGTCAACAAACACGTCCAACGCATACGTCGCTACCAGCCATTCGACGCCGACGCCTCCGAGATGATCTACGAGCAGCAGGCGGACTCCACGCAGGCGCTTTTCCCCGTTGCCACGCTCCCCTATCTGCAGGCGGCTATCGAGAGACCGACAACGAAAACCATCGTCCTGACCGGGGATGCTGGGCACGGGAAGACGAGCCTGTGCGCCAGCCTTCTGGTTGAGCTGCGGACCGATGCTGAGTCGGTCACGCCCGAAGCTGCCCGGAAGGCCGTTTTCCGCGAGCTCTCGGAGGCCGGCGACGCCAGCCGCCCTATCGGTCGGACCCATACTGGGCGCCCGCTGTACATCATCAGAGATCTCAGCGAGCTCAGCGTGCGAATTGGTGCCGAGACGCTCGTGAGGCTGCTCGATCCTCCGGACGAGGGTGTTGCGATCATCTGCGCGAACGAGGGCCAGCTGCGCAAGTGTGTCGCCGAAGACGGTACCGAGCGCGCGAAGATTCTGGTGACCACACTCGCGGCCGGCATCACGCGTGGGCAGGTCAGTGACCCAGATGGCACGGTCACTGTCATCAACCTCAACTACCAGTCTGTCGCGGCCGACAGCCGCGGCAGCGGCGGGCTGCTCCCGTGGGTCCTGAAGCAGTGGACGATGCAACAGCGGTGGAAGACCTGCGAGACCTGTGATGCGCGGAACGTCTGCCCAATCCTGGCCAACCGCAACGAACTAAGCGATCCCACTCGTGGGCCTCAGCGCCGGACCGCGATCCGGGACGTGTTCGCCGCGGCCGAACGCACCGGGGCCGTTGTCACGACCCGCCAGGCGCTATCGGTAACCAGCTACATGTTGACAGGCGGCCTATCTTGCGAAAACGTCCACGCCAAGTACCAGCGGTCACACGCGGATACGTCGTGGCAGGCTCCCCACATGTATCACCAGGCTCTCTTCGGTGACCGGCTGACCCAGCAGCAACGTCATCGGGTTACCACCTTCCTGGCGCTACGAAAGCTGGACCCGGGCAAGGTCTCTCGCCGCCAAGTCGACGACCAGCTGGACCCGGACGCGGCCGGCGACTTCCCTCCCGCAGACGCCAGCAGCTACCTGCAGAAGGTCCGTACGAATCGAGAAGTTCAGAGGCAGGCCGAACAGTTGCGTGGCTTGTACACGTTCCTTCGACGGACTGACTTCTTCAACTGCGACGACAACAAGGATCGGTTCGCCCGCATGGGCCTGCTGGCCGGGGACGATTTCATCAGTATCGAGGATGAGAATCGGGACCCGGCGGACACCCGGGTGCGAGATGGGTTCCTCAAGGGCCTGGAAGCTGTCCAGGGTATCTACCGAGCGGGGCGCAACCCCGACTTCTTGATACTCGACCCAGCGTTCCTCACACACCACGCCCGCGCTGCCGTGATCTCTCGGCGGGAGCCTAGCAAGGGCATCGAGGTCGTCGACCAGGTCACTCAGTGGCAGCGGGAAAGCCAGACCAACGTCACTCCGGAGATGCAGGACGCTGTCGAGTGGCTGAACCGGGCTATCTACATCCGTATCCCGGCCATCGCCTCCGGCCATGACGCGGTCTCCGTGGAAGCCGATCTTCTGCGCTTCGAGATGCTGACACGGTGGGCCGCGGGCCTGCGGAGCGAGGTCCAGCATGAGGCGGAGATCCGGGGCCTGAGCGCATCCCTCGCGCGGCTGACCGATTCATCGGACAACGTCGATGAGATCCAGGTACTGGTGGGCAACGTCATGAGGAAGCTCATGATCGACATCGGCGACAAGATCAGATCGGTGCGTGCGTGATGGTGGCTGACTATTCCAGGTCCGAGGTCGTCCGTGGCCTCTTCGGGGTGAATCTCGAAGAGCACGGCCGGGGGTTCTATGTACCGCTTGAGATGCTCGCTATCGCCCGCGGTGTCTACCTGGCGCATCAGGACGACCCGGATACGTTCGCAGGACTCCTGGCGGACGGAGCAGATACGGCTTATAAGCGCACCTCGCACGACTTGGCGCGGCGGATCGCTACCAACACCGTCATCGTCGAAGGCGACGATGAACTCGGCAAGGCCATCGATATGGACTCTACTGAGACGTTGGCAACGCTCCACGCTCTGTTCTCGTCCCTGTTGGTCGAGATTCCTGGGCGTCGTATCCAACCCAGCTGGTTTGCCGCGCACTTCTATCCGTTCGTCGGTGAGCTCATCCACTACGACGCGGTCGACCGGAAAATCAGCCGAGGCGATGCCTCTAAGGGAGCAAGCGCTAAGAAGCGGGCACTGGCTAGCAGGGCCTCCGCTGGCACCACCACCAAAGCTCCCAATATCGAGCGCTACCTCTTTCGCGATGGTGGGACCTGGGCTTACAAGGTCCTACGCACCGACCGTGATCTTGACCGCAAAGAATCGACCCGCCGGGGTCTGACCGAGCTCGTACAGGACAGCGGCACCCCCTTGGGCGACCTCGCCAAGGCCCTCAGCGCACACGACTTCGCCTCCGACGAAGCGCCCGTAAGAAGCTCGGATGCGGAAATTGAGCTGCACGAGAATATCAGCCCGTGGCCCGATCTGCTGAGAGAAGGGGCCCGCAACATCGTCACTCGGGCGAACGCTCCGCGGGCCAAGCGCACGGAGAGCCTCATGCACTGGGTCCCATACTGCTTGGCACGCCATCAACTGCATCTGGCACACGCGAAGCTCGGTGCCACCGATCGCGGGTCGATCCTGTTGGACTTCGGCAACGAGGCGAGTCCACTTCGCAGAGAATCACAAAAGAACCTCAATAACTGCCGCAATGACATTGTCAACGCGATCAACGTCCAGGCCACGGAAATGATCCGCGACGCCCGTGGTGACGAGGTGAAGAAGCGCGGCTACGAGAGATTCACCAAGGCGGGCAAAGCCGTCGCCTCGCCCCGATCATTCTTCAGTGAGACCCTCGCCGCTGTGGGAGCCCTCAACGCGACAAGTGGGCGCCGACACTTCACGATGAAGCCCGCGATGCTTGAGTGCCTGGTCTACGCCACCGTCCCGCAGGGCACGGAGATGGAGTTCGATCAGTTCTGCTCACTGCTGTACGAGAGGTACGGGCTCGTCACGGGGAAGGTTGTGGCCGTGGACCCCCTGGCCTACGAGGTCGACAGATCGGTCTTCGACCACAACGGTAGGGCGTTCAGGGAAAAGCTGGCCGCTATCGGCCTGCTCACGCAATATTCGGATGCGACCAGCATGGTTCGAGGGGAAGCCCAGTGACCGACAGCAGTACTCAAGCCCTCGGTCGCTTCGTCGCTGACGAAGCGCTCCGCAAGGTCACTGAGATCACCGGAGCCCGCGCCAGCCTGCGAGTCAGTGGGTTCGATCGACCAACCGTGACCGAGGCCCTCCGTCATGTCGCCCAGAGCCAGTTGCGGTCGCCCGACCGCCAGGTCGTCGTCAAGGTCGGCACCTCTAAGCCGATCGAAGGCGTACCAGCTGAGTACTTGCTGGATCCACAGGACCAACTGACCAAGTGGCGAAATTCGGGACAGGGTACGGCGGTGTTGCTCTTCGAGTGGGACGAGTCGCCGGACGCACAAGGGTTGGCGGCCATGAACGCCCTTGATGACGCCATGATCCTGGGTGACCACCACGACGCCGATGGCCAGCGTGGGTTCGACAGGCTTATAGCAGAGGCATGGCGGGAGGCCGGTGGCAGCGGCACCGTGCCGGACGTGATGGCCAGTTCCCTGTCGGAGATCTGGCGCGCCACCACCGATGCGGAGCCCCGATCTCTACGCCGCTGGGCGGCCTTCCTGGTCGAGACCGCGCGGAGGGTCGCGGCGATTCCAGTCCGCACCCCTGACGCGGTCTACCCCGAGATCTCCGCGGCCCTCCCCACACTCGACCTCTTCCCGGACCGGCAACTCTTCACAAGGCCCGCCGCACTGCCTGCCCGGATCAAGAAGAACGTCTCGGTCAGCGCCTTCAAACAGCCCACCGGCAAGGAGATCACCGAAGACGACTTGAGCGACCGCATCGCCGAGACCGAGTTCAGCGAGGAGTCCCTTGACCACATCGGTACGGACTCCGATACCGTCAAAACGCGCATGCGAAACCTCGTACTCAACCGCAATCGCGGTGGCTCCAACCCGCGGGACCCTCGTCAGCTGCGCGGCGAGCACGACCTGACGCTCTGGCTCGAGGTCTTTGAGCAGAAATCCAAGAAGGTCGGCCTGGGCCAACAGATCCGGCAAGAGATCGAGAGGACCGCGCCGGCTCGGGTCGATGAGTTCGACGCCATGCTGATCGAAGACGCGCTCGACCGCGGAGACCAGGAGTCCGCACAGCGATTCCTCGACGAGGCTCCGGCCAGTGAGGTCGATTCGCTCGCTGACCTGTTGTCCAAGCGGTCTCGCCGCAGAGTCGAGAAGCTTGCCTTCCCGAACACTCAGTCCGTCCAGGACCCACTCCGGGCCCTGCTGCGTGAGCTGACTTACTTCGCCGACGAAGAGGAAGGCTCTGTCGTCGTCGGGCTCGAAGGCAACCAGGCTGCCGGACAGTGGAGCCGTTGGTTGTTTGCTTTCCTTTACGCACGCACCCTGCGTGATATCCAGGACTCCACCGGCCTTCGCCTGAGTCTTGATGTTAAGGACTGCTTGTTAGACCTGGCCAAGCCGCCCCTGCCCGCCGAAGACGAGCCGTTTGATCCGAACACAGAGTGGGCGCCGCTGCGCATCCTGATCGAGATAGATGGCGCTGCGCAGCGACGCTTTCGCTGGGACCCGTTGGGCATCCCCGGGCAAATAGCGCTGGCGGCCATCATCCATGGCCGACGAAATCCACCTGGCTATGCCAGCGATCTGACTTTCGACACCTTTCTCGGAAAGTTCAACGACCCCCGGCAATGGCAGGCAGACGAATCTGAGTCTGTCTCCACGACACATTTCGCCGACCAGCTGGAACAACTCAAACTGAAGCACTTCAAGCGGTTATCCACTGGACTCGATGCCGGGAAGATCAGCGATTACCTGGACGAGTGGGAACGCGTAATCCGCGAAGCTCGGGCTGCCTTGGTTCCCAACAATGCTCCGGACGCGGATCTGAGGGCGGTCGTCCTGACCGATGTCGTCAGACTTGCCGACCGCCGCATGATGATGCTGGCGACCCACCCGCTGAAGCTGCGCTGGCTGGCAAGGAACTACGTCGAGACGGCCCGCAACATCGGGACCGCCCTGAACAGCGAGGGAGGCCTAAGCCTCAATCAGGAGAACGAGGACCTGTTCTTCGACGCCATCGACCGGATCTCCCCCCACGGGACACCGGCGGTCCTCGTCGGCCCCGGCGATACTATCGCCATTCCTATGCGCGAATCGGCCGGGCACGAGGAGTACGCACCGGTCCGTTACGGTGGCAACGAGTCCAAGGACTGGCTCTCCAGCGTGGACGAGACCGCGATCGACGAGATGGTTCGCGTCATCACCGACTACCTGACGACCTACCCCCACAAACTCGACGGCCTGCGCGTACTGCTTCTGGACCGCAACGGCGACCCCGTCTTGCCGCTGCGCGTGGCAAAGCAAATGCGTGCGAAAAACCCTCAACTGAAGGTTGATCTAGTCGTGCTGGCTCCGCAGGCTAACCATCACGAGATCATCCAGGGATTCGACCTGCAGTTCTCCGGAGCGGAGATGTCCGAGGACAGCTTCCTCCCCGACGTCCAACTCATCTTGCGAGCATGGGAGCCTGACCAGGAAGCAGATCTGTCGGGTTTGGAAGACACCATCGATCTCGCTCTGGCTCCCGCGCTGTTTGGCGCGCAGACAAGTATCAACGAGAGCACCAAGAAGGAATCCCTGTCCGGCTCCTTCAACTCCTGGAAGCATCCCGCCTCACATAGCTTGGCTCAGACCAGTGAGAACGTCGTACGGGCTCTATTACCCGAGACCGCAGACGAGGCGCTCGAGTCCTGGTCGACAATGTGCGTGCGCTACCACCGCGATTCTCCGGTCGCCCGCGAGAGCGTCGACGGCATCGACTACTTCGAGATGCAGGTGCGTTTCGACCAGCACCTGGATCTGTTCGCGAAACTGCACGACGTGGCCCACTGGGTCGTCACCCTCGACAGCTTCATCGGTCGTGAGCAGATCGATGCCCTCCGTAACCGTCCTGACGTGATCCTCGTCAAACCCAACGTCGGCAAGAACGAGTCGTACACCCTGATTGTCAGCTCCCAAACGGGTCAGCAGTTCGTCGTCCAGCGACTGCGTCGCCGGCTGGAGCAGATCAGGGTCGTCACTCCGCAGGATTCCGAGGGCACTGCCAAGCGGATCTACGAGGTCGGCCGCAATGTGGCCCCTGGCGCCGTCCTGCGCTCGCTCGGTATCGGCACCACAGTCAACGAAGTCGTCGGCTTGGTCGCCACCCGGTTTGTCATCGACCAGAACTTCCCGGTCCCTCGCCAGGGCACGAGTCTGGTCACCTGGATCAGCTTCGACGAGCATCACCGCTGGTTCGGTCGCGGCCAAAAAACGCGCGCCGATCTAGGCCGGTTCGTACTGACCATTCAGGATGACGGCACGATTCAGCTCGATGTCCTGGTTGTCGAGTCCAAGTTCCGCCAGACCTTCGACGTGGGCTCAGCCGAGGAACAGCTCAATCGCACCACCGACTTGTGCGTGGATGCCTTCCGGTCGGATGGCGAGGCTCGTGATGACCGTCCCTTCTGGCTGGACGAGCTCGCGGCCGCGATCACTCAGACCAGTGGCAGTGTCCTACAGCCCGCGGATCTTCCAGCCCGATTCATTATCGGAAGCGACGACCCCCGCCAGGTCGAGGCGAAAGTCCTTGATGCCCTGCGCTCCGAGGACGTTCAGCTCGGTCGAGTCACCGGCGTTGCCGTGGCTATCTCCGCTGAGGACGAGCGGCTAGCCCCAGCGGTAAGCGACTTCGGCAGGCACACTCTGGTCAGGCTGAATAAGCGCGAGTTGCTGAATCTTATCGGCGCTCTGCGTGCCAACCAAGATCCCACGAATGCTGTTCCCCTTGTCGCCTTTGAGGATCGCATCCCCAACCCGGCTGTCTCCGACGCGGTCGTCAAGCCCGTCTCCGCAGATATTTCCGCCGAACTACCCACGACCGAAGTGCCGGCGGTATCTACCGAGATTTCCGGAGCGACACATTCGACAACCGCGCCGAGAACCATAGTGGGGCGTGACCCTGCTGCGCAGATAGACGATGCTCCTCTCGATACTCAGCGCGGCGCGCTCTCCGAGGAGGAGCTGAGGCTCCGATACAACAAGGTTCTCGACGTCTTCTCCCACCACAGGGTCACGGTAACGGCGCCGGATGTCGGCAAATGGCAAGAAGGGCCTGGCTTCTACATCTTCCGGTTTATCCCCAGTCCTGGGGTTACCGTGGACAAGTTGATCAATCGACGCGACGAAATCTTCCTGGCCCTGGAACTGCCTTCCGGGTTCAGCATTCGTACCCGCACCGACCGCGGCTCCGTACTTTTCGAGATCCCCAAGACCGACGACGAGAAGTACGGTGTTGACGCCAAGGCACTGTGGCAGCAGTGCCCAACAAATCCCGACAACCTCATCGCCCCACTGGGCGCTGACATCGAAGGCAACCCGGTCACCGTTGACCTGTCCTCTGCGGACTCACCGCACTTGTTGGTGGCTGGCACGACTGGATCAGGAAAGTCTGTCGCCCTGGATACGATCCTCAAGGGCCTGGTTCGGTACGACAAGAATACCCTGCGGCTCCGCCTCGTCGATCCCAAGGGCACTGAGCTTGTCGACTTCGAGGATGACCCTCACCTTGATGGAATGATCGGTATAGACGCCGCCGACGCCATCGAGATTCTTGAGGAAACGGTCGAAGAGATGGCTGTGCGCTACGCCGACATGAAGGCGATCCGCACGCGCAAACTTGCCGAGTACAACGCCAAGGTTGATAAAGCCGACCGAAAACCATGGATTGCCATCGTCCTGGACGAGTACGCCGATCTGACAAGCGACCCTGACGAGAAGAAGCAAATCGAAGCGCTACTCAAGCGCCTGACACAGAAGGCTCGAGCTGCGGGCATCCATGTGATAGCGGCCACGCAGCGCCCAAGCGCGGACGTTATCTCGACGACCATCCGGTCCAATTTCCCCGCCCAGCTCGCCTTGCGGGTCAAGACCGCGACCGATAGCCGCATCATTCTGGACGAGACCGGAGCCGAAGCCCTGGCCGGACAGGGCGATGCCTTCCTGCACACAGCCAAGGGCACCGTACGACTGCAGGTTGCCTATGATGGGAGCTGACCCGGCCTCGTCGTACGGTTGATGCGGATCGGCTGTGAGTCAGTCGATCACGCGCCGCCCCTCGTAGAGATACGTGCACCATGTCCGTCGATGCTTAATCCACATGGTGAAAGCTGTTCAGGAATCATGTGCTGTCGATTTGCCCGAGATGCGGCCTTCTGCAGGCTCGATCAACGTGGGTTCGATGAGCGAACCTGGTTCAGTTGTCAGTGAGCCCAATGCTGCGCGTTCGGTGGTTACACACGGCGGACGGCAGGTGAACGCCGATGTCGATGGCGCACCATTCGTGACGCTGTGGCTGGCACGAAGGCTCCGCCGCCGCGACTGTGCGCGGTTTGTGTTGGTTGGGTGCGACAGAACATGTCCGAACCGGACCACGTTCAGTCCGATGACCTCGGTAAACCTCGTCAAGGTGGATTTGCCTTGAAGATCTTGACCGTGCCGTGGCGAGCGTCGGATGATCAGGATCTGACAGTGGTGATGGTCACCGCCCGCCGTGAACGATGCCCGGTTGACCCAGGTCGGTCGACCAGCCGGTCCAGCGCAGTCGGAGCTGGTGCTGTCGGATTCCCCGATCATCTTCGAGCCGATCAGCGGTGCCAGCTGCAGGCACGGTCACCCTTGGTGCCGACTTAATCGAGTTCGGCACTGCCGCGCAGGGCGGTCCGTGCGATTTGCAATCCGTGACTGATCGACCGGTGAACGGTGGTGTGACCTCGGCTGCTTGGAGAAGACTTTCGCAGTCTTTGATGCGGGCTTCTGTCGGCTCTGGATGGCACCGATTGCGGGGTCGAGAGTCCTTATGATGCTCCGCGCGCCGACTGTGCCAAGGCCGATCTTGATGCGGTGCGGCTCGCGACGGTCACGGCTTCAGTCCGCAGTAGAGAGAGACTAACAAGGCTCCATTGTCATCCCCAGCAGGGCTGATCCTTATCTCATATACTAGTTGTGTCTGTCGAAAGGGTTGTCTTCGCTCAAGATTGGGCGTGTCTCCTCCCCGCAGTTCCGGCAAGTCGTGGAGTCGACGGGTTGTCCGGTGGAACCACACTCAATACAGGACCAGTATTCGGCTGGCCGGACCAGCGCGGCGTTGAGAACCTCCTCGGCATCAATAACAAGTTCTTCCTCATGGAACTCAAGATGCTGGAGGATTGCATCACGAACGGTAAGATCCGGATCACAAGCCAGTGATTCCAATTCGCTGCGCCACTCGGCGGCGCCTTCACAAGCCACACGATGAGTGAGACTGTATAACACACCCCACCGTATCCCTGGGGCACAGGAATCTCGGTGCTCGGAGATCGCATCTGGGTCGAGTTTGCAGATCAGAGCCGACAATGCCGCCGACGCCTCGTCGAATTCACCAGTGTCGATGCCGACCAACCGAGACCGGACAGCACCAGCAACCGCAGCGGGACTTCCGCTTCCCAGCCGCTGAAGCACGACACCCGCCACGTAAAGCGCGAGCGGGTCATCGGACAACGCCACGGAGACGATCCGTTCGAGCGCTTGTTGGCGATGGCCGCCTTCGTCACCGCTCATGTCGATAGAGTACGGCAAATCCAGCTTCGCCCATTCAGCCCCATTCCCGTAGAGGACGGCATCCCACTGGTAGTCGATGACGGTTTCATTGTCGGTATTAACGGACAGGAGTTCGGCGCACGACACTGCTGAGCTCGACAGCTCCTGCTGTGTGATCCCCGCGACGGAGGCAATGTCACGGAGTAGACGCACGAAGCTGCTCAGCCCCTGCTTGACGATGTCATCGATTACACCGGGCATTACCTGGTGAAGGTTCGCTATCCGTAGTACATCTACAAATACGTCTAATGACCAGTCACCAGAGTCAGGTGTTGCCGCTGCGGACTCGGCCAACGTGTCTATGACCCGGGCTAATGCCGCGGCATCGCGACGAAACGCCGTAGGCAAGCCCTGCTGTGATTGAGCCGCAGCCGAGCCCGGAGGTAGGCGCGCTTGGTCGGCGGCCAACATATCAACGTGCAACATAGCGTGTTCGTTCAAGACCAGTGGCGAAGCACGTGCCATCTCCACGATGTCGAGATCGAAGTCGGCGGCCGCGAGCACCTCGGCAGCCTTGAGCAATGCGAAACCAGGCTCGATCTTCCACTCCAGGTCGCTGACCTCGACACCGCGTTCGGGTGGTTCGTTGACTGTCATCACCCTATGAAAGGCAGCCACTCGCCATGCGACGTCGTCCGGGTCAAGAGATCCCGCAGTTCGCACCCCTGGCAGATCCAGCGTCAACTGGTCAGAATCTCTGATACCCCACTCGTAGGCCGCGATCGCTTCGGCAATGGCAGCCCAGACCGGAGGTAACCGCCACTGCACAGCCGACCGTACAGTGTCTTGCCGTTGAGGCGGTATCGGAAGGTGAGCGAGCAGCAAAGCGACCGATACGAACCGCTGGTTTCTCATATCGAAAACGCTCGCGATGAGCGTGTTGATCAATGCATGTAAGCAGTCGGCGAACCTGGAGGGATGTCTGCGGAAAGCCGTCCCGAGTACCAGTGCGGCGGGGAGGTCTCCTTCCTTGGTGGCCATATGCACTACCAGCTCGGAAACTTCCGGATCAAACGCGACAACGAACTGCACGATCTCCTTCTTCGCAGGATTGCTGAGCAGTTCCCGGATCCGCGCTTCCTTTGAACCCTTGTCCATCGTCGATATCCGGATTGCCCGGCCGAGTTCGAGGAGCAGCCTCGTGCGAGCAGTGACCACGGCATATGGACCACCAGCGACGAACAAGCCAGCGTCATCCCACATCTGCAACAGTCGTCGTGCGCTGGTCCGCGCAAGACCTCGTGGTAACCCGTAGTCGGCCTCCAGATGATCGGCGACCGTTCCAACCAATGATTCGATGCGTGCGCCGTCGTTATCGATTTGGTCTGTGACCAGAGAAAACGTGGAGTTGAAAGCGTCTGCAGAAGAACCGCGGTCAGGTAGACCAGGCAACGCGTCGGGCCCTTGGCGTCGCACTCCAGCTTCCCATTGGAGCCACACAGACTCCACCACCGATCGAAGTGCATGAGCATTATCGGACGGAAGGTCGTTGATCCGGCTTCCGGCGGCGACGGCGGCAATGTGGATCGCAAACAACGGGATGTCCATCATTTCCCAGAAATCACCGACCGCTGTATTCAGCCACTGCAGGCGTTTGTCCAACCACACGCCAGCGTCGTCGCCCAAGTCTGGCCGTCCAGACCAGTCAGCTGCCGACAGCAGCACACGCACAACGGTTTCGTTCAGGTCAAACGGCGGCCCGAGCACGGCTTCTGTGAGGCCAAGGACACTGGCACTGGCATAGGCAGTATCCCGACTGGACACGATCACATGCAGATCGTCATGAACGGTGTCGAGCCACACCTTCAGCGCCCGCACGACGTCATGCCGAATCTCGCCGGTCTCGTCGAGCGCATCCAACATGACGAGTGCGCGTCCGTCTCGCATCTGCGCGATCGCTTCGCCTCTCACCAGATCCGCCGCCGCTGCATCGAGTGTGGGGATGTCCATCGCGTCGATCAAGACGTGGTCGGCAATCTGAATCTCCCGCTCATTCTTTAACCGATCCGCAAGCTTTCCAAGCCGCACCAGAATCGGCATCGGTGCGCCAGCATGGCCGATAGTGGCAGCGGCGAGGTGGACCAACGCCGTCGTCTTTCCGACTCCCGGTCCGCCCAGGAGCAGCAGGCGTGCGACGCGACGCGCCAACACAGTTAGCGGGACAAACTTGTAGGCATCGGCGGTGTGATACGGCCTGTCGACAAAACTGGGGCAGTAGACGCGAAGGTTGTCCAACAACCGAGGCACCGGAAGTGACGGGACGTCGAGCGGTAGCCCAGGCACCACTAAAGCCGCGGCCCGATCACGCATCGCCGTCCGATACATTGCCAGCGCTGCCCTGGTCGAGGCCGGAATCGACCTGACCGGAAGCAGACCAGCACTGGCGAGAAGCTCCCGCGCCTGATTGATGTCGAGCCCGGACCTCAACATCGCCTGGCTACAGATCTTGTCCCGCAGCAGCGCAAACGCGGCCCGCCCCTTGTCGTAGCCGCCAAAAACCGATCCCAGCATCGTGCACGCCGCTACGACCGCAGGAGAATCATCGCTGGCACCATCGGCGTGCCAGATCACGCAACGACGCAGGATTTCGTCGCGCACCCTCAGTTCGTCCCCCTCCGGACTCCCATTGATAATCTCGCTTGTGAAAGCGTCGAAAGCAGCCTGCTCCTTCGCGCTGAGCACTTGCGCATACCGGTCACGCGAACGAGCCAAAGCCTTGTTCAGGTCATCAAGCGTCGTGGACGAATGCGCGGTGCACAGCACCAACGCGTCGTCCTGCGTTCCCCCCTGGACTACAGCGCTGATCCACTGCTCAAGGGCGCCAAGCAGCGCGCGCTTCGTATTGCGGTCGGCTTTTGCCTGGACATAGCTGCGCTGTCCAGCCTCGCTGACCACCAGCAGGTCGTCGACCGGATGATCGACCTCCATCTGAACGCTGAACGGTACGGCATCGGCAACCGTAGATGCCGAGTTAGCGAACACCGGTAACAACGGGGTCCGGCACAGGCCATGGACAACAACAATTGCCGCGATGCCAGCGCGGTGGACAGACCCAACTTCGGCACCCGCACCGCCGATAGGGCCTCGCAGGCTGGCCAATGCTCCCCCGCTTTGTTGTCTCGGTACAAACGCACCCGACTCTATCGCCTCGGTACGACAAGTCGATCGGCCGCGATTGAGCCCGTCTGGCAAGCGGCGTGTCGTGTGGTCACGAAGTCCGCCCGCGTTCGAGCTTCGCTCACAGCTGGAAATCGGCTGCGATCACCAGCCGCCCACCCAAAACCGCTGGTCGCCCCCCGTTTCCGTACTCGACACGCCTCACCCTGGGCACGACGGATACGGGAAATGGTCAACCAATCCGTGCAGGCGCACCACAATCGCCAGGTCGGGTACGTCCCGCGATGACCAGGCGTGCAGGTTGCCCACGTTTTACGTCCCTGCCGGTGGAACGAACTTGCGACAGCATCCAGAGGTCAACCGCCGACGACCAGCAGTTTCTGCCGGTGCAGCACGTGTGCGTAGTGGTCGACTCCCCCTCCGGACACTGTTTTGTCATGCATCCTCCGCAATTCTGCAGAGGATGCATTCTTTTTTGGGCTCTGGACGGTGTCCGGAGCGGGTCCGGACACGGTCGATCTGCAAATTTGCGCAGGTGGCCCGTTAAAAGGCGTAATCGGTAACATCGGTGAGTGAGGGGTTCGGTGGTCGCGGATCGGTGCGGCAATCGAAGCGCGGATCGCTCCAGTGGAGCTGGCGCCTTCGCTACCGGGTGCCTCGCGGGGGTGTCTGTGGGCTTCTCACTGGTAGCCGGTAAGGCGTCGGAGTGCGCCTATGGACAAGAGTTGGATGGGTCCGACGGGACGGCGCTGCGGTCACCGCGGTATAGGGCGGGGTCCGGGTTGGGCTGTCGGTGTATGGCTGCGGGTCCGTGTTGCGTCTGCTGCTTGCCGTCGCGGCGGTCTGTGCGGCAGCCTTTGTCCTTGAAGGCGTCTACTGAAGCCGAATAGCGACCAGTGGGGTGCCTTTCGGCTGAAAAGTCACCCAGCGTGGGTGCCTTTTTATCTATCGACAGAGAAAAGGCACCCACGCTGGGTGCATTCCACCGAAAAGTCGTACAACGTGGGTGCCCTTTTGATATTGACGCGCAGGGTATTCGTTTTGAATGCTTGAAGCACGCCGACGTCGATCGGTTGGGACGCCATAAGTATCGTCGGAAGGCGGTGTAGCATGTTGTAAGAGCTTGTGCCGCAATTGCTTTGCGTCGGGTGGATTGTTCCTGCTCAGGGGTTGGTGTCATCGTCATGGGAGAGGAGACACGGGTGACCTGGGCTGAGCTGTGAAACAGCGGCAGAGGTCCGGTCGTGGCGATGGTGAACGCGATGTCGGCGCGGCAGCGGATCGTTTGCAGGGTTTAGAAGGAGTAATCGAAGCGTGGACAGTATTTCTGGCGGTCTGCCATTCAGCCCGGTGGGGGCAAACGGGGGTATCGCGGAAACCGAGTCGATGTCCTCGACGCCCGGATCACGGTCTGGTGTCGTAGGCGGTGATAGAGACGTCAGCGGCCAGATCGACCGAGCAGATGGCGTCGTGGACGCTTCGCCGGAGCCCCAGAGCGCCCTGGTGGCCGGGATTCCGTTCGCCTTCCCTCCCGTCGAGTTACCCGTGCCGCCGAAGGGTGAGTTCACCTGTGCCACGACAACGATCGATCCCGCGGGCCGGTTGGGTGACCGGTCGGTGATGAAAAGGCTCGGCTGGAGTGCCGGTCAACCGGTGTCGATCGAGCCCAGCCAGGGGCTGCTGCGTATCACTCGCGTTGGCGAGAGCGAGTCCTTGGTGGCGGCGAACGGCTATGTGTTCCTCCCGATCTCAGCACGCCGCGCTTCGCGTCTGCGTGTCGGCGAGCGGGTTCTGATGGCTGGTGGGCTGGAGTGCGATGTTCTCGTCATCTGCCCTCTTCGGGCGGTCGGTGCGGCGTTGTGGTCGTATCGACCGGATCTGTTCGAGGGTGTTGTCGTATGAAGCGTGACGATGTCGATATCGCGCTCGAGTTCGTGGGCTCGCTCGGGTTGACCCTCGACGACCTGGCATCGGCGCAATCCGATCGAGCGGGCATGCCCACGATCAGCCAGTACCTCCGGCGGGTGGCGATCAAGAAACCGAAAGGCACGAGCCATTACAGCTCTTACTGGCCGATCATCGAAACAGCTTGGGGCGAAAGACTTCTCGACTCGCTCACGGTGGTGGAGATCGAGGAGTTGGCGGCCTGGCACCGGTGCCGAGCTGTCGTGCGAGCGAACAGCAGGGGCGGACGCGGCGCTGAAGCCAACGTCATCTCCGCGATGCGCTTCCTCTACCAGGACGCCCAAGATGACGGCCTGATCCAACCGGATGCGAATCCGGCCGCCAAAGCCGGCAAAACACCCCAGCCTCCCGGGCCGGCGCGGGTATTGAGTTTCGACCACATCGCGGAACTCGGCCGCGTGGCCTCGACCACCGGTGACGACACCGAACTCGACGCGCTCATCCTGCGGTTACACATCGAAACAGCCTGCCGCAGAAAACCAGTTCTCGCGCTGCGTATCGAGGACCTCGAACGCGACGACTGCCTGGTCCGACTCCACGAATACGGTGGCGCGATCCGGTGGCAGCCGATCTCCCCCACTCTGATGAACCGACTGCTCGGCCACATCAGACACCGTGGTGGTCGCAAAGCCACCGATCAAGTACTGCGCTACCAAGACGGTAGGCCAGTTGATCTCGCCCGCTACCAATACTGAGCTTGCCCCGGTTTCCCGGACTGGTTGGGTGTGATGCTCACGCGGCTGCGTGAGCGGGGGTGTGGGCTCGTTCGTACTCTACGGGGCTGAGCATTCCGATCTTCGAGTGTCGCCTTGCGGGGTTGTAGAAGGTTTCGATGTAGCCGAAGATCGCGTTCGCCAGTTCTTGGCGCGTGATCCACTGTTTGCGGTCGAGCAACTCCAATTGCAGTGTTCCGAAGAAGCTTTCGACCATACTGTTGTCGAAGCAGTCCCCGATCGACCCCATCGAGCCGAGCAATCCGGCTGTGCGGATCCGCTGCCCGAAGGCCCAGCTGGTGTACTGGACTCCGTGGTCGGAATGGGCGATCGTGCGGCCGGCTGGTGGCTGGCGCCGCCAGCGGGCCATGTCCAACGCGTCGCAGACCAACTCGGCACGCAAATGGTCTGCGATCGACCACCCGACGATGCGGCGGGAGAACGCATCCAGCACGACCGCGCAGTACACCCAGCCCTCGGTGGTCCGGTGCTGGGTCACATCCATGCACCACAGCCGGTCCGGGCCCTCAACGGCGAAGCGGCGGTTGACCAGGTCCGGGTGCGGACTGGCCTGCGGGTCCCGGGCGGTGCCACCCCGGCGGCGGCGGAAGACTCCAGCCAGTCCAGCGCTGCACATCAGCCGGGCCACGCGTTTGCGGCCCACCCGGATATCTCGACCGAGCCGCAGCTCTGCATGCACCCGCGGAGCACCGTAGGTGCCGCGTGACGCGATGTGGATGTCGATGATCGTGGCCGTGAGTTGACGATCGGCGCGGGCACGCGCGGACTCGCCGCGATGTTTCCACTCGTAGTACCCGGAGGTCGACACCCGCAGAACACGGCATGAAACCGTGACCGGGATGCCGGCTTCGGCAAGTTGCGCGACCACCGGGAACACTATTTTGGGAGGACGTTCTCCCGCGCGAAGTAGGCCGCGGCCTTGCGCAACACCTCGTTCTCCAGTTCGAGCTGGCGAGTCCTGCGCCGTAACTCGGCCAGTTCTTTGCGTTCAGCGCTGGTCACGCCCTCGCGTGCGCCGGCGTCGATGTCGGCTCGTTTGAGCCAGTTCCGTAGGCACGACTCTGAGATCCCCAAGCCCATTGCGACTTGACCGATCGGCTTGTCGCTGCTGCGGGCCAGCTCGATCGCGCGCTGCCGGAACTCCGGCGGGTGTGCTGGTGGCATCCAGACTCCTTTCGAAGGCGAGTATCTCGCCTCACTATTGGTGTCCGGAAGACCGGGGCAAGCTCATACCTCGTCCGCCGGTTCCGTTGTGAACTCTCCTGGGCTGACGAGCTACAAGTGAACATGGACTGGATCTGTCAGACCACAGAGGCGTTCGTCGAGAAGCAATTCGGGCGTCGCACTGCGAGCCTGTTCAAACGCGGACCCAGACGTATCGACAACCACGAACACCACGATCGGTACGATCCCAGGCGCATAGCACAAGTGGCTGAGGTGTTGGTCGCACTCACCGGCGCGCCTCACCCCCTAGCCCGCAAGTAACGGGCGTACACCTGTCGCGCGCTGCTGGGCTGCGGATATCGGCGGATTATCCGGGAATACGACGAGTTCCGGGACCAGGCCGCCGCCCGCAGCATCCGTGTGTTCAACTCGCTGACCGGACGGGCCGACATGGTCGGCAAGCAGTATCTGCTGGACCTGACTGCGGACGGGTATCCAGTCATCCCCACCGTCGACCGCCTCGACGATTTGGACTGCCTGCCGCAGGCCAACCGCTACGCGATCAAGCCTGCGGCAGGAGCTGACTCGATCGGCCTCATGTTCGTCGCCCACGATGAGCTGGACGCTCTCGATTGGAGGGGCATCCTGGTCAGCCCGCATCGATTTCTGCTACGAGGTTTCGTTCTACTACGTCGACGAAGCGTTCCAGTACGCTCTCCACGCCCCGATCCCGGTCGGCGCTGGGTCCTCGAACCCTACGAATCCACCGCCGCCGACCCCGCCTTCGCCCGCCGCATCATCGACTGGAACACTCTCGACCACGGCATCCAGCGTGTCGACGCCTGCCGCACCGAGCTGCGACGTTGTCTCGCCACGTTGAACGAGAACCTAACCAAAGCCAGGACCGAGAACCTCACTCTACGGCGATCACTCGACGGCGCTCGCGCGAACGTCGAACGGGAACGAGAACGCAACGTCACGCAGATGTTCTGCCGGGTGACATCAGCCAACTCAATTGAACCCACCGGCATCCTGGTGCGGGTACCGCAGTTGTTGGCGGCCTCGAAACAGCACCCCGTCGCGCAGCACGTCGATCGGTGCGGCCTTGCGTGGCCGACGGGCGCGGCAAACGCCTGCTGTGGCATGTTCCGGGACCGCGTGCGCCGGTTGCGGGCAAGAGCATTCTGGTCCGCGGCAGTGTTGCCCCCGGTATCACCGGGCCCATGCGCTTCCGGCCGTTTATGTTGTCGTGGTCGGCGGCGACCGGGTCCTAACTCATGTCCACGCGTCGGCGTGGTCGCGTACCCAGGCGGTGTATGAGCGTGCTGGTCGTCCGAGGAGCGCCTCGACGTGGTCGGTTACGACCGGTGTCCGCTCCAGTTCGCGGGCGTACCGGGCCATGAGGGCATGGACGAACCCTTGGTCGAGCCCATGCTCGATCATTCCGCGTGCGGCGGCGTCCGCGGGAATCTGTTGGTAACGAATAGGTTTGCCGAGTACTTGGCCGATGATAGCGACCATACCCTCGAAAGCTATCGCGTCGGGCCCGGTGATCGGGATGCGGCGGCCGAGCAGGGTGTCGTCGGACATGGCGTGGGCGATGACGTCCGCGACGTCTTGTTCGTGGATGACTGCCTCGGCATAGCCGGCGTACGGTCCGAAGACGGTGTCGCCCCTGGCGATCTGGCTGCGCCACATCGTCAAGGTATTCATGGCGAACGAACTCGGTTGTATGCTCACCCAGGGCAGGCCGCTGCCGACTACGGCTTGTTCCACCTCTGTGTTGCGGTCGCCGTTGTATCGCGACGGCTGGTGCGTTGGTTCGTCGTCGGCATTGATGGCAGACATGACCACCACACGGGCGACGCCGCAGGTGGCGGCGAGTTTCAGTAGATCATCGACGTGGTCCTGCGTTGCTCGTGGATGGACGAACAGGCAGTCGACCCCGGTCATAGCGGCCTCGGCGGCCTCCAGGGAAAAGACCTCGACCTCCTCGGGAAGGCCTGCTGCGGGCTGTCGTGACAGTGCCCGAACGTCTCGGCCCGAACTGATCAAGGCGTCGATCAACGGCCGGCCGATGAGGCCGGTCGCGCCGGTTACCAGGAACATCAAGATCTCCTATCTAGTTCAGAAATTTCGCTTTACATACTGCTCGCCTCGGCGCAAGTGCGCCGGTCCTCGACACGCTGCGTGCGTCGCGGAGCCGTCTCATTCTGAACTCGGTGGGGGGCCGAGGATTTCGACTCCGTGCCGGGATGCTGCCGTGGTGAGGGCGGCCATGTCGGGTGGAGTAGTCGGTGCGGGCGGTAAGGCGAGTGTGGTTGCTGCCGTTCCTGTTTCGGTGAACCAGTGTTCGAATCCGCCGGGTGTTATGAGGGTGAGGAATTGGCAGGTTGGGGTGACTGCGCGGTAGGCGTGCGGGATGCCTCTGGGGGCGAGAGTGATTGATCCGGCTGGGGCGTGGTGGCGGTGTCCGTCGATGTGGATGTCGAGTTGGCCGTGCACGACGAGGAACAGTTCGTCCTCGCGGGTGTGCCTGTGCAGGGGTGCGGCGGTGCCGGACAGGCAGGTGTGGCGGATGAGTGCGAAGCGGCCGCCGGTTTGTTCGGCGGTGGCGTCGAGTTGGATCAGGGAGCCGAAATGCCAGATGGCTCGGCCTGTGTCGTCGGTGATTTGGAACGGTGTGTGAACCATCTCTACTCCTGTGTATCGGGGGATTCGGTGATGAACGGCCGCTGAGTTCGGGTGCCGACGGTCTCGGCGAAGACGACGCAGCCGAACGCGATCACGGCGGCGGCGGTGCGGGCGGCGTGGGCGAGCTGCCAGCGATCGCGGATGTCCGCCCAGTTCTGCGGGGGCGCGGTGATCAGCCAGTCGCGCTGATCGGCGTTGATGGGCAGGTTGACGAGGGCGGTCACGATCACGATCAGCGCGAGGAGCAGCAACGCGACCGCGACCAGCCGGCGACCTGCGGTGCTGGTCCGGTGGTACAGCACCGTCACGGTGGCGGTGGCGATGATGGCGGGCACGAGGGTGACGGTCGCGAGTACGTCCATGGCGATCAGCTCGACGTGGCGGACCTGCGTGTACACCGCACCGTCGGCATCGCCCATCGATAGCTCCATTACGAGCACGGTGATCAGGAATCCGGCGAACATCCCCGCGAATACCAGACTCGCGAATCGTGCCGAGGCGAGCAGGGTGCCGCGGCTGCGCAGGCTGGGCCGGAGGGATTCAGACGAGGGCGACACGAACTGCCCTTCCCTGCCCGCTGTCCGAAACGGGATACCGAATTGCCATGTGCGACGGATCCTTTCGCCACTTTCTTCGGAAGTGAGTGGTGCCCGACTCTCGAAGACCACTACTACGACAACACGATTATATGATAAAAATACATTATTGAAACCGTAGTTGGTCGGTCTCGGCCCGGCCGCTCCCCCGCCCGATCGAGAGGAGACACGATGGGCATCGGCACCGACCGTGCGATGACCGTGCTGCGCACGCCGGAGGCGCGATTCGACGATCTGCCCGGTTACCCGTTCCCGCCGCGCTACACGGAGGTCGCCGCGGGCGACGGGGCCGGTACCCGGCTGCGGCTGCACTATGTCGACGAACGACCGGGCGATGCGGCGGAGGACTCCGGTGAGACGGTGCTGCTGTTGCACGGCGAGCCGTCGTGGAGCTTCCTGTACCGGCATGTGGTTCCGCCCCTGGTGCGGGCCGGGCATCGCTGTGTCGCGCCGGACCTGATCGGCTTCGGCAGGTCGGACAAACCCGCCGACCGTTTCGCGCACACCTATCAGGCGCAGGTCGACTGGCTGGGCGAGGCAATCGCCCGGCTGGGGTTACGGGATATCACCCTCGTGTGCCAGGACTGGGGCGGCCTGCTGGGATTTCGGTTGGTGGCCGAGCAGCCCGACCGGTTCCGGCGTGTGGTCGCGACGAATACCTTCTTCCCCACCGGCGACCAGGACCTCGGCCATTCGTACGCGGTCTGGCTGCAGCTCAGCCAGCGAGCCCACCCGTTCGATATCGGGCAGGTGGTCGATCGTGGCACGGTCACCGACCTCGATCCGCAGGTGCGCGCGGCCTACAACGCCCCGTTCCCCGACGAGTCGTATCTCGCCGGACCGCGACAGCTTCCGCTGCTGGTACCGATCTCGCGTCTCGACGACGCCGCCCCGGCCAACCGCGACGCGTGGGCCGCACTCGCGACATTGCAGTTGCCGGTGCTGTGCGCGTTCAGCGACCGCGATTATGGCGTCGGAAACGGAGACGCGCTGTTGCGCAACCACATTCCCGGCGCATCGGGGCAGCCGCACACCACGATCACCGGTGCCGGTCACTTCCTACAAGAGGACCGGGGCCCCGAACTCGCGAGACTGATCGACGAGTTCATCCGCGCGACCAGCGGCACCGGGTTGCCGACCCACCACGACGAAGCCGACGGCGAACTCGGGACCCGACCGAGGGAGGTGGTGACGGAACCACGGTCTCGCCGCTGAGACATACGCGCGGGACTCGAAACACATCCGAACGGGCCACTCGTGTGCCCGAATCCGGCTCGCCGGGCCGTGTCAGGACCGGCGGGCGTGACCATTGAACGGAGTTTGACATGCGAAAGTTCTCTCTGGTGATCGCAGCGGCAGCGGCGTCGACCGCCCTGTCCGGCCTCGGCGCCGGTTCGGCCGCCGCGACGATCACCTCGCCCGACCGCCACGCTGATTACCACGCCACCGGCGGCAATTGTGCCGACATGTATCAGAAGGCCATCGCGCTCTGCGATCTCAACTACAAGAGCAACGACCAACGAGCACAGTGCTACAAGTGGGCACAGGCCGACTACAAGAAGTGCATGTCAAGTCGATAAGCCGTCGCACTGCGGCAGCACTGCACGCCACCTCCCGAAACAGGTGGCGTGCAGTGCGAGCGAATCGTGACACCCGAGGCCGTGCAAACGACGATGGAAAGCCACGGTCCGTCCGATCCGACCGGGCAGCCCGGCGCACCGCCGAAACCGTCGCGCACCGGCACGGCATCGACCGGCCGATGCCAGCCGTTCGTATAATACGAGACTCATATCGTATTTCGGGTGCTGGAGAAAGGGCGAGGATGGCGACGGACCGGGCGAGGTCGCGGGGTCACCGGAAGCTGACCGTGGAGGTCAAGGACGCCTTGCGGGACTTGAACATCCAGATGGCGTTGCTCAACCGGCGATTCAGCGGGCGGGCAGAGTTACGCGACGTGGACATGACCTGCCTCGACCTGATCAACCGGCACGGGCCGATGTCACCCACGGAGCTGTCGCGCCGCGCCGGCCTGCACCCGGCCACCTTGACCGGCATCCTGGACCGCCTGCAAAAAGGGGGCTGGGTTGCGCGGGAGCGTGACCAGGACGCCGCCGATCGCCGCGCGGTCACCTTACGGGCCGTCCGCGAACGCAACTCCGTCCTGTTCGACATATTCTCCGGCATGAACCAGCGCATGGACGAGCTGTGCCGCAGCTATTCCGACGCCGAACTCGAAGTGATCGCCGATTTCCTGCGGCGCACCGGCGCCGCCGGGCAGCAATCCGCCGAAGAACTGGCACTGGACAACTGACGTCGAGCCATCTGGTGCTCGAAGTGGCCGGGAGAAATTGGCGGTCCGCCGATGAGGCGAGCATTTCCCCCTTCCGCCGACAGCGCCCAGGTCTCCCCGGATGCCGAACGGGCCGCGAGAACCTCTCCCCGGGCGCCGCGGACTCAGGCGGTGAGCCCGCCGTCCGCGGCGATGCTCTGGCCGGTGACCCAGCGTGCAGCAGGAGAGGCCAGGAACCCGACAACCTCGGCGATATCGTCCGGCTCGCCCAACCGGCCCAGGGGCGTACGGGCGACGCGTTCTGCCAACAGGTCCCGAATGCCTTGCGTGGCATCGGTATTGGTCGGTCCCGGCAGAACACTGTTGACGGTGATCTGACGCGGTCCGACCTCGCGGGCGAGCGCGCGGACCAGCTGTTCGCCTGCCGCCTTGCTCGCCGCATACAGAGGCATGAACGGATCGCTGGCGCGGGTGGCCGAGGAGGAGATGTACACGATACGGCCGCCGTCGCGCACCCGGCGGGCAGCATGCCGGAAACCGGAGAACGCCGCCTGTGAGTTGGCGGCGAACGTCCGCGCGTAGTCCTCGTCGGCCGCCTTCGCGATCGGCCCCGCCGCATACCCATACGCGTTGTGCACGAAGACATCCAGTCCGCCGCGCCACCGTTCGGCGGTGTCGAACAGCGACTCGAGCTGGCCGGGATCGGTGACGTCCGCGGGCACGACGAGCGCCTGCCCACCGGCTGCCTCGATCGTGGCGGCCACGTCTTCGGCGGCCGCGGCATTGGTGCGGTAATTGATCACCACCTTCACCCCGTCGGCGGCCAGGCGCAGCGCGATCGCGCGGCCGATGCTGCGCCCGCTGCCGGTGACGACGGCGACTCGGTCGGTGTGTGCCATGACAATCTCCTCGGTTGATCCGACAGCAGGAATCCGCGCGTGTGGTCGACACAGCGGGGACCGAGCCGGTGGCGGGACGGCGTTCTCCACGTCCGGCGCGCTCGGCCACAGCCGGATAATGTATCTATGTCATATAATATCTATCACATATATCTATCTGGAGCTAGGTGCAGGAGCGCTGCGGGCGGCACGTCGCCGACGCTGCAGACCGGGATGCGCCCCCCGAGGTAACCCTGCCTGCGCGGAGGTGCGACGAAGGAGCTGGATCAACTGCGCACGCTCGGCGCCGTCGAGGGGTGCGAGGATTTCCCCCTCGAGGGCCTCGGCCTCGGCCGTCGCCGCCGCCAGCAGCACGTGCGCCTGCTCGGTTAGGTGGACCGCATGGGCACGACGATCGGCCGGGTGCGGGCGCCGCTGTATCAGGCCCCTCCCTTCGAGCTCGTCGATGAGGCCGACCATCGCGTTGCGGTGCACTTTCAGCAGGTCGGCGAGTTCCTGCTGACTGCGCCCGTCACCGCCCGCAAGGTGCGTCAGGATCCCGAAATGGGCTGGCTCGACCCCGAGCGGGGCGAGCCGCTCGGTGAACCTGCGCGAGACATGATGACCGATCTGGGACAGCAGGAAGGCGCCGCGATCGTCCAATGGTTGATTCAGCACACACGAAGTATAGCAATTTAAGAAGACTGTCTTCTAAGATGACAATATGACTTTGCCTACCGGACATGCCGCAGCCGGCACCGAGCAGCCCGTGACTCTGATCAACGCCTTCTCAGTGCCGATGTCGCAGAAAGACCGATTCCTCGACCGCTGGAAGGACAACGCGCGGTGCATGGCGTCAGCGCCGGGGTTCATCCAGGCCCGCATGCTCCAAGCCGTCAGCGACAAGGCGGAACTGACCTTCGTCAACGTGGCGGAATGGGAGACCGGCACCGCGCTGGACGCGGCGCGCACCGACCCGCAGTGGCAGCAATCGATCCGGCGGATGATCGACGACCCCGACCTGGACGTCGTCGCGCGGCCGATGGTCTACCGGTCCGCGATCGACGTGGCGCCCGGCGACACGCTCCCATGACCGATCGACAACCGAGTTCCCTGCTTCGCGGTGTGTCGACCATGGCCGGCTACCACGACAAGCCCCGCCGACACGGCTAGTGTCCTCGACAGCGACGGCTGGCTGCACACCAACGACATAACCCGGGTCGACACCGAGGCTCGATCTTCCTGAGTGGCCGGGCCACCGAGATGTTCGTCCAGGGCGGATTCAACATCTACCCGATCGAAGTCGAGAACATCCTCGTCTCCCACGCGAGATCTCGCCACTGCCGTGACTGCTTCCTGCCGGAGGTCACTGCGCAAGTCAAGCGAAGGCAATGCGTTCTTCGCCGGTGTAAATGTTCATCGTCTCCCCACGCAAGAATCCGGCCAATGTCAGGCCTGATTCAGCGGCCATGTCCACCGCGAGTGAACTAGGTGCAGAGACCGCTCCGAGCACGGGAATGCCCGCCATCACCGTCTTCTGCACCAGTTCGAAGGATGCACGGCCACTCACGATCAGCACAAGATCGTGGCCGGGCATTCGATGTTCACGCAATGCCCAGCCGATCACCTTGTCGACAGCGTTGTGCCGGCCCACGTCTTCCCGCACCGCGACCGCAGTTCCGTCGGCCGTGAAAAGGCCTGCGGCATGCAGCCCTCCGGTGGAATCGAAGATTGCTTGGCGTGAGCGGAGAATACTCGGCAGTGCCGACAACGTCGCGGCGTCGATCACGAGACTACGCGCGGGGATGGGAAATCTGGTACCCGCGCGGACCTCATCGAGCGCTGTTTTGCCGCAGAGCCCGCAGGCGCTCGTGGTCAGGAAGCTGCGCTTCACAATCGGAACGGGGTGGCGCAGTCTTACATCGAGAATGTTGTACGTGTTGCGACCGTTGTCGTCGGAACCCGCGCAGTAGCGTGCCGCCACGACATCATCACGGTCCTGAATGATTCCTTCGCTGAGCAGGAATCCGTGCACCAGGTCGATGTCGTGGCCGGGGGTCCGCATCGTGACAGTCAGCGGCACTCCGTCCACCCTGATCTCGAAGGGTTCTTCGACAACGAGCGTATCGGGACGAGCGCTCTGTCCGGACTCGGAGACCCGCGTCATCCGGCGTCGAGTGGTCACTCGCGACATGACCGCATCTCGCCGGTATCCGAGCTGACAGTCCCCGCGAACTGCCTACGAGCACACATCTGGTCCATCGTGTTTACCGCTCCGGATATCTAGACGGCTCGAGTCTTATCACGATTGCTTTCGAGACCGGGGTGTTGGATTGTGCCGCGACGTGGTCCAGGGGTACCAGCGGGTTGGTCTCGGGATAGTAGGCGGCGGCGTTGCCGCGCGGCGTGGGATAGGAGACCAGGCGGAAGCCCTCGACCCGTCGTTCGATGCCGTCACCCCACTCCGAGACCAGGTCGACGAGGTCGCCATCGCGGAAGCCGAGGACGGTGATGTCGTCGTGGTGGACCATGATGACTTTTCTGGCCTCGCGGATTCCGCGGTAACGGTCATCGAGCCCGTAGATGGTGGTGTTGTATTGGTCGTGGCTGCGCAACGTTTGCAGGATCAACTTTCCTTCGGGGACCGGCAGCCAGGTCAGGTCGTTGACCGCGAAGTGGGCTTTGCCCGTCATCGTGTGGAACTCCCGGCTGTCACGCGGTGGATGTGGCAGTTGAAAACCGTTGCGTTGCCGTACTTTGCGGTTGTAATCGGCGCAGCCGGGAACGACGTGGGCGATGGCGTCGCGGATGCTGTCGTAATCGTGACGGAAGCGGTCCCAGGGCACGACATGGCCGCTTCCGAACAGCGCTTCGGCGAGCTCGCAGACGACGGCAACCTCGCTGCGCAAGTGTGGGCTGACCGGTTTCAACCGTCCGGTGGACAGATGCACCATCGACATGGAGTCTTCGACCGAGACCTGATTCTTGGTGCCGTTCGGGGCGAGGTCGAGGTCGGTGCGGCCGAGTGTCGGCAGGATGAGCGCGGTGCGGCCGTGCACGACGTGGCTGCGGTTCAGCTTGGTCGACACCTGCACCGTCAGTTCGCACTGTCGCAATGCTGCTTCGGTGACGGCAGTATCGGGAGTAGCTTGGACGAAGTTGCCGCCCATGCCGAAGAAGACCTTTGCCCGGCCGTCGCGCATGGCGCGAATGGAGTCCACGGTGTCCCATCCGTGGTGGCGCGGGCTCGTGATCCCGAATTCGCGATCGAGCGTGTCGAGGAAGTCCTCGGGCATTTTCTCCCAGATGCCCATGGTGCGGTCGCCTTGGACGTTGGAGTGGCCGCGCACCGGGCACACGCCCGCGCCAGGCTTGCCGATCATGCCGCGCAGCAGCAGCAGGTTGGTGGCCTCCTCGATGGTGGCCACACCGTGCGACTGCTGGGTAAGGCCCATCGCCCAGCAGAGGATGGTGGCCTTCGACCCGGCCAGCAGCTCAGCAGTATGTTCCAGCTGCTGGCGGGTCAGCCCGGTGGCGACCTCGACCTCACTCGGATCGACTGCGCGAATGTGGCTTTCGTAGTCGGCGTAGCCGGCGGTGTGGGAGTCGATGAACGCATGGTCGATCACCGTGCCGGGAGCACGGTCCTCGGCCTCGAGCAGCAGCTTGCCCAGGCCCTGGAACAAGGCCATGTCCCCGCCGAGGCGGATCTGGAGGAATTCGTCGGCGATCCTCCCACCACTGGTGAAGCCCTTGACCGTCTGGGGATCCCGAAACCCCAGGAGTCCGGCCTCGGGTAACGGATTGACGGCGATGATCCGCGCACCGCGGTTTTTCGCGTGCTGCAGTGCGATGAGCATGCGTGGATGGTTGGTGCCCGGGTTCTGCCCGGCCACGATGATCAGATCCGCGACCGGGAAGTCATCGAGGGTGACCGACCCCTTGCCGATACCGATGGATTTGGTCAGCGCGGTCCCGGAGGATTCGTGACACATGTTGGAACAATCCGGAAGGTTGTTCGTTCCGAAGCTGCGCACCAACAGTTGATACACGAACGCGGTCTCGTTGGCCGTGCGCCCGGAGGTGTAGAACACTGCCTCATCCGGTGAACCCAGACCGCGCAGAGTATCTGCAATCAACCGATAGGCGTCCTCCCACTCGATCGGCCGGTAATGAGTATCACCCGGTCGGAGCACCATCGGGTGTGTGAGCCTGCCCTGCTGCCCGAGCCAGTAACCCGACTTCTCGCTCAGTGTCGCGACGGAGTGGGCCGCGAAAAACTCCGGCGTCACCGTACGCACTGTGGCTTCTTCAGCGACGGCCTTGGCGCCGTTCTCGCAGAATTCCGCGGGCCGCCGCGTGCCAGTGGGGTCGGGCCACGCGCAACTGGGGCAGTCGAAACCGTGACGCTGGTTGAGCCGTGCCAGCGCCCGCGCAGAACGCGCGACGCCCATTTGCTCGACGGCGCGTTCCAGCGCCACGGTGACTGCCTTTACTCCGGCAGCCGCGGTCTTCGGCGCACTGACAGTCAGCGCTGCTTCGTCGATGTCGCGCTGCGGAGCATCGCGCATCTCAGAAGCCCCGCTCGATCCACTCGGCCAGGTGCGGTGCTTCGGTGCCGATGGTCGTGCCCTCGCCGTGCCCGGTGTAGACGCGGGTGTCCTCCGGGAGGGCGAACAGGCGGTCGCGGATGGAGCCGATGATGGTCGGGAAATCGGAGAAGGACCGCCCGGTGGCGCCGGGGCCGCCGGAGAACAGAGTGTCTCCGGAGAACAGGGCCTTCGCCTCGGGCAGGTGCAGGCAGATCGAGCCCGGCGAGTGGCCGGGGGTGTGGATGATCTCGAGCACCGTACCGGCCAGCGCGATACGTTGACCATCCGTCGCGTGCCAGTACGGCTGCCCTGGATGGGTGATCTCCCACAGCTGACCATCACCGGGGTGCAGGACCACCGGGGTGTAGAGGGTTCTGCCGAGTTCGGGTGCGAAGGTGACGTGGTCGTTGTGCCCGTGGGTGCACACCACCGCGACGACGTTGCGGCCCGCGACAGCATCGATGATGGGCTTGGAGTCGTGTGCGGCGTCGATGATGACTACCTCGTCGTCGTTGCCGACGATCCAGACGTTGTTTTCGACCTCCCACGTGCCGCCGTCGAGTTCGAACACCCCGGAGGTGACGACCTGATCGATATGCAGCTCGCCCCTCACAGGACAACCACCGAGCGCAGCACGCTGCCGGCGTGCATGGTGTGGAACGCGTCTTCGACCTCGTCGATCTTGATGCGTTCGGTGACGAATTTCTCCAGCGGCAGACGCCCCTGATGGTAGAGATCCACCAGCACCGGGAAGTCCCGGTCGGGCAGGCAGTCGCCGTACCACGACGACTTCAACGCCCCACCGTGGGAGAAGAAGTCCAGCAGCGGCATCTCCAGCCGCATCTCCGGGGTGGGGACACCGACCAGTACCACGGTGCCCGCCAGATCGCGGGCGTAGAACGCCTGCTTCCATGTCTCCGGGCGCCCGACCGCGTCGATCACGACATCGGCGCCGAACCCGCCGGTGAGCTCCTGCACCGCGGTGACGACATCAGCGTCGGTGGCGTTGACCGTATGGGTGGCGCCGAGGTCGGTCGCCCAGGCCAGCTTCTTGGCGTCCCGGTCCACCGCGATGATCTTCGCCGCCCCCGCCAGGCGCGCGCCGACGATCGCGGCGTCACCGACGCCGCCGCAACCGATCACCGCCACCGAGTCTCCGCGCCCGACCGCGCCGGTGTTCACCGCGGCGCCCAAACCGGCCATGACACCGCAGCCCAGCAGTCCGACCACCGCCGGATCCGCGGTGGGGTCGACCTTGGTGCACTGACCCGCGTGCACCAGCGTCTTCTCGGCGAACGCACCGATGCCCAGCGCGGGAGTCAGTTCGGTGCCATCGATCAGCGCCATTTTCTGGCTGGCGTTGAACGTGTCGAAGCAGTACTGCGGCCGGCCGCGCTTGCAGGCCCGGCACTGGCCGCACACCGCGCGCCAGTTCAGGATGACGAAGTCGCCGACTTCCACCGAGTCGACATCTTCGCCCACGCTCTCCACGATGCCGGCGGCTTCGTGGCCGAGCAGGAACGGGAACTCGTCGTTGATGCCGCCCTCGCGATAGGTCAGGTCGGTGTGGCAGACCCCGCACGCAGCCACCGCCACGACCACCTCACCCGGACCTGGATCAGGGATCACGATGTCGGTGAGCTCGACAGGCGCCCCCTTCGAGCGGGCGATCACACCGCGGACCTGCTGTGGCATGTTACTTCGGTTCCTTCATCTCGAGCCGGAGTCATGCGCCTCCCGGCATGACTCCGAAGACACTAGGTACAACCGGCCCACACGGTGACCTAGCCGAAAGGCTGGAAGAACCCATCCATGAATCCAGGTCGCCAATCACGAGGTCGACGACCCGTAGGTCTCCTCACCTGCGTAAAGTTGCCGGAATGTCCGAGCTGATGGCTCCAACAGCCACCGAAGGCGCTGCGGAACTTCGCGCTCTCCGCGATGTCATCGCGGGCCCGCTGTATGAGATCGCGCGTCGATTCTCCCGCTTCCTAAGCCCTCGTTGGCCCCATACGGCTCTGGTGATCTTCACCCACGAATGCACCGGCCGACCCCGCAAAATCGCCGGCGACCCCACCGTCGTCGACAAGATCACCATCAACGAACTAGAAGACCTCAAAACTAGACTCGCGCCAGGAACATCGCTGGGCACCACCGCCTCGATCGGCGGCGCCCAGCGATGGGTGTGGACACTACGCGACGTCACTGACACCCTGCTGGTCCTCATACCCCGCAACCCGGGCCAGCAACTCGCCGCACCAGCCGACTTGGCCGCGGCATTCGGCATCGTTGCCATATCCATCAGACAGCAAGTCGCCCAAGCCAGCCCGGACTACTTAGCGGAGTCCCGCGCCGCTTCCACCGAACGAGCGCGAACCATCGCCGAACTGACCGCCGCCCACGAAGCCGCACTCGTCGCCATCCTGAACACCCTGCGCTCGACCGGCCTCGACGACAACACCGCTCGCCTCACCGCTACCGACTCCGCCTCCCAGGCGCTTCTGGCACTGCGATCAACACAGAACACCGACCGCGAACTATCCGAAGAACCAGCTGCCACCGCATTCACACGCCTGCGCAAAGAAATGCGCCAACTACTGCGGCACCACCCCGCGCGCGTCGAGTATGTGCCGCCGCCCACCGACGGCAAACCCCTACCAGGCGAAATCGCCTACGCGGCAAGGGCGATGACACGCGCTACCGTCCTGGCCTTCACCACCCAACCCACTCTCACGCGTCTGCGCATCGCATGGGCATGCGACAACACCGCCCTCACCATCGATGTCCGCGACCATGAGTCCGGCGAGCTCGACGCCGCGATCCTGCGGCGCCAACTGCACGGCAGAGCGCGGACGTTAGGGGGCGACCTACGCATCGAGACCGTCCCCCAGTGGGGCAGCCGGGTGACCATCGAACTCCCCCTCGATGCCCCAGCCGCCCGTCCCGACGAAGACCGACTGGCGACACTGAACCGGCGGGAACGAGAAGTCCTGGCCCTGATCAGTGCTGGCAAACGGAACAAAGCGATCGCCGTAGACCTCGGCGTTGCCGAGAGCACCGTCAAATTCCACGTCGCCGGGATTCTCAAGAAGCTGAAAGTCAGCTCACGAGGAGAGGCCGCCGCTCTAGGCCGGCTCGCACACGTCGGCGCCCTACCTACCACCGACCCGGTCCCGCACCACCTACAGTCACACGCGGCCGGTGTCGTCCTGAGATGAACCCGCCGATCGGCACGCGCGCCTGATAACAAGGCTCCATGTGAGCGAACCGCCCCTATTTGCCAGTAGATAGCTGCGCGGAGAAGGTTTCGGCGTGTCCCTTCGTCGACACGCCGAACGATGCCGACGTCCGAGAACGTGTCCGCGCGGCCGCGCCAACCGGCTTGGCCCCTCAGGTGCCAGGCCCGGGGCGATCGAGCGGCGGACGTGGACCGAACCACGTACGGGGACCACCGGAGAGTGTCCGGCCTGGATTACCCAGAGCCACAGTGCAACTCACGCCCAACTGCATATCCTTGCCGCACCGTTTGAACTGCACCGCCCACCAGTCCGTTGTCTGCGCTGCGGCCATGCTGCGCGGCGTGCCCGAGCTGGGCGAGGGCCCGACGGCGAGACGCCTCGGCCGCATGCTTGGTGCTTATGCCTCGGCTTCCACGGCAGCGCAGGTTGTAGCGGGTCTTCTGCCACCCCGCCGGCATCGGGCACGCCTGGCGAACGTAGTAGCCTCAGTCGGGATGCACGTCATCGTGCGCAGCCCGGATGTGGCACTCTGCCACATGACATGCGCGCGTCGCAACGGAGCCGCCAGCGGTGCTGACGCTGTTGCGCCGTATCCATATGCGTTGCGGCTCCACAGTTTTCGTGATCATTGCTGCGATATGTCGATGTGACATCGAACAGGTCACACGGCATCGTCTTAGGGATTTTTCCAGAGGCTCTGGTTGAGCAACTGGGTCGGGCGTTAGCCTTCGAAGGCGGGGTTCGACGACCGTAGGGGTTCGGGGACATCTGGGGCGACGATGTAGTGGCCCGCCCGAATAAACCTAGAAACGCTGCCGCACAACAGTATCGACAAGTCAGTTGTGTGCTGTCCGCTTTATCTCTCCCTTCCATCGTGATCATGCCAAGGGGACTCACCGCCATGGACTATTCCGTGCCACCACCAGCATTTCGTCCACCTGCTCATGTGACCGGGCCTTCGGGACAGCGGGCCGATAACATTCCGCCCGGCCACGTAATGCTCAGCGCCACAACGATAGTCGCGGGCTCCCAGCCGCGCCGCGCCTGGTCCCGGCGGGAGTCGACCGACGACATCCTCACCTCTGTCGGCACGAACTCCGAGCGGGCCACTCAGCGGTTCGACCGCATCACCGATCAATTGACTCAGGTCAACGATCGATTGCACGAATTCCTGGTCTGCGGTGGCCCTTTCGACGCCGTATACCGCCACATCCTCGCCGCTCCAGGCAAGCGGGTCCGTGCGGGGCTCGCTCTGTCCTGCGCCCAACTGCTCCCGTCGGCCGCCGCGGTACCGTTGCGCGACGCGGTCGACATGGCCTGCGTTTGGGAGATGTTCCACGAGTCGTCACTCGTGCACGACGACATCTGCGACGGTTCACTCTTGCGGCGCGATGCCCCCTCGGTGCCGGCCGAGTTCGGAATACGCACGGCGGCCAGAGCCGGATTTCATCTGGCGGGCATTGCGTTGCAAGTGCTCGCACAGGTAGTCGCCGACAACCCGGCGGTGTTCGCGACGCTCGGTGCGGCGGCCGGCGTCACGTACCTTGACCGGTTGTCGGATCTCTCGTTCGGTCAGCTCGTGGAAACTCTCCCGCCCACGGTCGAGGACTCCGCCCTGCGCAGGCACTACGAGCTCGTGGCCGGTGCGAAAACCGGGACGCTATTCCGGCTGGCCTGCTCCTACGGCGGTACGGCGGGCGCCATCGATCCCGAACGGCTGCGCGCCTTGATGCGATACGCCGACCAACTCGCCTTCGCCTTCCAAGTCATGGACGACGTGCGTGACGTCGAAGGCGACCCTGCACTCGGCAAGGACGCCTGCGGCGACCTCGATCGCCGCGTGCCGACCTGGCCGGTTATCGAATGGCTGGGCCTGCGGCACGCAGCTCTTGAAATGTGGCTTTCCACAGAAACTTCCAGTGCGGACCTGCAGGCCGAATTGGTCAGCAGCGGGGCCACCGAACTCGCGTGCGCGGTCGCCGCCCAAGCCGCCGAGACGGCCTGCCGGGCGATAGAAGTGTTCCCGCCCTCCCCTGCGCGTGAGCACCTGCGCGAACTCTCGACGCGGGTGGTTTCGCGATGATCGGGCAGCGCATCGGCGTCCTGGCCCGCGGGCTGCGGCAGGTGCGGCGAGCGCCGGATGTCGCTGCGCTGCGCAGCGCTCAATCACCGGAGAGGTTGGCCCGGATCGCGCTGGTTCCGGCAGCGCGGAACCTGGGCATCGCAGTGGGTCTACTACCCGCCGACCAGCGAGCCGAGGCCACCGCCGCCCTACTGGCCTGCCGGGTGCTCGACGCCTACGAGGACCTCATGGATCGCTCTTCGGCGGGCAACGCTGTGCGGGCGGCCGTGGCCTATCTGAACGGCGACACCGATACGCCTCCCCCACGTCTGGAGGCGGTCGCCGCCCGTGACAGCGAAGCCGTCGACCTGATACTGGCCGAACGCGTGCGCGACGTCCGGACACTGCTGTCGGCACTTCCCTCCGATGGACGGAAACGCATCGGCCAAATGCTGCTCGACGTCGGGGGCGTGATGGCCCGCAACCTCGATCAGCCCCTGCCGCGGGCCGCTTACGGCGAGGGTGTATTGGGACGCGTAATTCTCTACGCTTGCTCGCTTGTCGCCGAAAAGGCTTACGCCGAAGAAGATCTGGGCGAGCTGGCCGGATGCGTCGGGGTCACCGCCCAGCTGGCCAACGACCTGCGCGACGGCGAACTAGCGCTGTACGGCGTCGCCGACCGCGAAGAACTGACCCGAGTGGTGATGCTACAGCTACTGGCACCGGCACTGGGCAGCTTCACCCTGTTGGCCCGGCTGGGCCCGCGCACGCCCGGCCTCAGTGCACGGGCCGCGATGGCCTATATGGCCATCACGACAACGGCTTTCCTGTGCACCGCGGTCGGAGCGCCCGCACCCTACCGGCGGCGACTGCGACTCGCGGCGGCCGCACTGGCTGCCAGTTCACCGGCGTACTGGACGACTATGCAGGAACGGGTACTGCATGCCGTGGATCAGGCGGTCCACCGGGCGCTCGATGCGTCACCCGACCTTGCTGCCGGGGCGGGCCCGGCACCGGAGATGCTCGGCTCGGTCGACTATCGCTCGATGCCGCTCGCGATGCGGCCGCTGATCATCGAATCCGCCTTCACCCTGGTGCGCGCGCTGCCGGAAGAACCGCTGACCGGCGAACTTCCCGGCTCCGACATCCGCCGCATGATGATTGCCGATCATCTGGCTTTCGGCGCCCTGGAACGGGTGCACCCGGGCGACGCAGAGGCGATGCGAAACCTCGCCGCGAGATTCCAGCTCGCCGCACTCGACACCGCTACCTGAGGAGGCCGCTCATCAGCCCTGTCGCGAAAACCCCGCTTGCCGCCTTCGACAAGACATTCCCAAGGAGCCCCTCATGAGCACCATAACGCCTCGTCCCAGCCCCCGAACACCCGGCCCATCCGGCCCAACACCCTTCAGCCGACGTGTGCTGAAGCTCGAGCACCCCGCGAACATCGGCCCGCTGGCCCATATCGTGGCGTGGGTCGCGCTGCTGGCCGTGGGCCTGCTCGTGCCCGCCGCCACGAACTGGTACCTGGCCGTGCCGCTGATCATCACGCTGACGCTGCTGAGCTTCTCGCTGACGATCGGCGTGCTGCACATGCACACCCACCGGCCGCTGTTCGTGTCCAAACGGTTGAACCGGGTGGTCGATCTGTTCTGCTGCATGCCCGCCACGCTCACGGCAGCCGAGATGCGCGAGGTGCACATCCTCAACCACCACCGCTACAACGACGGGCCCGGTGACATCACCTCCACCGAAGGGCGCGAGCACGGGCTCGGCGCCGTCTGGTACTGGATCAGATACGGCACCATCGTCAAGAACCACACCGTCCGGAAGATCTTCGCCGCCGACGCGACGACCAAGCAGCGCCAGCGGCGCAACCAGTTCCTGTTCGATCTCACGCTGGTCCTGGTATTGATCGGAGTCACCTGGTACTTCGCCGACGACACCCGATTCGTGCTCTTCTACTGGATCCCGTTCCTGGTGACCCAGGTGAACTCCGGCTACTTCGCCTGGCTAACCCACGCCCCGGCGCGCGGCTTCGAGGACGATCCGAGCAAATCGTTGAACACGGCGGGCAACTGGCTCAACTTCTTCATCTTCAACCAGGGCTACCACAGCGTGCACCACCGCTACCCCGGCGTCCACTGGAGCCAGATCCCCGACAAACTCGACTTCATGCGGCAGGTCGACCCCGGCGTCATCGTGCCCTACTGGATGACCCTCAACTCGGCCTGGCGTCTGGTCGTGCCGGGCGGCTTCCTCGACACACCCTACGGCGAGCGGTGGAAGGCCAAGCTGGAGAAGCGAATGGAGGAGGGTGGCGTCCGCTCGCGGTACCTGCCCTGGTTCGCATGGATCTGATCACTCCGCGCCAGGTCCGGGGCGTGCTCACCGACCGTCGCCGGCTCGTCCCGTTCCTGCTCGCGTTCGCCGGATACGCCTTCACCGGGGTGACCGTGCCCCTGTTCCTGCTGTTCGCCGGAGGCTGGTGGCTACCCAAGACGGTCGACGACGGACCGCACCTGCCGCCCGGCCCGGCGGTCGTGATCGACGTACTGTTGCTGGCGCTGTTCGGCCTGCAGCACTCGGGTATGGCCCGGCCGTCGTTCAAGGCGTTCGTCACCCGCTGGGTGCCGCAAGCCCTGGAGCGCACCGTCTACGTCGTCATGGCCAGTCTCGCCGTGTGGGTGCTGTGCCTGGGCTGGCAGCCGCTGCCACACCGGATCTGGTCGGCCGACGGCATCATCGCCACGGTACTCGACGCCGGATTCTGGCTCGGTTTCGCACTGGTTTACGCGGCCACCCTCCTGCTGAACCACTTTTATCTGCTCGGCCTCGACCAGGCATACCGCCACTACGTCATCCAGGTACCCGACGCGACCGCCGACCGGCTGCAAGTGCACGGGCCCTACCGCTTGGTGCGCCATCCGCTGATGACCGGCCTGCTGTTCAGTTTCTGGTGCGCGAGCACGCTCACGGCAGGTCACCTGCTCTGGACGGTCGGATTGACCGGTTACATCCTGCTCGGCACGGTCCTCGAAGAGCGAGATCTCGTCGCTCGCTTCGGTGCTACCTATCGCGCCTACGCGACCCAGGTGCCCGCGTTCTTCCCGTCGCCGCTGCGCCCGTCCGCGCGGGCACGCCCGCGCGGGCCGCGCGTGTCACGCCCGTCGATTCGTCAGCGCTAAAGGCGAATTCGCACGCCCGCGGCTGAGCCGAACGTCGCGTCGGGACGCGTCCCCCAACTGCTCGTCGCCGATGTCCTCGCCGGACCCCACCATCACCGTCCGTCGCCGCGTCCCCGAGGGAACACGTGGGCGGCCCTACTCGAGTTTGGAGATGAATCGACGTGAACAGTCCTCGTGTCCACAGCGGCGGAAAGCCCGCCGCCCCGTGCGTGGGCATCGGGCGCGCGCACGGCAAGGCGATCTTGCTGGGCGAACACACGGTTGTCCACGGAACGCCCGCGATCGCGTTCCCCCTGCCCGCGCTGCCGGTACGCGCTGTCGCGTACTCCAGCGAGGCAGGTTGCTCTACCGTGGCGCCGCCAGCCCTGTCGGGGCGTTTTGCGCTGTCCGACAACGGCTCTCGATTTCTCGCTGGGAAAGGTCTTCCCGCGGCGACTCCGGTGTCCGGCCCTCGCGTCGCGGTGGAGGAGGCGTTGCGACGGTGGGATCTGCCCGGCGAGGTCGTCGAGGTCGTTTTGCGCCGCGAGATTCCGCAGGCGCGTGGCCTGGGATCCAGTGCGGCCGACGCGGCCGCCGCAGTGCGGGCGGTCGCGGGTCTGCATGGCAGGACCGTCGACCCGGACTCCCTCTACGAGTTGGTGCAATGCGGCGAACAGTTCGCGCACGGGCGAGCCAGCGGCGTGGACGCCCGCGCCGCCTCGTCCGACCGGCCGATCTGGTTCCATGCCGGCACGGCCCGCCCGCTGGACGTCGGCCTCGACGCCGCCCTGGTGATCGCGGACACCGGGATACTCGGTGCCACACAGCAGGCGGTGGCCGAGGTGCGCGGACGGCTGGACCGAGATCGCGAGTCCGCTGGACGGCTTCTGGAGCGCGCGACGGAACTCGTCGAGTCCGCTCACGCGGCCCTGGCGGCCGGGCGCGCCGAGCCGCTGGGCAGGGCGCTTCTGTACTTTCAGGAACTTCTCGATGAACTCGGTGTCGGCAGTCCGCGGATCGACACCTTGGTCACGGCAGCGCTCGAGGCCGGGGCGTTCGGGGCGAAACTCACCGGCGCCGGCCTCGGTGGCTGCGTCCTCGCCCTCACCGAGGCGGGCCGTGGCGCCTCGACGGTGAGTTCGGCGCTACGCCGGGCCGGAGCCGTACAGACCTGGACCGTCCCGACCCGGAGCGTGCTGCCATGACCGCCCCCGCGATCCCGCCCGAAAACGGAACTCGGTACACACCGACGACTTTCGCCCCCGATGCGGCGACCGTTCTCGCCGTCGACGGCATCGACCTTCTCGGGCACGATCCGAATCTCTTCCGTGGCAACGAGGTCGGCGAAGAAGCGGTCGCCGTCGCCCATCCGAACATCGCCCTGGTGAAGTACTGGGGCAAGCGCGACGAATCGTTCTTCCTGCCCGTCACAGGGAGTCTGTCGATGACGCTGGACATCTATCCCACCACGACGACGGTGCGGTTGATCGATGGCCCGGCCGACGTCGTCGTGCTCAACGGCTGCCGCGCCACCGGTCCGGCGCACACCAGGGTCGAGCGGTTCCTCGACCTGGTTCGCGCCCGCGCCCAGCGCGCCGAACATGCTCTGGTCGTCTCGACCAATACCGGACCGACCGGCGCGGGCCTGGCCTCTTCGGCGAGCGGATTCGCCGCACTGGCCGCCGCGGCGTCCGCATGCTACGGGTTGGGCGGGGACGTCCGCGCGCTGTCGAGACTGGCGCGGCGGGGCTCCGGGTCGGCCTGCCGATCCATTTTCGGCGGGTTCGTGGTGTGGCATGCCGGTGACGGCTCCGGCGAGGCGGGTGATCTCAGCTCCTACGCGGAACCGATCGACGGCGATGCGCTGGACCCGGCTTTGGTCGTCGCCGTGGTCGACACCGCGTCGAAGGCGGTGTCGAGCCGGGAGGCCATGCGCCGGACCTGCGCCACCTCGCCGCTCTACCGGGCGTGGGCCGAGTCGTCGGCCGCCGACCTCGATGAGATGCGCAAAGCCATTGCGCGCCGGGATCTTCCAGCGGCAGGCGAGATCGCCGAGCGCAACGCCTTGGGGATGCACGCCACCATGCTGGCGGCGAAACCGTCGATCCGGTATCTCTCACCGGAGTCGGTGGCGATTCTCGACCGGGTACTGGGGCTGCGTGACGACGGTGTCGCCGCCTACGCCACGATCGATGCCGGACCGAATGTCACAGTGCTCTGTGCCCGCGCCGACGTGCAGCGGGTGGACGCGGCCCTGCGCGACGTCGGCGATTTCGTCGAAACCCACACGGCGCATCTCGGCCCCGGCGCCGCCGTCGTCCGGGGCGGCGACCGATGATCGGCTACCGCGCCCCCGGCAAGCTGTTCGTCGCCGGAGAGTACGCCGTCGTGGAGCCGGGCCATCGCGCGATACTCACGGCGGTCGACCGCTACGCGACCGCCACCGTGGTCGAGGCATCCTCCGACGAGGACACCACACTGTGGACGGACCTGGACGGCGCCGGGAAGTTGTCGTTCCGGCGCGACGGCGCCCGATTGATCCCGCGAACCGCCGATGCCCGTGTGCCGACGGAGTTCGCATACGTCTTCGCGGCGGTCGCGGTCATCGATCGGTTGCTAATCGAGCGAGGTATCTGGGCGCGTCCCTATCGTTTGCGAGTCACCGGCGATTTCGCCGACTCCGACGGCAGGAAGCTCGGTCTCGGTGCCAGCGCAGCGGTCACGGCCTCGACCGTCGCGGCTCTCGGCATTTTCCACCGGCTCGGCCTGAGCACGATGGACAGGTACCGGTTGGCGATGGTGGCCACCCTGTCGGTCAACCCGGCTGCCTCCGGTGGCGATGTGGCGGCGAGCACCTGGGGCGGCTGGATCGCCTACGGTTCCCCCGACCGGAAGCGCATGTCCGAATCGATTGCAGACAAAGGGGTCGACGCGGCACTGCGCGCGCCGTGGCCCGGGTTGTCGGTGCATCGACTGCCGCCGCCGACGCGACTCGCGATGAAGGTCGGGTGGACCGGGGAACCCGCGTCGACACCGGCGCTGGTCGCGGGACTCCGCCACGGCCACCACCGGCAATTGCCCGACCACGGCGCCTTCCTGGCCAACAGCGAGCAGTGCGTCGAACGGCTCGGCACGGCACTGGAAGCCGACGATTCCGCCGGAATTGAACGCGAAATACGCAATGCCAGAACAATTCTGATGGAAATCGACGCGAAGGCGCGGGTGGGCATCATGACACCGCGCCTGCACGCGCTGTGCGAGGCGAGTGAAGCGGTAGGCGCCGCAGCCAAGCCGTCGGGAGCCGGTGGCGGCGATTGCGGCATCGCGCTGATCGACCGCACCCGCAGCGCAGCCATCACCGAACTCACCGCTCGCTGGATCGCCGCGGGCATCCACCCACTGTCGCTGCGCACCCACCCGCACGAGGAGAACCGCGGATGACCGGCAACCGCAAGGACGACCACGTCCGCCACGCCGTCGACCAGCACCGCGACGGCACCGGGTCCAACGACTTCGACTCGGTCACCTTCGTGCACCACGCCCTCGCCGGTATCGACCGCGCAGACGTGTCGCTCGCCGTCGGTGTCGCCGGGAAGCTCTGGGACGCACCGTTGTTCGTCAACGCGATGACCGGAGGGAGCCCGAACACCGGTGAGATCAATCGCCAACTGGCGATCGCCGCCCGCGAGACCGGTATCCCCATCGCATCCGGGTCGATGAGCGCCTACTTCCGCGACTGCTCGGTCGCCGACAGCTACCGGGTGCTGCGGCAGGAGAACCCGCGCGGGTTCGTCATGGCCAACGTCAACGCGACGGCCACCCTGGACCAGGTGCACCGGGCCATCGACCTGCTGGAGGCGGACGCCGTGCAGATCCACCTCAACTCGGTCCAGGAGATCGTGATGCCCGAGGGCGACCGGTCTTTCGGGTCTTGGTCACGCCAGATCGAGCACATCACGGCCCACGTGCCCGTGCCGGTGATCGTCAAAGAGGTCGGGTTCGGACTCAGCAGGCCCACCGTCGCCTGGTTGCGCGACGCGGGAGTCGCCGTGGCCGATGTCGGCGGCCGCGGCGGTACCAATTTCGCGCGTATCGAGAACGATCGACGCGCGGCCGCGGATTTCTCCTTCATCGAGGGCTGGGGCCAGTCGACGCCGAGCTGCCTGCTGGACTGCGCGGGCGTCACCGGGATCGATCTGTTCGCCTCGGGCGGTATCCGCTCGCCCCTCGACATCGCCAGGGCACTGGCGCTGGGCGCCCGCGCGACAGGTGTGGCGGGACGCTTCCTCGAGACGCTCGTCGGCCGCGGCGCCGCCGCGTTGGTCGAGATGATCCGTGCGTGGCTCGTCCAACTGCGCTTGATCTCGACCGTCCTCGGCGCCGCCACGCCCGCGGACCTGGTCGGCTGCGATCTGCTGATCACCGGCGACGTGGCGACGTTCTGCCGGCTTCGCGGCATCGACGCGGCCTCGTACGCCCACCGGAGCCTGTGGTGGAACGAATCGGAGAGAAGGAGCCACCCGTGAACGACATGTCGTATGCGGCTGTCCCGCTGCAGTGGGTGGGACCCGTGCGCATCACCGGCAATACCGTCGACGACGCCGTCGCAGTCCCTTTAGCCACCTACGAATCTCCGCTGTGGCCGTCGGTCGGGCGCGGCGCGCGGATATCCACGCTGGCCGACAACGGTGTGGTGGCAACCTTGGTCGACGACCGCATGACCCGTTCGATCCTGCTCGAAGCCGACGACGCGAACACCGCCCACACCGCCGTGCAGCGGCTCGCGAGCCGATTCGGCGAACTGCAGGAGGTGGCCGCGGGCAGCAGCCGGTACGCCCGCCTCATCGACGTGCACCATCAGATCACCGGGAATCTGCTGTTCTTGCGATTCGCATTCACCACCGGTGACGCCGCGGGCCACAACATGGCCACGCTCGCCTCCGATCACCTGATGAACCACATCGTGGCGACGATTCCCGGGCTGCGATACGTCTCGGTGTCCGGAAACTACTGCACGGACAAAAAGGCCACCGCGGTCAACGGCATCCTCGGTCGCGGCAAGAATGTCGTCACCGAAATCCTCATACCCCGCGACGTGGTCCAAAGGCGACTGCACACCACCGCTCGACAGGTGGTCGAGCTGAACATCCGCAAGAACCTCATCGGCACGCTGCTCGCCGGTGGAATCCGCTCCGCCAACGCCCATTACGCCAACATGCTGTTGGCCTTCTACCTGGCCACCGGGCAGGACGCCGCGAACATCGTCGAGGGATCCCAAGGCGTCACGCACGCCGAGGACCGCGCCGGGGATCTCTACTTCTCGTGCACGCTGCCCAACCTCATCGTCGGGACCGTCGGGAACGGCAAGCACCAGAGTTTCGTCGACGAGAATCTCACCCGCCTCGGCTGCCGATCGCAGCGGCAGAACGGCGACAACGCCCGCCGTCTCGCCGTGATCGCGGCGGCCACCGTGCTGTGCGGCGAACTGTCCCTGATGGCGGCCCAGACCAACCGCGGTGAATTGATGCGCTCCCACACCCGATTCGAACGGTCGACCACGAGCAACGGAGTACTGCCATGACCACCCCGCCGGTTGGAATCCACGACCTGTCCTTCGCCACCACTCATTACGCGCTGGATCACGCCCTGCTCGCAGAGCGCCTCGGCGTGGATCCCAGCAAGTTCTACCTCGGCATCGGCCAGGAGAAGATGAGCGTCGCCGCCGCCGACGAGGACATCGTCACCATCGCCGCGGCCGCCGCCAAGCCCATAATCGACCGCCACGGCGTCGACCACATCCGCACGGTGCTGCTGGCCACCGAAAGTGGTGTCGACCAGTCGAAATCAGCGGGCCTCTACCTCCACCCCCTGATCGGACTGCCCAATACCGCCCGCGTCGTCGAACTGAAACAAGCCTGCTACGGCGGCACAGCCGGACTTCAATTCGCCGCCGGACTGATCGCCCGTGACCCCTCCCAGCGCGTACTGGTCATCGCCACCGACATCGCGAAGTACGAACTCGACACGCCCGGCGAACCGACGCAGGGCGCCGCCGCGGTCGCGATGCTCGTCAGCGCGAATCCGGCCATCCTGCGGCTGGAACCCCACTCCGGGCTCTACAGCGCTGACATCATGGACTTCTGGCGCCCCAACTATCGCACCGCCGCGCTGGTCGACGGCAAGACATCGGTCAACGCGTACCAGAAGGCCACCCAGGAAGCCTGGACCGACTACCGGCGGCAAGGCGGCCGCAACCTGAGCGAGTTCGCCGCGTTCTGCTACCACCAACCGTTCACCAGGATGGCCGCCAAAGCACACCGCCACCTACTCGAAAGCCAGGGCCACACCGCCGACTCGGCCGCGATCGACACCGCGATTCGCCATACCACCAGCTACAACCGCACCGTCGGCAACAGCTACACCGCCTCGCTGTACCTCGGTCTGATCTCCTTGCTCGACCACGCCGACGACCTCACCGACCGACCCGTCGCCTTCATCAGCTACGGATCGGGCAGCGTCGCCGAATTCTTCGGCGGTACTTTGGCATCCGGCTACCGCGACCACCTCAGAACAGACGCCAACCGGGCCGCCGTGACCACTCGCGCACCCCTCGGCTACGACCGCTACCGCGAACTCCACGAAACCCGGACTCCCACCGACGGGAGGTACTACGCCATTCCCACGGAGACCACCCGCCCGTTCCGGTTGGCCGCGATCTCCGGCCACAAACGCCTCTACGAATCCCGATGACAGATTGATGGGCTGACCTCGCCTCCCACGGAAGCAGCAGCGTCACGCTGCACCGGGTACGCAGTAGGCCCGACGTGTCGAAGCCCGACCTTCGCTCATCGGACGTGAGCGGCGTGCCCATCACGCGCCGGTCGAATACCGAAGCCGAAGCTCACCGGGTTGAGGTGATCCACAGCCGCACGGGGTCCAAGTGCCCCACAACGAGTGCGCCGCCGTGTCGCCGATAACCGAGCTCGAGGCCGGACCCATCCCAGCGCGGGAAGAAACGGTGGTATCGATCACCCGGCCGCGCGTCGACCTGTCACACACTGCATTAGCACCGCGGCTCGGACACATGTTGCGGACGGTACAGGGTTATGAGAGAACGGTCGTCCCGGCGTGCGGAACGCGGTGCGAACGAACCCGTCCGACACCACCAGTGCCAGGATCTCGTTCAGCACGCCCCCCTGCGCCGTTCCCGCAGGAAACGACGGTGCCCAGCCGGCGCGAGAGGGTGTCGACACGCGCCGTGAACCCACTTGTGTGGCGAATCCGCTGCCATAAGTGTTCGAGCAACCGATGCGGGCTCTTCAACGAAGACTTCCTCTCTTCACGAAGAGTGACGATCTCATGGACATCGCCCCGACGAGGCGCGATCTCGAAGTCGACCACCAGCGAACCATCGACAGGGGAAGCCGTCGCCAGCTATCAGCGTCTGACCGCACCCGAGCCGACTCCTCCGTGTCCGGCCTCGCCACACTGGAGGAAGGGCCCCGTTGTGCCGACAGGTGCTATCTGCGGACTTCGCGAATTGGCAATCGGGCGCGGCGCAGCGCCGTTCCGATTCGACGCACCCGGAATTCGAGCGGAAGCGCCACCACCGCGACATCGACGACTGGGCTGAGCGGACTTTGCGTCACACAAATCGGTCGATCGACGTATGGCCTCGGCGTGCTCGGGCGGAGATCCTACGAGTATCGGCAAGAAGCCGACGAAGCGTCGAGGCTGACGCCCTTGGCAGACATGAGTCTCTGCTAGCCGACGACAGCCCAGGCGATCGAACGCTTCACGAGTCGTGGGCATTGACTGCCTATCTATCGAGAAGGAGCGCCATGGGCTCAGGTGGGGACCAACCCACCAGAGTCCGCGAGCTGATGGATGAGTTCGGGGGTTCGTAAACGGGAAATAGATGTCAAAGGGAATTACGATGGAGCGAACGATCGAGAATGAGTTGTATCGGGATTTCGGCCTCTGGACGGAACTGGTCGACCGTGCCGCGCACGCGGAGAACGAAGTCGAACGGGAAATCCCCGCATTGCGGTCGGCGGAACTAAAGCAAAAGTGGATTTCCACCGCGGGCGAATTATGGAGATCTCTACACGAACTGTATGAGCGATGGTACGAGACCGTCGACCGCCTACAGGCGGAGACGAAATCCGTAGCATACGGCGATGTTGATAATTCTCGGCAGTGTGCATGAAACCGTTCGAGCCGAACCCGTCCTGATATCGCCGTCACGGTCAGGCCAGTTCGGTGGGTCGGGAAGCGGGTTCCGTTCGAACGATCCTGCGGCGATGCCGGAACGCTACACATCGGCCTCTCGATCAAATATTCGAGTGTAATCCTTGCGGCCGGGCTCGCCACGGAGCGCTGTCGCCCTGAAGTTCGATCGAGGTCGCCAGCGAATCGCCGCGACGTAAAAAGTGCCGCATTCAGGATCCCCGAACAACATTCGTCTCAGTTTCGGCGACTATCGCATCAGAAATGCATCCGGTCATATGAGCTTCCTAATGTGACGCTCGGTTACAGTCGGGTTGTATCGCTGCGCAGATGGAGCATCGTTGGCGGAAGTAATTGTCGCGAATATGTAGTTTGCAACCACTGCGGGGATAACTCCACGCATCATGTGATGAGGAAATGTATGAATGAGAACCGCACCACAGGTCTGCGCCGCGGTGCCCGCGTCGCGGGCATCGGCGCTGCCGCGGCTGTTGCCATGGGCCTGCTTTCGACCGGTGCCGCCAATGCCGATACCTTCGTGCCGTTGCCGGACGGCCACAAGATGGGACCTGGCGTGACCATCACCCGGAACGGCGAGCGGGCCCTGATTTCGCCGTCGCTGGCCGCCAACGGCACAGGTCGTGTGGTCTGGGTGTCGGGCAACGCCGTCGCCGATGTCACCGAGACGCCGGAAGGCGCCATCGGTCCCAACAACGGTCCGACGGGCAACCCCGGAACCAACAACTCCTCGACGCATGGGTCGTCGCAGCTGAGCACCGGTTACATCGTCGGCTGCCAGGTCGGCATCGCCGATGACGCGATCGCCGCGGGTGTGTCGGGCAGTGTGAACCTCAGCGGCGCGAGCGCCGGTGGTTCGATCGGCGTCAACCTCGGCCCCGGCGAGGTCAAGTTCGTTCAGATCGATTACAAGGACATCCTCAAGCCTGGTGTGTATTCCGTCGAGTACCAGGATGCCGAGATCCAGATCCAGGGTTGTGCGGGTTACACGCAGGCGCGTTCGTACACGGTTGTCGAGATCATCGGTGATCACTACTCGAAGACCACCCTCTACGGGATGCCGTTCAGCATCGGCTGACGTCTGTCGAATCCAACGAACCATCCTCCCGCTGAAGCGGACTCAACCCTCGAGGGATATCAACTATGTTCAACCGTAAGAACCTGGCACGGATGGCCGGCGTCGGCGCCGCCGCCACCATCGCCATGGGCCTGTTCTCCACCGGCGCGGCCAACGCCGACACCTTCGTCCCGCTGCCGGGCGGGGAACTGACCAAGACGCTGTCGGACGGCACCGTCGTGACCATTCGCCTGGTCGGCGAATCGGCCAACATCAACCCCTCCATGGGCGCTACACCCTTGCACCGCAACGCGTGGGTCTCCGGAAGCGCGCAGGTCGAGCTCTCCGGCGCGGCGGGTGGACTAATTTTTCCCGGCTATACCGTCGGCTGCCAGGTCAACATCGCCGGTGGTGGTGCCACCGGCGGTGTGGACGGCAATGTGGACTGGAGCGACGGGCAGAACGTCACTGGTGGCGTGGGCGCCAACTCCGGCGGCAACCTCTCGCTCGGCCCCGGTCAGGCGAAGTCGTTCTATGTGCTCGATCTGGAGCAGGCCGACGACTTCGGCAACGAGACCCACAAGATCCGCAATTCTTTCAAGGGCACCAGCGGTTCGGTGGCGTGGGCCGACGAGACCATCGGCCTGAACGGCTGCGCGGGCTACGCCCAGGCGCGCGCCTTCGTCAGCGTGTACGTCGAGACCGAGAGCATTACCACCTGGGTGACGCTGTGGGGACAACCCTTCAGCCTCGGCTGAGGCTGGACGCCACTCCGCCTAACGCGAACTGGCAGATGCGGCCGGAGTTGGTGAGCAGCTGGTCGGGCTCGTCGGGGTAAAGGTGTCGGCGGCCGGCACAGCTGCGGTATCGAGGATTGCCAAGTACGTCGACCCCGACGATCCCACCAGCGTTGATGGCACTGATCCGACTGCCAGTTGTGGTTTCGCTTCGTCGAATGGCACGGCTTCGCCGGGTATCGCAGTCGGGCTACTACGCATATCTGGAAGCGCAATCCGACAACGTTCTCACCGATCGGCAGCAGCGACGGGCGGGCCTCGAAACGAAGATCGCCACTGTCCATCGCCAGTCCGACGGCGGGTACACATCCCGGGTGCATTTCGCGACCAGGGCGAGCGGGTCGCAGCCAAGACTGTCGCCAAGATCATGTCCCAGGCCGAAGGAATCAGTCCTCCAACTTTCGAAGTGCGCGTTACCAAGGCCGATCCGGCGGTGCTGTTCCCGCCGGATCTGGTGAAACGCCATCTCGATCAAGGTCGCTTCGACGCCCGACATGGTCACCGGCGCCATCGATGCGGTGGTCGCTGAGCCTGGCGGCCGAGTCCACGGGCACGATCGCGTACTCGGATCGCGGCAGGGAGGTTCACCGCGGCACCTGACCGCGTAAGCCTTCTGGAACCAAGGGGCGCCCCGGTCTGTGCGCGCGACCGATCTCTTGGAACAGTGGTCCTTCCGAATAGCCGATACGCCACGAAGGCCAGCAGCCGGCCTGGGCGCCGCGCTGAACGGAGTTACTATTCCGGCCCCATCTGTCCCATCGGATGACCTCTACCCGGATCGAGCCAACACGCGACAGCTTTCCAATCATTAGAAGTCATCCGTGTACGAGCGTGCTCGCTGACACACGAGGCATGCAGGCGTTGACGTCGCTCCATTGTGGAAAACAACGTTATTCCGCATAAACCGCAATAAATGTGGTCCACCAGTTATCCGATTTCATCAGGTAGTGCTTCCGGGCACGGATGCGCAAAGATTGCCGATATTCCTCCGACGCCTGACCAGAAAGCCATGATGAGGGCCCGTTCGGGTCCACGCCATTGTGGACCGTCATCGGCGTCGTTGCCAGACGGCGGAGTGTCGAGCACCCACACCCGAAACGGAAATCCCGGAACACCGGAGCGGCGCGCCGCTCTGATGGCCTGCCGTGGGGACGGTTCACGGGAAACGGCACTCGTACAGTCGTGCGGCTGTCCCGCATCATCAGATTCCTCTCCATCCCATGGGTAATTGGAGACGTCGTTCCCGGATCTGATCTACCATTTCGGCATATCCTTCACGAGCTTCGCTCAGGTGAAACCACGCTTGGTGCCGCTTATCGGATTCGGCTGAATGCAGAACCGTCCACCACGCCTCCGCGAAAATCTTTGCGATATGATTCATCACCTCCCCCAATGAGTGCGTGTGTTTGCGCGCGCCTTTCGTGCGCGGTACGTAACATGCCGCCCATGCGTTGATTTCGTCGACAAGTTCTTCGATTTGCGCCCGGACTTGCTCACAAGTGTTGCCGACCCGCAGAGGTTCCCGGTCGAGCTTGGCATGTATCAATTCGGCGTGCAGATCGCTGAGATCTCGCGCCCACCCGGCAAGGGGTGTCGTATTGTCGCTGCGACCCGAGATCGCCTGAAGCAGATGCTCGGGCTCCAATAGCGGCACCGCCCTGTTCGACGAAGGCTGTGCGGCTGGCTCGGTGACGCGTGAGGCATATCCGGGTATATACATTTCTCATTACCTCACGGGTTGCCTCCGATGACGGCGCAGAGTTCCGCGATCCTTACCGCGACGATGCAGGGATCACTCGGCCGGCGTCCATCGATGCCGAATGCAACATAAAATTTACAGGTGCCGCTGAGGTCGGTACCAGAATGCCACATCGAGGTCATCATGGACTCCTGCTGAACTCCACAAAAGAACGATGTACTCAGCATGGCAGTCTTATCTCTTGGCCGGAATCCGTAAGTTGACCGATATTGCGCTCCGGGGCGAGTTCGGCGCCGCCTCAGAGGCGGCTGTCCAGTTGCGCGACGTGTGTCGATACACCCCTTGTCGGCTGAATCGGAGGCGGCGGATCGGTCATTGCGCGCGAGAGGTGGGACGGTGATGTACCTGTTGCCGGTCATGGGCCTCGGCAAGTCGGTTTGTCGTGCGCAGGACTATCCCCGGGAGATCATGCAGCAGGTCGCGGCGGACTTCGCCGGCCGAGAGCGCACTGCGGAGTCACCGGCTGCGCGCCGGTGACTCCGCAGTGTTGTGGAGCAGGTGCCTGCATGCGGCCGCCATGGTGAATTCGAGTGCGGGGTATGGAACTGTCGCAGAGGTGTGCTCGGTCGATATTCAGTTCGTCATCACTTCGAAGATCATGCCGGAATCACTCCGGTGAACACGAGGACCGCGGGAAGAAGTGCGGTGCCGATCGCTTCGGCTACTGCGACCAGCGCGGTGGCGCGGACAAAGGGTCTGCCCAATCCAAGGGTGAGGAAGAACAGGAACCACAGCCCGGCCCATGCAAACCAGCTGATCGCGATCCAGTGGTCGAACGTGCCGTGGGCGATCGACAGCGAATGGACGCCAAGAGGGACGGCGACCCCTGTCACCACGAGTGAGAACCACCCGAGTGCGGCACCGCTGACTCCGGTGAACTGGTTGGCACCTACCCACAGATAGGTCAGCGCGAACAGTCCGATGTAGGCAGCGGGCGCCGCGCTCGCGGCGTCGGCGCTCTTCGCCAGGGTCAACGCGATGATTACCGCGCCGACGAGCCCGGTGAACACGTTGACAACTGCGATGTCTTTGCCGGCCAGCTGAATCGAGGAACCCGATGCGGTGGAACGCCACATCCAGATTCCGTTGACGAACAGGCTCGCGCCGACGAACAGGAGAAATACGGGGAGCATTTCTGGGCACGCTTTCGTGAAATGGTTGTGGCGCCGCATCGCCGGCGCCACAACCGATTGGCGGTCCGCTAGGAGGCGGAGTTGGTCGTCGGCTCTGGGGCTTCGGACGCGCCCGCCGGTGCGGGGCCGTCCTGGAGGAACCGGTCGAGAACATTGCGCGTCAGCCGGGAGACGTTGTTGTCGTAATTGTTGTGCGACAGCGAACCGCAGTATGCGATCGAGCTGCAGGACCAGACGCCTCCGCCGCCCTGGGTCGGGAAATACGTGATGTCACCACGGACCCGACCGTTCTGCGTCCCGCCGGTACCGGGAACGTTGAAGTACAGTTCCTCGGCGACTTCGAGGTAGACGTCGGTGTGTCCCTCGGACGTCGCGCCGATGACCGTTTCGGGCGGTGTTCCCAGCGAGGCGTCGTAGATGTCGAGTTCCAGTCCGGCGGCGCCGTCGCCCACCAGTCCAAAGTCGCCGATGCGTTCGTGGCGGCCGATTCCGTCGAACATCCAGTCCGCGGCGCCGCCGAGTCCATCGGCGACGCGGCGGAAGTACGAGGAGACATCGAATCCTTCCGAACCGAAGCCGACCCCGACCAGACGCTGCGGCGCCCGGCCGCGATGCCGCCAGAGGGTGCCGTACTCGCCGGTGAAAGACAGGTGGTACTCGCCCGGCTTGCACTTCCAGGCGTTCGAGCCGTTGCCCTTGCGGACCTCGATCACGCTCGGGTCCTCGGGGTCGAAGTTGATCACCCAGTAGAAGCCGTTGGCGCCGAGGTACATCAACCGGCCGCCCTCAGCGGTGTACTGGTGGATCGCGTCGAGCATCTGTTCGGAGTAGTACTCGGGATGCGAACCGGTGAGCACGACGCGATACGGGGCGATCGCGTCCACGCCCTGAAGTTGGAGATCTTCGTCGGTGAGGACGTCGAACTCATAGCCGAGTTCGGTCAGCCAGTCGATCAGGTGCAAGTCGGCGTTGAACTGCCACAGTGATGGAGAGAGCCAGTGCCGAAAGCCGGGCCGCATGTTGAGGATCGGTCGCTGCCGAGTGGAGTACGCGACACCGGATCCGTCGGTGTGCTGATCGTAGGTGGACAGGCCGAACTCGCGGTGCTCGCTGAGCACGATGTTGTTCTGTTCGAGGACGGGAGTCCTTGCGACGAACAGCTGTGCGAGCGGAGCCGAGAGGCTCACGTGGTCGTTCGCGTACGCCATGTAGCTGGCCGTGGGCGCCAGGAAACAGATCTTCTTCTCGTTTCCCACCTCGGCTTTGACATAGAACGGGACGTAATCCACGTCGTTGTCGGCGACGAGCCGGGCGGCGTACAGACCGGACGGCAGACCTTCAGGGACGGTGAGGGTGAAGTCGATATCCCATTCCGCGTCCGCGAGGTCGTCGTCGTGGAAGTGGATAGCACCGTATTCGGAAGGCGCGTGGATGAAGTTCTGTTCCTTCGCCTGCCAGTTGTAGCCGGTCACCGCCCTCGTGGGCATGTTGACCGCGGTGCCGTGCAGGCCGTGGCGGGACACGTCGGTGATTCGGCGCGGCTGTTTGATGCCCTCGGGCGTGATCTCGGTGTCGAAGTTCCAGGCGGCGATCAGGCCTGGGTCTCGCGGGTTCTCGATCTGACCTTCAGCCTCTAAGGGAGACAGGGCGATCGAGTGCACTCGAGGGCGATCGATCTTTCCATTGAAGTGGTTCCCGACGATGATCCGGCCGGTGTCGGCGATGTGATCCACCTGTCCGGCGATAACCAAGGCCATATCGGTGGAGACCGGAACCAGCGAGCTGTACTCACTCACGATCGCGGTAGTCGAGGCGAATGAGGAGGCCACCGCGAAGCGGCTGTTGGTCGGCGTGACGACAGGTACCTGCGAGACGGTGAGTGTGCCGTCGGCTGTACGCGAGCCGGTGACCAAGTACCACAGGCCGGAGATCAGCGGTGCCCCGGCGCTGAGCCGCTGCGTGTTCCCCGCGCCGTTGCCCACCCACAGCTGGGTTGAGCCGTCCTCACCGATGAACAGTCCAACACCGGCATCGGAGGCACCGTCCCACTTGGTGATCAGGCCTTGGATGCCCCGCTCGGGAGTGGTCGGGAAGACCAGTGTCTGCAAGGTCCACTCGATGGTCAGATCCAGCCGGCGATGGTGCGGGACCATCACGTGTGATCCGCTGTGCACTCGCTGGATCCGGCCGGGGAAATCGGCGTCGACATGCGTGGCCACCGGCTCGATCTTCTCCCCCGGGCCATCCGGGTTCGTGTCGCCATGGATGAGCTTGACGATGTCGGCGTGATAGGTGGGGGTTTCACAGCTGACAGCGAAGTCGATCTGCTCCCCTGGATGGGCGGACAGTTGCTTGGAGTAGCCGAGTACCTTCATCGGTCACGCCTCGATTCCATTGAGCAGGCCGTTGTCGCTGAGCCTCTTGACGAAGAGTCCGTGCTCGGCCTCGAAACGATCGGAATATGTGTCATCGAGCAGACGCGGCGGCTGGTGTGGCTCGCCGGTAATCTCGGCGATGCGCCACTCCTGATGGGGGACGGTGCAGACGAGGATATATTTGCCGACCATGCTCAAATGGTGTTTTCGGAGGTAGATCAGGACGCGTTCGAGATCGTCCGAATGCTTTCCGACAGGCAGCCGGCGATGCTCCTCGATGATCGCACTGGTAATGCGCGGTCTGACCTCGTGGTCGAGGATGTAGTCCTCCACCTGTCGAAAGGCGACCGCCTCTCTCTCGTACTGCTGGGTCAAAGTAGGCAAGGTCATTTCGATCTCCAGATCCATTGGGCTGGTATCCGATCCGGTCCGGGTCGGCGTGATCGGGGATGCTATTGCTGGAGGGGTCACTGAACATTGGGCATGAACCCATTTACAAAAGTCGTCTCAAGTGATAAAAACGGTCGAGTCTTGACCCCCGGCCCGGGAGAAGGAGGCGGATGGTCACCGCATTCGATGCACTCGCCGCGATCGGGGTGAAACTCGCCGTCCGCACGCCCAGCGCCGATCTCCATCAGGAGGTCGCGCACATCTTCCGATCAGCATCACACGGCGATACTGTTGCGCTGACCCAGTTCAACCCAGTGACCGGGCGCCACGACACGGTCATCAACCTCGAGTATCCGAAAGCTGTTCTGCACCACCTGAACACTTGGTTCGTAGAGCACGACGAAGTGTATCGGTACATGCGCACCGTGGACCGGACACCGTTGCGGTGGAAGGATATGCCGTTCCCCTACGAGTCGATGTTCTCCGCTGAACATGTCTTCCGGCCCTCCGGATTCAACGAGGGTGTGACAGCTTGCCTATACAATCAGGACGGCCGATACACCGGTGCGCTACATATAAGCACCACGGACCGTGACCAGCCGCCGGACGAGGCGATGCAATTGCTGTCGGCCTCGCAAACGCTTCTCGGAACACTCATCGACTGGTGGGCGACAAGCGATACGCCCTCGACCGAAGACCAAAATGCGTTCCGCGTCGTGGTCGACCCGGCCCGCAAACTGTGGTTTCAACCGTCATCAGCGTCAGCGGAGCCCACGAAGGAACTCCTCGACGAAGTGATCTCGGTTTCGCTTCCGAGGTCGCTGATGAGCATTCCCAACCATGCGTATCTCCACTGGCAGGGCTCGACGTTCGCGGTCCGATCCTGCCGCAGAGGCAATCACATCGTGCTCGACGTGCGCGCTGAGGACGTGCCTGCCCGCTTGACCGCTCGGGAGCTGGACATCTCCACGCTGCTCATCGAAGGTTTGACCAATGCCCAGATCGCGAAAATGCTCTGCATCTCAACGAAGACTGCCTCTCGTCATGTCGAGAACATCATGGCAAAACTGGGTGTTTCCACCCGCACCACCGCCGCCGTGAGGTGCGCCGAAGTCGGCCTCCGCAACTGGGAATCCACCGACCGGATTGCACGCTGAGGACCGCTGTCCGAACCGGGCGGACTGCTGTGATCGAGCAGTCACAACCGCGGTTAAGACCGAGGATTCGGTATCGTCGAAATGGAGCTTCGCGGGATAGGTTGCGGCGCTGACGGTTTGAGCTATAGCTCGGACTGATCGGGGTGTACTTACTCCGGTCGGAGATGCAGCCAGCGGCGATCCGATGATCACCGGGGCCGTTACCGACCAGTGCGCGTGCCGCGGATCAGTCTGTGGTCGGTTTTCGTGCGATACCGGGTTGCTCGCACAGCAGCAGGCCTTCGTTCACCGCCATCGCCGCCAGTTGCGCTCTGGAAGCACAGCCGAGCTTCCCGAGAAGATGCTCCACGTGCGTGGAAACGGTCCGCGGACTCACGTAGAGCCGCTTGGCGATCTCCGGGTTCGAGAGGCCTGATGTGACCAGATGAAGGATCTCCAGCTCGCGGGCCGTCAGACAGTAGGGCCACGGGACTGCCTGTTCCGTGATCAGTGACAAACCACCACGGCACGGGATCACTTCGATCCGGTGACACAATCCGATCCGGTCACGCCAGAGGAAGCGGCGGTGATGGTGCCGTCCGTGCGGCTTGGCCAACATCCTCCGCAGCTCGGTTCCCTCGGCGAGTTCGGGGCCGGTCGCTCGTCCGGGAAGCTCTGTCGCGTTCCCGTGCGCTGATACGACGAGAGCGTGGACGTCGGGTGCCAGCGCTTCGGCCAGGACTTGTGGTGCCCGGAGCGAGTCGCAGACAAGGGCGAGGATGGGCTGGAACTGCTCGATGGTCTCTCGCCGGTCGTCGGTCGCCTCGCGGGGGCGAGACCAACTCATATGCAGTGAACCCGTGTATCGTCCGTCGCGGAGACGCAGACAGATGGTGGTTCCCTCGTGGAAGCCGTCGGGTATGAGGAATTCCTCCGCGGTCTGGGTCTTCGAGAAGTCCAAGTCCCACTCTTGGGACATGTCGCGCCACCGCAGTGCACGCGTGAGTCTGTGGATCAGCTGGAAGCCGGGGTTGTCCCTGACATACGAATCGTTGAGGTGGGTGAGGGTGCGCTCGGGGTAGCCGTCGGCGGCCAGGGTCTGGTGAATGTGGGATGCCGTCGTCGGGTCCCAGGCGCACAGTGCGTACGCGGCGCTGGGCACCAGCTCGCGAAGAATGCCCGACACCTCTTCCGCGAAGGACGTGGCCCCCTCCTTCGGGTCGGCCGATGTGGCGGGGCTTTGCAGGCGCTCCAGAATGGTTTCCATGCCCATGGCCGATCACCAGGCTTCTATTCTTCGAGCTGCACTCGGCCAGCTATCTACTCCGTCAGTTGTGGGGAGAATTGTACGCCCGATCCGCGGCCTCGCTATCCGTCAAATGACGTATAGCGCCGCATGCGCTGGGGCCGGAGTGCGATGGGATTTGTAGCGCTGGGGCAACGCCCCGCACTGCAGCCGCGCTCCCGTCGACAAGCCCGTGGCTCACCGGCTGATCCCCACTTAGGCGATCGATCCGGCCGCGGCTGAGGGGGTCTGCTGCTGGTGTGACCTGCGCGCGGCCCACAAGCGAACTGCTCGGCCCCATCGCTTCGCCCAGCCCCGCTCTCGTGAGGAGGCGTGTCGACGCTGGCGTCGACCCTTTTGAATCGGTCAACTGACGTATTGTCGGCCGCGGTCAAGCGGTACCAAGCTGCTCGGGAGAGCGTAACTGGGCGTTCACCACCAAAAGGGAGTGCTAGATATCCACCGCCGAACAGACATACTCGGCACTGTCACAGTCCATCGTGGAGTGGGACGTGTAGTCCTGCCCCTTCGAATCGGGTCCCACTGTCGAGACCGGTGCCCCAGCCGACCGCCGAACACCGACTCGAAGCCGAATGTCCCGCACATCCACGACGGAGTCGGGATCCAGCGGCCGCCCGCACCGCCCGCGATGGCGGTCGTGCCGGCGCCGTAGCTCCTCCCGCCCTGTAGCGGGAACCGCCGGAGTTGTCGGGACGAATTGCAATGTGCCGCGTGGACTGCTGGTCCTCGGGCCGGGTGCTGAAATCGATCCCGTTCAGCGCCAAGCCGAACTGGCACACGCGGTACGGGACCAGATCGACGCGGTGGCCGCGCTGAGGACAGTGCATGCCGTGCCCGTACCGCCCAAAGACGCCAGCCCGCGAAAGCGATGCGTGGCATCGCCGACCATCGCCACCAACTAGGTCCACCGTCGACGAACAGTGCCACCCAACCACGACGCCCCTCATGCGCATAGGTGCGCCATGGCAGTGAACATGGCGTGCACCTCGGCGAGGAACCCAACTGCGAAACGTGCGCAATCGGCATCTTGACCATGCGGAATGTTTCATAACGTGCAACACTGATTCATGACAGAAGACAACGACGGAAGATGAGGTCCATCCGCATGAACGACAGAGCCGAGTTCCTGATCATCGGAGGGGGCCTGGAAGGACTCGCTATCGCATGGTCGCTGGCCGAGTCCGGTGCGACGGACGTGCTGGTGGTCGAGCGAAACACTCTGTGCTCGGGAATGACCGGCAAATCCAGCGGCGTGGTGCGCTGCCACTACGGCGCGCCGTCAGTGGCCGCCATGTCCTGGTGGTCGGTGCCGTTCTTCGAGAACGCGCGCGAAATCTTCGGGGACGACATGGGTTTCAGGCAGTGCGGCTATGTGGTCGGCGTGGGCGCGGACAATGTGGACCCGCTGAAGGCCAATGTGGCCATGCAGCAGGGAATCGGTGTCGAGGTGGAGCTGATCGGTCGCGCCGAGATGGCCGAGCTGTGGCCCGGTCTACGGCTGGACGATTTCGCCGCGTTCGCCTACGAGCCACGTGGCGGTCGCGGCGAAGCCTACTTGACCGGAATGGCTTTCGGCACGGCTGCACGCAAGCGTGGAGTGCGCATTCGCCAGCAAACGCCCGTTGTCGAACTGATGGCGGCCGGTGACCGCGTCGTAGGCGCCCGGATGGCCGACGGAACCGAGGTGCAGGCCGGGACGGTCGTGCTGGCCGCGGGGCCGTGGACACCCGGGCTCGCTGCCACCGTCGGTGTGAAGGTGCCGGTGAAAGCCCAACGTGCCCAGCTGGTTGTGATCGATCAAGGGGAGCCGTTGCCGCCGGTGCCGGTGCTCTCGGACCTCGCGTGCCTGCAATACCTGTGCCGCGAACCGAATGGAGAGCTTCTGGCGGGCAATAGTGATCATGCGGTGCCGGAGTACATCGACCCGGACGATTTCGTCAACCGCGCCGACGATTCCACCATCGAGAAGGTCATAAGCAGGGTCGATCACCGGCTGCCCCACATGTTCGATCCCCGCATCACCGGCAGTTATGTCGGCGCGTACGACGTGACGCCGGACTACAACCCGATCATCGGCCCGTCACCGGTTCCGGGTCTGTTCCTGGCCACCGGTTTCTCCGGCCACGGTTTCAAGTTCTCGCCGGCCGTGGGCCGTCTGGCGGCGGATCTGCTGCTGGACGGGCACACCACGCTGCCGCACGTGGACGCAGCTGCCTTCCGCTACTCACGCTTCGCAGAGGGCCGCCCGCTGCTCAGCCCTCACCCGTACGCGGGTGCCGGTGAAATGCGCTGAACCCGACCATACCTATTCCACCTCGCTGTTCCCAGGAGCCGACATGGCGATAGAGCTCACCACCGCCGCACCAACTACGTCCATCACGACGCAGGGCACGCTGCCCGAGCAGGCACGCGCCTACGGCGCCGCCTTCATTCTCGCTGTGTTCACCACGCTGTCCGGAAAGCCATGCGCCAAGCTGGTTCCGGTGCAGGCGGTGGATCAGCTGGCCGAAGAAGGCGTCGGATTCGCCGGATACGCCGCGGGCATGATGGGCCAGCAGCCACCCGACCCCGATCTGATGGCGATTCCAGATGCCGCCACTTTCACGCCGATTCCCTTCGTGCGGCCGGGTTTGGCGATGGTGCACTGCACACCGCACGTCGAGGGCGAACCGTGGCCCTTCGCACCTCGGGTGATCCTGGAACGCACCCTCGCGCGCGCCGCCGAACGCGGGTACACCGTCAACATCGGCGCGGAGATCGAATACTTCCTGGTGGACAAGACACCGCAGGGCCTCACCCCGGCCGATGCCGCCGACGTGGGCCTCCATCCCTGCTACGACGCCCGCGATGTGACCCGCATGTACGACCATCTGGCCGAGGTGTCGCAGGCCATGAACGCGCTGGGCTGGGGCAACTACGCCAGCGACCACGAGGACGCCAACGGGCAATTCGAGCAGAACTTCGACTACGCCGACGCCCTCACTACGGCGGACCGAGTGATCACCGCCCGCTACCTGTTGTCGGTGATCGCCGAGAAGCGCGGCATGAAGGCTACTTTCATGCCCAAGCCCTTCACCGACCGCACCGGGTCGGGCATGCACATGCACCTGTCACTGTGGGCGGATGATCGGCCACTCTTCCCCGACGCGGATGATCCGCGTGGACTGGGGCTGTCACCGACAGCTTACCGCTTCCTCGCCGGCGTGCTCGAGCACGCGTGCGGGCTGCAAGGCATCATCGCGCCGACGGTCAACTCCTACAAGCGAATCGGTGCGACCAGTACGTCCAGCGGGGCCACCTGGTCACCACGCCACGCCACCTATGGCGGCAACGACCGCACCCACTACTTACGCGTCCCGGATTCGAATCGCGTCGAACTGCGCGGCGCGGACGGTTCGGCCAACCCGTATCTGGCCATGGCAGCCGCGGTAGCGGCGGGCCTCGACGGCATCGACCGGGAACTGGACCCCGGCGCACCGGGTGAACGCCGCGGCGACATGCTCCCGATGACCCTTGTCCACGCCATGGACGCACTGGAGTCTGATCCGGTGCTGACCGCGGCCCTCGACATAGCCGGTCCCGGTGTGGCCGCCTACTTCACCGAGCGCAAGCGCGAGGAGTTCTTCGCCTGGCACAACACGGTCTCCGACTGGGAGATCGAGCACTACCTGACCGCCTTCTGAAACCCCTGGAGGACAACCATGTGCGGCATTGTCGGCCTGCACCTACGCGATCCCGCGCTGTATCCGAACCTGGGCGAACTGCTCACCGGCATGCTGGATCAAATGTGCGACCGCGGACCGGATTCGGCCGGAATGGCGGTCTATGGCGATCCGGTGTGGTCACCACCCGACACCACCACCGTTTCGCTGCTGGATTGTGCGCTGCCGACCGATGACTTCGGTGAAAAGCTCACCACAGCCCTGGGAGTGCCGGTAATTGCGCATGCTCAAGGTCCAACTGTGGTGCTGAGTTCGATCGCATCGTCGGAGGATCTGATCGCCGCGGTGCGGGTGCTCGCACCGCTATCCCGGGTGATCGGCTTCGGCAACGATTTGGCGGTGCTCAAGGGTGTCGGCAACCCCACCGAGGTGGCGCATCGTGTCGGACTGCCGTCCGCGCAGGGCTGGCAGGGTGTGGCGCACACCCGGATGGCCACCGAATCCGCGGTCAGCGCCGAGGGAACGCACCCGTTCTCCGTCGGTGCGGGCCAATGCCTGGTGCATAACGGCTCGTTCAGCAATCACATGAGCGTGAAGCACGAATTGCAACGCCACGGTGTGGAGTTCGACAGCGAGAACGACACCGAGGTGGCGGCCCGCTTCGTCGCCGCGCAGCTGGGGCAGGGCGCCGACTTGGAGAAGGCGCTACAACTGGTCAACGAGGTCTTCGACGGCTTCTACACATTGCTGGTCTCCACGAGCGATTCGTTCGCCGTGGTGCGCGACGCCATTTCCTGCAAACCCGCGGTCATCGCAGAGACCGACCGCTGGGTGGCCATGGCCTCGGAGTATCGCGCCCTGGCTGATCTGCCGGGCATCGACCGGGCACGCATTTTCGAACCCGAACCGGAAGAGGTGTACATATGGCGGCGATCGTGACCGAGCGCACCGTCTTGGACGTGGCTGCACTCGGCACCCGCGCAGTCAATTCCGTACTGCTGGGCTCCGATGCTCCGGCTGCGGCGACTCTGGCGAACCCGCGCGGCGCCCATGCGCTGGCGTGTGGGCTGAACCGCGACACGGATATCGTCGTCGACGGCAACGTCGGCTACTACTGCGCGGGCATGAATCAGCACGCCAACGTCACGATCAACGGCAGCGCCGGCGTCGGCGTCGCCGAGAACATGATGTCCGGCACCGTGCGAGTCCACGGCGACGCCTCCCAGTCGGCAGGTGCGACCGCGCACGGTGGATTGCTGGTCATCGACGGCAACGCCGGAGCGCGCTGCGGCATCTCGATGAAAGGTGTGGACATCGTGGTCGGTGGCAACATCGGCCACATGAGCGCCTTCATGGGGCAGGCCGGCCGCCTGGTGGTGCTCGGGGATGCCGGTGAAGCGCTGGGTGATTCGCTCTACGAAGCGCGGATCTACGTGCGCGGCACAGTCGCCTCGCTGGGCGCGGACTGCGTTCGCAAGCCGCTGCGCGAGGAGCATGTGGCCGAACTGCGCGAACTGCTGTCCGCGGCCGGATTCGAAGCCGACCCCACGGAATTCAATCGCTACGGCTCAGCCCGGCAGCTGTACCACTTCCATGTGGACAACGCAGGGGCTTACTGAGGAGGTCGCCATGACATATACCACCCCGCAAAACATTCATCCGGCGCTACGCGAATCGGCGAGCTTCGACCGGCGCGTCATCGCCGAGATCCAGCGCGCCGCCGAGACCGGCATCTACGACATCCGCGGCTGGGGTGCCAAACGCCCGCTACCGCACTTCGACGATCTGCTGTTCCTCGGCGCTTCCATGTCCCGTTACCCGCTCGAGGGTTACCGGGAACGCTGCGACACCGATGTGGTGCTCGGCGACCGGTATGCGAAACATCCTCTGCACCTCGACATTCCGATCACCATCGCAGGCATGAGCTTCGGCGCGCTGTCCGGCCCGGCCAAGGAAGCGCTGGGGCGCGGCGCGAGCGCTGTGGGCACCTCCACAACCACCGGGGACGGCGGCATGACACCGGAAGAGCGCGGCCATTCCAAATACCTGGTGTATCAGTATCTTCCATCGCGCTATGGCATGAACCCGGACGACCTGCGAAAGGCAGACGCAGTAGAAATCGTACTCGGCCAGGGCGCGAAGCCCGGCGGAGGCGGCATGCTGTTGGGGCAGAAAATCAGCGAGCGGGTAGCCGCCATGCGCACCCTGCCACAGGGCATCGACCAACGCAGCGCTTGTCGGCATCCGGACTGGACCGGCCCGGATGATCTGGCTATCAAGATCCTGGAACTGCGGGAAGTCACGCAGTGGGAGAAGCCGATCTACATCAAGGTCGGGGCTACCCGCACCTACTATGACGTCAAACTCGCGGTGAAGGCGGGCGCGGACGTCGTTGTGGTGGACGGTATGCAAGGTGGCACGGCGGCCACCCAGGATGTCTTCATCGAACACGTCGGCATCCCGACACTGGCCGCTATTCCCCAAGCGGCGCGAGCTCTTCAGGAGCTAGGGGTGCATCGCAAAGTGCAGCTGATCGTCTCCGGCGGCATTCGCACCGGGGCCGACGTGGCCAAGGCCATGGCACTTGGCGCGGACGCGGTCGCCATCGGAACGGCGGCGCTGATCGCGTTGGGCGACAACCACCCTCGCTACGCCGCCGAGTACGAGGCGCTCGGTTCTGCCGCCGGCTGCTACGACGATTTCCAGGAAGGTCGCGACCCGGCCGGTATCACAACCCAGAACCCAGAGCTCGCTGCCCGCCTGGACGCCGTCGCGGGCGGTCGTCGCCTGGCGAACTACCTCCGGGTGCTCACCATGGAGGCGCAAACCTTGGCCCGCGCCTGCGGCAAATCCCACCTGCGCAACCTCGAACCCGAAGACCTCGTCGCACTGACCGTCGAGGCGGCGGCGATGGCTCGTGTCCCCTTGGCGGGCACGAACTGGATCCCCGGAGCGGTCGGATGAACGCCGAGCCGGCTGCGGCCGCGCACGTTTTCGATGCACTGTGGACGGAGATCCTGGACGTCGGCCGCCACCCGGCTACCGGCGGCTACCGGCGCTTCGCCTGGTCCGATCCAGACCTCACCCTCCGTGAGTGGTTTCGCGGCTGCGCGGCCGCACGCTCGATGGATCTGGAGGAAGACCGCAACGGCAATCTCTGGGCCTGGTGGCTTCCGCGCGACTGGATCGGAGATCCAAAGGGCGCTTTCGTCACCGGCTCCCACCTGGATTCCGTCCCCGACGGCGGCGCGTTCGACGGTCCACTGGGCATAGTATCCGCCTTCACGGCTGTCGACCTGCTCCGCGAGCGCGGGATGGAGCCGTCGATACCCATCGCGGTGGTCGCCTTTTCAGATGAGGAGGGCGCGCGTTTCGGTGTCGCCTGCATCGGCTCGCAGTTGTCGACCGGCGCGCTGTCGCCCAATCGGGCCCTCGGGCTGCGGGACGTTGACGGGATCACGTTGGCGGAGGCGCTGATTCGTACAGGTCGGAATCCGGAGTCGCTCGGTGCGGACCCCAGCATCACCGATCGGGTCGGCGTCTTCGTGGAGCTGCACATCGAACAGGGCCGCGCCCTCGACCTGATCGACAGCCCGATCGCACTCGCCTCCGCCATCTGGCCGCACGGTAGATGGGAATTCGACTTCACAGGCGAGGCCAATCACGCGGGCGCGACCAGGCTGATCGACCGCCACGATCCGATGCTCGCCTTCGCCTCGGCGGTGCACACCGCCCGTACGGAAGCAACCGCCTGCCACGCGGTAGCAACCTTCGGCAAGGTGCTGGTCTCCCCCAACGGCACCAACGCGATCCCGTCCCGGGTGCGCGCCTGGCTGGATGCCCGCGCCGCCGACCAGCCCACGCTCGACATGCTGGTCTCCCGCATCGAAGCACGAGCGCGGACCTACGCCTCAGCCGACGGCATCGGACTGACGGTCCACACCGAATCGGTCACGCCCATAGTGGATTTCCCACCAGAACCACGACTGCGTCTGTCCCACGCGCTGGCCCACCTCGGCGAGCTCCCCGTCATCGCCACGGCGGCGGGCCACGACGCGGGCATCCTCTCCGGCCGCGTACCCACCGCCATGCTCTTCGTCCGCAACCCAACCGGCGTGTCCCACTCCCCCGCCGAACACGCCGAGCCCGTGGACTGCCATCGCGGCGCGGCAGCCCTGGCTGACGTCATGACAGCCTGGGTCACACCTGGCGCTCAGTCCTCGACGTAATTATCCGGATAGGCGGTGACGGCCAGAAACCTGATGGGCAGCCGCACCAGCTCGCTGGGCCCATGCGCGCCCTCACCATCCAGGAGCAGCGTATCCCCCGCCCGCAGGGTGTATTCGGAGTCGCCGTGACCGTAGACCATCACACCCTCGAGCATGTACAGCAACTCCGTCCCCGCATGCTGAAACAGCGGGAACGTCTCACTCGCCTCCGTGAGCGTGACCAGCACGGGCTCGAGCCGCTTGTGCTGCCCGCGCAACGAACCGAGCAACTCGTAATGATGCCCCACCCGCGTGCCGCGCCCGACGATCACCGCCCCGTGCCCCGCTGGCGTGAACACTGCCTCCCGCGCACTGTCCGCACCGCGAAACAGCGACGTGACCGGCACATCCAACCCCGCCGCCAGCCGTGCCAAAGTCGACAGGCTGCACGATGTGTGCGCATTCTCGATCTTCGACAACATGGCCTTCGAAATCCCCACCTTCGCCGCCATATCCCCCACCGACAAGCCACTGGCCAGCCGCAACGCCCGCACCTGCCGCCCGATCACAGTCTCGAGCTCGACCCCGGACGGCGCATCCGGTGACACCTCGCGCTGCACCGGGGCGGGATCTCCGGTATCACGGTGTTCGGGCAGGGCACTCATACTGCGATCCTAGTGATCATTGCAGCGGCGCTACGCCCCCGCACCGACAAGGTTTCCAGCTGGCGCTCGGATGGGGAAGCGCTGTCGCCGAGACAGGGGCGGTATACGGCCGCGCTGGCCAAGCCGTTGGCCGCGAATACCAGCCGGGCGCCGCGGTGGTGGCATTACCGCCATCACCAGCAACCGGTCAGAACTCCTGTAACCGCGATTCGACCTGTCTCGGCTGTTTGACCATTTACCATTTTGCTCGCCCGATCCCGCAGTGAAGATTTCGTCAACAACCGCAGGCGGCAATCCGTGTCGCCCGCCGTGCTGGACAGCGGCCGGATCCTTGGGCGGCGCCGGCCTCGTCACGGTCGTCGTCAGCTCAGTCGTTGCGGAACTGATCTGCGCGGGGGCCAGACGCTCGGTGAATGTCTCCGCCAATGCGATGGACACACCCGAATACCTTGGTCGGCGATTCGAGTCGGCACATTCGCCGTGAGATGGACGGGTAAACGGTCACAACAGTCCCTGAACCATCGGAGGTCGCCCTTGACCGGGTGGCCCGGCGAACGCCTGCGCAATGTCAAGCCAGTTGTCCGCGACAGGGCCCGTTGCGACGAGGTCCAGGTCGCTGCGATGGCGCCGCTGCGTGACCCGCAGCGCGAAGTCGTAGGCTGAGCCGCGGACAGCGTTGTCCGCGCACGGAGAGCCGTGCTCCCATACGTTGCCGGAGGGCAGTCGGAGAGAAACGAACACGTCGTCTTCAGGGACGGCAAGGCCGTTGGCCTTGAAAGCGAAGGCACGCGCCCGGACGCCGAGATGCACGACGTGCCGCACGCGGTCGGTCGGCATGGGAACCAGACCAATGGCTTCGGCGACATCGAGACCGTGCGCCCACGTTTCCATGAACCGGGCGGTTGCCATCGAGGTCAGGCTCATCGGCTGGTCGAACCAGGGCAGCCTCCGGCCTTCGGGCTGGGCCCGGAGAGTCTTCGCGAGCAGCATTCTGGCTGTGCGCCACCGGGCCAGTAGTTCGGCCCGCGAGGTCTCCGCACCGGTCGAGGCCCCGGCGTCCACTAGCGTGCTGAGGTCTCCATCCGCTTGCAAAACCAACTCGTTCCAGCCCTGCTTGTTCGTTGCCGCCATGATGGCCGCCGCGTCGGTCCATGCCAGATGGGCGATCTGGTGCGCTACCGTCCACCCCTCAGCTGGTGTCGGAGTAAGCCACTGCTGGTCCGTGAGACCCGCTACCAGTGACTCCAACTGCTCGCCTTCGACCTCCAGGTCAGCGAGGACTTCGTCGAGCTTGCTCACTAGGGCTCCTATACGAACGCAGATTGACATGGTCGACGCAGCGATCCACATCGGCCAGCGGCATGCAGCATTTGACCGATACACGCAAGTAGGCCGCCCGGTGTGGTGGGGGCAGGAGTCGCGGGCGACACGCTGATCACCTGCCCCATCCATCCGTCGACACGCTCTCAGCGGCTGCCGTCGTCATAGTCGCCGAGCAGGCGGCGCATGATCTTCCCGGACGAGGTGACAGGCAACTGAGATACGAACTGGACCGCGCGGGGAACCTTGTATGCGGCCAGGTGAGCGCGGCAGTGCGCGATGAGCGCCTCCCTGCTGACCTCCGCGCCGGGTTTCACCACGACATAGGCCTTTGCCAATTCGCCCTTCATCGCGTCGGGTACGGCCGCCACGGCAGCGAGAGCGACCGCGGGATGCATGCACAGTACGCGCTCGATCTCCGCGGGATAGACGTTGAAACCGGCAGTCAGGATCATGTCCTTCTTGCGGTCGACGATGGTGAAGTACCCGTCCTCATCCATCGTTGCGATATCGCCGGTGTGGAGCCAGCCGTCCGGTTCGATGGTGTCCGACGTCGCAGCCGTGTTGCCGTAGTAGCCCTGCATCACGAGCGGCCCCCGGAACATCAGCTCGCCGCGCTCCCCCACGGGCATCTCTCTGCTCGCATCATTTGCGTCGACGATCCGCATTGCGTTGCCGGGGAAAGGGATTCCGATCGTCCCGGGCTTGTTGGGGCCGACCACGGGATTGGCGCTGCTGACACCCGCCAGTTCGGTCATCCCCCAGACCTCATGAACGGGGCAGCCCGTTCGCTCTGTGAACTCGACCGACTTGGCCGCCGGCAGGGTCTGGCCACCGACCCAGCAACGCTTCAGGCTCGACAGGTCGTATTTGTCGAAGTCGGGATGCGCCAGCAGATAGTAGTAGGCGGTCGGAACACCATCCATCAGTGTGGCAGCCTGCTCGCTGATAGCACTCAGAACCGCCACCTCATCGAAGCGGGGAATCATGATCAAGCACGAGCCGGCCATCACCGAAGCATTCAACACGCACGATCCATAGACGTGCGGCAGCGGCAGAGCGCTCACGATCCGGTCATGCGGACCTCTCGCTCCCATCGTCGCCGTCCCCGTCGCGGCGCCGATCACCGAACGATGACTCTGCATCGCTCCCTTGGGGCGACCCGTCGTCCCCGACGTGTAGCAGATCGCGGCGAGATCCCCGGGCTCCCGCGCCACAGGAGCGAAATCGGGGCCGCCGCAGGTGAGCCAGTCCGAGAACGCTGCCGCGCCGGGGCTCGAGCCGCCCCACACGACGACCTGCGCAGTCTGGTCCGCTCGTGCCTCGAGCAGCGCCCGGCCTCGATCGGCCGACGCAACGACAACTCGCGCGCCGGCATCCTCGGTGATGAAGCTGACCTCCTCCGGGGTCAGCATGACATTCGCGGGTATCACCGTGGCACCGGTCTTCGCGATCCCGTAGTAGGCGAAGATCCATTCGACACAGTTGTGTCCATACAGCACAACTCGATCGCCCGCTACGACGCCGGTGCTCGTGAGTCCGTTCGCGACACGATTCGACTGACGCTCCAGGTCGATGAACGACACGGTCCGACCCTCGATAACGAACGCGGCGCGGGCCCCGAATCGCCGCGCGGCTATCGGAGCAATATCACCGATCGTGCGCGTCATGACTTCACCCTCCCGTACACCAACCATTTCATTCCTGACGTTCCTCACGTGGATCTCGACTGTTACCCTGATCGCGGCGCTACCAGCCAAGCCAGCAGCGCCGCGAGTAATTGGTGTCAGGGTTCGCCGGTTCGGCCGTACTGCGACGGAGTCGTCGCGCCTTTCCTACCCGGAAATGGCGACGTCCGCACGCAACCGGCCCATGAGGGTCTCCGCGTCGATAACCTCGGCGTAGCCCTGCTTCAGGGTCTCGACCGTGACCCGATGCATCGTCTCGGCGGGCGTGCCGTCAATACCGTCGAAAGTGCAATTCAGGTCGTCGACAAAAATGACCTTGTAATCCCGATTGAAAGCATCGATCGTGGTGGTGAGGCAGCAGAAGTTCGTGGCCATTCCTGTGACGATGATCGTATCCCGACCCCGGAACGGTGGATTGCTGAGAACCACGTCGAGCTTCGAGGCATAGAAGGAGCTGTACTTCCACTTCTGGATGTAGACCTCGTATTCGCTGAACGCCTCCGGCCGGAGCGTATCTACAACCTCGACTCCCGAGGTTCCCGGGATGCAACTGTTGCGCGTCTGATGCCAGTAGTCGTCGAGGCGGTCGTCCCCACCGCCGTGATCCCCACCCGAGAAATGCGACGCGCTATAGGCGATCGGCACCTTATTCGCTCGAGCGAACTCGAGGAGCTCCTTCGTCTTGGGATACATATCGCGCCCGGCGTCGATCACCCACTCCTTGCCGGGCTCGAGGAAATCTCTGATCATGTCGACCACGATGATGATCGCGTCATCGACAAGTTTCTTGCTCATAGCGCCGCTACTCCATTCCTCGGTGTTGATTCGGCTGTTGACAGGATGGTTCCGTAACAACCGCATCGCCATACGTCAACTGACGGATTTGTGCTCCCGACTTGGCAGATGCAGAGCCCGTTGCAGAGGCGCTCCCGGCCGGGGAGCCAGCGACATCGGCGGGCTCGGAGGCAATTACGGCGCCAGCCTCTGATCAGCCTCCCGCGCCGGACAGACCGCGCACCGCGACGGCGCCACCATCCACCGCCGACCTCACTGGCGGCACCTTCTACCTCAGGGAGGGTCGCAACGTGGTCACCGACGACCACGGTCTCGACATTGGCGTACTCCTCCTGCACCTGCTCGCCGCCGACCAGGCGATCACCATCACCCGCGTATCAATCCCGCCGGAAGCTCGTCGCCGACGTGGCCGCCGCGAAGGACGTCGGCTATTGCGGGCACGGCACAGTGCCTTCCCGATACGACGCACCCGTTAGAGCGAAAGGCGCCGCCGGCGGCATCGACGGAGGCTGGTCTGGGTAGATTCGGGTCACGCAAAATCGGTCGATTGACATATGGCCTCGGCGTACTCAGGCAGAGATCCTACGTGTGTCGGCGAGGAGCAGATAAACGAAGCGCTGAGGCTGTCGCCTTGGCGGATGCGAGTCTCTGCTAGCTGACGAGGCCCAGGCGATCGAACGCTTCACGAGTCGTGGACATTGATTTGCTATTTACCTAGAAAGAGAGGGCCATGGGCGTGAATGAGATCTGTCTGATGGAAGCCACGGAATTGGCGGCGAAGATCAGGCAGAAGATTCTCTCGCCAGTTGAGGTGGTGGATGCTTTCCTCGATCAAGCCGACCGGATCAACCCTCAGGTCAACGCGTACTGCTTCACACTTCACGAGCGAGCGCGTGCGAAGGCTCGCGAGGCGGAGGCTGCGGTCACTTCCGGCAAAGAACTGGGGGCTCTGCACGGTGTACCCATCGCGATCAAGGACATCACCGTGTCGAAGGAATCGAGACGACGTTCGGGTCGTGGGCGCTCAAGGGCAACATACCCGATAAGATCCCGTCCTCTTGTTGCGGAACCTTCGGCTTGAAGCCGCAATTCGGGCGAACCCTCCGGAATCCTGGAGACTCACTATGAGAGTCTTCTGAACTTCGGACCCATGACATGGGCCGTCCGGGGCGCCGCTATCTTGATGTCGGTTTGGGCAGGCCCGGATGCACGGGATGCCCTTTTCCTTGCCGGACACCGGGGAGGACTGGCTCGGCGCGCTTCAAGGCGATGTTCGCGGCGCGAAGATCGCGTACTCACCCGATGTGGGCTGGGCTGTGGACCCGCGAGTCAGGGAGGTCGTCGAGAAGGCGGTATCGACGTTGAGTGATCTCGGCTGCCAGGTCGAAGAGGTTCCGATCAAGGTGACCGAGGAGGTTTACGAGGCCGAGCTGGTCAAGTGGGCGTCGTTGTCTGCTCTATTCAAGAAGTACGCGACGCCGGAGAATCGCACGCGCATGTGTGACTTCATCCTCGAGATGTTCGACCTGGGTAACGCCAGGTCGGCGGCCGACTGCATCAAAATGGACATCGCTCGCAGTCGCTGGTATGACCAGACGCAGAGAGTTCTGGACAAGTACGACTACCTGGTCTGCCCGACCATCGCAGTTCCGCCTCCGTCTGCCGAAGGAATGTCCTCTGGCCCAGATATTGTTGCCGGCAAGCATGTTCACATGTGGCTGGGCTGGGTCTTGACATGGCCTTTCAATCTGTCGATGCACCCGACGGCCAGCGTTCCCGTCGAATTTACTCCAGGGAACCTTCCCGTGGGCATGCAGATAGTCGGCAGGCGTTTCCGGGAGACCGATGTCCTGCGGCTGGCGGCACGCTCCGAGGAGGCGTCGCCGTGGACGCACCGGCGGCCGGCCCTCGCGCTGGGATAGCCGGCGCCCGCGGTCCTCGAGGACTCCACCGCGAGTCGGTGTAGCAGAGAGGCGATGTCTCAGGTGGTGGGGACAAGGTCAGCGTTTCCCCACCACGACCGCAGGTATGTCGGAAAAGTTTGCCCAGCAAACGCGGGTAAGTGGATGTGGCGTGGGATTACTTCCCGCGTAAATGTCTCGCGCGCGCACCATTTCATGCGGCATCTGCTTGGCGGCCACGACGACCGCGCTCGCTACAGAATGTTGTCCCAAAAGGGAAAGACCCGCTCCCTCATGGATCTTCGCCGAGGAGCAACCCCTGGCTGACCGCAATAGCAACGAGTTGTGAGCGCGTCGAGCAGGACAGCTTGGTCAAGATATGCTCCACGTGGGTCGACACGGTCCGCACGCTTATGAATAGGCGCTGGGCGATTTTGGGATTGGACAAGCCGCTCGCTATGAGATGCAGGACTTCCAACTCGCGGGGCGTCAGGCCGTACGGCCACGGTGTGGCCTCCGCAGTCACCAGAGCTACACCGTCTGGACAGGGGACCACCGTGATTCTCCAGCAGGGCCCGGACCGCTTCGGCCAGAGAAAACTACAGCGCTGCCAGCTCCCGGCCAGACGGGTGAGAAGGTGCAGCAGGGCGCTGTCCTCGGCCAATTTGGGCCCGGTCTCGTGGCCGGGTACTTCGGCGACCATCCCGTGAGACGACACGATGACCGCCCCGGCTCCCGGAGCGAGCGTATCGACGAGGGTCTTCGGTGTGCGGAGCGTGTCACACACCATGGCAAAGAGCCCCCGGAACCGTTCGAGAGTCTCCCGCCCCTCGTCGGTGGCATCGGAGGGCTTCGACCAGCTCATGTGCAGCGAACCGGTGTACCGGCCATCCGGCAGCCGCAAACAGAACGTCGTCCCTTCGTGAAACCCCTCCGGTATGAGGAACTCCTCAGCAGTAATGGTCCCCGCGAAGTCGAGGTTCCAGTCCCGGGCCATATCCCGCCACCGCAGCGCTCCAGACGTTCGCATGCGCATCAGCGGGAAGGCCGGATTATCCCTCACGAAGCCATCGTTGATGTGCTCGATAGTCCTTTTCGAGTAGCCGTCGCTAGCCAGTTCCCGATGACCATGCTTGCCGAGGAGAGGGTCCCACGCGCTGAGGAGGTAGGCGGAACAGGGAACGAGCTCTCGAAGTAGGCGCGTGGTCTCCTCAGCTTGCTCCCGGACCTCGTCGCGCGGACACCGCACGAGGCCGCCCTCGTTGGCGGCCGTTTGCAGCCTTGTTTCGAATCGCGTAACCAACGCGACCACCTCGAAATCGCTCCACGCTGGCCCATACTGTGGGTCGAATCGTGCGCCCAAGTCTAGCGCAGTTATTGTTCAGTGATTCTGCATTATGCAGAGGTTGATCGATCGCGCTCATAACGGGCTGGTGAAGTTTACGGTCGACGAGCACGCTGAGATACGAACGCGGGGGAACGGTCCGGATCTGACGGCGACCGTGGCGATGCGGGTGCGGATCGTTCGTTGCTCAGTGCGGACAGACGACTGGCCTGACTCGGCGTTGCGCACTGGGATTGCTTCCACGGGCCCTCGTGGTCGTCCAGGCCGGTGACGTGGTCCATCGAGACCCCGGTGTTCGTCGATAAACGCCGCCCCGTAGCAGGCGGGTCGTGTAGAGGTCCATGCGGCGCTCGCCCGGGAGCCAACGGAGCAAGGCAGCTTGTCCCTAGCTGAACGACCACGACACGACGGTCGATTGGGCAGATCTGCCCTAGGAAGGCATTGCCCGACTCACTTTACTTGCTCCAACGGCCAACCGACGGACGGAGAAGTGAGATGAACATCGAGGAGTACACCCGGCAGGACGCGACCGGGCTTGCGGAACTCATCCGCAGTGGCGAGGTGTCCGCCGAGGAGGTGCACACCGTCGCCGTCGAGGCGATCGGCAAGGTACAACCGCAGATCAACGCCTGCGTCAACGAGCCGTGGGACCGCCCCCTCGACTACAACCCCGACGGCCCCTTCGCCGGCGCGCCCTTCGGGTTGAAGGACCTCATCTGCCATGCGGCGGGCGTACCGTTCAAGTGGGGAAGCCGTATCACCGGCGAGCACGGGGTCACCCTGGATTACGACACCGAACTGATGGCGCGCTTTCGCCGCGCCGGCTTGGCAACCACCGTCATGACCGCGACGCCGGAGTTCGGCTACGGCGGCAATACCGAGCCGCTGGTGAATGGCTCGACACGCAATCCGTGGGACCTGAGCCGGTCGGTCGGCGGCTCCAGCGGTGGCAGCGGCGCACTCGTCGCGGCAGGCGGCGTGCCGGTCGCGCACGCGAACGATGCCGGCGGCTCGATCCGCATCCCCTCCTCCTACAACGGGACGGTGGGGCTCAAGCCCAGCCGGGGGGTGGTGTCACTGGGACCCGGCCACGGCGAGGGTGCGACGGGGCTGGCCTCCGAATTCGTGATCACCCGCAGCATCCGAGACGTGGCCGGCATCCTGGACCAGGTCGCCGGCTGGGTACCGGGCGAGCGCTATCGGGTCCAGGCGCCGGCCCGTCCCTACACCGATGAGCTGACCGCCGACCGGCGCGGGCTGCGTATCGCCCTGCACACCAGTTCGTGGGCCGGAACACCCGTCGAGCCAGAGGTCGCTTCCGCCGTCCAGGCAGTCGGCGCCATCTTGGAAAGCCTGGGCCACCACGTCGAGACCGCAACCCCGGTGTTCGACTGGGAGCGATTCATGATCGCCGAGCACTGCTTCTGGATCCAGTTCGCGACCGACATGACGGAGGCGGCGAGCGCGCTCTCGGGCATCGCTCCGTCCGAGGAGAGCCTGGAGGCGAGCAACCTGATCGCCTACCGCGCCGGGCAGCAGATGACCGCCCGACAGTTCGGCGAGGCACTCGCGATCCAGAACGAGACGAGCCGGATATTCGGCAACTTCTTCACCGACTACGACATCCTGATCACTCCGACGACGAACACCACGGCGCTGCCGCTCGCCTTCCTCGACCACAACGACTACAGCCTCGATGCGAACAGCTGGTGCGACTTGTTCCACAACTACCTGTCCTTCACGCCGCCGTTCAACCAAACCGGCCTGCCTGCGATCAGCCTGCCGCTGGCGCAGTCCTCGGCCGGCATGCCGATCGGCGTACAACTTGCCGCGGACATGTGCCAGGAGTCGCTGCTCATCGCGGTGGCCGCGCAGTTGGAGCGCGCGATGCCGTGGGCAGATCGCCGTCCAGGTGTTCACGCCGCGGGCTGAAAGCGTCACAATGGGCAGGAAGGGGCATCGGTGGCGTGGAGCAGGCGGCATGGACGAGCGAGCGGTGGACGCGTTCGGCTACGAACTCGCCTCGATTGCCGCGGACGCGCTACGCGGAGTCCGACCGCACGGGCAGTTGCTCCAGCGCATCGGCACGTTGATGGACGTGGATGCGGCGATCGTCACACGCCCCGACCTGGCCAGCGGCTCGATGCACGTGCTCGCGCAGCGCGGGTACGGGCCCGAGGAGCTGCGACTGATGACGACACGGTCACTGCTCGCGCGGGACCCGGCGCTGACGAGCATCCGCCGGGACAGGACTCGACCGCCGATACGGTGGTGGGTCGACCCGGACTACACCTACGAGAACAGCGAGTCGGCTCGCGAGTTCCTGTGCCCGGCAGGGTTCAACGGCGGGATGTCGATCGGCTACTACACCGAAACCGGCGAGCACGCGGGCTACGTGCACCTGAGCACCCGCGCCCGCCTCATCCCTTCGCCGGCGCAGCTCGCGGTGCTGGAGCGATCTCTGCCGGTCGTGGCGGCCCTGTTGGACGCCACGCCGGTGGGGCCGGACGCCGAGGTGGCGGTGGTCGAGGATGGCCGACTGGTGTTCTGCGCAGATGATGTGCCACGCGCCGACATGCAGCAGGTCGCGACCCTGCTGGGTGGGCTGAACGTGCGGTCGGCCCCGCGGTCCGGCTCGTTCCGCTGGCGTGGCTCGAAGTGGTACCGGATCGACTGGTCATCCAACAATCTTCGTGTCTGCGCAGTCGTGCATCGCGAAGAGCCGCCGCACCAGCTGACGGCCAAAGAATTCGAGGTCCTGGACCACCTCTGCGCCGGGCTCACCAATGCCGACATCGCCGCTCGCATGTATCTCAGCGAGCGGACAATCGCTCACCACGTCGAGCGCATCCTCGGCAAGCTCGGCGCGACCACCCGGACAGCGGCGGTCGCCCAAGCGATTCACGAGGCGCTGCTGCTGCGGCCCATGTGGACACCGGGCGCCCACCGCCGCTGACGTTCTACTACCACCCCTCTCCCCCATTACCACTGTCGCGCGCCTACGCGCCGGCGCACGCTACCCATCGAACGGAGCCTTCCATGTTGAGCACGATGCAGGACGAGCCGCTGTCCCTGGCGACGCTGCTGCGCTACGCCACAACCGTGCACGGCACGGCGCGAGTCACGACCTGGACACCCGACGGCGTCGACCAGATGACGTTCGCCGAGTTGGGGCACGATGCCGCGCGCCTCGCCCACGCCTTACGGGCGCTCGGCATCGAGGAAGGCGACCGCGTGGGCAGCTACCTCTGGAACAACCGCGCGCACATGACCGCGTACTGCGCGGTGCCGGCGATGGGAGCTGTCCTCCACACCTTGAACATTCGGCTCGCCCCCCAGCAGAACGTCTATATCGCCAACCACGCCGGCGACAAGGCGGTCATCGTGGACGGCTCGCTGAGCGCGCAGTTCGCCGACGTGCTCCCACACCTGACCTCCGTCCGGCACGTCATCGTAACTTCCTCCGGGCCGGTCGAATTCGACGCCCCGGCAGGGGTCGTCATCCATCGCTACGAGGACCTGCTCGCCGCGCAGCCCGACGAGTACGACTGGCCCGAACTCGACGAACGCGCGGCCGCTGCGTCCTGCTACACCTCCGGCACGACCGGTGACGCCAAGGGCGTCATGTACTCACACCGCTCGATCTGGCTGCATTCACTGCAGGTGTGCGCGACGTACGGAATGGCGTTGTCCCCGCACGACAGCGCGCTCACGATCGTCCCGATGTTCCATGCGATGGCCTGGGGTATTCCGTACGCGGCGCTCATGGCCGGCGCGTCGCTCGTACTGCCGGACCGCTACCTGCACGCCCCGGACCTCGTGCGGCTGCTCGCCCAGGAACGGCCAACCTTCGCCGCCGCCGTCCCGACCATCTGGATCGGCGTCCTCGATCAGCTCGACCGCCACCCGCAGGACGTCACGCACCTGCGTAACGTCGTCGTCGGCGGCTCTGCCGTGCCACCCGCACTCATGGACGCATTCGCCGAGCGGCACGGCGTCGATATCATCCAGGCGTGGGGGATGACCGAGACATCCCCCTTGGGAAGCCTCGCGTGGGCACCGCCGACCGCCGAAGGCGACGACGCCTGGCGCTACCGCTACACACAAGGACGACTGCTGCCCGGCGTGCAGGCGCGGCTGGTGAACGACCGCGGCGAGGTGCAGCCTTGGGACGGACGCTCACTCGGCGAACTCGAGGTACGCGGGCCGTGGGTCACCGGGCGCTACTTCGCGCCGGAGGGCACAGACGCGGCCGACCCCGAGAAGTTCGGCGATGGCTGGCTGCGCACCGGCGACATCGGCTCGATCACCCAGGACGGCTACCTGAGCTTGACCGACCGATCCAAGGATGTGATCAAGTCGGGCGGGGAGTGGATCTCCTCCGTGCAGCTGGAGAATGCCGTCATGGCCCATCCCGCAGTGTCCGAAGCCGCAGTGATCGGCGTGCCTGACCAGGTGTGGGACGAGCGGCCGCTGGTCGCCGTCGTCCTCAGCGACGGCGCCCAGGTGACCCCCCGCGATCTGCGCGCGCACCTGACCTCGTCCTTCGCCAAGTGGCAACTGCCCGAGCACTGGACATTCATCGACGAGGTACCGAAGACGAGCGTCGGCAAGTTCGATAAGAAGCAGCTGCGAGCCGCCTTCCACGACGGCACTCTGGAGGTCACTACCCTCACCTGAGGTGACATCTGCAAGTGGGCCTCGGCTATCGGTTGAGCAGGTGGTCGAGTGCCCTTGAACATGCAGGGGTGCCGTTGTCCAGGCACAATCACGCCGGTCGAGTTCGAGGCCGCGGGAGCCAGCCGTAGCCAGGCTTGCGGGCCTACGCCCGCCCCGCCCCGAACGCCACGACGCCGTACCGAGTGCTATGCCCCCACGCTCGCTGTGAGTCTTCGGGTGGCCGGCCTGGGACCGGCGTGACCAGGGTGGGCGGCGGTCGCCCGTCTCGAAGATGTGACCCATGCAATCACTGGCCCTACGCATGTGCCCTTCGGTTGGACTTGTTGTCGCGGAGTCGGAGCGCCCGCCCCAGTCGCCGCTTCGTTGCGGCAGTTCCGGGCCGCGGCCGCTGGTACAAGACCGTAGGGTTGGCGACGGTGACCTTCCCGGCGACAGCAGGCAGGAGTATCTCATGCCGCCGAACAGTGGGACCCGTCGTCCGACACAGGAACGGGCGAAGGCAACCCGCGAGCACATCCTCGACAGTGCCGCACGGCTGTTCGGAGAACACGGAATCGCCAACACGTCGACCAGCCGGATCGCCACCGAGGCCGGAGTGAGCGTCAGCACCGTCTACCGTTACTTCACCGACCGCACGGTCATGGTGGACAAGCTGATCGAGCGGCTAGTGGAAAATGCCGAACAACGCTTCACTCAGCATGTCTTCGGCCTCGCCGGGCAAACCACCGCAGAGCTGATGGAGTCGATCTTGGAGGTCATCACCGACGAGCTGATGGCCAACGCCCAGTTGATACGTGCGCTCTCGGTCGGTGTCTCGTTCTATGACACCGGTATCCCCGAACTCGAACTCCGTCTACGTCTTTTCGCCAAGGTGCTGGTTATCCAGCTGCTCGGACCGGGCGACGACCACAAGTACGACATCATGAGTATCGTGTTGATCAACACCGGGATCGCGGCGGCGCTTCGCGCGTCGGTGCTCGAAATCGACAACTCGCAACGTCAGCAGGCTCTCAGCATCACCGCGCGTGCGGTCGCGGCGTGGATCGAATCCGAACGCCCGCAAGGCTCGGCATGACGCAGGTTGAACGCTTGGCAATCGGCGCACCGTCAGGTCGCACAACACCGCGCCTCCTGCGCCGGCAGACAGAAGCGGGTACGTGACCCCGGCGAAGAAGGCGACTCGTCCTCCGACACAGGAACGCGCGAAAGCCACCAGAGAGCATATTCTCGATACTGCCGCACACCTGTTCGGGGAACACGGGATCGCCAATACCTCGACCAACCGGATCGCCGCCGAGGCCGGGGTGAGCGTCAATACCGTCTACCGGCACTTCGCCGACCGTGCGGTCATGGTTGACGAACTGCTGCAAAGGCTGCTGGAAAATATCGAACAGCACCTCATCCGCAGCGTGTCCGATTCCGCCGGCAGTACCGTTCTCGAGCTGGCCATCACGATCCTCGAGTCCATCACCGACGAGCTGGTGGCCAACGCCCCACTGGTGCGGGCGTTGGCGGGAGGGCTGGCCTACTACAACAGTGGTCTCCCGGAATTCGAACCACGCCTGCGCGCGCTACTGAAAGTCCTGCTGATCCGGGTGCTCGGCCCCGGGAATGAAACAGGCCAGGACGCAAGGGCGTTCGTTCTGATCAATGTCGGTTTCGCGGCCGCGGTCCGCGCCGCGCTACTCGACGCCGATACCGGCGAGCGCCGCGAAGTCATTGTCATGACCGCACGCCTGATCGCGGCAGGAGCCGCCGCCGAAATCGTGGCATCGTCGAGCTTCGGATAGCCCCCACCACTATGAGGCGCCGGAGCTGGCAAACTGTCCGCTCGGCTGCGTAGCGGTCACATTCAGCGACTGCCACCGCGCGCAAATTTGCTCACGACAGAGGCAGGTAGATGAAGAGGGCGAGTATGTCCGCCTGGCGGTTCACACGGCGTCGATATGGATATCGGGATGGCTGCGCTTGGTGAACGTGCGGGCGATGAGCGCCGACCGTAGCTGCCACACGCCCGACGTGGTGGTGGGATCGAGTCCGGTGACTTGGCTGATGCGCCTGAGCCGATAGTCGACGGTGTTGGTGTGGATTTGCAACGAGCGTGCGGTGCGTTGGCGATTGAGATTATTGCTGATATAGCTCCGCAGGGTTTGGAACAGTTCGGGATGATCGTCGAGGGAGTCCAGCAGCGACCCGAGAGCTTCACGACCCGGACCCGGCCGGGTCAACTGATACTCCAGCGCCATATCGGCGAAACGGTACAGGCCGGGGGCACATCGCAGCCGCCGCACCATGTCGAGCAATTCGTGAGCGCGATCGGCCGCACCGGGCACTTCAGTGGCCGACGCCGTGACAACGACCGCTGTCACCGGTACGCGAGCGGCCGCCGACAACTGGGCGAGCAGTTCGTCGAGGCGCTCATCGCTCAGCGTCGCAGTCGGGATCAGGATCGTCCCACCGACCACACTGAGCAGCGCGAGTGCGTGCTCGCCGCAGCGAGTAGCGAGTTCGGCCTGCAGGCGGCGCAGTTTACGGCGGGCGACGACCTTGCCGTCGAGCATCGGATGCTGCTCGTCCGGGTGGTTCGCAACCTCTACTGCCAGAACCGAATACTCCTCGGCGATGGCTACTCCGTCTGCGCGGACCATTGCGGCGGTGGTGTATCCCCCCAGCAGCGCGGAGGTCAGCGTGTGAACGGCGGTGTGATGTTCACTGACCGCCGCCTTGGACTCACGGGCATAAGCGCGGGCGACAGTGGCGCTCATGATGTCGAGCATCTCCACAACCAGTTTCATGCCGTCCACCAGACTGGCGTAGTCCTTCACCGTCCCGTTCGAGAAGACGAGATCCATACCCAGCTTCAATCCTTCATGGATGGAATGCAGGATCGTGTCGATAGGCACGCCCTCCCGAGCCCACTCGGTTGCCGCATCGGCCAGCCGACCGGTCTTCGCCGGAATATCTTGCCTGTCCAGCATGCTGACCGACAGTTCGAGGCAGACCCGGGCGACATCGTCGTCGGGCAGCATGGCGGTCGACACGTTGTCGATGGAGTATCTGGCCAGCTGCCGAGACACCCCCTGCACGCCCCGTGGGGGTAATGGCATCGGTTCGCCCGAGACGGTCGGTCCATTCCGAAGTGCTCCGTTGGTTGTCATCGTCGACTCCCTTCCGCCCAGTTGCTGCGGCTCTACTGGCCGATGGTGCGCTCGGCCGCCGCGCACGACCGAACTCCCACGGCGAACGCATTCGACCTGCGCTCCAAGATCGGTTGGTCCAACGATAAGAGGCTCCCGAACTCACGTTCCACTCTTCTTTGCCCCACCTCTCGATGTCGGCGCATCACGGCGTCAACCTGCGGCGGAAGGCCATTCGTCACAGCGTTCGAATAAAATCTGGATGGTTGCGCGCCACGATTGCTCACTTTTTGCGGTAGCTTTCGAACATCGAGCACGCAGTGAACATCGGCTAGGCGTCGGGCGATGCCGCTGCCACTGGATCCAGCTCGTGGACGCCCACTCGCCACAGTCCGATCAGGGCGGAATGCCCGATTCGGCACCGACCACAGATCGTTTATCGGATCGCAGAAGATCGAGCGGTTGAGAATGAACGCCGTTGGAGGGATTTGTCGCCATGCCACGAGCCTCGGACATAGCGCTCGAAGAGCGCGGTGAACTGGTGCGCACACCAACCTGCGAGTGCGGCCGGACCCGGCCACCTTCAATTCCCGGCTGTTCGACACGCACTCCCGGGGCTACTCGCAGGACGCGCTGACACAGTCCTGGCCGCAGGGCTCAGGGTAGCGACCTCAGTCGAGCTGACCGAACTTCAGTTTCGAGCCATGCGCCGATCATCTGAGCGGTCATCGCGATGGCCTCGCGGCGTTTGTGGTCGTCGACCTCCAGGGCCGTTGTGCGCAGCACCGCCGCGAAGCCGATATTGATCAGCACGTATGCCATCACGTCATGCTTGTGATCGTCTCCTGGACCGAGGAGCTGGATCAACAGCACTTTGACCAGCGGGCGCAGACGCAGTTCGAACTCGGGAATGCGGCTGCCATGGGATTGCGTTTCGCCGCCCAGCGCGCGCACCAGATGCGCGTTGGCGACCAACTCTTCGGCTAACAGATCCAGCATCTCAGTGGATATCCTCGGAAACGAGGGGTGCAGCTGGGTAATCGGGCGCTGCGACAAGTCGGACACCCAGTGTGTGAAGCGCCGCTCCGCGATTTCGAGAAGGCGCTCGAGCAGCTCATCGACGATCGCGGTCCGATCGGGGAAGTACCGGTAGACCGTGCCGATACTCAAGCCGGCCTCCGCCGCGATCCGGTTCGTCGAGGTTTCAGCGATTCCACACTCACCGAACAACCGCGCCGCGGTGTCGAGTATCCGCTCCCTCGTTTCCTTCGCACGCCGCTGGGTGGGACGAGGGCGCTGTCGGGCGGCCTTGTGCGGCATGACACTTCCCTGTCGTCGGACTGAAAAAGAGCTTTGCTCACTTCACCTTCAGCTGTCGATTATCACTGCCGCGTGTTGTAAGTTGTTAGACCGTTGAATCGACGGCCCACGTTGCGGGAACGGCCGGCTCCAGCGGTACGCGATACAGGTCATGGGTCGGCCCACGGAGGTGCTGATGGCGGGCGGTCAGCTGCCCAGAGGTCGACTGGTGCGGGGCACTCGGCTGGGCCGACTCGTCGCCGGGCAAGCTGCGCGTGGAGTAGGGACCCGGTTGTCTATGATCGGCCGGCCGGACCAAGCCCGGCAGATACTCGCCGAGAGGTCCGCTCTGCAAGCCGCGCAGCAAATGGTCACAGTGCTCGGCGGCATGAAGGGCGCGGCGATGAAGCTGGGCCAGATGCTGTCGGTTCTCGATGTCGACCTCGTTCCCGAGTCCCACCGTGAACTGTTTCGGGTGAGGCTGGCCGAACTTCGAGATCGCGCACCGGAGGTTCCGTTCAGTGCGATGCGGAAGGTCATCGAGGCTGATCTGGGACCGGTGTCGCGAGTATTCGCCGATTTCGAGGAGACACCGGTGGCCGCAGCCTCGATCGGCCAGGTGTATCGGGCGAGATTGCGTGACGGGCGCATGGTCGCGGTGAAGGTGAAATACCCCGGTGTGGACGAGGCTGTCCAGGCCGACATGCGTAACTTGCAGTTGTTCGCCAAGCTGTGGAGATCCGTGCTGCCGAGCGCGGCCGACGCCGCCGTGCTGGACGAGATCGCACGCAACGTCGGCGGTGAACTCGACTACCTGCGCGAAGCGCGGACTCAGCACGAAGTCGCCTCGCGCTTCCACGAACATCCTTTCATCACCGTGCCCGACAGCGTCGAAGAACACTGCACGCACCACGTTCTTGTGACAGAGTTCGTCGAAGGAAGTTCCTTCCAAGAGATTCAGGCTCTGCCTGAGGCCGACCGAGCCCGGATCGGTGAGCTGATCTACCGCTTCTACATCGGTTCGCTGTTCTCCGACTACGAGTTCTGCGGTGACCCGCATCCCGGCAACATCCTTCTGGACGGGGGCGGTCGCCTCGCCTTCGTGGATTTCGGGCTCTATTACCGGATGAACCCCGCGGACGCCGAGTTCGAGCGTGCATCCCTGCTCGCCGCCGGGGAACACCGGGCCGAGGATCTGTACCAGGCGTGGGTCGGCCGCGGCATCATCGACCCGGACGCGGGCGTCACACCGCAGGAATGCCTGGAGTACGTCTGGGCAGCTTCGGGTTGGCAGTTGCTCGACGAGGAGATCACGATCACCCCCGAACTCGCCACCGCGGCAGTGGTACTCGCCGTCGATCCGAGGGCGGACGAATTCCGCGGTATGCGGCATCAACTGCTTCCAGCTGAGCACGTGTTCTCCAAGCGTGCGGAGTTGTTCACCTTCGCCGCACTCGGCCAGCTCGAGACGACCAACAATTGGCATCGACTGGCCCGTGAATGGCTCTACGGCGAGCCCCCGACAACCGAGATCGGGCGGGCAACAGCACGGTGGCGAGCCGGGCGACTGTCGCGACCTCCTACCCACCGCTGACCAGGCCATCACCGAACTGCGGAGACATTGATCCGCTTCTCGACCCACCTTCACCGATGTTCCCGGCCGACAGACGACGGCGGGCGGTGCCACGCACTCGCGGTGTGGCACAACGGCGGGGGCAGTGGGGAGATAGTCACGCATAGGAGTCCAGCCCGGACTCCGAAGGGCACCGCCAGGAAACCGCGAAAGCGATGCGATCACCGAAGCAGATCCGACGAGGCGCGTCGGCCGGAGCACCGCCGTAGCGGTTGGATTCACTCTTTGCAGCGGCGTACACCGCAATTCGGCGGTCGACGTGTGGTCGGGATGGTGTTGCCATCACCATGGGGCACGAGTTCATCGGACGGACCGGCGAACTCGCCCCCGACCGGTCACCATGACCGGTTCGGTGACCCGGTCAGTGAATTCGTTGACGCCGTCGGTGGTGATCTCGAGCATGCAGGCGGTGGAGATGTCGAAGAACAGGCCCGATACCGTCAGGCCGCGGGCAGCCGCGGCCTGACGGATCACCGGGTGGCGTTGCAGAATCTCGAGCTGAACGGCGACGTTGACCATGCTCAGCTGGGCGGTTTCGTCATAACCCGCGGCCGCCGCGGACGCCCGCACCGGGTGCCCGGCACGGTAGGCATCCAGGCTCGGGCGGGCATGGGCGAGCCAGTTGTCCAGTCCCGGTCCGGTGGAGGTGCCGGTTAGCAAGGCCTGCATGGCGCCGCAGGAGGAATGGCCGCACACCACCACGTCGCGCACCTTCAGGTGGTCCACCGCGAAGGACAGGGCCGCCTCGATCGAGGCGTCCGATCCGTCGGCGGGGTGCAGGTTGCCGACGTTGCGGACGGTGAAGAGGTCACCAGGACCGCTATTGGTGATCACATTGGGCACGATGCGCGAGTCGGCACAGGTGAGAAACAGCGAGTGCGGATCTTGCCGGTCACGCAGCTGATCCAGGTGCGGCCGGATCACGTGGGCGTGGCTGCGATGGTAGGCGACCACTCCCGCTGCGACCGCGTCGCCGCTGCGCTCGCGCCACGGGCCGAGTACCTCGTCGAGCATGCCGCGTGCCCGGCCGCGCCGAGGTGGTCCGGTCATGGCGTGTTCCATGCGCGCGGTACCGATCTCGACGAATTCCACAGCGCCACCCGTACTTTCGTGCTGGCGAGTCCAGTCGTGGATGGCCTCGTAGCCGGCGTGGTCGAGGAAGTCGACGGTCAGCTCGACAAGTACGTCGGTGCCGGTCGGCACCATGGCCAGCTTCTTGGTCAGCTTCGGCAATGCCAGGAACGTGCACGTGCCCTCGACCCGGACGATCCAGCGGTCGGTGCCTGGCATCGGTGCGACCTGCATCGATACCTTCACCACTCGCCACAGCAGCATCGCGAACGCCATAGCCAAGCCGATCAGCACGCCCTCGAGCAGGTTCAGGAACACCACGCTGACCATGGTCACCGCGTATACCGCCAGGTCGCCGGTGCGATGGGCGAGCTGGATGTGGGCCAGCTTCACCAGCTGGACGCCCACCACGATGAGCAACCCGGCCAGTGCGGACTTCGGGACCTGCTGCACGACGCCGACGAGCGCGAGGGAGAACACCAAAATCCATACGCCGTGCAGAATCGCCGAGGACTGGGTGCGCGCACCGGCGGCCACGTTGGTGGAGCTGCGCACGATCACGCCCGTGACCGGAAGTCCACCGAGCATGCCGGAGGCCATGTTGGCCGTGCCCTGAGCCATCAGCTCGCGGTCGAAGTCGGTGCGCTTGCCGGTGTGCAGCTTGTCCACGGCCACCGCCGACAGCAGACTCTCCACACTGGCGATCAAGGCGATCGTAAGCACCGCCAGCGCTACTCCGCCCCAGTTGCCGCTGGGCAGGGCGGGCAGGCCGATGGCGTCGAACAGCGAGCTGTCGATCTTGATACGGTCCGGATCACCAGGCAGCGCCAGCGACAGCACCGTACCCACCAGCACCGCGACCAACGGGCCCGGGATCAGGCGCACCTTCTCGGGCACCCGGCGCCAGGCGACGATGATGCCGATGACGATCGCGCCGATGACGAAGTCGTCACCGTGCGCGTTCAGCAGCTGGCCGGGGAGTTCGGTGATGTTCTCGGAGGCCGAGCTGCGCGACGACCCGCCCAGCAACACATGCACCTGCTGCAGCGCGATGGTGACACCGATACCGGCGAGCATGGCATGCACGACGACCGGCGCTATCGCCAGCGCGGCGCGCGCGATCCGGCTCAATCCGAACACGATCTGCAACAGGCCGGCCGCTGCGGTGATGAAACAGGTGGTCTTCCAGCCGAACTCGTGGATGGTCTCGGCGACCACCACGGTGAGGCCGGCCGCAGGCCCGCTGACCTGTAGCGGGCTCCCACCGAGGAACCCGACCACGATGCCGCCCACAGCGGCCGCGATCAGGCCGGCGGCAATCGGAGCGTCCGAGGCGATGGCGATGCCCAGCGACAGCGGCAGGGCGACAAGGAACACCACGATCGAGGCGGGCAGATCATGGCGGGAGATCGACGAAAGCCGATCGGACCAAAGGCTCCCCGGTGGAGCGGCCGATACACGGGTCGCATCGGTGTCGGTGGACATATTTCTCCTTCACCAGGCCTACAGGCCGGTCCGGTCGGTCGAACATTTCTCCAGGCATCGAAAGCAGCCGCGGAACGACGACGGTTCCGAGATATCAGTGTCCGGCAGCCTCTCCAGCATGGGGAGTTTCGGATCTCAACGTACTGGCAATAGCGAAGCGAAAAACGGGACGAACGAATGTTTGTGACCGGCACTATTTCGAGGGGCAGCGTCTTCCTCGGCTTCACAGCGTCCACCGGGAAAATTTGCTTCAGAAATGAGTTTCCTGCGACGGCGGGCACGCCGCTGTACATGGGTTTCCGACAGCGCGGGGAACGGGTGTAGCACGACAGGCACTCATGGTCGACGTCGGCGTATCCGATGCCGGGCGACGAACTGCCACAAGCAATGAGCAGCGCTATCGTGTGCATTCGGGTCACAGTTAGTGTTGATGCCACTGGTTACTGTGATGATCTACGACGACTCCGGAAAGAGTTGATCTAGAAATCCAAATTCTGGAAAACGACATGCAAGGACCCTCGAGTTCGTGATCTGATCGTTCCGTCCCGAACCCGGGAAATTCCCCATGAACACGACTGAGGATGACTGTATGAACTCGAGAATTATCCGCCCGCTCGCCGTCGTCGCATTCGCGCTGTCCGCCACCGCCCTCGGTGTCGGCACAGCCTCAGCGGATGCGCCCGCGGCCACCCCCGTTACGGGCTCGGTGGAATTGTGTATTCCCATCCCCCTTGGCTCGGCCGAGAACACCTTCTGCCTGCCTATCGGCTAGTCCGGGCGCACTCGGCGGTGGCGACACCCTTCATGGTGCGCACGACTCCGCGCTTCCAGTTCGGAGTCGTCACCGCCCGCACCCTGCGCGCCAAGGTCGGCCTGGAGTTTGTTGAGCGGGCACCGGAGGGGTTGCATGCTGCGGCACCATCCCGCCAGGGCGGGTGCCGCAGAGCCGGGCCAGCGCCGGGATCAGGCGAACAGCCCGGACGTCGGGCCGTGTTCATGCACGGCGACCCCTCCGGTGCCCTCGACGCCTGCGCAATCGCCGAGCGCGGATCAGGGGCTTGCCGGCCTGTGGCGGATCGAAATAAGAACCATGCCAATATCGCCATTAGTGACGCAAAAGTTCAGGCAGGCTGATGGGCTTTGCACGGCCATCGTCGCCTATGGATCGCTACCGATCAGTAAGTTAGGAGTTGTACGTGAGCGTTGATACCGCAGACGCCACAGCACTGTCCACCACGGCGGCGCGCCTGCGCACTGCGCTGACCGTGATTTTGCGCCGCGCCCGGAGAGATCCCCATGAGCGTCAATTGTCCCCGACGCAATGGGCAGTGCTGGGACGCCTGCATCGATGCGGAGCCATGGCCGCCGTCGATCTGGCTCGCCTGGAGATGTTGCGCCCGCAGACGATGCGCAACGTCGTCGACGGGTTACGAGATCAGGGGCTGATTGTCGGCTTGCGCGACCCGATCGACGGACGCCGCGTGAACCTGATGCTCACCGATGAAGGTCGGGCCTGGGTTGGCGGGCAGCGGGCACCACTGAACAATGCTCTCGCGCAAATCATGTCGGAAAGCCTGCCATCCGGCGAACTTCATAAGGTGGTCGAAGCGCTGGATTTGTTGGAGAGAATTGCCTACGGGTGATCCCATGGCGAAGGTGTGCGTTTGACGGGCGACAGCATGGGATCGGTTGCTCGATTGAACGGCTGAATCGGGGTGGGGTGGCCACGGAAGTGCAGGTGGCCGAGCAGCTCGGCCGCGGCGTCGGCGTCGGTCGGCCAGAGTCAGTTATCCGGCGGCAGCGCCGGGAGGAATCGAGATGCGCTGGGGCATGGTGTAGATGTTCATGGTGTCGCCGCGCAGGAATCCGACGAGGGGTGAGCCGGGCCTCGGCGGCGAGGTCCACCGCCAGCGAGCTGGGGGCAGAGACCGCGCCCAGGATCGGGATTCCGGCCATGACGGCCTTTGCACCAGTTCGAAGGATGCGCGGCTGCTTACAATGAGCATGAGATCAGCTGAGGGAATGCGTTTTTCGCGCACCGCCTAGCCGATCACCTGGTCCACGGCGTTGTGCCGTCCGAGGTCCTCGCGGACCACCAACGCGGTGCCGTCCGCCGTGAACAGACCGGCGGCGTGTAGTCCGCCCGTGGCGGCGAAAACGAGCTGCTGTGAGCGCAATTCACTGGGCAGACCGGCCAGCACACCGGAGTCGATGCCGAAATAGGTATGTTCGCGCCGGAATCGGGTGCGGGTCCGGATGCTCGATAGCGGTCTTGCCGCAGAGGCCGCAGGCGCTGTTGGTGATGGATCGCCGCTTCGGTAAGCGTTTCGGAGCGCGCAGTTGGACGTCGAGGATGTTGTAGGTGTTGCGGCCGTCGGCGTTGGTTCCCGCGCAGTATCGGGCGGAGACCAAGTCGTCGACGGATTCGACGATGTTCTCGCCGAACAGGAATCCGTACGCGAGATCGATGTCGTTACCGGGCGCGCATCGTGACTCTCTCGAAGCAGTAATGGGTGGCACGACTGTGGGTAGCGATGGAGAGCGCAGCCGGTGACCAAGTCGCAAATTACTCAAGCCAGTGTCGGTCACCGAGCAGCGGCGAGTGCGCCATGATCCAGGGTAGAGCAAGCGCGAACTACCTTCTCGAGCCATCGACAGCTCACGCGAACGCTAGACGCTGCTCACCGCTGTAGGAGCTTCATCGTCTTCCCTCAGGAATCCGGCCGGTGTGACACCGGAATGAAGCGCCGTGTTGATGTCGCAGCACACCGCTGATGATTAGCCGCCGCATGTGCTGCCCGTTGGTGGTGCATCTGCACTCGCACCCGAGCGTCTTGGGGCATGGAAGCTGCCGGGCGAAGCATCTCGGCATCCACGCAGGGATACGCTTCGTCAATCTGGTCGATGAAAGAGACGAATTATGCGAAAGTCTGGGACGGTCGGCAAGCTGCGGTCGAAACCGTCAGCGCCTAGAGCGGCGACAGCTTTGTCAGCGTCACCGTCGAACAACTCCGGCCGAACAGGGTTACCGGTGACCGCGGACTTCGCGCGGCGCGGTGGGGCAGCAACGCCAGACTGGACGCCGACGACAGGGCCACGCGAGCCGCAAGACGGGCCAGCACCCGATTGGCTAGGCCCAAACGGACAGTCTGCTCGTGCACCACCAGCGGCCGACGCCGCAGCCACGCCGCCAACCCGACCGGCACGGTGACGTACCCACCGGTCGCGAGCACCACATCTGGTTGGAACCGGCCCACCGTCCGCCACGCCTCGGCGATACCGCGCGGAACACGCAGCATGTCCGCAACGTTGGCGCGAGTCACCATCTTCAACGGATTAGCCGCGCGACGGATCTTGCCCGTCGCCACCGCAGCGAACCGGATACCCTCGCCGGCCGCGATCCTCGATTCCAACCCGCCGGCCTGCCCGATCCACAACACCTCGAGCCGACGCCCGCTGCTGGCCAGTTCCTCACGCAGCGCGCGCACTGTGGTGACCGCGGGATAGATATGCCCGCCAGTGCCACCGGCCGCCACGATCAGCCGAACCTCCGAATGCGGCGAAACTGCCGAGTTCCCGTCGATGGCTGCACTCCCAGTAATAGCGCCGAGGTCCATTCCCCTGGAGTGCACGAGATAATCAGTCCGACCGAACCATCCCCATGCAAGCGGCGCGATCCCGCCTCGCGCGGACACCGGCTAAGAGTCGTCAGCGACCGCTTTCCCGGCAGGCAGGACAAGGTCGTGGGCACACACAGAGTACGGGCGTCCAGTGCCGCCTTTTCAGAGGGTCCAGTTGGCTCGCCTTGGCACGGCGGCAAGGAGTTCTGGGAGCTTGCAGTGCGGATGCCGGTGCGGGGTTTGGAAGGCAGAGGCCAGGTTCGGCCGCATCTGAGCGAGTCCGCTGGCTCGAGTGGTTGCGGTCGTCGCATACCGCCGAGTGATCAGTGTGGTCGGTGGAAACCTGGCGATGCAACAGACAGACGCAACGTGTCGTCACGGTGGGTCAGGGTCAGTTCGTACCAGTCGGAGGTGCGGGCGTGGGTGACGATGCCGTCAGGGTCGGTGGACAGCGTCACAGTCCAGCCCTGCTGCTCCCAGATCCGGACGATCACTGGCGGGTAGATGTCGGCGCGGTCGAGGGCGGGTGGGTCGAGGAAGTAGCGGGCCTCGAGTCGGTCGACCTGGTAGATGTTGCCCGCGTCGTCATCGAACGGCAGTATCGTCTCGCCGTCGAGGCCTTCCTGCGGGCGGATGCGCATCTGCCTGCCCAGCGCGTCGAGCAGCTCGGCGACGAGATCGCGGATACGGTCGCGCGCGGCGTCCTCGGTGAGTTCGCGGTTCCACACGACCGCCCGCGCCGCCCTGGGCAGGGACATGATCGCCTGCCGCAATTCTTCAGGTGTCGGCGGTGTCTCGGGCGCGGTGGTCTCGGGTGGGCGATCGCGCTCGAGCTGGAAGCCGTAGCTCATCAGTTCGTCAAAGGTTCCAGCGAAGTCCAGTGGCCGCTCCATGTGGCCGTCGGCCTCCCAGCCGATGGCGCCTCGGGGCAGGTCGGGCGAGACGAAGTAGCGGGTATCGCCCAATCCTTTGGCGATGAGCATCGCCCGGTCACCCGGAATGTCCTCGTTCGTTTCCCAATTACGCACGGCCTCAGGCAAGTTCAGCACGGAATAGGTCTGCATGCCCCGGGGGCGGGTGGGACCATAGGAAACCCCATCGAGATCGGTGAAACCCGCGTGCACCGTGGTGAGGAACACCCGTAGCGCACCCGGCAGCGCGTCCCAATACGGCGGCCGGTCGGTGCCAAACGTTTCCGGATCCCATCCGATACGGAACTCGTGCGGCTGAAACGGCTTGCGCAGCGCATACAGCAGCACCCAGTCACCACGCAGCAGGCAGACCCGCACATCGTCGAGGCATTCCTCCAACACAACCCCGAACCGCGGCAGCACCTCGACGAACAAGTCGAGATTCCACAGAGCCACCGCGGCCGCGCGCCGGGCGTGCGAATCCCCACCCGCTGCGATCCCGGCCCACCGCGCCGGCACATGGGCCGCGGCCGAGGACCCCGGCTCGACCAGCAGCGCGGAGCCGGGACCGAATTCCGCTACGACCCGCGCGAAGTCGACACTGTCCACGACACCTATCGAACAGCATCCCCACCGCTGACACCACGACGGTCACCCACACGACGCGGGAGGCAGATGTCCGCCTCGAACCCCGAATAGGTCACTGAACACCAACGGCGCAAGGATGCCGCACCACAACCTCGTCCCCACTGGCTGCTAGAGCTCGCCGAGACGACCGATCAGATCGAACGAACTGAAGCGACCTGAAGATCGCCGCCCATCATGTGCGCCGACCGCTCTGCGCACAGCCACACCGGCGACCACAGCGCGACGCGCTGACCATTTGACCGCGCACAGCGGCTTCCTCACACCGAGTCCGCTGGGACAGGAAGATCATCCATTAACTGTCCTGGCGTCGTCTGCAGACCAGCAGCAAACTTCATGATGTTCTCCACCCGCGGACTGCGCTGCCCGCGTTCGACTTGCCCGAGGTAGGTCCAGTGGACTCCGCAAGCATGCGCGGCGGCTTCTTGGCTCCAGCCGAGTTCGGTCCGACGGGCACGCACGCGTGCTCCGAACGCCGCAGCAGTCGGATTGAGCGCGGGCTTTCCTGGACTGGACATGTCGGCCCAAGCACATACGTCGCACGCGCATTGATCCAGAGCGTAATCGTCCTATGCACTACCATCCCATGCATAAACGTCCTATAATCCTGGTCCGCGGCGATGCGATCCCTCACGCGAAGCGCGTCAGCTCGCCGCTTCCTCAGCACGACACCGTGTGATGACCACTTCTCGGCAACCTTGCAGTGAATGCACGTCCGTTTTCAGCGAAGAGATCGGAGCTCGAGATGCAGTTCATTGGCGCCGGCCCGGTGGGGGTCGTATGACACCGATTACCCGGCCCGCGGGCACCACCACCGCTGCGGCGGTTCCCGCGAGGATCCCAGCGGCTCCCCATGCCGGATCTTGCTGCGCTGGCACCCATCCGCGGCGAGCGCGAACACTACGCGGTATCGGCCATGACCCACCACGGCCGCTTGTGCTTGAAAAGAATCACCGACGAGCTGGGCTGGTCGGATCTACGAACTCTCGCGGTGGGCATCGGCGCCGGAGCAATCGTCCTCACACCAGGATCGACGCCTCGATCGGCGGCCCTGCGCGAGGGCTGGGTCTTCCTCTCAGCCGACACACGCCGCGGATGTCGGCTGCACCCCGGTGATCAAGTCCTGATGGTCGGGTCCGTGAGCAGGTCATCGGTGAGGCTTTACCCCCCCGCACGTGCTCACCGCCATCCTCTCCACCCACCACCAACACACCGCAGAGGAGTCACGGTGAAAAGACAAGTCTGCGATCGCCGCCGCCCGCGTGCTGCTCGACCAACTCGGCATCCAACCCGAACAACTGCTCGACATCACAGACGCAACCGGATCGGCACCTGCCGAGAAACCGTCCCCGACTCGAGCGAGGCTCGCCGATGCACCAGGGTCGACGACGATTCCGACATTCGCTGCCTACGTCGCGTTGGTTGAGGCGGCGGCTTCCCCGGGCTCACTACGCAACTACGGTCCATATTGGAAGCGGCTCGTCGAGGTATGGGGCAGCCGGTTGATCACCGAGCCCAGCGCCCTCGAGATTCGGGCCTTGGCCGAACACGCGAAGAAACATGCTGTGGTGCGGCGCAACTCTCGCGGCGGACACAGTGCCTACGAGCACATGCTCGCAGCGATCCGGCGGGTATACCGGCACGCCAATGACGACGGCTACCTCACCGACAACCCGGCCCTGCGAGTACCCAAGAACCGACGGCCGCCCAGCAGCCGCCACGCCCTCAACGACCAGCAGCTGTCGGAAATCTTCCATGCCGCGGCCACCACAGGCAACGACCGCGAACTCGACGCGCTCATCCTGCGCCTGCACGTCGAAACCGCTTGCCGGCGAGGCGGAGTACTAAATCTTCGAATCCGAGACCTCGACCCCCGCTACAGCCAGGTCTACCTCCGCGAAAAGAACGATACGACACGGTGGCAACCGATCTCCCCCACCCTCATGCACCACCTGCAGGACCACATCCGCCAACGTCCCTCCTCCCGCGCCTCTCGCCAGGACCGATCCGACAACGCTTCTGTCCTGCGTTACAGCAACGGCCGACACCTCACTTCCCGCCGCTACGACCACCTCTGGAACCGGCTGCGCGAACAGCTGCCCTGGGTCGCCGCCTACAACGTCAGCGCCCACTGGCTGCGCCACACCACCCTCACCTGGGTTGAACGCAACTTCGGCTACGCCGTCGCCCACGCCGGCCACACCGACAGCACCGCATCCACCACTACCTACATCCGCGCCACCCACGAAGAAATCGCCCACGCACTCGCAACACTCACCAACGAACCCCACCCGCTTGATCGCGCAACCACACTAACGCCGACACGACCGGTAACCAACACTCGTCACCCGTGGGCCAACCACTAGCCTCCGCGGTGAAGTCGGGACTGTAAAGACAACGGCTCTGTCCCACTTTCGGTGGTAGCCCTGGCTATCCGAGCAGGATGCGATGTCGGAGCAGGGGGAAGCCTGCGCGGCCGTACATTTGGCGTTTGATCAGCTTCGTCTTCGTGTTCACGCCCTCGGTAGGTCCGCTGCTGTAGGGCAGGGTCAGCCCGGCGACGACGGCGTCGTGGTCCTGGTCGAGGCCGGTGAGGAACGGTTCGAGCTCGATGAGACCAGCCTCTCGAACCTGCTTGATCCAGGCGTCGATCTCGGCGCCGCGACGTTCGGTCATCAGCTGCGCGAACTCGCGAACCAAATCGGCCAAGGCGGTCATCTCGGGGCAGGCGGCCAGCAGATCATCCAGGTGAGAGCGTCGTCCGTCGGGCAGGTTGTCCGGGCGGGTCAGAATCCAGCGGGTCACCTGTTGTGGCGACGGTGTGATCCGGTCGCCCTCGAGGCGACCCTGGTTGATGTACCGGTAGAGCAGGTTCTGGCCACCGGTGTAGCCGAGTTCGGTGATCTCGGCGAGCAGCCGCAGCACCGGGACGCCCGGCTCGGCGGCGCGGCGAGCGCGCAGGTGGTCGCGGTAGGGGTCGACCAGGCAGGCCCGGTAGTGGGGTGGGCGGCGCAGCCGCTGCGGCTCGGGCACCCGGGAGTAGCGTTTGACCGTGTTCAGCGAAAGCCCCAGTCGCCGTGAGCAATCCAGCAACCCGACTCCCTGATCGAGAAGGTCGTGAATGGCATGCCAGCGTTCGATGGTGCTTTCCTCCCGGACCAGCGACTGCCGCTTCGGGCCCGCGGCGGCCCAGCAACTCGAGTGCGCGGCGACCACCTTTTCGGCCGCCTGCGCCAGCCCGTGCCACAAATGCCACCGGTCCGAAGTCTGGATCGCCGCGGGCACCGCCCGCCGCACGGCCTCGGCATAGGCGGTGGACCCGTCGCGGGCGACGACCTCGACGCCGGGATGCTCGCGCAGCCAGTCGGCGAGGGTGTCGGCCTTGCGGTCGGGCAGCACGTCGATGCGTTCGTGGGTGTCGGCGTCGATCACGATCGTCGAATACATGTGCCGACGCCGCAACGCGAAGTCGTCGACCCCGATCGCGGCCGGGACCGGCCGCGGCGGCAGCGGGATCCGCAGCAGCACCCGGATGGCGGTCTGCCTGGACAGACGCACCGACAGCGCCGGCAGCAGGCGGACACCGCCCCGCCCGACCAGCTCCCGCACCACCGACCGGACCTGCCCGGTCAACCGGGCGGTGCGCCGCTGATACCGCTCCAGCACACCGGGCACCTGTTCACGAAACGTGCTGCGACAGTCGATCGTTGGGCACACGAGCCGACGAACCCGCACCCGCACCACCACCGGGCGGCCATCCAGCGGCACGTCCGTCACCGTCCGCTGCTGATAGCCGTGAACCCGTGCGGATTCGGCCCCGCAACCCGGACATTCGGCTGGACCGCCGGCCGTTCTCGCCCGCACCGAGACCCGCATGCCCTCATCGACCACTTCCTCCACCACCAGCGGTGACAACGCCGAAAATACCACAGCAGCAGCCACATTCACCTCGCACACCACGACATCGTGCCGTCACGGCAGCGTCACCACCGAAAGTGGGACAGAGCCGAAAGTAGTGGGACAGAGCCGATGACTGGACAGACCCGGCAGTTGGAGGCGGCCTTCGCGAGAGAGTTCGGCGTCGTTCGCGAAACCCTCTACGAGTACTTGAGGACCGATGTCGGCACGGCCTTACCTGCTGTGGACCCGATTTGAGCAGGAAAATGAGAATGACGCTGACGCATGGCGCTGGTCGGCTTCGATCGGCGATCAGTCATCACTTCTGTCGGACCTCTGCGAATGGCGAGATCCGGTTGCCAGATTCGCTCCGAGATGGTGGTCTGGCTGGGTGACTGAGCCTCGAGACTTTGCGGGTCCTCGAATCCCTCCGACAGCTCGCCAGTGGCAGCGTGTTCATGGGCAGACTGCGGTCGGGTGGATGCGTTCGTCGGGAGTCGCTCAGCGAATGCTGGACGATGTATGTGTCGCCGTGCAGACAACGGTCGACTGGGTGGTTGGTGATGACCCCGAACGAGCTCGTCAGGTTATCAATCAGTACCCATCGGTTTTGAGTCGCTGCGATGACCTATCGTTCGAGGACATCTTCCAGGCCCTCGCCTACCTGATTCTTCACCTGCCTGACCGCTACTGCCGGATGTTCCAGGTACTCGAACGTCTGTTGGTTGACGGAAGGCTTCCGGTCGGCAGAGGCGACCACTTTGCGGCGATCGACATCGGCGCGGGACCTGGACCTGGAATCTTTGCGATGCGCAACTTCTATGCGGCGTTGGCCTGCTATACGAAGCTCCACGATCCGTCGTGGCAGGTCTCGACAACTGTTGGGTGCGGTCGCGCTGGCGTTGGGTGGTTGTGCTGGTGCACGCGTGACCCGGCATTTGGCAGCTTCAGAGCGCAGACTCGCGGTAGACGTTCAGCAGGTTCGTCCGGTTCTCTCGCCAGATGTCGTACAACTCCTCGGCGTCGGCTTCCTCTACGAAGTCAGCTTCGGCCGAGGTCACCGGTAGCAGCGTGATGATCTGCAACGACGGCTGACCGTTGTCGTCGCGGTAGAGGTCGAACTCGCCACCGAAGAAGGGGCTCGGCGAAGTAAGGATGCCGTGTATCGCGGTGTCCGCGATGATCGGCTGATCGTTCTTGACGACGACCTGTTCGTATTCCAGGCCGCCGCCGCTGCTGATGGCCAGGCCAGCAACGGTGTCGACCAGGTAGCGCGCGATGTGTTCCTGGTCTTCCTGCAGTGAGCAGGTGAACTCCGCTGGCAGCATCGAGGTGATCTGCTGGAACCGCACGCCGTTCGTCGTCACAGTGGCGACACCAGGATCGGCGAGGTCGGTGTAGATCAGCGCGTATCCCCGGTTGGAGCCGCTCACCTCAGGGCTTTCGACGTGTTTGATCCCGCCGAGCTTGCCCTCGATGTGCTCGAGGAACCTGCCATATCCACCAGGCGAACTCATATCTCTCCGATCATGGCAACATACACTGTGGGAGGTACTCGGGACTCCCCAACGCGGCGGAGTGCCGCCGCACGGACGTCAGCGGCTTGACCAGGTGCCGTTCACGAGGTTCTCGGGCAGGTAGTCGGACTCGATCTCGACCGGGAAGCCGTTGTCGCGGCCGCGGATCGCCATGGCGAGCACGGCCAGTGCGACGAAGCCGTCGGGGTTGTCCTCGAAGTCGGCCTGGCGCCAGTAGTCGCGGTGGGCCGTGGTCGCCTGCACGAGAGCGTCGTTGAACTCCTCGGTGGTGTCGCGCAGGAGGCGGAACAGGATGTTCGCCGATGGGTACGCGACGAGCAGCATGTAGTCGCGCGAGGCGAACTTCGCCTGTCCCGGGTCGGTCAGGTCGATCACGGATTCGAGCAGGGCGGGCGGTACGGGGGCGCCGCTGAGGTAGGCCTGCATGGTTTCGACCCACGGGTGGACGTAGTCCTCCACCTGCGCGCCGCTGCTGCGCAGCGTGTACTTGCCGACCTCGCACAGCTCGGCGATGCGCTGCTCGCTGCGCGTGATCATGGCGAGCCAGGCCGCGCAGAGCCAGTCGACCGGCGTGGCGTGGTGGTTGGGACCGAGCACGGGCAGCCCGTACTCCCGGTCGCCCAGCGCGTAGCGGACGGTGTCGTCCGACTTGGACGTACGGGCGAAGATCGCGTTCGCCGTCTGGGACGCGAACACGGCCGCCTGCCACGTCTGTTCCTTGCCCGCGGCCGGGTCGAGCGCCGTGAGGTACGCGAAGCGCATCAGCGCGCGCCTGCGTGCGGCGCTGAGCGCGTCCGGGTCCGTCTCGACGTCCTCCAGCGACGACTCGATCAAGCGCTGAAGCGTGTCCACCTGATTGCGGGCGAAATCCACGCTGATCTCGTGCCGGGGAATCTCGTGCATCTTGTCGCCGGTCCTCACCTGGGCTTCAGTGGCAGACAGGGTTGGTAATCGTAGCCCTCGAATGGACGGTACTTCCATCTGGTCGACTCGTGGCCCGCGCCCGTTTCGTTCGTCTGCGCGCGCACCGTTGCCTTAGTCGAATACCGTAGGGACATCCCCGCGTCGGCGAACTACGTCAGTCCGGTGTGCCGCAGGTCGTGTCGCCGCAGATGCTCGTAGGCCAACTGCGCGACCACCTCGTCCCAGTGCGTCGCCTTGCGTAGGTCGCCGCTGGCGATCCGGCCGCCCCGCGCTCCGACGAACAGCCGGGAGCTCATGAATGCTTCACGCCGGTCGTCGTCGTTTGCGTTGCTGGCAAACTCGCCATCGGTTCGCCGGTCGATTTCCGCGCCGAGTTGATGCCACCGGTCGGCTCCGAGGAAGCCGGTGCCTACGCGTGCACACTGCCCACCGTGCTCGAGTACGGCCCGGCCGTCGATTTCTGGGATGTCGCCCACCGAACCAACCGTGACCTGCGTGCACGGATCACGGCGCAACAGCGCTTCGCACTGGTCGCGATGCTCGGGATCGTGACGCCGAAGTCGCTGGCGCGCAGCGCGAATGCCGTGCGGATGGCCGAGCAACGCGGACCGGGCAATGTCTATCTGTCGAATCTCGGTCGCTTCGATTTCGCCGACCGTATCGGCGACTGGACGGTGTCCGGCGCGCTGGTCGCTGGTGGAATCTCGACCACCGGATACTTCTTGGCTGCCGTGAATTCCAGCCACGGCACACTGTTCTGGAATTTCACCTATATCGAGGAAAATCGTGTCGCGAGAGCGCGCCGAGCGCATCGCCGACGACACTGTGGATCTGATACGCAAAGCGCTGTCTTGAACGATCACACCACGACCGGAACCTGCTCGCGAATCTCGATGCGCGCGTGCACCGTGCGTAGCGATGCGGGCGCCCACCAGTTCCAATCGCCCATGATCCGCATGGCGGCTGGCATCAGGACGGCACGACCGAGGGCAGCGCCCGACTCGATGACGAACATGGTCGTCGCCGGGCTTCGCGCTCGCGGCCGATCGACGCCGATGCGCCGATCCCGGACTGGGTTGGTGCCAGGAATGACCCCTCGATGAGATCCTCCAACCCGAACCAGCCCAGCCCCTGCCCGTCCCCGGCGCGCCGTGCTCATGACAGTTGCCCGATGCCGCGCCGCAATCACCCCACCGCCAGCGTCGCGTTGCCGAGGCACAGTGGACACGCGAGGGCATTCCACTCGGCACCCACCAAGCCGCGGTGCACGAGGGCTCCGGCTCGGTGTCGACCTTGTCCACGCCCGTGCCACGTCGGCCGACTTCGACGCCCTCGAGCACCACGGCCGCCGGCAGCTGGACGTGCTCGAGATGACGATCAGATTCACCCCGGACCGTTAGCGGCAGCGACCGTGCAACAACCGGGATCGTCGCGGCCACACCGAGGCCCTTCGGATAACCCACGGTGCATCCACACCGGTTCACATGCACAGGATGAAGCTCAGCCGCTCGTTTCGAGGTGGATCAAACGCCCGTCACGCGGCATACGGCGTCATCAGGAGGCTGGAGCGCAGGTGGATATCGATGTCGACTCCGGCTGCGACGCAGTACTTCCCCACCGGGTATCGGCTGCCGCGACGCGCCCCGGCTAGCGGTAGATGTCAGTCCTGCATCGCAGGACAATCATTTCGCGTATCAGGACAGTCTGTCAGTATTGTGCACCAGCGCGGATCGAGCCGAGCCAGGCGCCGCGTCCACGTTCCGGAGGCCAACATGCTGAGGCGATTGTCGAAACACGTTGTGTGGCAGCACTTCCTGAACGGTGTCGTCATGCTCGGGGCCGCCTCGACAGCGTCATCGGAGTTCTTGCTCGAATACCGGCGAGACCAGCGAGTCAGGCGAGCACATTGGGATTGGTCGACGCCGGACCGTTGGTATCACCAAGCGCCCGAGTGATTGCCGGCGCTCGGTTGGCGACAACGTAAGAACCCAGGAGAACCCATGACCATCAACGTCGATGGCCCTGACTGCGTCGCGCTGCAGGTGCGCGATGTCGAAGCAGCAGGGGTTGTCAGCCCGCCACAGGTCGGTCCCTTCGGCCGCACCTTTACCTTTCTGGGCCCCGAGGGCTACGCGATCACTGCGCACGGAGGCTGAGATGTTGGACCAGAACTTCCGGGACCTGATGGCGGGAGTGTGTGCGCCAGTCGCCATCGTGACCACTGCGGACGCGGACGGTCCGCACGGGGTCACGGTGAGCTCGCTGGCCTCGCTGTCGTTACGACCCGCGCTGCTGTCGATCGCGCTGGACCGCGGTTCAGGCGTGCTGACGCGGATTCTCGAGACCCGGCGTTTCGGTATCAACGTCCTGCATGCTGGGCAGGACAAGCTCGCATTGCTGTTCGCCCGTCGTGGCGCGGACCGGTTCGGGAACACCTCGTGGTCGCCGGCAGGGGGGCTGCCCCGGTTGGCGGAGGCGGCCGGGTGGGCTGAATGCGATCTGTGGCAGACGGTCGAGGCCGGGGATCACCTGCTGTTGATCGGTTCGGCCACCCACGTCGAGTCCACTCCGCAGCCGCCGCTGGTGTACGGATACCGCACCTTCGGCACCCATTCCGGTTTCGCTGTCCGTCCCCGCAAATCCATCACCGACCATATCGCGGCCTGCTCGCGCTGACCGGGCACCTCGGTGCCTGCTCATCCTTTCGAATCAAGGAGAACCACCCATGACCGCCACATCCCACACCGACGTGGAGAGACCCACCGCTTCGGCGGCACCCACGGCTTCGGCGGCACCCACCGCCGCTGAACTCGTCGCCCGCGCGCAGGGCCTGCACGCGCTACTGGCCGAGAACGCCGCGGCCGGCGAGCAGAACCGGCGGGTCGCCGAAGTGAGCATCCAGGCGATGACCGACGCGGGCCTGTTCAAGCTCGCGGTCCCGAAACGCTATGGGGGATACGAGACTTCGATGCGGACCATGCTCGATGTGTCCGCCGCTGTAGGTGCGGCCGATGGCGGCACGGCATGGGTGCTGACCCTGACCAACGTGTGCGCGTGGATCGCGAGCCTGTTCCCCGAGCGTGCTCAGGACGAGGTATTCGGCGCGGACCCGGAGGCGAAGGTGTCCGGGGTGCTGGCACCGACGGCCCGGACCCGCAAGGTCGACGGCGGTTGGCGGGTGGCCGGCAAGTGGTACTACAACTCCGGTTCCTGGCATGCGACGTGGGCGACGCTCGGTATCCCGATCACCGACGAGACCGGCGAGGTGGTCGATCAGGGTATGGCGCTGATCCCGCGGGCCGAACTCGATCTGGAGGACACCTGGTTCGTGGCGGGGATGAAGTCGTCGGGCAGCAATTGCCTGGTCGCCGAGGACGTTTTCGTGCCGGAGCATCGGGTGATGCGGGTGCCGCCCGCGATCACCGGTAGCTATCCGACCGAGCATGCCGACGAGATCCTGTATCGGTCGGCGTTCGTGCCGATCCTGGCGCTGGTGCTGATCGGTCCACAGCTGGGTATGGGCAAGGCCGCTCTGGACTATGTGATCGGCAAAGCCGCGAACAAGCCGATCTCCTACACTTTCTTTACCGCGCAACGGGATTCGGTCGCATTTCAGTTGCAGATCGCCGAGGCGGCCCGCTTGATCGATACCGCGCATCTGCATGCCTACCGTGCCGCCGCCGATATCGACGCCGCCGCGACCCGCGGCGACTACCCCGATTTTCTCGCGCGCGCCCGCGTCCGTTCTGACACCGGGTACGTTGCCGAGTGCGTCACCCGCGCGATCGAGATCCTATTGTCCGCCCACGGCGCGGCTTCGTTCGCGGAAGTCAATCCGCTGCAGCGGATTTGGCGCGACTCGGCGACGGCCGCGCGGCATGCGGTGGTGCTGCCGGTCGTCGGCTACGAGGTGTTCGGCAAGGCGTTGCTCGGCGTCGAGGACAGCGTAACCCCGCTGGTCTGAACCGGCCGGATTCGATCCAGAGAAGGAACTTTCAATTGCGTATCGCCAATCTTTCCGGCCGTCTCGTTCTCGTCGGCGCGGACGGCGTCACCGCGGTGGATATCGGCCGGGCCAGCGATGGACGGTTCGGTCCGGACCCGCAATCGGTCTATGACGTGTGGCCGGAATTCACGGCCTGGGCCGCAGTCGCCGATCTGCCCGCCGGTACCCCGTTCACCGTCGACGACCTCCGTGCACCCGTACCCGCGCCGCGTCAGGTGCTGGCGATCGGTCTCAACTACCGCGAGCACGCCAAGGAATCGGGATTCGAACCGCCGGACTCGCCATCGGTGATGTTCACCAAGTGGACTTCCTGCCTCACCGGGCCGGTGACGGTGGTGGACCTGCCCGTCGGTGGGCATACCGATTGGGAGGTCGAACTCGTCGTGGTCCTCGGCAAACGGGCCTACCGGGTATCGGAAGCCGATGCTTGGGACCACGTGGCCGGACTCACGGCCGGGCAGGACCTCTCCGAGCGCATCACTCAAATGAGCGGCCCATCACCGCAATTCAGCCTCGGCAAGTCGCTGCCGGGGTTCGGCCCCACCGGTCCCTGGGTGGTCACGCCCGACGAATTCGACAACCCGGACGACCTCGAGCTCGGTTGTGCGATCAATGGTGAGGAGATGCAGAAGGGGCGCACCCGCGACCTGATATTCACCATTCCGGCCCTGATCTCGAAGCTGTCGCACAAACTTCCGCTGCTTCCGGGTGACCTGCTTTTCACTGGCACTCCCGCCGGTGTCGGCGTCGGCCGTGATCCGCAGCGGTTCCTGGCTCCGGGCGACGAACTGGTCAGCTACATCACCGGCATCGGAGAACTTCGCCAGCGCTTCGTCGCGGGCGGCACGGAAGGCCACCAGCAATGACCCTGCATCACCTCACCTCGGTGACCATCGGCGTCCCCAACGTCGCCGAAACCGCCTCCTACTACACCGATTTCGGTCTCACTCCGGATGGTGACGGCTGGTTCACCACCCGTGACGGCGGCCGCCAGCTCCGCATCGTGCAGGCTCCGGCACGCCGATTGGTAGAGCTGCACATCGGTGCCGACGACGCCGACGACATCTCCCGGATCGCCGCGAGCCTCACCCGCCTCGGTATCGATGCCTCCCGTACCGCGCACCGCATCAGCGCGGTCGAACAGGCCACCGGCGTGCGCGCCACCGTGGAGGTCGCCGCCCGGCTCACCCAGCCGACCGTCGCGCCGACCGCCTACAACGGTCCGGGGCGTTATGAGCGGGTCGGATTTCGCGCACCGGGAGTCGTGCGAGAGGAACCGGTGCGCCCCCGTAAACTCGGGCACGTGGTGCTCGGGACCACCGATTTCGCGGTCACCCGGACATTTTTCACCGACGGGCTCGGCTTCCAGGTCAGCGACCTGATCAAGGGCGCCGGCGCGTTCCTGCGCTGCTCGATCGATCACCACGATGTGCTCGTGCTGAACGCGCCGGTCAGCTTCCTGCATCACACCTCCTGGCAGGTCGACGACATCGACGACGTCGGTCGCGGTGCCACCCGGATGCTGGACGCCGACCCGTCGCGGCATGTGTGGGGGCTCGGCCGCCACCACGCCGGGTCCAACTTCTTCTGGTATCTCAAGGATCCGGCGGGCAACTTCAGCGAGTACTACTCCGATATGGACTGCATCGTCGACGGCCAGCTCTGGACGCCCGAGACATTCGAAGGAGCCAAAGGACTGTTCAACTGGGGTCCGCCGCCGCCACCGTCATTTCTGGCTCCCGAAGACCTCGCGGCACTCATGACCGGAGCGCACAGCGCCGGGTAGGGGCAGCGTTCAGCCGTCGAGTTGCTCGGCGCAATCGCGCAACCAGGCCATGATGATCTCTACCTGTTCGGGGTCGGTCTGCGTGCGGAGTAGGTCCTCGAACCCCTGCACGGACGGGGAGGCCGCCGCGAGCCGGCGCTCGCCCGTCTTGGTGAGCGCGTTCCCGCGAGAGCGCTGGTCGGGCGAGGGTGCGGCGCGGTCGATGAGCCCGGACTCGCTGAGGGCGTGCAGCATCCGCAGCATCGTGGGCGGGGCGACGAAATTGCGGCGGGCCAGTTCGGCATTGGAGATCCCCGGGTGCTCTCCGAGCATGGCGAGTACCGCGTATTGCGGGGTGGTCAGACCGTGTTCGGCCAGTGCCGCGTCCATGCGTGAGCGCAGCGCCTGCTGCAGCCGCTTGAGCGCGAACCCTATCGAGTGATCCGGATCGACATGAAAGTTCACAGCGCAATACTACCCATTGCCTTAGCATGCTTATGCGCATTAGCATGCTAAGGCGACTCGATCTGGCTGTACTCGGCCAGCAGATAGGCACGGAACCGGCCGGAACCTACCAAGGCATCTCATTTTCAGGAGGAATCAATGAGCACCCCGACAACCGTGATTACCGTCGACGCCGATCTGGTCACCCTGGTCAACGTGTTCACCGTTGATCCGGCGCGGCAGCTCGAGCTGGTCGCCGCCCTCGAAAGGTCGACCACGGAGATCTTCGTGACGGTTCCCGGCTTCATCTCCGCGAACATGCACCTCAGCATGGACGGCAAGCGGGTCGTCAACTATGCCCAGTGGGCGAGCGAACAGCAGTACAAGGAAGCGTTGCAGCGCGTCGATGTCCGCGAACATATCGCCGAGGCGGCGGCGATCGCCGAGGGATACGATCCGACCCTGGTGCGGGTACGGTCCATCCACCACCCCCAGGCATGAGCGCCGAACGGCCACTGTCCGGCCGCACCGCGCTGATTACCGGAGGCAGCCGGGGAATCGGTGCCGCCAGCGCTCGGGCGCTGGCCGCCCTGGGAGCCACCGTCGTGGTGACCTATCACCGCGATCGCGCCGCGGCCGAGAAAGTGGCTGTCGGCATTCGGGAGCAGCACGCCGTCCCGGTGCATCTGGTCACCTTCAATCTGACCGCGGCCGAGACGGCTCCGGAAGGTGCCGACGCACTACTCGAGGCCGTTGCCCGCGTTGTCGACAGCGTCGACATTCTGGTGGCCAACGCGGCCGCCCCGTACCCGAAGGTTCCGTTGCTCGAACTGTCCGCCCGGCAGTTGTCCGGAAAGCTCGGTCACGACATCGGTTCCGTACACCGGCTGGTCACGGCGGTGGCTCCCGGCATGCTCGATCGGGGATACGGCCGGATCATGCTCATCGGTTCCTTGCAGGCCGATGGTCCGTCCGCACCGGGGATGGCCGCGAACGGTGTCAGCAAGGCCGCGCTGGCCGCGTATGTCGCTTATGCCGTCGACGAGCTCACCGGGCCGGGGGTCACCGTGAACCTGATTCATCCAGGCTATATCGGCACCGAAGCCAGCAGTCACCTGCCACCCGCGATCCCGGCCATGATCGCGGGGCTGACCCCAGTCGGTCGCACCGGTACCCCCGACGACGTCGCCGGCGTGGTCGCGATGCTGGCTCGCGACGAGGCGAGTTTCCTCAACGGTGCCCGCCTGCCCGTCTCCGGTGGCCTGAACAGCCCAATTTCCTACCGGCGCTTGCAATCACTGAAAGAACCCACCTTATGACCGAGCCGAGACTGTTCACGATCCTGCGTGGCGCGCCGCACAATCGACCCGTCGTTCCGGATACCAGCGAGAACCTGTCGTGCTACACCACCGACGATGCTCAGCTCTTGCTGATCCTGCCCGGTCGTCGCGCCGAGGCGGCGGCCGGGCTCGGGGCGACGATGGGGGTGGCGGAACCGACGATCGCCATCTGTGACCACTACTGCACCATCACCGCCGATCCGGACGAGCCCTCGCTCGGCCCTGACAGCGGGGACAAGTATCAGGTGTGGATCGAACTGGCGACGGGCCCGGACCAGCAGCGCCTGCTCGCTGACTTCAATATCGCCGAAACTGCCTCGGCCATCCGGCATCTACCCGGGTTCCGCTCCGCATCCTTCTTCCTGCAACATGATCGACCAGTAGTGCACGAACACGTGGTCTGGCGATCCGAACAGGACTTGGCCTTCGCGCGGCAACAGCCGGGGTTCACCCGCCACCTGCCCTTCATCTCCGAGGTGGCGACGGCGAGTTGGCGATCACTGACTCCGTTGCCCCGCAACGGCGTCCAACCCGGTGTGATACACACCGACCTCGAGCCCTGAGGAGTGCCGACCATGGCAACCATCGCCGAATCCAACGACGTTCACACGCTCATCGTCGTTTTCACCGTCGAACCCGAGAATCAGCACGCCCTTGTCGAGCGCCTGCGCAGCGTCGCCGCGAAACATTCCACGCTGGACGGCTTCCTGTGCTGTGCCATCCACCGCAGCGAGGACGGCACCCGAGTCACCGAGTACATCCAGTGGCGTACTCGTGAGCATTGGCAGGCCATGCGCGACACCGCCAACGGTCTCGCGCATGTCGCAGACCCGACGATCATCGCGGATCCGCATGTCTATGAAGTCGTCTCGGTGACCGAAGCCTAGTCAGGCGTCCCGCAATTCGATCTGACGAGAGATCGCGGCAGCGGCCTCGCTGACCGCGGTCTCGACCGATTTGATTTCGCTCCGTGGCACGCGAGCCGCCAGCGCGGCGACACTGACCGCGGCACATACCGAACCGGCGGCATTGCGGATCGGGGCGGCGACACCGAGGACGTGCTCGTCCAGCCCGCCCTGAGATACGGCGAGACCACGCTTCCGAATGCGGGCCAAGCGAATTCGCAGTGCTTCGGGATCAACGAGAGTCTTTGCCGTGAACCTTTCCAAAGGTGCTTGTTCGAGAACCGCGGTGATCTCGTCGGGGTCCGCCCAGGCGAGCAGAACCTCGGCCGCCGCGCCCGCGTTGATCGGCAGTACATGTCCGCGCTCGTAGGACAGCCGTACCGCGTGCTGAGCTTCGACCAGGTCCAGGCAGACGACCGAGCGGCCCGAACGTCTGGTCAGCAGCACGGTTTCGTTCACCTGCGCGGCCAGCCTCCGCATGGCGGGCAGCGAGATCTCCGACAGCCCGAGGCCGGCGCGTGCCAGCCGGGCCAGCTCGAAAATCTTCGTCCCCAACCGGAATCCGCCCTCGGCATCCTCGAGGAACCCGGAACCGGCCAGGCTCTGCAGATACCGGTAGCCGGTCGAGCGCGCCACGCCCAGGCGTGCGGCGATGTCCGCACCCGACCAGACGGGTCGCTCGGCGCTGAACAGCAGCAGGATGTCGAGCGCGCGATCGGCGGTGGAATTGCGCTCCCGATAGGTGCCGGTGGAGGGGGGGTTCTCGACCATGTGCAACACCGTAGTCGTGATCGGCAGTCCTGTAAATCAGGACATATATTTCGAAAAACAGGACACCAAATCTAGGCTGGGAGAAACCGATCATCGGACGGGAAGAAGGTGAGGCCATGGCGCCGACCATGCCGATCGGCTACGCCGATGTGGTGGTCTGCGGGGCCGGGCCGGTGGGCCTGACAGCCGCCGCACTACTCGCGGCCCGCGGCGTCGACGTCGTGGTGCTCGAGCAGCACACCAGCACCAGCAACGAGCCCAAGGCGATCAGCATCGACGACGAGGCGCTGCGCGTATTCCAGCAGGCCGGAATCGTCGATCGGGTCATGCCTGTGGTGGTGCCCGGCACCGGCACCCGCTACTACGACCGCAATGGTGTCGCGCTGTTCCATGCGCGGGGGCCGCGACCGTTCCGGCTGGGCTATCCGTTCAAGAATCCGTTCGCTCAGCCCGATCTCGAACGCGTGCTGGCGGATTCGCTCGAGGCAGCGCCGAATGTGGAGTTGCGCTTCGGAACTCGCGTCATCGGCTTCGAACAGCATGCGGACCACGTGCGGGTGCGTGCGGCGATCGGTGGCAGCGAGATCGCGCTGGACGCCAGCTATGTACTCGGCTGCGACGGTGGCCGGTCGGCGACCCGGCTGCTGCAGGGCATCGAGATGACCGGGCGCAGCTTCCAGGATGTGTGGCTCGTCGTGGATACCCTCGAGGACCCCCACACCGAGCGATACGCGATGCATCATGGTGACCCGGCCCGGCCGCACGTGATCGTGCCCGGGCTGGATGGCCGCTGCCGCTACGAGTTTCGACTGTTCTCCGGCGAAGGCACCCCGGAGCAGGAACCGCCATTCGAGCTCATCGAACGGCTCGTGGCCCGGTATCGCTCGATCACTCCCGATCAGGTCGAACGTGCGGTGAACTACCGCTTCAACGCCGTGGTCGCCGATCAGTGGATGATCGGTCGCTCTTTCCTGCTCGGCGACGCTGCGCACATGATGCCGCCGTTCGCGGGGCAGGGCTTGAACTCCGGAATCCGGGACGCGGCCAACCTGACCTGGAAGGTGGCCGATGTCTTGGCTGGGCGGCTGGCGCCGACGGCCCTGGACACGTATCAGAGCGAACGGTACCCACACGCATCGGCGACCGTCGACCTGTCCGAACGACTCGGCAGAATCGTCATGACGACCTCGCCGCGAGTCGCCGACCGGCGGGATCGCGCCGTCGCCCTGGCGCTGGCGACCGACGAAGGACGTACCTACCTTGAGGAAATGCGGTACCGGCCGGTGCAGCGGTACACCGAGGGCCTGATCGCGGCCACCGACCGGCCCGAGCTGGTGGGGGTTCCGATCGGCCAGCCCCTCGTATTCGACACCGACACCCACCGCCTGCGCCGACTCGACGAGGTGATCGGCTGCGGTTGGGCGTTGCTCGCTGTCGAAGTCGACGAAACGGAATGGGAGGCTGTCGAACCCGTCAGGGTGAGCCTCGATGCCGTCCCGGTGCAAGTGACTGTCACCGACCATATGCCGCGCACCGTCCGCCGCGTCGTCATCGATGTGGACGGTGACCTGATCAGCGAATTCGCCGACTACAACGCACGATTCGTGCTGGTCCGACCCGATCGCATCGTGGCAGCCGCCTGGCTTCCGCACGACAGCGCCGACCTCGTCCTCCGAGTCCGGACCTGGACACCCGACACCGTCGAGACGATCTCGCCATCAGAAAGGGCACTCAGCCATGGATGAACCACAACGCGTAGTGCTGCGGGAACGCGACGCCGCCGGAACACTGACCCGAACCACGGTCTCGCACATCGGTTTCACCGTTCCCGACCTTGCCGGCACCACCGAGTTCTACCGGCGCGTACTGGGATTGGTCGTACAGCAGCAGCTGCCCGATGGACGACTGCGCCTGGGCTGGGGCGGCGGCCACCACGTCATCGAACTGCTCGAAGGCGAAAAAGCCCTGCGGCACTACGGTTTCGAAGTTCGCGACCCGGTTGGCATCGACGGTATCGCCAACCGGCTGACCAGCGCCGGTCACACCGTGACCGACCTCGACGCCGGCTATCTCGACAGCGGCGTCGGTACTGCACACGGCATCGTGGTGACCGACCCGCACGGCACCCCCGTGCATTTTCACAGCGCGGTGCGCAGAGAGGGCGAGCATGCCGCCGACACCGGCCGCCGGCCGATCAAATACCAGCACATCACCCTCGGCACCGACGATGTCGAAACGATGGTGGCTTTCTTCGTCGATGTGGTCGGCTTCCGTATCTCCGATCAGCTCGACGACGGCCGCTTCGCCTGGCTGCGCAGCGACCGCGACCACCACACTCTGGCCGTGGTGAATGTCGGCCACGGCGGCGATATCGACCACCACTCCTACGACCTGGCGCAGTGGAAGGACTTCAAAACCTGGTGTGACCGGCTCACCGACGAAAACATCGAGGTCACTTGGGGACCCGGTCGACATGGGCCCGGCAACAACCTGTTCGTCTTCTTCGACGACCCAGCGGGCAACCACATCGAACTCTCCGCAGAGATGGAGAAGTTCCACGACGACCGCGTCACCTACGTGCCGCGGCGCTGGAAGCCGATCCCCAACACCGTGAACCTGTGGGGCGGCCAACTCGCCTCGTGGCGCAAGACCAGCGAAGGGAAATGACCATGGCCTACGCAACCTTCGAGCGCCGCGGAGTCCGGCGGGTGGGCGAAGTGCAGGGTACGTCACTGGTGCCGTTGGCGGAACTCCGTGAAATCGGGGCAGATACCACCCCGGACGTGCTGCGCATCGCTGTCCGAGACATTCGTGGCACCGTCCCGGTCGATGAGGTGCGGCTTCTGCCCGTGGTGCCGAGGCCGTCGAAGGTCTTTTGCGTCGGGCTCAACTACCGCGAACATGTCGCCGAGACGAACCGGGAAATGCCGAAGTACCCGGTGCTTTTCCCCAAGTTCGCCGACAGCCTCATCGGCGCCTACGACGACATCGTGCTGCCTGCGGAGTCCGAGCAGGTCGACTATGAAGGCGAATTGGTCGTGGTGATCGGCCGCCCCGGCCGCCGCATCGCCGAATCCGACGCCCTCGACCATGTCCTCGGCTACACGGTGGCCAATGACGTGACCATGCGCGACTTCCAGTACAAGACCCACCAGTGGATGCAGGGTAAGGCCTGGGATGCCAGTACGCCGATCGGTCCCTACCTGATCCCACCGGACGGCGTCGATATCGACAAAGTCGGTCTCCGAACGATTCTCAATGGCGAGAAGGTTCAGGAATCGGATCTGTCGATGCTGATCTTCTCGATTCCGCGCTTGATCGCCACCATCTCCACCTTCACCACGCTCACCCCAGGAGACTTGATCCTAACCGGCACCCCGGGCGGGGTCGGTTTCCGGCGTGACCCGCAGCTGTTCCTCACCGACGGTGACTCGATCAGCGTCGAGGTCGACGGCGTAGGCGTGCTCCGTAACCGGGTTCGCGCCGACGGCCCGCAGCCGGAGGTCGCGTCCCGATGACTACCCGCCCCGACGAGCCGAGGCTCGACCGCTCCCTGACCCTGCAACTGATGGGCGACTGGGGAGGTGCGAATCTGCATCGCGTATGCGGTTGGGTGGCCCAGGAATTGGGTGACCGCAGCGGACCCGATACCCGGATCGCGATCTGGAACGGTCGCGGATTCATCGACGGCGTCCGTGCCGTCGGACGCCGCGAGGTCGATATCGCCCTCACCACGCCCGCCGCGTTCGCGGCGGCCGCACTCGACGGCCGTGGCGCATACTGCGACGAGTTCTTTCCCGATCTGCGCGCACTGGGTGTCGTCCCACAACGTGACCGCCTGGTCGTGGCGATCCACCGTTCTCTCGGCGTCACCACCTTCGCGGAATTGCGTGCGCGCGCGCCGCGACTGACGGTGGCGACGGCGATCCACGACGGGGTCAATCACGTCGGTCTCGCCGCGCACGCACTGCTCGACCGCGCCGGCATCGATGTCATCGGGTGGGATGGCGAATTCCTGGCGGACGAACGCCCCTTCGAATCGCTGGACCACGTGCTGGCCGGGCGAGCCAATGCGATCGTGCACGAGGCGGTGATGCTGCCGCAGTGGCAGCAGTTCGGCGCTGACTATCACTTCCTGGAGGTCGAACCCGAAGTGCTGGCCTCGCTCGACGCCGACTTCGGCTGGCCCGCAGCGACAGTCGCGGATGGATTCTTCCCCGGCTGCGGATCGTTCCGCACCCTCGATTTCTCCGACTTCCTGATGTTCACCACCAGCGAGCTCGCTGACGACCTGGCCTACGCGATCGCCTGGATTCTGGGCGAAACCCGACACCTCATCGAGGCGCAGTACCTGCACCTGGCACCCGAGCGAAGCCCGATCACATACCCGCTGGATCCGCCGACCATGGGACGGACACCGATCCCGCTGCATCCCGGTGCCGCCCGGTACTACAAGGCATTGCCGGCGAGCTGACCACCGCACCACCCGTGCGACGGACCCTATCCACCACAGACGAGGAGGTCTGCATGAACGTCATCGAGGACGTCATGGTCATCGGATCCGACCAGCCGCTGCGCAGCATCGCACGCGACGAACACCTACTGCTCTCGGCACCGCATTCCGGCACGACGCCGATGAAGCTGTGGCGTGATCACCCGCCGCTGACCGTGGTGCACTACCCACCGGAGTACCGGGCTCAGCCGTTCGCCCCGCCGCGCGGGGTGTACGAGAGCGATCAGATCCGGGTCGAGTGGCAGACCATGGACAACCGGCAGCCTTTCTACCACCGCAATTGCGACGTTGACGAGATCTCCTATCAGATCGCCGGTGATCGCACCCTGATGACCGAACTCGGCGTCATCGAGCATCGCGCGGGCGAGTTCTCCCGTATCCCGCGCGGTGTCGCGCACGACAATTACGGGCGCAAGGAAAGCCATCTCCTGTTCTATATTCCAGCGCCGGTCACCGAGCTCGGTGCGAGTGTGCGTGAATCGCAACCGGTTTCACCACCGTTCGCTAGTTGGCGGCCCGGCGAAGTCAACGAAGCCGTCACCCAGTGCATGGGTGCGGGCGGCCACGACATCGCCGTGTTCCCCGTCGACGAACTGCGGATTCTCGACCGGGTCCACGACGAGAAGGACCGTATGGGTGTCCTGCGCGGAGCGGATCACCCGGGGACGAGCTGGCTGTACGGTACAGCGGAATTCCGGCTCGGGGTCGTGCGGTCCGCGGCCGGAGTCGAGCGCCGCTACCGCCGTACCCTGGACGGCGACGAGATCCAGTACCAGATCAGCGGTCGGCGCACGCTGCTGACACAGCGCGGCATCGTCGAACTCGGCCCAGGCGACTTCGTCCGGATCCCGCTCGGCATCTCCCACAGCGCCGTGCACCACGAAGCGGGCGAATACCTCACCCTGCTGTCGCATCGGGAACTGCCGCAGGTCGCCGAGACCACCCGGACCGCCGAACCCTACTCGCCCGAACGGTATGCCGCCGCCTGCTCGAAGGACCACCGATGACCACCATGCTCGCCGCCCGCGCCCACCGGAACTCCGATGCCATAGTCCTCGAAGAGATTCCGGTACCCGAACCGGGACCACTCGACGTAGTGGTAGCCGTCGCCGCCGCCGGACTGGCACCGGGCATGATGCGACTCCTCAAAGAGGGTGCGTTCAAACACCTTCCGACCACCCTTGGGCACGAAGCGGCCGGAACAGTGGCCGCGGTGGGCACGCAGGTGCGCGGGATCGCGATCGGCGATCGGGTTCGGGTACACCCGAACCTCAACTGCCGTAACTGCGTCTACTGCCGGACCGACCGCGACATGATGTGCGACCAGCAGGCCATGATCGGCCACGCCGCGTTCAGCGCGGTACCGATGCCGCTTTACGACGAGTATCACGACGGGGCATTGGCAGAGTACGTCCGCGTCCCGCATTGGCTCACCGACCCGCTGCCGGATTCCGTCGGATTCGATGTGGGCGCAAAGGTTCACGACCTCGCCAATGCCGTGCGCGCGCTGAAATCGGCCGATCTCCCCTTGGGGGCGACCGTCGTGGTCACCGCGGCCACCGGAACCATGGGGACCGCCACGGTGAAACTTGCCGAACACTTCGGGATTTCGCGGCTCATCCTCGTCGGCCGCAGCGCGCAGCGATTGCATTCGGTCGAGGCACTCGCGGGCCGGGTCGACACCGACTGCCTCGCGCTCGAGGATCTCGACGGCGACTGGTCGTCGACCGGCGGGCTGACGCGCCGGCTGCGGGACCTTGTCCCGGATGGTGCGCACGCCGTGATCGACTACATCCCGGATGGTCCTGCGACCGCCCAGGCCATGGCAGGCCTCGCGACCGGCGGCACGTTGGTGCACATGGGCGCGAACCGAGCGCCGTTGCCGTTTCCGGCTATGGCGATGATGGCCAACTGCTGGCGGTTCGTCGGGACTCGTGCTTGCACGCGCACCGACGCCCGAGAAGTGCTGCAACTGCTCGCCAGCGGCGCGGTGAACATTGACGACCTCATTACCCAGCGGTTCGCGCTCGTCGATGCCGTCACGGCCGTGGACGCCATGCTGCGCCGCAGCGAGCCGATGTGGATGACGGTGGTGAATCCCTGATGAAGATCACCCACTACGGACATGCGTGTGTGCTGGCCGAAATTCCGACTCCGGAAGGTTCGGTACGGATATTGATCGACCCGGGTACCTACTCGCGCGACTTCGGGCAGCTGCGCGAGATCGACCTCGTGCTGATCACCCACGCGCACCCCGACCACCTCGATATGGCGAGGGTCCCAGAACTACTCGAACACAATCCCCGGGCTCTGCTCGTGCACAGCCCGGGAACGACGTCCGTGCTCGCCGGCCTGACGCCGAGTACCCGCGTAGTCGAACCCGGTGACAAGCTGACGGTTCGGGGCGTCGACATCATCGTGACCGGCGGTGCACACGCTTGTGTCCATCCGGACCTGCCCGGCTCGGACAACAACGGCTATCTCGTCGCCGGATCACTGCTGCATCCAGGGGACGCCTTCGATCAGCCGCCCGGAAATGTCGATGTGTTGTTGCTTCCGGTCGGTGGACCGTGGATGAAAATCGGTGAGGGCATCGACTATCTGCGGGCGGTCGCGCCGCGGGTGGCCATCCCGATTCATCAGGGCGGGCTGGCGCTCGCGCACCAGCGCATGCACTACCAGCTGCTCGAGAAGCTCGCGCCGGAGCAGACCGAGATCATGGTACTCGAACCCGAATCGACCTTTGATTTTCGACATTCGAAGGAGTCGCATGCGTGAACCGCGACAGGCGGTGGTGCAGGCCGGCCGTGCCCTGGCCGCCGCCGGGCTCGGCGACATGGTGTGGGGCCATGCCTCGGTCCGTGATGCCGAGGGGCGCGGCGTCTGGATGAAGGCCGCCGGGTGGGGGTTCGAAGAAATCGACGACGACCGAGTGCTCCTGGTATCGGACGAAGGAGCCGTACTGGACGGCACCGGCAAACCGCACCTCGAATTCCCGATCCACACCGAGATCATCGGGCGGCGAGCCGATATCGGGAGTGTCGTGCACACCCATGCTCCCGCGCTGGCCGCCTTCGCCTCACTCGACTGTGAGCTGCGGGCGATCTCGCACGACGCGGTTCCGTTCACCTACCCACAGCTGCCCCGGTTCACCGACACCGGGGCGCTCATCGCCACGCCGGAATTGGGTCGTGCGCTCGCGCGGCGGCTCGGTGGCGCCAACGCGATTCTCATTCCCAACCACGGCGCGGTCACCGTCGGTGCGGATTCCGCGACTGCCGTCATGTACGCCGTCCTGCTCGAACGTGCCTGCCGCATACAGCTTCTCGCCGCCGCCGCAGGCGGGCCGAAGACCTGGTCCGACGAAGCGGAGATACGTTTCAAACGCGACCAGGTGTGGCCACGCTCCCAGCTCGACGCGGGCTGGCAATATCTGCTCAGGCGTGCCGAATGAACACGACGACAACACTTCCCACAACCATCAGAGCTGTCCGCGTGCTGGAGCACGGCAGGCCCGAACAGTTGATCTACGACGACTACCCCTTAGAGCCAATGGGATCGACCGGAGTGCTGGTCGCCGTGAATTCTGCATCGGTGTCGGGATGGGACCTCAGATACCGGTCGGGGCAGCGATCTGGATCCGGGAGCGGGCGGGCTGAAAAGTGAAAGATGTCGTGCGCCATACAGATAGAGGATCGCAGTACCTTTCCGCCGGGCCGAACTGCTCCGCGAGCACCTGCGCCGAGTCGCCGGACACGCGGACCGGTAACCGCAGCCGCGACAGGACAGAATGAGCCCGCACGGTATCGCCGTCCAGGCTCGTCTCATCACCGGCCCCACATTCGATGTGCCCCGAGCGGGCTCGCACTAGGATATTCAACCCGGCCGACCATTGCCGCGTGCCTTGACGTGCCACCTTGACTTTGTCCGCCTTGGACGTCGAGTCGCGGGCGGGGCCATCCCCGCGTGTGCGGGGCCGACTCACTGATCCATTGTACGTCTCGGGCCGCCACTATCACCGCGTTCTCGGGTTGGCACCGTCATACAGCCGGATGGCGTGGCACGGATGTAGATTCGAGCTTTCTACCGCACAATGACGATCTTGCCGCGGGCGTGGCCCTGCTCCAGGTAGCGGATGGCAGCGGGCAGTTCGTCCAAGGGGTAGCTGCGGTCGATGACGGGGGTCACTTCGCCCGCCTCGATGACATCCCGGAGCCGCACCAGATCTGCCGCGTTCGGCGCGACTGTGAGGCTCGTCAGGCGCTGGCTCACGAATGGGGACATCAGGCGAGCGGCGAGCAGGCGATCCACAGCGCCGATCCAGTGGCCGTCGGAGTCACCGCCGGCCAGTACCAGCGTGCCGCCGGGTGTGAGTGCACGCAGGTAGTCCGATGGGGCGCGGGTTCCGGACAATTGGAAGACGACGTCATAGCGTCGCCCGCCGCGGGTGAAATCTCCTCGGGTGTAATCGATGACATGGTCCGCGCCGAGGGACCGGACCAGGTCGGCATTTCCCGTGCCGCACACACCGGTCACCTCGGCGCCCCAGTGCTTGGCGAGCTGCACGGCGAACGTGCCGACACCGCCGGACGCGCCGACGATCAGCACGCGCTTTCCCGGACCGATCCGTCCGTGATCCCGTAGTCCTTGCAGGGCCGTCGTCGCGGCCAATGGTACGGCCGCGGCCTGCTCGAAGGAGAGATTCTCCGGTTTGTGTGCCAGTAGATCTGCTGGAACGCAGACGTATTCGGCGAAGGTACCGAAGCCGCGCAGGAACGGGCTTCCGAATACATCGTCTCCGGGCCGAAATCCGGTGACGTTCGCACCGACCGCTTCCACCTGCCCCGCCACATCACAGCCGGGCACCGTATGGCGCGGGCGCCGCAGCCCCAGCTGCAGACGGGCGATGTATGGAATGCCTCTGATCAAGTGCCAGTCGGCGGGGTTCACCGATGTCGCGTGCACCCGGACCAGCACCGAACTGTCCTCCGGCGCCGGAGGATCGATGTCACGAAGTTCCAGGACATCGTCCGGTGCACCGTATTCGTCGTGAACGATCGCTTTCATTCGTTTTCCTTCCTACGGGTGGTCGAGCGATTGACCGCGCGGTTCGGATCACATGGGAGAGCTCTTGCGCCGCAGGAGAATTCAGCTGCGCTCGGTGGCTGGAATCGGCGCAGTCCCGGTCGGCGGCTCGATATCGCGCTTGCGCGCTCGCGGGAGGAACGAGCCGAGCCAGTGGGGCATCCACCAGTTGGCCCGGCCCAGCACTGCCATGGTTGCGGGTACCAGCACCATCCGGACGATCGTCGCGTCCAGCACGATCGCGGCGGCCAGACCCAGACCCATCATCTTCACCAGCGGCGACGGGCTCGCGACGAAGCCGAGGAACACCGCGGTCATGATCAGGGCGGCGGAGGTGATCACGCGGCCCGTACCCGCCAAGCCGCGTGCGACCGACTCTGCATTGTCGCCGGTGGCGTCGAATTCCTCGCGGATACGTGAGAGCAGGAACACCTCGTAGTCCATGGACAGGCCGAAGAGAATGGCGAAGAAAATCGTCGGCATCGGTGAGGGGATCGGATAGGTTCTCTCCAGACCGAATGCGGCAGCGAACCAGCCCCACTGGAATACCGCAATCACGATGCCGTAGGCCCCGCCGATCGACAGCAGGTTCATCACCGCCGCTTTCAGCGGTATCGCGAGGGAGCCGAACACCACCATCAGCAGTAGAAACGACGCGGCCAGGATCGCGGCGACGAAGACCGGCAGGGCTTCGTCCAGCCGTTCGGTGAGATCGTCGGTCATTGCTGTCAGGCCCGAGACGGCGACGTTGTCCGGCAGCAGGTCGCGGACGCGCCGCAGGGTTTCCGCCGTTGCCGCGTCTGCGGGACCGGTGGCAGGTATCGCCGACAGCACGACCGTGTCACCGGCGGACGAGGTCCGGGGCACGCCCACGGCCACGATCCCGTCGTCGGCGGCAATGCGCTCGGCCAGCGCAGGAATGTGCCCGGCATCGACTCCCGGGCTGCGCAGATCGGCGACAAGCAACAGCGCGCCGTTGAAGCCTGGCCCGAAACCGTCGGCCAGCAGGTCGTAGGCGCGGCGGTGCGTGGTGCTCGTCGAGTCGTCACCAGCGTCAGGGAAGCCCATGCGCATGCTGAAAGCCGGAGCGGCCAATGCAAGCAGCACCACCGCGGCGACGACCAGATACGGCCACGGCCGCTCGGCGATCCGGTGCGCGAAGCGCCACCACGCCGTGCCCGTCGGCTGCAAGGCTGGGCGACCGCGGCGAAGCAGGCGTCCGGCGTCGATGCGGTCGCCGAGCAGTGACAGCAGCGCAGGCAACAACGTGAGCGCGGTCGCGACAGCAAGCAGCACCACCAGCGAAGTGCTGAGACCGACCGAGGTCAGGAATCCGACACCGGTCAGCACGAGGGCCGTCATGGCCACGACGACGGTGCCGCCCGCGAACAGCACGGCAGAGCCGGCGGTTCCCATCGCGTTGGACAGCGCTGCCGCGTTGTGCTGGCCTGCGGCGCGGTTCTCGCGGTAGCGGGCCACGATGAACAGGGCATAGTCGATGCCGACACCCAGGCCGATCATCGCGCCGATCGTCGGTGCCGCCGAAGAGATGTCCAGGGCGGCCGCTAGTACCACGATGCCACCGACTCCGGCGGCAACCGTGATCAGGGCCAGCGCTATCGGAAGTAGTGCGGCCACGATGCTGCCGAACGCGACGACCAGCACGATCAGCGCGACCAGCACACCAGCGGCTTCCGCACCCGAGGTCTCGGTATCGGCGTTGATGAACGCCGCGTCGCCACCGAGTTCCGCCGTGACACCGGCGTCCCGTGCCGGTGCCATCGCCGCGAAAAGCGCGTCCAGTACTTCCGGCCCCAAATCGGTCGACGGCAGATCGAAGGTGATTTCGGCGAAGCCGATCCGCCCGTCGGGGGAAATTGTGCCCGTGGCGAACGGGTCGGCCAGCGCGGCCACGTGCTCCACGTCGGCAACCCGGACGACTGCGGCATCGACAGCGGAGCGGTAACCGTCGAGCCGCTCCCCCGGCGGCGCGGCGAAAACTGCCATGGCGCTGCCGTCGGCTGCTTCGGGGAAGCGTTGCTCGAGCAGTTCCATCGCCTGCGCGCTCTGGCTGCCGGGCGCGATGAAGTCGTCGATGAACGGGCCGCCCGCAGTCCCGGCCAGTGCTAAGACGATGGCGACAGCTGCCACCCAGGCAGCGATGGTGTGCCATGGTCGGCGGGCACTGAGGTCGCCGATGCGGCGGGTCAGTCGGTTCATGATCACGTACTCCTGGGTGATGGCCGCTGGTTGTTTCGAAGGCACTTGGTGGACAGCGGGTTCCATCGTGGGCGGCGGGCACCTGCGCGGTCGCCCGCCGCAAGAGGGTTCGCTTCCCCTCGGGCGTCGGGTTGCCATGCCGCAGTCCTCCTCCTGGCGGCGGAGGCGGTATCCGCACGGAGCGTGATGACTGCCGATCCCGGTGTGGCCTACCGTTGCCTGGTGCGCATCGATTCATCTCGCAACGGCCACCGGGTCCCGGGGCGATGACAGACCGCGCTGCCCTCCGGTCCTCGCCTGCGCCACATGGCACGTCGAAGCGATTCCGGGGCCCGTTCACCCGCTGGCCACGCACCTCGGACGCCACTCTCGCGGTCACGATGTTCCTGCTGGCCGTGCACGTCGTGGACGCGCCCGGAGACGCGATCGCCCTCCGATCAACCGGTTCGGTACCCGTCGCGGTGCTGCTGGTTTCCGCTGTGGCGAGCGCGGCGCTGTACTGGCGCCGCAGCGCACCCGTGCCGGTCTTGGCGGTGACGCTGCTGTCCTGGCTGGTCGTGGCGCTGATTTCGGTGAACTCCGACTTCGGCGGCATGGCGATCGTCGCGCTGTACAGCACGGGGCGCTACTCCGGCGAGCTGAGACGGGGCTATGTCGGTGTCGGGGGTGGCTTTGTCGTGGTCACCGTCGATGGCCTGCTCGCGCACGCCGCCTGGGCGGAGATCATCACCGGCCTCGTCGCCATGGAACTGGCGTGGTACGTCGGCCGCCGGTTGCGTCTGCGCGCCGAACGCGCCGAGCGGCTGCGCCGGGAACAAGCCGACGAGGAACGCCGGATCCGCACCGAGGAACGTACCCGCATCGCCCGCGAACTCCATGATGTGGTCGCTCACCGAGTGAGCATGATGACGGTGCAAGCCGGGGCCGCCAAGGTTGTGGCCACCCACGACCCCGAGGCGGCCCACCAGGCGATGGCCGCGGTCGAGGACGCCGGGCGCCAAGCGCTGGATGAACTGCGCCATCTGCTGGGAGTGCTGCGGCCGGATCTCGATCATGACGGGCTCGGTCCGCAACCCGGCCTTGCCGACCTTCCCGGTCTCGTCGAGGAGGTGCGCCGGGCGGGCCTCGATATCTCGGTGACGACCGAGAACGTTCGTACCCCCTTGGCGGCTCGTGTGGAACTGTCGGCGTATCGCATCGTGCAGGAAGCGCTGACCAACGTGCTCAAGCACAGCGGCCCGCGGACCCGGACCGAAGTGCACCTACGCGGCACGCAGTGTGGTCAGGGCATCACGATAGAAGTACTCGATGACGGCCGCGCGACACGACCGGGGCCGAGTATCGACAAGCGCCCGGCCGGTCACGGGATCATCGGTATGCGCGAACGGGCCCTACTGTTGGGTGGCAGCCTCCAGACGGGCCCGCGACCCGGCGGCGGTTTCCGAGTGCTCGCCCAGCTACCCACAGGAGGGCCGCAGCCGTGAGTTCCGTGAACCCATTCGCGCCGGGGCATAGCCCGGCATGAGTGTCCGCGTCATCGTCGTCGACGATCAGGCCCTGGTCCGCACCGGCTTCACGATGGTGCTGCGGATCCACCCCGACATCGAAGTGGTGGCCGAGGCCGGAACCGGACTCGAAGCGATCGAGGCGGCGCACCGGCATCGTCCGGACGTGATTCTGATGGACATCCGCATGCCCGAAATGGATGGACTCGAAGCGACCGCCACGATTATGGCTGAGGCGGATTGGGACGTCCGGGTGCTGATCTTGACCACATTCGACCCCGACGAATACGTCTATCGGGCCCTGCGGGCCGGTGCCAGCGCCTTCGTGCTCAAAGACATGCCTGCCGACCAACTGGCCGCAGCTGTGCGAACCGTGGCCGACGGTGGTGCACTGCTCGCGCCCTCGATCACTCGCCGCTTGATCGGCCGGTTCGCACGCCGTCTCACCATAGACACCGCCGTGGCAAACCGCCTGCAACGGCTCAGCGACCGGGAACGCGACGTCATGGTCGCCGTCGCGCGCGGAGCCAGCAACGCCGAGATCGCCGCGCAGCTGTTCATCGGAGCCGCGACGGTCAAGTCCCACGTCTCGAGCATCCTCACGAAACTCGGCCTGCGCGACCGCGCCCAGATCGTCGTCTTCGCCTACGAGAGCGGCCTGGTCGAAGCCGGCGACAACAGCATCGGTCACTGAACTGGCGCCCTCAGATCTCCTGCGCCAGCCGCGGCCAGGCCCTGGTGCTGAGTTCGCAACCACTGCAAAACTTTCCCGGAGCGCGGTTCGCCAGTTCTTGCGGGGGATGTAGCCGAGCTTGCGTGTCGCGTAGTCGCTGGGACATGGCCACTCCTCGGCGACATGTATCCGGCGAGCTGCTACCACACGAGTGGGAAGGCGCCCGCCATGGCCGCGATGTCTTGGCCCGCCTCACCGCCGCCCATCGTAGCCACTTCACATCAGCAGCCCGAGAGCCAGCGTCACCATGACAGTGTGCCGACGGCGGGAATCGTGTTGCCTTACGAGAGTGGCGCAAACAAGAAACCTGCGCTTCAAGCGATGGCGGGAGAATCAGCAGACCGGTCACGAAAGAGGTGACTCCATGCCGGATGCTGTCCCGAATGATGCTGCGAGTGCTCTCGTCCTAGCACCGCCTCACGAGATCCTCTGTGCGACCATCGAAGCCGATGTCGCCAGCCTTGCCCGATCCCAGGCGTCACTAACCGGCGGACCGGCATGAGTGAAAACGTGGCCCGTATAGGCGCATTGACACATCTGCGACCTCACACGCGCCTTAAATCAATGGCGGCTCTTAGTCGGCGAGTGAGGACCGGTTGATCGCTTGTATCCGGTCGAGATCGTCGAGTCGTCCGGCCAGAGGGTCGGGGGGCGTCATCTGTTCACGATATGGCCGAGCAGTGGGCTCGGCTCGCTCGAACCCTGCCAGCAGGGCCGGGTTCGGCCATCGCCGTCGCTGGCTGTGTTTCGTTTCGGCGAAGGGTATATATCGCCGCCGACCTGGGGCCTGTCGTCGGCGGGCGCTGGTTGGAACTCATCGATCCCGAGGAGCAGCCGATGTGCGCGCGGATTCGGCGGCTCGGACCGCCTTCTTGTCCGCGTCGTCGAGTTTGCGCGTGTCGCGTGGGACGGCGAAGGGCTGCAGGTCTTCGGGAAGCCCCTGGGCAATGGCTTTGCCGTGGTCGAGTTCGGCGTTGATCTCGGCTCCGAGCAGCAGCGCGATATTGGTCAGCCAAAGCCACACGAGGAAGATCACCACCCCGGCAAGCGAGCCGTAGGTCTTGTCGTAGGAGGAGAAGTTGACGATGTAGACGGAGAACAGTACCGAGATGACCAGCCAGATGAGGACCGCGATCACCCCGCCGGGGCTGATCCACTTGATGCCACCTTGGCGGGCGTTCGGGCTGGCCCAAAACAGGATGGCCAGCAGCGCCGATACCAGGACGAACAGCACCGGCCATTTGGCGATGTTCCAGATGGTCACCGTGGTGGCACCCAGGCCGAGGAAGTCGCCGATCTGCTGGGCGACCGGCCCGCTCGCCACCACGATGGCGGCGCTGACGACGAGCAGGATCATCGAGACGATCGTGACGCCGAGCCGGATGGGTGTGGTCTTCCAGATCGGCCGGCCCTCGCCGATGCCGTAGACGACATTGGAGGCGCGCATGAAGGCCGCCACGTACCCTGACGCAGACCAGAGCGCGACGGCGAGACCGAGGATCGCGCCCCAGCCTGCGCCGTGTTTCCCGGCCTGCGCTTGGTCGACGAGGGTGCGCACGAAATCCGCGCTCGAACCGGGCGCGATCTGCTGGGCCTGGTCGACGAGTTCGGCGGCGGCGTTCGGGCCGAGCAGGCCGAGCAGAGAGACCAGGACGATCAGGCCGGGCACGATCGACAACACCGCGTAATAGGTGAGGGCGGCGGCCAGATCGGTGAGGTTGTCGCGCTGGAACTCTTTGCCCGCGCGCTTGACCACCGCGAGCAGGGAGGGTTTCGACAGGTCGGCCGGGCTATCGAGCTCGTCGGGGTCCAGATCCGGCCGGGCTCCGGTATCGGTCGCATCGACCGGCGTCCCGAGGTGATCACGGGTATCCGCCGGGTCGGCTCGCTGGTCCTCGTGCCGTTTCCCTTCACCGTGCTCTTTCGTCATGGGCTTGCCTCGCTCACACACGTCCGTGCCGGCTTCCCGCCGGTCGCCGGAACCCCGTCGAACGAGTGGTGCCCGAAGCAGCGCTGCTGAAACTGCTCAGTCGGCTTTCGGGGGCGGGTTCGGCGCGCGGTGTAAGTGCGAATCGCCACAGGGGATGCTG
>NZ_BAGF01000150.1 GCF_000308755.1 Nocardia pneumoniae NBRC 100136
ATGATGTGCGGATTCACACTGAAACCGCGGAGGAACTAGGGCATCACAGGAACTGTCTTCAGGCCCTGCCGCATCCGGTCACGACCAGCAAGGCTGAAGGGCATCGAACTGTTGCCCGAAGAGGTCCATCATGAACATCCGCCACGCACCCCTGTACCTGATCGCCCTCGCCATCGCGGCCACGGTGCTGATCGTGATGGGAGTACCGGTCACCACACTGCTCCTGCTTTTGATCGTCCTGGCCTGCCCGATCATGATGATGCTGATGATGGGCGGCCACGGAGAGCGCTCGCACACTGCCGATACCCATGACCACCCCGGCGACGCCCACCCTCACAGACCGACACGCTGACCATCCCAGCGGGACCACTTGGCGAAACCGGACCCAATCTGCACGGACATTGGCGAACGGCCTTACACACCTGCGTGGACGGTGGACGGCGCGGTCGCGAAAGGGCACGTGATGGAGAGGGCGGACCTCACGCCGTGGCCGAGGCGGATATCCAGGACTACGCCGCCGTGTGTGAGTGGAACAGCAGAATGAGCGCGTGGTAGGAAGAACCGCCTGCCACGGGAAAGGGCGACATCATTGACTGTGCGTACCGCACGTCCAATTGTTGTCGGCGTCGACGGCTCGGCAGCCTCGCTCGCCGCCGTTCGCTGGGCCGCGATAGCGGCTGCGCGACGTCACACACCGTTGCATCTGGTCAACGCGCTCGGCGTTCCTGGCGAAGCCTTGCCCGTGCTCGGCACCCTGCTGTTCGATACGAGCGCACACCGCAAGGCAGGTGAGTCCGCACTCAGCTCCGGACGAAGCATCGTGCGGGAGTTGACCGAATCGATCGGCGACCTCGAGGTCGAAACCTTCCTCGAGTCGCCATCCCCGGTGACCGCGCTCGTCCGTCGATCCGCGCACGCCGAACTCCTCACGGTCGGTACCCGTGGACTCGGCACGTTCGAACGAGTACTACTCGGATCCGTCGCTGTGGAGCTGACGAGGCATGCCAGATGTCCGGTGGCCATCATCCCCGGTATCGACGAGGCCCCACCACCCTTGCCGCAGTCTCCGGTCCTGGTGGGCGTGGACGGATCGCTGTGCAGCGCGCACGCGGTCGAGATCGCCTTCGACGAGGCGTCGGCGCGGCGAGTAGGGGTCGTCGCGATGACAATCTGGTCTCGGCGTGACCCACCTGCCGAAACACAGGTGCGAACCGGTGCGTTGCTTGCGGAACGGCTGGCAGGCGTCGCCGAGAAGTATCCCGATGTTCCCGTCGATCGCGTCGTTGCCGAGGGGCAACCCGCGCGGCGACTGCTGCAAGAGGCCCGGAACGCACAGCTGCTCGTGCTCGGCAGCCGAGGGCGCGGCGGAGTCGCGGGCGCGGCCCTCGGCTCGGTCAGTCAGGCAGTGCTGCAGGGAACCCGTATCCCGGTCATCATCGCCACCCGTCGGCAGTGAATTCAGGCACGACAGACTGTGGCTGGGGCGATTGCGCCGACCTGCGGCGCGAATACTTGGTTCGGCGAGATTCTGTCCGGCAATGGGCACCACAGTGACGGGGCGAAGGTCCCCCGGTAAGCGTCGGTTCGGCTCTGTGCGCTCGTTTCGCGCCGCCGTAGCGTTGCAATTCTCCCCAGGTTCGCAGCAAACCGCGCAGAGGAGAAGGTCATGCGCGCACGAGTTGTCTACGAGTCGATGTTCGGCAACACCGCCGCTATCGCGCAAGCCATCGCACAAGGATTACGCGAGCACGCCGAGGTAGAAGTGCTGAACGTGGCGGCCGCCGCCGAGTGTCCTGTGCCGACGATGAACTTGCTCCTGGTCGGCGGACCCACCCACGCGTTCGGGCTCAGCCGCCCGCAGACTCGCCGCGACGCCGCCAAGCAAACCGACGCCCCCATCGCGACCGACATCGGCGTCCGCGAATGGCTGGACGCGGCGCTGCCGGTGCCGCCAGGCCACCGCGCCGCCGCATTCGGCACCAAGATAGCCAAACCCCCATGGCTACCGGGTTCAGCCGCACGCGGCATCGGAAAACGGCTGCGACGCTTGGGCTATTCCCTCGCCGACGAGCCAGTGGACTTCCTGGTCGAAGACACGACCGGCCCCCTCAGCGCGGGTGAACTGGAACGCGCCCGCGTCTGGGCCGCCCGAATCGCTCATACCGAGCTCGACCGCATCACGCACCGAACGTGACCGACGGTCTACGGCGAATCGCCCACCAAGACCAGAAGAAAGCGGAATAAGATGTCTGCCAGCAGCAATCCCCCGATCCTCGTCGGTGTCGACGGCTCGTCGTCCGCGCTCGCCGCCGTACGGTGGGCCGCCACCGACGCAGCCCATCGTCACGCACCGCTGCACATCGTCTACGCGATCGGGGCACCAATGGACTTCGGCCCTGGTATCAGCGTCGCGTATATCGACTACGACAGCTACCGGCAGGCGGGACGGACAGCACTTCAGGCAGCGTGCGAGACGGCCGTCGAGGCAACCTCTTCCATCGGGGAGCTCGACATCAGGACCGACCTGGTCGAGGCGCCGCCGATCCCGGTCCTGCGCGACCGATCCGAATCCGCGCGCCTGCTGGTCGTCGGCACCCACGGGCTCGGCACCTTCAGCCGCATGATCCTCGGCTCGGTCAGTTCGGCGCTGGCCCGGCACGCCGGATGCCCGGTGGCGGTGATCCCGGAGACCACAGACCACTCCGACGGGGCGGTCGTGGTGGGTGTCGACGGCTCGCCGCGTAGCGTCCACGCCGTCGAGATCGCTTTCGACGAGGCCGCGCATCGCGGCGCCGAGTTGGTCGCGGTGCACACCTGGTCGGAGTTCTTCCGCTATGTATCGCGCGCCGAAATGCAGGAAGAAGCCGAGGAATTGCTCTCCCAGAGTCTGGCCGGGTACGGCGAGAAGTATCCAGAGGTGCCGGTCCGTCGCATCGTCGTCGAAGATCGCGCCGCGGAGGTTCTGCTCGAGGTCGGCCAGAACGCAGAGATGATCGTGGTCGGCAGCCACGGGCGTGGCGGGTTCGCCGGGATGACCCTCGGTTCGGTCGGTCAGGCCGTACTGCATGGGGCGAACGTGCCGGTGATCATCGCGAGGGCGGCAAGCTGACCTCTCTCTTGCGCCGCTCAGTCCGAGCGCGCCGAGTTCGCCAGCCGAATCGTCTCCCCCGCCGCCAGCTGTGCGCTCTGCTCCCGGCAGGTGATCTCGATCGGCGGTGCGGGTCCGGTCTCCGAGCCGATCTCGACGGCATCCCCGCTGATGTGCACGGTGAGCCGATGGCCGCGATAGATGATCGGGAATGTCAGCTCGCCCAGCGATTTCGGCCAGTACGGGCAGAAGATCAGGCGGTCGTGGCGGATCTCCATGCCGGTGAAGCACCGCTGTAGCAGGTCGATGCTGCCGGCCATCGCACCGAGGTGAATCCCCTCCGCGGTGGTGCCGCCCTGGATGTCCGCGATATCGGACTCGAGCACCGAGTCGAAGAATTCCACGGCGCGGTCCCGGTTCGCGCGGGCGAGCACCCAGGCGTGCACCAGCGCGCTGAGCGTCGAACCGTGGGAGGTGCGCGCTAGGTAGTAGTCGATGGTGCGTGGGATCATCTCGCCGGTCAGCTCATATCCGAGATGGTCGAGTAATTGTCGGAGTTCGTCTGCCGACAGCAGATAGAACAGCATCAGCACGTCGGCTTGTTTGGCCGCACGGTAGTGGTTGACGTTGTCGCCCTCGGCCTCGAGTATTCGGTCCAGCCGCTGGATATTGCCGTAACGTTGCCGATAGCGGTCCCAGTCCAGTTCGGACAATTGGTCGTAGCCGTCGAACTGGCTGATGACGCCGTCGTGGAACGGAACGTACATGCGGCGAACGATGTCCTGCCAGCGGTCGAGCTCCGAGGGGTGCACGGACAGGACTCGCAGCAATTCCGACCGTGCGCGCGGCGCGAGGAGTGCGAGGGCGTCGAGTGCCCGCCAAATCACCCAGACCGCCATGATATTCGTGTAGGCGTTGTTGTCGATTCCCGTCTCGGGTGCCTGCGGATAGCCGGTGTGGAACTCGTCAGGGCCGATCACGCCATTGATGGTGTAGCGGTCGCGCTCAACGTCGTATCCGGCCAGGCTGGACCAGAATCGCGCGATCTCCACCAGCAACTCGGCGCCGCTCTCGACGAGGAACTCCATGTCGCCCGTCGCCTGATAGTACTGCCACACGTTGTAGGCGATAGCCAGTCCGATGTGATGCGCGCGCCCGCTGGGATCGGGATTCCAATGCCCCGACAGTGGATTGAGATGGAGACGCTGGCTCTCCTCGCGGCCGTCGCTGCCGGACTGCCACGGGAACATCGCCCCGGCCAGCCCAGCTTCAGCTGCTGCTTGGCGGGCCTCGGGAAGGCGGCGGTAACGGTACCGCAACAGCGATCGGGTCAGGGCGGGGAAGCGCGGATTCAGCACCGGGAAGACGAATAATTCGTCCCAGAAGACATGGCCGCGGTATGCCTCACCGTGCAGTCCGCGTGCCGGTACACCCACATCCAGTTCTGTGGTGTTCGGCGACAACGTCTGGGTCAGGTGGAGTAGATGCAGACGCATGATGCGCACCGCGTGTTCTCTACCGTCCCAGTCGATCCGCAGGCGTGCCCACAAATGCTCCCAGGCCACGGCATGACCTTTGAACAGATCGGCGTAATTCCCGCTTGCGTCGAGCCATCGAGCCGCTTCCTCATCGGGACCTGCTGACGCCTGGTCGCGTCCGGTGAAGACGGTGACGATCTTCTCCACGGTCACCGCGTCCCCCTCGGCGACATGGACGGCGAGATCGTGCCCGATGACTCCGTCTCGATGGAACAGTTCCCTTGTCCCGCTGATGGATTCCCGGCCTCGGCGAAGGGTGCTCCGAGTCGCCATCGCGACCGGAATTCCCGATTCGCTGGTGCGCACCACGAGCAGAACCGAATCTTCGGACAATTGCTCGGCCCGCACTGTCATCAGGTGCTTTTCAGACAGGTCCCGATAGCGCTCCACCAGTCGGTTTCGGATGGAGCCGTCGACGACCGAACGGATCCGTAGATTCCCCGACCAATTCTCGGCGGTGATGGTCATCGCCAGGGCGCCGAAATGCGGCCGGTGCATCGCCACGAACCGGCGCTGTGCCACCGTGGTGATCCGTCCTGCGGTGTCGCGAAATCGGAACTGCCGCACCAGTTCGGCGCGGCGCAGATCGAATTGCTGCCTGTACCACAGCAGATCGGCGGTATCGAGGTCGAACCAGTCGCCACCATCGATCCGGAAGGTCACCGGCAGCCAATTCGGCAAATTCACCAGGCTCTCGTTATCGATGCGCCGACCCGCGATCTGGTCGTGGAGCCGGTTGTACACCCCGGCGATGTAGGTGCCCGGATAGTGGACCGCACCGGCCCCGCATTCCGGCGCCGCGCCGCGGGTGGCGAAGTAGCCATTACCGACCGTGCAAAGCGCCTCGCGGAGCTTCTCCTGCGGCGGGTCGTAGCCGTCAAAGGTGAGCGTCCACGATTCCGGAGGGTTCGCAACCGTTTCAGTGTGCAACAGGTCTGCCAGCCGCTCGAGGAAGTGGCGCACCTGGCGCGGTCCGGCGACCGCGAATCGCGCGGCCGTGTATCTGTCGCCGGTCTCGTCGTGACGCACCACGACCGCGAGGCCATCGGATGCGACGGCGTCGAAGGCGTCCTCGTCGGTCAGATCGTCACCCAGGTAGATCGGCAGCACGGGCATGGTGACGTGCTCGAGGATCCAGCGCAGGGCAGTGCCCTTGTCCCAGTCCACATCGGGGCGCAATTCGATGACCCGCCGCCCATGCGTTACGCGTAGTCCGGCCGCATGCCCGGCCTCGTGCGCCGCGGCGACCACACCTGCGACATTCTCGGCCGCGACGTTGCGGTGATGGACCGCGACCGCGAATCGTTTGTGTTCGACCAGGACTCCCGCGATTTCATGCAACTGTCGCCGAAGCTCGGCGGCGACTTCGGCGAGCGCTTGTTCGGCGCCCGGCGCGGCGTCGTGGACATGGCAGGTGCCGTCCGGGCCCATCAGCTCGAAGCCGTGGCTGCCCGCATACCAGATCCCACTTACACCCACGCGCTCACGCAGATCGCGTAAATCGCGTCCACTGATCACCGCGACGGGGCATTCCTCGGCCAGCTTCTCCAGCACCGTGGCCACTCCGTCGACCGGTCTCGCGGCGTCCGGATCGGCGACGATCTCGGCCAAGGTGCCATCGAAATCCAGCAGTACGGCGGCCTTCTCGCTGCCGAGGAGATCCGCCACGCGTGGCCAGCATTCGACCGCGTCCGATATCTCGGACATTCGCCGGAATCCTCCGCGTAGTCGCACCCGTCGGAGATCATCGACAACAGCGTCGGCGCCCCGCGCCAGCAACCGGCTCGCGTGCCCGCCCCGATCGACACCGATGACCAGCGCGAAGCCACCGCTCCGCCCCGCCGCGACCCCTGCCTCGGCGTCCTCGACCACAACCGTGCGGCCGGGGTCGGCCCCTAGTCGGCGCGTGGCCTCGAGCAGCATCGCCGGATCGGGTTTGCCCGGCAAATCCAGTTCCTCGGCCGCGATGCCATCCACCCGAACCGCGAACAGGTCGGCGATACCGGCGGCCGCGAGCACGTGCGCGCAGTTGCGGCTGGCGGAGAACACTCCAGTGGCGATCCCCGCGGCGTGCAGTCGCCGAACGAGCGTGACGGTCGATTCGAACACCCGCACGCCGTCGCGCGCGATCCGGTCCCGGAACAGGCGATCCTTGCGGTTGCCCAGCCCACACACGGTCTCCGCCGTCTCCGGATCGGAGGAAGTGCCCCAGGGCAGCGCGATGCCTCGCGCGGCGAGGAAGTCCGCGACGCCTCGATAGCGTGGTTTGCCATCCACGTACCGCAGGTAGTCGGTTTCGGTGAACGGCGACCGGTCTTGCCCGGCGCCGGCCGGACGCCGAGTCAGGAAATCGTCGAACAGCTCCGCCCAGGCCGCGGCGTGAATCGACGCGCTGTCGGTGACCACACCGTCCATATCGAAGATCACCGCGTCGTGGCGGCGCGCATCGATCCGCGGCGCCGCGGGTGCACCGTTTCCCACACCTCCAGAGTGAATGGGCCGATCAGTCCCGTCCAGGGGAAAAGGTCCGCAACAGCCGCCCGACATGCGGGCCCACCAGCCACTGGACCCGGGACCAACGACCCCTCCGTCACCGGCCTCCAGCGCCTACCGTCGACGATATGACCGAGCCCCCGAGCGGTGAAACCATCGAGAAGGCCGTCCTCCTCGCAGGCCGGGCGCCATCGCTGCACAACAGCCAGCCCTGGCACTGGATGTTCGACGGCCATGCGCTGCGTCTGTTCGCCGTACCCGAACGTATGTTGCCGGCGACGGACACCGCCGGCCGGCAGATGCTGATCAGCTGTGGCATCGCGCTGGGTCATCTGCGGGCAGCCATGGCCGCCGCCGGTTGGCGCATCTTCGTGGCCCGCTTCCCCAACCCGCACCAGCGACATCACCTCGCCACCATCACGTTCCAACCAGCCGAGATCGTGACAGATGGCGACCGTGCCCGAGCCGACGCCATACTGCGCAGGCGCACCGACCGACTGCCGTTCGCGGCGCCCATCAACTGGTCCGATTTCGAATCCGTGCTGCGGACCACTTTCGATCCGGCCGACGCCACCCTCGACGTGCTGCACGACGACAGCCGTCCCGCGCTGGCCCGCGCTTCGGAGATGACCGCGTCCCTGCGTCGCTACGACTCCGGATACCACGCCGAATTGCAGTGGTGGACCGGCCACACAGTCGCCGACGCCGGTGTCCCGGAGGAAGCGCTTATTTCCCCCGAAGAACGGCAGCGGGTCTCCGTGGGCCGTCAGTTTCCCACAACCCCCGGCGCGTCTCGACGCGGCGAACTCACCGCCGACCACTCGGTGATCCTCGTGCTCTCCTGCGACAGCGACGCCGCCGAAGACCTGGTGCCCTGCGGTGAGGTGACCTCCACCGTGCTGCTGGAATGCACACTCGCCGGGTTCGCCACGTGCCCGCTGACTCATCTGACCGAGGTACCGCGCAGCCGCGCCGTCGTCCGCGAGCTGACCGCGCACCCCGGCCTGCCACAGGTTCTGATCCGAGTCGGCATCGCGGCGGAATCCGAGCGGAACGGTCCCGTGACGCCACGCCGGCCGCTCGCCGAAATCCTCGACATGCCGCAATCCACCGGATAGACGAATCGACCTCACCAGCAGGGAAACAGGGACATCATGAGAACGACGACGCTTGCCGCGGCTACAGCATCGGCCCTTGTCGGCCTAGCCGTGGGCTATCGAAGGTTCTGGCGCACCAAATGTTTGACCTGGGGTGCCGCGGCGGAGGAGATCGCGAGGGTCATGCCCGGTGACGAGTTGCTCGTCGACGCGGACATTGTCGCGACTCGTGCGATCACGATCGGGACGGGCGCGGACGCGATCTGGCCGTGGCTGGTTCAGCTGGGTCCCGGCCGAGGCGGCGCCTACACCTACGACTGGATCGAGAACCTACTCGGCCTCGATATGCACAGCGCCGAGGAGATCCTGCCGCAGTTCCAGAACCTCGCGGTCGGCGAGAGCTTCCCGCTGGGCAAGTCCGGCCCGCGCATGCGAGTGGCGGTCCTCGAACCCCAGCGCGCCTTGGTTTTCGCCTCCGACGACGGCCGCTGGGTGTGGGCGTTCGGTCTCTACCCGATGGGTACGGCAACCCGGCTGGTGAGCCGCAACCGCATCGCACTGGCCGGAGCGTCGACGCTCACCCGGCTGGTCACCCTGCTCATGATGGAACCGGGGAGTCTGTTGATGGAACGGAAGATGCTGCAGGGTATCAAGCGGCGTGCCGAGGGTATGGGAACACGGGACATGTGGATGACCAAGGGCCCTGGCCCGCGGGCGGAAGGCCCGTATCCGGCTGACCTGGAGCCGAGAAGACTTCAGATATGACCGCCGATGACGACGCTCCTGCCGGACCGGTCCCCGATCGCCCGGCGATGCTCACGGCGCTACGGCTGGCTACACGCGCACCCTCGGTGCATAACACGCAGCCGTGGCGCTGGGTGTTCGATGGCACCCGCCTGCACCTGCACACCGACGCCGATCGACTGCTGAGCTCGACCGATCCCCGCGGCCGCCAGTTGGTGATCAGCTGCGGCAGCATGCTGCACCACGCGCGGACCGCCTTCGCCCACCAGGGGTGGCACACCGACACCGTGCGCTTACCAGACCCGCAACAATCCGGTCATTTGGCGACGATCGAGTTCCGGCCGTGGCCGGACCCGCCCGCTGGCGTCCACACTCGTGCGCTCGCCATCGACCGTCGGCGCACCGATCGGCTGCCCATGATGGCCCCGGAGGGGTTCGACGACATCGTGCCCCGGATGCGCATGCTCAGCTCTCCGCACGAGGTCGAACTCGGTGTTCTCGACGAGAGCGCCCGTCCGCGCCTGGCCGCCGCATCGCAGCGGACCGAAGCCCTGCGCCGCGACGATCTGCTGTATCAGACCGAGATGGATTGGTGGGCGGGACATCCAGATGCGCCCGAAGGCGTGCCGCCGTCCGCGCTGGTGTCGGACGCGGAGTTCGCGCGGGTCGGTATCGGACGCGCCTTCCCCTCCGCCCCACATTCGATGCGGCGCGACCACATCGAAGACCATGCGCGACTGGTGGTGCTCAGCACCGACGGCGACTCGGTCATGCAGTGGCTGCGCACCGGCGAGGCACTGTCGGCGGTGCTGCTGGAATGCACCGCGGCCGGGCTGGCGACCTGCGCGTTGACCCATATCACCGAACTCCCGACCGGCCGGAACCTGCTCACGAACCTGATTGCCCGTCCGGGCACGCCGCAGGTGGTGATCCGCGTCGGGACCGCGCCCGAGGACAGCGAGATGATCCCGCCCACTCCCCGCCGCCCGCTCACGGACATCTTCACCGTCGTCGGCGCTTCCCGTTGATGCCATCGGTATCGGCCGTGCGTAAGACTGACGGGACCGTCGCCGTACGCGACGGTTTCGTCAGCGGCTGGATTTTTCTCAGTAGCCGGTGTCACGGCGACGAAATCCGGCGAAACCGAACGCCATACCGGCTCCTGCTATCGCACTGATCACGACGATCGGCGCGGCGCTCGAGGGTTCGAGAGGTGCCTTCGGAGTGTGCGTATACGGGGATGCATCGTCGAACCAGGCGGGCAGATCGAAGGCCGTCGCGAACAGCACCGCGACGGCACAGTAGGCGAAGGCCGCCCACGCCAAGGGGACGGCCGCCCTCGGCAACCAGCCCAATCCGATCGCCGCGACCGCGGCGAGCAGCCAGACAGCTGGCAGATAGCCGAGCGACACCCCGGTCATGCGTAGTGGCTGGACGGCATCGGTAATCGTCAACCCATATGCCAATCCGATGCCGAAACCGCCGACAGCCAGCACGAACGCGCCGCCGAACACGGCGACCGCGAGATGACTCGCCAGCCAGGCGTACCGGCTGACAGGTGCGGCCAGGACAGGTTCGGCCCGGCCCGCGGTCTCCTCCCCGCGTGCGCGCAGCACGCTGGTCACAGCGTATGCCGAGGCCAGCAGCGCGACGATGGAGACCGTGAGCGCCAGATACGAATCCACCGCGTCGGCTACGCCGCCCGGCAGATAGGCGGCGATCTCCGGATTGTCGGCGAGAAAGTCCTCGATACTGTCGGCGAACGAGCCGTACGCCGCGCCGAGCGCGAAAACACCGATGGCCCAACCGCATAGCGAGCCGCGCTGCAACCGCCAGGCCAGACCGAGTGGTGAACTCAGAGCCCGAGAAGCGGTCGCGCGTCCGGTCGCGTACGGAAACAGTCCCGCGCCGAAGTCCCGCCGGTCGAGCAGCGCGAACGCGACAGCGGTGAGCGCGAGCGTCGCGGCGGCGAACAGCAGCACCGTCCACCAGCGGTCGCCTACGTACGGATAGCTGCGCTGACCCCATCCGATGGGCGATGTCCAGGAAGCAACGCCGCTGCCGACGTCGCCGATGGCCCTGGCCACGTACGCCGCCGCGAGCGCCAAGCCCACGGCCCCATAGACGCTGCGTGGATTCTCGAAGACCTGGGCGGCGACCGCGGTGACAGCGGCGAAGGTGACACCTACCCCGCCGGTGACCACTCCGAGCAGCAGCGATCCGCTGACCGGCAGTCCGGTGCCGACCGCGGCGGCGAAGATCACCAGCACGACGGCGACATCGGCGAGCCCGGCCAATCCCAGCGCCGCGACCGCGGGAGCCCGGCGTCCCACTCGCGCCGAACGCAGCAGTTCGGCCCGCCCCGTTTCCTCGTCCGAGCGAGTATGCCGACCGACCAGGAACATGTTCATCAACGCGACCACGACCGCCAGATAGGCGAAGATCTCGAACACGATCTCGCCGCCGATGGTGTCCAGCAGCCGGGTCGGCCCGCCCATGGCGATGGCTGCCGCACTCGCGCCCATCGTCTCGCGGATCTGCGCGAGCTTCTGTGGTGTGTCGTAGAAGCGCTGACTTCCGAGGGACTGGAACGTCAGCAACGCGGCGGTGCCCAGCAACCAGCACGGCAGCGTGAATCGCTCGCGCCGCAACGCGAACCGCAGCAGTGTGCCTGCTCCCGGAGTGATCTCCCGCAGCGCCGACGTAGTAGTCATGATCCCTCCTCGACCGCGGGGATCGGCTCGGGGCCGTAGTGGCGCAGGAAGATGTCCTCCAGCGTGGGCGGTGTGCTGGTGAGGCTGCGCACGCCGAGATCGGCCAGTATGCGCAGGACGGTGTCGAGTTGGGCGGTGTCGGTATCGAACCTGGCCCGCGTGCCGTCGCGGACGAGATCGTGCACGCCCGGCATCGCGTCCAGATCCGTCGGTGGACGGATCGTTTCGACGGTGATCGTGGTGCGCGTCAGATGCCGCAGCTCGGACAGCGTGCCGCTTTCCACGGTGCGTCCGTGTCGGATGATGCTCACCCGGTCGCACAGGGCCTCCACCTCGGCGAGGATGTGGCTGGACAACAGCACGGTCCGGCCCTCGTGCTTCGATTCCTCGATACAGCGCTGGAATTCTGCCTCCTTCAGCGGATCGAGGCCAACGGTCGGCTCGTCGAGCAGCAGCAACTCCGCATCCGAGGCCAATGCCGCGACGAGCGCGACCTTCTGCCGGTTGCCCTTCGAATAGGCGCGTGCTTTCTGGCGCGGGTCGAGATCGAATCTCTCCAGCAGTTCGTCGCGGCGTCGCCGGTTGATGTCGCCGCGCAACCGCCCCATCAAGTCGATGACCTCGCCGCCGGTGATCCCGGGCCAGAGGATGACCTCACCGGGCACATACGCCAATCGGGCGTGTAACGCGACCGCGTCCGACCACGGGTCGCCGCCGAGCATGCGCACCGTCCCGGAGTCCGCGCGCAGCAGGCCCAGCAGAACTCGGATCGTCGTCGTCTTGCCCGAACCGTTCGGCCCGAGGAATCCGTGGATCTCCCCGGTGCGCACGGTCAGATTCAGGCCGTCGAGCGCCCGAGCGGTGCCGAACGATTTCGTCAGACCGGCGATGGAGATCGCGGACTCGGTCATCGGGACATCCTTCCTGTCCGTGGTGTCCACGGGTATTCGGATTTCCACATGGACAGCGGGTGCAGGTCGAAGTGCATTCGCATCGTGCCGGTGCGGGACTCGCGGGAGAGGAGAATCCTGCCGGTACCGAGGCCCCACCGCGCCAGATCGATGCGGAAGGCCAATGGATCGTCCGGATCGTCCGGGTACAGCGGGAGCCCGCGCAGCAGGGCGGGAATCGGGGTGAGCACCCGCAGCACCGGCTGGCCACCGCTGATGCGGACGTCGACACCCGCGCCCACCATAGATCGGGCGCGGACGTCGGTGAGCGATCCGGGCAGCCGGTAGTAGCCGCAGATCTCCGGCCAAGTCTCCGGACGGTGCGGGATGTCGCCGCGAATCGCCGGTTCGGCGATGCCGAGCAGCTCGTGCAGCAGACCGGAGGTCTCGGCGGGAAGCCAGAGCATGGCCTGATGGCCGCCCGTGACAAAGACCATGACGCCCAGGGCATCGTCGGGCGCCAGCCAGATCTGGGCGTTGAATCCAGGCAGGATGCCCTGATGCTCGACCACCCGATGGTCCCCGACAGTACCGCGGAAGAATCCCAGGCCCATACCCGGCACCCGGGGATCGGGTTGGTATTGCGGCGCGTACATCATTGCGAGCGTGTCGGATTCGAGGACCGACCCGTGTTCGTTGCGGCCCCCGCCGAGCAGCGCGGTGAGGTACCGGCCCATATCGCGCGGCGTCGAGTAGATCGAAGCGGCACCGGCGGTGATCATCTCGCGATGTGTGATCTCTTTCGGGCCGTGCGCGCGCAGCGTGTACCCGGTGGCCCGGCGCATCGGTGTGAGATCGGGCGCGGCGAGACTCGTGTCGTTCATTCCCAGCGGCCTGAACAAGTGCTCACGCAGATAAATGGCGAAAGGCACGCCGGTGACGTCCGCGACGATCTGACCGAGGGTGGCGAAGCCATGGTTGGTGTATGTCCACCGGGTGCCCGGTTCGGCCTGAACCCGCAACCCGCGCCGGTAGTATTCGCTCAGCGGCGGAACCTGAGTGCCCGGCGGGACGCTTTCGCCGAAATCGGGGCCGAGCACCCGCAGCGGGTGGGCCGTCTCACCGATGCCCGAAGTGTGTGTCAGCAGGTGACGCACTGTCACCGGCCCGAAGTGCGGATCGGCCGGGACGAGACGGTAGGCGCGCAGATACTTGCTCGCCGGAGCGTCCAGATCGATCAACCCGCGCTCCCACAGTTGCATCACCGCGATCGCCGTGAACGTCTTGGTGATCGAGGCGATCCGGAAGATCGTGTCCTCGGTAACCGGCCGGTTAGCGGCGATGTCGGCCAATCCGTGCCCGGCGAACTCCATCCGCCCGTCACGCACGACCCCGACCGCGGCGCCGACAACCGGCCGACGATTGAACACCGCTTCGATCCGCCTTGCCAACCGGGCTTCGTCGATTTCCAGCACGGCTCCTCCATTCAGCAGCCCGCCCATCCGGCGGCGTGATACCAGCCTGTGACTGCCCGGCACCTGAGCGGAGGAGGATATCGGCTCGAACCGTGGGGACGAACGTCCCCGCCCGTTCGAAGACGGTCCGGCCGTAATCCGTCACAGCGGTCCCGGGGCAGTAGGCCATGCGCCTGCGTCGCCGCTGGATGCGTCGGTCCGGACGAGTTCTTCGTACAGTTCCGCGATACGGCCTGGCAGTCCCGGGCGGGTGCCCGCGGTGGTGAGCGCCGCGGTCGCCGCGGCGATGCCAAGGCGCACCGCGGCATCCAGTGCGTATCCCCTGGCCAGCCCGGCGGTGGTGCCGCCGACCATCGCGTCCCCGGCACCGATCCCGCTGCGCACACGGGCTGGGATCGGCGCGAACCACTCATGCGATTCCCTGGTCACCACCATCGCTCCGGATGCACCGAGCGACAGAAGCACGATCTCGGCCAATCCGGAGGTGATCAGCCCGCGGGCCGCCGACAACTGTTCGGCACTGTCGCGCAGCGGACGGCCGACATAGTCGCTGAGTTCCCGCACGCTGGGCTTGATCAGATACGCGCCGCCGCGCACGCCGCGCAGCGCGGCGCCCGACGTGTCCAGTACCACGCGAACACCCAGGTCGACGACGAGATCGATGAGGATCTGATAGAAGTCCGGCGACGCACCCGGCGGCAGGCTTCCACTCGCGACGAGGTAATGCGCGCCGCTCACCGCTCGCTCCACCTCGGCCAGGCAACGGTGCTGTTCCGGATTGGTCAGCCGCGATCCGGGAAAGACGAACCGATACTGCTCGCCAGTCGACTCTTCGGTGATCGCGAGGCTCTCCCGGGTGGCTTCGGCCACAGGCACCGGCCGCACCGGCACTCCGGCATCGCGCACCAACTGCTCGAGCAGCTTGCCGCTGTACCCACCGGAGGGGAACACCGCCATCACCTCGACGCCGAGCGCGGCCACCGTGCGCGCCACGTTGATCCCACCACCACCCGGATCGAATCGAGGTGCCGCACAGCGCATCTTGTCGACCGGCACAACTTTCGCCACCCGAGTCGCGAGATCGACAGCGGGGTTCATCGTCAAGGTCACGATCGGACCCACCGGAAACCTCCTCGAACAAGCGTTCAGGGCTGAACGTCGGCCGCCCGGCGACCTCTTGGGGCGGGATCTCCGACACTGTCGATTTCACGGGCATTCCGGTCCGGCGGGTAGAGCACGCAGTACTCCGGTATCCCCGATCGTTGTCCGTGGGATGGGGACCAAAGTCCTCCCACGCCGGTCGGCCGGGGTCGCCGCCGTGCAGGGGCCAATGGTCACCGGGCCAAGTGCCGGTCGAAACGAGCGCTTCTCAGCTTTCGGCGGACTGGGAGGTGCCTTCGTGCGACCGATAGTGCCTGGACGAGAAGTAGGCCGCCGCGACTTCTTCCCGCGCACGCAGTTCATCGCTGGTGACCACATGGGCGTCCGGCCCGGGGAAAGTGAGTGCCCGGTGCCCGGAATCGGTCCAGTGCACCAGGTAGGGCGGCGCCCCGTCCTTGCCGTGGACTTCCTCGATGAGACCGTGCCGCACCGTGCCGCCGACACTGCGCCCCTCCACGATCAGCCAGTCGCCTGCTTTTGCGTACATCGACACCAACCTCCTGTGCAGTCTGAATCTCATCGTCGCGACGGGCCGGAAACCGGCGATAGGGCCGTTGGTCGCTGCGAGGGGCGACCGACGACATGGATCGCGACGACGTGGTGTCGCGCAATCTCCTACTGGAGGGCCTGAAACACTGGCGTTTCCCGGCTCATCGGGCAAACTTGCGCCTGTGGAACCGACTGTGAACAGCGCGGAGCTATTCGAAACGGCGGCTGCCCATGCCACCCGTGACGTGCCGATCGCCGATCCTGGGGAAACGGCCGACGCTGTCCTGGCCCGCATGCGCGGTGACCGATTTGCCAGCGCGGCCGTGATCGCGGTGTGTGACGGCACTCGACTCGCGGGGCTCATCACGATCGAGAATCTGCTCGCGGCACCCCCGGCGACGGCCGTCGGTGCGGTGATGGATCCCGATCCACCGACGATCGCCGGACACAAAGACCAGGAGGCGGCGGTGTGGGAGGCATTGCGGCATGAGGAACCGGGGCTCGCTGTCATCGATGCCGAGGGCCGATGGCTCGGGCTCATTCCACCGCGGCGGCTGCTGACGGTGCTCCTGCAAGAGCACGACGAGGATGTCGCCCGGGTCTCCGGATATCTGAAATCCGCGACCGGCGCCCGGACGGCAACCGTCGAACCGATCGGCCGCCGACTGTGGCACCGCTTGCCGTGGCTGCTGGTAGGGCTGGTCGGCGCGATGCTCGCCGCGGGTGTCGTGGACATCTTCCACGCCGAACTGGAACGGGAAGTCCTTGTCGCCTTCTTCATCCCCGGCGTGGTCTATCTGGCCGACGCGGTCGGCACCCAGACGGAGGCGCTGGTGATTCGCGGGCTCGCGGTGGGTGTCGGCATCCGTCGCATCGTCTACCGGGAATCCGTCACCGGTCTGCTCATCGGGGTGTTGATCGCCGTCGTGTCATATCCGCTCACCTTGATGTTGTGGGGTGAACAGGACGTGTCGCTGGCGGTGGCGATCTCCCTGCTGGCCGCATGCTCGGTCGCCGCGGTCGTGGCGATGGGTCTGCCGTGGACGATGTCGAAAGTGAAGATCGATCCGGCGTTCGGCTCCGGACCATTGGCAACCGTCGTTCAGGACCTTCTGTCGATCCTCATATACCTCGGAGTGACCGCGCTCGTCGTGACATGATGGCGGCCCATCGCGTCGGTCACTACGGGACCGGGCGCAGTGCCACCGCGGTCACCTTGTACTCGGGGCAGTCGGTGACCTCGTCGGTGCGGCTCGAGGTGAGTTCGTTGGTCGGTGCCTGCGGGAAATGGAACGCGGTGAACACCTGGCCGGGTGCCACCTCGTCGGTGAGTCGCGCCACCAGCGTCATCCGGCCGTGGCGGCTGCGGATCTCCACCTCGGCGCCCCCGGCGACACCCAGAGCGGCGGCGTCGCTCGGCGCCAGGTCGAGAGTTTCGGCGGCGAGCAGGTCCGCGTTGGCGGTGCGCCGGGTCATCGATCCGGTGTTGTAGTGCATCAGCCTGCGGCCGGTCACCAGGACGAACGGGTACTCGGTGTCCGGCTGCTCCCCCGGTGGCAAGTAGGGACGCGCGGCCAGCTGTGCCCGGCCATCCGGGGTCGCGAAGCCGTCCAGATACAGCACCGGTGTTCCCGGGTGTTCGCTGGACGGGCACGGCCACTGGAGCGGTCCCATGGCATCCAGCCGCCGATGGCTGATTCCACCGAAAGCCGGTGTGAGGTCGGCGCATTCGGCCATGGCATCAGCGGGTGCCGGGCAGCCGAGATCGGCGCCCATCGCGGCGGCGAGTGCGTGCAGGATCGCGAAGTCGGTGCGGACCTCGCCCGGCGGTGCGAGCGCCGGGCGGACGCGCTGGAATCGGCGCTCGAAATTGACGAAGGTGCCGTCCTTTTCGAAGAATGCGGCGGCGGGCAGCACCACATCGGCCAATTCCGCGGTGCGGGAGAGGAAGACGTCCTGGCTGACGACGAAATCACAGGCGGCCAGCGCGGCACGGACGTGGTTGGCGTCCGGATCGGACGTGACGATGTCCTCGCCGATCACATATAGTGCCCGCAGGTCCCCGTCGAGTGCGGCCCCGAACATCGCGGGGATGCGCAATCCTGGACGCGGCGGCACCTCCGCGCCCCATGCCGCTGAGAAGCGTTGCCGCGCAGCGTGGTCGGTGATCTTCTGGTAGCCCGGCAAGACATCAGGCAGTGCACCCATGTCCGAGGCGCCCTGTACGTTGTTCTGTCCGCGTAGCGGCAGCACCCCACAGCAGCCAGGAGTGCCGACCGCGCCGCGCAGCAGCGCGAGGTTCGCCAGTGTGCGCACCCCGTCGGTGCCATGGATGTGTTCGGTGACGCCCAGCCCGTACACGATCACCGGCCGTTCGGCGCGGCCGAACAGCCGCGCCGCCGCGATCAAGGATTCCGCTGAGATACCTGCGATCGCGGCGACCTGGTCAGGCGCATAGTCGCGCAGCAGTTCGACGAGTTCGGTGAGCCCGCTGGTGCGGGTCTCGAGGTAGGCGCGATCAACGGAGCCGTCATCGAGCAGCACCCGCGCCAGACCATTGAACACCGCGACATTCGATCCCGGTCTGCCGCGCAGGTGGATGTCGGCCATCTCCGCGAGCTCGGTGCGGCGCGGATCGATCACGATCAAGGCCGCCCCGGCGGTCACCCGGTGCACGATGCGCGAGCCGACCACCGGGTGGGCCTCGGTCGGATTGGCCCCGACTACCACGATGCAGTCGGCGCGGTCGAGATCGTCGAGGGAGTTGGTGCCGCCGGCGTACCCGAACGAGGCGGTGAGCCCGGCGGCGGTCGGCGCGTGGCACAGCCGTGAGCAGTTGTCGATGTTGTTGGTGCCCAATACCGTCCGAGCGAACTTCTGCGCGAGGTAATTCTCCTCGTTGGTGGCGCGGGCGGAGCAGATCATCCCGATGGCCGTACCGCCGTGACCGTCGCGGATGCGGGTCAGTTCACGGGCGGTCAGTGTCAGCGCCTCTGCCCAGGTCGCCTCGCGCAACGGTGAGCCGCGGCCCGCCGAGCGGATCAACGGCTGGGTGAGCCGCTCACCGGAGCTGACGAAGCCGTGCGCGAATCGACCCTTCACGCAGGCATGTCCGCGGTTGACCGGTGCGCCGTGGGTGGGGGTGACCGAGACGATCCCCGCCGGATCGGTGTGCACGTCCAGCGCGCAACCGACTCCGCAGTACCCACATGTGGTAGTCGTCGTGGCAGTGTATTCACGGTCCATGCAACGGCTTTCGAACAACGCGCCGGTAGGGCACGAGTCGACGCAGCCACCGCACGACACGCACGGCGACTCCACCCACGGGCCGCCGTTGCCCGCTACGACGACGGTGTCGAAGCCTCGACCGGACAGTTCGAGCGCGAAAGTGCCCTGTACCTCGGCGCACATGCCGACGCACCGCCCGCAGGCGATACACAGATCGCGATCCAAGGTGAGGTACGGATGTGAGTCGTCGATGCCACGCTCGTGCACGGCACCGGAGAATGCGCCGCCGCGCACATCCAGCCGCTCGCACACCCGCACCAATTCGCTGTGCTGGGACGGAATATCGAGTGCTCGCGGCGGGAGTTCCGAGATGATCAGTTCGAGCGCGCCGCGCGCGGCAGACCGTGCCGCGGAATCGTCCGGGTCGATGGTCATGCCGTCGCGAACGGGTGTCGTGCACGCGGCCACTACGGAGTGGTCGGCGCGGACCAAGCACACCCGGCAGGATCCACGGGGGGTCAGCCGCTCGTCATGGCACAGTGTCGGCACATCGCCGCCCGCGGCCAGGACCGCGTCCAGAATCGTGGCGGTGTCAGCGATGTCGATCTGCCGACCGGACACCTGCACCCGCGCCATCACGACCTGCTCGAGGACGGTTCGGCGTACACGCGCAGCAGGCTCCGCACCGCGGCGGCCACGCCCGACCCGAACGCGCACATGCTGCCGCTCTTCATGATGTCGAGCAGGCGCCCATACGTCTCGTCGGCCGCAGCCAGCGCAGGATCCATGTTGCCGACCAGTTCGAGGCCGCGCCGCGTGCCCACCCGGCATGGCGCGCAGGCGCCGCAGCTCTCGCGGGCCGCGAACGTCCACAAGTGCCGCAGCAGATCCACCGCCCGCACCTGCTCGGGGATGGCGACCACGCTGCCGTGCCCGAGGCTTACGCCATATGCGGCGAGGTCGGCCGAGGCAAGGCCGACGTCGAGATCGTGTGAGCCGAGGAAGCCGCCGAGCGGGCCACCGATCTGGATCGCACGCAGACGTTGCCCGTCGCGCAGGCCACCGCCGAGCTCTTCCACGATGCGGCGTAACGGCGTTCCGAATTCCACCTCGTACACCCCGGGCGTGGTGAACTGCTCGTTGAGGCACACGAGCTTGGTCCCGGTCTCGGCTTCCCGGCCGAATCGGGCGTACGCGGCGCCGCCGTGTCGCACGATCCACGGGATTGCCGAGAGGGTTTCGACGTTCTGCACCACGGTGGGACGTCCCGCGTAGCCGTATTCGGTCGGATACGGAGGTCGCGCCTGCGCCGAGCCGCGCAGCCCCTGCAACGAACGCAGCAGCGCCGTCTCCTCCCCCGCGACGTACGAACCGGCGCCGTCGTGCACCGCGATGTCGAACTGGATGCCGGAGCCGTGGATGTCGTCTCCGAGATGCCCTGCGGCCTTGGCTTGTTCGATCGCCTTCCGCAGCGCCGCCGCCGCGGCCGGATACTCCGACCGCACCAACACCAGACCGTGCCGGGCGCCGACCGCGTATCCGCACAGCGCGAGTCCTTCGAGCACTCGGCACGGGTCGTATTCCATGAGCAGGCGGTCGCAATAGGATCCGGGGTCTCCCTCGTCGCCGTTGGCGACGACATAGCGCGGTGGCGGGCAGTCGCGGGCGGCGCGCCACTTGGCGGCCACCGGGTATTCGGCACCGCCCCGTCCGCGCAGACCCGACCGCGCGACCTCCTCCGCGATACTGCTCCCGGACCGCCGCGACAGCACCGTCGACCATGTTTCCCACGGTTGTTCACGCCCGCCGAGCCCGGCGAGTATCACCGGTTCCCGTGCCGCGCAGGCATATGGAATCCGTGGCGCGAGTGTACGATCCGGACCGGTCAGCGCGGTATCGCCGACGAGCATCGCCGGTGCCGCATAACAGAATCCGAGGCAGTACACGTGCTGGGCAGCAGTGCCCGCGTCGTAGATCGCGCCGCCGCGGGCCACGAAGCACCCGGTGCCGTCGCATACCCGCACCTGGTGTCTGGAGGCGAGGTCGGCATAGAACGACGCGGTCCCTGCCACCGCCGCGACGGGACGGCGCGCGTCCGTCGCGACGGCGTCGATATCCGATCGCGTTATCTCGTGATGGTCGGCGATGGCATCCCGCAATCCCTCGGTCACGTCGTCAGCGGGGGTAGCGAACCGATTCGCACGCACCGCCATCCAGTCTCGGGGTCGGCCGTTCATCGCCTCCTCGCTTCCATCCAGGCTCGTCGACGGTCGGCACCGACCACTCTGCTCCGCGCCCGGCACGGCGGGGCAGGGTCAAGCGACTCTCCGTCGTGAGGACATAGGTCCCTGTCGCCAGGTACACATCCGCCTTACCCAGAGGCGCCGCGCAGGGTGTGCACGCGCCGGTAACCGTCTCCCGCGATTCCGGGGATCATAGGTCTGCCCGGCGCAATCAGCCGCAGCACCGGTTCGAGTGCAGAGGGTGGGTCACATCCCCATCGTCATCGGCGGCAGGATCCCCCACTCGTGCAGGCGCATCATGAACATGTGGATCATCTGGGCCAGTTCGGACCCCATAACCGTTCATCTCCTCTTTGCATCGGACGCTCACTGGTTTCCCGGTGGAAACCTGCGGTCAAGAAATACCCTCCGCTGCCCGAACACCCGGCACGAGTGCAACGTGTCACCATCTGTCGTGACATTCGTCCCCACGGCGGCCTGGACGGTCCAGGCCGGGCACACCCGCGGTCGCCCAGCCGTCGCCATACCCGGGCGTCGGTCGTGCCTGGCCGTATCCGCTGCGCGCGGATCGTCCTAGCTGGTGACACCGGCCACAGGGCCACCCGCGTCGGCATGCCGCGCGGCCAGGACCCACACGGCCTTGTGGAAGGGCGTGCCCCTCATCGCCGTATTCCAGCATGGCCAGGGTCGAATTTCTTTCTCCTGCCAGGGCCGTTGGTCTATCGGCGTGGTACGGATGGCGCTACCGGAAGCCGTCGTCGCGATGCATGATCGGCTCATCGGACCGAGCATGGCCCGGCCATCCTGGTAGGAGGAGGCGGATCCATGACCATAGGTATCGTCCTACTGGTCGCGTGCGTGATCGTGTCGCTGGCGCTGCTGCGGCGGGCGATCGTAGCGGCCACCGACAGGACCGTTCGTGACGGTCGGGCCCGAGGGTATCGGCGCGATGGCGACGACACGACTCCGAGCCCTGCGCCTCGGGCCATGTCCGACAAGTCCGATGCGTCGGCGCTGAAGGCTGAACCAGGGTGCGCCGATCCGGCGTGGGTGTGGTCCGCCCTGGACGCGGAGAACGCTCTGCTGGCCGCGTTGCTCGCCCGGCGGATCGATCCGGCAGAATACCGCGCCCGCATGGTCCGGCTGGCCCGCCGGTGCGAACCGGCCGGCCCGGCGACCGGCGACCGATAGCCGACCGCGATGCGCTCGAACGACATTGCGGCCCAAGCCCTATGGGAGATGGCGGATCTGATCGCCATCTCCGGCGGGGATCCGTACCGGGTCCGATCCTATGAAAAGGCGGCCCGTTCGGTCGCCGGGTATCACCTCGACATCGATAGCCTCGATCGCAAGGGTCTGATGGCCATTCCGGCGGTCGGTGCGCACACCGCCGACCGCCTGCTGGAGCTGCGCCGCACCGGCCGGATCGCGGACCTGGAAGAACTGCACGCCCAGTTGCCCGCGGGGCTGCGCGCTCTGCTGGGGATTCCTGGGCTCGGACCGCGCCGGGCCCACCAGGTGTACGAGGAGCTGGGCATCTCCTCGATGCCGGAACTGATGACCGCGCTGCACGACGAACGGCTGCGCACGCTGAAGGGCTGGGGTGAGACCAGCGAGCGCAATCTCGCACAAGCGATCCGCGGCATGCAGGAGTCCGGGGGCCGTATCCCGCTGGCGGTGGCGCTGGACATCGCCGAGAGTCTCGTCGCCGATCTCGAGACGCTACCCCAGGTGAGCCGGGTCGACTATGCCGGGTCGCTGCGCCGCATGCGGGACACCGTCGGGGATATCGACCTGCTCGTCGCGTCCGACGACGATCGGGAAACGGTCATGGAACACTTCTGCGCGCTGTCGCTGGTGGATCGGATACTCGCGCACGGACCAACCAAGTCATCGATCGTGACGACCCAGGGCATCCAGGTGGATCTGCGTGTCGTACCGGCCTCGTCCTGGGGTGCCGCGCTGATGTATTTCACCGGGTCCAAGGCCCACAACATCCACATTCGGAAGCTGGCGGTCCGGGCCGGGCTGAAGTTGAGCGAATACGGGCTATTCGACGCGGACACCGACCGGCTCGTGGCGGCGGCGACCGAGCCGGAAATCTACGACGCCCTCGGACTGCCGTGGATTCCGCCGACCCTGCGCGAGGATCGCGGCGAGGTCGAGGCCGCGGTGGCCGGCCAGCTGCCACGGCTGGTCCAGACCACGGATCTGAAGGGCGATCTCCATCTGCACACCGACCTGACCGACGGCCTCGCGCCCGCCGCGGACATGATCGCCGCCGCCGCACGCCACGGCTACCGGTACTGCGCCATCACCGATCACGCTCCGCTGCTGGCGATGCAGCGGATGACTCGCGAGAAGGCCCTTGCCCAGCGGTGCGAGCTGCATGAGCTCGCCTCCAGCCACCACATCGCGGTCCTGCACGGCTCCGAGCTGAACATCGCCGCCGACGGCACGCTGGACTGGGATGACGACTTCCTCGCCGGCTTCGACATCCTCATCGCCTCGGTGCATTCCCATTTCGACCAGTCGCGCGAGGCGATGACTCGCAGGCTCATCACCGCCATCGAACACCCATACGTCGACATCGTCGGCCACCCCACCGCCCGTATCCTCGGCCGCAGGCCACCGATCGAATTCGACGCCGACGCGGTGTTCACCGCCGCGGCCCGGACCGGCACCGCTCTGGAGATCAACGCATTTCCCGACCGGCTCGACCTCGACGACGAACTGGTCGGACGAGCACGCGAATTCGGCGTCGTGTTCGCCATCGACACCGACGCCCATGCCGTCCCCCACCTGGACCACATGCGCTTCGGCGTCGCCACCGCACAGCGCGGCTGGATCGAGTCCGCCCAGGTCATCAACACTTGGCCACTGCGCCGTCTGCGGAGCTTCCTCACGAAGCCTCGCCGCCGAGTGTCCGCGCGGCGGGCGTGAGCAGTCGCCGGGCGGCCAGCGGTCAGCCTTCCCGGGTGGCACGGCGTTCGACTGCCGCGCCGGAGCCGTTGACGGACCCCAGCGCTGTCTGGCCCCGGTCGCGACAGCCCCTGGGGTGAGCGTTGGGCTCGGCAGCAGCCGGTCAGGGACACGTGACGGCGCGGCGACCGGTCCGCTATCGATCAGCCCGGGTTGTGGGATCGATACGGTCAGCTGTGGTGCAGGGGGAAGAGGTCGCCGGGTAGGAGATAAGCGGTTCCCGGGTGCCGGGTGGTGACTGGCGGATCGGTGTTCTCGTCGCGGTGGCGCGCTGCCGCAGGCGCGAACAGCAGTGTGCCGACGGCACCCGCCATGGCGGAGGTTCCGGCGATGAGCAGGCCGCCGGGGCCAACCGGCCGGCATCCGAACAACTGACTCAATCCTGGAGTCTCGACGATCCCGAGCAGCGCTGCCGCGGATACGGCGGCCGCGCCGACGACGACCGGATCGGTGGGTCGCAGCACCGCGGTCTCACCCAACTGGGCGCCGACGATGCTCAGCAGGGTGACAGTGCGAGCCCGCCCGACGGTACCGGTGAGGCGAGCGGCAAGGTAGCCGCCCGCGCCTGCCAGACCGGTAGCGACGCCGTTCACGGTGATCCGTTCGGTGAGCAGCGGGCCGATAGAGCGGTCCGGGCCCTCCGCGAGCAGATGCTCGGGATCGAGATCGGGCACCGGGCGCATGGCGATGGCCAGCGCCGGGATCGTGTCGGTGAACAAGTTGCACAGCAGCAGCTGGCGGGCGGTGAGCGGGGTCATGCCGGTCAGCAGACTCACGCCGCTGATCACAGCGATCTCGCCGTAGTTGTGGCCGAGCAGGTTGGCGACCGCGTCGCGGACCGCGACCCACAGGGCACGGCCCTCGATGAGCGCGTCGACGATGCTGCCGATGTGGTCCTCGACGAGCACCACATCGGCGGCGTGGCGAGCCGCTTCGGTGCCGCGGCCGCTGCCGAGGGCGATACCGACGTCGGCGAGCCGGATCGCGGCCGCGTCGTTCACACCATCGCCGGTCATGGCGACGCAGTGCCCGGCTCTGCGGTAGGCGGCCACCAGCCGGACTTTGTGGGCCGGCGTGACACGGGCACAGACGGACACTCCGGGCAGCATCGCGTCGAGGGCGTCGTCATCGAGGCCGTCCAGCTCTGGGCCGGTGACGACACCGGCGCTGCCGTCGGACGCCGGCAGCATCCCGACTTCGGTGGCCAGCCAGCGGGCCGTCGCAGGATGGTCGCCGCTGATCAGCACGGGCCGCACACCTGCTCGCGTGATCCGATTCAAGGCGTCGGCGGCATGGCCGCGTGGCGGGTCGGAGAGGACCAGGAACCCGGCCAGGGTGAGCCCTATGACGTCGTCTTCGGTGAGCTCGCCTTCCGGTGGCGCGGCGAGCCGGCGGGTGGCGACGGCGAGCACCCGGCCGCCGTCTCCGGCCAGTTCCTCGACCAGTCCATCGAGCTGGCCGCGGCGATGACGGTCCACCTCGACGTGGCCGGAGGTGGGGTGTTCCTGGTGGGCGCAGCGGCTCAGAATCGTCTCGGGAGCGCCGACGACGTTCAGTTGGACGCCGTCCTCGTCTGGGACGACGACCGCGTGGTAGGCCCGGCCGGACTCGTAGGTCAGCTCGGCCAGTGCGGCGTGGGGCTCCGTGAGCCGGGCGGCGGTCGCGGAGGTGACGATGGCGTCGTCGGTGCTGCCCGGGCGACGTCGCCGTGGCAGCGTGGCCGCCGCCACGGCATGGGCGATGGCGAGGATCCGCCGGTGCCTGCTGGGGAGCTGATCGGGAGCGGCGGCTTGCCGTCCGTCGTGCACGGCGGTGACGCGCAGAATTCCGCGGGTGAGGGTGCCGGTCTTGTCCACACACAGCACATCGACCCGGCCGAGCGCCTCCACGGCTCGCTTGTGTCGCACCAGGACACCCCGTTCGGCCAGTCGTCTGGCCCCGGCCAGCTGAGCGGCGGTGGCGAGAATCGGCAGGCTCTCGGGGACCGCCGCGACCGTGAGGCTCACCCCGGTGGCCAGCGTCTCGGCCAGCGGGGCGCCGCGGGCGAAGTTGGCGGCCATGGTGACGACCCCGGCCCCGAGTGCGACCGGGGTGGCGCGCGCCGCCAACGCCTCGAGGCGGATCTCCACCCCCGTGCGCGGAGATGTGACGCCCTGGGCGGCCCGTCCGGCGGCGGTGTCCGCCCCGACCGCTACCACGACCGCGCTGGCTCGTCCTGTCGCGACGGCGGTGCCGGCGAACAACATGCACGTCTGGTCGGCGAGGGCCTCCGCGTCGATCGGCGCGGGGACCTTGGTCACCGGCAGCGACTCGCCGGTCAGCGCGGATTCATCGATTTCCAGGCCCTCGGCCTCGAGCAGGCGGCAGTCGGCGGGCACACCTTCGCCAGGACCGAGCCGGATAACGTCGCCAACGACGAGCTCGTCGGCGAGGACGCCCTGCTCGGTCCCGTCGCGGCGGACCCGCACCCGCTGGGCGGCCACCCGGTCGAGCGCGGCAACGGCCCGGTCGGCCCCGATCTGTTGCAGCGCACCGATTCCGGCGTCGGCGAACACGACCGCGGCCACCATTGCCGCGTCCAGCACTGAGCCCACGGCGACCGACAGCGCCGCGCCCGCCGCAAGCACCGGTGTGAGGGGGTTGCGCAGCTCGTTGACGACATGAGCCAACAACTGCCGCGGTGCGCTGGGCGCGGCGACGGGGGGTGGGCGGCGGGAGTCCGCCTCGGGGGCGGTCAACCCTTCGGGGCGGCTACCCAACCGGGTGAGCACTTCGGCGGCCGGGACGCGGTGCCAGTCGTCACCCGCCTGCGCCCTCGGGGCCGGCGGCAGGAGCCGCAACGCGCTGAGGCGCCCGTGCGCCAGAGCGACGAGAGCCGCCACGTCGACACTCAGCGAAACCGGCAGTGCCTGCCGACGCCGCCACGGCCTCGGGACGCCGAGCAGGATGAGCGCGCTCGCCGCCGACCCCGCCAGCGCTAGCAGCACACTGTGTCGGCTGATGTCCTGGGCCAGCCGGCAGGCGTCGAGCACAGCCGCGCCGCCGACCGGGCCGTCTACGGCGATGAGGTCGGCATGCCACGGCACCGGATGCTCCGGGTGCGGCGCGACGGCGACGCCGCAGTCCGCGGCGGCGAGCGCGGCCTCCTCACCGCCGGCGACGACCGCGACGACGTGGCCTTCACGTTGCAGCCGCGCGACGAGTTCGGTGAGATCCTCCCGACCTTGCTCGGGTCCGGACTTGGTCTCGTACCGGACGATCTCGATGTCATGGCCGGTCGCCGGCTTCGGCGGTTGCGTGTCACCGAGCAGGTCCACGTCGATCACCAGACGGTCGATATGGTCGAGTATTCGGAGCGGTTCCGGACGCACCACGAGCACGCCACAGCGACCCAGGTACTCCGCCACTCCGGCGGCGAATGCCTCGCGTCCGAGCCGGGCGGCCTTGGCAACCCCCGCGCTCAGCACGTCGATAGCACCCTGCGTCTGATGCGAACGCGGGATGGTGGTCAGTGCAGCGGCTACCGTCGCCATCAAGTCTTGCTCGTCATAGCGTTCGATCGGGCCAGGGGGCAGTGGAATAGGCCTCGGCGCGGGGCGCTCCGGTAGCGGCCGTGTCAGCGGCGCGGTCGCGTACAGTACCGGCTCCACCTGCGCGAAGGTCTGCGCGCGGGACCGCTCCTGCCGCAGCAGCAGCACCCGGTGGACGAGGTCGACAACCGGACTGAGCAGCTGTCGCTCCAGGGCACCGGCCGTGGCGGCGGCGATGCCCAGGGCCAACTCCACCTCGGTCACCCCGAATCGCCGCTCGAGCGGGGCGCGCAGCCGCTCCTGGTTCTGCACGAACGCGATGACGGGTGCGAGTTCGATCGGCGTCAAGCGGCCGGGCAGACGCCGCAGAGTGCCGACGGTGGCGACGCCGACCGCCGCGAGGTCGGCGACCGCCGCGACGGTGTACCAAGCCGCTGCGGTCCGGTCGGTGGGATGTGTGGCGACAGCTGCGGTGAAAGGACCAGCGGCGGCGGTCTCCGCCTCCTCCACCGCGGCGATGATGGCGGCCGCGTCCAACGCGTCCGGAGATTCCGCGGCGACCACGAGACGACCGCATCCGGCGTCGAGGCCCGCCCATGCCACCCCGGGCAGACGGCCGACTCGCGCGGTCAGGTCCACGGCGAATGCCTCCATCCGGTCCGGCGCCGGTCCGCGCACGGCGACGTGCAGGCGGTCGCCACCCGACCATACGGCGCGGGCGTGGCCGACTGCGTCCGACAGCACGGTGTGCAGCACGTCCGCCGCCGCTGCCGGGGCACGCAAGGCATCCACCGCGAACTGCGGGACACGCAGCACTTTCTCGAAATATCCGCCCAACATCACGGCCTCCGTTGTGTGGTCGCCGGTTGAGGCCGACTGATCGGCCGGGAAGCGGCGGCCGGATTCAGGTGCGACGACGGGCAAGGTCGCACGGGGTGATTCCGCACAAGGACAGATCCGGCGCTGCCCTTCAGGGCAACTGGAGGGTGTGCTCGTCGTCGGCAATAGCCTGCCTCAGCCGTTCGCGTGACAGTGTGTGCGGGCCGCATTCGCAGGAGGCGGGTAGGCCGTCGTCGACGATCGCGGCGGCCGTCAGCAGGTCGACGTATCGTGTGCCACGGTGGTGGGCACCGTGCCCGGTGTCGACGAAGTCACGATCACCGTGAGCGTGCGGACCTACCACCGACCGGTACACCGCACCCGCGGACGTATCGAAGACGGTCGCCACATGATGACCGCGCCCACACCGCACCTGCAGGAGCACCTGCTCGGTAGGTTGCGCCAGCGCGTCCAAGGCCTGTTCGGCGATGCGCCGCTGTTCGGGCGCCGAAAGCTTCGAGTTATCGGTCATGAGATCAGCATCGCCCTCATCGGCGCCCATCGACAGGGCCGAAATCACCCATTCCCGTGACGATCGGCCATTTCGATTTCCTCTGCCGCGGTCGGGCGTGGGATTCCCGGCTCAGGCTGCCCGCACGCGCGGCGCCGCAGGCGACCTTCTGGTCTTTCAGCCGCGGGCGTGGGCAAGTAGCACCGCGAGCTCGGTTGTGATGCCCGAGGAGATGGTGTCGATGTCGGGGGTGGTGTCGTAGTCGCCGGTAATGCCGAAAGTCAGCTGGTCGAGGTAGCTGAGGATTGCGATAGTCGTGCGTACCCGCATCGCGATCGGGATGCACGGCCACAACTGGACTACATTCCTGCCGCCGAGTGTAAGCCGGTGTCCGGGCCCGGGGATGTTGGTCGCCAGGGCACTCACTCCGCGCTGGGGAAATGACGACGCGAGCCGGAATACCTCTGCCACGATTGCGAACGGCAGCCGTTGTGACAGTGCGAGCAACGATTTCTCGGCGTCGGGTTCGCCTCGGGATCGATGCCGTTGGATCTGCTCGTGCACGGCGATCAGGCGCTCGACCGGACGATCGATCTCGATCGGCAAATGTGAGATCACCGCTGAAACACGGTTGTCCAGAACCCGTTTCGCCTCGGTCGCTCGGGTCGACACCGGAATTACGATGCGAAGCGTGGTGGGGATGGGATCTTCGTCGCGGCTGAGCAGCAACCGGCGATAGGCGGCGGCGATGGCGGCGATGGCGACATCGTTCACCGTCACGCCGAATGCCTGCGATATCTCCCGCACCTGCGCCAGCGTCGTTCGCGCGACGGTGTAGCGGCGCTGCCGCCCGATGGGGCCGTTCAGCGAGGACTCGTCGGCCGGCGCGATCGCCGCGTACAGCACCGGCGCCAGGGTACGGGCGGTTGCGACGGCAAAGCGCGATATGGTCACGGGTGCGCGGACCGTTTCCGTCAAGCGTTTCAGAATGTTCGTGCGCGAGTGCTTTTCGACTGCGGCGCGGTGTCCGCTCCAGTCGCCCGCGGCCGGATCGCAAAAACTCTCCAGGAGAGTGATTTCCGAGATTCCGTCCACCATGGTGTGGTGGGCTTTGACGATCAGCGCCCAGCTGTTTTCCACCAGGTGCTCGACCACGACCACCTCCCACAAGGGGTGCTCACGATCCAGCCGCTCGGTCAACTCCGTCGCGACCAGCTCTTGCAGCTCTGCCTCGCCACCCGGGTCGGGTAACGCGGTCCACCGGATGTGGTGCGCCAGATCGAAGTTCGGGTCCTCCTCCCAGGCCGGCGCTTTGAGGTCCAACAGCCTGCGACGAACCCGCTGCCGTAGCCGCCCGTGCCGCTCCAACCCGCGATCCAGCCAGGCGCGCAGTTCCTGCCGTGCCGGGGGTGGTCCGTCGACGATCGCCACCGTCCCGATCCCGAGGCTGACTCGGCGGTCGGTGTCTTCCATCTCCATGAAACCGGTGTCCAACGGACCTAATTCCGTCATCGCGCACCCATCCGGCAGCGGCCGCGCGGCTGCTGCCTATCGCTGAAACTGCCGGTGCTTCGGAAACAACTCTCGCGCAAACCGGACATTGTGGGTGAGATGCCAAGGTAATCGACACCAGTGACATTGGACCCAATGACGATGCACCGGCTTCACCGACCGGGATAGGCGACTCGTATCACCAGGCGTTGTCGGGTTCCCGACAGTGCTCGGCGATCGCCGCGCGTGCGGCGCGTTCCAGACCGACGGCGGCATCCCACCCGTCTCCGGCAGCGAGGATCGCTTCGCCGACGACGAAGTGGATGGCTCCGCGGCGGATGATCATGCCGTGGTCGGGCCACATCATCGCGCGGGTGCCCGAGACGGCGACCGGCACGATGGGAAGGCCAGCCTTCGCGGCGATCAGGAACGCGCCCATGTGGAACGGCCGCAAGCCCGGTACCGGCGAGATGCCGCCCTCCGGGAACACCACCAGGCGCTCGCCGTGCCGTGCCGCTTCCATCAAGTGATGGGTGTCGGCCACGCTGTGTTCGCGTTCGGTCCGCTCGACGAATCGCGAACCGGCCCGCCGCAGCAGGAAGCCGACCAGCGGCTTGCGTTCAAATACTTCACCGGCCACGAAGGTGAAGCCGCCGGGAAGGATCGTGGACAACGCGATGCCGTCGAGGAGGCTGGCATGGTTGGCGACCACGACGCAGGTGCTCAGCCGCGCGAGCTGCTCGGCTCCGTCCACGGTGACGGGCGTGCCGGTGAGCCGGGCGAGGCTGCGGGCCGCCGCGTGCACGACAGCTCGCCGTGCGGCGAGACCGGGCACCAACGCCACGGCGATCAGTGTCGGCAGACCCACCACCACGAGAACCGCCCAGCACCACAAGGCGAATGCCCCGGTCGCGGTGAGCTTCCGCGCACGTCGCAGGCTGGGGATCGCGCCCCTCGCTGCGAACCGGGCCAGCTGCCACCACACAGGCCGGGGACGAGCGCGCATATGGCCCCGCTCGTAGCGCTCCCGGGTGGCTGCGCGCCGGAGCTTGCCGCTGGAGGTTTTCGGCACCGTCCCAGGTGGCGCGAGCACCACGTCGTCCGGGGGCGTTCCGAGCAGGTCGACGCTGACCCCGACGATCTGTTCCCGCAGTCGGGTGAGCACGGCAGCCGCAGTCTGGCGGGTCTCGGCGAACACGACCAGCCGCTCGGTGCCGCCAGCGGGCTCTGACGTTGCGAAGACGGCCACACATCCCTTCCGGATTTCAGGGATATCGCCCACTGCCCGTTCGAGCTCTTCGGGGTGCAGATTACGGCCTGCCCGGATAATGAGGTCCTTTACCCGGCCGGTCACGTAGAGCTCTCCGTCGACGAAATAGCCGAGATCACCAGTGTCGAGCCAGCCGTGCCGCAACAGCGCTTCGGTGCCCCGTGGATTGCGGAAGTATCCCGCGGTGGCCGACGGGCCGCAGAACTCGATCCGGCCCTCACGCCGGTCGCCGAGCACGTTTCCCGCGGAGTCGAGCAAGCGGATCTGGTGACCGGGGATCGTACGGCCACAGCCGACGAAGCGAAGCGGATCCGGGTTCTCCTCAGCGGCCGGGGTCGCCGTGCCTGTGCGCAGGAAACGGTTGCGGTCGACTCGGTCCACGATCGGCCCCCGGCCGACAGGAGGGAGTGTGAGGCCGACGCACGCCTCGGCCAGCCCATAGACCGGGGCCTGGGCCTCGCGGCGCAGCCCATAGGCGGCGAATCGATCGGCGAATCTGGTCACGGTGTCCGCGCTCACCGGTTCTGCGCCGTTGAAGAGAATTCGTAGCGACCCGAGGTCGAGCCCATCGATCTCCGCATCGGCGATCTTCCGCAGACACAGTTCGTAGGCGAAGTTCGGGGCCGCGGACAGCGTGCCGTGGTGAGCATGGATGGCCCACAACCATTCCGCCGGTCGCGCAAGGAAGTCCAGTGGCGACATCACGGCCAGCGGCACCCCGAAGTACAGGCAGGACAACCATGCGCCGATCAGACCCATGTCGTGGTAAAGAGGAAGCCAGCTCACGAACACGTCGGAGGTGGTGGCGACCTCCGCTGCCTCCCCCATCGCCCGGATATTGGAAAGCAGGTTCGCGTGGGTCAGAGTCACGCCTTTGGGGTCGCCGGTGCTGCCGGAGGTGTACTGCACCAGAGCGATGTCGCCCGCACCACGGACCGAGCCTTCCGCTTCGCCGTACCCGGCCAATTCTTCCGGGGTCAGGACGTGGCGTACCGACTCCACCTGGCCGCGTACCAGCCGCCCGAGGCTCGCGGCCTGCGGATCGGTGACCAGCAGGCGGGCCTGCGCGTTGCCGAGGATGCGCACCTGACGTCGCAGATGCTCGGCGAGCTGCGACGGACGTGATGGCGGATAGACCGGCACCGGGACGCCACCGCCCAGCAGCACACCGAGAAAGGTGGTGAAATAGGCCCGGCCCGTGGGCAGCATGATGGCTACCCTGTCACCAGGCCGCAGTTCGCGGGCGAGTAGGGCGGCGGACACCGTCGCGGCGGCGGACCGCACCTCGCCGTAGCTGAGCTCCTCCTGTCCCCCGCCCCTTGTTCCTCCGGAAAGTATCCGCAGGTGCGTGCGATGCGCGTGGGTGCGGGCATGCCAGGACAAGACCTCGGGGATGGTGGCGGTTGCGTCCGGGGCCCGGTCGATCCGCGGTGGTACGGCATGCCGCGTGGGCGTCGACTGCGGATGGGTCCGCGCAGGCGCGCCCCGCACGGCGGTCAGCAGATCACGCGGCGTTGTCACGGTGCCGAGAACGTCGTGTTCCAGCCTCACTCCGAACGCGTTCTCGGTACGGTCGAGCAACTCGGTGATGCCGAGGCTGTCCAGCCCGAGATCGCGCTCCAACTCGCTGTCGAGTCCCGCACGGGCGGCGCGGTCCAGGGTGTGCCGCTCGGCCACGAGATCCCGGACAACTGCGAGCAGTTGGTCCTCGTCCTGCTCTGAGGTCGTCATAGGTCATCCATGGATTGGACCGCCGTTCCACGGACATCCGGTCACACTGGTGGTGTTGGCGTGCCCCCAACCGGACGTATGCGAAGCGACAGCCATCGATCGACTTCAGTGATAGAGGGCGTCGATGCTGTTGGCGAGGTTGTCGACCACTATCTTGCGGCGCAGTTTCATACTCGGTGTGAGATCGCCCGCCTCGACGGACAGTTCGTGGTCGATGATGTCGAATTTCTTGATCTGTTCCCAGCGATTGAGTTGGGCGTTCAGGTTGTCGACGTAGCCGGCGATCACGTCGTGGGTCTTCGCGTCCCGCGCGATTTCGGCGAGCGGTTTGTCCGCCAGGCCGTGCTTGCCTGCCCATTCGGTGATGCTCTGTGCGTCGAGGCCGACCAATGCGACGCAATAGGGTCGTGTCTCTCCGTAGACGATGAATTCCGCCGCGTACGGACATATTCCCTTGAATGTGGCGGCAATCGCCGAAGGCGCGACGTACTTGCCCTGCGAGGTTTTGAACAAGTCCTTCTTGCGGTCGGTGATGTGCAGGAATCCGTCTGCGTCGATCTCACCGATGTCGCCGGTGCGGAACCAGCCATCCGCGTCGAAAGCCTCGGCAGTGGCGTCGGGGCGGTCGTGATAGCCGCTCATCACACCCGGGCTTCGGAGCAGGATCTCGCCGTCCTCGGCGATCTTGACCTCGGTGCCGGGGAACGGCTTGCCCACGGTTCCGAACCGGTATTCCTCGGGGCGGTTGATGAACGAGGCGGCTGCGGTCTCGGTCAGGCCGTAACCTTCGAGCACGATGATGCCGATCGCGTCGAACCACTGCGCGACATCGCGATCCAAGGGGGCCGCTGCCGAAACGAAGTACCGCAGCCGACCACCGAAGCGTTCACGGATCTTGGAAAGCACCAGCCTGTCGGCGACTTTGTGCTGCAAGGAAACGAGCGGCGACGGATCCTTGCCGGCCTGCCGGGCACGCGAGACCTTCAGGCCGACCCCGACTGCCCAGTCGAAGAGCTTCTTCTTGATCCCGCCTTCTTCGGCCACTATGCCCTCGATACGGGCATGCGCCTTCTCGAAGATGCGGGGGGCGGCCGCCACGATGGTGGGGTGCAGGATCGTGAGGTTGTCCACTATCTTCTCCACCCGGCCGTCGATCGCCGTGGGATAGCCGATCAGCGGTGACAGCGCGAGCATCACCTTGCCGAACGCGTGGGACAGTGGCAGCCATAAGAAGTTCAGGTCGTCGGGGCCGAGAACATGCAAGGCGTCGATTGCCGCGGCGCTGTACGTCCATGCCGAATGCGGCAGCCTGACCCCCTTCGGGGTGCCGGTCGTCCCGGAGGTGTACATGATGCTGCCCAGGTGCTCGGGGCGGATTCCGCGGATGCGATCGGCCACCGCGTCGGGGGATCCCGCGAGCAGTCCGCGTCCGCGCTCTTCGAGGTTGTCGAGAGTGATCACCCAGTCTCCGTCGCCCTCGCCGTCGAAGATCACCACCTGTCGCACGCCGGGCAACTCGGAGCGGTGCTCGATCAGTTTGTCGACCTGGGCCTGATCCTCGGCGACGACGACACGGCTGCCCGAGTTGGCCACGATGAACGCGACGCCGGGGGCATTGGTGGTGGGGTACACGGTGGTGGTGGCCGCACCAGCGCACATCACGGCGAAGTCGGCGAGCACCCATTCGTACCGCGTGGACGACACGAGCGCGACCCGGTCCTCGGCCTGGATTCCCAGTGCGATCAGTCCGGCGGCGAGGATGTCGACGCGGTCACCGAACTGCTTCCAGGACACACTGGTCCAGCGCTCACCGTCAGGGAATCGGAATGCCTCCGCGTCCGGAGTCGCGGTGATGCGGTCGACCAGAATCTGGGCGACCGAAGCTGCCCGGTGCTCGATCTTGATGAGATCGGGAAGTTCCTCAGAATTCCGGAGGAACGTCATTACTCGATTCTAAGGGAATTCCAGGCTGATCGATGCGGCGCTCGGGTGAGAAAGGAAGACGAGATGTACGAGGGCAGCCCCGGCTCGGTCCCTGGAACCATTCCGACACGGAGAGCTAGCGTTGCGTTCCCCCTCGAACTTTTCGGGTCGGTCGTCCGGGTTTTCCCTCCTGCGGAAGTACGGCCGCGTCCGGGTGTTCCTGTTGGTGGGCGTCGAGTTCGAGATCGAAGTGCACGGTGGCGCCCTCGTATCGGAGCGCGTCGCTCCACCCCTGCTCGGTGATGATCGCGAGCATGAGGCTGTTCTCCGCGAGTATTTCGGCTGTCAAATGTGCCACCCCGTGGAGGTAGGCGGCCGTGCCCAGTCGCCGGACGAGCAATGTGCCGATGCCGTGTCGCTGGTCATGCGCGTTGACCGCCAGTGCCATCTCCGCGGTGATGTGTCCCCGGGTGGTGTCGGTGACGACGTAATTGGCGACCCCGACCAGGTCGTCACCATCGAAAGCGCCGAGCGCGAGGTGGGTCGAGTCGTGTCGGCACAGTTGTTCCGCGAACTCGCCGATGTGCTTCGGAGGGGCGCTGAAGAACCGGAGATAGGCATCGTGCGCCGACATCTGCTCATGCAGAGACGCGGCCGCGTCCCGGTCGTCGAGCGTGAGCACACGGACGGTCATGCCGGAGATCGGCGTGGCAGACGGTAGCGCCGTGGTACCAGCGGTGGATGCGAGCGTATCCGCGCCGAAACCCACAGGAGGCGTCCGCGACGGACAGATCATGACGGGGCACCGGATGCGGCGAAACGAGTACGGACCGAAACCGGGTACTTCAGAGGCAGACGCGCGGCCATCGGTCCCGGTGACCACCAGTTGCGCACCCGTCGCGCGTTCGCTCGAGGCCCGGTGCGGGATGTCGGCAAGGGCGGACACGGTGACGTCGGGGAAGGCTTCCCGTGCCGCGGCCAGGTGAGCGTCAAGGGAGTGGCGGTCTGTCGAAGTGACCGAAGCGGGTTCTGCATGTTTCGCCGCAGCGGTCGTCTCGGGCTGTTCCGGTGGGGGGTTCACGGTGATGACCGATGCACCGAACAGGTGGGCGTAGGCGAACGCGGCGAGGGCGGCGTCGGCGCCGTCGATGTCGTCGTCCACGGCGAGAAGCACGGGGCGCTGATCTGGGAGCTGGCCGGACTGTCCCCGCCAGACGGTTACCGGGCAACTGGCGTGCTCGGTAACCGTCGTTGTGGCCGTCGACATGTCGAGCGTCCCCACGTCGGGATGACCGAGGACGACCATCCGGGCGTCCTCTCCCACCGTAGCCAACGCGTGCGCGGCCGGTCCGTCGATCAACTCACCAGTGATCTCGAGGTCGGGGTAATCGCGGCGCACGACCGCGACGGTGTCGTCGACGACGGCTGTCGCGCTGGCTTCCGTCCGAGCCGCCGCTTCGGGTCCGGCCGGTAGGGTGTCCACCGACACGTCATGAGCGGCGGTGGCGATGTAGACGATCCGCAGAGGGCAGTGCAGCCGTTCGGCGAGGCGGGCGGACCACAGGGCAGCGTCGTGCCCGATCGGCGGTTGGTCGACGGTCACCACGATCGGGGGATGCCCGTGTGTGGTCATGCGGTTCCTCCCGTCATGAGAGCTGGCCGACTTCCGCGCGATCCGCCGACGGGCCGCCGATAGGTCGATGGCCGAGTAAGGCCGTCCGGACGCGGATCGCATCAGCGTGACAAGGCGGCGCTGAGCGAGTTCCCGGTCGTCATCGTGGCTGTGTGCGGTCGGGCGGCGATGCATCGCCGCCCTGCCGACGGGCGCGGGGTCGGTAGGTGTCCAGCCCAGCGGCGGCCAAGGCGGCGATGGCGGCGGCGGTGTTCAGGGTGTCCCGGGTACGGCCAGCAGACGCTCCGCGGGCCCGAATGACGCTGACCCGCAGCGGCGGTCGGTATGACGGTGTGTCGGCTGGCCCGCGTATCCGGGCCCCCCTGGATTCCGATCGGTCAGCTGTGTCCGTTTCCGGTCTTCTTGATTTCGATGTGCTTCTCCGGGGTCTCCGATTCGGTGACCGGCACGGTCACAGTCAAGATCCCGTCGGTGTACGTGGCGTCGATGTCGTCTTCCTTCGCGCCGACCGGCAGGGGAACCGACCGGTAGAAGCTGCCGTAGTGGAATTCCGAGCGGGTGCCTTCTTCCTTGCGTTCCGTGCGTTCGGCTTTGATCGTCAACTGTCCTTCCCGGACGCTGATGTCGACGTCTTTGGCCGGGTCGACCCCGGGCAACTCGGCCCGCAACGTGTACCGGCCCTTCTCGAGATGCTCCTCGACGCGAATCATGTGGCCCTCGAGCGACGTCCAGAGCGGCCGCGACTCCAGCCTGGCCATCAGATCAGACCAATCGGGCATGGCAGGCCAGGTCGGTAGCAATGCCTGGCGCGAGGAAAGGATGCTCATAGCGTGACTCCAGCGGAGAGAGTGGTTGATGACTCTTCGATTCCACGCGTCACCCGCACCGAGCAGTAGGGCCTACAGTCCTCCCTCTGAGGACTCCGGTCCCTGAACAGGAATCCCGCTTAGAGGAGATGAGTTCGCAGCGCGGCGCGTTTGCGTGGGCAGTCTTCGCAAGACACCCGCGATGGTCTTGGGCGGCCCGGCGTGCCTCATCAAGGGTGAACGGTGCCAGCGGCGGACGATGCGGCAACTCGGCTCGGATGTCCCAGACGCTCGGCCCGTCAGGCTTGTGCGGCCAGTAGTACGCGGTGGGTAGCACCGCGACCGGCCCGGCCGATGAGAGCGCCAACCAGCCCGACGCGTCAACCACATTGTTCCGCGTGGACCGGCCCGATTTGAGCCTCCGCTGGCAGGACAGGTGACCAAAGACTCTTCATCGGCGGCCGCGGGTCGCGATTGACTCGAATTCTCGAAGGGTTTCTAGAGGTATGCCATGGCCGAGAACAGGCTGCACATCCATGCGGGCAACAAACAGAAGACCGCGGCTGGAACACCGTTCCCCGAATCGTGCGTCGTCCAGGTCACCGATTCGTCCGGCGCCGGAGTCGAGGGTGTAGAAGTGTGTTTCACCCTTCGCGGTTCGGCGGCGCCGGTCTTCCCCTCACCGCCCAGCCCCGACGGCATTCGTTGGCACGCCGTCACCAGTTCCGCCGGTCTCGCGGCCACGATCCCGGTCACGCCCTACTTCGCTGGGACCGTCGAGGTTCATGTGACCGCGGAAATGTTCCCTGGCCCGGACACGGTCGACTTTCACCTCGCTGCGACCTGATCCGACGCCACACTGCACGCAGGTGGAGGACGGCAGGCACGGTCGGTTGCAGCGCCTGGCGAAGGGAAACGCTCATAGCGTGACTCCCGCCCTCATGGGGAGCTCATCGCCGTTGTGTCGACCTGGTTGTGCGCCAACGTGAACAGCGCTTCGTCCTCTTGGGCGAAGTGCAGGGCGAGGATCGCGTCGAGCCCGTAGAGGGTCGCGCGTAGATCGTCGATCTGGTCGGCACGGATGCCGTGAGGGGAGTCGTCGAGGTGGCGGCGGATCCGGTCGGCGAGCCGGTCGATCTCGGTATGCTCGCGGCTCATCGTCACCATCGCCTCCGGGTCGCGCAGGTAATCGGCCAGAGCCGGATACAGCTGCGAGTCCTCGGCATGTTCGTGCGGCAGTATCTCCTCGACAAGAAGATCGAATGCGCGGCGAACAGCCGCATCGGCGCTCTGGCTGGGGCCACGGGACAGCGCGTCGGCCGCTTGCCGAACCGAGGCGCGTGCGGTCTGCAGCCGGTCGTGCTCTTGCGTGAAACGGGCGATCAGGGGGTCGATCGCGGCTGTGCGGCGTCCACGATGAATCCCTAAGGCTCGCAATGCATTGAGGATCACCACGATGTCGATCCCCTCCTGCACCAGCGCGCCGGCAGCGGGTACGAGCAGCCCGAAGGCGGCGGCGATCATCGCCGCCAGCGACAGTGTCATACCCGCGACCGCGCTCTGCACGGCGAGCCGGTGCGACTGCTGGGCGACATCGATCGCGTCGGCGAGCCGATCTATCCGGTCGTCCACGATCACCGCGTCGGCGGCCTGCACCGCGGCCGTGGACCCGCGGGAACCGAGGGCGACGCCCACATCCGCCGCCGCGAGTGCCGGGGCGTCGTTGACGCCGTCACCGACCATGACGGTCACCCCGTCGTCGCGTGCGGCGCGGATGGCCGCGATCTTGTCGGCGGGGTCGGCGTCTGCGACGACTTCGGTGAGTCCCAGTAACTGCGCCACCTCGGCGGCGTTGTCGACCCGGTCGCCGGTGAGCAGGAGCAGCCGCCGCAGGCCCGCCGATCGCAGGCGGCGCATAGTGCGTGCGGCGTCTGGGCGGATGCGGTCACGCACCAGCAGTGCCGCGGCGGGCACGTCATCGACGCACACCCACACGAGGACGGCCAGGTCCAGCCTGGCCCGCCGCTGGGCGGCTCGAGCCCAGGGCGCGGGCTCGGTCCGCGACGGCAGCCGCCCGACCCGCACCCGATGACCGTCCACGGTCCCCGTCGCACCCTGCCCGGGTTGTTCCGAGACATCTCGCGCCGCGATATGTTCGAGCCCCCGCGCCGTGGCCGCGGCGGTGATGGCGTTGGCGAGCACATGCGGTGAGAACCGTTCGACCGCGGCGGCCTGTCGCAATACCTGGTCGGTGTCGGCACCGGGAGCGGTGACGATGTCGAGCACCGTCGGCCGGCCGACGGTGACGGTACCGGTCTTGTCCATCGCCAGACACCGTGCGCGCCCCAGCGTTTCGAGCGCTGCGCCGTCCTTCACCACGACACCCGCTCGTGCGGTCCGCGACATACCGGCCGTGATCGCCACCGGCACCGCCAATAGCAGTGGACAGGGGGTGGCGGTGACCACCACAGCAACAGCCCGCACCGGATCCCGCGTGAGTATCCAGGCGACACCAGCGGTTACGAGCGCGAGCGGCAGGAACCATACCGCAACTCGATCGGCGAGCCGCGCCGTCGGCGCGGCGGTGGCAGCGGCCTGCCGCGCCAGCGTGACGATTCCGGCATAGGTACTCTCCTCCACCGTCGCGGCGGCCCGGATATCCACGGCGGCACCGGCACTGACCACGCCGCTGCGAACCTCGGTGCTCGCGCGGCGCACGACCGGGACCGACTCTCCGGTCAGTGCCGACTCGTCGAAAACCCCTGCCGTGATGAGCACTCCGTCGACGGGCACCGTCTCGCCGGGCAGTACGACCACGACGTCGCCCGGAGAAATCGCTGTGGCCGCGACGGTTTCGATGCCACCGGCGTGCCGCCGATGCGCCTGCACCGGCGCCCGCCCCAATAACGCGGAGAGGTCGCGTCCGGCGCGGCGGCTCGCGTACGCCTCCAGTACGCGGCCGGTGCCCACCATCAACGCGATCAGCGCGCCCGCGAAGTACTCGCCGACCGCGGCGGCACCCACCAGTGCCACCAGCGCGAGCAGATCAGCGCCGTAGCGTCCGCGCCGGAGATCCTGGAAGACCCACAGTGCGGCGGGCACGAGCGCGACCGCCGTGGCCGCGAGCCAGAGCATATCGGCGACCGCGTCACTGAACGGACGCGTGACCAGCCCGGCCGCACCCAGCACGCCGATCACGGCGACGAGGACCGCCTCACGAAACACCGTCCGCGCGGGTGCCTTCGATGTGGTCTCGACCATGTTCATGGTTTCTCCTCGATCTCGAATCGCGGCGCCGGAGCGCCGATCCGGGCAATGCCCGCCCGCGAGAAGCGCTTTTGCACAGCGTCGGCAGCCAGAACGGCGGGTATCGCGGTCAGCGCCGCGAGCGCGCCGGTTCCGCTCGGGCCGGTCTGGTCGAGCAGGTAGGCGAGCGGCGGAATGTACAGGAATGCGGCGAGCATGCCGAGCTCGGCGAGGACGGCCCACAGCAGCAGCCGGTTGGTGCCCAGCGGCATCCGCCAGGCCGGGCGGACCGTGCTGCGGCAGGCGAACGCGTTCGCCACCTGGCCGAAGACGATCGCCGTGAACGCCGCGCCGGAACTCGCCGCTAGCACGGGCCCGGTAGGGAAGGACTCGCCCGGTCGCCAGCCGGCGGCCAGGAAGGAGACGACGAACACGGCCAGGCTGATCACCGCCTCCACCGGGCCGAGGACGCCGAACGCGCGGGCGAACACCTTCCGGTCGAGCAGATGACCCCGCGTCGGCGGCCGGTCGAGCACGTGCGGTGCCGGCGGTTCGGCGCCGAGCGCCAGTGCGGGCAGCACATCGGTGCCGATGTCGAGCGCAAGCACCTGCAGCACGCCGATGGCGAGCGGAAATGCGCCACCGGACAACGCCCAGACCACGAAAGGCGCCAGTTCGGCGACGTTGTCGGTGAGATGGTAGGTGAGGAACCGGCGGATGTTGGCGAACGTGGCTCTTCCCTGTTCCACGGCGGCCACGATGGTGCCGAAATCATCGTCGAGCAACACCAGATCCGACGCCTCGCGCGCCACATCGGTTCCGGACTTGCCCATGGCGACGCCGATGGCGGCCTCGCGCAGCGCGGGTGCGTCGTTGACGCCGTCACCGGTCATCGCGACGACGTGCCCGCGCGCTTGCAAAGCTCGAGCGATGCGGAGTTTGTCCTCCGGCGTCACCCGTGCGACGACGGCGGCGTCCCGGTCCAGCAACTCACCCAATTCTTCTGGTCCAATGGGCAATTCGTGACCAATGAATACCGGGGTGCCAGGACCGCCCAGACCTACCTCACGGGCGATCGCCTTGGCCGTCTCCGGATGGTCGCCGGTGATCATGACGACCCGGATACCGGCGCGGCGGCATGCGGCCAACGCGGCGGCCGCTCCCCGGCGCGGCGGATCCTCCAGTGCGACCAACCCCAGCAGAGTCAGTTCGGCTTCCGCCTCGTCCGCCGTCGCGGGCAGGGGCCCGGTGAGCTGTCGGGCAGCCACCGCGATCACCCGCAACCCACGTCCAGCCAGCCGGTGCAGCGCGTCGGTCGCCTCCGGTTGCGGCAGGCAGCGAGAGAAGATCGCATCGGGTGCGCCTTTGACCAGTACGCGATCGTCGACGACGACCGACATGCGCCGCCGCCGCGCATCGAACGGGAATCGGGCGCGTTCGGGATGCGCACCGGCGTATTCCTCGACACCGGCGCGGCGGGCGAGAACGTCCAACGCCGCCTCCATCGGATCGCCCTGCGCTACCCACTCGCCGTTTCGGTGCGCCACTCGCCCCGACGAGCAGCGGCGGGCCGCCCGAGCCAGCTCCCGCAGCGAATCCAGGCCATTCGGCGGCGTGCAGGCCACCTCACCGGTCGGTTGGTAGCCGTCTCCGGAGATCGTCGCCGCTCCACCCGGCATCCAGACCTCGACCACCGACATCTCGTTCTGGGTAAGGGTTCCGGTCTTGTCGGTGCAGATGAGCGTGGTCGAGCCAAGCGTCTCCACAGCCTCGAGATTGCGGATCAGCGCATGCCGTTCGGCCATCCGCTGCGCGCCCATGGCCAGCGACAGCGTGACGGTCGGCAGCAACCCGCAGGGCACGACGGCCACGGTGACGCCGACGGCGAACAGGAACCCGTCGGAGGCTGGGGTGCCGACCAGCAGCGCCAGCGAGAAGAAGACGACACCCACGACGATCGCGACAGCGGCGATGATCCGCGAGATTCGATCCAGTTCGCGCCGCAGCGGGGTGAGTGCCGGTCGCTGCGCCTGGGTGAGTTTCGCGATACCGGCAAGCCGGGTCCGCTCCCCGGTCGCCACCACTGTTGCCTGGGCCTCGCCTTCGACGATGAAACAACCCGCATGTACCCGGTCTCCCGTACCGGGATGTTCCGGCACGCTTTCCCCGGTGAGCGCCGAGGTGTCCACGGCCAGCGCATGCACCCGATCCAGGCGCAGGTCCGCGGAGACGCGGTCGCCCTCGGCGAGTAGGACCACGTCGTCGGTGACGAGTTGATCGGCGGGCACCTGGACGACGGTCGCGTCGCGCACCACGGTGACTTTGCGAGGCAGCAGGTTACGCAACCGCTCGGCGGCATGCTCGGCCCGCTGCTCCTGTACGAATGCGAAAAGCCCGTTCAGCACCACCACGACGAACACCGCGATGCCCAGCTGTGGCATCCCGGCCACGAACGCCAGCGCGCCGGCCACCCAGAACAGCAGCGCGAAGAAATGCACCATCTCCCCCGCGAACCGCCGCCAAGCCGGAGTCGCGCGCCGCACCGGCAGCGCGTTGAGGCCCTCCAGCTCCTGCCGCCGGGCCACTTCCGCGGCGGTCAGGCCCTGCCGTCCGGTAACCAGGTCGACCGCACTCACGCCTGCGCCTCGCTTCCGCTCGACTCCGGCATGACCGCGATCGCTGCCGTTTCGTCGGCGCACTCGCCGGGCTCGCTCGATGACTGTCCCTCGCTGACGCGCCGCTGCGATCGGACCGCGATCGCGGCCATGCCTGTCGGTCGCTCACTCATGAGCACCCCCACCGGGCGGACATCTACGCACCGATCCTGCGATGGGTCTTGCGGTGACGGTGATCCGGATGACGGCGCGTCCACCAGACCGCGATCAGCAGCGCGACCATACACAACACCGCCGCGACCACGATGCCCACGGCTACGACCGCGATCACTTCACCGGTAGCCATACCTGTTACATCCTTTACATCCTTCGTGCCGCGAACAGCATCGACCACCGGCGCGTGCGGTGATCCTCCGATCCGAGTCTGCGCCGCCCCGCGTGCCGCCACGCGGGCAAAAAGCACGAGAAGGCCAGGACTTTTGCCCCTTTCTGCGGCATTCTGCTCCAGCTGTCGGATAGCGCTCCAGATGCCAGCTCGGTCCCTCGGGGCCAGACGACCACTCACTCGGGCACGGAGCTGTGATCGACCGTCCCGGCCAGGCGGCGGGCGGCATCTCGGACCTCGGCGGTGAGTTGCCGCAGTCGCGGGGTGATCGCGGCGATCGGAGCGACCGGATAGCGCAGGTCATGCGATCGATGACTTCGAAGGCCCTCATCCGGGCCGAGGCGGGCAGGCTGCGGATGACCAGGGCCGAAGATCCCCACCGAAAAGGGTCGATCGGCCGACCCGGTCCGAGGACATCGGGCTCTAGGCGCGGGGTGGCCACCAGGACGACGCTGATGGCATGTCTCCGAAGAGCGATCCTCTGGCAGCGTCGGTGTACAACGCCCATGAATGGCTGAACGCGGTGGCCGGAAGAATCGGCACCGAAGACTCCGACTTCGCGCACCGGGTGATGCGTGCCTGGCTGCATGCCGTACGAGACCGCATCGGTGTCGTCGGCTCAGCCCATCTGACCGCCCAGCTGCCCGAGATTCTGCGCGGCATCTACTACGAGGGCTGGGTGCCGAGCCACACACCCGTAGGGCATCGTGTCGGACCGTTCCTGGACCAGTTCGCCAACGAAGCGGGCGTCACCCGCGACGAAGTACCTCGCCTCGCCGGCGCGGTCACCGACACGCTGATCGACCGGTTCTCCCCTGGGCAGCTCGACCGTGTCTTCGCCGTGCTGCCGGAGCGCCTGCGAGCGGTGTTGCACGGAGAGACCGGCGGCGAGACCGCTGACCGGATCGCCGCCGCTGAGTCCGTCACCGACCGGATCGACGAGCTGGAGCATCGACTGCTGTTGCTCGGCGACGCCATCGCCGTGCTCACTCGCGGCCTCGAACAACTGCCGATCGGTGACACCGGCGACGAACGCCGGACCACGGCCGCGCAGCAAGCCCACCGCATCCTCATGGCCGAGCACCTCACCACGACATCCTCCGAGCAGCCGCAGTAGTCCCACGGTATCGGCACCCGCAGCCCGGAACCTCGCTACCTAGCCCCGAGAGGGTGTCATCATGCTCCATGCCTCGGCTACGCGAACCAACCGCCGGATAACCGCCGCGCGCGAACCGTTCGCGCAACTGCGCGAGACCCATACCGGCCTGGTGCTGCTCTGCGGGGACCGCGCCTACAAGGCGAAGAAACCAGTTGTCACCGACTTCCTCGACTTCGGCACGCCGGAGAACCGCGAGCTGGCGTGCGCCCGGGAGCTCGAGTTGAATCAGCGCCTGGCGCCCGACATCTACCTCGGTCTGGCTCATCTGACAGATCCCGAAGGCGGCGCCGATGAACCGATCATCGTGATGCGCCGGATGCCGGACTCGCTGCGCCTGTCCACCATGCTCGCGGACGCGTCCCCAGAAGTGGCGGAACTGTCCGCGCTGGCGACAACTCTCGCGCGATTTCACGCCACAGCCCGGCGAGGCGCCGATATCGACAGCGCCGGAGCACCGGAGCAGCTGCGGCGGCGCTGGCACACTCTGCTGCGGCCATTGCGTGAACACCCGCACGCATCGATCGATTCGCGCGGCCTAGCTCACGCCGAAGACCTCGCCATGCGCTACATCGACGGTCGCGCACCGCTGCTGACGGAGCGGATCGCCGATGGCCGCGTCGTCGACGGACACGGGGATCTGCTCGCGGAGGACATCTTCGTGCTCCCCGACGGCTTCCGGATCTTGGACTGCCTCGACTTCGACGACGAATTGCGCTATGTCGACGGCCTCGATGACGCCGCATTCCTGGCGATGGACCTCGAATTCCTCGGTCACCCAGAGGAATCCGATTCGTTCCTGAACGATTACCTGCGCGCGGCAGGCGATTCCCCCCCGTCATCGCTACGCCACCACTACATCGCCTATCGGGCGATGGTCCGCGCGAAGACCGATCATGTGCGCGCGGGACAGGGCGATCCGGATGCGCCAAGGCATGCCGAGCAGCATCTCGAGCTCGCGATACGTCATCTGGAACATGGCGCCGTCCGTCTCGTGCTCGTCGGTGGTCTTCCCGGCACCGGAAAATCGACGGTCGCTGCCCGGTTGGCCGCCGCGGCCGGAGCCGAGGTGATTTCCAGCGACAGCGTGCGCGCCGCGCTGCGTGTCACCGGAGCGATTGCCGGAGCCGCGGGCACCTTCGGCGCAGGAGCCTATCGGCCCGCTGCGAAGGCCCTGGTGTATACGCATCTGCTGGACAGAGCCCGGGACCGGCTCGAGCACGGGGTTTCGGTGATACTCGACGCCAGCTGGACCGACGCCGACGAACGCGCCTTGGCCGCCGCCCTGGCGGATCGGGCAAGCGCTGATCTCGTGCCGTTGCGGTGTGTCTGTTCCCGGCCGCTCGCGGCGGAGCGGATAGCGGCGAGGGTCCAGGGTGATTCGGAAGCGACGCCTGCGATCGCGGACGCCTTGGCAGCCACGGCATCACCATGGCCCGAGGCCACCGTGCTCGACACCGAACGTTCGATCGACGACTCGGTCGCCACGGCGCTGCGCGCCTGGCACGATCGCGTCGCCCAGCCTCCTGCCGCCGTCAGGCGTGCGTGAGCGGCTCGGGCAGCGGCTGATCACTGTGCAGGCGGGCGATGGCGTCCGCCAGCACCGGGGCGATCGAGCAGACCTCGATCGGCGCGGCCAGGTCGTGATGTGCGACGGTATCGGTCACCACGACGCGACGCACGCCGAGGTCGCGCAGGCGCGTCGTCGCGTCGAGCGTCAGCGGCCCGTGCGTGGCGGCCACGACGACGTCGCTGGCATGGTGGCGCAGCAGTCGCACAGCGGCCTCGATGGTGGCGCCGGTGGCGATCATGTCGTCGACGACCACCGCCTGACGACCGTCGATGTCACCGAGGATTTCCACGGCCGTGACGGCCGTGCCGCTCTCGCGGAACTTGCGTACCAGCGCAACAGAATCCGGTATGGCGGCCGCGTACTGCTCGGCGAGTTTCGCCGCACCGAGGTCGGGGGCGACGACAACGGTGAGCTCTGACCGCGCTGGTGAGATTCTGCTCGACAACAGCGGAACCGCGGTCAGCGTCTCCACGGGTATCGAACAGACCGATTCCATAGTGGGTGTGTGTGGATCGACGACCACAAGGCGCTCGGCGCCCGCGTTCGCGAGCGCGTCGGCGGCGACCCGTACACCCAGAGCCTGTCCGGAGCGTGTGCGGCGATCCTGGCGCGCATACCCGAAATACGGCACGATTGCGGTCACCCGGCTGGCCCGAGCTCGTCGGCACGCATCGAGCAACAGCAACAGCTCGACGAGATGGTCGCCGACCGGTGGTGCGGTCGGCTGCACCACATACACGTCGTTTCCGCAGACATGATCGACGATCGGCCGCACTTCGCCATCGGGAAAACGGTCTATCACGCAGTCGGCGGGCCCGGTGTCGAGCAGCTCCGCGACAGCGGAGGCGAGCAGCGGATTCGCGCTGCCGGACAGAACGCGCATCGATGTCATGATGGTGTGTCCATCGTCGAGCCGCTCCGGTCGCGGATCGCGGATGCGGGTGCGAGCTGATCGACCAACCAGTCGCGGGCGAGTTCGGCGGCCTTCTCCAGTGCGCCCGGTTCGGCGAACAGGTGCGTTGCACCGGGCACTACCGCTACAGCGGCCGCACACGACATCTCCTGTGCCGCGAGACGGTTCAGCTCCAGCACGACATGGTCGTCTCCGCCCGCGATCAGCAGAGTCGGCGCGCGCACCGCCGCGAGAGCCGCCGTCCCGGCCAGGTCGGGGCGCCCACCGCGCGACACAACCGCGGCGATGTCCACGCTCGGGTCGGCGGCCGCCCGGAGCGCGGCGGCGGCACCCGTGCTCGCCCCGAAATAGCCGATCCGCAGGCCGGTGATGCCGCTTTGCCGGGACAGCCAGTCGGTGACGTCGACCAGTCGCCGCGACAACAGCTCGATATCGAAGACCCTTGCCCGATGGACCTCCTCGTCCGGAGTGAGCAGGTCGAAAAGTAGCGTCCCCAACCCGGCCCGATTGAGCACGTCGGCCACATACCGATTGCGCGGGCTGTGGCGACTGCTGCCGCTGCCGTGTGCGAACACCACCATCCCCAGCGGGTTCTCCGGAATGGTGAGGTGTCCGGGCAACTCCGCCTCCGCGGCCTGGACCCACACTTCATCGTCGCGCAGCGGCGGATCGACGGCGGAGTCCGACCGTGGCTCCCGCGCCCGACCGGCGGCCCGGCGCAGCAGTGCGGTGACCTCAGCGTCGGAGACCTGGCCGAAACGGTGATACCAAGAGCCGACAGCGCCGAACCAGGTCGGCACCTCCAGGCAGACGACTTCGTCGGCTTGGTCCTTCAGCATCGCAAGCGTGTCCCGGGGAGCCACCGGAACCGCCAGCACGACGCGCTGCGCGCCGTGCGCCCACGCCACCTGACAGGCGGCGCGGGCGGTTGCGCCGGTGGCGATGCCGTCGTCGACGACGACAACGGTGCGGCCAGCCATCGGGACACGCGGATGCGTACGCCGCAGCCGCTCGGCCCTGCGCGTGAGCTCGTCGCGTTCGCGGCGTTCCACACCCGCCATGTCGTCGCTCGAAAGCTGCGTGTAGGCGACGACGACGTCGTTGGTCACCTTCACGTCTTCCTCGCCGATAGCGCCGAAAGCGAGCTCCGGCTGATACGGCACACCGAGTTTGCGTACCACGATCACGTCCAGTGGCGCATCCAGTGCCTGCGCGACCTCGTAGGCGACGGGAACACCGCCGCGCGGCAGGCCGACCACGACGACATCCTCGTCCCGGAGATACTGCAGCCGCTCCGCCAACCGACGTCCGGCGTCACGACGATCATCGAACAGCATCACGAAACCTCCTCACGGATTTCTTCAGCGTGGGCTGTGATACGGCGTGCCGGCAGGTCCGATCGTCGCTGAGTCGAGAGCCCTTGGTCCCGGATGCCCTGTCACGCTGTCGCAGCCCGTTGCGGCGGACGAGTCAGCTGCCCGACGCTCCCCACTCACGGCCGTGCGCTGGTCGTCTGAATGCGGTTCAGTGCCCAGCTGCTCTATTTCGTGTGGTGACGGTGGGTTCTTCGCGGGTGTATCGGGCATGTCCGCCGGTTTCGACGAGTGGTTCGATGTCGGTCGCCGGTGCGCTGGGCAGCGGCGCGGGGCTGTAGCGCCGAAGGCGATTGGCGTTGCCGACGACGGAGAGCGAGCTCAGCGCCATCGCGGCGGCGGCGAGGATGGGGCTGAGGTGAATGCCGAATAACGGGTAGAGCGCTCCGGCGGCGACGGGGACGCCGATGGCGTTGTAGAGGAGGGCGAAGAACAGGTTTTGGCGAATATTCCGCATCGTCGCGCGGGAGAGCCGGATCGCGGTGACGACGCCGCTCAGCGAGCCGGAGATGAGGGTGATGTCGGCGGCTTCGATGGCGATGTCGGTCCCGGTCCCGATAGCGAGTCCGGTATCCGCCCGGGCGAGGGCGGGGGCGTCGTTGATGCCGTCGCCGACCATGCCGACTCGGCGTCCTTCTGTTTGCAGCCGGTTGACTTCGTCGGCCTTGTGTTCAGGAAGTACTTCGGCGAGCACGCGCTGGATGCCCACCTGGCGCGCGATGGCGGCGGCGGTTCGTGTGTTGTCACCGGTGATCATGACGACGTCGAGGCCGATCTGCCGCAGGGCGGCGATAGCGTCGGCGGAATCGTCTTTGACCGTGTCGGCGACGGCGAGCACGCCGACAGGTGTGTTGTCCACAGCGGCCAGGATCGGTGTCTTTCCTTGGCTGGAGAACTCGGCGGCGACGGGGTCGAGTGCGCCGGTGTCGATTCCGGCGTCGCTCAGTAGTCGGCGGGTGCCGACCAGCACGGCGTGGTCGTCGACGGTGGCTTGCACGCCTTTGCCGGTGATCGAGTCGAAACTGGACGCGGTCGGCGGGGCGAGACCCTGGGAGCGGACCGCATCGACGATCGCGGCGGCAAGAGGGTGTTCGCTGTCGGCTTCGGCGGCGGCCACGAGAGCGAGCAGATCCCGATCGGACAGCTGTGTGGCGGTGTGGATGTCGGTGAGGGCCGGTTTTCCCGCGGTGATGGTGCCCGTCTTGTCGAGCACGATGGTGTCGAGTTTGTGCGCGGTCTCCAGGGCTTCGGCCGAGCGGATGAGGATGCCGGCCTGGGCGCCTTTTCCGGTGCCGACCATGATCGACAGCGGGGTGGCCAGGCCGAGGGCGCACGGGCAGGCGATGATCAGCACAGCGACGGCGGAAACCAGACCGAGCGTGAATGCCGGTGGCGGCCCCGTGATGTACCAGACCGCGAACGCGGTGATGGCGATCGCGATGACCGCGGGGACGAAGTATCCGGAGATGCCGTCGGCCAACCGCTGGATGGGGGCCTTGGACGCTTGGGCCTGCTGCACCATGCGAATGATCTGGGCGAGCATCGTATCGGCGCCGACCTTGGCGGCACGCACACGCAGAGAGCCGGTGCCATTGATGGTGGCGCCGATGACCGCATCGCCGGTGTGCTTGGTGACCGGAATGGACTCGCCGGTGACCATCGACTCGTCGACGGCGGAGGATCCGGTCAGGACAGTGGCATCGACCGGGATCTTCTCACCCGGCCGGATCACCAGCTCGTCACCGACGACGACCTCATCGACCGGGATCTCGGCTTCGGTACCGTCCCGGATTACGCGGGCGGTGCGGGCTCGGAGGCCGAGCAAGGCGCGGATGGCCTCGCCGGTGCCCGCCTTCGCGCGTGCTTCGAGCAACCGACCGAGCATGATCAAGGTGAGGATCACACCGACAGCTTCGTAGTACACCTCGCGGACGTCCTCGGGGAGAAGCCCAGGGGCGAGAGTCACGACCAGGCTGTAGCCGTAGGCGGCCAGGGTCCCGAGGGTGATGAGGCTGTTCATATCGGCACCGCGATGAACCAAGGTCAGCCAACCCGTGCGGTGGATCGGCCAGCCGGTATAGAACATCACCGGGGTTATCAGTGCGAACTGGAACCAGTGACTCAGCAGCACAGCTGGCACCCATTCGGCACGAAAAACCTCATGCGCCATGACGGCGACCAACACGGGTGCGGTGAGAATCGCGCCGACGCTCACTCGGCGCGTCAGGTCGCTGATCTCGCCGCGCCGCTCCTGCGCCTGCGCGGCTTCCTCGTCCGCGGCGGTGTGCCCCGCGAATCCGATGGGTGCGGCCGCGGTGGTGGTGGCTGGCGCGGTGTCCGTGTCGTCGGCGGGTTCGACGACCAGGGTGCCGTGGATCATGTTCATGCCGCAGGCGAACCCGAACCTGCCGGATCGTGACGGCTGAATCCGGACCGTTGTGCGGGAGAAGGCAGGAAGCGCCGCGCTGACACCGATATCGGGGAAGACGACGCGGGAGGTGCAGTCACCGGTTTCCCGGCGGTTGAAGACCAGCTCGAGGGGAACGTTCTGGCGCACCCGGATGACCTCGGGCTGATAGCCGCCGTGCACAGTGACCTCGACCCGCTGCACACCGTCGGCCACCTGCGCCGTTCGGGCGCGGCGGGTACCGAAGAAGTACCAGGCAAGTCCAGCGACGAGAGCGACCGCGGCCGCCAGCACCACTATGTCGTCGGCCTTCACGGCGGGCTCCCTTCATCAGCTCACGGGACTATGTTCGATCCTGCTCCCGAGTACGGCATGGGGGTAGGGAATACGGGTGCGGAACTCGGGTCTTTCGGAGCCGGATGCGGTGACGGGCTGCCCTTCAGCGAGGTGGACGACATTCCGCTCACCTTCCGTGCCCCTCGATGTGTCAGGGCCCTGCACGGCATGTCGGCTCGACCGGGTCGCGCTCTCGGGCCACGACTGGTGACAGATGACTCTCGGCCCGCCCGAATAGTGCTGTTCGGCCGTATCCCGATCGGTGTACGGCGCGCACAGTGAGAGAACCGGACACTCCGAAGTAAAGGAGAGACTGCGGTGATGTTCTGGTACAGCAACGGCATGACCGGATGGGGATACGGTCTGATGACCGTCAGCATGGTGATCTTCTGGGCGCTGGTCATCGGTGGCATCGTGGCACTGATCCGCTACACCGCGGCCCCATCCCAGCGGCAGTCCACGGCGCCACCGCAGCATGGGCCCACTCCGCAGCAGGTGCTGGCCGACCGTTACGCCCGTGGCGAGATCGACGAGGAGGAATACATCCGTCGATTGACAACACTCGACAGCGCCATTTCCACATGAGTGGATCGGCATGGTTCGAAGGCAGCAGGCGATGACCACCCGCGAATCCCACATGTCCCAATCGGATCTGTTCTCGTGGAACATGGAGCGCGATCCAGCGCTGCGCTCGACGATCGTCTCGGTTCTGATTCTCGATACCGATCCGGACTGGGATCGTTTGGCGGAGACGATCGATCGCGGCACTCGCATCGTGCCGAGGTTGCGGCATCGGTTGGTCGCCGCGCCGTTCGGTCTCGCCCCGCCGCGGTGGGTGCTCGATTCGGATTTCGACCTGTCCTGGCACCTACGCCGTTCCGCGCTCCCGGCACCGGCGGACCTCTCCGCGGTACTCGAGTTCGCCCGCACCGAAGCGATGACCGCGTTCGATCCGGCCCGCCCACTATGGCGCTCGACTTTGCTCAGCGGCTTGAACGGCGCGGGATGCGCGCTGGTGATGACGGTGCACCACAGTCTCACCGATGGCATCGGCGGCATTCAGATCGCCACAGCGCTGCTCGACTTCGATCGGGCGGGAACCGAGCGCGCCCATCCGCCCGAGCCGTCGCAGGACCGGGACGGCGCGCTCCGCGACATCGTGGCGTGGAACTGGTCGGTCGGCTCGGATCTTCTTCTCGGCGGTATGCGGGCCACGCCGCGGACCGCATGGCGGGCTGTCACTCATCCCGCGCGGGCGGCGCGCGATGGTGCCGCGCTGGCGACCTCGCTGGTCCGGCTGGCCCAGCCCGTCACGGCGACGCTGTCGCCGGTGATGACCGAGCGCAGTCTCCGTCGTCGGCTGGCGGTATTGGACGCTCCCGTCGAGCAGCTACGCCGTGCCGCGCGGGCGGTTGGCTGCACCGTGAACGATGCGTTTCTCACCGCTGTGGTCATCGGACTCCGTATGTATCACGATCGGCACGGGGCGAGAGTCGACCAGCTGCGGGTGACCATGCCGATCAGCCTTCGCACAGCCGACGATCCACTCGGCGGCAACCGGATCACTCTCGCTCGTTTCGCGTTGCCGGCCGACATCCCAGACACCGCGGACTTGATGCGCGCAGTGGACGCCGCGGTCGGCGCCTGGCGCCGCGAGCCAGCGATACCGCTGTCCGGTGCCGTCGCCGCGGCGTTCAACCGTTTGCCGGCCGGACTGCTCACCGAGATGCTCAAACATATCGACTTCCTCGCGTCCAACGTCCCGGGTTCCCCGGTACCTCTCTATATCGCCGGGGCGCGGATCGACCGGATGTACGCTTTCGGTCCCACCATCGGTACGGCCGTCAACGTGACCCTGACCTCGCATGCCGGAACGTGCTACATCGCGATCAACGCCGATACCGCCGCGATTCCCGACATCGCGATCTTGACCGACTGCCTCGCCGCCGGTTTCGCCACCGTGTTCCGCCTCGGCGCCGAGGGCGAATCAGAGGCCGGCGCCGAACTCCCCGCCGTATCCGCCGAGGTGGGTGTCTCGGGCGCGGTCACGCGGAAGCCCGAAGATGCCCGGGCGCCAGGATGCGGATAAGGAACAGCCCGGTCGTCGCCGCCACCACCGCAGCCATCGCAAGGCCCCCCAGCGCCCCGATCACGGCCGTGACCATCGTCGACTGCCCTGCCCGCCACAAGGGGGTCGTGAGCGTGGTGAAGGTGGCCAGCCCCGCGATCCAGCCGACCGCGTTGCCCCAGATCCACAGCACCGCACGATCCGACCAGCGCCGCAACACAGACCACTGCGCGACGCCGATAGCGAACACCATCACAAGCGCCCCCGCGGCGACCACCGGGACCTGGACCGCGACCGGCCAATTGCCGAATTGGTCACCGTAGAGTACCGGCACCAGTCCGACGGTCCACGCGACGAGCGCACCGGCCACCGTGGCCATGATCCAGTCGCGGGTCGGGAATTCGCGCAACCACCAGCGCAATACGCGACTTTGGAAAAAGGCGAGCACGCCGCCTTCGATCGCGGCCGCGATCAGCAGTGCGGCCGCGATCACGCCGGGCGCCGAGTCGGCGGTCAGAGCACCCGCCGCGGCAGGTGCGGCGAAGCCGAGAGTTTCCCCAGCGGTGACCGCGACGAACCAGCGGCGGCTCAACTCCCGGCGCGCCGGCGTCGTCTTCTCCGCGCCTACAACGATCACCACGTACGGATCATCCACGTCGATCCGCTGCCGTGGATGCGCCTTCTGGTACACCGCCTCCACCTCTTCGTGTTCCAGTGATCCGGGCGCCGCGACATGCCCTATACCTGTCAACCACAACCCGTCTGTCCTGATCGACACCGGATGCGGTGACCGGAAATTCCGCCACCATGTCTTCGTGGCGGCGTTCGCCACTCGGACCACGACGCTGTCGCCCACCCGCACATACGACACCGGCAGGGCGATATGCCGCCCGGATGACCGCCCTTGGTACCGCAACTCGCCGATCGTCTGCTGTAACCCGACCGGCAGCCGCAATGCCATCAGCACCGCGGATGCGCCCAGTCCTGGTCTCTCGTACCTGATGGTCGTCACGAATACCTCCCCGCCGCAGCAGATTCCTTGTTCCCTATTGCGATTCTTCGCGCCCTACGCGCGCTCCCACAGGAGCGAAAGTCACCATCCGGCGGCCGTTCGTGATCCCGGCAAGACCCTGGAAGAGGACGTTGGTCCCGCGTGCCGAAGGCAGGAGGCCTCTCCCGGATTCTCGCGCACCCCGTCACGCTGGGCATATGTCCTCGGAACAGTCCCGCGCCCCCGCATCCGTGAGGTGAGACCGATGTACGCACGTGACGTCCTCAGCAGGCCCGTGGTGACGGTGCGGCCAGAGACACCGCTGCGCGAGGCGACGGCGCTGCTGACCGCACATGGTTTCGCCGCCCTGCCCGTGGTCGACGAGCAGGGCCGGGTCGTCGGCATGCTCTCCGAATCCGACGCGCTGGGAGTCGGCCCCAGCCTGGCGAACGCCACCGTCGAGACGGTGATGTCGGTCCCGGTCGAGGTGATCACGCCCGGCACCGATACCTCGACGATCGCCTCCCGCCTACTCGCGGGACATTTGCGTTCGATGCCGGTCGTCGAGGCGGGACTGCTCGTCGGGATCGTGTCCCGTCGCGACCTGCTGCGCGCTCTGATCAGTGACGACGCCACCCTCGAGGCGAAAATCCGGGTGCTGTTGGATGAATACGCTGGCAGTCGTCGGCAGTGGTCCATCGAGGTGGCCGACGGAGCGGTCACCATTCGCGGCATCTTCGCCGACCCCAGCGAACAACAGGTCATCGCCGCCCTCGCCAACACCGTCGACGGTGTACACCACGTCGAGGTGATAGACGACGCCAGGATCGTGCCCGACCGCTGAACAGCCGCTCTGTCACCGGGATCTTCGGGTGGGCGACAGCCCCCTTCGCTCGGCTCACACAAGGCTGCCGACAGACTTCGTCCAGCTGCTTCCCTCAGGGACTCAACAGGACTCGGTGAGGAAGTCGACGCAGGAGTGGATGGTGGCAAGCCGAGGGTAGTCGCTCTCCTCGATCCGGTGGCTGGCGGTGGAGAGGCGTTCGACGAAGGTCTGGAAATCGATCGAGTCGAGCTCCAGGGTGCTGCGCAGCGGCTCGTCTGGACCGAGAGCGGCGATCTCCGCCTCGGTGGCGAACCCGCGCAGCGATTCGCGGACGAGGTCCTCGGCGGTCTCACGGGTCAGGGTTCGGGGCATCGGGTATCACAGCTCCTCTGGATGCTGAAGAAGGTCGGAGATGGTGTTGAGGAAGCGGGCGCCGACCGCGCCGTCGCTGGCGCGATGATCCGCGGAGAGGGTCGCGATCACCTGGGGGCGCACGCCCAGCAGTCCGTCCACCGCACAGGGTCGTTCGGTGACCGCACCGAATCCGACGATCGCGACCTGTGGCGCGGCGATCACACCGAAGACCGAATCCACACCGAGATCACCGAGATTCGTCACTGTGATGGTCGCCGGAACGGCGTCAGCGGAACGCAGCCGGGTCGTACGAGCTCTGCCGACCACGCCGCGCAGTGCCTCCATCATCGTTGAGGGAGCGAGTGTGTCCGCGTCGGGGATGGTGGGCACCATGATGCCGCCGCCGCGCAGCGACACCACGACGCCGAGATGGACGGCGGACGCCGGTCGGAACTCGTCGTCGAGCCAGTGTCCGTTCAGTTGGGGCACCTTCTTCGCCGCCCGCGCCGTCGCGCACAGCAGCAGGGCAGGCGACAGGATCCGGGCGGGAACGGGGGTCTGCCGGTTCGTCTCCCCCAGCCAGCGCGATGCGGCATCCATATCGATGGTGCCGGACAGGTAGTAATGCGGCACGGTCTGTTTCGACCTGGTCATGGCCGCCGCGATCAGCTTCCGGACCGCGATCGGATCATGTTGCGGCACTTCCGCAGCGACGTCGGGCGCTGCACGGCGGGGTTGGCTCGGCACCGAGTCCCGGGTGGAGATATGGTCGGCATCAGCGACGTGCACATCCCGCGCACGCACCGCACCAGCCGGACCGGTACCCGATACGTTCGCCAGACCGATTCCGGATTCGGCGGCCAACCGACGCGCGTACCCGGAGGCGCGCGCCACATCCCTTCGTGGCGAAAGATGTTCCGTATCCTCTCGTGGCGCAACGCGTTCGCGGGGCGGCGCCGGCGGTCCCACGGCAGGCGCTCCGTCACCCCGGCCAGTGGCCGCGCGATCAACACGCGGTGCCGCGCGCTCGCCGGTGGAGATCGCACCCTCGATATCCGCGCGCACGATTCGGCCACCGGGACCGGACCCGCGGATGGTCGTCAGGTCGATACCGGCTTCGTCCGCCAGCCGCCGAATCAGCGGCGTCGCACGAGCACCGTTGTCCTTGGAGACTCCCCCGCTCGAAATCAACTCGGGGCGCACACGTTCGGCAGGTGAAGCCATGCCTGCTGTGTGGGCCGGTACCTCGGCTGATGCGGCACCGCCTTCGGTGCGAGGACGAGCGGGCGACGCAGCGCTCGCCGCCTCCGTGGCGGTTTCGATCGTCGCCAGCGTGGTGCCGACCGGTACCTTGCTGCCCTCCGAGACCAGGATGGACCCGATGACGCCGTCATCGAAGCATTCGACTTCGATCGCCGCCTTGGTGGTGTCCACCTCCGCGACCACGTCCCCCTTGTGCACGACATCGCCGGGATGCACAAGCCAGTGCAGCAGTGTGCCCTCGACCATGTCGGCGCCGAGGGACGGCATCCGGAACTCGGCCACGTCAGCTCACCGCCTTACGGACGGCGTCGACGACGGCATCCGACCGCGGCAGAGCCGCTTCCTCCAACTGGCGCGCGTACGGAATCGGTACCTCGGCGGTACAGACCCGGATGATCGGGGCGTCGAGGTCGTAGTAGGCGTGCTCGGCCGCGCGTGCGGCGATTTCGGCCGCGACACCGACGCTGCGCCAACCCTCGTCGACGATTACCAGACGGTGCGTGCGCGCCACCGACTCGAGCACCGTTTTCTCGTCCAGCGGTCGCAGGCTGCGCAGATCGATGACTTCCGCGGCGATTCCCTCGTCGGCGAGCAGCCCGGCGGCCGCCTCGGCGATCGGCAGCGTGCCGCCATAGGCGACGACGGTGACATCCGTTCCCGCCCGCCGCAGCACCGCTCGGTCGATGTCGACCGCGCCCGCGTCCGCGGGCAGTTCGGCCTCGCTGTTGTACAGCGCGATCGGCTCGAAGATCACAACCGGGTCCGGATCTTGCAGCGCGGTCCACAGCATGCCTCGGGCGTCGGCCACTGTGGCCGGTGAAACCACCCGCAGCCCGGGAATGTGCGCGTAGAACGCCTCGAGGCTGTGCGAATGCTGGGCCGCCAGCTGGCGGCCCGCGCCGGTCGCCATCCGGATCACCAAGGGCACCCCGAGCTGACCGCCCGACATGTGCCGCAAGGTCGCGGCGTTGTTGAGGATCTGGTCCAGCGCGAGCAGGCTGAAGTTGCCGGTCATGACTTCCACAATCGGCCGCATACCACCCAGCGCCGCACCGATTCCCGCGCCGACGAACGCCGATTCGCTCAATGGGGTGTCCCGGATCCGGCGCGGGCCGTATTCCTCGAGCAAGCCGCGGCTCACGCCGAAGCAGCCGCCATAGGCGCCGACATCCTCACCCATCAGGAACACGCGGTCATCGCGATTCAGCGCTTCTCGCAGCGCTTCGCGCATTGCCTCCCGGTAGGTGATCATGGTCGCTCCGCGTAGACGTGACGGGTCAGATCGGCCACCGGTTCCAGCGGTCCTGCGTCGGCCGCGGCGATCGCGTCGTCGAGTTCGGCGTCAACGGCGTCCTCGAGGGTGGACAAGTCCTGCTCAGCCAGGTCTCCCGACGCCCGCAGTTCGGCCGACAGCCGGGGAATCGGATCACGCGTCTTCCACCGCTCGATCTCGGCTTTGTCCCGGTAGCGGTCGGCGTCGTAGAGCGAGTGCGCGCGGAACCGGTAGGTCCGCAATTCCAGGAAGCAGGGTCCGCCACCGCCGCGAATGGATTCCACCGCCCGCCGGGTAGCCGCCGCCACCGCTTCGGCGTCCATGCCGTCTACGGGCCAGGACATCAATCCGTAGGTCGCCGCGCGCAATGCCAGATCGGTGACCGCGTGCTCGCGGTGCAGCGCGGTCCCCATCGCGTATCGGTTGTTCTCACACGCGAACAAGATGGGAAGCCGCCACAATGCGGCGAGGTTCAGGCACTCGTGGAACTCGCCCTCGGCGGCGGCGCCGTCACCGAACAGGCACACCGTCACCACAGAGCGGTCCCGCAAGGCGTCGGCCAGAGCGAGACCGACCGCCAGCGGCAGCCCGCCAGCGACGATCGCGTTGCCGCCGTAGAAGCGGCGTCCGGCATCGAACAGATGCATGGACCCGCCCCGGCCTCCGCTGCAACCGGACGCACGCCCGAACATTTCGGCCATCAACGCGGCCATCGGAATGCCACGCGCCAGCGCGTGTCCGTGTTCCCGATAGGTCGACACAACCGCGTCCTCGGGGCGGATCTCGCGCAGCAGCCCGGCCGCGACAGCCTCCTCGCCGACGTACAGGTGCAGGAAGCCGCGGATCTTCTCGGCGCTGTAGAGACGCACACAGCGTTCCTCGAATCGCCGGATACGAATCATCTGCCGCAGCAGTTCGATTCGCTCCGCGGTAGCCAGCGGCAGCCGATCACCGACATGGCCGGGCAGTTCGGTGGCGGTCACTGTGCGCCCTCCAAGGTCGACACATCACCTTCGGGCAAGCCGAGTTCGCGGGCCTTCAGCAGTCGGCGCATCACTTTGCCGCTGCGGGTGTGTGGCAGGCTCTCGGCGAACGCGATCTCCTTCGGCGCAACCGCGCCCAGCGCCCGGCGGCCGAACGCCAAAATCTCGGTCCGAAGACGTTCCGAGGCAACGTATTCCGGCCGCAGTAGGACGAAGGCCTTCACCAGCTCCCCGGCCACCGGATCCGGTGTGCCGATCACGCCTACCTCCGCCACCGCCGGATGCGCCATCAGCGCGCTCTCCACCTCGAACGGCCCGACCAGGTGACCGGCCGACTTGATCACGTCGTCGGCGCGGCCGACGAACCAGTAGTAGCCGTCGGCATCGCGTCGGGCCAGGTCGCCGGACAGATACCACCCGGCGGCGAATGCCCGCGCATATCTGGTGGCATCGCCCCAGTAGCCGCGGAACATCGACGGCCAGTCCGCCCGTAGTGCGAGCTCACCGATTTCCTCCGTGTCAGCGAACCGGACGCCGCCGTCGACCACCGCCGCTCGGCCGTCGGGTCCGCGGCGCAGGATCGTGGCCTCGATGCCGGGCAGCGGGCGTCCCATCGAGCCCGGCCGGACCTGTTCGGCGGCGAGGTTGGCGATCATGATCGCGCCGGTCTCGGTCTGCCACCAGTTGTCGTGCACCGGCCTACCCAGCACCCGCTGTCCCCACACGACCACTTCGGGATTCAACGGCTCCCCCACGCTGGCGGCGAATCGCAGCCGCGACAGGTCGGTGCCGTCGGGGAGTGCGTCGCCACGGCGCATCAGCATGCGCAATGCGGTCGGCGCGGTGTACCACACCGAGACTTGTTCCGCGGTGAGGATCTCGTACCACCGTGGAGCGTCGAAGTCCGCCTCGTCGCTGATCACGGTGGCACCCAGGCTCAGCGGCGCGATCACCCCGTAGGACATCCCGGTCACCCAGCCCGGATCCGCGGTACACCAGAAGACGTCGCCGGGCCGCAGATCAAGCGCGTAGCGAGCGGTGATCCGGTGCGCGAGGACCGCGCGGTGCACATGGATCGCGCCTTTCGGCTTTCCGGTGGTCCCGCTGGTGAAATGCAGCAGCGCCGGGTCTTCTGGCTCGGTGCGCACGATCGGGAATTCGGCATCGGCGGCCACCATGGCAAGAGACAAATCGATGGTGTCATCCACCGGTTCGGCGTCGGGGGCCGCGTCGGTGACGAGCACATGCCGCAGCGACGGCAACCCGTCGCGGATCGGGGCGACCTTACGTCGATAGAGGTCCGTCGTGGTGATCAGGGTCGTGGCCTCGGCGATGGCGAGTCGCTGCCGCACCGGCTCCGGCCCGAAGGCCGAGAACAGGGGCAACACCACGCATCCGGCCTTCCATGTGCCGAGCGCGGCGATATACAGCTCAGGCGTCCGGCCCAGCAGAATGCACACTCGTTCGCCCGGGTGCACACCCAGTCCGTGCAGTACCCCGGCGAATCGGTTACTGAGGGTGGCGAGATCGGCGTAGGTCAGGGTCGATCGCTCGCCCGAAGCGCGCAGCGCCCGCAGGGCGGTGGCGTCGGCCAGCGGGGTGCCGAGGTGACGATCGACCGCCTCGTGGGCGATGTTCACTCCCCCGCCGGGCAGCCCCGACAAGTCCGATCGCGCGGCTGTCCATTCGAATGTCTGGCAGGACAGCCGATAGTCGGTCAGATTCGCACCGGCACGCTCGGACGCGGACTTCTCGATCGGTTCCCAGCGCGTCGGCGCGTCATGGCTCACAGTTCTCATTTCTGCCTCCGTCGTCCAGTCAACGACGCAGATCCGAGAGCCGGGAGGGCGCAAAGACCATCCCTGATAGTGACCTCCGTCGTTTCCCGGGCTGTGACGGTCGGCAGTGCTCATCGTGGCGGGACCATTCCCCCTGTGCAGACCACACTGCGCGAGACGCTTGGCGAGCAGATCGAGAACCACCGGAACTCCCGATGACCGCTGATCTCGCCCTCCGCGGCACGCCCTACGGCGGAAACGAGCAACGGAGCCGACGGTGACCATGGTCCCGTCAGCGCGGGCACGAGGCCTCTCACCGAGCCGGACGCCCGCGAGGAGGCTTCTCGATATGAACCAGGAAAAGCCCCGCATCGCGGTTGTCTACGCGACCGAACAGGGATCGACTCGCGATATCGCTGAGTTCATCAGCGACGAACTCGCGGGCCGCGACGCGACTGTCCAGCTCGCGGATATCGACCATGCTCCCGACCTGTCCCGTTTCGACACACTCGTACTGGGTAGTGCCGTGCACAACATGGATTTACTGCCCGCCGCGACCGAGTACGTGCAGGCCCACCGCGACGAGCTCTCCAGTCGTGACGTCTGGCTGTTCAGCGTGGGGCTCGGCCCGGCCCTGCGCGGGCCGATCGGCCGCCTTGCCGCTCGGATCGTGCCGAAGAAGATCGCCGCACTGCGGGATTCCATCGCGGCACATGACTACCGGGCGTTCGCGGGACGTTACGAACGTGCGGGCATCTCTCTGCGCACCCGTCTCCTCTACCGAATTTTGGGTGGCGGCCGCTACGGGGACCTGCGCGACTGGGCGGCGATCCGCGCATGGACGGACACCATCGCCCAGAGTCTGCGGCTGCCGAAGGCCCGCTCCACAACGATCCACCCGTGATCGGCGCATCGGATGAGCTATCACCGCGACCCCCTCGCACCAGCGATCCACACCGCACACGAGTGGCTGCGCGCCATTGCCGAAGGGCTCGCCACCGACGACCGGGCATTCGCACACCGCGCGCTACGCGCGTGGCTGCACACGGTACGTGACCGCATCAATATCAACGCGACCGCCCACCTGAGCGCCCAGCTTCCCGAACTGCTGCGCGGCATCTTCTTCGAGGGCTGGGTTCCCGCCCGTGTCCCTGGCCCGCACGATGTGCCCTCGTTCCTCACACAGTTCGCCCAGGAGGCGGGCGTTTCGCAGGACGAGGCGGCCGCCCTCGCCGGCGCGGTCACCGACGCGCTCGCCGGCTTGTTCTCCGCCGGACAGCTCGACCACGTCTTCACACTGTTGCCGGAGGATCTGCGGCGGATTCTGCTCGGCAGCGAACTCGCCGGCACGTTGCAGGCGGACGTTGTCACCCAGCAGGAACCGTCTCGCCTCGACGAATTCGACAACCGGCTGCGCGCACTGTCCGACGCTGTGGCAGTGCTCGCGTGGACGTTGGAGAAGCAGCCCGGCGGCCGATCGCATGACGCGGCACCGGTATCCGCCGCCCAGCAGGCGCATCGGATTCCGCTCGCCGAAGAACTGACCGGTTCTGGGACGCCAACCGCTGACCGGCCCGCTCACCGGGAGGGTGTTTCGTGACCAGACCGGAGGACCTGAGCACGCGGGACGGCATGGGATGATGCGTCAAACATTTCCGCTCGGCCGGATCTCCGGGATCCGCCTCGGCGCACACTGGTCGGCGCTGGTCACGGTCGGACTGTTCACCTGGATCCTGGGCTCTTACCTGACCGGCACGGCCGCCACGGCCGTAGTATGGGCGACCGCGGTCGTCGGTGCCGTCCTGCTGTGTGCCGCGCTACTAGCGCATGAGCTCGCGCATTCGATCGTCGCCCGGCGCAACGGGATCCGGGTCGAACGGGTGGTGCTGTGGCTGCTCGGCGGTGTTTCGGAATTGACCGAAGAACCGCGGGACGCGCGGACCGATCTGCGCATCGCCATCGTCGGGCCCGTTACCAGCCTGGCGATCGCCGTCGTCGCCTTCCTGGCCGCCGCCGCCACCGCGGTGGTTGACCCCGACGGGCCGATCACCGCTGTCCTGGTGTGGCTGGCCGTCATGAACGCGGTACTGGGATTGTTCAACTTGCTGCCCGGCGCGCCCCTGGACGGAGGTCGGGTGTTGCGCGCGGTGATCTGGTGGCGTACCGGTGACCGGTTGCGGGCGGCGACTTCGGCCGCGCGAAGCGGACAATTTCTCGCCACCTTCCTGATAATGCTCGGCATCGCCGAACTGATCCTGTTCAGACATCTCGGCGGGCTGTGGCTGATGTTGCTGGGCTGGTTCCTGCAGTCCGCGGCATTCGCCGAACTCACCGTCGCCGGCCTGCGACATCGGCTGGGCGACAGCAAGGTCAGCGATGTGATGACTGCCCGTCCGATGGCGATTCCGGCGGCCTGGTCGATCACCGACCTGCTGCACTCGAACGCGGTGGCCAGTGGGCATCGGGTCTTCCCGGTCGTCGACGACGCCGGTCGTCCGACCGCTGTCGTGGCCTGGTCGGATCTCGCCGCGGTCGCCGAGCCCGCGCGCGCGGGCACCACGGTGGGCCGCGTCGCACGCGCGCTGCCCGCGGGCGCGATCGCCCGCGCGGACGAGCCGCTCGGCGATGTCGCGTCCCGGGTGGTGCTGCGTCCCAACTTGGACGCGGTCGCCGTCGTCGACGCTGACGGCAGACTGACGGGGCTGATCACCTCGACCGATCTGGTCCTCGCCTGTGATCGCTCCGCCCTCGGCCTGCCGCTGCGAATCGGTGAGCGCCCGCGTCTTCCGTCGGCCATCGACGAGGGGAGAACGCCATGACATCCGCACCGGTCATCCGGGACGAACCGCAGCCGGTCTTCCACGACCGTCGCGAGGCCGGTCACGTGCTGGCCGGGCTGCTCGAACACTATCGAGGCGATCCGGATGTGATCGTAGTCGGCCTCGCCCGCGGCGGTGTGCCCGTCGCCTGGGAAATCGCCGCCGCACTCGGCGCGCCACTGGACACACTCATCGTGCGTAAGCTCGGCGCTCCGGGGAGCCGCCGAGTCCGGAGCCTGGCGATCCGCTGCCGAGTGACCCGGGAATTTCCTACGCCGCTGTGTCCGGATTCGCCAGATTCGTTGTCCGGCAACGAATCGCGGAGATTCCTGAGAAGATCAGCGGGAGGCCGCGGTCCCGTCACTTCCTTCGGGGGCAGCGGTCGAGGACGGCCCTGGTCTGTGGTTCCGGGGCCGCCGTTCAGCTCAGCAGCTTTTCGTAGACGGCGCGGGTCTTGCCGGGCCCCTTGTAGTCGGTGATCACCGATACCCCGTCGATGGTGTGGTCGCCGGGAATGCTGGTGAACCCCAGCGTGATCCACGCGGCGTGCGCTGCGCGGTTGTCGGGTTCAGAGGTCAGATACAGCCGCCGGCATCCCCACTCGCGGCCGCGGTCGGCGACGGTGTCGATCAGCGCCCGGGTGGTCCCTTGCCGCCGGTGACCAGGGTGAGTGATGACGTCCTGGAAGTAGATGTCATCGGGGTCGTCCTGGCTGCGGAAAGCGATCACCGCGCCGACGATTGCGTCGTCGACGACGGCGAGGGGGCAGGTGCTAGAGAACAGGGTGGCATACAGCCAGTAGTCCGAGCTGGTGCGCGGCGTGATGTAGGGGGCGCCGGTGCCCATGAGGTCGATGACCTCGCCGATGCGCGGCACCGACAGCGGTTCGATCCTCATTCGAGCACCGCGGTCGTCACCTACCCCGAAACCGTTGAACCGGCCCACATTCTCGCAGATTTCCGCTGGCGCTACCCGCCCCGGCACCACTATCGCCGCCATGAACGAATTCACTCGCACCGTCAACACCGCACTCAGCATCGGCTACAGCCATTCCACCGAACCCTACGACGGGCTCTACCACTGGCTCATACGCCGCCACATCATGGTCGATCCGAACCATCAACGACGTGTCCAAGCTCAGCTGCGCACACTGCCGGTGAACGAAAAAGCCGTTGCCACGGCCACTGATGGCGATGCTTCCCAGATCATCGAGTCCGGCCTGCCGGAGGCGGCCGGTTCGCCACGCGAGATCCCTCATGCTGAGACCGAACCAGCTGCTGCACAGGACAACTCAGCTCGCCAGACCGATAACCGGATCCTATAAACGACCAGCGAGGTCGACACAACCGCCCATCCAGCGGGGCACAAGTGGCTCCCGGTGATATGAAATGACATCGGGGACCTGCGCCAACTGCCCGAGCACCTGCCCCGCCGAAATGCTACAGCGAAACCATGATCACCGCCTCGGCCGCGAGGGCCCGGACAACTGGGCCCCTACGACCAGCCATACCGCTGATGTCCCGATGGACGATGGGCGGGCGGTTGGATGCGTCCTCATAATTGTCTGAAGGCGATCGGAATGCCCTCCCACGTGTCGGAGCCCTCGTCACCGCCCGGAATCCCATACATCACGTCATCTGGATTCTGATTCGTCCGATTGTTCTGCCACGAGACCATCAGATTCTGCCTGCTCGGACAAAGATTGCGCCAATGGATGGTCGTCGTCGACGTGCCACTGTCGGTCCACCACCACTGGATGCACTCTGCCACGCCTTCATGCCTGTCCACCGCAGTTTCCTGCCCGCCTTGCGCGGAGCCGGCGAACGCCGCCACTGAGACAGCAGCAGCCACAAGAATCACCGCCAGCTTGCTTGTCGAGGTCACGTTCTGGATCCCTATCTGTCGCGAATCTCGTTGTGAACTCAGTTTTAACGCCTTCCCGCGCCTGGAGACCGCTATGACCCCGCGAATGCCACCGCGACAGCAGGCAACTCCTGCGGCCCCTTGGCTCGGTGACCTGCGGGCGGTGCGCAACGCGAAGCGCTCGACGCTGCGCAATCATCAGGAAGCGGTTCAGAGGTTCTGCGCCTACCTGATCGACCCCGCTTACCCGTGGTCGACGATCTGTGAGCAGCGGTTCGGCATTCACCCGATCCAGATGGTCCACGAGTGGAACACCGCCGAGCACATCGACGACGCCGAATCCGATTCGGCAAGCGAGCATTCACTCGGAAGGAGTTGGTCGCCCTGTTCGACCACGCTGATGAGCAGGTGGTGCGCATCCGCGCCGCCAGTCGCAAGGGCTGGCTCCCCGCGTTCCGGGATGCCGACACCCAGACCCCGGAACGGCTTTCGCTGCCCGTGTTGGCCGCACTTTGCGACATCTTCGAGTGCACCGACTTGCCCGGCGACGACGTGGAGATCCTTCGTCATCCGCGCCTCGAGCGCGCCATCGGCGTCATCTACCAGCCTCGCACCGAACGCCAGAGCCACTAATTCCATACCCGCCTCGCCGACCGGTACGACGCCGTCATCCACATCGACAACACCACCCTCGCACCGCTGAACCCGGGTAGCCACTGGACCTCCACAGCCACGCCGGAGACCTACCCCACGGGGCTGTAGGGACCCGTCGAAGATGCCCTTCGGCTGCCGCGAGTGCCATTGCCATGGCGAGCGGCGGTGCCGAACGCTTCCGGATCGTTCCACCATCCGGCTCAACCACTGGCGGGCATGTCCATCGCCGGGCGCCAGGTCGTCGTAGACGTGTCACACCAGGGCGGCTCGGGCTTGCGCGTATGCGATGACGTCCTCCGCGTAAGCAGACGCATGTCGTTTCGCGAAGCAGGTCCGCAGGTGGTCGACGGCGTCGTCCAGTTCCGGTCCCGGCCCGCGGTCGGCGAGCAGGACGACGATCGCCTCCCATGTCTCGATCCGCGGGTCCGGATCTGCCCGCAGCTCATCGAGATAACGGCCCGGTTCCAGCAGCCGTAGCGCCCGGCGCGCGTACGCGTGCACACGTCGGGGCAGCTCCGCGCGGATGGCGTCGACGTCCGTCCGCAGCGCGTGCTGTCCCGGTTGCGCCGGGTCGAGCCGTAGCGACCACAAGGCGGTCAGGTCGTCCGGCATGCCGTGGTCGGCGATCAGACCGGGCCCGGTGGCTCGCTCGAGCGGCGTGAGCGGGAGACCCAACTGCGCGTTGCGCCAGTTGAGGAACTCCCACCAAGCGGTCGGAGTGGCGCTCAGACTGAGGCCGAGCGTGAGCACCTGCTGTCCGCGCGTCCAGGTGCGGAATGTCCGGGTGCGGCCGACGGATGCCACACCGCCCGGCTCGACTCGCACCCAGGTCGGATCGGAGCCGTGAAACCCGTACGCCTCCAGCAGCTTCCCTGTCTCGCGTAGCAGGCGGCGCAGTGCCGACTCGGGTCTGACCATGTCGGCAGACTAACGGTGCGCGCCGACAAGTTATCCGAGGGCGTGCCGAAATTCCCTAGGTCGGCGCAAGTTTTCGGAGTGCCCGGGTCCCAGCTGATCGCAAAGGGGAAGCACGACCACCCAGAGTGCCTGAATGAAACTTCGCGGGAAGTTGAGCCGCAGCGGGGCGAATGCGGAATGCGTGGAGTTTGTGTTCCTCGATGGCCGCATGGTCGGTGTTCGCGACTCCAAGAGCCCGACCGGCCCGGCGCTGACGTTCGGTGTGGAGCGGCGCCGGATCACTGCGGAGCCGGGATGTGGTCGAGCGAGTCGATGGCGGCATGGAGTTTGGCACCGGCTTGGGCGGCGATGGGTTGCAGTGCCGGGTTGTCGGTGACCTGGACGATCAGTTGCGGGTTCATCGCCTCGACGATGATGGTGGTGTCGGAGGTGGGATCGCGGCGCACGATGACGTTGCAGGGCAGCAGCAGCCCGATCTGGCGGTCGACGCCGACGGCTTGGTGGGCCAGGGGTGGGTTGCAGGCGCCGAGGATGAGGTAGTCCTCCATGTCCTCGCCGAGTTTGGCTTTGAGGGTGGCGCGCATGTCGATTTCGGTGAGAACTCCGAATCCTTGCTGAGACAGCGCGTTTCGGGTGCGGGTGACTGCTTCGTCGAAGCTGGTGTGCAGTGTGGTGGACAGGCCCAGGTTCATGGTGTGGTCATGCCTTTCTGTGCGCGGGGTGGTTGTCGGTCAGGACTGCGCAGGGGCGCAGGCGATGGCGCCCGCCGGTATACCCAGTCGGGCCATCAGCAGGCTGGCCGGGCACCAGCCGACTGCGCTGTAGAGCAGCAGGTTGGCGCCGACCAGCGCGGTGACGGTCGACCACCATGGCGACACCGTCAGCGTGAGTGCGGTGCTCAGCAACACCAGCGTCCCGGCCAGCAGTGGGACCAGTCGGGCGATGGTCCATTCGCGGTCTCGCACGGGCTGGGTCATAGGAGGCTCCGTTCGTGGGATTGTCCCGCTGGCCGTTCGGTCGTTCAGGCCAGGGCGAGGAATAGTCTTTCCAGTTCATCCACGGTCATCGGGTTGGCGCCGTCGGCGGTGTCGCCGGTGAGGCATTCGCGCAGTCCGGTAGCGACGATCTTGAATCCGGCGCGGTCGAGTGCGCGCGAGACCGCCGCCAGTTGGGTGACGACGTCTTTGCAGTCGCGTCCTTGTTCGATCATGGCGATGACGCCGGCGAGCTGACCGTGAGCGCGGCGCAGTCTGTTGAGTACTTCGGTGATCGCGGTGTCGTCGCCGACCATGGTGTGTCTCCTCGTGTCGTGAATCCCTTCCCAATATACCCCTGGGGGTATTAGTGCTGAGGTTAGTGGTGGACGAAGTTGGCCAGGGTTGTGGTCGACTCCACACCACCTCCTTCCATACCCCAGGGGGTATCATTTATGACTATACCCCCGGGGGTATGTGGCCGGCGCACGGTGGTCCGCCACACGTACCCCTCCCCGAGCCCGGCGGATTGGCGCTGCGGACGAACGCTATGAAGGAGGAACACCGGTGGCCGAGATTGATCTGTACGTGGATCCGATATGTCCGTTCGCGTGGGTGAGCGCGCGATGGCTGCTCGACAGCGCGGGCGAACAGCACACCATCACTCTCAGGCAGATGAGCCTGGCAGTACTCAACGACGGTCAGACCGTCGACGCCGACCATGAACCGATGATCACGCGCTCACGACGCATCGGGCGTGTGTTCGCCGCCACTGGCAAGCGCCACGGGCGCGACGCGTTCACGCCGCTCTACCTGGCACTGGGCACCCGACTGCACCCACGCGGGCCGCACACCGACGACGACGCGGCCGTCGCGGCCGCGGTCTCCGCGACCGGCCTAGACCCAGCTCTCACTGCCGCGCTCGACGACGCAGACTACGACGCTGCGGTCGCTATCGCCCACCGCGCCAGTCAGACCGCGCTCGGCGGGCGCGGAGGCAGCCCGATCATCGCCGTCGACGGCCGCGGCTTCTCCGGTCCCGTGCTCACCGCACCACCGCACCCGAGCCGCGCGGCCGACCTGCTGCACGCGCTGGTCACCGCCGCGGCCACCCCCGGATTCGCCGGCCTGCACCGCCCCTACCAGGGCCCACCCGTCTTCACGGCTCCCGAGGACGATCGCTGATGTGCTATCCCGTACCGTGCCGCGGCTGCGGCAAAATTACCTGGGCCGGCTGTGGCGCCCACATCGACGCCGTCCGCGCCGCTACCGCGCCACACCAATGGTGCCCCGGACACGACACCACCCGCGCCGACGCGCCAGCACAACGTTCCCGCGGCCGGCGATGGCGAGCGTGAGTCTGGGAAATGGCCACAGCGGCCCGGGCGTCGCTGGATCTCTGGAGCCACACCGGTGACGTACCCCCACACGGCTGTAGGGCTTACTGTCCGGCGACATCCGGTCGCGGCAAGTACCGAATTCTCGCGTGCTCGTGCAGGCGTTGGATCTCCTGCTGTATTCCGTCGGCGATCACGCCGACATCCGGTGCGGTGTCGTAGTCGCCGGTGATACCGAACGCCAGGTGGTCGGTGTAGCTGAGGATCGCGATCGCGGTGCGCAACCGCATGGCGATCGGGACGGCAGGCAGAAGCTCGACGACCTTGCGGCCGCACACCCTTAATTCATGGCGTGGCCCGGGCACGTTCGTGGCGAGCGCGCTGACGCTGCGCTGGGGAAATCGCGCCGCGAGCCGAAGGGTCCACGCCACGGGTGCGAAAGGCAGCCGTCCCGCCAGCGCGAGTACCGAACTCTCTGCTCGCGCTTCGCCTCTGGACTTGTGTTTCGCCATACGCTCGTGGATTGTGCTCAGCCGCTCGACAGGATCGGCCACGTCGATCGGCAGGAACGGCAGCATCGCCGAAACACGATTGTCGAGAGTGTATTTCGCCTCCGTGGTCCGCATCGATACCGGAACGAGAATCCGCAGCTTGTCGGCGGTGAGCCGCTCCTGCCGACCGACCAGCAGGTCGCGGTAGGCGGCGGCGACAGCGCTCAGTACGACATCGTTGACGGTGACCCCGAATGCCGCACAGATATCGCGGACATCCGACAGCGGGACCCGAGCGACGACGTAGCGGCGCTGCCGTCCGATCGGGCCGTTGAGCGAGGAGCCCGCGGTCGGCATGATCGCGGCAACGGCCACCGGAGCCAGACCGCGCACCGCGCCGATCACGAACCGCGGCACAACGAAGGGCATTCGCACTCCCGCGCGAGCCAACCCGATCAACCGTGCCGGGGTCCAGCCTCTTGGCTCGGGCGTGGCACGGGGCTCCTCCTCCTCTGAAACCGGATCGCAGAGATGCTCGAACAGCGAAATCCCCGATACGCCGTCGACCAGGCTGTGATGCGCTTTGACGATCAGCGCCCAGCGGTCGCCCGCGAGATGTTCGACGACGATGCACTGCCACAGCGGGTGGTCGCGGTCGAGCCGCTCCCCCAGCTCGGTCGCGACCAGCTCGCACAGCGCCCGCTCATCGCACGGCTCCGGCAGCGCGGTCCACCGTATGTGGTGGGCGAGGTCGAAATGCGGGTCGTTCTCCCAGACCGGTGTGGTCAGGTCGAGCGGTGCCCGCCGCACCTTCTGGCGGAGCCTTGCGTTGCGCAGCAGTCCCCTGGTCAGCGCGTGGGCGATCTCATCTCGGCTCGGAGGCACACCGGAAAGGAGCGCCACCGCGGCGATGCCGAGACTGATATGCCGATCGGCGTCCTCCAGTTCGATGAAGCCCGAATCAAGGGGCCGTAGTTCCGCTGTCGGCTGGGGAGCTGACACTGCCACGGATCCCATCGTGCCCATCGCGGCCCGGCACCGTGAGATGCGAAGGTAACCGCTTCGCATGACTGTCGTCACACAGCGGTCGCCGAGACTGCCGCGGTGCTCGGCGACATGTCGAGCGGATTCCGCGCGAAGTCGCCGACATGGCGCTGGCTTGGCGCGGTCGAGCCGGCGAGCTCGACCGCGAGCGCTGCCAGGGGTCCTACGCGGCCAACGTTGGGACCTTCGGCCGTGGTGGCCGGCCTTCCCGCGGGGCGAGGCTGACAGCACGCGATGTTCGATGTGCGACGGATCGGAGCCGTTATGGGTGACTACGTGGCCGACCTCGGTGAGCTCCGCCTGGCCGATGCCGACCGGGCCGGGGGCAAGGGGGCGAATCTCGGTGAGTTGGTGGCGGCACGCCTGCCGGTGCCGCCCGGGTACGTGATCCTCAAATCCTCCTATGAGGACGTGGTCATCCATGGTCCGCACGGCGCGGAACTCGACGCGCTGCACAGCGAGGCGCTGAGGGTAGCCTCCGGCGGCGCCCGCTCGGACGAGCAGCGACTGGACGAACTGTGCGCCCTTATGCGCAAACTCGTGCACCAATCCCCGATCGCTGCCGGGGTACGCGACGCCGTGGTGGCCGCCTATCACCGGCTGGGCGATACGGTTCCGGTCGCGGTCCGCTCCTCCGCGGTCGGGGAAGACAGCGCGACCGCGTCCTTTGCGGGAATGAACCTGACGCGCACCAATATCCGCGGCGACGAGCGGCTGATGGATGCCGTGGTGGACTGCTGGGCGTCCCTGTTCACGCCCCGGGTACTCACCTACCGCGCCCGCCGCGGAATGCACGACCGGCCCGACATCGCGGTGGTCGTGCAGCGCATGGTGGCGGCCCGGAGGTCGGGGGTGGCGTTCACCGCCGATCCAGCCAGCGGCCGCCGGGATCGGGTGGTGATCGAGGCGGCCCGCGGCCAAGGAGAGGTCGTGGTGTCCGGCGCGACCGAGCCCGACACCTACATGCTCGACGCCAAGGGCCCCGCGCTTATCGCCGTTCGGCCCGGACAGCAGAGCTTCGCCATCGTGGCCGGGCCCGACGGCGATCAGCGGGTGGAGCTCACCGCTGACGAGGCCGCCACGGAGGTGCTCAGCGAGGACGAGGCCATCGCGGTGGCACAGACGGCGCTGCGGGTCCAGCAGTTGCATGGCGGTCGGCCGCAGGATATCGAGTGGGCGTTCGACGACGAGCGCTTGTGGCTGGTGCAGGCCCGGCCGATCACCACGCTCGCCGGTCATGCCGACGCAAAACACCCTGCGCCGGAGCCAGCACCAGCACAGGTGCTGCTGCGCGGGCTGGCGGCCGCCCCCGGCCAGGCCAGCGGCCCGGCACGCATCCTGCACGCACCAGCGGAGGGCTCCGCGTTGCGCGTCGGTGAGGTGCTGGTCGCCGCGATGACCAATCCCGACTGGCTGCCTACCCTCTCGCGCGCGTCGGCCGTGGTCACCGACAGCGGCGGCATGACCTGCCATGCCGCGATCGTCGCCCGCGAACTCGGCATCCCCTGTGTGGTCGGCACGCGTACCGCGACCACCACCCTCACCGAAGGCGCGGTGGTCACCGTCGACGGCTCCGCAGGCCAAGTCCGCGCCGGCCGATCGGAGTCGGTGCACACCGCGCCGCGGCCCGCAGCCCCGGTCACCGCCCCGGAAACGACCGCGACACGCATATACGTCAATCTGGCGCTGCCGGAGGTGGCGGAACGTGTCGCGGCCACCGATGTCGACGGAGTCGGACTGCTGCGGGCGGAGACACTGATCACGCAGGCGCTCGACGGCCGCCACCCACGGGACCTGATCGCCCGTGGGGAACAAGACCTCTTCGTCGAGCGGATGACCAAGTCGCTGCACCGCATCACCGCCGCGTTCGCGCCGCGGCCGGTCGTCTATCGGGCAACCGACCTGCGCAGCAACGAATTCCGCGACCTGGTCGGAGGGGCGCGCTACGAACCGGACGAACGCAACCCGATGATCGGTTACCGCGGCTGCTACCGCTACATCCGCGAGCCCGAGGTGTTCGACTTGGAACTGACCGCGCTGGCGCTCGTGCGGGAGCGAACCCCGAACCTGCACTTGATGATTCCGTTCGTCCGCACCCGGTGGGAGCTGGAGGCCTGCCTGGAGTACGTCGACATGAGCCCACTGGGCTCCCAGCGCGGACTGCACCGCTGGGTAATGGCCGAGGTGCCCTCGGTGGTGCACTGGCTACCCGAATATGTGGGGTTGGGCATCGATGGTGTCTCCATCGGCAGCAATGACCTGACCCAGCTGATGCTCGGCGTCGACCGCGACTCCGAGACCTGCGCGGAGCTGTTCGACGAATCCGACGCCGCCGTACTGGATGCCATTGGACAGATCGTCGCGACAGCGCGTCGGCTCCGGATCACATCGTCACTCTGCGGACAGGCGCCCTCCACACGGCCCGAATTCGCCGAACACCTGGTACGGATGGGAATCACTTCGATCTCCGTGACACCCGACGCCGTGCCCGCCGCGCGCCGTGCGATAGCGGCGGCCGAGCGGCGAGTGCTGCTCGAGCAGGCGCTGAACTCCGGAAACCGCGCCCCCTGAAGCCGGAAGCGGCCACGCTGAGACGTGGCGCCCGGAGTCGGACGGGTGCGGGAGCCGTAACGACGCTGACCGTCGGCGACACCGGCTCCCGCGCGAGGCCACTCCGGCCGGGTCACGTGGCGCCGAGAGCGCTCAACGCTCCCGCACGACGATCATCGGGCACTCCACCGCATGCAACAGCGCGGAGCTGGTGGAACCGAGCAGCATGCCGGTGAACCCGCCGCGCCCATGGCTGCCCACCACGAGCAGCTGGGCGTCCTCGGATTCATCGAGCAGAGAGCGAACGGGTCTGTCGCGCATCAGGACACGCCGTACCGGCACGTCGGGATAGCGTTCTCCGAATCCGGCCAGCCGTTCCGCGAGCAACTCGTCTTCCTGCTCCCGCACGGTATCCCAGTCGAGCTGAAGGTCGACGCTGCTGGTATCGCTCCACGCGTGCAGCGCGGTCAGTCCGACTTTGCGCCGCGAAGCCTCCTCGTAGGCGAGTTCGATGGCGGGCACGCTGTTTGCCGTACCGTCGACCCCGACCAGGACCGGCTTACTCGAGGAAAAGGCGTCGGTCGCCGAAGTGGAGTGCACGACCGCGACCGGGCAGTGCGCGTGCCGGGTGACTGCCGTGCTCACCGAGCCGAGCAGCTCGCGGCGAAACGCTCCGAGCCCCCGACTGCCGACGACCAGCATTCTGGCCTGCCGGGAGCGGTCGATCAGATACGGAATGACCGGCTCGACGATCAATTCGGTGCTGATGGCCAACGCCTCGCCCGCCGCCGCCGTCCGGGCCACTCGGGCGGCCTCGGTGAGCACCCGCTCCCCTCCCGTGCGCATCCACGCCACATCCTGCTCGGTCAGCGTGGGACCGGGGCCGACGCCGGTGCGAATGGCGACGGAGGTGACGATGTGCAGTCGGCAACGGTGCACAGCCGCGTCCACGGCCGCCCACGCCACCGCGTGGTATGAGGTGGCCGAACCGTCGGCGGCGGCCACGATGGGCCCATCGGCCTGCCCGCTCGATGCGGTCGCGTTCTCGGTCATCGCGTTCTCCTCGGTTCCATATCTGTCACTCCGTGCCCTTGCCGATCAGCCTGCTCATCCGCCGTACTCGGGTTCCCAGGCAGCGCTATGAATCCGGGCCGCGAGCAGCCAGCCGGTGCGCAGCCAGCCGGTGGGCGGCCCCAGAGACATCGGTCGCTTGTTATGGGGTTTCACTCGGCAGGCCGAGGACCTGGCCGGCGGTGGCGCCGCCGTCGAGCACGAATTCCGAGCCTGTCGAGTAGGTGGCCTCGGTCACTAGAAACCGCACCATCGCCGCTACCTCTTCGGGTTCACCGAAGCGGGCCAGCGGTTGGGCCGCGGCGACGGATTCGTCCATCTGCTCGGTCATCGGGGTGTGGATGGGGCCGGGGTGAATCGAACACACCCGCACGTTCGCGGGCCCGAGTTCCAGGGCGGCGGCCTTCGTCAGGCCGCGCAGACCCCATTTGCTCGCCACGTAACCACCGACACCCGCGTAGCCGATCAGTCCCGCGGTCGAGGAGATGTTGACGATCACCCCGCCGCCCGCTGCCCGCAACCGCGGCGCCGCCAGGTGCATGCCGAGCCAGGCGCCGTAGAGGTTGACGTCGATGACATGCCGGAACATCGCCGGCGATTCGGACTCGATGCCACCGAAGTCGACGATGCCCGCATTGTTGATCAACACCGCCAGCGGCCCGAACCCCGCCTCGGCGTCGTCGAGCACCGCGCGCCATCCGGCCTCGTCGGTCACATCGAGCCGACGGAAGAGCGCGCCTGCCCCGAGCGAATCGGCCAGTGCGGTGCCCTCGGGTTCGAGCAGATCGCCGATGACGACGGAGATGTGCTCCTTCGCCAAGGCGGCTACTACGGCGGCGCCGATACCGCGCGCCCCGCCGGTGACAACCGCGCTTCTGCCTTCGAGTTCAGACATGATGATCACCTTTCAGCCGGCTCAGGCCGTTCATTTCGTGATTCAGCATGGCGCGATCCAGCGGCATAGATGACGGCCGAAGGTCACCGAATGCGGGGCCCTCCGACCACGATCAGCCCAGGTGGGCGGGCATCGTCGCGCTGATACAGCAGCACCGGACTCGCGACCGAGGGACTCGACCTCATGACCCGCGACAGCTAGTTCTCGTGGGCGACCATGACCGGGCAATGGGCATACTGGACAAGGAAATTGCTGGTGGAACCGAGCACCAGGCCACGGAATCCGCCGCGGCCGCGGCTGCCGACCACGAGCAGCTGCGCGGACCTCGACCACGCGGTGAGCATCGTGCGCGGCGACGCCACACACACCGTGCGGGTCACCTGTACGTCAGGGAACTTCTCCTGCCACCCGGCCAATTGCTCGGCGAGCAGCTGCTGTGCCGCCGTTTCGAGCTCCCGGGCCGGAAGCAGGCTCGTCACCCCGGCATACGGGTGGATGTCAGTGGCGGCGTGTATCGCGACAAGCGTTGTGTCGCGGACGCTTGCTTCGTTGAATGCCGCGGCGACCGCGACCTCGCTGACACGGCTACCATCGACGCCGACCACGACAGGGCCAGTGCTCCGGGTTCGCTGCTCGCTGCCCGTGTCGCGGACGACCACGATGTCGCCGTGACCGTGTGCGGTCACCGCGAGCAGTGTCGACCCGATGTGGGCGATTTCGCCGCCCCGGCCGGCACCCAGCACCATCAGATGCGCGGACTGCGATCGCTCGATGAGCAGCCTCGCCGGATGGCACGGCGACAGCTCGGTTTCCACGCGCAGCTCAGGGGCGATCCGGCGGGCCAGCCGAGCGGCGGTTGCCAGCCGGTCGGCCCCTTCTTCCCGCAACGTCTGGGCGACGGCGGGCACCATCAGGTCGTACATGCCGAAAATCGCCTGTGCCGCAGCGAGATCAAGGCCGTGCACGATGCGCAACGTGCGGCCCCGGCGCGCAGCGGTCTCGGCAGCCCAGTAGACGGCCAAGTCGGAGTTTTCGGATCCATCGACACCGACCACGACGGGAGCCGAGGCCAGCTGATGGGAATTGACGGTGGGCTGGGCAGACATGAGCGCGTCCCTTCGGGTCCGGTGATTTTCGGCTATCCGTAGGGTAGGAATCCCGGCCTCCTGCCCGCGCCGGTCGTTGGTCCCGAACCAGCGGGCCCAAAGCACCTTCGTCTCATAGTATTTCGCTCACAACCGTGGTGCGGACAGGCGCAGTCGTGCGGTCCGTCCAGGCTGGACCCTGTCAGGTCATCGCCGGGACCGTACCCATCGGTGGCCGGGCCGCCTCGGCCACCCGCGAGTCACGGGTGTGGCCGCAGAAGCGGGGCACCAGGGCGAACAATCCTGCCTCGGCGCACCACTGGGCGCCGCCAGGCCCTTAGGCCCGCTGGGCTCAATCCCTGTTCGTGGACGGGTTGAGTTTGGACGCCAGCACCGCGGCTTGGGTACGCCGTTCCACACCGAGCTTCGTCAGCAGCCGGGACACGTAGTTCTTCACCGTCTTCTCCGCCAAGAACATCCGCTGTGCGATTTGCCGGTTCGTCAGCCCCTCACCGAGCAGCCCCAGCAGAACGCGTTCCTGGTCGGTGAGCGCGGCCAGCGGTCCCGTCTTGGCCTCGGCCTCGTCGCGCAACTTCGCCATCAAGGCCGCGGCGGCCCGATTGTCCAGCAGTGATTTGCCCGAGCCGACGTCACGGATAGCGTCGACGAGGTCGGTCGTTCCGATGTCCTTGACCACATAGCCGCTGGCACCGGCCAGAATCGCGTCCAACATGGCCTGCTCGTCGGTGAACGAGGTGAGGATCAGGCACCGCAATCCGAGCTGCTGATTCAGCAGCTCCCGGCACAGTTCGATGCCGTTGCCGTCGGGCAGCCGCACATCCAGCACCGCGACGTCGGGTCGCAGCGCGGGGATACGCGCCAGCGCCTGGGATACGCTGCCCGCTTCACCGATGACTTCCATGTCGTTCTCGGCGTCGATCAGGTCGGCCACGCCGCGCCGCACGATGTGGTGGTCGTCCACCAGGAACACCTTGGTCATGTCGATGCACCTCCGTCACACATACCCTCAGCGTACGGCCGCGTTTGGCGGTGCAGGCCGGAGTTGGACACCTGACTGGTGACCAAAGTCCCTTGACCTTCCGGCGAATACGGCGTTGTACCCGACCGGCCGACGATCGGCCTGCCGCTTCCGGCGACTGCAACGGATTCAATGGAATACGCCCGGGCACGGGGCCTGCCTGATACGCAGATGATCTAGCAGTGCACCCCGGTGATCGCGAAACGCTCCACGTCCGCGACGTGCCCACCGGTGGAAACCACGACGGTGAGCGTGCCGGGGCAATCGGCGGTGAAGGGTACGGTCGCCGTCCAGGGTGTATCTGCGCCGCCCGCCGGTATGGGCAAGGCCTCGCCCACCGGCCGCGTCCGAGCGATCTGCCGGACTTGGACGCGCAGGCTTTCGTCGACTCCCGAGATCCGACCGCCCGCAAGCAGCGGTGATCGCACTGCCGACCCGTAGCTCGGGGCGGTCAGTGTGAGGGTGCTGTCGTCGGTGCCGACCACCTCCCACGGCGCATCGTCACCGACGCCGAAACGCACCAGATGCACCACCGCGGCGGTGGCCGGCGCGCCTGCGGGATGGCCGAAACCCACACTCACTCGGGCGTGCTCGCCCTGCGTGACGACGGCCACGACCTGGTCGACGTCCCGGAAGCCGAGGTAATCCCTGGTGAACATCTGCGCGACCGCGCCTGCGTCCAGCCGCCACGGCTGATGTCCCTCGCGCAGAGCCCGCTGGGCGGCAGCGGCCTCTTCCGCCGTGGCGTACGGCCACAGCGGCTGGTAATCGAACTGGTAGGGCTGCGGCGGCATCGGGGTGTGCTGCGCAATTGCCGAATGCCGCTGGAAAGAGGTCGATCTCGTTGTCATGGCCGCGGCTCCGTGGCGGGCTCACGTGGGCCTTGGTCGAGGCGAAATGGCGGGTACTCGTCGCGCATCAGCGCCGCGTAGGCAAGGACGCGATAGATCCAGCGGTTGATGCCGAGAATGAAGTCGAACAGACGGCGCGGGTAGCGAGCGGTGAACAGCAACGCGACCGCGGCGATGAGGACGAGCACACCTAGCAGCGGCACCGAGGTGATGGCGTCGCCACCGCTGTCGTCGTTGCCACCGAGGACGACAGCGCCGCTGGACATCGCGGAAACCACCAGGTAGTGCGGGATGGCCAGCAGCCACCATTTCACCAGCACCAGCCCACGGGATAGGCGGTCCGGGTAGTCGACCTGGAAATCGGCAGGATAGTCCGTGGGGCCCAGGGTGAACGGCGGATACCGGTCGGTGCCCAGCGCCGCGAACGAATAGAACTGCACCCGCCACGACCACCTGATCACACCGACGTTGAAGTCGAAGATCGCTCGCGGATAGCGGCCGGTGAACAGGATCGCGAATCCAGCGGCCACGGTGAGAACGGCGAACGCGATCCACAGAAAGAACAGGACAACGTAGTGCGGTATCGCGAGTATCCATTTCACCAGCCACAACCAGCGCGACAGCGGTTCATCCAGGTCACCGCGCAAGCTCACTGGATAGACGGATGTATTTTCGGGATTCATGGGTGCTCCTCGCCTGGACACAGTGCCTCGCAACGCCGCCTGATGCGACGAAATCCAGTCACGTCCTGGAATTCAGGATGAATCACCCCGAAGCCCGCGCGGAGGGCCGAAAGGGCCGCGCATCCAGGACCTTTGGCCGGTACCCGACCTCGGTGACCAGGCCGGTCGTCAACCGGCGGACGGTCCGATCGTCGCCGAGTAGAAAGCCGTTGGCGCGTACACCCGACCGAGGGCCTTGGCATCAGGACCCAATGGCCCTATCGCCCATATCGCCCCACGGTGACGGTTGGCACTTCGAGACAACCAGTCAGATGACAGCCGGAGTCGATCATGCGCTATTCATTCCGTACCGGCCATCGGCGTGGTTCGACCGGTTCGCGGTTCCAGTTCGACCGACCGGAATCCCGCGCGGCTACGACCGTGGCAAGCCCGGTGCGGCGACGCGTTGCGGACCTCCAGCTCGCGGTCTCCGGTGTCGTGGTGTCCGCGGCTACCGCGTGGGCGTGCGGCTCCGGGTTCGTCGAGCGTGCCGATCACCGACTGTTCCGGATGATCAACACACTGCCTGACGGACTCTTTCGGCCGCTGTGGCTGATCCAGCTGACCGGAGTGCTCGGCGCTCCGGCCGTCGTCGCGGCGATCGCGCTGCTGGCGAGGAGATTTCGTCTTGCGGCAGGGCTGCTGTTGTTGATTCCGGCGAAACTGGTGGTCGAGCGCGACATCCTGAAGTCGCTCGTCGTGCATGGCCGGCCCGGCGCCATCATGCCGGAGGCGGTCCTGCGCGATGTGCCGACCGCGGGCCTGGCGTTCCCGTCCGGTCACGCGCTGCTGCTATTCGGGATGGCGACGCTGTTGCTCCCGTATTCGAGCCGCGGCCAGCGGGCTGTGACCCTGGCGATCGCGATCCTGGCCGCCGTGGCACGAATCTATCTCGGTGCCCATACCCCGCTGGACGTGGTCGGCGGTGCCGCCGCCGGTATCGCCGTCGGTGCACTGCTCAATCTGATTGTGGGTGTGGGTAGTCCGCGGTGACCGAGGCGCTGTCAGATCATCGCGGGCACTTCGTCCCCGAACTGGGGCCGATGTCCCCTCCCTTTCGGGCAAGGCTGCCTGACACGGTTTGCGCACGGATTCTCCGGCAAGGAGACCGCAGCACGAAAGAAGAGGGCGATGACCACCGAGGCAGTCCGGGATTCGGCACCCGCAACCGGCACTGCCGGTGAACAGACCTATCCGTTCGTGCTCGCGCGACATGCCGGTGATGTGGTTCGGCTCGTGCTGGGGCTTGTGGCTCTTGGGGTTTCGGCCCTATTGGCCCGCCGTACCGAGGTTCCCCGGTTGGAGGTGGACCTGTTCCGGGTGATCAACGACCTGCCGTCCTGGGTCGCGCCGGTCGTGCTGGTGGTGATGCAGCTCGGCACCATCGGCGCTGTCGGCGTCGTCGCCGGTCTCGCGCTGGTCACCGGGCGCTTCGGGCTGGCCCGCGACGTCGCGGCGGCGGGCGTACTCGCCTACCTGCTGGCCATCGTGGTGAAATCTCTGGTGGGACGGGCACGCCCGGATGTACTGCTGAACGAGCTGATTCTGCGGACCCATCAAGGCGGGCTCGGCTTCGTCTCCGGACACGCGGCAGTCGCCGCGGCGATGGCGGCGGCCGCCGCTCCATGGTTGCCGCGTCCGTGGCGGCGAATCGCCTGGACGACCGCGGGGTTGGTAGCCGCGTCCCGGGTCTTCGTCGGGGCGCATCTGGTGCTCGATGTCGTCGGCGGCGCGGCTCTGGGCTGGACGATTGCCGCCGCGCTGCACCTGATCTGGGGTGCCCCGGTACATCGCGCCGAAGCTCCCGCGCTCCGCGCGGCGCTCGCGGCGGCCGGATGGACCCCGATCCAAGTGGAGCCCGCTGTGCTGGACGCACGGGGTTCGCGGCCGTTCCTGGTCACTGCGGATATCTCCGGACAGCGCACCGAGCTGTTCGTGAAAGTGATCGGGTACCACGAACGGAATTCCGATCTGTTGTTCAAGCTTTTTCGCCACCTCGTCTTTCGCGAAGTAGAAGACGAGTCTCCGTTCGGGACGCCGAAACAAGAGGCCGAGCACGAGGCGTTCATCGCCCTGCTGGCTCAGCGGGCTGGTGTGCGCACACCGACCGTGGTCTCGGTCGGTGTAGCCGACAACGGTGACGCCTGGCTCGCCGAAACGCGTATTCCGGGGCGTGATCTCGCTCGCTGGCCGGAACCCGTCTCGGACGAGGTGTTGTGCGAAGTCTGGACCCAGATCGCGCGGCTGCGGGTCGCTCGCATCGCGCATCGCGATCTGCGCCTGGCCAATATCCTGCTCGACGAGCACGCGACGCCATGGATCGTCGACTTCGGTTTCGGCGAATCCGCCGCTTCCGACCACCGGCTCGACGCCGATGTCGCCGAGATGCTGGTGTCGATGAGCCTGAAGGTCGGCACCCAGCGTGCGGTAGCGACCGCGCACCGGATTCTCGGCCCCGAGGCGTTGAAAGGTGCTGCGCCGCTGCTGCAACCGCTCGCGTTGGCATCGGCGACCCGCAGCGCCGCCCGGCATCGCCGCGGCCTGCTCGCCGAGCTGCGCGCTATGGTCGGCGACGCCATCGACGCCGAACCCGCCCGTCCGGAGGTACTACTGAGGTTTCGGTGGCGCACACTGGGCTGGATCGCGGCCACCGTGTTCGCGACCTATGTGCTGCTGCCACAGATCGGTCAGCTCGGCCAACTGGTCACCACCTTGGACGACGCCCGGTGGCAGTGGCTCGCGGGCGCACTCGCGATGTCGGCGGCGACCTATGCGGCGGCGGCGCTGACGCTGATGGGCGCCAGCCCCCGCGCCCTGGCCTTCGGCCGCACCATGAATGTTCAGCTGGCGACCTCGTTCGCAAACCGGTTGGCGCCCTATGGCCTCGGCGGAACCGCCGTCAACGAACGCTACCTGGAGCGCTGCGGACTGCCGCGGACCACCGCGATCGCCGTCATCGCGCTGACGGTGACCTCGGGTGCGGTGCTGCATGTCCTCGAACTGGCGGGTGTCGGAGTGTGGCTCGGCAGCTCTCGGTTGTTGCTGTCCTCGGCACTGCCCAGCCGCTGGAGTCTGCTCATCGGATTCGTCGCCGTGATGACCGCGCTCGGCATCGCCATCGCCGTACTGCTGCGCCGCCCGGACTGGCTCACCGAGGTCCGCGACACCGCCCGCTCGATGACAGATATCCTCCGCACGCCGAAACGCGCGGCGCTGTTGCTCGGCGGCCAAGTGGGCGCCAACATCGCCTACATCGCGGCGCTGGGCTTTTCGGTACACGCCTTCGGAGCGACTGCATCAGCGGCCCTGGTCGCCGCGGTATTCCTCGGCGGCCAAGCTCTCGGGGCGGCGAGCCCGACCCCCGCGGGTCTGGGCGTCGTCGAGGCATCCCTGGTTGCGGGGCTCATGGTCGGCGGCGTACCCAGCACACCCGCCGTCGCAGGGGTGCTCGCCTACCGGCTGGCGACGTTCTGGCTTCCCGCCGCCGTCGGCTTCTTCTCCTTCCGCGCCCTCCAGCGTCATCACATCCTGTGACGTCGGTATACCGCGCGGCATCACGTTGCTCGACACCATCGGCGTTATCAGGCAACGGGTTGCGTCGAACGACTGGACGAACACACCCGGTTACCACTCCTGCCCGAGCGGGCGACCGACTTGACGCCATTCCCGATCCCAGGACGCGGCGCGGCGGGCATCGAGCATCCTGCCGACACCCCAGGCCAGCAGCAGTGCGCCTCCCCATGCTCCGGCGAGCAGGGCAAGACCGGCGCTGACCCCCTCGCCGACCGCGGCATCGGAACGCTTCGGCGCCGTGGTCGGCTGACCGTCCGGTCCGAGCCAGATCGGCACCTCCGCGCCGAGCGCCGATCCGCTCGGAACCTCGACGACCGCGGCTCCGGATTTCCCGTCGTGATTCCACCGGACCGCCGCTTCGTATCGCTCAGTGGTCAGCCCGTGCTGGCGGGTGGCGATCACCGTCCGTTCCGGCTTCGCCGTGACCGTCGCCATCGCCTCTGCCTTGGCCGCGTTCTCGACGCGGATGCGGGCGATGGCGTCCGTGTAAGCCGCGGTACCCGCCGCTCCCGCGAGCGGCACCGCGAGCAGCGCCACCGCGATCGCGAACATCCCGGCCAGCGCCTGGATCCGATCCGACGCACGGATCAGCGGGTTGGTGTGCCACGGACACAGACGCCACAATCGGACGGGCAATAATGGAAATTCGGACACCTTGATCACCCTCTTCCGGACGGCGCCCACTCTTCGGCTCGAAGTGCGTTCGATTCGTTGTGTCGAGAATCCCGTGTGCGCGAGTCGAGCAGCAGAGACAAAGGTCTCCTGCCGACGAGCCGACCGGCCCCCGTTCGGTCGGCCGAACCGCCTCTGAACAGCTGAGCCTGTCGACGATTTCGGAGCTCACGCTCGGCATGCCCTCGACCGGCGGCTCGCTGACGGGAGCCTCGCCCCCATCGAGAGGGCCGCTCGCACCCGAGACGCTTCCCATTCAGCGATGCGGTGTCCGGTCACAGCTACCGCATCGAGCCGCGGGCAATGGTCCTGCTCCTACCTCCCGGCGATCTGTCTCCCAAAACCGCAGGCCGACAACGGCGTCGGCGTACGCAGACGGGCCTGCTATCGGATGCGCCGCAGTGGTCCATTGCGGGGGGCGACAGGACTTTCGACCCTCTCGGCACCGTCGCGGGCGGTGCGAGAGTCGATCGCATGAGTAAAGGCACCGCGACGGATCCGACACTGCGGATGACGGATTCGGCACTACAGATATCGATCGGGCACCATGTCTCCGCCGCGGCGGCCGACTATGTGCGGCAGAAGGTCGGCCCCGCTTTGGATCACGCGTCAGAGCCGCTGCTCGGGGCGCGGGTCCGGGTCACGGGGCACGCCGACCCGGCGGTGGCTCGGCCTGTCGTCGCGCAGGCGAACGTGAACGTGAACGGCCGTGCGGTGCGGGTCCAAGTCGCCGCCGCGACCACCAGGGAGGCGATCGACCTGCTCGCCGCCCGGTTGAAGACGCGCCTGGAGCGGTTGGCGCGGCACTGGCAAGCGGTGCGCGGTGGACGGCCCGGTCTGCGTCCACAGCACTGGCGCCACGGCGACGGCGCGCGTGCCTCGTTACCTCACGCTCTCGAAGCGGCCGAGCAGCGGCGGATCGTCCGGCGCAAATCGTATGGGCTCGTAGGCGAAACGTGCGACGAGGCGGTCTTCGACATGGAGACCATGGACTACGACTTCCACCTGTTCACCGAATCCGGCACCGACGTCGACAGTGTGCTCTATCGTGTCGGCGACACCGGTTACCGTCTCGCGCAAGTGGGTCCGCGCCCCGAAGCCGTCACCCGCGGCGCCGTGTCATTCACCATGAGCCCGACCCCGGCGCCGGTACTGGATGTCCAGGACGCCATCACGCGGCTCGAGCTGACCGGCCTGCCGTTCGTCTTCTTCCATGACAAGGCGTCGAAACGGGGCAGCGTGCTCTACCACCGCTACGACGGCGACTACGGCCTGATCACACCGCCGACGCGGCGGTAGCAGTTCGATCCTCGAAGGAACCATCATGAATATCCGTCACGCACCGCTGTATGTGCTCGCGCTGGCCGTCCTGGTCACCGCACTGGTCTTGACCGGCCTGCCAGCTGTCACCCTCCTGCTGCTCCAGGTCGTCCTGGCCTGCCCGCTCCTGTTGCTGGTCCTGATCGGCGGCGACAGCGGACACCGAGCCGAAGAGTGCGTCCCCCGCCCCGATGCACAAGGCCGCTGACACGCAGCAACCAGCCCGCCGCATGCACCGCTGTAGCAACCGGCCCGGACGGGCGCCGATTCGGCGAGAAGATTCGGGCAATCCGACATGACGGATGTGCGCTACTTGGCGCATGACGCCGCGGGCGGTAGCCGACGGCGGGTTTGGTGCGGCGGGTAATCGAGGTCCGCCGCCTGCTCATCGAGGGACTTTCGTCTCTGCCACGCATGAGACGCGGCAGAGATGCTCGATGGAGAATCCGATGACAACGAAAGGCAAAGCCATGGCCGATTCGACTGCCTCGCAGTCCGTCCCGCAGATGATCGCTGCTGTCGACGGGTCGGCGATCTCCTATCACGCGGTGGCCTGGGCAGCGGTCGAGGCTGTCCTGCACCGCAGGCAACTGCACATTCTCACCTCGATGGCGCTGCCCGGCGGTTTCGGTCCCGGCATGACCCTGAGCGACGCGGACATCGAGTGGATGCGTCGCGATGGCGAACGGATCGTCACCGAAGCCAGCCGGATCGCGCGGGAGGCCGTGCCCGGTGAGGAACTCGTGCTCACCACCGAGGTGTCCTTCGACTTCCTCATTCCCACGCTGATCGACCGTTCGCGCCAGTTGACGATGCTGGTGGTCGGCAGCCGGGGCATCGGTGCGTTCCGGCGCGGGATGCTCGGCTCGGTCAGCACGGCGGTGACGCGGCACGCGCATTGCCCGGTCGCGGTCATCCACGACGTCACCGGGATCGACCCGGAATGGGCGGACAAGCCGGTTGTGGTCGGTGTCGACGGCAGCGCCAACAGCGTCCCCGCCATCGAGCTGGCTTTCGAGGAGGCGGCGCTGCGTAAGGTCGGGTTGAGCGCGGTGCATACCTGGAGCGATGTCACCGGACTCGATTTCCCGGTACCGGGCTGGGATGCGGCGCTGGAGTCGGAGGAGGCATTGCTCGCCGAACAGCTGGCCGGCTATGGCGAGCGCTACCCGGATGTTCCGGTCCGGCGGATCGTCAAGGTCGACCGACCGGCTCGCGCGCTGCTCGACGAATCCGAGAACGCGCAGCTGCTGGTGGTCGGCAGCCACGGCCGCGGCGGGTTCGCCAGCATGCTGCTCGGCTCGACCAGCAACACGCTGCTGCATTCGGCGCAGTGCCCGATGATCGTCGTGCGAGACCACGAACGTCCTCCGGCATGACGTCGCTCCGCATGTGACGCGCCCGCGCGCCGAGCCACCACGTCCACGTGGTGGGAGCAGTCCGGTGGCCGGAGACCGATCGGCGTCCTGATCCGCCGGGTCCGCCAAGGGGTCGCTGGACCCCCGACTTGTGGGCCATTGGGCCCTTCGTCGGCACTGCCAGCGAATGCGACGCTGGCGATAAGACACCGTCGTCGAGAACGAGGTAGGAGCAATGGCCAAAAGGCACCCCGATGCCGACAGCGTGCGGGCCGCGTTGGCGCTGGCCGTGCGCGCGCCGTCGGTGCACAACACCCAGCCGTGGCAGTGGCGCGTCGGTGACACCACCGTGCACCTGTACGCCGACGACAGCCGTCGGCTGGCGCACGCGGACCCGGATCGCCGCGATCTGCTGATCAGTTGCGGCGCGGCGCTGCATCACTTCCGGGTGGCGGCGCGGTCGTTCGGGTGGGACACCGTGGTGCACAGGTTCCCGAATCCGGCCGAGCCGCAGCATCTCGCGGCGATCGAGTTCTCCGCGACCACCCCGACCGCCGACGTCGTCGCGGCGGCGCGCGCCATCAGCCAGCGCCGCACCGATCGGCGGCGGGTCACCTCGTGGGAGATTCCCGAGGCGCTGCTCGCCGAGGTCATCGCTGCCGGCACTGCCGAGGGGGCGCTGATCAGCGAAATCCCCGGTGGCCCTACCCGGATCCGGCTCGTGCGGGCCTTCCAGGACGCCGCGCGGCAGCATCACGCCGACCCTGCGTATCAGGCCGAGCTGGCCGCTTGGAGCGGACGCCATGCCGCCGAAGAAGGCGTACCCGCCCGCAGCACGGTCACCGCCGCCGATCCGTTGACCCGCGAATTCCGCAATCCCTCCCTGACCGAGGCGGTGCTGCACGACCTCGACGTTCGTGGCGGCCTCTTGCTGGTACACACCACCTCCGACGACCCGCTATCGCGGCTGCGCGCCGGGGAGGCGACCAGTGCGGTTCTGTTGGCCGCCACCGAGATCGGGTTGGCGACCTGCCCGTTGACCGAGCCGCTGGAGTTGCCGAGCACTCGCGATCTCATCCGAGACGATCTGCTCTCCGGCACTGGTTTTCCGCAGCTCATAGTCAGAATCGGCTGGGCGGCCACCAGCGCCGCGCAAGTTCCGCTGACCCCGCGTCGCGCGCTGGAGGACGTGGTGCGCCCCTTGTGACATTGCGTCCAACGGGTCGCAGTTCCGCTGCTGCCGTCCCTCGGGGCTGTGCGACGCCACAGTCGCCGATCCGACCGTGGCGGCCTGCCTGGTGCCGCAAGGACCCGCGCGGTGGCCGGTCTGCTACCGATCACTGGACTGTGGCGCTGTCGTCTGCGCGCTGCCCGGCAACCGGAAGCAGGTTCCCCGTTCAGCCGACCGGCTCGGGTTCGATCCGGAATACCGGGTAATCCGAGGCGATCCGCTCATAGTCGGCGAGCGGGGCGTTCGGGCCGACCGGGATGTGCGGGCGGGCTCCGGGTGCCACGCGCACGTACTGGCGCAGAATCGCCGCCCGCTGGCCTGGCGCGACTTCTGTCAGGTAGACCTTCTCACTGTCGCCGTGGCGCAGCAGGGCGTGGCCATCGGCGGCGGCCACGTTGCGCACCCAGTTCGTGTTCTTCCCCAGCATCGACACCACGTAGCGTGCGCCGCCGAGCTCCGTGAGCACCACCGGGAACCAGATCACACGCCCGCTGCGCCGCCCGCGGATCCCCAGCGCGGCGACCAACCGCGGCGCGATGCCCGCCGCGAAAAGCCATGCCGAAAACCGATTTTGAATCCGGGCGAACGGATTCGGTCGACCGCTGCGATACAACCAGCGCAAGTAGTTGTCGTATGCCCGCATTATGCACTCCTCGAAGAACGGTGTAGTCCTGGCACACTCGATTTCACGGATTTCTCCGGTGGCCGGGTAGGGCATCGGGCACTTCAGGTTGCCGACTCTCGCCCGCATGAAAGTGACGAAAGCCCCCGTGGAAGAGCGGACAGGTGGTGTGGCCGCGGCGACGGATTCGTCCATCTCCGCGGTCATCGGCGCGTGGATCGGACCCGGGACCAAGCCCAGCACCGATGCCGCGCCCTCGACGGTCACCCGGAGGGCCGGAAGCCAATGACCGCGGCCCGTCCGGCGGATGTATTTCCTGTTTGCTAAACTCTGCAATCAGCGAGGTGTTGCCGGTGTCGACGGTCAGCGGAAGGAGCGGGCACTGATGCCTGGACTGCGGAGGCCGCTCTATCAAATGAAGGCCGATTTCTTCAAGACACTCGGTCATCCCGTGCGGATCCGCGTGCTCGAGCTGCTCAGCGAGCGCGAGCACGCGGTGTCGGAGTTGCTGAACGAGATCGAGGTCGAGGCGGCGAATCTGTCGCAGCAACTGGCCATCCTCCGCCGCGCCGGTCTGGTCACCGCCCGGCGGGAGGGACTGTCGGTGACCTATGCGCTCACCTCGCCGCAGGTCGCCCAACTCCTCGCCACGGCGCGCGCCATCCTCACCGGGGTGGTTGCCGGACAGGCCGAAGCATTGGAGCAGCAAACCGGATAGACCTCACGCTCCACCAGGTATGCCGAGAGCCGCACATAAGTTGCAGAGTTTCTAAACTAACTAGCTAGTTGTTTGTGAAGGAGAGACTGGTCGTGACCGAACACTCGACTACCGCCACCGGAACCGTGCAGGCGCCGACCGATAATGAGGCCATCCTGGCCTGGGTGGCCGAGGTCGCAGAGCTGACCGCTCCGGATCGGATCGTTTTCTGTGACGGTTCCCGCGCCGAGTGGGATCGGCTGACCGGTCTGCTGGTCGATAAAGGCACCTTCGTGCCGCTGACGGCGAAGCCGAACTCCTTCTGGTGCGTCTCCGATCCGGACGATGTGGCGCGGGTGGAAGATCGCACGTTCATCTGCTCAGAGAACACAGATGACGCGGGCCCAACCAACAACTGGGTGGATCCGCTGGACATGCGCACGGTGATGACCGAGCACTATCGCGGTGCCATGGCCGGGCGCACGATGTATGTCATCGCGTTCTGCATGGGGCCGCTCGATGCCGCGGATCCGAAGTTCGGTGTGCAGATCACCGATTCGGCGTATGTGGCGGTGTCGATGCAGATCATGACCCGCTCGGGGGCGCCGGTGTGGGAAAAGCTCACCGGCGAAACGGAGTTCGTGCGGTGCCTGCATTCGGTGGGCTCGCCGCTCGCCGACGGGCAGCAGGACGTGCCGTGGCCGTGTGACCACACCAAGTACATCTCGCACTTCCCCGAAGCACGCACGATCTGGAGCTACGGCTCCGGGTACGGCGGCAATGCCCTGCTGGGCAAGAAATGTTTCGCGTTGCGCATCGCGTCGGTGCTCGGCCGCGACGAGGGGTGGCTCGCCGAGCACATGCTGATCCTGAAACTCACCTCCCCGCAGGGCAAGACGCATTACATCGCGGCGGCGTTCCCGTCCTCGTGTGGCAAGACCAACCTTGCCATGCTCGAACCCGCACTGCCCGGCTGGAGGGCTGAAACGATCGGTGACGACATCGCCTGGATGCGGTTCGGCGCCGACGGCCGGTTGTATGCGGTGAACCCTGAAGCCGGGTTCTTCGGCGTCGCGCCGGGGACCGGTGCGAAGACGAACCCGAACGCGATCGCGACCATCAACGTGGGCAACTCGGTCTTCACCAATACCGCCCGCACCGACGACGGCGACATCTGGTGGGAGGGGCTGACCGATCAGCCGCCGGGCCATCTGATCGACTGGCGCGGCAACGATTGGACCCCGGAGGCGGGAGACCCTGCCGCGCATCCGAATTCGCGATATTGCACGCCGATCGAGCAGTGCCCGTCGGTGGCGCCGGAGTGGAACGACCCGACCGGTGTGCCGATCTCGGCGATCTTCTTCGGCGGCCGTCGCGCCACCACCATCCCCCTGATCACCGAGTCCTTCGACTGGGAGCAGGGCGTGTTCACCGCGTCGGTGCTGTCGTCGGAGACCACTGCCGCCGCGACCGGCGCGGTGGGCGTGGTGCGTCGCGATCCGATGGCGATGCTGCCGTTCCTGGGCTACCACGTCGGGGACTACTTCGCGCACTGGCTGAAGCTGGGCGCTGCCGCGGACCCCGCCAAGTTACCGAAGATCTTCCAGGTCAACTGGTTCCGCCGCAGTGCCGACGGCACGTTCCTGTGGCCCGGCTTCGGTGACAACGTCCGCGTGCTGAAATGGGCTCTCGAGCGATTGGACGCCGCCGCGGAAGCGGTCGAGACCCCGATCGGGTATGTGCCGACCGCCGACGCGCTGGACCTCACCGGCTTCGATGAGGCAGGGCGTGCTCGGGCCGAGGCTGCCCTGGCCGTTGACGCCGACGAGTGGGTGGCCGAGGTTGCGTCGATCGATGAGTGGTACGCGACCATCGGCGGCAATCGACTGCCCGAACAGCTGCGAGAGCAGCTGGCGGCGTTGAAGACTCGTCTGGCAGCTACGCGGTGAGCGTGCGCGCATTACTCCCGACCTGGTCGGATTGGAAGCCCGCGGTGCACGCCCCCGGTGCGGACCTGCTGTCGGGGTTGATCGTCGCGCTCGTCGCGTTGCCGCTGGCACTCGGATTCGGGATCAGTTCCGGACTCGGCGCCGCGGCAGGCCTGGCGACGGCGGTCGTGGCCGGCGTGGTGGCGGCAGTGTTCGGTGGATCGCGGTTCCAGGTGTCGGGCCCGACCGGCGCCATGACGGTGGTGCTGGTACCGATCTTCCATCAGCACGGAGGCAGCGGGGTGCTGGCCGTGGGGCTGATGGCTGGTCTCGTGCTGGTGGTGCTCGCGGTCGCCGGGGTCGGGCGGGCTGTGCGATACATGCCGGCTCCGGTGATCGAGGGATTCACCGCCGGCATCGCGGTCGTCATCGCGCTGCAACAGTTTCCAGCCGCCCTCGGCATCGCCGACACCGAAGGCGAAAAGGTATGGCAGACCGCCTTCCACGCGGTACGCGAATTCGTTGCACACCCCCACCATGTGGCACTCGCCACCGCGCTGGCGGTGGCCGCGGTCGTGCTGGTCGGCGGCCGATACCTGCCGAAACTGCCATTCGCGCTGATCGCCGTTGCCGCCGCCACCGCGATGGCGCAGATATTCGACCTGACCCTCACCCCCATCGGGACGATCCCATCCGGATTGCAGGTCCCCACTGCGGGATTCCTACACCCAGACCAGTTGGCCGCCCTGATCGCTCCCGCACTGGCTGTCGCCGCCCTGGCGGCCTTGGAGTCACTGCTGTCGGCCACTGCCGCCGACGCCATGGCCGTCGGATCCCGCCACAATCCCGACCGTGAACTGCTCGGGCAGGGCCTGGCCAACATCGCCGCACCCCTGTTCGGCGGTGTCCCGGCCACCGGCGCGATCGCTCGGACGGCGGTCAATGTTCGCTCTGGCGCGCGCACCCGGCTCGCCGCTGTCACGCACGCCGTGGTGCTGGCCGCCCTCATCTATCTCGCCGCGCCGCTGGTCGCGGGCATCCCCCTGGCGGCACTGGCCGGAGTACTGCTGGCAACCACCGTGCGCATGGTGGAAACCGCGTCACTGGCCGCGATCGCCCGCGCCTCCACAGCGGACGCGGCGACCATGGTCGCCACCTTCTTTGTGACGGTCGCCCTGGACCTGGTCACCGCCGTCGCCGTCGGCGTCGGCATCGCGATCGTGCTCGCCTTGCGGTCGGTCGCCAAAGAAGCGCGGCTGCAGCAGATCCCGCTCGGCCTCCAGGCCGACGACACCGATCATCTCGCAGAGGAACACGACCTACTGCACGATCACATCGTCGCCTACCGCATCGACGGCCCGCTCTTCTTCGCCGCCGCACACCGCTTCCTCCTAGAACTGACCGAGGTGTCCGACGTGCATGTGGTCATTCTGCGCATGTCCCACATCACCGCCCTCGATACCACCGGCGCCCTCGTGCTCAAAGACGCCATCGGCAAACTCGAACACAGGGGCATCACGGTGCTCATGTCCGGACTGCGCGACGACCATCACCGACACCTGGCCGCGATCGGCGCACTACCCGCGGGCGGTCAGGAGCACATCTTCGCCCACACCCCGGACGCCATCGCGCACGCCCGCGGATTCGTGCCGGTCGTCATCGAGTCGCCCAGCTGATGAGCTGTCGAACCGAGACCGGCAGTGCAGTGGATCTGCTGCGACGCGGCGAAACGCTGCTGGTCTCGGGCCGGATCGGGCGCTGACGGCATCGAATGGCAACACGCCGCACCCGCACTTCATCACACGTGCAACGATTGACGCTCGTGTCCAGCTTCGCTCGAGGATGGCTTGGACTCAGCCCGCCGACCTCTGTGGCAGGGGAACCGACCAGCGGACAACCGTGCCGCCGGTGGGGCCTTTTCCTGCGCTGAAGCTGCCTCCGGACTCTTCGGTGCGAGCGGCCATGTTGGCCAGCCCGCTGCGACGGGAGAGGTCCTCGGGTAGGCCGACGCCGTTATCGGCGATCTCGAGGACGACGTCGTCGCCGATGGTGAGTTTGATCGAGACCGCGCTGGCATGCGCGTGCCGGACCACGTTGCTGAGCGCTTCTCGCAGCACCGCTTCGACGTGATCGAACATGGTGGAACTCAGCACCGACACCGGCCCGGCCAGGCGGATCGAGGTGCGCAGCTCGGTTTCCGCGGTCATCTCGGCCACCACGGCGTGCAAGCGTTTGCGCAGGACCGGCGCTTCCGCGGACGTGCTGGAATGCAGATCGAAGATCGAGTGCCGGATGTCCTGCACGATGGTTTGCACGTCGTTGATGGTCTCGCCGAGCCGGGACTTGATCTCGGGGGCGCGGGCGCGCTGCGCCGTCCCTTGCAGCGACAGCCCGACGGCGAACAGCCGCTGGATGACGTGGTCGTGGAGGTCGCGGGCAATGCGGTCACGTTCGGAGACGACATCGAGTTCGCGCATTCTGCGCTGACTGTTCGCCAGCTGCAAGGCCAGCGCGGCTTGGTTGGCGAAGGCCGTCATCATCGTTCGGCCCGCGGCGTCCAAGGCCGGCATCTCGGCCGAGCGCATGACGCTCAGTACGCCGATGACCGACTGGCCCGCCCGCAACGGCAAAGTCAGTGCTGGACCGAACGCTGCGGGCGAATCCAGCCTCAGGGCGACGCTCGGTTCGTCGGCCGAGGTGCCTTCGTCGTCGCGGAACGCCGCGCCGGTATCCGAACCGTGCACTGGAATCCGTTCTCCGACTATCTTTCGGGCGTCGGTTCCGGCCGCTGAGACCACGACGAGTTCGCTGACCTCCTCCGACGGCATCTCAGGGTCCTCGGGCAAGGCGAGATAGGCGCACACCGACTGTGTCGCCGCCAGCGCGCGTTCGGTGATCAGTTCGAGCACTTCGGAAGGTTCCCCACCGGCCAGCACGACCGTCGCCACATCCTGTGTGGCTTCCAGCCACTGCTGGCGGATCCGGGATTCCTCGTAGAGTCGGGCATTGGCGATGGCGATACCCGCCGCGGCCGCCAACGCCTGCACGACAACTTCGTCGTCCTCGGTGAACTCCTGACCGCCGGCCTTCTCGGTCAAGTACAGATTGCCGAAGATCTCGTCGCGGACCTGAACAGGCACCCCGAGAAAGGTCTTCATCGGTGGATGATTAGCGGGAAAACCGACCGACGACGGGTGCGCGGAAAGATCAGCCAGGCGAATCGGTTTCGGTTGCTCGAACAGAAGCCCGAGCACGCCGTGCCCGCGCGGCAGATCACCGATCAGTACCCGGGTGCGGTCATCGATGCCCTCATACACGAACTCGGCCAGCTGCTTGGAGCTCTTGTCGGTTTCCCGGACGCCGAGCGCACCGTAGCCGGCATCGACCAGCTCGATCGCGGTATGGACGATCGTCCGCAGCGTGTTGTCCAAATCGAGACCGGCGGTGACCACCAGCATCGCCTCGATGAGCCGATCCATCTGATCACGCACGCCGACGATCTCCGCGATGCGATCTTGCACCTCGGCCAGCAGCTCGCGCAGGCGGGACGGGGCCAGCGTCCCGATCACCGGCGGCCTGCCGTCTAGGCCGAAGTCGGCCGATGGACCTTGCATACCCGACATTCTGGCATCCGCGGACCGAATCAACAGCATGAGACCCACACTGTGCACAAGATCGCCACCGAACCGAGAGCCACCTCGGGCAAAGGCAGCAGCTCGGTGCGTGTGAGGAACGTTATCCACTGTCGACCTTGTTAGGGCAATCCGGCCTCTTGTTGCGAGCCGGTGGGCCCTAGCCGGTCGGCCGGTGGCTGACGCACGCTCAGGACGCTCGACCGCCACGCGGACGGGCCTGGGATGATACGAGTGACAGGGTCCGGCAACACCATGACTTCTAGCCCTTACACAGCACAGTCCGAATTCGCGGCGGGCACCGCGCCGCGTCGCACTGCAATCGATGTGGCATCGGTGAGCTGGCAGCGGGGGGTGATGGTGGCGCTGGCGACGATCGGGTTCGCAGTCAATTTCTGGGCGTGGGCGCTGCTGAGCCCCTTGGGGCCGCTGTTCCAGGATTCGCTGGCGTTGAGCGCCTTCGAGCAGGCATTGCTGGTCGCGGTGCCGGTGGTGGTCGGCGCGGTGGGCCGGATTCCGGTGGGTGCGTTGACGGATCGGTTCGGCGGCCGGGTGATGTTCCCGGTGATCTCGGTGATCACGGTCGTGCCGGTGTTGTTCATCGGCCTGATCGGGCACGGCTCGTTGGTAGCGCTGCTGGTCGGCGGCTTCTTCCTTGGTATCGGCGGCACCGCGTTCGCGGTGGGGGTGCCCTTCGTCAACGCGTGGTTTCCGCCGGATAGGCGTGGCTTGGCGATCGGGGTATTCGGTGCCGGGATGGGCGGCACGGCGATCAGTGCGCTGACCACGGTGCGGCTGGTCGATGCGGGGTCCACGGCGACTCCGTTTCTGGTGACCGCGGCGGTGCTGGCGGTCTACGCCGTGGTAGCGGCCGTGTGGTTGCGGGACGCTCCCGAGCGGTCGGTGCCGGCGGAATCGGTGGGGAGGCGGCTGGCCGACACTGCCCGGCTGCCGGTTACGTGGCAGGCCTCGGCGTTGTATGCGGTGGCCTTCGGTGGGTACGTGGCGTTCTCGGTGTATCTGCCTGCCTACCTGAAGTCCGTTTACGGGCTGACCCAGGCCGACGCGGCCAACCGGATGGCCGGATTCGTGCTGCTGGCAGTGTTGATGCGCCCGGTTGGCGGCTGGCTGTCAGACCATGTCGGCCCGGTGCGGGTGCTCGCGGCGGGGTTCTCGATGGTGACCGTCGCCGCCGTCGTGCAGGCGTTCACTCCGGCTTTGATGCCGGTGAGCACGGTGGCGTTCTTGTTCATGGCTGCCGCGCTGGGCGCTGGCAGCGGCGCGGTGTTCGCCGTGGTCGCGCTGTTGGCCCCTGCGGACAAGGTCGGTTCGGTGACCGGTGTGGTCGGCGCCGCCGGAGGCCTCGGCGGATTCGTGCCACCGCTGGTGATGGGCGCCCTCTACGGCGCGCTGGGGTCCTACGCGCTCGGGTTGGCCGCGTTGGCGGTCGTGGCCGCGGCCACCCTCGGGCTCACCCTGACCAGCGTGCGCCGTGCGGTGCGCACCCACACCCAGCCATGAGCTACGCGCAGTCCTATCGAGCACGATTCTCAGGAGGAATGACCCGGTGAGTACCGAGGCCGAAGCACACTTCCGCCGCCGTGCGGGGTTGGACACCGAATTGACCGACGCGCTGGTGGCGACCCGCAGGTTCTTCACCCGCGCCGAGATCTCCGACGACAACCGGGCGCTGTATCAGATCGGCGGCAGAGGCGCGGACGAGTTCTACCGGGACCGCTGGAGCCACGACAAGGTGGTGCGCTCGACGCACGGAGTGAACTGCACCGGGTCGTGCTCCTGGAAGATCTACGTCAAAGACGGGATCATCACCTGGGAAACCCAGCAAACCGACTACCCCTCGGTGGGGCCGGACCGCCCAGAGTACGAGCCGCGCGGCTGCCCGCGTGGTGCGGCGTTCTCGTGGTACACCTACTCCCCGACGCGGGTGCGCTACCCGTATGTCCGGGCGGTGCTGCTGCAGATGTACCGGGAAGCCAAAGCTACCACCGGCGATCCAGTGACCGCGTGGGCGCGCATTGTCGAAGACCCCTTGCGGGCGCGCGCCTACAAAGCGGCTCGCGGCAAAGGTGGACTGGTGCGGGCGTCCTGGGAAGAGGCCGCCGAGTTGGTCGCTGCCGCGCACGTGCACACGATCAAAAATTACGGCCCCGACCGGGTGGCGGGTTTCTCGCCGATCCCGGCGATGTCGATGGTCTCTCATGCCTCCGGCGCGCGGTTCGTGTCGTTGCTGGGTGGGACGATGCTGTCGTTCTACGACTGGTATGCCGACCTGCCGGTGGCCTCGCCGCAGGTGTTCGGGGATCAAACCGATGTGCCGGAATCCGGGGACTGGTGGGACGCCGGGTATCTGATCATGTGGGGTTCGAACCTGCCGGTGACCCGCACCCCGGATGCGCATTGGATGGCCGAAGCCCGCTACCGCGGCCAGAAGGTGGTGGCGGTCTCCCCGGACTACGCCGACAACGTCAAGTTCGCCGACGAATGGCTGGCCGCGGCGCCGGGAACCGACGGGGCGCTCGCTATGGCGATGGGGCATGTGGTGTTGCGTGAGTTCTTCGTGCGACGGCAGGCACCGTACTTCCTCGACTACGTCAAGCGATACACCGACCTGCCGTTCCTGATCCGACTGCAGCCGCACGGCGATTCCTATGTACCGGGCAAGTTCCTGACCGCCGCCGACCTCGACGCTCACCGCGACAGTGAGCACGCCGAGTTCAAACCCGTCCTGCTCGACGCAGCCACCGGCGAGCCCGTCGTGCCCGGCGGGTCGCTGGGTTTCCGCTACGGCGAACAGGGCGCGGGCCGCTGGAATCTCGATCTCGGGCCGGTCGAACCGGTTTTGTCGGTCTATGGCAGCGAGGTCGCGAACCTCGACTTGCCCAGGTTCGACCTGCCCGAGCGAAGCAGCCTCCGGCGTGGGGTGCCGGTGCGTCGGATCGGCGGGCATCTGGTGACCACCGTGTTCGACCTGCTGCTGGCGCAATACGGTGTGCGCCGCGACGGCCTGCCCGGGCATTGGCCCTCCGGCTACGACGACGCGACCGAGCCCTACACCCCCGCCTGGCAGGAGACGATCACCGGCGTTCCCGCACCCGCCGTCGCGCGGATCGCCCGGGAATTCGCCGCCAATGCCGAGGAATCACGCGGCCGGTCGATGATCATCATGGGCGCGGGCACCAATCATTGGTTCCACTCCGACACCATCTACCGCGCATTCCTCACTCTGACCACCCTCACCGGCTGCCAGGGGGTCAACGGCGGCGGATGGGCGCACTACGTCGGGCAGGAGAAATGCCGCCCGGTCACTGGTTGGTCGCAGCTGGCCTTCGGCCTGGACTGGTCGCGTCCGCCGCGGCAGATGATCCAAACCGCCTTCTGGTATCTGCACACCGACCAGTTCCGCTACGACCACTTCAGTGCCGACACCCTCGCCGCGGCAGGCGCGGGCGGGCAGTTGGCGGGCAAGACCACAGCCGATGTCATCGCCCACGCCGCACGCCTGGGCTGGATGCCGTCCTACCCCACCTTCGATCGCAACCCCCTCGACCTCGCCGACGAAGCCGCCGCCGCGGGCATCCCGGCCGCCGACCATGTCGTGGCCGAGTTGAAAGCCGAGCGACTGCGCTTCGCGTGCGAGGACCCGGATTCCCCGGCCAACTTCCCCCGCGTGCTCAGCGTGTGGCGGGCCAACCTGCTCGGCTCCTCGGCCAAAGGGAATGAGTACTTCCTGAAGCATCTGCTCGGCACCGACTCCTCGTTGCGGGCCGAACCGGCGCCGCCGCACGCCCGGCCGAAGGATGTCGTGTGGCATGAGCAGGCGCCGGTCGGGAAGCTGGATCTGCTACTGTCGCTGGACTTCCGGATGACCAGCACGACGATGTTCTCCGATGTCGTGCTGCCCGCGGCCACGTGGTATGAGAAGCATGATCTCAGCACCACCGACATGCACCCGTTCATCCACTCGTTCAACCCCGCCATCGCCCCACCCTGGCAGACCCGCACCGACTGGGCTGCATTCCACACCATCGCCGAAGCGTTCAGCACGCTGGCCGCGGACCACCTCGGAGTGCGCCAGGATGTGGTCGCCACACCGCTGCTGCACGACACTCCCGATGAGCTGGCGACCCCCCATGGGCGGGTGCGGGACTGGAAAGCCGATGAGTGCGAACCCATGCCGGGTGTCACCATGCCTCGGCTGACCGTGGTGGAGCGCGATTACACCGCGATCGCGGCGAAGATGGCGGCGTTGGGACCGCTGGCCGAGACGTTGGGCGCCACTACCAAGGGCATCACCTATCGCCTCGACCGCGAAGTGGAGTACCTGCGTCAGAAGAACAGCGCCGTGCGCGGCGGTCCCGCTGACGGTCGCCCGTCGCTGGCGAAGGATCTGCATGCCTGCGAGGCGATTCTCGCGTTGTCCGGCACCACCAACGGGCATCTCGCCACCCAAGGATTCCGCACCCTCGAGCTGCGCACGGGCACGGTGCTGGCGGACTTGGCCGCCGAGCACGAGGGCAAACAGATCACCTTCGCCGACACCCAAGCCGCACCGGTTCCGGTCATCACTTCCCCGGAGTGGTCCGGCAGCGAGACCGGCGGCCGCCGATACTCCCCGTTCACCATCAACGTCGAGCGCCTCAAACCATGGCACACCCTTACCGGCCGCCAGCACTTCTTCCTCGACCACGACTGGATGATCGAACTCGGCGAACAGCTGCCGGTCTTCCGGCCGCCGCTGAACATGACCGCCCTCTTCGACGAGCCGCATATCGGTGACCACGGCGAACTCGGCATCACCGTCCGCTATCTGACCCCGCACAGCAAGTGGTCGATACATTCGGAATACCAGGACAACTTGTTCATGCTCAGCTTGTCCCGCGGTGGTCCGACGATCTGGATGTCGGACCGGGACGCGACGAAAATCGGTATAGCCGATAATGATTGGATCGAGGCGGTCAATCGCAACGGCGTCGTGGTCGCACGCGCGGTCGTGTCGCATCGGATGCCAGAAGGCACTGTCTACATGCATCACGCCCAAGACCGACTGATCGACGTCCCCCGCGCAGAGGCCTCCGGTAAACGCGGCGGAATCCACAACTCGCTGACCCGCCTGCTGATCAAACCCAGTCACCTCATCGGCGGCTACGCGCAGCTGTCGTTCGCGTTCAACTACCTCGGCCCCACCGGCAACCAACGCGACGAGGTCACCGTGATCCGCCGCCGCAGCCAGGAGGTGAGCTACTGATGCGTGTCATGGCGCAGATGGCGATGGTGATGAACCTCGACAAATGCATCGGATGCCACACCTGCTCGGTGACCTGCAAACAGGCATGGACAAACCGCTCCGGCGTGGAATACGTCTGGTTCAACAACGTCGAAACCCGTCCCGGACAAGGGTATCCACGCACCTACGAAGACCAACAGCGCTGGCGCGGCGGCTGGCGGCTCGGCAAGCGCGGGCGGCTGCGGCTGGCTGGCGGCGGCAAGCTGCGCAAGCTGGCCACTATCTTCTCCAATCCCAAACTTCCACGCCTGGCCGACTACTACGAGCCGTGGACCTACGACTACGCCAACCTGCTCACCGCAGGTCCGCAGACCCATACCCCCGTCGCGCGGCCGCGTTCGCTGATCACCGGCGAACCCACCAAGATCACCTGGTCGGCCAACTGGGACGACAACCTGGGCGGCGCCCCCGACCACGGTGATCGCGACCCGGTGCGCAAGGGCATCGAGGACAAGGTCCGCTTCGAATTCGAGCAGACGTTCATGTTCTATCTGCCTCGCATCTGCGAGCATTGCCTCAACCCGTCGTGCGCGGCCTCCTGCCCGTCCGGGGCGATCTACAAGCGCAGCGAGGACGGCATCGTGCTCGTCGACCAGGACCGCTGCCGCGGCTGGCGCATGTGCGTCTCCGGCTGCCCGTACAAGAAGGTGTACTTCAATCACCGCACCGGCAAAGCTGAGAAATGCACCTTCTGCTTCCCCCGCGTGGAAGTCGGTATGCCGACGGTATGCGCGGAGACCTGTGTGGGGCGGCTGCGCTACATCGGACTGATCCTCTACGACGCCGACCGGGTTCTGGAGGCGGCGTCCACGCCCGCCGACATCGATCTGTACGACGCCCAACGCTCGATCCTGCTCGACCCGAACGACCCCACCGTGATCGCCGCCGCCGAGCAAGCAGGCATCCCCGCCGACTGGATCACAGCCGCACAGCGCTCACCGATCTACACGCTGATCAACACCTTCCAGGTGGCGCTACCGCTGCACCCGGAATACCGAACCATGCCGATGGTCTGGTACATCCCACCGCTGTCGCCGGTCGTGGACATCGTGCGCGACACCGGCCACGACGCCGAGGACTACGGCAACCTCTTCGCAGCCATCGCCGCGCTGCGAATCCCGGTCGATTACCTCGCCCGCCTGTTCACCGCCGGAGACGCCCGACCGGTCGAGGCGGTGCTGCGGCGCTTGGCCGCGATGCGCAGCTACATGCGCGATATCAACCTCGGCCGCGAACCCCGGGAAGCGATCGCGGCGAAGGTCGGGATGACCGGCGAGCAGATCTATGACATGTACCGGCTGCTGGCGCTGGCCAAATACGACGAGCGCTACGTGATCCCACCCGCCCACACCGAACAGGCCCACGGGCTCGAGGAACTGGCCACCGAATGCAGCCTCGACTACGAGGGCGGCCCCGGTATGGGCGGCTCGGGCCCGTTCGGGGAAAGCTCAGGCGAACCCTCCCCCATCGCGGTGGAGAACTTTCGCATGTTGCGTGACCGGCAAACCACCGACACCATCGCCGCACCAGTCGACAAGGGCCACCGCGTCAACCTGCTCAACTGGGACGGAAAAGGGCGTCCGCCAGGTCTTTTCGGGCCACCACTCACACCAGAGCAAACCCCTCGCGGCCCGCAACCGGAGTCGAAGCCATGACCATCACCGACGCCCACCGCATCCTCGCCTGGCAGGCACAGTCACTGCTGATGAGCTATCCCGGCCAGCACCTCACCGAGCAGCTGCCGCTGCTGCGGCGGGTCAGCGCGGCGTTGCCGAGTCTGCTCGGCGCCCCACTGCAGGCTTTCCTCGACCACGCCGAAACCACCGATCCGGTGGATCTGGCCGCCGACTACGTCGCCACCTTCGACCACCACAAGCGATTCAGCCCGTATCTGACTTACTTCAGCTATGGCGACACACGCAAACGCGGCGTGGCGCTGCTGCGGTTCAAACACACCTATCGTGCCGCCGGGCTGGTCCTGCACGACGACGAACTGCCCGACCATCTGGCCGTGGTTCTGGAATTCGCGGCGACCGCCGACGTCAAGGCAGGCGCGCGACTGCTCCTCGAGCACCGCGCGGGAGTGGAGTTGCTGCGTCTGGGTCTGCGGGAAGCCGGATCGGCGTGGGCGCCGGTGCTGGCCTCGGTGTCGGCGACCCTGCCGGCGCTGGGACGAAACGAACGCGATGCGGTCGCACGGTTGGCCGCGCAAGGCCCGCCGGAGGAAGAAGTGGGTCTCTCGCCCTTCGCCCCCTCCGACTACATGCCGCAGGGAGGAGTCCGATGACCACCCAACCCCCCAGCACCCTGGACATCCTGCTGTGGGTCGCCATCCCCTACGCCTCGATCGCCTGCTTCTGCGTCGGCCACGTGTGGCGCTACCGCTACGACAAGTTCGGCTGGACCACCCGCTCCACCCAGCTCTACGAGAACCGGCTGCTCCGCTTGGGAAGCCCGCTGTTCCACTACGGCATCCTGCTGGTCGTCCTCGGCCACATCGGCGGACTGCTGATCCCGAAATCCTGGACGGAGGCCGTCGGGATCAGCGAGCACACCTATCACCTCGTCGCGGTCGGGCTAGGAGTGATAGCCGGCGCCGCCACACTCAGCGGGGCGGCCATCCTGATCTACCGGCGTCGCACTGTCGGGCCGGTGTTCTCCGCAACCACCCGCAACGACAAGATCATGTACGTGTTGCTGATCGGCACCATCGTGCTCGGGCTGGGGACAACCGTGCTCGGCAACCTCACCGACCACCCCCACGACTATCGCGAGACGGTCTCCCCGTGGTTCCGGTCGATCTTCTCGCTGCGACCTGAACCGGAACTGATGGCCGCGGCCCCGCTGGGCTTCCAACTGCACGTGCTGGCCGCGTGGGCATTGTTCGCGTTCTGGCCGTTCAGCCGGCTCGTCCACGTCTTCTCGCTGCCACTGGGCTACCTCACCCGGCCCTACATCGTCTACCGCAGCCGCGATCCTCAACTCGGTTCCCGAGCACCACGACGCGGCTGGGAACAAGTCCGATAACCCCTGGTTCCCACCACCGCGCCGAAGCCTGGACCCAGCCGGAAGCGGCGACATCCACCGATCAGCAGCCGATGCTCGCCCTGCCCATCCTGTGCAGATGGGACGGGGCGAGCACGCATCGCCGGTGATGGTCGAAAGTCCTCGCCGAACCGGGTCATCAGATCGCCGGGTGCGCGCCGAGGTCCCAGCCACGACGGCAACGGAAGTCCGCTCATCAGGGGTCCTCATGCTCTGCCCAGCTACCCGGCGGCGAGGGATCGTGAAGGGGAATCACTCGACCACGAAGGGCAACGACACCCATGGACCGCGCACTGCCGGACGACAGCATCGTCGAAACCGCGTTGGCACTGGCCCTGCGCGCGCCATCGAGACACAACATCCAACCGTGGCGCTGGCAGATCGACCGAGGCAGCGTGCACCTCTATCTGGATCGGACGCGAGCGCTGCCCAGGACCGAGGTCCATCAGCGAGATCTGCTCCTCAGCTGTGGGGCCGCGTTGCACCACTTGTCGGTGGCCTTCGCCGCACTGGGATGGGCGACGATCGTACGCCGGATGCCGAATCCGGATGATCCGGACCATCTGGCCGCGGTGACGACAGTGGCACATCGGCCAACCAGCCAGGACATCGCCATGAGCGCCGCGATCACCCAGCGGCGCAGCGACCGTAGACACTACCGCAGCTGGATCATCCCGCCCGGCTACCTCGGGCTACTCACCGAGCGCGCCGCGGCCCTGGGTGCACTGATTCGCCCGATTCGCGAACGCGCCGATGACCGACTGTGCGTCGCGACGCAGCCCGCGGCCCGAGCCCCAGCCAGCGATCCGGCAATCGGCATCCGAGACTGCAGCGGCATCGAGGAGGCGGCAGCATGCCACATCCAGGCAGCCGACATCTCCGAGGCCACGATGGCCGCCGCGGTCCTTACCGATGCGACAACAGAACCCGACCATTCCGACCTTCTGCTCCTGGCCACCATCACCGATGACCGGCTTGCGCGGCTCCGCGCAGGGGAGGCGATGAGCGCGGTCCTGCTGACCGCCACCAATGTCGGACTGGCCACCTGCCCGGTCTCCGGCCCGCTCGAGAACGCCGAACTACGCACTCGGCTGCGACACGACATCCTCGACGACACCGCCCACCCCCAAGTCATCCTGCGGGTCGGGCAGCCCCCCAGCAGCGCTGACCCGCCGCCGATGACGCCCCGCCGATCACTCGCCGAAGTGCTCGCCTCCCGCAAGACCTGAGGCCACCCCGTCAGGCTGGGCACTCCGGCTTCAACGTGGTCGCCGTCACCGCCGCGCAGGTGCGCCAGCTCGAGCGCGTCGTCATCCATCACAGCCCCTGCTGCAGAAGCGAATACCGGTGCACGCCACCGGCTCCGGCGTTGAGTGCTCCGCCGGACAGTGGACGGTGCGACCGGCCGCCCCGGGCGTGACCCATTCACCCTGCCTCGGCTCAGAGCAGGGAAACCCAGCCGAAATGACCTTCGGACCTCACCCTCCCGTCACCCACACGCAACTGGCGCCGGGCACGACGGCCGCTCCCCGGCCCAGCACCGCCGCCAGGGTCGCGGCGACCCCTGGACTGGGTCGCCGCGTCGGGGGTCTTCACGCTCTTCACCACCCCGTTGTGGCAACCCGAGCAGCCGCGGCCCCTCACCGCGGCGATCGGCATCGGCGGCGGATTACTCATGGCTTCCGTCATGGCCGCTGTCACCGGCACATACCTGGTGTGGGTGCTGCGCGCCCAGCCGCACGCCCAGCTTTCCTGAGCGCCCTGTGCGACCGAGAGGCTCTCGACGCGCTGGGCAAACTGACACCACGGCAGCGTTGTCTTGGAATCCTGCCCTACGCCCCAATCGGTATTCGTCCGCACACCGGCATAGCGGTCCACCGCTCCGGCCACCAATGCTGGGTCGATCTCATCGGCTACTCCCGACTTGCTTCTCGCCGAAACGATTCCCGCTGGTGCGCAGGCGGTCTGGCCCCTAGGTGGGCCTGCCCACCTCGAATCCGCGCACCAGCCACGCTGCGCGCGCTGTCGCTGTTCCTGCGCTCGCGCAGCAGGAGTGGCCAGCGGCTTGGGATGCGGTTATCGGATCAGATCAGTCGTTCCGGGGCGCGGCAGGATCGCGGCGGATGGCGAGGATCTCGCTGACCGGGCGCCGTGGTGTCGGTGGGCCGGGTTCGGGCTCGGTGGGTGCGACGCCGACGCGGATGATGACCTGCGGCACACCGGCACTGGTCAGCACGCTGTCGATTGCCTTGCGGGCGGCGGGCAGTTCGGTGATGTGGGTCAGCGCGCAGGTCGCCAACCCATCAGCGGTGCATTCCAGCAGTACCGCCGAGAGCGCTTCACCGGTGTGCAGCCAGTCCGCGACGGTATCGCCGGTCGAGCTGAGCACCAGCAGCCGCGCCTGGTCGTCGATCTCGCCGCGCCGCTGGGAGTGCGGGGCGGATGGGAAGGTGCGGGCGATGGGTACCCGGGCAGCCTCGGCGTCGGATACCAGCGCTGTGCGCGGCACTCCTTCGGTGATGAACGAATGCCCTGTCCACCAATGTAATTCGGTTTGGTAGTCCATGTCGTAGTGGCGAGTGGCGGCGGCTTGTTCGGAGGCCGCGGCAAGTAGAGGGCGGGCGCTGTCGTCGAGGACGTCGAGTTCGACATCGTGCGGACCGGTCAACATCCGTGCAGAGTGCACGAGCTCACCGAACCGGTGTGGCGGGTTCATCGGCAGCCGGTCGGTGCGGCGGCGCTCGATGGCCGCCGCGCGGGTCAGCACACCCTCGGGCGGGTCGGGCCAAGCCCGGAACCTGATGCTGGCCAGCAGCTCGGGGCGGCCGACCAAGTCGGGGACGCGCTGGGTGTCGGTGTGCCAGCCGCGGGCGGCCAGCACGGTGCGCAGGTGATGCAGCACCGCTCCGCAGCTGATGACCAGTTGCCGGCCTTGCGGGTCGGCGGAGACCAGCAGCCGATCGTTGTCGCGGTACAGGCGAAGCTCGGCGCCGTCGAACTCCCAGCGCCACGGCTGGGTGTTGTGCACCGAAGGGGCGCGGCTGGCCAACTCGACCGCCGCCACCACAGTGGACTGATCCGGCGCGGATGGTGCAGGATGCGCGTTGCTGTCGGTCATGATTCCAGTGTCGCGCCGTCTATCGCCTGTTGAGGATGGGCATTGTGTCGCTTCTCGAGGGCCGATCGTCACCTGCGTTCCCCGGTCGAATCCCATGCGGCGCGCTCTGCCGCTCGCCGACAACCGCGCTCACGTCTGCAGCGGCACACGGTCGCCGCCATCGAGTAAACGTTGACGCGCCAGCCGTTCGCTGAGCTCGGGCAGACCGCCAACCGGGCTTCCGGCCAAGTCCTGTACACACCGCCGCACCACCCGCCCGACCCAGGGCCGGGCAACCTCATCGCCGAACTCGAGGCAGAGCCGGTCGACGGTCACCTCGATCCAACGGTGTTCGGCGGCGTCGCTGCGATGGGTGGTGAGGATGGCTGCGTCGGTCACCGGCTCAGCATGCGCAACCCTCTCGGCCCGGCGCCAGGGTCGAAGGACCCTGCTCGCTGATCTATGAGCCAGTTCGGCAGTTTCCCCCAGGGGCGAAGCGCGAGCCGATGGTTGGCTACCTTCTCTTCTCGATAAGTCTGATACCGGCGACGATGGTTGGTTCGATCGCGATCACGGTGTCCATGACCTTGTCGACCCAGGGATGCAGCAGCTGCTCATATCGGGCGATGCGGTCGGGATCGGTGATCGTGTGCGCCAAGCCCGTCACCACGACCGACCAACCGACACGGCGTATCGGGTCGATGTCGTCGGCTTCATAGGCAACCACCACCGGAGAATTGCCGCGCACGGCCGAAGAAAGCCGAGAGATCAACTGCGTACGCACAATGATGACCCCACCGTCCTCCACCAGATGATTCACCGGACGGATCGCAGGCAACGCATCACGGGTGAACACCACCCGCCCCAGCGGCGCGCTTTCCAGCAGCCACATCGCCTCGGCGCGATCGAGCTCGACGACATCGCGATCCCCAACACCGTTCAACGGCTGCTCGATCACTCCGCAGCACCCCCGCAACGTCTGAGTTCGACTCGGCCCACGAGATGTGGATTGACCGTCAGCGGTACCGGCGGTGGCGAATCCGGTGGCTGCATACGGTGGTGGCGAGCCACCCGCACCTGGAACAGGCCAGTCCAACAGACAATCGCGTCCTCACCGATGTCGGCATCAATGAGCAGTTGCGCGTCATAATCCTTCGCGTCCCTCACCCGAATCGCCTCCGCCACAGCGCAGGACAGCAATTCGCGCCGCATGCGGCGGGACGGGAAACCTCGACCCCCGCAACCACATTCCGCAACTCGATAGTGATCTGCGCCAGCCCTGACCCATCGGCATCGCGCACCAGCGCACCGATGTGCTGGCGACCACGTGCGTGGCTGATCGCGCGAGCCGATCGAGTCACCTCCATGGGCCGAACTCCACCGCGAGTACTCACCCGCACCTGCGGATCGCGCCCAGTCCGGAAGAACTCCGACGAACTCACAAGACGACAACCTCTCTCCCAAACGCGATTCGCCCACTCTCACCCAGCAATGTCAACAGCGCGATCCCCGCGGCAACCAGGGCCGAAAGTCCCACGATTGGATTGCCTTCGGGTACGTACCGGCCGAAAGACCGCGCCGAGCCGCCAGCCGACGGCGTCTCCCTCGGCTCCGTCGACCTTGGTCCGACTTGCAGGGGACGAAGGACTCTGCTCACAGGTTCGCCCAGCAGGCACGGTGGTCACCGGGCCGCGGCATCCGTCCAGCCGCGGCCGCTCGAACCGACATCGGAGGAACACGTGAGCGACATGGCATCCGGCCAGCCCTACCACGCCAAGCCGGGCGACAGCCTCGCCGACCCGTACAACATCCCCGGCATCGTGCTGTTCCTCGCCGGAGTAGTGGGCCTGGCATCCACACTCACCGCGGCCGGATACGGATTCACCGACTGGATCGCCCTCGGCGCCACAGCCACGACGGTGTGCTTCGTCGCCAGCGTGACACTGCTCCGGCTCGAGCATCTCCGCCTGCGTCACCTCGCCCAACGCTGCTCCCCTACCCTGTCCGAGGAGCCACAGCCGACCGACTGACGTTCGCTCGGGGGCCGCTGTCGCGGCCTCACTACCGCTCTTCGGGCGCTGCGAGACCGAGCATCCCTGTTCACGGATCGGCTCGCGGTGGATGGTGGCAACAACTGCCCAACGAAATCCTCACTGGCATCGATCGGAACACAGTCGGATGGCCAGATGACCCGAGCGGCTTCGGCGGAGAACCCATCGCCACCGCGCAGCGAAGCTCTGGGTGGATGTCCACCCGTCGCAAAAGCTCTCTTCTGCAGCGGATGTCGTCGGTTTCGACGGCGGTCATCCATTTCTCGAGTTGGCGGCCGCGTAGGTGACACATGACCGCGGCGAATCGACGTGGCCGGTCCGTGCGCTGCGCGGCCAGCTGGACATGGTTCGGCGGCGCGATCGGTCACCGTGTCGACCCGGGCACCGCGTATGGACCTCGATCAGGGACGTGCCGTGGTGTGTCCTCGGCGCAGGGCGAAGTCGACGATGCCGAGCACGCGGGGAGCGCATCCGGCCAGATAGCTGTTCTCGTCGAAGTCACCGCGTGCCTGCCGTTCGGCCAGCACATGTTTCGCGCTCGAAATGAGCGGATGGGCTCCGGACAGCGGTCGGACTCACGGGGTGGAATCGGCTACAGAAGTATCGATTCGAGCGTTCTCGTCGGCGCGGATGCGGCGGCGTAGATTGGCGAACTGCCGGGCCTGCATGATCAAGTGAGCGGGCTGGCCTAACAGAAAATCGGCGACCGACATCAAAGGGCGAGGCGCATCGCGTCCGATGGTGCGCACGACCAGGCGAGTGCGTCCGCCGGGCAACTCGGTCAGGTGGAAACCCCATACGCCTTGGGTGAACATCCGCGGAAGGGGTCCGCGTGGGTCGAAGGGGCGGCCACTGGGCAGTGCGAGATCGCTGCGCAGCACCAAGGTCGTCGGGCGATCGGCGATCGCCACCGTGAAATACATGCGCCCGTCGACGGTCGCATTGACCCGGTCACCTTCACGCAACTCCTGCCATTCCGGTACGATCCGCGTCGAACTCGGCCGACCGCCGTTGTCCAGACGGTCCCAGCTGTACCAGCCGGCGCGGTCGGCGCCCATCTGGACCAGCCAGCGCCAGACCTCCTCCGGGGGCGCCTCGAGCGTCGTGGCCATGGTCGAGCAGCCCGTAGGAGCAGGCACCAGCATGTCACCGGGATACTCTCCCGCCACCTCTGCCGGGGTGGCGCCCCAGTGCAACATCCGATGCCGCAGCGCCAAGGCCCCGACGCCCGTCGCCAACAGGGGAAGGGTCCATCCCATGTCGTGCCTCCCGTCAGGTGTCTTTCTCCTGGATCCAGCTCAACATGTGCGGTCCGCCGCTGACAGGGCCGATAGTCCCGAGACGCGGCAAGCCAGCAACCGGCACTGTGAGAACTTCGGGCGAACAGATCTCGCGAATGGACTACCTGACGATCCGCTTCGCAATACGCGCACCGACGAGGAGTGCCGTCACGGCAACAACGCCGACCACAGTGATCAGTCGATTGACGTCGATCGCCGGCTGCCAGCTCACTCGCCCGTCCCGCAGCACGTAGACCCCCACGGGCTTGGCGCCCAAGCCGAATCCGACGCCAGATCCTTCCTGTCCGTCTTTGTCGCTGCCTCCACCACCGCCGCCACCGCCTGATACAGCGGCCGCCGCGATCAGCGTGGTGCCGTCCCGTTCGACCGGCTCGGCATACACCCGTTGCACCGCCATGGCATCCTTGGCCGACGCGAGAACGTCTTCGACCTTCATTGTGCTTCCTCCCGTCACGCGCCTGGACAGGGCTTCCATCCAGTCGTGCTTCAGTGTCCGGCTTCAGCCAGCCGCGCGAGAGAGTCGATCGGCCCTTGATCGTAGGAGAAACGGCAACAGATCCGGGCGCGCCCCAGGACGAAGGCGACCAGACCGAAGGGGATATTGATAAGGAACAACCACTCCCAGCCCAGATTCGCCAGCATGACGCCGCCGATGGTCGGCCCGATCGCGGGCGCGGCGACTGGCGTCAAGCCGCTCGGCCGTTCAAGTGGGGCCGGAGGCTTGCTCGTCGTCGCGGGAATCCGGGATCTTGGCGGGTTTCAGCCGCGGTGTAACCCGGGCTTGTTCGGCTGCGGCCGTGCTGCGGAATTGGCCCGGGTGGCGGGTTCCTCAGACCCTGGCGCGTCGGCTACGTGGCGCTGACTGTCTGTTCTGGCGGCGGCTCTGGCATCGAG
>NZ_BAGF01000149.1 GCF_000308755.1 Nocardia pneumoniae NBRC 100136
CCTGGGCGCGGACGGCGCCGGCGAAGTAGCGGAAGTGATCGACCGCCAACGGCAGGTCGGCGGCCAGCGTTTCGCGCACCGGCTTGCCGTTCTCCCAGGTCTCGGCGACCGCGAGCGCCTCGAGGTTGTCCTCGATCCGGTCGGCGATCTTGTTGAGGATGTTGGCCCGTTCGGTCGTCGATGTCGCGCCCCACGCGTCGGCGGCCTGGTGCGCGGCGTCCAACGCCAGGTCGATGTCGGCGGCCGAGGACCGCGCCACCTCGCAGAACGTCTGTCCGTCCACCGGGGAGGGATTCTCGAAGTAGCGGCCCTCGACGGGGGCGGTCCATTCGCCGCCGATGAAGTTCTCGTAGCGCGTGGCGAATTCGACGACGCTGCCCTCGGTCCCCGGCTTTGCGTAGCTCATGGCGGGTAACTCCTCGCTGGTTGCGGACGTGAAGCGCACGGCGGTCCAGCCGTGATGCAGGTCACTATGCCGCGCGAGGGTTGACGAAACGTTGAGGCGCACGGGCGCGGGTGAACCGCGGTCCTGCGGTGGCGTGCGGACGACGCCCAGTGACTGCCGGGCAGCCAGGCGGTCGAATGCCAGGGACCGCGCCGGTTCGCCGACGAGCGCGCGGCCGCGGCGGCGACCGGCCCGTTGTCGCGATCGGCGACCAGCGCGACAACAGGGCCGCTGCGGCGAGCGCGGTCGGATTTCAGCCGTGCAGCGCGCTGTGCAGCCGGGCGGCGGCGAGCGCGCGGCGACCGTCGTCGGCGGGCAACAGACGCAGCGCGTGTTCGTGCACTTCGATGTCGTGCGGCGCGCGTTCGCCGTAGCGCAGCGCGTGCTCGGCGGTCGCGCTGGACAGCACCGCGGTGCGCACGCCGACCTCCAGATACTCGCGCCACCGCACGATTCCCGGAGTATCCGAGTCGGGCAGCAGCGGCCCGCGATACAACTCGACGGCCGTCGCGGTGTCGCCTGCCTCCAGCGCCGCGAGCACGTCCACCGCGTCGCAGGGCAGCGGGCTGACCAGCTGATAGACCCTGCTGGTGATGTCACCGCCGGTCGCGCGCCGCAGGTAGGACATCTCGGATTTGAGTGTGCTCGCGCCCACCGGCCGATCGCCGTACACCGCGAAGTGCAGGCGCTCGTGCGTGTAGCCCTCCGGCTCGAGCGCCAACAGGGCCAGGATCTCCAGGTGCCTGGGGCGCAGCCGCACGCGTGTGCCGTCGCGGGTCAGGCGGCCGGTGCCGAGGCAGGTCAGCCGGACGCCCGGCTCGGCAGTGCGGTGGTGCAGCTTGGTCTCGATGGCGCTGACCAGGGTGCGAGCCGTGGCCATGGCCAGGGGATGGGCGCGGTCCCAAGTCGTGGAAAGGTCGAGCACGCCGAGCTGATGTCCGTCCGCGGCGCGGATCGGCGCGCAGTAGCAGACCCAGCCGTGCAGGGCCGCCACCAAATGCTCTGCGGAGAACACGGTGTGCGGCCGTTCGGTGCGCAGCGCCAACGACAGCGCGTTCGTGCCCATGTGCGCCTCGTCCCATCGCCCGCCCGGCGCGAAGTTCACCTGCTCGGCGCGGCGGCGCATGACCGGGCCGCCGTGCGACCACAGAATGGTGCCGCTCTCATCGGTGATCGCGGCGACGTAGCCCGCGTCCTCGGTGACGCCGCGCAGCTGGTCGGTGAGCTCGGATACCGGTGTGCGCAGCGGGGACTCGGCCCAGCGTGCGGCTACGTCGGCTTCGTCGAGGGGAGCGTGGTCACACGTGGGATCGACGGTGCGCAGCGATCGCAGCCAGGATTGCGCGACCTCACTGCGCAGCGCGGAATCACCCTGCGGTGTTCCGGCGGGTATCCATCGGGACCACTCTTGTTCCAGTGCAGCCCGTTGCTGCGCGAGGGAACGGCTCTGTGCCATCTCGCGATCCTGTGTCGTCGCTCCGATCGTCTCCGTGCCCTCCCATCATGCCCCAGCCAGCGCTGTGGGCATCCTGTTTTGCGCGGGTATACGGAGTCGGTGGGCGGCAGCGGAGATCGCTGTGGGTGAGATGGCGTAGGGGCGCCGACCGCGTCGCGTGAGTCATCACATCTGCGGAGTGGAAATCGTCCTCGGCAATCCGGTGACGGAGTTCGGTGCCTTGGGGCCAGCCCCGGTACCTTCGCACTGCTGGCGAAATGAGGGGTGTCTACGCAACTTCAGCGACGGGTGCTCGGTGTGCGGCCGCACGATCGGCGACCGCACACCGGCCCAGCCCGATTACGGTGTGGCGAAGCCGATCAGCGCACCGATGCCCGCGCCGATCGGAATGGTGACCAGCGCGCCGACGCCGCCGAGGAAGAAGCCGATCACGGCGCCGATCCCCGCGCCGATGAGGGCGCCGACCCCGGCGTTGTGCTGCTTGCGCGCGAGCGTTTCCTGCTCGTCGACGAACTGGTTGAGGCGCTCGGTCGCCGCGGGCGCGCCGACCGGAGTCACCGTGAGAGTGCGGCCGGCGTCGGTGATCGTGGGCGTCAGCCCGTACGTCGCGCCGGAGGACTGGAAGGCCAGGGGAATGGTCGTGATGACCTGCCCCGCGCCGTCCCGGAGTTCGACGGCTCTGGCGTCGGCGGTCAAGGCGAAGCCGCCCGCCTCGACGGTGGTGACCACCGCGCTGCCGTCGGGGGCAGGCGCCGAGGTGAATCCGACTCCCTGCTCGACACCGTGCACGCTGACCTGCGCGGGTGCGGCGGGTTGGGCGTTCGCGACGCCCGTCGCGATTCCGGTGGCTCCGACCGCGAGCAGGGCGGTGGCGGCGAATCTGTTGACTCTCATCGTATTTCCCCACATAGTCGTGTCGGCCACGAGTGCCGACGAATCCCCGAAGTGCCGGTTCTCGGCCCTACCCATTCTGGCCGGACGGCTTTGCCGAAGCAATCGTTCTGCGAATTTCACTGAAAAATAGCCATGTCGCTGCGCCGGTGCCTGTGGGCGAATTCTCGCCGGACACTGGGGTTTTCGTCCGAATATTTCGATGGATTGCCAAATGTCTGCTGACTCGGCCTATGCGGCAAGTAATTCCATCGCATGAACGGCGAATTTTGGAAAATTCCAGGCGTGAGCGCATTTTTGTGGACGAGCGCTGGTGGTGCTGCATCGATGCTGCTTCGGGGTGGCTGCGGCCCGTGGGGACGAGCACGGCAGGTCGGCGAGCTGCTATCGCTCGGGCTGTTTCGTTGTGCGCAGCCACAATTGGAGGACGCCGTCGTGTTGCGGATTTACGTCTCGCCGGGGACGGTCGCGTCGAAGGGCGCCGATGACGTGGGAGTGTGGAGAATCGAGGGTTCTTCGGAGACAGGCGATTCCGGCTCCGCGGCGGCAGCATGAGGGGAAGATCGCTGCCCCCGAGGTGGGGCGCCGCGGAGCCGGAATCACCTGGTGATCTGCGCTGATGCGCAGGAGCTCAGAACGCGCTTCCGGTGCCGAGCAGCGGCACGAAGAGCCCGGGGAAGATGCCGAACGGGCTGCCCCAGAAACCGTACGGGTTGCCCCAGTAGCCGTAGCCGCCCCAGCCGCCGTAGCCACCCCAGCCGGGGCGACCCCACCCGCCGTGGTGATTCCAACCGCGCCCGTGGATCTCCTCGGCCTGATTCGTCTGCGCGACGGTCGGCTGCTGCGCCAGCGCGGGCGCCGCGGTGGCGGCGACCGGCGTCAGTGCGAGCGCGGCGACCATCGCCACGCGAACAGCCGTGCGCCGTGCGCGTCCGGCCTTGTGGTCGTGCATCATCGGTACTTCCTCACTTCGGTACGTAGTCGTCCGGTCGGTGACCCAGTCGAATCCACCGGACCTGATCTCGCCATCGAATATCGTACCGCCAGATAACGGTACGTTCAATGTGGTGCGATCGTGCGAGAATTCCGACTCGCCAGCCGCGCCGACGCTCGTGCCCGACGGCCGCGCTGGGTACCGTCGGGGCACCGGACATCGAGAGGAGTCGACGATGGCTACGAGCGCCGATGTGCTGACCGACGCCTACGAGCGGATCAAAGAGACGGTGCACGAGGCGGTGGACGGGCTGGGGGAGGACGACCTGGTCCACCGGGTCGATCCGGGAGCCAACTCGATCGCGTGGCTGGTGTGGCATCTGGCCCGGGTGCAGGACGACCACATCGCCGATGTGGCGGGCATCGAGCAGGTGTGGACCGCGCAGGGCTGGTACGACCGGTTCGGCCTGCCCGTCGACGAAACCGCGACCGGATACGGCGACCGCCCCGCCGACGTGGCCGCCATCCGCGCCCCGGCCGAACTGCTCACCGGCTATTACGACGCCGTGCACGAGCAGACGCTGCGTTTCGTTCGCGAGCTCGAGGACGGTGACCTGGACCGCGTCGTCGACACCCGCTGGGACCCGCCGGTGACGCTGGGCGTGCGACTGGTCAGCGTGATCGCCGACGACTTGCAGCACGCGGGTCAAGCCGCCTTCGTGCGCGGCGTGCTCGAGCGGACGCGATGACTCGAGCGGACGCGATGACCGGCAGCGGGAACCCGGCACGGAGCGCGTCACCCATGGCGTGACGTAAGTTGGTGCCGCGCGTCCGAAAAGCTCACAGAGAGTGCCGTTGTGGTCGTTGTGCTTGTTGCCGTAGGTGCCATCCTCGCGGTGTTCGGCGTCGTCGCGGTGTTCGTCGCGCTGCACTGGTACCTGTGGCGGCGCTTGGTGCGGGACACGACCATGGCGGACTCCCGCGGGCGACGCGTCGGCACCGCGGTCCTGCTGGCCGCGCCGATACTGCTGGTCGGCGCGACGGCCGCCGAAGTGGCGTCGGCTCCGTTCACGGTGGTCCGGATCATCGCCTGGCCCGGCTATCTCTGGGGTGCGCTGTTCGTCTACCTGCTGCTGGCGTCGCTGGTCGGCGAGCCGATTCGGTTCCTGCTGCTGCGCTTGATCGATCGCGATCGAGCGACGGACGCACTGGCTGCCGTTGTCGAGGCGGAACCGGCGTCCGCACCGAATCGCGAGCCGAACAAGGCCATTGCGAGGGAACCGGCCGCCGCAGTGGACGATGCGAGCTGCGCCCTCGCGCCCAATCCTCTGCCGGACAGGGCTGGTGCGGGGAAAACAGGCGTCGCTGTGGTCGATGCGTATTCCGCGCTCCTGCCTGATCCCGCGCCGGACCAGTTTGTCGCGAGCGAATCGGGCGTCGCCGTGGTGGACCCGGGCTCCGCGCTCGCGCCTGAACCTCTGCCGGACAAGGCTGTTGCGGGGGAACCGCGCGCCGCCGTGGACGATGCGGACTCTGCGTTCGCGCCTGAACCTCTGCCGGACAAGCCTGTCGCGACGGTTCCGGCCGAGTCCACGCCGACCGCGTCGTCGGTTGCTCGACTACCTCGCCGTGTCTTCGTCTCGCGGGTGGTCGGCGGGGCCGCCGTGGCCGCCGCCGCGACCACGGTCGGCCTCGGAGCCTACGGCGTCCTCAACGGGCCCAGCGTCAAGCATGTGGCCGTGCCGCTGGCGAAATTGCCGCGCAGCGCGGATGGATTCCGCATCGCGGTGGTCAGTGATGTCCATCTCGGCCCGATCCTGGGCCGCGGCTTCGCCGAGCGGGTGGTCCGGACGGTCAACGACACCCAGCCCGACCTCATCGCGGTCGTCGGTGACCTGGTGGACGGCAGCGTCGAGCACCTGCGCTCGGCCGTCGAGCCGCTGGCCGGACTGCGCGCCCGGCACGGAGCGTTCTTCGTCACCGGCAATCACGAGTACTTCTCCGGCGCCGAGCAGTGGATCGAACACGTCCAGGAACTCGGCATGCGCCTGCTCGCGAATGCCCGCACCGAACTAACCGGATTCGACCTCGCCGGAGTGAACGACGTGCAGGGCGAGCGGACGGGCCAGGGCCCGGACTTCGGCAAGGCGCTCGGCGACCGCGACCGCTCCCGCACGGCGGTGCTACTGGCGCACCAGCCGATCCTGATCGAGGACGCGGTCGCGCACGGTGTCGATCTCCAGCTGTCCGGCCATACCCACGGCGGCCAGATCTGGCCCGGCAATTACCTTGCGGCCCTGGCGAATCCCACTGTCGCCGGGCTGGAGCGCTACGGCGACACCCAGTTGTACGTCACCAGGGGCGCCGGGGCGTGGGGTCCGCCGGTGCGCGTGGGCGCACCGTCGGACATCACCGTCGTGCAGCTCGTTTCGCTCCAGGCATGACGCCGCGCTACCCGAACAACCCGCCCAGCACGCCGCCGCTCTGCCCCGCCTCCTGGCCGCCGCCCGCGCCGCCGAGGAAGCCGCCGGGCGGAAGCTCCGAGGGCTGCACGATGACGAAACCGTGGCCGGAGAACGACAGCGTGATCCCCTCGCCGGTGCTGCGGCCCATCAGCCTGCCGAGGCCGAAGGAGTCGTTGCGCTTGATGCCGGTCTGCAGGCTCGACGACCAGGCGACCGCCGCCTGCGGATCGGCGTAGGTCGGCTGGTCGACGTTGAGCACCACCGGCGTGCCGTGCGTGGTGATGGCGATGCGTCCGCGACCGGTGAAGACGCAGTTGAACAAACCGGCGTTGCTGGCGAATCCGGCCGCGCCCTGCACCATCCGGATGTCGTAGCGCAGGCTGGAATCGAACGCGAGGACGTTGGCGCCGTTGATGGTCAGGCCGTCGGTGCCGTCCAGATCGATGGTGTGCACGTCGGCGGCGCCGTTGGCGACGAACAGGTCGCCGCGGCCGGACACCTTCATCAGCGGAACGCCTTCACCGGTCAGCCGCTGCTGGATCGCCCGCCCGATACCGCCGGCGCCGAGCGCCTGGAAATGCAGGTCGCCCTGATAGGCGACCATCGATCCGGCCCGCGCCATGACCTCGCCGTTGACGGCGACCTTGATCATCTTGCCGCCCTGCTTCTGGATGCCGGCGCCGGTGACTTCGGCGTGGCTGGGGGCGAACAGTTCGCTCTGCATCGGCAGCGCTCCTTGCTGAGGTGAAGGCATCGGTGGTGGCGGCACCGCGGCGGGCACGGCATAGGCCGGTTGCGGTGGATGGGCCGGTTGCTGGGGATAGGCCGGTTGCTGCGGGTAGACCGGCTGCTGGGGGTAAGCCGGAGGCGCGGGATGGACCGGAGGCGCGGGATAAGCGGACTGCGGGGTGGGTTGATACGGCGGAGGCGCCGGAGCCGCTGGTCGGGATACCGGCGGGGGAGCAGGAACAGGCGGCGGGGTGGGCGACGGCGCGGGCTCGTCGTCGATGTTCACGCCGAACGCCGTCGCGATCCCGGCCAAGCCGTTGTCATAGCCCTGGCCGACGGCGCGGACCTTCCATCCGCCGCCGCGCCGGTAGATCTCCACGCATACCACGGCGGTCTCGGTGCTCAGACCGGTCATCGGGAACGCCAGCGTGCCCGCGGAGGACCCGATGGTCGCGCGCAGCGAGCCGACGGCCGCGAAGGTGGGCGGCCCACTGCCGTCCAGGCTCGCGGTGACCACGACCCGGTCGACATCGCCGGGCAACGCGCTGGTCTGGATGTCCACCACGTCACCGGCGCCCTGACCGTGCCGATAGGTGACGCCGGGCGCGACGGGTTGGTTGAAGAACACGAAGTCGGCGTCGGAGCGTACTCTTCCGGCGGCGTTCAGTAGCAGCGCCGAAACGTCGACGGGAGCCGAGCAGGTGACGGTGACCGTCAGCCGATCTCCGGGCGCGGGGCGGTTCTCACCGCGAGCGAGATCGGTCACGGCAGGCCGTCCAGTGCGCGGGCGCGCGGTCGGATTGACATGCGATTCACGGGCTCCAGTGTGTCGTGCCCCCGGAACGCGCGCCACATGCGGGCCCATGCACGCCGCCCATCAGCCCTTTCGGCCCTCGCAGCCTGCGTGCGCATTCGCCCACGCGCCGCCCTCAGCCTCGATCGGAAGCTCGCCGACCCTCGATCGCTACGCCACGCACTTTTGGCGTGGTCAGGACTCGGCACGGAGTGCACGCCAGGACGGGCAGGCCCGAACGATCGTGGTCCGGTTCATTCCGCCGTCGACCGACATGAGGTTGACCGAAGTCCGGCTGCGGCGGTGTGCCGGTCGCGACCGGCGGCGAGAGCCGTACCGAACCGATCGGTCTCTCGCCGCAATGCGCGCCCCACTCAGAGGATTTCGGCGTACATGATGCCGTCGAGAATGCCGAACTCGACCTGACCGGGGAACAGCGGTGGTGCGCCCGCGGCGTGCGTGGCGTGCTCGAGCGCGATGGTTTCGGTCGCCCACCGGTGCAATGGCTCCGGTAGGCGCAGGACTCGGTGGTCGGTGCAGCGAATATAGGGATAGGTGATCTCGCCGGGCCCGGCGAGGGGGTTGTGGATGCTCAGGGTGGCGATGTCCAGGACCAGTCCGGTGTGCCTGGGGGAGGCGACGGTCGGTGGCTGCAGTTCGATGTCGTCCATGACCGAAGACGGTAGCTCCAAGGATGCCCGGTGCGCGTGATTCCACGCGAATGTCCGCGGGATTTAGGGGGAAGTGGGGGACGGCGAGGTTCATCTAGTCGGGTGAACCCCACCGCTACCACCAGCAATCGCGGCCGGATTGGGCGTACCGGTTCCGCGTGGATGTCCCGGAGCCACCGGGACAGCGCTGAGCCTAGGCGACGCTGAGCGTTCGCGGGGGCGTTTCACGGAATCGGTGCACGCTGTGTTCCGGCCGGATCACCCCCCGTGGGTGAGTGGGGTCACCACGCCTGGGACTGCCCAGCATGCCGACTCGGTTTAGGATTCGTTCGACGTGAAAAGAGCTGTGCGCGTTGAGTATCCGGCACGGCCGCGTCGGCGATTCGTTTTTTCTCAGGAGGGTGTAAGACGTGCTGTATGGGGTCATAGCGGCCATAGTCATTACGTTGCTGGCACTGGCGGCCGCGGCGATGGTGTGGGATCCGCGCCGTCGCGAGTTCGACGAGTACGACTTCGACGTGGACGAGGCCGACGCTGTGTCGGAAGAGTACGCCCGCCCGGGCGGCGCCGAATGGCCGCGGAAGGAGATGTCCGAGCGGTGGTAGCGCCGCGATAGGCGGCGGACGAAACGGTGCCCGGTCGAACGCGACTGGGCACCACGTGTTTTCGGACCCGGTCAGTCGACGGTGAAGTTCCGCCACGACCCGTGCAACCCCTGCCCGCGCAGCGAGGTGCTGTGGCCGTCCTCGATCGGATGCAGCGTGATGATGCCGAACCCGATCTGCACCGTCTCGGGCAGCTGCGGAGCGTAAGTGGTGTATACCGGCGAGTCGTCGACGTACCAGCCGACAGTGCCGGAATCCCGGTCGATGGTCACGGCGTAACGGTGGAACTCGCCGGGTTTGATGTCGACGCCCGCCAGCGGCGCGTGCACCACATGGGTGAATGCCTGCTCTTTCGGGACGACACCCGGCACGAACAGCCGTTCGTGGATCGCATAGGCGTTCTTGCTGGTCGCGATCAGGTCGAATACCTGGGCACTGCTCATGTCGAGAACGTTGAAGGCGGCGAACCCGTCCCGGTAGTCCTCGCCGGTGACGCCGATGTTCTCGGCGGCCATCTCCACCGCGAACGTGCGTGAACCGGTGGTGACATCGAACGCCTCGGTCGACACCAGCAGATGCTTCGGGTTGTCGAGGATCTGGACATCGGCATTGGACCGACTGAAGGCGTCGATGCGGACCGACACCGTGCCGTCGCCGATCTCGGTCTCGGCGGCTGGGTCGGCGTAGCGCCAGGTCTGGTCTTCCCCGAGCGGGACCTCCAGAAAACGCCACCGGTCTTCGCGGAGATCTGGTCCGTTCAGGTCGTCGTACGGCATTGCGGCATTACCTTTCTGCCGAGTCGTCATCGGCGGAATCGGGTAGGTCGTTCGTGTTCGTCGATCGGCGGCGCAACGGGGTCACGACACCGTTGGTGGAGCCCGCTTTGAATCCGACCCCGCCCAGCAGGAGACGCTCCTCGGTCAGGCGCGGGCGCAGCGCGGGACCCATCGGCCACCAGTCGTCGAGTTCCACCAGGCCGGGTTCGACCAACTCCAGATCACCGAAGTAGGAGGCGATCTGTTCGCGGGTGCGGTACCAGCCGGAGCCCAGACCCATTTCGGTGAAACGTCGTTGCAGCTCGATGGCCATATCGTGGGCTTCGGAGCCGTCCGCCGGATCCCAGAAGTGGGTGATCGCGACGTACGAACCCGCGGGGAGCGCATCGATGTACTGCCGCATGATTCCGGCGGGATCGAGCTCGTCGTCGACGTGATGCAGGATGCCGCACAGGATGAGCGCCAACGGGCGGGTGAGGTCGAGATGCGGCGTGACTTCCGAGTGCGCGAGCAAGGTCTTCGGCTCGGTCAGATCCGCGGGCACGAAGTGGGTGTACTCGTTGCGTTCGAGCAAGACCCGGCCGTGGATATTGCACACCGGGTCGTTGTCGACGTACACCACGCGCGCTCGAGGGTTCTGCTGCTGCGCGATCTCATGCGTGTTGCCCACCGTAGGCAAACCCGCGCCGACATCGAGGAATTGGTCGATGCCGACGGTGCCGGAGAGATACCGGACCACGCGGTGCAGCCAGCGGCGGTTCATCCAGGCCACCTCGCTCTGCCGCGGCGCGACCTCGGCGACCTTGTCGCGGACGAAGCGGTCGACTTCGTAGTTGTCTTTGCCACCCAGGGTCGCGTCGTAGACGCGGGCGATGCTCGCACGTGTCGTGTCCACGCCGACCGGCACCCTGACACCGGTCCGCGGAGCGGAATCGGACATGGAGACCTCTCTTCGCGTTTCCGTGGCCTGGTTCACCAGCCTAGAGTCCGCCGATTTCGCGGGCAATCGGTGCTGATGCCTTCGGCCGGAGCCGATTTCGTCTGTTTCACCGGTTATGCGCCGGGCCGGTGCAGCACGCGTCCGGGCAGTAAACCGCCCTGCACGTGGGTGACCCGCCACCAGTCGACCCGCACCTCGACCGCCTCGAGCGGTGTGGACAGGAACGGTTCGATGCGCGGCTCCTTGCGCAGCAGGGCCTGGAAGGTCTCCTCCCGCTCGCTGGATTCCGTTCGCACCGCGGCCGTGCCCAGCCCCTGGGCGAACGGGTTGAGGAATCCGTCGGGGACGACTTTGACTCCGATGCTCGGGTTCGCCCGCAGCCCGGCCAAGGTCCGTCCTCCGGACTCGAGCGCGAGCGTCAAGCGGAACGGATCGCCGTCCAGCTCGGCGAAGAACGCGTTCGAGCACCAGTTGACGCCGTTCTCGGAGGTCGCGAGGTCGATGCTGGTGAAACGGAGGACCTCGGACAGCTTGTCCAGGAGATCCTGATCGCTGATCTGCACGTCGTTCGATGTCATATCGCGCTCCGTGGTGGGGGAAGGGTTTACGGTTTGCGGCCGACGCCGCCGAGGATGAGACGTTCGTCGGGCCACGGCGTGCGCAGCGCGGGTCCGCCGGGCCACCAATCGTGCAGCTCCACCAGTCCGGGTGGAACCATGTCCAGTCCCGCGAAGAATGCCTGGATCTCCGCGCGGGTGCGCCACCGGCCGGTGCCGAGCCGCTCGTCGTGCAGCGCCCGCTCGGCCTGCCTGGCCAGCCCGTGCAGGTACCGGTCCTCGTCGGCCGGATCGAAGAAGTGGCTGATCATCACGTACGAGCCGGGCGCGAGGCGCTCGACGTACTGGCGCATGATGCCCGCCGGGTCCTGATCGTCGTCGACGTGATGCAGTGTGCCGCATTGCATCAGCAGCAAGGGACGGTCCAGGTCCAGGAATTCGGCGACCGCGGGGTGGCCGAGTACGTCGGTGGGCCGGGTCAGATCGAGGTCGAGGAAGTGCGTGCGTTCGTTCGCCTCGAGTAGTTCCCTGCCGCGGGCGGCGCAGACCGGGTCGTTGTCCACGTACACCACCGTGACCTCGGCGTCGAGTTCCTGGGCGACCTCATGGGTGTTCTTCTGCGTGGGCAGTCCGCTGCCCAGATCGAGGATCTGATCGATGCCCACGGAGCGGGTGACGTACCGGACCACGCGCTCGAGCCAGCGCCGGTTGGCGGCGCCGACGTCGTCTTGGTGCGGTACCGCCTTCTTCAGGTGCTCGTAGGCTTCCCGGTCCACCGGGAACCAGTTCGTCCCGCCGAGGGCGTAGTCGTACACGCGTGCGATGCTGGGCGTATTCGGGTCGACTCCCGCTAGCGTGGTCGACCCTTCCGCTGACGTCATGGCTCTCCTCCTCCGCGCGGCCACCGTCGGGGGCGACTCTACGCACAGCGGTTCCGGCTTGCCCAGCATTGCGGTCAAGATATTGCGTTGCCCCTCTTGCGAATACATGCACGCGCACCGAAGTTCGCGGTTCGTGCTCGCATCGTGATCGGGGCCGGATGCACGGCCGAGTAGGATCGGCAGCCGACGTCACGTGAGCTGTAATGGTGGAGGCATCGCGCCCCGCGGTCTACCCCGCGATCGACCGGAGGCACCCATGACCAACGATGAGGACGGCGGCGGCAACGCGGAATTCCCTGCGGCAGAACGGGGCCCGACCGTTCTGCGGATCGCGCTCGGCAGCCGGTTGCGTCAGCTGCGCGAGGGCTGCGGAATCACCAGGGAGGCCGCGGGCGACTCCATCCGCGGTTCGCACGCCAAGATCAGCCGTCTGGAGCTGGGCCGCACCGGGTTCAAGGAACGCGATCTACGCGACCTGCTGACCCTCTACGGCATTGTCGACCCCACTGAACGGGAAACGTACTTCGAACTGGCTCGCCGCGCCAACGATCCCGGCTGGTGGCAGCGCTACAGCGACCTGCTCCCGGCGTGGTTCGAGACCTACATCGGCCTGGAACAGGCCGCCACCACGATCCGTACTTACGAGGCGCAATTCGTTCCGGGTCTGCTGCAGACCGCCGACTACGCGCGTGCGGTGATCCAGCTCGGCAACAAGGACGAGACCCAACGCCGGGTCGCCATCCGCATGCGCCGCCAGCAGATCCTCGACCGGGTGGCCGCTCCGACCCTCTGGGCGGTCATCGACGAGAACGCGCTGCGCCGACCGGTTGGCGGGACGCAGGTTCTGCGGGAGCAGATCGAGCACCTGGTCGAGATGTCCGCCCGCCCCAATGTCCGGATCCAGGTCCTGACATACGCGGCGGGAGGGCACTCCGCCGCGGGCGGGCCGTTCAGCATTCTCCGATTCCCGGAGCCGGAACTGCCCGACATCGTCTACACCGAGCAACTCACCAGCTCGATCTACTTCGAGAAACGGCGCGACGTCGAGGTGTACATGTCGGTGATGAACCGGCTCAGCGTGGAGGCGCTGTCCCCTGCGGACAGTGTGCGCTTCTTGTGCGCGCTGCTGTCCGAGGCCCAGCCCGGTGAGCGAAACGCCTGATTCTCGCTCGAGATCGACGCGACGACCCGGGTAGCAGCGCCGGGCATCAACCGCCGGTCGAGATCCGCTCGAGCGCGGCGTGTTCGATGAATGATCAAGTAACACAGGATATTGCGCCGAGTACCCGCGAATCAGGTTGTCTTCGGATCCAATTGGCTCCGGCCGTCGCTGTGACAGACAACAGTTCGGTATCGGCAACCGCCTGTCGATGCTGATCCGTTATCAATGCGGCCTTATCGACGTCGATTTCAGCGGATTTCGCCTCTCCTGTCGTCCACGCACATGCACGCGCGCATGTGCGTACCGATGGACAATCATCGCTGCGACGCCGCCGAAACGATGTGGCAGTATCCCTGTCGAGGTCGGGGTCTGAGGATCGAACTCGGGCACTGGCTGGTTCGGCCGCGGCGGCCCCAACACTCGTTGGGGCCGCCGGCGGAGCCGCTGTGATCCGCGATCAAGGCCTCCAGGTGATCCGGCCGCCTTGGAAGTCTTGGGCTTTCCCGTTCCGGAAGTCGTATTCGTCGCTGATCGGATAACCGTAGCGGCCCGATTCGCCGCCCGCGGCTTCCCAGGACTCACGGATCGCTCCCCAGATGACATGGGCGTCGGTCAGCGGAGACCAGTAGATGGCGCCGCCGCCGAAGAGGTTGTAGCGGCCGTAGCCCGCGCGGGCGGGTGATTCGTCGGTGATGGGAAAGCCCAGCGGGCTGTCCTCCCACCCGTAGGAGCCCCACTTGTCCCGGATCGTGCCGCCGATCTGATGAGCGGCGGTGCCGATCGACCAATAGATGGAGCCGTTCTGGAAGACGTTGTAGCGCCCGGGTTTGGACGGTGTCGCCGCTTCGCGGGTGACGGGGTAGCCGAGCAGTCCGCCCTCGAACCCGAGGTCGCCCCATTTGTCGCGGATGGCGCCACCGATTTGATGGGCTCCGGTGTCGGGGTGCCAGTAGATGGAGGAGCCGCGCTCGAAAGCTTGGTAGCGGCCGCCGCGGGCGGCGGGGGAGTCGGGGGAGACCGGGTCGCCGAAGAACGCGGGTCCACCGGCTTGGTCGTATTCGACCTCGATCGCTCCGCTTACGTCGAAGGGACCGATCGGGCGTGCGGCCGCGTCGGTTCCGATGCCGGTCAGCAGGATGCCGATCACGGCGGCCCCGGCGGCTACGCCGTGAGTGCGTGGTTGATGCGAACGACGGTGCCGTGCCAAGTGAACTCCTCGAGCAGCTGGTGTCGGGTGCGAGGTGGAGCTGAACCTGTGGTCGCCGTGCGGAATCAAACTACCTCTCGACCGCCCGAGACAGCCGTACCGAACGTGCATGGACCGCCGAGTGTCGTTGCGGGTGCCGCCCGTGGCCGCCGAGTCGCCGCGTCGGAGTCCATCCACTCTTCCCTGGACTCCGAACCACCTTGCGGTGCTGCCGTGCCCACGGTCGCACCTTCTCGGATACAGCGTCGCCGGGGCGGGAGTGCTCGGCCCGGCGACGTCAGAGGCCGCGAATGTCTTGCCGGGAAATGGAGCTCAGCGCAGCACGGCTGCCGCCGCCGCGGCGATGGTCTCGGCGACGGCGCTGAGGGCGGGGGAGTCCAGGCGCCACTGCTGCCAGTACAGGGGGACGTCGATGACGACGCCGGGATCGATCGAGACCAGGCGGCCGGTGGCCTGATCGTCTCGCGTTTGCAGGTCCGGCAGCATGCCCCAGCCGAGTCCGAGACGGACCGCCTCGGCGAACCCGGTGGACGACGGGACGTAGTGGCGTGGCGGGTTGAGCGGTTTGCGGCTGCGCCGGCGCAACAGGCGATCTTGCAGGTCGTCTTTGCGGTCGAACAGCACCACCGGGGCCGCCGCGTACGACTTCGCCGTCGCGCCGTCGGCGAACCAGGTGCTGGCGAACTCCGGACTGGCCATCGGCCGGTAGCGAATGGCGCCGAGACGCTCCACCTTGCAGCCTTGCACCGGTTGCGCGGTGGACGTGATCGCGGCCATCACGGTGCCGTCGCGCAGCAGCCGGGTGGTGTGCTCCTCGTCCTCGCGGTGGATCTCGAAGCACACGCCGCGCGAGGCGCGACCCAACGCGGGCATCACCCAGGTCTCCAGCGAGTCGGCGTTGACCGCGATCGGCACCCGGATCGGGCCGTCCGAGGGCTGGCCACCCAGCTCGCGCGCGGTGTCCGCGGCCAGCAGTTGGATCTGTCTGGCCAGCCGGAGCACGGCGAGACCGGATTCGGTGGCGCGCACCGGTTTCGTGCGTTGCACGAGAATCCGTCCCGCCGCGTCCTCCAAGGCCTTGATCCGCTGACTGATCGCCGACGGGGTGACGTTCAACCGCCGCGCCGCGGCGTCGAACGTTCCCTCGGTGATCGCGGCGTCGAGGGCGCGGAGCTGGTCGAGCGGTAGATCCATCGTTAAGCGATTCTAATGACAGGTAAGAATCTTTAGCTTGTCTGGGTATGGTGCTCGGCTTAGCGTCGCTGGACGTGAGTATTTCTTCCGCGGCGGTGGCGGCCGCGTCCGGTCTGGGCTTCGGCCTGTCGCTGATCGTGGCGATCGGTGCGCAGAACGCGTTCGTCCTGCGGCAGGGCATCAGCGGCAGGCACGTGCCCGCGGTGGTGACGGTGTGCGCGGTCTCGGACATCGTGCTGATCGCGGCCGGGGTCGGCGGGTTCGGCGTGATCGTCCAGGCCGCTCCGGCGGTGCTGGTGGTGGCGCGCTACGCGGGTGCGGCGTTCCTGATCGGTTACGCGGTGGCGGCGGCGCGGCGAGCGTTCGACTCCGCCGCGTTGACCGTCGAATCGGCGCGGGCCACCGCGGCATTCGGTGCCACGGTGGCCACCTGCCTGGCGCTCACCTGGCTCAACCCGCACGTCTATCTGGACACCGTGGTGCTGCTCGGCTCCTTCGCCAGCACCTATGGCACTCCGGACCGCTGGTTCCTCGGGGCGGGGGCGATGCTGGCCAGCGTGCTCTGGTTCACCGCGCTCGGATTCGGCGCGCGACTGCTCGGCCCGCTGTTCGTTCGCCCGTTCGCGTGGCGGGTGCTGGATACGGTGATCGCGGTGGTGCTGTTCGGCCTCGGTCTGGGGCTGCTGTTCACCGGGTGAGCACGGTATCCAGCTGTGCCTTGATCTTCGCGGCGAACTCGTAGTCGGCGCGCCACTCCGCTCCGGAGGGAGCCAGGATCAGCCGTTCCGCGCCCGCGTCCGCGTAGGCGGCCGATTGATCGGCAGCGTGGCCCGGATCGGTCGCCAGCGGCGGCGCGACGATCGTGACGGTAGGGGGACGACGGCCGTATTCCTCGGCGAGCGAAGCCAACTCGGCCTTGCTCGCGCGCACCTGATCCGGTTCGAGACCGATGGCGACCCAGCCGTCCGCGTAGGCGGCGGCGCGTCGGCGCGCCGCCGGAGCGTCGCCCGCCACGAGTACCGGCGGCATGGACGCCTCCGGTGACAGTGTGACCACGGTCCCGTCGGGCAGAGTCGTCGGCCGCCCGGTGACCAAGTCGGGGAGCACGCGCAGCGCCTCATCCGTGCGACGACCGCGTTCGGCGAACGGCACTCCGGCCGCGCGCCATCCGACGTCACCGTGCGCCGGGTTGCCGGTGCCGACGCCGAGGATCAGCCGGTTGCCGGAGACGTACTGCAATGTGGTGACCTGCTTGGCGGCCCAGGCGGCCGGGCGCAAGGCCAGCAGCATGACGCTGTAGCCGATGCGGATGCGGTCGGTCACGGCGGCGGCGGTGGCCAGCACCGTGGTGCTGTCCAGGATCGGCGCGCTGGCGACGAGATGATCGGTGGACCACACCGAGTCGAGACCGATCTCTTCGGCGAAACGGGCGCTCGCGCGCACGTCACCCAGGATGGGATGGGCGGGGTCGGGCGTCGAGGTGGGCAGGATGGTGCCGATTTCCAAGGTCATGGTTTCGACGCTACGAAGCCGCGGTCCCCACGCCAATGTTCCCGTCGCTCATGTCGATGTCACGGACGCTCACGTGGATACTGCTGCTGGGCAATCTGTTTTACCGGGAAGCAGTGTCTCGACGAGGAGCCGGGACCGGGTAGCGGGGCCGGTCGGGCCGAACGCCTGGGTCGTGGCGTAGACGCCTTCCATGACGAGCATGAGCTGGTCGGCCAGGGCGGCCGGATCGGGGACGGGCGCGGTGGCGGCGAGTTCGTCGACCAGCGCGCGGAACTGGGTGCGGACCCAGCTCTTCATGACGACGGCGTGCTTGTGGCTGAGCAGGTCGCGATCCGGGAACTCCCCGAGCGCGATGAGGAACGGGCACCCGCGACAGGATTCCGGACGGACCTGCTCGGCCAGTGCGTCGAACACGGCGAGGATGCGTTCGCGCGGTCCGTCGCCGCTGGCCGCGGCGGTGAACCACTCCCGGTAGTGGCGGTCCTCGCGCTCGAGATAGGCGGCGACGAGATCGTCCTTGGAGGAGAACAGCCGATACAGGGTGGGTGGCGCGACACCGGCCTCGGCCGCGACACGATCCACGCCGGTCGCGCGAATCCCCTGCTGATAGAACAGCTCCCGCGCGACGACCAGGATGTGATCCCTGGTCTCCGCGGCGGGTCGACGTTTCGCTTCCACAGGCCTAGAGTAGCCCTCGGGACAATGTTAGGGAACGTTACCTAACAAGAGTGGAAGGGCGAAGTATGACCGATCTGAACGGAAAGACCGCTTTGGTGACCGGCGCCTCGCGGGGCATCGGCCGCGCCATCGCCGAACGGCTGGCCGCCGACGGCGCGGAGGTGGCCGTGCACTACGGGACCAACAAGGACGCGGCGGAGGAGACGGTGTCGGCGATCCGGCGCGCGGGCGGCCGGGCGTTCCCGGTGCGCGCCGAGCTGGGTGCCGAAGGCGATATCGACCAGCTGTTCGGCGAGCTGGCCGCGGGACTGGGTGATCGCCCGCTGGACATCCTGGTGAACAACGCCGCGATCATCGTCTACGACGCCACCATCGAGCACGCGACCCAGGAGCAGTTCGATCGGCTGTTCGCGGTCAACGTGCGGGCGCCGCTGTTCATCATCCAGCGGGCGCTGCCGCTGCTGCGGGACGGCGGGCGGATCGTGAACATCTCCTCCGGCGTCACGTGGTTCGCCACGCCGGAAGTGGTCTACGGGATGACCAAGGGCGCGCTCAACGTGTTGGGCCGTTCGCTCGCGAACACGCTGGGGCCGCGCGGGATCACGGTGAACACGGTCTCGCCCGGCATCACCGATACCGAGATGAATTCCTGGCTGCACACCAACGAGGGCGCGATTTCCGGCGTCGCGAGCATGACCGCGCTGGAGCGGGTCGGCGCGGGCGCGGACATCGCCGACGCGGTGGCCTTCTTCGCTTCCGACGACGGTCGCTGGGTCACCGGTCAGACCCTGGAGGTGAACGGCGGCTTGTTCCTCGGGCCGCGAACGCCGTCCTGGTGATCGCCGGACACGCGCGGGCGCGTACTCTCCGCGTCCGCGCCGCCCGGTCAGGGGGAGCGGCATGCCGGGAAAGTCGCCGACCGATCAGCGCGCGGCCGCGCCGCCGCCGATACCGAGGTAGACCACCATCAAGACGAACAGGAACCAGCCCGCGCCCTGCCAGATCGGCCACGCCCGGCCGCGGCGCCACTGAAGGTAGGTTTCGACGAAAGCGCCGATCCCGCCGATCAGCAGGACGGCCGACGGTCCGATCACCACGGCGCTTTCCGCGGTCGTGTCGCACAGCAGCGTGTCCGCGTCCACGCATTCGCGCTCGGCTGCCCACAGCAGGATGAGCAGGAAGACCAGCGTGGCCGTCGCGAGGACCGAGGCGACATAGCTCGCGGCGCGGCGGAACATCCGCGGATCGCGCCACCGCTTCTCGACATCGTCGACCATCGTCACCTCGCCGCTATCGGCCCTTCGGTTCCTCGTCGTGATTGCCGGACGGCGACGACCCAAACGTCACCGCGCGGTGTTCGGCCACCCCTCGCTGTGGTCCATCCGCCGAGAGCAATCGCGCGGGGAATTCCGTGCGGTCAGCGCGGCGACGGATCCACGCGCCCCCCGTGTCGTTCGGTGGAGCGCAGCTCGAACCAATAAGCCGCGATAACGGTGGCGTAACCAGCCACCACAGCCGTGGCCGTGACGATCAGCAGCGTGATGAGAAGTCGAATCAAGAAAGCGGTGTGCATTGTGCCCTCCCCTCGGTCACGGTGGGGTCGGCGCCGCACTGCGCCGACATGATGTCAGCCCCTGCACCTAGTGAAATCCTAATGGCGGCAGCCTCGCTCGGCACGGCGCGGACGCTGTGACTCCCGTCATGCGCGCTCCGGTGTGTCGCGGGGAATACACCACCGCGATACGTTCTAATCGATCTTGTCACGAGTTTGCCGCTCAGCAGCTCCGCTCTTTCTCTCGAATTTGTCTCCGGCATCACCATCGGCATGCGAAAAAGGAGCACGAACGTGAGCATGATTCTGGCCGCGCTACACGACACCGTGATGGCGCAGTTCGATAATCCAACTCCGGAAGAACCGCCGATGGCGGACAAGCTGATGCAGTTGGGCCGCTACTTCACCTGGCTTGTCCAGCTCTCCGGCATCACGGCGATCACATACGGGGGTGGCAGGTTCGCGTGGGAGAAGTGGAACGGCGGCACCCTCCAGTCGCCCAAGATGGTCGCCAGCGCGATGGCGGGCGGCGCGGTGGCGACCAGTGCGGGCACGATCATGAATGCCATCGTCGGCTGACGCGCAGTCCTCCACTCGTGACGACCGGCTCGACGGGTTTTGTCGGGCCGGTTCTTCGTGTGGTGGTGGACAAACCGCCCGGCGGCGCCCAGAGTCGTTCCCGACGGCGCGACAGTAGCCGCACCCGGCAGCCGCCGATCTCGCACGGAAGGTAGTCATCATGGGCACCATCGCAGTTCACGAGTTCATCGCACTCGACGGCGTGTACGAGAATCCGTCCTGGACGTTCGAATACGGATTCGATCCGAAGATGGGTGCGACGCTCGGCGCGATCACCTCCGCGTCGAAGGCCATCCTGCTCGGCCGCATCACGTTCGAGATGTTCGCCCCGGCGTGGTCGACCCGCACGGTGGAGGACGACCCGGGTGCGCCGTTCTTCAACGACACGACGAAGTACGTCGTCGGTGCGAACGAACCCCAGGTGGAATGGGCCAACAGTACCCGCATCGGCGTCTACGACCCGGAGGTCATCCGCAAGCTCAAAGACGAGATCGACGGCGCCATCTACATCAGCGGCAGCGGCACGCTGGTGCGGGCGCTGTTGGATGACGGTCTGATCGACGACCTGCACCTGTTCGTGTACCCGATCGCGCTCGGCAAGGGCAAGCGGCTGTGGAGCGACGGCGCCGACGCGACCAAGCTCGTGTTGAAGGAACACGAGGTCTACGACAACGGCGTCGTCCACCTCGACTACGGCCCGGCTCGGGCCTGACCGCACGCCGCTGGGCGATCCTCGCCGACCGCCCGGCGAAACGCCATCGATCACTCGGGCGGTGCGGCGTGGCGGATTTCGTCCGCCACCGAGCCACCCGCGACATCGGCCGCGACGCCGAGCTCCTCTTCGTAGCTGTGCTCGACGGGCACCTCGTCGCTGTCGCACGTGATGTCCCTCAGTTTGCCCGTCTGCCCCGTTCCCGGCTCCCGGTCGGGGTCGATATCGGGCTCCTCCTCGGCGAGCCGATCTCCGATCGGTCGAGGATGGGCTTCCTCCCAGTGCGTCATGCCGTACCGGGTGGCTCCCGACCAGTGCTCGGGCGGGTCCATTCCGGCCTCCAGCGGATCGGAACGCAGCCGGTCCTCGTCGAGATCCTCCGCGCTGCTGAGCGCGGCCGGATCGGATTCGGCCGAGTCGGGCGCGCCCGTGTCCTGTGGCGGGTCATAGGTGTCTTTCGGTTCGGTCATTGCCGACTCCTCTCCTGCATCGAGCGACTTCCCTTCGTCGCCGACCCCAAACACCGCAGGTGAGCCGCCGGATCTTCGTCGTCGCACCCGGCCGGTGGTATTCGCCACAGCGACATCGCGACGATCGGCGCCGAAAGCGGGTATGCGACTCCCCGACGCAAGCCGACCGAAGGAGGATGTCATGTCCGTTTCGGCCTCGCGCCCGCCGTACCGCGCCGGTCGACGCCGTCATCGCGGCGATTCCGATGCGGAGGGTTCTATCCGTCTCACCGTGGCGGCATGGGTGCTGGTGTTGTGTGTGCTGAGTGTCGCTCTGGTTCTGCTGTGAGATAGGAGAGCGCGGCGCCGGGATCGCCCTGATCAGGCGAAGCCCGGCGCCGCGGCGTCGAACGGGGACTTGCTCAGCGTGGCTTGCTGATCATGTCCTTGGCACGGTCCATCATCGCCGCGAACGGGCCGACGAGAGCGTTGGCCGTGGCCGACTCGACACCGGGGTGGGGGCGGGTCGGTGCCATTGCTTCGGCGAGTTCGACTGTGCTGCGCATCCGCTTCAGGGAATCGGGGTCCATTTCTTGGCGCAGACGGTTGAACTCCTCGGTTTCCTCGTGCTCAGCGTGCGCCACCACGGCTTTGCGCAAGCCCTCCAGCTTGACCTCGAACTCGACCGAGCCGATGTCGAGGTCTTCGAGGTCCGCCAGCTGCTTCTTCGCCTTGTTCTCCTCGTCCAGGCGTGCCTCGACGATGCCAGCGCCGTCGCCGATCTCCCGGCGTGCGCGCGGGTGGATGATCTCCTCCTCGGCGGTCTCGTGCACCGCGAGGAGCCGTCGCAGCTCGTAGAACTTCTTCTCGCGCTCCTTGACGTCGGATGCCTGAGCGGTTTCGGCGAACAGCTGCCGGATCCGTCCGTGTTGCTGGACCAGGAAGTCGACGGCGTCCGAGGTCGAGTTGATCGTTGCAGGCATGCTTGTTCTCCTTCCAGGATGGCCGCTCCATTTCGCCGTTGACCAGGGAGGCAGCCAGCGGCGACCGATGCGGTACAGGCGCCTTCGCAGTGCGCATTCCCGCGCTGCTGCCTACGAAACCGGCGTCTCGGCGTGCATCGAATGTCGAATGGTGGGTATGCGCGGCCATGACGGTGCTGTCGTGTGCGCACCGGTGCGACCTATCCGATCGCGTGGTCCGGGAGGGCTTGTGTCTTCGTTCGTTTCGTTTCTCACGCTCATGCTCATCCTGCCCGGCTTGGCGGCGGCCGCGGCGTATGCCACGGTGGCGGTGAGTGTGTGGCTCGAGGGTCGCCACACGGCAGGTGACTCGGCCGAAAGCGGGGCTGCCGATGTGCCATGAAACCGGGTCGACCCGGTGGATCGGGACACCGGCAATCGGTCAGATGACCATGCCGTGTGTCCGCACGTCGTGACCCGATTGTTGACTGATTCTCAGCAGTTACACGGGGGCCTCTGGCGAAGCGCACGGATTGGGCCGGTGTCCTGAAAGGGTGCGCCGATCGGCCGCAGCGTCCACAGCCCGAGGAGAGGCCATGCATTCCGCCACCACCCCGAGCATGCCGCGGATCCGGACCCTCGGGCTCGGCAACGCGCACTGGGGTTCGGTGAGTCGGCGCGGAGCTCGGTCGATCAACGCGGACGCGGTGGTCGTCGAGACGGACACGGTGACGGGCGTGACGGCGTTCGCGGTCGCCGATGGTGTCGGGGACCATCTCTTGGCCGCGAAGGCGGCGCGCACGGCGGCCTCCGTGGCGGCACGGGTCGGGGCACGTCACGGAGGCCGTGCGGGAATACTTGCGGCGCAACGCGAATTGCGGCAGGCCGTACCGGAGCCTTCGGCCGACAGTGTGCTGGTCGTCGCGGTGCTGCCCGCCGAGTGCAAGCCCGAGGGGCCCTGCGAGGTGGCCTGGGTCGGTGACTGTCGCGCGTACCGGTGGAACGGGCGCGTGCTGCACCAGATCACCACCGACCACACCGTCGAGGAGTTGTACCGCGCCCGCGGGCTCGTTCCCGCGCCACGGACCGGTCATCTCGTCACCACGTCGGTGCGCACCGTGCGACCGGACGAGATCGGCTACGCGGTAACCGGATCGAGCACGGGCAGACTGCTGCTGAGCACCGACGGAGTGCACAAGAAACTCGGCATCGCCACGATCAAAGCCCTACTGGCAGAAGGCGGCACGGTCGAAACCATCGCGAACACGCTGGTCGACACCGCACTCCGTGCCGGAGGAACCGACAACACCACCGCGGTTGTCGTGGACATACCGTCCCGCATGGTCGAGGAGAGCGGCGCGAACAGCTGACGTGCGTCATGCCGGACTCGCCGGAACGGTGACCGATACCACGTCGGCCTGGGTGATGTGATCAGCAGCGGAGCAGCGGCATTTCAGTACGCTGACGCAGGTGTCCGAACCTGTGCCACTGACGCGGCTCCTCGATGACGCGGGATTGCTCTCGCTCGAGCATCGCCTCCATCTCGAAGAAGTGCTGGGCGAGCACGAGTGGCACGCGGATCTGGACGGACGGCGGCTGGAATTCGTCGGCGAAGCGGGCTCGTTCGTGTGCACCAAGGTCCACCTGATCGGCACGGCCGACGCCGAGTCGTGGTTGTGGGGCTGGGCCAATCCGTGGGGCTACCCGCCGTCGCTGCTGAAGGCCGCGGAGACGGTGCGGGAGTTCGGTTTTCGGTATCGCGTCGCCGAATTGTGCTCGGCGGAGCTGCCTGTCGCTCTCGCCGGTGCCGCGCCGGAGCCGCACCAGGTCGCCGGGCTGCTGGCGGACGCCGCGAAGATCGTCTGTGGGCGCTGGAGTTCCTACTGCGGTGTCACCGACGGCACCTGCGTGGCGTTCCTCGTCGAACATCCGGCGTTCCTGCTGCCGCCGCCCACCGCGTCGAGCCTTGCGCGCGTACTGGCCTTCGGTGTCGGTGCGCTGCCGCTGAGCGACCATCGACGCGCCGTGCACAGCTATCTGACCAGGCGGGGACTGCACACCGGATTCCTCGATGACTACCGGTGGCTCGAATTCAGCGGCGACGGCGTAGCGGGCGACATCGAATTCGACGACGGCGGGCAGGTCGCGAGCGTCGACGTTCGCGTGGACCTGGATCGGAGCGAGCCGCCGTCCGAGCCGAAACCCTTATCGCCGCAGTCGTGCCGCGCATCGGTGTCGCGCGGTCTGCGGCAGGCGACTGGTCATCCGGGACATGCGCCAGGATCGCGGATCACGGACCTGGATCTGGACCCGCCCCGCCGCTGACCGGCCCAGCGCGGCGAGCGCCGGGCGTGATCGTGTTCATCGGTCCGCGCCCGAGCAGGTGCCGTCCTCATGGTGCGCGCCCTCTCGCGGCTCTTTCGGCGCTGATCGTCGTGGGATCGACGCGGGCGAGCTTCCATCACTGCCCACGTCGAGTCGACAGTCTTCTTGGTGTGGGGCGGCAGCTGCCGGTTGGCGCCGTGCACGGCCGGTTGCGCTGCTATGTGTCTGTCTATTCTGTGCAATCTGCGTAGATCGCAACTGATAAATCGCCGATTTGTAATCGATGATTCACATGATGTGATACAACGCTACCAGCGGACACGGAGGGTACTGCTCGATATGGAACCAACGGCCAAGCAGCGCGCCGCGCTGAGCGTCATCTGCGACACCTTCAACCCCGGCGACGAGCTGACGCTGCCCGGCGCGAGCGCGCTCGGTGCGGTCGATACGGTCTTCGAACTGCTGGGCCGTAACCCCCGGCAGGCCGAGAAGAAGCAGTTGGCCATGCTGCTGGACCTGTGGGACTCACCGCTGACCGGCTTGCTGACCGGAAGAGGCCCACGGCGGTTCTCCAGCTTGTCGCAGCGGCAGCGGGAGCGGGCGCTGCTCCGGCTCGCCGATTCGCGGTTCGCGTCGGTGCGCGTGATCTTCCAGGCGCTGAAGCAAGCTTCGCTGCTGTCCTACAACATCACCCCCGGCCCGTCGGGCGCCAACCCGCTGTGGAAAGAGATCGGCTATCCCGCTCCCGCGGGCCCGCTGCCGACGGCGCCGAAGCCCTCGTTGACCCCACTGCGCTGCGCCGAGAGGACGGAGTTGGCCTGCGATGTGGTGGTCGTCGGCTCGGGCGCCGGTGGGGGCGCCGCCGCCGCGGTGCTGGCCGAAGCCGGGCTCGACGTCGTGGTGCTGGAACGCGGAAACTATTACGACGATCGGGATTTCGGCACCGGCGAGCTCGGCGCGCTACAGCGCCTGTACGCGCCGGGCCCGTCCGCGTCCGCGGAAGGTCAGATCACTCTCGTCGCGGGCACGTGCCTGGGCGGCGGAACCGTGGTCAACTGGAGCACCTCCTTGCCCACGCCCGGCGACGTCCGGACGGAGTGGGCCGCCCTGGGCGCCCGGCAATTCGCCGACGCCGAGTTCGGCGACGCGCTCGACGTGGTGCGACGGCGGATCGGCGTCACCGACCAGCGTTCTCCGCTGTCGGCGCGTGACGGTGTATTGGAGCGCGGCGCCTCGGCGCTGGGCTGGGAAGTGGATACCTTGCCGCGCAACGTCTCCGACGCCTGCGATGCCGGTGTGGAGTGCGGCCGATGCGGTTACGGGTGCCGGTTGGGCGCCAAACAGTCGGTGACCAAGACCTGGCTCGTGGACGCGGCCGATCGTGGTGCGCGGCTGGTCGTGGACGCCGATGTCCGTCGGATCGTCGTGCGCAACGGTCGTGCGCAGGGTGTGTCGGCCCGCACCTCGGACGGCGTCGAGATCCAGGTGCACGCTCGTGCGGTGGTGGTCGCGGCCGGGGCCATCCAGACGCCCGCGCTGCTGCGGCGTTCCGGATTGCGCAACAAGAACATCGGCCGCTATCTGCGCCTGCATCCGGCCGCCGCCGTGTTCGGGGTGTTCGACGAGGAGATCCGGCCATGGGAGGGCGGCATGCAGACCCGCATCTGCCGCCGCCACAGCGATCTGGACGGCAACGGCTACGGGGTCATCTACGAAACCGGGCCGGTGCATCCCGGCCTGGCAACCGGATTCATGAGCTGGCGCTGCGCGTCTGAGCACCGTGCCGTCATGCTCGGCTTCGCGCGCACCAACGCCATCGGCATCATCACTCGCGACCGTGATCCCGGTACCGTCTCCATCGACCGCAGCGGTGAGCCGTTCGTCGAATACCGGCTCTCGGACCACGACGCCGCCCATATGCACACCGGAGTGGTCGGGGCCGCAAGCATTCTGGAGGCCGCCGGAGCGCGCCGTATCTTCTCCGGACACCAGGCGGGCATCTCCTACGAACCCGGCAAGCGCGGCTCGCATGCCGATTTCGCCGACGCCTGCCAGGCCGCCGGGTACGGGCCGGGACAATGCTCGATGGGTGCCCTGCACATCATGGGCTCGGCCCGGATGGGCGGCTCGCCCGACCTGTCGGCCACCAACCCCGACGGCGCGACCTGGGAGATCGGGAATATCGTCGTCGCCGACGCCTCGTGCTTCCCGACCGCATCGGGTGTGAACCCCATGGTGTCGATCGAGGCGATCGCCTACATGAACGCGAAAAGGCTTGCCGCGCAGCTCATATGATTGCAGGCTAGGCTTCCGGCATGAGCACGGCGCCGTCCGGCAACCTTCCCGGTCGACCGGAGAATCGACGACTCCGGTCACAGCTCGCCTGGTACCTGGTACTCGCCTGCACGGTTGCGTCTTGCCCAGGCGCACTTCTGCGGGCAAGTGCCCCGGACAGCGCCGAGTCGTTGCTGTTGTGGTTTTTCTCGATCAGCGCCTCGTTCGGGTTGTTCTGTGTGATCATCGGCTACCTGACCCGGGTAGTCGTAACCCGGCGGCTTCGGGTACCCGAGCTCGGTCCCCTGCTCGCGCCTGCGCTGGTGGCGGCGTTCACGGTGGCCGCGTGGGGCGCGGACCTACCGATCGCGGTGCGCTGGCAGTTCTCGGCGCACAGCTTCGATGACGCCGCACGGCAGGTGCGCGACGGTGTCGATCCGCGGACGTTCGAAGGTGACCGGCTCGGGCTCTACCGCATCGATAGTGCGGACCGCTACGCCTGGGGTATCTATTTCAGGACCAGCCCGAGGACAGGCAACTGCTCGAGCGGGGGTGGAGGGTTTGCCCAGCTCACCGCCGCCTCTCGCGCGTCCGACGCATTCCATCACCTGAATGGTGACTGGCATTGGTTCTGCCTCGACAGTGCAGGTGGCGAAGTGATAGTGCCAGACCATCCCATCGGGGAATGGCGCTAGCCGCTGTTGTCAGATCGCTCGTATTCCGTTCAGCACGGCATGGAGCACACCGAGATCGGAATTGGCCTCCGCCGTGGACTGCTCCGATCGGCAGACCAGCTGGCCGTCATCGATCAGGTCGCCGACGAGAACCTTCGTCATCGTCAAGGGAAGGCCGAGGTGCGCCGCCACCTCGGCCACCGACTGCGGGGTGCGGCACAACTCGGCGATGGCGGCGTATTCCGGTTCGGTGCGCCGCAGTACGGTACCGTGCCCGGCGTCGACCACCAGGGTGGCGACGTTCAGTTCCGGCCGTACGGCACGACCCCGGCCGCGGGTGATGGCGTAGAGCCGGACCAGCGGGCCGGCGTCCTCCTCATACCAGGGTTCGCGCGGATGACTCATGGCTGTGTCGAAGCGGGCGGGTGCGGGCGGGAGTCGACCGACAGATGTGTGCCGACCCGCTGTACCGTCTGATTCATCTGGTAGGCGACCATGCCCATGTCGGCGTCCTCGGACGCCAGCAGCGCCAGACAGGCGTTGGCGCCCGCCGCGGTGACGAACAGCACCGCGCGGTCGAGTTCCACCACCGTCTGGCTGACCCCACCGGCATCGAAATGGTGTCCGACGCTGCGCGACAGACTGTGCAGCGCCGACGCCATCGCGCAGAACCGCTCGGCGTCGGTCCGGTCGAGCTGATTCGAATAGCCGAGCAGCAGCCCGTCCGAGGACAGCAGTACCGCGCAGCGTGCTCCGGTCAGTCCGTTGACCAGCTCGTCGAGCAGCCAGCCGAGGCCGGTTGTCGGGGAAGTAGTCATCGTCGCCTTTTCTGGTGGGTTCTTCGTCGCGGTCTAGTCGACGTCGGGTCGGGTCCGGCGTCCCTGGCGGGTGCCGCTCTCGATGGCGCTCATCAGATTGCGCGCCTCGTCGGCGGTTCGCTCCCGCACCGGAGCGATGGTGGGCGCCGCCGTCTCGGTCGCGGATTCGGACTGACGACGGCGTCGCGGTAGGGGTGGCTTGGAATCCGGAGTCGCCGCGGAAGACGTCGTGGCGGCAGGGGATTCGCTGCTTTCGCCCGGCGCCGAGGAGGACGAGTCCTGTTCGGAGTGCGGTGTGAACCATGCCGATTGCCGCGCCACCGGCGACTGCTGCCGCTTCGCGTCGTCCGGGGCCGTGCTGTCCGCGGCATCGATGGGCTTGCCGTCGAGATCGCCGTTCTCCTCCTGGGACGGGCTCTGCGGCTGCAAGAGTGCGGTGGGGATCAGCACCACCGCGCGAACACCGCCGTAAACGGATTCGCCCAGCCGCACCGAAACACCGTGGCGGTGTGCCAGTTTCGCGACGACGAACAGCCCCAGCCGGGCGTCGCTGGACAGCGACACCACGCTGAAGTCCGGTGGATTCGACAGCAGTTCGTTGCGTGCGGCGAAGTCGGCCTCCGACATGCCCAGGCCCTGATCGATGATCTCGATCGCGACGCCGCGCCCGACCACGACGCCGGAAACCTCGACGCGCGCCTGCGGGGGTGAGAAGGCGGTCGCGTTGTCCATCAGCTCGGCCATCAGATGGATCAGGTCGGCTACGGCCTTGCTCGACACCTGTGCCTCGGGCATCCGGCCGGTCTGGATCCGGGCGTAATCGAGGCTTTCCGCGACCGCGCCGCGAACCAGCTCCAGCAGCGGAACCGGCTTACGCCAACGGCGGCCCGGTTGCTCGCCGCCGAGAATGATGAGGTTCTCCGCATTGCGTCTGGCCCGGGTGGCCAGGTGGTCCAGCTGGAACAGCAGCTCGAGCTGGTCGGCGTTCTCCTCCTTGCGCTCGGCCTGGTCCAGCAGGGCCAGCTGCCGATGCACCACGACCTGGCTGCGGTGGGCGATGTTGAGGAACACCGCGTTCACGCCCGCGCGTGTCTTCGCCTCCGCGACCGCGGCGGCCACGGCCGCGACATGCGCCCGGTTGAAGGCGTCGGCCACCTGGCCGAGTTCGTCGGTACCGAAATCCAGACGCGACGCCTCGGCCGTCGAGTCGACGTTCTCGCCCTGACCGAGCCTGCGCATCAGATCGGGCAGCTGATGGTCGGCCAATTCCAAGGTGTCGCGCCGCAATCGGCGCATGCGCCCGATGAAACGGTTGGCCAGGATCAATGCCGCCAGGAAGGCGAGGGTCGCGATCACCAGCACCGCCGCACCGCCGAGCAGGGACTGCTGCGCGGTCCGCTCGCCATGCTCGCGCGCGATGACGTGCGCGTCGCGGCTCTGGTCCTCCCAGAGTTTCAGCAGTGCCGACACGACCTGACCGGATGCCTCCTGCCATGCGGCGACGCTCATGGGTAGCGGGGCGGTCTTGGACGTGGAGCGAGAGTCCTGGGACCGGCCGGTGCCGTCGCCGAGACGGCTGGACTCATCGGAGGTGGTGTCGCTCGCCGACACCGGACCGCGCAGCATCACCGCGTCCTGCATCGCGATCACCTTCTGGTAGGCCGGTCCGGCGGTGATCTCGTTGAGCTGAGCGAGCCGGGTCCCCTTCAGCACGCGCCCCGAATACGCCACCTCACTGCGGAATTCGCCCACCAGACGGTTGAACTCGGTGAACTGCGCCGGAGTGTGTTCGCCGAGGGTCAGCGCTACCGCGCCCAGGGTGTCCGCCATCGACAGCGACTCGGCCGCGCGCAGCGGATCGACGCCGTAGCCCAGTTCGACGGCGATGTCGGCCTCCGGCGCCACCCGGGCGGCCAGCATCGACGCGGCGATGATCGTCCCGATGAGCTGACTGAAGAAATCGAACACCTGATTCGGCGGGACCTGCTGCGCGTCCACCCCGCCGCGCAGCGCCGGAACTATGGTGAACAGCTTGTTGTAACCCTCGATATCGCTGGCCGAACCGCCGGGATTGAGTTTGCGGGCGGCGTCACCCTTGGCCATCACCGCCGCCAGCGCAGCGTCCGAGCGCTGGCGCGCGGCGGCAAGCCCCTGTGCGAGTTCGGCATCGCCCGCCAGATACAGCAGCGACAACCGCCGCTCCTCTTCGAACGCTTGCACCATGAGAATGGCCGGTCCGGTGGTGCTGGTGGCCAGCTCCGCCCATTCCTTCGCCGCCCGGCTGGAGTTCACCAGATAGCCGGCCGCGCCGCCGCCGATCGCGAGCAGCGTGACGCTGGAGATGAGCACGATCGCCAACAGCCGCATGCGCACACCGACTCGACCACGGACATTGCGCTGGCTCGACCTCGCCAGTCCCACAGCGGATTTGCGCAGCTCGACCCACTTGCTCACGCGTAATGCCCTACCTCCGACGCGGCTCCGCCCGGCCCGGACGGCACCTCACCCAATACCCGCGCCAGAGAGTAACGAAACTATCGCGTCACAGTCGCGGATCTGCACAGTTGTGACAGGTAACCTCGCCCCGGTCGAGCTCGTCAACCCCCGCCGTATTGTCGCTCCTGGCAGGTGAGAAGCGCACGAGCACGCCTGTGCGGCTGGACTTTCCTCGGCCGCGGCATGGCTCGGAGGCCGACCAGCAGCGCGCGGCACGGCTCGTCGACGAGGTGCTGAGCTGATCGGACGTGTACGAGATGAGCCCGTGGTGCACACCGGCCTACGCTGCGCATCCGCCTGTATCGGTTCCGTATCTGCTAAAGAATCACCATCGACATACTGAGCGCGGTTCCGGTGGACCTTCCGCTCAATCTCCAGACAAGTTCGAATGCGCACTAACATGGTGGAGGTATCGCGATAGCGGGCTGGTTTGGCTGGAGGGGCGCGGGTTGCCACTCGTACTCGAGGAGTCGGCAGCGTGAACGGGAACCCGCCGCCGAAAGCTGGTCGTACAGTCTCCGCGGCCCGGTGTGCCGCCGATCGCTACGAGCGTGATCTCAGTACTTCGCCATGAGGTAGGAGCCGATGATGATCATGACGCAAGCCGCGACGCGCCGGGCATTGATTCGGCGACGAGGGAAGCCCAGCACCCCGAAATGGTCCATCGCCGCCGCGACGAACATCTGACCGGCGATGATCAAGGCGTTGAACGTGCCGACGCCGACACTGGAGGCCACCGAGATCATGGCGAAGATCGCCGCACCACCGGTCAGGCCGCCGAACGGCGCCCACTTGGGCATGGCCGCGAGGTCGGCACGGGTGGGCCACTCCTGGCGGCGCGAAACAACCAGTGCGGCAAGGAGAATCGCGCCGACGCCGGTGAGGGCCACGGCGTAGGAGATCACCCCGCACAGCCACACGTCCTTCAGTGCCAGCTTCAGCGTGTTCTGGCACCCGGCCTCGACCGACCGCAACGCGCCGCCGACCAGCATGAGCGCGAAGATCAGGATCATCGCCGAGCGCGTCAGCGTGGGGCGCTTCTCGGCAGCGGTAGTGGTGGTCGTCGTGGTCGTCATCGGGAAACCCCCTCGGCCCTGGCGGCGGTGAGTAATGCGGGTGGTTGTTCGGGCGAGTCGCTGGCCATCAGATAGACCGCCACCGTGATCAACCCGACCGCGACCAGGCGGGGCGGGGTGATCTCTCGTGCGTGAAAACCCATGAGCCCGAGGTGATCCATCACCAGCGCGACCACCATCTCGCTCACGATGACCACCGCGTTGAAGGTCGCCACGCCGACGTACCTGGCGACGGTGATCATGCCGACCACCGCCACGCCGCCGATCAAGCCGCCGAACGGCGCCCACCACGGCATGTTCCGCACGTCGTCCAGACTCGGCCACGCCGAGGGCGCGACCACCTTCGACACCGCCAGGAAAATCGAGAAACCGGCCAGCGCAACGGCATACGAGAACACCGCGCACAGCCACACGTTCCGCACATAGATCTTCTGGGTGTTCTGGAACCCGACCTCGACGGACCGCAACCCACCGGACACGAAGATGAAGAGGAATACCAGCCCGAGACCGATGAAGGCCATGACCCGTCCTTCTGTTCAGGAAGCAGAAGCCATCACGAACTCAGCGACGGGCGCCCGACCTTTTCGGTAGTGACACCACCTTTCGTGACCTGTGTAACGTACCGCTGTGCAACGGCACCGTCAATAGCGGCGTATCCCAACGCAGTTCGCCCGCCCACGCCCAACCTGACGCCGTGGGCTCGACCGGGACCGCTCGCCCGTCGTGTCTCGAGTCATCCCGTAACCCGCTGAGCGCGAGCGCACCGGCAGTCCAGCCGCGACTAGGCAGGCAGCACAGGCCAGTTCAGCTCCGTGCGCAGCTCGCTCGGGTCCATCTGCGGCGTCGGCCGGGTGATGTAGACCTCCCACCGGACCGGCCCCGGCGTGAGCCCATGCGCGCCGATCCAGGACCGCAAGCGGTCCCACGTAGCGCTCAACCCGTCGAACGCACCGGCGTGCACGATCCGAGCCACCTGTCCTGCGGGAAGGCGACCGGGGGTGACATCCCGGTCGAGCCGTATGCGCCGATCGACCGGGAACCCGACTTCGATATCCACCGAGCCGTCGGAGGCCTCCCGGTACAGGCCGAACGCGGGCCCCTCGATCATCGCCTCCTGCGCGCCGATAACCTCCGGCAACGTACGGAACGACATATCGAAGAACTCACGCAACTCGCCCACCGCGACCCGGCCGTGGACGACGGCCGTGGTCACCTCGGTGAGGTCGAGCAAATGGGGATCAGCCGTCAGATCAGCTGTGATCCGGCCTGTGGTCATGACTCTCCTTCGATGTCGTCGCGGGGCTCCGATACCACTGACGGCGGGAACGGCCGGAATTCATCGGATTCGTCTGGGACCGGGGGACATGCGGACGCGGACGATGGTGAGGACGGTGACCACCAATACCGTCATGAGCTTCATGAGGTTCCAGGGGAGAGGGTCGGTGGTCGGTTCGGCGGCTGGTAGGTCCCTTGGTCGTTGGCGGTTCGGTGGGGACGACGGCGGCTCGGCGAGGGGGCGTTCCGCCTGGAACGGGGGTGTCTGCGTGATGACTGGAAATGGAACGATTTCGGGAGCGGGCGGGCCGAGTTGGAGGGGGCTCATCGGTACCGGCGGCGGGGCGGCGGGAAGCAGGAGGAGGCAGGTCAGCAACGCGCTGCCGGTGGCGGCACTGCCGACGGCGGCGCTGCCGAGCGCCGATCCGTTCGATCCAGGGCCGATGAGGCTCGACCCCGGGCCGATGAGGCTCGACCCGAACGAGCCGAAGGCGCTGCCGGTGGCCGATCCGAGCAGGAGCAATGCGCTTCCGGTCAAGGCGCTACCGGTACACGCCATCTGGACGCTGCCGGTATCGAGTTGCAGTGCCTCGGCGGGACTGCCTGCCATGCCGTTCGGGTCGGGTGCCGCATCCGTTGTGGCGTGTGGGCCACCGTCGAGTCCCGCATCGCCGGGACCGAGAAGGCCAGGGCTGTCGGGATCGGCGCTGCCGGCGCCGAGATAGCCGGGGCGAGCGCTCGTGGGCCCGGCGCTGCCGGAAGGCGGGCGAATTGGGCCGAGAGCCAAAGGTCCACCCGAAGTCGCGCCCTCGGCATCGGAACCGAAGGCGCTGCCGGACGGCGCGGGGCCGAGGCTCGGTGCACTGCCCGCCAGGTTGGAGTCGATCCCCGGGCCCGAACTACCGGTTGGGAGGTCGCCAAGTGGTAGCCACGGTGCCGCCTCCGCGGAGGCTTCTATCGGCCGAGCCGCGAGGGCGGCAATGGTCAGGGGGAGCATCGCCGCGGCGAATCCCTTCGTGAGTCCCCGTGTTCGAGTTGCGCCTCGGTTGCTTCGCATCTGCTGTCGCCTCGTCGTTGTCGAAACTTGGCTGGAAGATCACGTGGTGTGCTGGTAACGCGACAGTGCGAGTTCGAAAGCCTCTTTCGGGACCAGGTTTCCGCCCGAGAACGGCTCGTCGAGGTTGTAGATCGCCCGGATCACGGCACCGACGATGGCGCCGAGCAGCGCGGTCGTCACGACACTGCGTTTGGTGACGGGGACACCGGAGAGGACCACGCTCAACAGCAGTAGGACCGTGCTGACCCACATGGCCACGTAGAGGAATGCGGGAACTCGGTAACCGGCGTCCAGCGCACGGTCGGCGCGAGCCTGGGCTACCGTCTCCAGGCTGGTCACGGCACTGGCGCGAAGCGTGTCGATCTCGGGGTCCGCCGTGTTCACCGACGCCACCGCGTCGCGCAGTGTGTCGAGGGTGTCCTGGGTGGATTGACTGAGCCGACCGTGGTCGGCCATGACAGACCATTCCTCGTCGAGGACCTGAACGGTGTAATCGCGCACCAGACCTTGAATTCGCGTGTGGTCCGGATCCGGCATCCCGTGCGCCGCCCAATACGTATCGATGAGCGCCTTCGCTTCGGCGATGGTGTGATTGCGTGCGTTGTCGTATTGCTGCCAGGCGATCACCACGATGAACGCGACCACTGCCATGAAGATCGTGTTGATCAAGTTGAGCACCAATGCGCCGACGGTGTCGTCGTCGGTGTGCCGCCACGTCTTCGGATGTAGACGATCCCCGGCCACGAATACGACTATCGCGACCAGCGCGGTGAGGGCAGGCACGAGAAACTCGAAGGCCATGCGGCGACTCCGTTCTATCTGGGATTCGCGACCGTGGCGTCGGCGAAGTAGCGCGCGGACTGTCGCACTGCGGACGGGAAAAAGACGTGTTCTGGCGACCATTCGGTACGTCGCCATCGGGTGCCGACTCTTTCGTTTATCGCGGATCGGCCTATGGCGCAGAGTATTTCACGACCGAGCCTGCGCGGTGTCGGCTCGGGTGCGGATTGCGGCGAGATCGACCGGCGTCGCGGCGACGATCACGGTGGTCGTGCATGGTCCGGATCGATGGTCATGCGTGGTCCTCACCCCCGAGCTGGTTAACCGAGACGATGGTGCGGTCGAGCCTGTGGTCGGTCGGATCTGACGAGTGGTGCACGGAAAATCGGTACGCGACATCAGCCTGGACGAATCCGGCGAATTGTCTTATATGGCAGCGCGTTTGAGACGATTCTGATGGTAAGCCGCGAATCTGCCTGCATGTTACGGAATTTCAGAGATCGGGCCTCAGGAAAATCCGGATGGTAACGACACGCACACGATCGGGATGATGCCGCGTAACATCCTGGGACGAATCGTCGAGTGTCGGACCGAGGATGTCATGACGCGGCAAGGGGCATTCGGCGATGCCCGGCAGCCTCCCAGATCAACAAGCTTCGCCCGTCTTCATGTCGAGGACGAAGCTGATGTGACACGGGTCGCGATCAGTTGGTGGCGCGCTACCAGCGTATAAGCGCAGGTATTCGCCGTCTTGCAGGTCAGAACGAGCTATGCCGCCGGTGTCAATGTGTGCTGTCCCACAGTCCTGATATTGCTCGTGGGTATTGACGGTCGCGAATCCATCCAGCATGGTGACCGAGGTTAGCAAGCGCTTAGTAAGCCATGGGAAAGGTTCGCCGTCATGCCCGAAGCCGTCATCGTCTCTGTCGCCCGGTCGCCGATCGGTCGTGCTGGCAAAGGGTCGTTGCGGGACCTGCGGCCGGATGACCTGGCGGCGCAGATCGTGCAGGCCGCGCTGGCGAAGGTGCCCGCCCTCGGCGCGAACGACATCGATGACCTGATGCTCGGTTGTGGCCAGCCCGCCGGTGAGTCGGGCTTCAATCTCGGGCGCGTGGTGGCGATTCTGGCGGGCCTGGACCGCGTGCCCGGCACAACGGTCAACCGGTACTGCTCGTCGAGTCTGCAGACGACCCGGATGGCGCTGCACGCGATCCGCGCCGGAGAGGGCGATGTCTTCATCTCCGCCGGTGTCGAAACCGTGAGCCGCTATGTCAAGGGAAACGCCGACGGCCTGCCCGACACCGAGAACCCGGTGTTCGCCGACGCCGCGCGCCGGACCGCGAAATTCGCTGCCGGAGGCGAGATCTGGACCGACCCCCGCACGGAAGACCTGCTGCCGGATGTCTACATCGCGATGGGCCAGACCGCCGAGAACGTGGCGCAGCTGTGCGGTGTGACCCGCGCCGAACAGGACGCCTTCGGCGTGCGCAGCCAGAACCTCGCCGAGGCCGCCCTCGTCAACGGGTTCTGGGAGCGTGACATCACTCCGATCACCCTGCCGGACGGCACCATCGTCGCCAAGGACGATGGCCCCCGGCCCGGAGTCACCGTGGAGAAGGTCGCCGAACTGAAGCCGGTCTTCCGGCCCGACGGGACGGTGACGGCCGCCAACTGCTGCCCGCTCAACGACGGCGCCGCCGCGGTCGTGATCATGTCCGACACCAAGGCCGCCGAGCTGGGCTTGACGCCACTGGCTCGGATCGTCGCGACCGGAGTCAGCGCGCTGTCTCCCGAGATCATGGGCCTGGGACCGGTCGAGGCGTCGAAGCAGGCGCTGGCCCGCGCGGGGATGAGCATCGACGATGTCGACCTGGTCGAAATCAACGAAGCCTTCGCCGCCCAGGTCATTCCCTCGGCGCGGGAGCTGCGTGTCGACTTCGACAAGCTCAACATCAACGGCGGCTCGATCGCGGTCGGGCACCCGTTCGGCATGACCGGCGCCCGCATCACCAGCACATTGATCAACTCCCTGCAGTTCCACGACAAGCAGATCGGTTTGGAAACCATGTGCGTCGGTGGTGGTCAGGGGATGGCCATGGTGCTCGAGCGCCTCTCCTAACCGCAACTACACGTCAAAGGACTTATTTGTGAACAGGTTCGAAGGTAAGACCGCGATTGTCACCGGTGCCAGTCGGGGTATCGGGTTGGGTATCGCGCAGCGGCTGGTGGATGAGGGCGCGAACGTCGTGATCACCGCCCGCAAGCAAGAGGCTCTGGACGAGGCGGTGGAGGCGCTCGGCGGCCCGTCGCGGGCGTTGGCGGTTGCCGGTCGCGCGGATGATGTGGCGCATCAGGCCGAGACGGTGGCGCGGGCGATCGAGACCTTCGGTGGCGCTGATCTGCTGGTGAACAACACGGGGATCAATCCGGCCTTCGGCCCGATGATCGAGTTGGACCTCGATGCTGCCCGCAAGATCGTGGAGGTCAACTGCCTGGCCGCCCTGTCGTGGGTGCAGCAGGTGTATCGGGCGTGGATGAAGGATTTCGGTGGCGCGGTGGTGAACGTGTCGTCGGTGGCGGGTGTCAAACCTGCTCCGGGTATCGGGTTCTACGGTTCGAGCAAGGCGATGCTCACCCATATCACGCAGGAACTGGCGGTGGAGCTGGGGCCGAAGCTGCGGGTGAATGCGGTGGCTCCGGCGGTGGTGAAGACGAAGTTCGCTACCGCTCTCTACGAGGGCCGGGAAGAGCAGATCGCGGCGACCTATCCGTTGCAGCGACTCGGGGTGCCCGAGGACATCGCCGGTGTGGTGGCGTTCCTGCTGTCGGAGGACGCGGGCTGGCTGACCGGGCAGCTGCTGGTCGTCGATGGTGGCATCACCCTGACCGGTGGGGTGTGACATGACGACGATGAAGGCGTGGCGGGTGCATGAGCTGGGCGAGCCGAGTGCTGTCCTGCGGTTGGAAGACGTGGAACGTCCCGAGCCCGGACCGCGGCAGCTCCTGGTGCGGGTCGCTGGTGCGGCGGCGAACTTTCCCGATGTGTTGATGTGCCGCGGTCTCTACCAGGTGAAACCGCCGTTGCCGTTCACCCCCGGCGTCGAGCTGTGCGGCGAGGTGGTGGCGGTCGGTGCCGAGGTGAGCGAGTTCGCGGTCGGTGAGCGTGTGCTCGGGGGTGTCGTGCTGCCGCACGGTGGTTTCGCCGAATTCGCGATCATGGATGCGGCTCAGACTTTTCCGGCGCCTGCGTCGTTGGACGACGCCGAAGCGGCGGCGTTGTTCATCGGTTATCAGACCGGATGGTTCGGATTGCATCGGCGCGCCGGACTGAAGGCGGGGGAGACGCTGTTGGTGCATGCTGCCGCCGGTGGCGTGGGTAGCGCGGCGGTGCAGCTGGGCAAGGCCGCAGGCGCCCAGGTGATCGGTGTCGTGGGTGGGGCCGAGAAAGCCTCCCACGCTAAGGAATTGGGCGCTGACGTGGTCATCGACCGGCACCGGGACGATTTCGTCGAGGTCGTGAAGGAGCTGACCGGCGGCCGCGGTGCCGATGTGGTCTATGACCCGGTCGGTGGCGAGGTCTATCAGCGGTCCACGAAATGTATCGCCTTCGAAGGCCGCATCGTGGTCGTCGGATTCGCGGGCGGCGAGATCCAGAGTGCGGCGTTGAATCACGCGCTGGTGAAGAACTATTCGATCGTCGGCCTGCATTGGGGCCTGTACAACACCTACGACCCGGCCGCGGTCACCGAATGCCATCGCGCACTCACCGCGCTCGCCGCCGATGGGCTGATCCGTCCCTTGGTGAGCGAACGACTGCCCCTGGACCGGGTCGCCGACGGAATGCAGCGGTTGGCCGGTGGCGGGACCGTCGGCCGTGTCGTGTACACGCCGTGAATTCAGCAGTTTTCATCGTAATCACGTTTTCGAGGAGTATTTGATGACCATTCCGACGCAGCGGACCGCGATCGTGACCGGCGCCGCCCGGGGTATCGGTGCCGCGGTGGCGCGGCGGCTGGCCGGTGACGGTATGGCGGTGGCCGTGCTGGACTTGGAGGAGGCCGCCTGCAAGGCGACCGTGGAGCAGATCGAGTCGGCGGGTGGGCGCGCGCTGGCGGTGGGTGTGGATGTGGCCGAGGAGGCCGCGGTGAGCGCGGCGGTCGATCGGGTCGCCGCCGAGCTGGGTGCGCCGACGGTGCTGGTCAACAACGCCGGGATCACCCGCGACAACCTGCTGTTCAAGATGAGCGTCGAAGACTGGGACGCGGTGATGAACGTGCACCTGCGCGGGTCGTTCCTCCTGTCGCGTGCCGCCCAGGCGCACATGATCGAGCAGAAATGGGGGCGCATCGTCAACCTGTCGAGCACCTCCGCGCTCGGCAACCGTGGTCAAGCCAACTACGCGGCAGCCAAGGCCGGGTTGCAGGGGTTCACCAAGACCCTCGCGATCGAACTGGGCAAGTACGGGGTGACCGCGAATGCGATCGCGCCGGGGTTCATCGAAACGGAGATGACCGTGGCGACCGCCGAGCGGATGGGGATTCCGTTCGCCGAGTTCACCAAGGCGATCGCCGCGCAGACCCCGGTGGCGCGCACCGGCACGCCCGACGACATCGCGCACGCGGTGTCGTTCCTGGTCAGCGAAGGGGCCGGGTTCGTGTCCGGTCAGGTGATCTACGTCGCGGGCGGACCGCGGAACTGACACGGAAGGAACACCCACCATGCGTATATTCCAGGGCCTGACCGAGTTGGAGTCCGCGGTCGGCACCCACCTCGGATACAGCGACTGGCACACCATCACCCAGCAGCAGATCGACCAGTTCGCCGAGGCGACCGGCGATCACCAGTGGATCCACGTCGACCCCGACAAGGCCGCCGCCGGTCCGTTCGGCACGACCGTCGCGCACGGATTCCTCACCCTGTCGCTGCTGCCGATGCTCACCCAGCAGATCTACACCGTGCAGGGGCTGTCCATGGGTGTCAACTACGGCACCGACAAGGTGCGCTTCCCCGCCCCGGTCCCGGTCGGCTCCCGGATCCGAGCCGGAGTCGAACTGCTGTCACTGACCCCGGGCCGCCTCGGCACGCAGGCACTCAGCCGGGTGACGATCGAGATCGAAGGCTCGGGCAAACCCGCGTGCGTAGCCGATTCCGTCGCGGTGTTGGTGCCGTGATCACCGATCTGGAGGATGACAGATGACGACTCCCGACGCGGTTCGCGATGATCTGCGCCGCCGGGTGGAAGCCGTACTCGGAGAGCATGATCCGGCCACAACCGACGCCGTGACATTTCATCGGGCCAGGTTCGACGCGGGTCTGGCGTGGGTGCACTTCCCGATCGGTCTCGGTGGCCTGGCTGTCGACCGGGAACTGCAACCGTTCGTCGACGCCCTGTTCGAGCAGGCCGGATCTCCGGGTAACAATGCGGAGGTCAACGGCATCGGTCTGGGCATGGCCGCGCCGACGATCCTCGCTTACGGCACAGCGGAACAGCGGCAGCGCTTCCTGCGTCCGCTGTGGAGCGGGGAGGAGATCTGGTGCCAGCTGTTCAGTGAACCGGGCGCCGGATCGGACCTGGCCGCGGTCGCCACTCGGGCGGTGCGCGACGGCGACGACTGGATCGTCAACGGGCAGAAGGTGTGGACCTCGGTCGCGCACAAGGCGCAGCTGGCGATCCTGGTGGCGCGCACCGATCCCACCCGGCCGAAGCACGCGGGCCTCACCTACTTCATCTGCGATATGACCGCCCCGGGCGTCGAAGTCCGGCCGCTGCGGCAGATCACCGGCGAGGCCGAGTTCAACGAAGTCTTCCTCACCGACGTGCGGATCCCGGACGCCCACCGTCTGGGAAAGGAAGGGGAGGGCTGGCGAGTCGCCACCACCACACTGAACAACGAGCGCGTCTCGATCGGAGGGCGCGCGCTACCCCGGGAGAGCGGAGTAGTCGGTGTCGCCGCCCGCCTCTGGCGAGAATCCCCGGAAAAGCGCACCCCCGACCTGCACCATCGGTTGTTGCGATTGTGGGTGGATGCCGAGGTCTCCCGCCTGGCGGCGACCCGACTGCGTCAGCGGGTGGCGGGCGGTCAACCGGGGCCGGAAACCTCCGCGGTCAAACTGTCGTTCGCGCGAGTCAACCAGCAGGTGTCCGGATTGGAAGTCGAACTGCACGGTGAGCATGGCCTGCGATACGACGACTGGACCATGGTGCGCCCGGACCGGGTCGATTTCGCCGGGCGTGGCGCCGGCTACCGCTTTCTGCGGGCCAAAGGCAATTCGATCGAGGGCGGCACCTCGGAGATCCTGCGCAACATCATCGCCGAACGCGTCCTCGGCCTGCCGGGCGAAGCCAGGGCCGACAAGGACATCGCCTGGAAGGACCTGAGCCGATGAGCGACATCCTGCTGCTCGACACCGATGTCGAGACCTCCTTGCGGAGCGCGGTGCGTGACCTGCTCACCGCGCGCTGCGATCCGGCCACGGTTGTCCGGGCCTACGAGGGCGATCGGACACTGACCCGGACGCTGTGGAAATCGATCGCCGACGATCTCGGGCTCGCTGGGCTCCTCATCCCCGAGGACCGCGGCGGTGCCGGCGGTACCGCTCGGGACGCCGCCGTCGTCCTCGAAGAGCTCGGGCGCTTCGTCGCGCCGGTGCCGTTTCTGACCAGTAGCGTGATCGCCGCGACCGTCCTGCTCGCAGGCGACTCCGCGCTGGTCGGTCAGCTCGGCGGCGGTGAATGCAGCGCAGCGCTGCTGACGCCGTTCTCCACCGCGTCGGTGGCCGAGGTCCCGACGCTGACCGCTGATGCCGCCGGCCGGGTGTCCGGCCGCGTCACCAGCGTCGTCGGCGCGCTCGAAGCCGATGTACTGCTGGCGGCCGTGCAGACGGCGAACGGTACGGAAGTTCACGCGTTGTCGGCCGCCGCGGTCGCGATCGAGCCGGTGGTCTCCCTGGACATGACCCGCCCGCTGGCCGACGTCCGCGTCGACGCCGTGCCCGGCCGGATCGTCGTCGCGGCCGAATCGGGTTGGGCGGCATTGCAATCGGGTTTGACGATGGGTGCCGCACTGCTGGCGTCCGAGCAAGCGGGGCTCGCGGCCCGATGCTTGGAGTCGACCGTCGAATATCTGAAGCTGCGCCGCCAGTTCGGTCGTGTGGTGGGCGGATTCCAGGCGCTCAAACACCGCCTTGCCGACCTCTACGTCGAGGTGGAGTCGGCCTCCGCCGCCGCACGATACGCGGCGGGAACGCTGGCCGCGGCCGACTCCGACAGCGCTATCGCCACCGCCGTTGCCGCTTCGTACTGCGGAGACATCGCGGTGCGGGCCGCCGAGGAGGCCGTCCAACTGCACGGTGGGATCGGCATGACGTGGGAGCACCCGGCGCACCTGTACCTCAAACGTGCCAAGGCCGACCAGATCGGACTGGGAAGTCCCGGCCACCATCGGGCGGTTCTGGCCGACCTCGTGGGACTGCCGTCCAGGTGACCGATACGGCGGACCGCTCGCGCGCGGAGGAGACCCGGTCACGGCTGCTCGACGCGGCCGTGGCCGCCTTCGCCGAGCGCGGCTTCCACGGCGCGACGACGCGCGACATCACAGCGCTCGCCGGAGTGAGCGCCGGAGCCATCTATGTGCACCACCGCTCCAAGGAAGAGCTGCTCTACGAGATCTCGCGTACCGGTCACCTGGACACATTGGCGCGTGTCCGAGGCGCCATCGCCTCGGCGCACGATCCCGCCGACCAGCTGACGGCGTTGATGCGGGAGTTCGCCGTCCACCACGCCCGCGCGCACACCGTGGCGCGGATCATCAATTACGAGCTCGCTGCCCTCAGCCACGAACACCAGCAGGAGATCAAGGAAACCCGGCGGGCGATCGAAGCCGAGGTCCGCGGTGTGATCGAGAAAGGTGTCGCCGCCGGGGTATTCGAGAACTCGAATACGCACATGACCGCCACCGCCTTGCTTTCGCTGGGGATCGATATCACGCGCTGGTATCGTGAGGACGGCTCCTGGTCATCGGAAGACATCGGTGACTATTACGCCGAGCTTGCCCTGCGAATAGTCGGCGGCCGGAAGCGGAATGCGCCGACCCCGCTCGATCGCGAGTCGGCTGGCAGCACAAGGTGATCCGGACATGCAGCAGAGCAACGGCGCCGAACTGCTCGCTCGAATCGCGGGCGGGTTGAATCAGCATGCGCTGGCCTTGTCCGAACGTTTGACGGAGCAGATGCTCGCGATCGAGCCGGAGCTGCGTGGCGACGGCCGGGTGGAGTCTCTGCTGCGCGCCAGCGTCACCGGAAACGTCGTAATCGCGTTGCACGTCTATGAGCTGGGTCTGGACATCGAGCAGCTCGACGCGCCCGCCGAGGCGTTGGAGTACGCCCGCCGCATGGCCCAGCGCGGCACCTCCATCACCGCGCTGCTGCGGGCGTACCGCATCGGGCAGCGGCTGTTCATCGACCACATGCTCGCGGAGATCAGCACCGCGACGAGCGACCGCGAGCTGGTCGCGGCGGCGGTGGCCGAAATGACCGACCGCTCCTTCGCCTACATCGATCGGGTCACCCAGCAAGTCGTGACCGCCTACCAGGACGAGCGGGACCGGTGGTTGCAGAACCAGATGGCCGTCCGCACGGCCCGGGTGCGTTCGATCCTGTCCGGGCAGCGCGTCGACCGGGGTGACAGCGAACGTGCGCTGGGATATCGGCTCGACCGGACGCACCTGGGCCTGGTCGTCTGGTCGGAGGCAGGCGCCGATCAACTGCGTGCGGCCAAGCAGCTGGCGACGACCATCGCCGACCAGCTGCACTGCCAAGGACAACCGCTGCTGATCCCGGCGGACGAATCGACCCTCTGGGCGTGGCTCCCGCAACCCGAACTGGAGATCGACCCGGCCGCGGTGACCACGCCGAAGGCGACATGGGTTTCGGTAGGCATGCCCGCCACCGGGCTGGAGGGCTTCCGGCTGACCCACCGTCAAGCGACACAAGCGCAGGTGGTCGCGATGTCGGCACCGGCGCCGCAGCGCGCCTCGGTGTCGTGTTCGGCGCATATCGGGCCGATCGCGCTGATGTGCGCCGATCTGGCCGCTACCCGGGCATGGATCGGTGAAGTGCTCGGGCCGCTGGCGCAGGACGACGATGCCACCGCACAGCTGCGCGAGACGGCGCGCGTCTTTCTGGAGACCAACGGCAGCTTCCAGACGACGGCCGAGCGGCTGGTCCTGCACCGCAACACCGTCCAGTACCGGATCCGCAAGGCGGAGGCAGCACTGGGGCATCCGCTGCGGGAGGGCCGGCTGAACGTCGAGGTCGCACTGCTGGCCTGCCGATGGTTGGGGGCGACAGTGCTGCAACCGGGCAACGGCTGAGACGTCTGTCGTGCTGTGCGCACGATCGCTGCGCCTATCTTCATGCGCCCGCACTATGGTCTGGGTCACATCACCTTCTTAACGTGGCGTTCACGCAAGCGAGCCGCTGCGTTAGCAAGGAGATCGACATGCACTTCGCCGCCCTACCGGACCTGCGCGCCGGGACCTTCCCCGCCAATCCCTGTCTTGCCGACGACCTGCGGCGGGTCACCAACGAAGAGTTCCTCGACCTGGTCCGGAAGTACGCCGATCGGTTGTCGGAAGCCGGGATCGGTCGCGACGACGTCGTCGCCGTGATGCTGCCCAACCGGCTCGAATTGATCGTGGCCCTGTTCGCGGCCTGGCGGCTGGGCGCCGCGGCGACACCGGTCAACCCGGCGCTGACCCCGGCCGAGTTGCGATACCAGCTGAACGACGCCCACGCTCGGGTACTGGTTTGCGCCGATGCCGACGAGTCCGGCGATGTCGATGTGCCGCAACGGCTTTCGGTGCCGGAGCTGGAGCGGCACGAAGGCCGCGCGGGTAGCGTGGAGGCGACCGAGTTCTCCAGCGACACACTGGCGTTGATCATCTACACCAGCGGGTCCACCGGAAGCCCCAAGGGCGTGGAGCTCACCCACGCGAACATCATGGCGATGGCCGAGACGATGGTCGCGGGCATGCGACTGACCGCCGACGATCACAGCCTGCTCATCCTGCCGCTGTTCCATGTCAACGGCATCGTCGTCAGCGTGCTGTCGCCGCTGCTCGCGGGCGGCCGGACGACGGTCGCGGGCCGGTTCTCGCCGCAGACGTTTTTCGACAGGGTCGAGGCGGCGCGGCCGACCTACTTCTCCGCGGTGCCGACCATCTACGCCATGCTGTCGGCGCTGCCCCTATCCGTCCGGCCCGACACCTCCTCGATCCGATTCGCCCTCTGCGGCGCCGCTCCGATGCCCGTCGAGCTGCTCCTCCGGTTCGAGGAGCGCTACCGGATCCCGATCTACGAGGGCTACGGCCTGTCGGAGGGGACGTGTGCGAGCGCGAGCAATCCGCTCGACGGCGTCCGCAAACCCGGCACGGTCGGCATCGCGTTACCGGGACAGGAGATCGCCATCGTCGACAGCGACGGCGCCTTCGTCACCGACGGATCAGCCGGCGAAGTCGTGATCAAAGGCCCGACGGTGATGCGGGGATATCTGGGCCGGCCCGAGGAGACCGCGAAGGTCATCGTCGACGGCTGGCTGCACACCGGAGACATCGGCCGCATCGACGCCGACGGCTACCTGACCCTGGTCGACCGCATCAAGGACATGATCATCCGCGGCGGTGAGAACATCTCTCCCAAGGAGATCGAGTCCGCGATCTACACCCACCCACAGGTGCTCGAGGCCGCGGTGATCGGGCAACCCCACCCCGTGTACGGCGAAGTGCCCGTCGCCTTCGTGTCCTATCGCGACGGCGCCGTGGTGGAGCCGGAACGGATGCTCGATCATCTCCGGAAGTCCTTGGCCAGGTACAAGCTTCCCGAACTGATCGTGACCGTCGACGAGATCCCGAAGAACCCGGTCGGGAAGATCGACAAGCCGACCCTGCGCGCCCGCTCGGTGCACGCGCCCGTCTGACTCCTCAGTTCTCTCTCGAAAGACAAGCCTGCCATGGGATTCACAAAACCGGACCTTCCGGACATCGACTACGCCGAATGGAAGACCCGCCCGCGCGGTGAACGGATTCGCACCGTCGCGCAACACTGGGTCGAGCACGGATTCGGCACCCCTTACGCCGTCTATGTGCTCTATATCGTCAAGTGCGCCCTGTACCTCCTCGGTGCGGCGGCGGTCATTTCCCTGACTCCCGGGCTCGGAGCGCTCACCGATGTCACCTCGTGGTGGACCGAGCCGATCGCCTACCAGAAGCTGGTCGTCTGGACCCTGCTGTTCGAAATCTTCGGCTTCGGCTGCGGTTTCGGGCCGCTCACCACGCGGTTCGTGCCGCCGGTCGGCGGGCTGCTGTATTTCCTGCGTCCCGGCACGCTGCGGCTGCCGCCGTGGCCGGGGAAGGTGCCGTTCACTCGCGGTGACGAGCGCGGCATCATCGACGTCATCCTGTATGCGGTCGTGATCGGATCCGGAATTCGCGCATTGCTCGCATCCGGCCACGGTGCGCCACCGGTGGACGGCAGTCACGTAGGCCTGCTCGACCCCACCGTCGTCGTCGCTCTGGTCGTCGCGCTCGGCCTGCTCGGGTTGCGGGACAAGACGGTGTTTCTGGCCGCCCGCCCCGAGCACTATCTGGTGATGCTGCTGATGTTCTTCGCCCCGTTCGCCGACATGGTGATCGGACTCGAGCTGGTCATGCTCGCGCTGTGGTGGGGTGCGGCCACGTCCAAGCTCAACCATCACTTCGGCCACGTGGTGGCTGTCATGATGAGCAACAGCCCCGCCCTGCGGATGCCGTGGCTCAAGCGCAAGATGTACCGCGACCCGCCGCGGGATCTGCGCCCGTCACGGATCCCCGTCCTGCTGGCCCACGGCGGCACCGTCGTGGAGTACCTGGTTCCCGCCTACCTGGTCTTCTTCGGCGACGGCGGCCCACTGACCTGGGCGGCGATCATCTTCATGGCCGTCTTCCACCTGCACATCATCTCCACCGTGCCGATGGGCGTGCCGCTGGAATGGAACATCTTCTTCATCGTCAGCCTGTTCTACCTGTTCGGGCACTACGGGTACATCCACGTCCAAGAGCTTCGATCACCGCTGGTGCTCGCGCTGATTCTGTTCTCCGCGGTCGTCGTGGTCCTGGGACATGTTCGCCCGCAATGGGTTTCGTTCCTGGCGTCGATGCGCTACTACGCAGGCAACTGGGCCACCAGCGCCTGGTGTTTCCGCGGTGACGCCGAACTGAAGCTCGAGCGGCAGGTGACCAAGAGCGCCGCGCTGCCGGTCATCCAGTTGACCAAGCTCTACGGGCCGGAGATCGCCGACATGGTGCTCCAGAGCGGAATGGGCTGGCGCTCGATGCACACCCACGGCCGGGCGCTCAACGGCCTGATCGCCCGCGCTGTCGACAACGAAGACGATTACACCGTCCGCGACGGAGAAATAGTCGCCGGTCCGCTGCTGGGCTGGAACTTCGGTGAAGGGCACCTGCACAACGAACAGTTGCTGGCCGCAGTGCAACGTCGCTGCCGGTTCGAGGAAGGCGAGCTGCGCGTCGTCATCCTCGAGTCCCAGCCGATCCACCGGCAACGCCAGGCATATCGCATCGTCGACGCCGCGTGCGGTGTCATCGAGGAGGGCTATGTGCTGGTGCGGGACATGCTGGCCCGTCAGCCGTGGCCGGAGCCGGGCGATTCGTTCCCGGTTCACCCCGTCGGCCGCGACGACACCCGGAGGCCTTCGGCGGGGGTGCGATGACCACGGCGATCGTGGTCGGCTCCGGGCCGAACGGGTTGGCCGCCGCCGTCACGCTGGCCCGTCACGGCGTCGACGTCACCGTGCTCGAGGGTGCCGCCACCATCGGCGGCGGCACCCGCTCCGGCGAGCTGACCCTCCCCGGCCTGCTGCACGACCACTGTGCGATGGCCCATCCCATGGCTGTCGGCTCACCGTTCTTGACCGGAATGGACGCGGCCCGATACGGATTGACCTGGGCGTGGCCGGACATAGACTGCGTGCACCCGCTCGACGACGGAACCGCGGGAGTGCTGTATCGATCCGTCGAGGAGACCGCGGCGGGCCTCGGCCGCGACGGCTCGGTCTGGCGTCATATCTTCGGCGGCCCGTCCGCCGGATACGAGCTGTTGGCCACCGATTTCATGCGACCGCTCCTGCGGAGACCGTCGCATCCGCTGCGGTTGGCCCGATTCGGGCTTCCGACGCTGATTCCCGCCACCGCGCTGGGCCGGTTGTTCCGGACCGAGCAGGGAAGGGCGTTGTTCGCCGGAAACATGGCGCACGGCTGGCAACCGCAGCATCGGATCCTGTCCGCGGCAATCGGTCTCGGTATCACCACCGCCGGACATCGTCACGGATGGCCGGTCGCGGTGGGCGGCTCGCGAGCGATCACCGACGCCATGGCGGCCGCGTTGACGGATCTGGGTGGCACGATCGAGACCGGCATCTGGGTCGAGTCGCTCGGTCAGCTGCCGCCCGCCGATCTCGTGATGTTCGACCTCGCCCCAGCCGCGATCGCCGACATCGCCGGTGACCGGCTCCCGTCGCGGATCTCCCGGGCATACCGGCGATTCCGGCACGGACCGGCCGCCTACAAGGTCAGCCTGGCCGTGGAGGGCGGGATACCGTGGACCAACCCCCACGCCGGGCAGGCGGGAAGCGTGCACGTCTGCGGAAACGCCGCCGATGTGGTGCGCGCCGAACGCGCGATCCATCAAGGACGGCTTCCCGAACACCCCTTCATCATGGTCGGACAGCAGTACCTCGCCGACCCGACGCGATCACGAGGAAACGTACACCCGATCGACCTGTATGCACATGTACCGCAACGGTATTCGGAGGACATCACCGACTTACTGCTCGACGCGATAGAACGGTTCGCACCCGGGTTCCGTGACCGCATCGTCGCCACCGCCGTGGTCGGCCCCGCCGACATGCAGGCCTACAACCCCAACTACGTGGCCGGAGATATCCTCACCGGCGACAAGAACGTCCGCCAACTGATCTGTGGGGGACCGCGTATCACTGTGCGCCCCTACCATATTGCCGACCGAATGTTCATCTGCTCGGCCGCCGCCCCGCCAGGACCCGGAGCACACGGAATGAGCGGATACAACGCCGCGATCGCGGCACTACGAGAGTTGGCCATCCCCACCGAGGGGCACGCGAACTCGGCGATCATCACGCGGCGGAGGGCGGATCCATCCCAGTAAAGTGTCCTGATGCCCGTTAGGACACCCCACTCGCAGCGAATCCGCGTCAGCGGAGTGTTCATAGCGTGTCGGCATACCGGTGGCCCCTCCTGATTGCGCCGATCGTTTATCGCGAGCGGGTGGCGATTGCTGTCAGCGTGGTCGGTCCAGCAGCATGGGTTCAGGGGTCGACTTCTTGGACTGCGGCATCGGCTCGCACGTCTAGAACCGCCAGCAGGACCATCCGGCACACGGACATGCCCGAAAGGTGTCCCTGCAGCGTCAGCACGGTGTGCGCCTCGGCTCGCCGGCATTCGTGAACGAGATCGACGAATGCCGGCGGCAGTGTCGCGCTCTGCGGTGTCGGCTCGTGGAATACGGTTCCCAGCGTGTAGCCGAGTGATCTGGCGGCGGTCCGTAGTCTGTCGTCGCTCAAAGTTGGGTCATGGCCACGCAGCAGATCGTCGCGTACGTACCCGTAAGCAAGAGGTAGTAGAGAAGTCATCGCAGGATCCGGGTTTGCGGTAGGGCCGGCCGCGGGAGATCACGTCCCACAGCCGGGCGGGTTGTCATCTGTGAGCGCAGGACGCACCTGAACATGCGTGCCTGCCGGCGGCTCAGCATGCCAGTCGAGTTCGACCTCGCATGCCTACGAATTTCCGAGCATGAAGTGCACTGGAGGTACCGTCGGGGCGACGACTGCCTGCCGAGGAGTTTGTGACCCTACCGAGCGCCGTTGCTCTACTCTGCACTTCGTTGTGCATCGCAAGGGTCGCAATCGCTCCTCGGCCTGATGTCGTCGTACAGTTGAACTCTTTTTCCGGGAGATTGATGCATTTGTCGCCGGCACTTCCCATCCTTGTCCGCTAGGTACCTAGCTCCACATCGGCAAACGGCGACTTTTCCGCAATACCTACCTACCTACATGCCACCAGCCCAGGGGCGAGCTGAAGGCCGGCTTCGGAGACCCGAACTCTCGATGTGAGTTTGCTGCCTGCTACGACTTCCGAACCGGTGCTCGAAGCAGTCCCCCGATAAGCCATGGCACTGTCGCAAGCCCTCGTCGTGTTGGGTGGCGGCGGCGAATGCCTCGATCACGTCCTGGAGTGCTCCAACCCCGTGATCCGCGAGTGTCCAGTTTGTCGGGACTTTGCGTCATCAACGTGATTTCAAGGTCGGCAGGTGGGGACGGAACGGGTCAGCGCAATCGAGGTTCTCTCGTGCTGGAACGGTGCGGCCGACGTTGGGCCTCCCGGGCGATCCGGGTTCGATGGCCGGCGGGTACCAGAGTGATGATGTGCTCACGCGAGCTGATCATCAGTTTGTGCAGAATCGCGGCCATCTGGGCGTCGACGGTTCTGAACGAGCTGCCGCGCCGGGCGGCGATCGCGCTGTTGGTCCAGCCCGCCGCCGCCAGTATCGCCACCTCCTGTTCGGCCTCGGACAGTTCCTCCCACGGGGAGGGCTGCTGCCGCCGGATCGGATGGTTGACCGGGAGCCGGTCCAGCGACAGCTTGCCCAGGGCGAGGCGGGCCACCTCGTCGAGCTCCGTACGCAGCATCGCACCCTCGGCCTCGGCAGCCGTGAACACCTGGTCGCCGAGCACTTTCCGCGCCGTGTCGCGAGCCCGGTCGGTCTCGTCCGCGAAGGGGCCGAGATGCTCTATGTTCACTCCCAGCCGACGCCGCATGGTGGCAGCACCGCCCAGCAGCCGCGCGATTTCGATTGCCTGGGCGGCCGGTTTTTCGGCTCGGCGGCCGGGTTCTGGCCGCGCGTCGGCGCACAGCCGGGCCAGTGCCCAGGCACAGATGTGCACGGCCCAGACCGCACCCCACTGATCGCGCATCGCGAGCTGTTTCGCCAGTGCGGTACGCGCGAGCAGCAATGCCTCGTTCGGATCGCCGTATTTGGTCTGCGCGATGGCCCAGGACAATCCCGCGAACGAGATCGACACGGGAGCACCCGACCGCAAGTCGTTGTCGAAATGACGCCGGGCGATTTCCAGCGCTTGTTCCCGGGAACCGCAGAAGCACGCGGTCAGCGCCTCGAACAACTCGCTCATGGAGGCACCGCCGCGATCGCCGCCCGCCGCGAACCTCTCCCGCGCCCGGGCCAGCACCGGTAACGCCCGCACATCGCGCCGTGCCAGCAACAGTTCGGCGCCGCGAGCGAGTTCCACGGATGGGGGCAGCCCGAGGTCGACGCTGGGGTCGGCGCGCAGTTGGGACCGGCCTTCGGGATCGGGACAGCAAACGGCGACGCATTCGTCGAGCAGGCGCTCGGCGTCCTCATGCTGGCCCTGGCACAGGGTGATCCAGGCGGTTGCCGCCATTGCGGCGATCTGCAGCTCGACCGGCTGCAACTCGGGGCTGCGTGCGGCGGCCATCGTCTGCTCGACCCAGCGCCGTGGCTCACGCAGCGAACCCCGGAAAAACGACACGCGCACGGTGATGAGCCCGAGGGCGATCTCGAGGCCGAGCACCGCTTCCGCCGGGTCGTCGAGGCTGCTGTCGATCGCACACTGCAGGTTGTCCCATGCCGCGCTGGCCCAATCCAGCACCTCCGTTTCAGCCGGGCTGTACCAGTCCTCGCTGGCCTGTCGCACCTTGTCCCGGTAGTAGCGCCGGTGTCGCCCGGCCAGCCGGTCCCACTCGCCCTCGGCGCGCTCACGCAGCCGCTGCTGGGCGAACACCCGTAAACTTTCCAGCAGCGAGTAGCGCACGGCAGTCCGCGTCCGGTGGACGGTCACCAAAGATCGATCGGTGAGGCGCTCGAGCAAACCTTCGATTTCGTCGGCGGCGATACCAGGCTCCGGGGCGTCGGCACAGACCGCGATGATCGCCTCCAGCTCGGCGCCCACCTCGGCAGCGGCCGCGTCGTCGTCCGGGTCGTCGGCGTCGTAGCCCGCGGCGAATACGGACAGGCGCTCCAACAGCAGCTGCTCCTTGTCTCCGCACAGGTCGTAGGACCAGGCGATGACATCGCGGATTCCGCGGTGCCGCTCGTCGGCCCCCACGCGGGAACCATGCGACCAGTGCAGCCGCCGGTCGCTGCTCTCCCCGCTCAGCTCTCGCAGGATGATCGGCAGCGGCTGGTGTAGCAGGCGCGCAGCGGCCAGCCTGATGTAGAGAGGGTGATTGTGCACATGCCGACAGATCGAACCGACCACGCCGATATCACCGTCGGTAATGGCATGACCGGTCAGCTGCGCCCGCGCGCGGAAGAGTGATAGAGCCTGGTCCTGTGTCAGCGGCGGGACCGGTAGCAGTTGCTCGTCTATCCAGCCGATCGGCTCACGGCTGGTCGCCAGCACGGTCAGCTCAGGTACCGCAGCGAGCAGATCGGCGATTACCTCCCCGGCTCCATCCAGAACGTGCTCACAGTTGTCCATTACCAAGATCGACTGCAACTTGCGACCCACCGCTTCGGAGGGCGTCAGCGTGTCGACCACGGCATCCCATGCTGAGCGGCCGGAAAAGTCCGCTTCCACCACCGACTGCGCCAGCTCGTTCTCGACCGCTGTGGCGTTGGCGCCTTTGGCTAAACGCGCCAACCGCACCCAGTGCACTGGGACCCGCCTGGCTCGGCGATAACGGTGCACGGCTTCGGTGGCTAGCCGGGTCTTGCCGATGCCGCCGGAGCCGGTCAGCGTGATCAGCCGGGTGGAACCGAGCAGCAGTGTTGCGATCTTCTCCAGCTCTCGTTCTCGACCGATGAAACCATCGGCAGCCGCTGGCAGACCGCCAGACCTCGGCGGACGTTGTAACGACACACCATCAGCCTAGTTATCCGGGTGCGCTGCGGCGGTAGGAATCCCAAAGTCGCGGCGTTCGGGAACGCCGCATGGCTACCGATGTGGGACTCCTACCTATGCGGCTCGAATATTCGTGCAGCGTCAAGGCGAGTTCATCAACGAAAGGATGCACCGTGGTCACCCGACACGAGGGCCTGAGCCTACGCATGGTCGGCCGCGACCAGCACCATCTCGCCCATCACACGAAGGAGATGGAAATGATCAGGAAGCACATTATATCGGTATCGCCACCAGGGAAGTGGAGCGCTCGTCGGGTTTCTGCGGCGCGACGAATAGGTTAGTGCCCAGCGAACTCGGCAAGGCGATTCTTCTACCATTCGCTGTGAATTTCTATGACAGTGGCAACGCTCGTTTCGTGCGGTGCCGCCACCAGATGGGTTAACACTGATGAGGAAGATATGATTTCGTACGAGGAAAAGAATGCCCGCCTGCCGGGAGCGAAAGTAATTCTGGCGGATTTGCCGGTGCGGAAGCGTTTACTGAAGCAGCGACCGTACACACCACCGCAGCCGTTGACGCCGGTGCGATTGAACACGAACGAAAGCCCTTTTCCTCCCTCTCGGGAACTGGCCGATGACATCATCGATTCGGTCCGGGCGGAGTTGAGCTCCTTGAATCGCTATCCAGACAGCGAGGCGGCTTCATTACGTGCCGCGCTCGCAGGCTATGTGACTCGGCACAGCGAAGTCGTCGTTGGAGCGGAAAATGTCTGGGTCGCAAATGGGTCACTCGAAATACTACAGAAATCATGCAACTATTCGGTGACTCTGACGGGCGTGTTCTGAGCTTTGTCCCAGATTACTCGATGTACAGCTTCATTGCTTCCGTGGCCGATCTCGAGTGGGTCGAGGGAATACGTAGGCCGAACCTTTTGCTCGATGTGGATTATGCCATCGGATGCATCCGCGCACACCGCCCGGACATCGTCCTCGTCAGTGATCCACACAATCCCAGCGGACGCGCAACATCTATTGCAGATCTGGAGTCCATACTACGGGAAGCGCCGGGAATGGTAGTCGTCGACGAGGCATACGCCGAGTTTTCTTCCGCTGGAAGCACTGTTGAACTCCTCGATATTTTTTCCGGAAAAATTACTCGTGACGAGAACCATGAGCAAGGCATTTCCTTTCGCGGGCGGGAGGGTCGGTTATATGGTGGCCGCTCCAGCGGTTATCGAAGCGATGAAACTTGTCCGCATGCCGTACCATCTATCGAGATTGAACCAAGCGGCAGCGTTGGCCACGCTCCGACACTCGGAGGAGATATCAGAGCGAGTAGCCGAGGTGGTGAGCGAGCGGGTGAGGGTTACGGCGGCGTTGCGCGAGATGGGATTCAGTGTAGTCGACAGTGAAGCCAACTTTCTTCTCTACGGTCGTTTCGAGGACAGCTACAGTTCGTGGCACGACTATCTCGCTCGTGGCGTTCTCGTTCGTGAGCCGGGAATACCTCATCACCTCCGTATGACAATCGGAAGTGCCGAGGAAAACGACGCATTTCTGAAAGCCACCCAACAAATCTCGACCAGATGCGGCGCGTGCGGGTGAAGACCGCTCGTCGTCAGCAGGGCGGTGCCACCGCCCTGCTGACGCGGTTCGAACCTCGGCAGCACCGGCTCGACCTTGTCGATCACCCGCCCATTCGCGTCCACACGCGCGCACTGCACGCCCCGCGGGGCGCCGCTCGGCGGCGGAGCGGAACAAGGCGGTGAACCCGACCCCGGCGCGCTCGCCGAGCAGGAGCGCCGGCGCGTGGCACGCCCGGCAGCGTCGGCACGACCAGACCGGGCCTCATCGCACCCACCTCCGGCACCATCGGACAGCTGGCACGCGCATGTGCGTGCACTGACGTGGTAACAACACATTTCGAAGGGCGAATTCGTTCCAGTAAAGTGACCTGATGCCCGATGCAGCGCATCCTTCTTCAGCGGTGCGTGTCGACCCGGCCGGGGCGCCCGCCACCGCACGAGACGTGGACCACGACCTGCTCGCGCTCGCCAACCAGTTGTGCTTCGCCCTCTACTCGACATCGCGCGCGATGACCGCCGCCTATCGGCCTTTCCTGGAGGCGATGGAGGTCACCTATCCGCAGTACATCGCCCTGCTCGCGCTGTGGGAGAGACCGGGCATGACCATGAAGGAACTCGGCGAACAGCTGCGGTTGGACTACGGGACCGTCTCGCCGCTGATCCAGCGCCTGCAGGCGCGCGGTCTGGTCGAGAGCGTGCGCTGCTCGCATGACCGCCGATCGGTCGAGTTGCGCTCGACCGAGGCCGGGCACGCGCTGCGGCGGCGGGCCAGGGAGATGGTCCAATCGGTGTTGGCCGCCGTCGGGTATCCGCTCGAGTCCGTCGTCGCGCTGCGTGATCAGGTCAACGCGCTCGGCGAGCGTTTGGACGCGGTGGCGTGCGAACATCACGGGCGCTGAGGCGGGTTACGCGTCGAGCACCTGCGCTCGGCGTCGTACCACCGGCGGCTCGGTGGACCAGGGGAAGTTGATCCAGCGGTCGGTGCGGCGCCAGACGTACTCGCTGTCGACCTCCGACCACGGCTTCTGGTAGATCACCGCGCAGCGCACCTCGGCGACCTGGCCGGAGCAGAAGTCGCGGACCAGCTTCAGGGTGGCCCCGGTGTCGGCGACGTCGTCGGCGACCAGCACGGTGGCACCGGCCAGATCCACGGCCTGCGGGACCGGCGGCAGCATCACCGGCATGTCCAGGCGCTGGTCGACGCCGGTGTAGAACTCCACGTTCGTCACGTGCAGGTTCTTCACGTCCAGCGCGTAGCCGAGCGCGCCCGCGACGAACAACCCGCCGCGGGCGATCGAGAGGATCAGGTCGGGCTCGAAGCCGTCCTCCGCGATGGTCACGGCGAGTTCCCGGCTCGCCGCGCCGAACATCTCCCAGGTCAGCACTTCCCGATCCGCCACCGGCTCTCCTTTCCTGGACGCGTCGCAGTGAGCATAGAGCGGACGACGCCCGCGGGTCTGCCGCCGAACGCGCGGGTCAGCTGCAAGGACACGCGCTCGACGGCACCGGCCTCGCCATTCAGGCCCGTGCCGCGACTGCCGATCACGCCGCTGCGAGCCGACAAATCCCTCGCCCTCGGCCGGTCTCCGGTGACACGATCAGCCTGTGCCCGACAACGTCACGCTCCAACCCCTCGACGAACAGCTGCTCACCGAGCTGCTGCACGCCGCGGTGACGGACGCCGCTCCGGGCGAGGTGATGCCGGTGGACGGACCGGGCACGGGCTGGAACGCGCAGCGGGAAGCGGCGTTCCGAGAGTTCCATCGCGGTAGGGCACTGGCAGATCCGCCGATCGAATCGACCTATTGCATTGTCGCGGACGATGCGGTGGTCGGGGCCGCCCGATTGTGCCCCATCGAAACGGGCGTCGCAGAAGCTGGGGTGTGGATCGGCCGTTCCCATCGCGGCAGCGGCATCGGGACCGCGGTGTTCGCGCGGTTGATCGAGCGGGCGACCGACGAGGGCTACACCTCCCTGTTCGTGAGCACAACGGCGGACAACACCGCGGTGCTGCGCATGCTGAGCGCCCGCGGCATCGAATACGCGGTGGACGGCGACGAGGTCACCGCCCGAGTGTGCTGGAGCTGATTCCGCGGCGCTGCGATCGCAGCGCCCCGGTGCCGCGAATGGCGCTCGTAAGGCGTGCACGGCGTGGCCTACCGGTGCGTGGCCGAGTCGCGGCAAAATAGCACCGTGCGCATCTTCCTGGCCGGTGCGACCGGCGTGATCGGCGTCCGCTTGCTTCCGCTGCTCATCGAGGCGGGGCACGAGGTCGCGGGGATGACCCGGTCGGCGGCCAAGGCCGACCAGGTGCGGGCCGCGGGTGCCGAGCCGGTGGTATGCGACGTCTATGACGCCGAGGCGCTGACTGCGGCTGTGGTCGGGTTCGGGTCGGAGATGGTGATGCACCAACTCACCGATCTGCCGGACGACGCGGCGCTGCTCGCGGAACGGGCCGAGGCGAATGTGCGCATTCGCACCGAAGGCACGCGCAACTTGATCGCGGCCGCGCGGGCCGCCGGAGCGAAACGGTTTCTCGCGCAGAGCATCGCCTGGGAGCCGCCCGCGGGGCGGGGCGCGGGGATTCGCGAGCACGAGGCCGCGGTGCTGGAAATCGACGGCGTGGTGGTGAAGTACGGCCAGTTCTACGGTCCGGGCACCTATTACGAGGCCGAGCTGCCCCCGCACCCGCGCGTGCACGTCGACGACGCCGCGGAGCGGACGATCCCGCTGCTGGACGCTTCCAGCGGCGTCGTGATCGTCGCCGACGCGTCGTGAGCGCCTTTGGCGAGCAAAGTGTGGACGCGCGCCCAACCGAGCTGTGCGCGGGTCGCGAGTGAGCATCGGTGTATAGACCGAGCACAGAAGCGCGTGGTCGCGCGATGAAGTTGTACGCCAGCAAGGTGTAGTCGTGCGCTAAGTCGCGCAGGGGCCGGTGTCGACAGGCCGGTCGGAGAGCCAACCGTGATCGAGCCGATCGAGAACTTCCGGCAGACTCGTCGCGAACCCGACACTGTCGTTGTTCTCGTCCACACCGAAGACGATGCCGAGCACCCGGCCGTCGAGGTCGACGAGCGGCCCCCCGGAATTGCCGTGCTGGATCGAGCCGTCCAGGGTGTAGATCTCGCGCTCACCGAGACCGGTGCGGTAGATGTCGCGCACCTGGCGTGCGGCGCGGCTGCGCACCCGGGTCGCCACCGCGGTGTACGACCCGCCTCTCGGGTAGCCGAGCGCGACCGCGTCGGCGCCCGGCCCGGCGGCTCGGGGCGCGACGGTGAGGGTGGGCGCCGAGAGGCCGGGGACGGCGAGCACCGCGATGTCCATGGTCGGATCGAACTGCACGACGCTCGCGGTGAGCGGCCCGTCCGCGGCGTCGACGGAGACCCTGGTGGACCCCGCGACGACGTGGGCGTTGGTCAGCACCCGCTCCGGCGCGATCACGAATCCGGAACCGGATTGGCGAACTCCGCAGGTCGGCGCGAGATCCTGGATGCGGAGCACGCTGGGCCGCAACTCGGCGGGCATGGGTCCGTCGGCGATGCCCGGGTCGGGCGGCGCCAGCGGGCGGGCCAGCCCTGCGTCCGCGATCGGCGCGGTGAGCACCTCGGACAGCCCGGACAACCAGAAGGGCGCGATATCGTCGACGGTCCGCACGGTGGTCGAATCACGGACCAGGGCCGCCGATTCCACCGGCGCGGCGAACAACCACACCACCAGCGGGACCGCCAGCGCGTGGACCAAGCATCCGCAGACGGCGTCCGCACGCCGAGCGGCGCGTGTGGACACCGCCGTGCGCGCGGTACACCCCGCCCGGTGCCCGGCGATCGCGCCGAACGCGACCAATCCGGTGATCACCATCAGCACGAGCAGCAGTCGCACGGCGCCGGGCGCGAGACTCGCCAGCGCGGTAGCCGACAGCGTCGCACCGAGAATCGCACCGGCCAACGCGCCCGCCAAGCCGAGCAGCGCCACGATCGCGCCGCGGCGCCAGCCGAGCGCCGCGGCGCCGACGAGTGCGACGAGAACGGCGAGATCCAGCCAGTTCGGCAAGGTCAACGCCACACTCCCGTCGCTGATCATCGAGGACGCCGGCGGTTCGGTCGCCGTCGGCCGGCGTCGCCGCCCCGGTTATGACTCAGCTAGCGGATCGGCAACGGTCGAGCCGCTAATCTAATCAGCGATTCGAGCTGCGGCAACCAGCTTCCCCTAGGCGGTGGGCTGGGTGGCCAGCGCCCGCCGGGCATACGCGCGGACATCGGCGTCGGTGTCGTCGATCGCGCCGCGCAGCGCGGCGTGTGCGGCGGGCCGCTCCGGCCACCCCGCCAGCGACAGGACCGCCGCCTTGCGCACGTCCAGATGTGGATCGCCCAGCGCCGCAGCCAGGATCGGCACCGCGAGCTCCGGATCGGCCGCGGCCAGTCCACGGGCCGCGCCCACCCGGATCTGCCAGGCCGAATGACGCAGCGCGGCCTCCAGTGCGGTGACGTCTTCGGACTCGACGCCGAGTCGCGCGAACGCGGTGAGCGCGGCGGCGCGGACCAGCGGGTCCTGATCGCCCGCGAGGCGGCGGATCACCTCGGCGCCGCCGTCGCCGATCGCGGCCAGTCCTTGGGCGACCGCGATGCGCACCTCGCGATTGTCGTCGTCGGCGAGGGCGGCGACGCCGTCGCGGTCGTCGAGCGAGACCAGGGCGCGGACCGCCTCGATGCGCACCCGGTGATCCCCGTCCGAGCGAGCCGCGCGGTACTGCGCGGCCGCTCCGGCCCGCAGGGCGCGCAGCAGATCGATCACGGTGGCGCGGACGACCGGATCGGGGGAGGCGAGCCGGTCGGACAGCCCGGCCGCCGAGGGCAAGACCTCCACCAGTTCCCGCAGGCTCGCCGCGGCCGCGCGCCGTACCGAAGCCGCCTCGTCGTCGAGCGCGTCGATCAGGACGGCGGTGAAGCCGTCCGGTGTGTGCTCGGTCAGCACCGAGATCGCCGCGGCCCGCACGCCCGCGTCCGGATCCGTCAGATAGGCCGACAACTGCGCAACGGTCGGTTCGTCCAGCGCGAGCAGCGCGACGATACGGGGCGACGGGGGAGAGGCGGGTTGCTTCCCGGCTCCGGAGCCGTGCTCAGCGGCGACGCCGGTGTGCGGCGCACGGCCTGCGGCTGTCGGCGGCTGGTGCACTGGCACCGCCCCGGCATCGGCCGAGGGCAGGTCGTCGAGTCCGGGCACCGGAACCAGGTACGGCGCCACCGGCCGCTTCAGGAATGCCATGGTCCCGTCGGGGTTCTTGCGGAGATTGAGGTGGTATCGCCATTCGACATCGTCGCGTTCGGGGAGGTCGGCGCGCTCATGGTAGAGGCCCCAACGGGATTCGGTCCTGGTCAGGGAGCTGCGGGCGGCCATTTCGGCGCAGTCGCGGATGAACGACACTTCGACCGCCCGCATCAACTCGTGCGGGGTGCGTGCGCCGATGCCCTCGATCTCACCGCGCATGCGCTCGAAGGTCTCCACCGCGATGGCCAGTTTGGTGGCCGTTTTGGGTGGCGCCACATAGTCGTTGACGAACCGGCGCAACTTGTACTCGACCTGCGGCTGCGGCGGCCCGTCCGGATGACGCAGCGGCCGGTAGATCAGTTCGTGTGCCGCGGCCAGTTGGTCTTCCGGCAGTTCACCCGGCGCCGCGACATCCTCGAGCGTGGACGCGGCGTGCGCGCCCGCGAGATCGCCGAAGACGAACGCGCCGATCATGTAGTTGTGCGGCACGCACGCCAGGTCGCCCGCCGCGTACAAGCCGGGCACCGTGGTGCGCGCGTGCTCGTCGACCCACACGCCGGAGGCGGAGTGCCCGCCGCACAAGCCGATTTCGGAGATGTGCATCTCGATGTCGTGCGTGCGGTAGTCGTGGCCGCGGTTGGCGTGGAAGGTGCCGCGGGTCGGGCGCTCGGTGGTGTGCAGGATGCCTTCGAGCGTGCTCAGCGTCTCGTCCGGCAGGTGCGAGACCTTGAGGTAGATGGGTCCGCGCGCGGATTCGATCTCGCGCTTCACTTCCGCCATCATCTGTCCGGACCAGTAGTCGGAGTCGACGAAGCGCTCGCCTCGGGCGTTGACCTGGTAGCCGCCGAACGGATTGGCGACATACGCGCACGCCGGGCCGTTGTAGTCCTTGATCAGCGGGTTGATCTGGAAGCACTCGATGCCGCTGAGCTCGGCGCCCGCGTGGTAGGCCATCGAGTAGCCGTCGCCGGCGTTCGTCGGATTCTCGTAGGTGCCGTACAGATAGCCGCTGGCGGGCAGCCCGAGCCTGCCGCAGGGTCCGGTGGCCAGGATCACCGCCTTCGCGCCGACTGCGACGAATTCGCCGGTGCGCGTGTGCAGTGCGGCGGCGCCGACCGCGCGTCCGTTGTCGGTGAGCACGCGCACCGGCATGAGCCGGTTCTCGATGCGGATCTTCTCGCGCATCGTGCGTTGCCGCAGCACGCGATACAGGGCCTTCTTGACATCCTTGCCCTCGGGCATGGGCAGGACGTACGAGCCGGAGCGGTGCACCCGGCGTACCGCGTACTCGCCGTACTCGTCCTTCTCGAATTTCACCCCGTAGCGTTCCAGCCGTTGCACCATGGCGAAGCCGCGCGTCGCGGTCTGGTACACGGTGCGCTGGTCGACGATTCCGTCGTTGGCCCTGGTGATCTCGGCGACGTAGTCCTCCGGTTCGGCCTTGCCGGGGATGACGGCGTTGTTGACGCCGTCCATGCCCATGGCCAGCGCACCGGAGTGCCGCACGTGCGCCTTCTCCAGCAGCAGCACGTTCGCGCCCTGCCCGGCGGCGGTGAGCGCGGCCATGGTGCCCGCGGTGCCGCCGCCGATGACGAGCACGTCGCAGTCCAGCCGAATCCGTTCCGGCAGCGACGGAATGTTCACAGTTTCTCCAGGATCTCGGCCTTCGTCGCGGATCGGTCGATCGCCTCGCGCGGGCTGGGCACCGGCACCAGCGCGCGCAGGGTGCCGCCGCCGAGCACGGCGATGCGGTCGCCGAGCAGCAGGGCCTCGTCGAGGTCGTGGGTGACGAAGACGACGGTGGTGGGATGGGCGCGCCAGGTGTCGATCAGCAGCCGCTGCATGGTCTCCCGCGTCTGTGTGTCGAGTGCGCCGAACGGCTCGTCCATCAGCACGGCGCGCGGTGCGGCCGCGAGGCTGCGCGCCAGCTGGACCCGCTGGCGCATGCCGCCGGACAGGTCGCGGGGCAGATAGTCGGCATACCCGGTGAGCCCGACCTCCTCCACCCAGCGCAGTGCCGTGGTCCGGCGTTCGGCGCGGGGCGTTCCGCCCAGGCGCAGGGCGAGTTCGATGTTCTGCCGCGCGGTGCGCCACGGCAGCAGCGCGTCGTCCTGGAAGACCAGGGCGCGGTCGGCGGCGGGTCCGGTGACGGCGACGCCGTCGGCCAGGATCGCGCCGCCCGCAGGAGCGTGCAGTCCGGCGAGGGCGCGCAGCAGCGTCGACTTGCCGCAGCCGGATTTGCCGACCACCATGACGATTTCGCCCGGCGCGATGGTCACGTCGAGTCGGTCGAGTACCGGTTGGCCGCCGTAGGCGATCCGGACGCCGCCGAGGCTCAAGCGCATGCCGGTCGAGGCCGGTGCTTCGATCACTGTGGTCATGCCTCGACCTCCCTGGGCAGCCAGCGGGTGATGCGGCGGCCGGCCAGCTCGACCAGCCCCGATGTCGCGAAACCGAGGACGCCGATGGTGATCATGCCGACGAACACCGCCGGATAGTCCACGATGGTGTACGCCTGCCAGGTGCGGTAGCCGACGCCGAGACGCCCGGAGATCATCTCCGCGGAGATCAGGCAGATCCACGCCACGCCGACGCTGACCGACAGGCCGCTGAAGACGCCGGGCAGGATGCCGGGGAACACCACGCGCACCAGCACGTCCAGCCGGGACGCGCCGAGTGTGCGCAGCGCGTCCTCCCAGATGGTCGGCAGCGCGCGCACCGCGTGCCGCGTGCTGACCAGCACCGGGAACAGCGACGCGGTGAAGGTGATGAACACGATGCCGGATTCGTCGCTGGGGAACAGCAGGATCGCGACCGGGACCAGCGCGATCGCCGGTATCGGCCGGACCAGTTCGGCGAGCGGGCCGAGGGTGTCGGCGAGCAGCCGGGACCGGCCGAGGCCGATGCCCGCGATCACGCCGACCACCGCGGCCAGCCCGAAACCGGTGACGATCCGCAGCAGCGACTGGGCGATGTCCAGGTAGTACTGGTCGGCGCGCAGGCGGGTGCCGAATTCGGCGACGATCTGGGTGACGGTGGGCAGCGTGTCGAAGCGCAGGCCCGCCGCCCGTACGTTGTTGGCCGTGAGCAACTGCCACGCACCGACCGCGGCGGCGACCGACGCGACCCGCAGCAGGCGTGAGCGCCACACCGATGGCGGCGTCGGTGCCGACCGGGCCGCGGTCGGCTCCGACGTGATGACCTGCGCCGAGTGGGCGGCGAGTTCGCTTGTCATCCGCGTACTTCCGTGACGGCCTGCTCGTAGCCGACCGGCGTGGCCGACGGGTGGCCCTGCCGGTAGCGCTGCGCCGCGGCGGCCGTGGTGAAGGGCAGGTATGTGTTGCCGTCGCGCAGCCACACCGCCTTGTCGGCGAACCAGCGGGTGCCGAGTTCGGCGTCCGGGACGTACGCGGCACGGATCGTCTTGCCCTGTGCCTTCGCGGCGTGGATCGCGCGGAGCAGGCAGGTCGGGTCGGCGGCGGGTTGCGGTGTGTCGGCGCCGTCGAGCCACAGCTCTCCGGCCAGCGCGGGGTTCTGCGCGGCGGTGCCGCAGACGGGATCGGCGCCGGTGACGCGCGTGGGGTTGGTCTTGTCCGCCAGTTCGCGGTCGTAGTCGCGGCCGGTCTCGGCGAAGGCTTTGCGCAGCGGGGCGTCCTCGACGAACCGGTCGATATCGAGGTCGGCGAAGTCTCCGATCGACTTCAGGTATGCAACATCACTTTTGAGCGCGGCGATCAGGCTCGGCTCGAGCGTGGTGTCGAAACTCGTTCCGCCGGGACCGTTGTAGAGGTACACCACCTCCTGCGGCAGCCCGGAGCCGTCGGCGACGATCTTGGCGGCTTCGAACGGTTTGTCGCGCAGGAACTGGGTGGCGTCCAGCTGCGCGGCGAGGAACGCCTGCAGCACTTCGGGATGCTCGGCGGCGTACGCGCGGCGGGCGACCACGCCGTGGAAGGTGGGCACGCCGAGTTCGGCGCCGTCGTAGAGCAGCTTGGCCTTGTTCTGGAAGACGAGCAGACCGGGCCACGCGACGAACTGCGACAGCGCGCTCACCTGGTGCGATTCGAGCGCGGTCGCGCCGACCTGCGGCTGTTGGTTGAGCACCTCCACGCCCTTGGCCGGGTCGATCCCGGCCCGCGACAGCGCCTGCACCAACGTGCCGTGCCCGGCCGAACCGACGCTGGCGGAGATCTTCTGCCCGGCCAGATCGGTGATCCCGGCTGCCGCCGAATCATTCGGCACCACAACCATGTTCAGCGCGCCCTTGGGGTTGTACCCGGTGACCGACACGAGTTCGGTTTTCGCGCGTTCGTTGGCCTGCGTGCGGGAGCCGTTGATCAGCAGCGGGTAATCGCCCATCGAGCCGATGTCGATCTTCTCGGCCACCATCTGCGCGGTGATCGGCGCGCCGGTGTCGTAGTCCTGCCACTCGACCTGGTACTTCGCGCCGCCGTCGGCGGTGATCTTCGCCAGCCGCTGCTCCAGGAAACCCTGCGCGCGCAGTAGGGTGCCCGCGGTGACGGTGTTGATGGTCTTGGACTGGTAGCCGATGACCACTTTGACGGTGCCGGCCGGGGTGGCGTCGGTCTTCTCCAGGGAGCAGCCGGTCAGTGCGAGCGCGGCGGCGAGCAGGACGGGGGCGAGTTTTGCTTTCATCGGTCTTCCAGATCAGCGGAGCAGGTAGGGCATGTTGACGGTGACGGCGCCGGTGGGGCAGCGGGCCGCGCAGGGCCCGCAGTACCAGCACTCGTCCACGTGCATGAAGGCCTTGCCGTTCTCGGGGTTGATCGCCAGCGAGTCCAGCGGGCAGATCTCGACGCACAGCGTGCACCCCTGGATGCAGAGCGACTCGTCGATGGTGACGGGGATGTCGGCGCGCTGATTCACGAGTGCCATCTAGAGGACCTTCCATTCGGGGGTGCTGCGGGTCAGGCTGCCGCGCATAGTGATTCGGTCGCCGCGGAGGCGGATGTACTCCAGGTCGACCGGGCGGCCGTCGTCGAGGCGGGTCAGCCGTTCCAGCATCAGCAGCGGCGCGCCGCCGGGGACGTCGAGGGTGGAAGCGGTGTGCGGGTCGGCGGGCACCGCCTCGAGGGTCAGATCGGCCGAACCCAGGGAGCGGCCGCTGATGCGTTCCAGCAGCACGAAGATGTCGGTGTGCTCCAGATCGTGGCCGAGCACCTCGGTGCCGATGTCGGGCGCGAGATAGGTGAGATCGAGGCTCAGCGGCAGATCCGCGAGGTAGCGCAGCCGCTCCAGGTAGACCACGCGTTCGCCCGGCGCGAGTCCGAGGCGGCGCGCGACGGCGGGCGGTGCGGTGACGTGCATCGCGGCGCGCACCTCGTTGCGCACGGTGCCGTGGCCTTTGAAGGTCTCCTGCAAACCGAGCAGCGCGTCCAGGCCGTGGTCGTATTTGCGGGTGGCCACCCGGGTGCCGACCTTCGGCGCACGGTCGATCAGGCCCTCGTCCTTCAACAGCGCCAAGGCGTCGCGGACCGTGTTGCGCGAGGCGCCGTACTCGGCGGCGAGTTCCTGCTCGCTCGGCAGCGTGCTGTCGAACGCGCCCGCGTGCAGTTGGTGGCGCAGGATATCGGCCACCCGCCGCGCCTGGTCGGCGCGCAACTGCCGCACGGGAGTGGGTTCCGCTGTCACCGCCTCCGCCTTTCCATCGCTGACCTGCACGGATAGCGACGATAATGCGGCCGCGGCCACCCCTGATCCCGCCAAGAGCCCGCCGGAAATCAGGGGATGCTATTGCGCCGGGTGATCCTGGCGCCGACCTGGCACTATGCGCGGCGGCACGGGTAATCCGCCACCCTCGCGTCGGCGAGCGAATTCGGATCACGCCGATCCGAATGCCGCGGGATGTGGGGAGCGGCGGGCGTATCTACGGAGACGGGTCGTAGGCCCGCTACTTCTCGATCGCCTCGGGGATGCCCAGCAGCGCCGCCTGTACCTCGTGCAGGCGGTCGATGTCGCCGCGGATGCCCGCGACGTTGTCGTTGTACAGGAACGCCTCGCCGAGGCGGACCAGCGCGTAGGCGAGCAGGGCGGGTTCCAGCGGCGGGTGGTAGCCGTCCTCCTGCGCCGCGCGCATGATCAGCTCCCGGACGGTTTGGACGATCAGCGGCTGGACCGGTCCGTCGCCCGCGGTGAGGATGCGCAGCCCGGACAGCGGCTCGTTCTCGAAATAGCGGCGGAACGGTTCGTTGTCGGTCATCCAGCGGTTGACCCGGTAGAGCACGTCCAGGATGCGCCGTGCGCCGGTGGAGCGACGGCGTGCGTCGGCGCGGCTGAGCAGGGCCTCGAACTCTCCGGCCAGCACCGCGCCGAGCACGCCGTCGCGGGAGCCGAACCAGCGGTAGATCGAGGCGCGGCTGAGCCCGAGTTGCCCGGCGATGGCCTGGATGTCCACGCGCTCACCGGCCAGGAACGCCTTGCGGGCGTGTTCGATGACCTGTTCCCTGGTCGCGGAGGCCGGTCGGCCGGGAGGGCGGGTGGTCCGCTGACTGGAATCGATCACCGAAGAATGATACATCCTCTAGGGCATGTATCGAAATGGGGGCGTGTTCAGAACCAGGCGTCGCGCATCTGCAGGGTAGTCCGGTCCAAGCGGGCGAGCAGATCCAGCGCCGGTGCCGTCTTGGGTAGTTCGAAATGATAGAAGAACCGCGCCGCGTGCCGCTTCCCATCGTAGAAGTCGCCGGAACGGTCCCCGGTGGCGAGGAACTGTTCGAGCCAGATCCACGCCAGCACGATGTGCCCGAACGCCTCCAGGTACACCGAGCTGTTGGCCAGCGCGGCCTCGATGTCGCCGGAGGCGAACAGTCCCGCGGTCACCTCGACCAGCCGACGCCACGCCGCCTCCAGCTGGGCGGCGAGCTCGGCCGCCTCGCCACCCGCCGCGCGGGCGGCGGCGATGGTCGCCTCGACCCGCCCGCCCAGGGCGAGCAGGCTCGCGCCGCCCTGCTGGGTCACCTTGCGGCCCAGCAGATCCAAGCCCTGGATGCCGTGCGTGCCCTCATGGATCGGGTTGAGCCGGTTGTCCCGGTAGTGCTGCTCGACGTTGTACTCGCGGGTGTAGCCGTAGCCGCCGAGCACCTGGATGGCGAGGCTGTTGGCCTCCAGGCACCACTGCGCGGGCCAGCTCTTGGCGATCGGGGTCAGGATGTCCAGCAGCAGGGTGACCGCGCGGCGGTCCTCCTCGGATTCGGCGGTGCGCTGGTCGTCCACCAGCCGGGCGCAGTACAGCACCAGCGCCAAGCCGCCTTCGGCGTAAGTCTTCTGCGCCAGCAGCATTCGCTTCACGTCGGCATGCTCGATGATCGGGCGCTGCGGCGCGGCCGGGTCGGCGGGCAGTTTGGCCCGGCCCTGGGTGCGGGTGCGGGCGTAATCGAGCGACTCGAGGTAGCCGGTGTAGCCGAGCGCGGCGGCGACCAGGCCGACGCCGATTCGCGCCTCGTTCATCATGTGGAACATGTAGGTCAGCCCGCGATGCGGTGCGCCGACCAGGTAGCCGACGGCGCCGGGTGCGCCGCCGGGCGTCCAGCGGCCCTCGCCGAAGTTCAGCACGGTGTTGACCGTGCCGCGGTAGCCCATCTTGTGGTTGAGCCCGGCCAGCGCGACGTCGTTGCGTTCGCCGATCGCGCCGTCGTCGCCGACCAGGAAGCGGGGCACCACGAACAGCGAGATCCCCTTGGTGCCCGCCGGTCCGCCGGGGATCTTCGCCAGCACCAGGTGCACGATGTTCTCGCCGAGTTCGTGATCGCCGCCGGAGATCCACATCTTCGTGCCGAACAGCCGATACGTGCCGTCGTCCTGGGGCTCGGCGCGGGTGACGATATCGGCAAGCGACGAACCGGCCTGCGGCTCCGACAGGCACATGGTGCCGAAGAACCGGCCCGCGAGCATCGGACGGACGTACTTGTCCACCAGCTCCCGATCGGCGTGCGCGACGAGCAGGTTCGCGTTGGCCACGGTGAGGAACGGGTAGCCCGCGGTGCCCGGGTTGGCCGCCTGGAACCACGCGTAGCTCGCCTGCGCGACGGTGGCGGGCAGTTGCGCGCCGCCGAGTTCGTAATCCATTGCCGCCAAAGGCAATCCGGCCTTGGCGAAGGCTTCCAGCGCGCGGCCGACCTCGGGGATGATGGTCACGCGTTCGCCGTCGAAGGTCGGTTCGTTGGCGTCGTTGAGCTTGTTGTGCGGTGCGAAGTACTTGGTGGCCAGCTGCTCGCTGAGCTCGAGCACGGCGTCGAAGGTCTCCCGCGAGTGCTCGGCGTAGCGCTCGCGTTTGGTCAGCCCCTCCGCGTCGAGCCACTCGTAGAGCAGGAAATCGAGATCGCGCCGGGACAGCAAGGTCGACCGCATCAGCCCGTCCTTTCGAGACATGTTCGAGCCAGTGTATCTTAGGACCGTAGCCGGTCGGTTCGTCCGTCGGCAACGAGCAGTCCGCGCTCCCGCGCGATCGCGGCCGCCTCGGTCCGGGTGGCCGCGCCGAGCTTGGCGAGAATGCGCGAGACGTGGACACCGGCGGTATTGGCGCTGATGAACAGCTCGGCCGCGATCCGGCGATTGCTCGCACCCGTGGCCACCAGCCGCAGCACGTCGAGTTCCCTGGGCGTCAGGCCCGCGGTGCTCGGCCGCTGCGCGACCGGCGGCCGGTCCGCGGGTCCATCGAGAACGATCCCGGCGCGGTCGGCCAGCTGTTCGGCTTGCTCGCGCAGCGGCGGCGCCTGCAATTCGCCCGCCAGTTCCAGGACGGTGCGCAATGCGGTGCGCGCCGCCGCCCGATCGCCGGTGGCCAGTTCGGCTTCGCCGGATTCGAGCAGGCTGCGCGCCAGCTCGTACGGCTGGCGCAGGGCTCGCCAGGACGACACCGCCGCCGTCCAATCGGCGGGACGGCCACTGCGCACGGCGCGGCAAGTGCCCCGGTAAGCGGCGTCGACAGCCGTGATCACCGGCAATCTTTCTGTGACGGCGTCGAGAACCATGGTGGCGCAGCGGGTTCGCGCCACCGTGGCGGCCAATGCCCACGCCTCGTGATGATATGTGGCGAGGTCGTCGGCGGTGAGGGTCGCGGCGCCGATTTCGGCCGCGCGCTGGGGGTTGCCCGCCGCGTGCGCGAGCTCGGATTGCACGGTGTGCAGCTGGATCTGGTACTGCCTGGCCCATCGGCGGTCGCCGAGCAGGGGCTGCGCGGATTTCGTGCTGGTCTCCGCGGCATCCGCGTCCCCGCGTGCCAGCATGATCCGGGCGTGGCACAGCAGCAGCGCGGCGGTGCTCAGCGGCGGCAGCCGCTCGGTCAGCGATTCGTCGATGAGATCGAGCGCCTCATCCCAGCGGCCCAGCGCGGTGAGCGCCTGGGCCCATTTGACCAGCAGAATCGGCCCGGTCTCGACGAAACGGTAAGTCTCGTGCGCGGCGCGCAGCCCCTGCTGGATCGTGGCGATGGCCGCCTCGTTCGCACCCGACGCCACCAGCAGTGCCGACTCCCACAGCACCACCGTCAGCAGCGTTCCCGGATCGCGCGCGGCCGCATGCGCCCGTTCGAAATGCGCTAGGGCCACCTCAGGACGGTCTGCGGCGGCCAGCCCGAGATACGCGTAGGCACGCGCGGCCAGTGCCTGGTCGCCCAGCTGTTCGGCCACATCGGCGGCGGCGCGCGCGTCGCTTTCGGCGGCGGCCGCGTCACCGCTGAACGCGCGCGCGGCGGCGAGTTCGGCGAGCACCTCGCCGCGCAGCACGGTCGGCTGGTCGGCTGGAAGCAACGCCAGGGCCGCGAGCAGGTCGTCTTCGCCGCCGCTGCTGCTTTGATTGCGCAATCCGGCCCGATAGTGGTGCAGCCGGGCGGCGCGCTCCGGTTCGATGGCCGCATCGATGGCGGCCAGCGCCTCGTCGGCGGCCGCGACGCCCCGCTCGATGACGCCGCCGCGGTGGCAGGCCGCCACGACCGCTTCCAGCACACCGAGCCGAGCGGCGCCCACCCGGCTCGCGGCTTCCGGTGTCCGGTCCCACAGTTCGAGCACCCGATCCAGGTGACGCACCTGATCTGCATGGGCGCCTGCGCTTTCCGCGTCGGCCGCGGCATGCCAAGCGGATTCGAGCGCCAGCGGTAGATCACCCGCCTCGTACGCGTGATAGGCCAGCTCGCCGGAGGGGAACTGGGCCCGGTCGCTGGCGAGTACCTGGCAAAGCTTGGCGTGCAGTTGTTTTCGTTGCGCGGGCAGCAGATGGTCGTAGACGGCGTCGCGAAGGAGGATGTGCCGGAACTCGTAGCCGGTGTCGGTGGCGACCAGCAGTTGCTGGTCGACCAGGTGACGCAGGGCGGCGGTGAGCGCGTGCGCGTCGAGGTCGGTGGCGCCCTCCAGCAGTGTGTGGCGGATCGGTGACCCGGCCACCGCCGCCAGCCGCAGCACCGAACCGGTGTGGTCGGGGAGGTCGGACAGGTACCCGAGCAACAGCTCGGACAGGTCGGCGGGTGTGTCCTCCGGCGCGGGGCCGAGTGCCTCGACGAACAACGGAATTCCCTTGCTGCGCTCGAAGACTCGTGCGATCGTCCCGGGTTCCGGCTCCCGGCTCAGCAGCGCGGCCAGTTGCCTGCCCACTTCGTGCTTGGTGAGCGGCGCCGGAGCCAGCAGCCGGACGCCGGGGTCGCGGCGCCACCCCGCGACCAGCTTGCGCAATGGTTCGCAATCGGCGGGCCGATAGGTGCCGACCAGCAGCAGATCCCGCTGGGCGAGGTTGGCGACCAGGAAGGCGAGCAGTTCGAGGCTGGCGTCATCGGCCCAGTGCAGGTCCTCCAGGACCACCACCACGGGCCTGGTCGAAGCCAGCTGTTCCAGCACGGTCAAGATCTCACCGAACAACCGGATTCGATCGGTGTCGGTTCCTGCCCCCGACCGCGCGGCCAGTTCGGGAAGCCACCGCGCCAGCGCGGGCTGGGCCACCGGGAGCAGGGCGGTCAGCCCGTCCACCCCTCGGTCTCGCAACAGCGCTCGCATAACCGCGACGAACGGCGCGAATGGCACGCCCGTCGCGCCGAACTCCGGACAGCGTCCGCGCAACACCACCGTCCGCGCCTCCACCCGCGTCGTGAACTCCGCGACCAGCCGCGACTTTCCGATACCCGCCTCGCCCGCGACCAGCACGGTACGCACCGCCGGGTCCCGGTAGGCGTCCTGCAATGCCGCGACTTCGGCGGCCCGCCCGACGAAGGCACCGCACACGGGAAGGCTCACCACGGCGCGATCATGCCCGCAGCGCACGGTCGGTGCCAAGTGCGGCGGGTGAACAACCGCGACGGGTAAAGAGAGATCCGGCGGCAAGATAACGAATTCTCGTGATTCGGCGACCCCCTCGTTACCCGAAGTATTACCGGCATGACGAACAGCGAAATCCGCCCCTTCCGCATCGACATCCCGCAGGCCGACCTGGACGACCTCCGCCTGCGCCTGGCCCGCACCCGCTGGATCGACGACCTGCCCGGCACCGGATGGGAACGCGGCGTGCCGACCGCGTACCTGAAGGACTTGGCCGGGTACTGGGCCGAGAAGTTCGACTGGCGGGCGGTCGAGGCGGAGCTGAACGCCCACCCGCAGTTCACCACCACCATCGCGGGCCAGAACCTGCACTTCCTGCACGTCCGCTCGGCCCAGGAGGACGCCACACCGTTGCTGCTGCTGCACGGCTGGCCCAGTTCGGTGGTCGACTTCCTCGACGTGATCGGCCCGCTCACCGACCCCGCCGCGCACGGCGCTCCCGACGCTCCGGCTTTCCACCTGGTGATCCCGTCGCTGCCGGGACACGGTTTCTCCGGGCCGATCACCGAGACGGGATGGAACGACGGCCGGATCGCGGCGGCGCTCGCCGAGCTGATGGCGCGCCTGGGGTATGACCGTTACGGCGTGCAGGGCGGCGACCACGGCGCTTTCATCGCCCCGGCGCTCGGGCGGACCGACGCCGAGCACGTGGTCGGTGTGCACGTCAACGCGCTGGTCACCTTCCCGACCGGCGACCCCGCCGACATGGCCGCGCTCACCGAGGCGGAGAGGGCGCGGCTGGGCGCGATGAAGAAGTTCCAGGACGAGGGCTCCGCCTACATGAACCTCAAGGGCTCGCGCCCCAACACCATCGCGCAGTTGCTCGCCGACTCCCCGGCAGGCCAGCTCGGCTGGATCGTGGAGAAGTACCAGGAGTGGACCGACTCCGCGTACGCACTGCCCGAACAGGCCGTGGACAAGGATCGGCTGCTGGCCACGGTCACCATCTACTGGTTCACCGACACCGCCCGCAGCGTCGCGAACTTCTACTACGAGCGGTTCCACGACGCGAGCATGTTCGCGCCGAAGCCGAAGGGCACGGTGCCGACCGGCGTCGCGGTGTTCAAGGACGGCGACTACGCCATCCGCCGCTTCGCCGAGCGCGCGCACCACATCACGCACTGGTCGGAGTTCTACTCCGGCGGCCACTTCCCGGCGCTGGAGGTGCCCGAGCTACTGGTCGGCGACGTCCGCGAGTTCTTCCGCACGCTGGTCGACTGAGTCCAGCGCGGCATCTTCGCCTACCGCCTGGCAGCGATGTGACCGCGACAACTGTTGTGGCCGAACGCCGAGAGGACAGCTCGTCGTCTCGACGCAAGACGCGTGCAAGGCGACGCAAGACCGCCGCAAGCACCCGGCGGCAGAGTCCAGGCCATGAACGAGACATTCGATGTGGTGGTCGCCGGAGCCGGACCGGTCGGGCTGATGCTGGCCTGCGAACTGCGCCTCGGCGGCGCGGACGTGCTGGTGGTCGAGCGGCTGACCGAGCCCGATATGACCATCAAGGCCGGTGCGATCAATGTGCCGACCGCGCAAGCCCTGTGCCGCCGTGGACTGCTGCCCGACCTGCTCGAACAGCAGAACGCGGTGCTGGAGCGCATCCGCGCCGCCGGTCTGTTCCCGAGCGCGGGCGCGGCGACCCAGCGCCCGCCGATCGTCGGTCATTTCGCGGGCATCATGCTGCGCACGCCCGATATCGAGTTCGACGACCCGGCTTTCGCCGAACTCGGGCCGGCCGCCGATGCGGTGCTGGTGCCTCAGCAGGGCATCGAAGCGATCCTCGCCCGGCGCGCCGCCGAACTCGGCGTGCCGATCCGGCGCGGCGTCGAATTGGCCGACTTCGATGACGAGGGAACCGGTGTCACCGTCTACTGCGGCGACAGCACGGTCCGCGCGGCCTGGCTCGTCGGCTGCGACGGCGGGCGCAGCACGGTCCGCAAGCTCGCCGGATTCGATTTCCCGGGGCTCGACCCGGAGATCACCGGACATCAGGCGGTGGTCGAGATGACCGGTGCCGAGGGTCTGCGGCCGGGCTGGAACTCGACCGATGCCGGAATCTACGTCAGCGGGCCGACACCGGGTCGTATCCTCACCGTCGAGCTCGACGGCCCTCCCGCCGACCGCACCGCACCGGTGACCGCGGCCGAATTGCAGGCCAGCTTGCGCACGGTCTCGGGCGTCCCGGTCGAGATCACCGCCGTGTACTCGGCGACCCGTTTCACCGACAACACCCGCCAGGTCACCGAATACCGCAAAGGCCGTGTCCTGCTGGCAGGCGACGCCGCCCATGTGCATTCGCCGTTCGGCGGACAGGGCCTCAATCTCGGCATCGGCGACGCGGTCAACCTCGGCTGGAAACTGGCCGCGGTGGTGCGCGGCGACGCGACCGAGAGCCTGCTCGACACCTACACCACCGAACGGCATCCCATCGGCGCATGGGTACTGGAGTGGACCCGCGCCCAGGTGGCGCTGATGCGACTCGATCGGCGCAGCAAGGCCCTGCGTGATGTGGTCACCGATCTGCTCGCGACCCGCGACGGCGCCACCGCGATCTTCACGAAGATCTCCGGTGTCCTGCACCGCTACGATCTCGGCGGCGGCCACGACCTGGTCGGCGCGGTTACGCCGGATATCGAACTCTCCGACGGCAGTCGGCTCGCCGAGCACTTCTCCGATGGTCGCGCGATCCTGCTGGACCTGGCCGATTCCGCGGAACTCCAGGCGCTCTGCGCTCCGTGGTCGGATCTGGTGCGCGTGGTGACGGCGAAACCCGTTGCCCCACGCGACCTTTCCGCCCTGCTGATCCGCCCGGACGGCTATGTCGCCTGGGCCGCGGACGCCGGTGCGCGTGACGGGCTGCTCGAAGCGCTGCGCCGCTGGTTCGGTGAGCGATCCTGACTGCCGGCGCGGGGTAGCTGGCGATACTGTTTCTGCATTTTTGCAGACGGTACCTGCGCAATTCTCTCTTGCCCGCACACAAGTGGGACATCAATACTCACGAACCGGGCCTTGTGCGGTGCGTCACATGCATCGGGCGGTCTCATGCGTGAAGAGAAAGAAGAGGTACGGCGGGATGACGTCCACCAGTGCGGAAACCAGCCCGGAAAAGAATGAAGCAGCTACCCCTGAGCGGGGCCTCGCGCGGGTCGCCCAGTCGCTCGCGAGGTGGACGGAGAAGTGGTTCCCGGACGCCTACGTGGTCGCGCTGGCGGGGGTATTCATCGTGGCTGGCGCCGCACTGGCCAACGGTTCGTCGCCGCGAACAGTCGCGAACGCGTTCGGCGACGGTTTCTGGGATCTGACCGCCTTCACCCTTCAGATGGCAATGGTGGTCCTCACGGGATACGTCATCGCCACCTCCCCACCTGTCGCCCGGCTGATCGACCGGCTGGCCACTTTGCCGCAAACCTCCAGCAGCGCGGTGAGTTTCGTTGCATTGCTCGCCACGTCGATATCGTTGCTGAACTGGGGACTCAGTCTGGTTTTCGGCGGTCTGCTCGCCCGCGCGATCGCCCGCCGGACCGACCTACGCGTGGACTATCGCGCGCTCGGCGCTGCGGCGTTCATGGGTCTGGGCGCCGTGTGGGCGCTGGGAATATCGTCCTCGGCCGCGCAGCTACAGGCCACTGCCACTTCGTTGCCTCCAGCCCTGCTGAAAATCACCGGTGTCCTCGACTTCGGGCACACGATCTTCACATGGCAGTCCCTGGTCATGTGCGCCATGATCATGGCGCTCACGGTGGTGATCGCGCACTTCTCGGCACCGAAGGACACAGCGATCAAGACCGCCCAGGAACTGGACGTCGATCTGGATGACCAGCCCGCGGAGGTGGCTCCACGCTCCCGTCCCGGGGAGTGGCTCGAATACAGCAGTATTCTGCCGATCCTGGCCGGGGTGATGACGGCGGGCTGGTTGATCTCTCAGCTGTTCACCAAACCGGTGCTCACCGTGGTCAGCAGCTTGAATGGCTATCTGCTCGTCTTTCTCATGCTGGGCTTGGTGCTGCACGGAACCCCGCGCAAGTTCTTGCAGGCCGTCTCCCTCGCCGTTCCCGCCACCGCCGGAATTCTCGTCCAGTTCCCGCTGTACGCCGCCATGGCCGCGATTCTCACCAAAGCCGAGGGCAGGGGCGGTCTCACGGTCTCCGAACACCTCGCGGAGTTCTTCACGAGCATCGGCGGCGGCGGAAGCTTTGCCGTCGTCATCGCCCTCTACACCGTGGTACTCGGCGTCTTCGTTCCGTCCGGCGGCGGAAAATGGCTGGTCGAAGCCCCTTACGTCATGCAGGCAGCGACAGACGTGCACATGAACCTCGGCTGGACGGTCCAGATATACAACGTGGCAGAAGCACTGCCGAATCTCATCAACCCATTCTTCATGCTGCCGCTGCTGGCAGTGCTCAGACTGCGGGCGCGCGACCTCGTCGGCTTCACGTTCCTGCAGTTCCTGTTCCACCTGCCGGTGGTACTGCTACTCGTATGGTTGCTCGGAATGACATTCGAATACGTGCCCCCGATAATGCCCGCCACCCCGTGATCGGCTGCTAGTGATCGTGTCCGGGAACCGCCCTGCTATACCGTCGAGCAGGTGAGCCGCACTCAGTGGAAGATTCATGGCGAGCGTCTCGTGGACGAGAACCGCCATATCCCGGAAACCGTGCAGATGATCGAGCGCGGCGAGATCGTAGGTGCCGCAAAGGTGGTCGCGGTGTACAGGGCGCTCAGTCTGCCCGTATAGCACTCGCGAACACCCGCTGTCTGAGGTTCACGACCGTCAGTGCAGCATACAGCGCGAGGCGATGTACCGTCCGCAGGCAAACGATCTCCGGTCAGCGGTCGGAGTCACGTTGAGGCGGACGACCGAGAGTGATCAGGCGCGGTTGACGCCGCACCAGGCGGCGAAGCCGCGCACGCTCTCGTTGCTTCGAGCGTCGTCGCGGACCAGGACGCGGAGGGTCTCGTGGACCATGGGGTGGTAGCGGGTTTGGGTCGGCGCGATCTCCTTGGCCTTCTGAAGGGAGGCAAGGGTTTTCGCGCGGTCGCCGTGGAGAAGGTATCCCCGGGCCAAGTCGATGTAGTGGTGGCCCGCGCGCTCGCGTGGCGTGGTAGCCGGAAGATGCACGGGTTCGGCGCGTTTCACCGCCTCGGTGCCGTCCATCATCTCGACGGCCAGGCCGACCGACCATATGCCGACATTCGTGATGCCGAAGCACAGCCGGTAGTCGTCACGATCGGCACCGATGCGCTGGGCGGTTTCCCGCGCTTCGGCGAGGTGGTCGTCGGCGACATCCCGGCGACCCGCGCGGGCGGCGGCGAGACCGGATTTCAGGTGCAGGTTGCCCCACATGCTCAGGACGGCTGGATCGTTACCGCCGATCTCCGATTCTATTGTGCTACGGCTTGATTCGAGAAAACGCAGAGCTGTGGACCAGTCGGCCGCGCCGATCAGTTCGCCCGCGCGCTGATAGTCGCCGACGAGGACGGCCAGCGGGTCTCCGGACCGTGCGGCTGCCCATTCGTGGGCCAGAGAGGTTGCCCGATCTCCGGGATGAACAGCAAGTCGCCGACCGAGCGCGTTGTCGCTGGTGGCGGGCGGTTACGTTTTGCCGCCGCGTTACGTCAATGAGACGTAGCGGTGCGATCGGCAATCGGCCGCGCCAACGTATCAAGGAGAACTCACCTCATGACCTTGCGCATGACGAACCCTTTCTACCTGCTGCCCGAGGCAGGCCAGGCCATTCCGGCGGCCCTCGAAAAGGCTGTCTTCGGAAGCGGCATTCCCCGTTCGACATTGGCGATCGCCGCGATGCGGGCCAGCCAGATCAACGGAGGCAGCGCCTGCCTGTGGGCCGAGGTTCAGCTGGCGAGGAAGGAAGGCATCAGCGACGACCAGCTCGCCACCGTCTCGGCGTGGCGGAAAGCGCCGTATTTCAGCGACGCCGAGCGTGCGGCGCTGGCATTCGCCGAGGCGATCACGGACATGGCGCACCGCGGTGGTGATCTGGTGTCCGACGAGCTCTGGGACGAGCTGTCGCGGCATTACGACGAGCGGCAGCGTGCGGCGCTGACCCTCTGGCTCGCCGGCGGAACCATGTTCAACATCGTCAACAACGTGGTCGGCGAGCCCGCCGGGCAGATCTGGGACAACGGAACGGACGTCGCATGACCAGCCATGCGAAATCGCGGATGCTGACGGTCGCCAAGTGGATACCCGGCACGATTCTGCTGGCCGAAACCGCGGTGGGGTCGTACTGGGATCTCGCGCGGATCCCCCTCGTGCGGGAGGTCCTCGGTCGCCTGGGATATCCCATGTACTTCACCACGATCCTGGGCGTGGCCAAGCTGGCGGCAATCGCCGCGCTGGTTACGCCGGGACACCCCCGGACGAAGGAATGGGCGTATGCCGGACTGGTTTTCGTCTACGGCGGCGCGGCCGCATCCCATGCCGCGATCGGCGACAAGCCCGACAAGTGGGCCACGCCCTTGGTTTTCGTCGCCAGCGCGTTGGCCGCTCGGGAACTGCAGAAGCCGTAGCAATTTCTAGTAACACTAGATTGTCAAGCGATGCTATATTCGGCCTATGACGACCCAGAGGCGACGAGAACGGGAACGCGCCGAACGGCACCGGCTGATCATCGACACCGCTCGGGAGCTGGCCGAGTCGCAGGGCTGGGACGCGGTGACTGTGCGCAGGCTGGCGGAACGGATCGAATACAGCCAGCCGGTGCTGTATTCGCACTTCGCGGGCAAGGACGAGATCGTCACGGCGGTCGCCGAGGAAGGCATCGCGGAGATGGCCGCGTGGAGCCGCGCGGCGTTGGAGTCCGCGGGCGGCGAGCCGCGCGCAGCGTTGGCGGCGGTGGCGCGGTCCTACCTCGACTTCGCGACCGCGCGGCCCGCACTCTACGACGCGATGTTCCTGATGAAGGTGAACCTCACGTTCGGCGAGAATGCCTCGCAGCCGCTGCGAGACGCGTTCGCCGTCATGTTCGCCGCGTTCGCACCGTTCGCGGGGGAGCACGATCCGGAGACTTTCACCGAGGTCGGCTGGAGCGCCCTGCACGGCTTGGCGACCCTGGACCGCGGTGGACGGCTGCGGCCTGCTCAGCGGGACGCCCGCCTGGCGGTGTTGCTCGACCAGTGGACCCGGTAGACCTCTGCCGTGGTGAGCGCCTCGATCTGAGAGTCGTCATTCCTGCCCGCGAGTGGGAGGCCAATTGGCAGTGATGCCGCCGCCTGAGCTGCGGCGGCATCGCTGGGTGGCAGGTCAGCTCACCGGCGTCAAGGCGGGGGGTGCCAGGTGCCGTCGATCCCCGACTCCGGCGCGGTCGGGCTGCCCGCAGCCCCGGTCGGCGAGGCCGGGGACCGCGATGAGCTCCAGTGTCACCAGCGGATCCAGCAGATCGAAGATCTGCCAGCGCTCGGTGACCGGCTTGCCTGCGACAGCGTCTGCTCGGCCGGAATGGGCAAGTGCGGCTTGCGGATCCGAGCGCGATCCGTGGTAGCGATCTGAAATCTAGCAAGGCTAGACAAGCTAGCGAGCGAATGTTATCGTTGCTCCAGTTTCTAACGCTGCTAGAATTTGGGAGCCGAAAATGCTCATCGTCACCGGCCAGATCATCGCCGCCGCCGCCGTTCTCGCCAATGCCGTCGTCTATGGGACCGACGTCTGCGGGGCCGTGATCACCCGGTCCGTGTACCGCAAGCTCGATGACGCGACCGTGACCATGAGTGCGGGATGGGGTCACTACTACGGCGACAAGCGCATGCCGGTTTTCGGTGTGGGCGGTGTGGTCACCGCGGTGCTCACACTGCTGATCGCGCTGTGGGCCGGGCAGATCGGCGCCGCTGTGGCGGCGGGGATCACCGTGGCGGCGCTGCTGACCTGGCTCGCCTTCTACGTCCGCATCGCCAAGCCGATCAATTCTCAGCAGACGGCCGCTGCGCAGAGCGGCATCATTCCGGCCAATGCCCGTGCGCTGCAGGACAAGTGGGACAGCATTCTGAAGTACCGGGTCACCCTGCAGTTCATCGCCATTGCCGGACTGTGCGCCGCGCTGATCCTGTTCTGATCTCAAAGCCCCGGGTGTCGCGTGTGATAGCACCCCACAACGTCCGGCTGATCGCCGGGGCACACCTGATATCGAATTCACTGAGGAGTAACTGACATGACCTTCACCAGCAACGAACAGCAGTTCCTCGCGGAGGCCGGGATCGGTCGGCTGGCCACGGTGTCGCCCGACGGCGTTGTGCAGAACAACCCGACCAGCTATCGGGTTAACGCCGACGGCACGATCGACATCGGGGGCATGCGGATGCGTGCCAGTCGAAAGTACCGCAATGTCGAGGCGGGCAGCCGGGTGTCGTTCGTCATCGACCAACAGGTTTCATTGGAGCCATACGTGATTCGCGGCATCGAGATACGCGGCACGGCCGAGGCGCTCGATGACGTGGAGCCGCCGTTTCCACCCCAGGAACGCGCGGTCATCCGAATTCACCCCGACCGGATCATCTCCTGGGGCATCGACGGCGGATCCTTCGACTTCACCGGTCGCCGCGCCGAGTAGTCCGGCACTGTAGGTGAAAAGCCTTATGCAGCATGGCGAATCCATTCGACCGATCTGCCGAGTCGAGCCGAGGTCAGGCCGGGGTGACGATCTGGATCAGGTTCCCGCAGGTGTCGTCGAAGACCGCCGTGGCCACCGGACCGGCCGCCATCGGTTCCTGCGTGAACGTCACCCCGAGCCCGCGCAGCCGCTCGTATTCCGCTTGGACGTCGGTGACCTGGAACGAGGCGGCCGGAATGCCGTCGGCGACCAGGCCGTCCTTGTACGGCTTGACCGCGGGGTGCCCATCCGGCTCGAGCAGCAGTTCGGTGCCCTCGGGGTCCTCCGGCGAGACGACCGTCAGCCACCGGGCCTCACCCAGCGGAACGTCGTGCTTCTTGGTGAAGCCGAGCACCTCGGTGTAGAAGTCGAGGGCCTTCTGCTGGTCGTCGACGAACACGCTGGTGACATAGATCTTCACGGTGCTTGTCCTTTCCTGGTGACCGGCCACCGCTCGACGATGGCGGCCAGGGGAGTGGTGTCGAGGTGGTGGAACTTGTACCGCCCTTGCTTGCGCGCGGTGATCAGCCCGGCCTCCTCCAGCACCGCCAAGTGCTGGGAGACGGCCTGCCGGGTGAGGCTCAGCTGATGCCGACTCGTCAGGCGGACGCAGATCTCGAACAGGGTCTGACCGTCGCGCTCGGTCAGCTCGTCGAGAATGGTCCGCCGGGTGGGATCGGCGAGGGCCTTGAAGACATCGCCCATGGGCCGACGATAGGCAAGTGCTCACTTGCCTGTCAAGGCCGACGCGATTTCCCAGAAGTCGGCATAGCGACCACCGCGGCGCAGCAGCTCGTCGTGGCTGCCCTGTTCCACGATCCGGCCGTTGTCCAAGAAGACGATGCGCGATCATCACCACCGTATCGCCGCGATGCGGGCCAGCGGCGCGGCCGCGTCCCATGCCGCGGTCGGCGACAAGCCCGACAAGTGGGCAACGCCCTTGGTTGTCGTCGCCAGCGCGTCGGCCGCTCGGGAATTGCGGAAGCCGTAGCCGACAGCGGTCATCCCGACTTCGGCCTCGGTCTACCGGATCTCGACGGGAACGCCGAGCCGGTGTGCGCATTCCTCGGAGATGGTCGTATCGAGCGGGCCATCGCTCGATACGACCAGCCGTAGTTTCGGAAAACGCTGGGCGTCGAGACCCGAAGTGGCCAGCTCGGCGAGCGTATCCGGTGTGCAGTGGGCCACTGTCACTCGATGATGTTTCAGCAGCTGCACCAAGTCCGCGGGCGTGCACGGGTTTCTAGGCAGCACAACGGTTGCACGTGCCCGTAGCGCGAGGTTCACGGCTATCTGCATATTGCCGATACGCTGCAACGGCGTTGCGGCGAGCACGACATCGGATTCTCGTGGTCGAAGCGCCGCGGTGGTCTGCCTCAAATCCGCGATGAGACCGCTATGGGTCAGTTCCGCCCTTTCCCATGCACCTTGCGTTCCGCCGGGCTCGGCTAGAACAGCCGTCCGATTCCCACCCCTGTGGTTGGGCATGGCGCCACTCGCCGATTCGTCGAGGGACCCATGCCACCAGACCAGGCAACCACTGGTGTTCAGCGGCGTATCGCCGACGTGCACGGCCTGGACGCAGCGCAGCTCACGCCCGATTCCGGCGGCGTCGAGCCGATCCCATATGTCCCAGGAAGTCAGGACAGCGCGCACCTCGCGGAGGGGTGGCCGAGTATTCCACTCCGTCATCGGAGCACGCGGATCCAACGGCAAGACCACGGCGCCGATGGCCAGTACACCGTGAAATGCCGCGACGAACTGGGCGCTGTTGTCCAGGATCACAGCAACGACGTCGTCTTCACCCACTCCGGACGCGCGCAGACCAGCGGCCACCTGGTCGATCGCCTCCACCAGTTCCCCATAGCTCCAGCGTCGTCCCGTCCCCGACGTATAGTCGACCAGCGCGCGCCGCCGCGCAGACTCCCCGCCGAGTTCGTCGTCGAGGTCACCAACAACGAACTCGGTGAGGCCGATATCTGCCGGTTCCGTCTCGTGCCACATCCTGAATCCCATTTCCTGCTGATTTGAACTATCCCACTCCGGCAGGACGGTCCGCTGGTCGTCATTGGACTACGGCAATTGGCCGGACTCGCTCGGCCGGAGGAATCGGTGGATAGTGGCCGCGAACTGCCGCACCTGTTCACCAGCCTCCAGAACGGTCACCGTCGTCGCTGTCCAGGACGTCGAGAAGCCGGACTGCCGCATCAAGGTCCAGGTGAGCCGGACATGACCCAATGGCGCGTGCTCTGTGTCGATCCGGAGTTCGTGATCCATGCTCTCCCAGGTTCGGATACCGGTCCAGCCGGTGAAGTCCTGTTCCAACGTGTCGACGAACCGGGACAGCGAACGGCCGCCGACGTGGTCGACCAAGAGCCCGCGCATCGAGGCCGACATTCCCTCGGCGGACAGTTCGGCGCACATCGCGACGAAGTCGTCGTCACACGGCCTTCCGTCGCGGTAAGGCATGGTGCGGTGCCAGAGCCGCACCCGACTGCCGAAGGAGCGATCGATCATCTCGATCGCCTCGCCGTGATCGACCATCTCCCTGTCGAATTCGCACGTCATGAGCGAAGGGTAGTCCACGGCGCCGAGTGCCGGAGCGAGGGAAGTTCAACGGCGACTCGGTACCAGTGGGCTGGAGATTTCCCAGAAGTCGGCATAGCGACCACCGCGGCGCAGCAGCTCGTCGTGGCTGCCCTGTTCCACGATCCGGCCGTTGTCCAAGAAGACGATGCGGTCGGCGCGTTGGACGGTCCGCAGGCGATGCGCGATCATCACCACCGTCCGGCCCGCCATCAGGCGTTCGATACCGTCGTGGACGGCCGCTTCGTTCACCGGGTCGAGTGCGGAGGTCACCTCGTCCAGCAGCACGATGGGCGCGTTCTTCAGCAGCGCTCGCGCGATCGAAACGCGTTGGCGCTCACCACCGGACAGCAGTGCGCCGCCCTCGCCGACCTTCGCCGCCCACCCGCCGGGAAGTCGCTCGATCACCTCGTCCAACCGCGCCGCGGTCGCTGCCGCTCGCACTTCGGCGTCGTCGGCGTCGGGACGGCCGAGCCGCACGTTCTCCTCGATGGTGCCGTCGAACAGATAGACATCCTGGAAGACGATGGCGATCTGCCGCATGAGCACGTCGGTGCTGATCGCGCGCACGTCCGCGCCGCCGACGCGCACCGCGCCCGCGTCCACGTCGTAGAACCGCGCCAGCAACTGCAGCAAGGTGCTCTTGCCCGCGCCCGACGGTCCGACAATGGCAAGCCGCCCGCCCTCGGGCACCGACAGCGAAAGGTCGTCGATCACGGTACGGCCGCCGTGCTGGAAGCTCACGGACTCGAACTCGACGTCATGGCCTACCGGCTGAATCGGTTCGGGAGCTTCCGGCAGCGGCTCGGTGGTCAACACCGCCTCCAGCCCGGCCAGTCCGGCACGCGCGCCGCGCATTTGGCCGCCGATTTCCGACAGCGACAGCAGCGGATCCGCGCAGCGGGCGGCCAGCACCAGGATCGCCAAAACCTCCGGGACACCGATATTCCCGCCGAGCGCCAGGTAGGCGCCCAAGGCCAGCAGCGCGGTGAACATCGCCTGCACCGTCAGGGTGAGCCCCACTATGCCGGGCAGCGCCGACAGTATGGAACGGCGGGACGCGCGCTCGAGTCCCGACAGCGCGTCGTCGAGCAACCGGAAGCGTTCGACGGTCCGGCCGCCGGCGCGCAGCACAGGCTGGGCCTGAAGGTATTCGATAACTCTGCCCGTAGCGTCCTTGGTGCGTTCGGTGCGCTCCGCGTCGGCGGCGGCCATCGAACGTCCCGCCCAGATCTGGATCCCCGCCACGACCGGTACGGCGGCCAGCGCGGCCGAGCCCATGTGCCAGTCGAAGGCGAACATCACGGCGACGATCGTCAGCGGAGTCACGCTGGCGGAGATCAACGGTGCCAGCAGATGCGCGATGACGCTCATCGCCTGTAGCACACCCTCGCTGGCGAGGATCGACACCTCTCCGACACGACCGGGGGTGAACCAGCCGAGGGGCAATCGCGCCAGATGATCGCCGAAGCGATGATAGACACCGCGCAAAAGCGTGGTCCCGACCAGGAAACCGGACAGATCGCTGCGATAGCGCAGCGCCGCGTAGCCCGCGACCGCCGCCCCGAACGCGATCAGCCAGGGCCGGGCGTCCGTGGGCGTGCTCCCGAACAGTGCCCGCAGCACCGGAACCAGCAGTGCGTAGGACAAGCCTTCGGCTACCGAGGTCGCCGTCATGAGGGCCACGGTGCGACGCACGGGCCGGGCGTACTCGCGTCCCAGCACGCGCAGCAGCATTCGAATCATCGGGACTCGTCTCCTTGCAGTGTCTCATCGGCGGCGTTCGCGGGTACGCTCCGTGGCCTCGCCAAGGGCCTGAGCTCGCGCCGCAGCACGCCACCGAGGGTTTCGGCCTCATCGGTGAGCGCGGATCGGTGGGATTGCCAGAATTCGGCGAACCTTCCGCTCCGTGCCAGCAGTTCGGCGGGTTTGCCGCGCTCGACGATCGAGCCGTTCTCCAGCAGCACGACGGTGTCGGCGTCGGCGATCGTCTCCAGGCGATGGGCGATGACCAGAATCGTCCGGTCGCCCTCCAGCGTGGCCAGCGCCCGGCGCACCGCCTGTTCGGTGTGCGGGTCGGCGAAGGCGGTGGCCTCGTCGAGCACCAGAATCGGTGCGTCGGCGAGCAGCGCGCGTGCGAGGGAAATCCGTTGCGCCTCACCACCGGACAATTGGACGTCCGCACCGAGGACCGTGTCGTAGCCGCGCGGCAGCTCGAGGATCCGATCATGGATGTTCGCCAGCCGGGCGGCGCGAACCACGTCGTCCCGGTCGGCATGCGGGACCGCCAGCGCGATATTGTCCGCGACCGACGCGCGCAGCAGCCGTACGTCCTGGAAGACGAAGGAAACCATCCGATACAGCTCCCGGCTGCCGAGCTCGCGTAAATCGACGTCACCCATGCGGACCGAACCGTGGGTCGGGTCGAAGAACCGCGGCAAAAGCTGCACCAGCGTGGATTTTCCGCTTCCCGACGGACCGACGAGCGCCGTGACCGTCCCCGGCTCGAGCACCAGGTCGATCCCGCGCAGCACCTCGTGCTCGGCGTCGTAGCCGAATCGAACGTCACGCAGTTCCACCCGGTGTCCCTGCGGTGCCACCGGGCGCGCGGGTTCCGGAAGCGGCTGCACCGCGAGCACGTCCCGGATCCGCCCGACCGCGCGCCGGGCGGCCTGCAGATCGTCGAAGCCGTGGCCCAGCGCCGCCACCGGAGCGGTCAAGCCCAGTCCCAGCAGCAGGAAGGGCAGCAGGTCGGCCGGGGCCAGAGAACCGTTCGTGATCAGAACCGCACCGCCGACCAGCACGATCAGCAGCACGAACGGCGGTGACAGCACCACCTGCATTCCCGCGGCGACTCCGGCGAGACCACGCACCATCCGGAGAAAGGAATCCGCGAAATCATCTGCCGCCTTGCGGAATCTTCGGTGGGCGCGCTCGCCTGAGCCGAACGCCTTGACCACCGAAATGCCCTGCACGAACTCGACGGCCGCGGTCGCGATCCGGCCCATCCCCGCGTCGAACTCCGTCTGCTCACGCAGCCGGGTCGAGGTCATCATCAGGGGGACCAGCGCCACTGCCAGCGCCACCGGTATGAGCGTGATCAGTGTGAGCCGCCAGTCGATGGTGAACAAGTAGATCAGCGACACCAGCGGCACCACGAATGCGGCGACCAGGTCGCCGGGGGTGTGGGCGATGAACGGGTGCACGGCGCTCACGTCCTTGCCCACGATCTTCGCCAGCTCGCCGGTGCCGCGCCGGGAGAACCAGCCGATCGGCACATGCCCCAGCCGCGCGGCCAGTTGTCTGCGAAACGACAGTTGCACCTGGCTGTCGAGCAGATGCCCGATTCCGGACGACGCGGCCGTGAACAGCAGTCGGGCGAACAAGCCGACCGCACCCGCGATCACGACGACCCGGACATGACCGTGATCGATCGGGCCGGGCGACAACAGTGTTCGACCCAATTCGACGACCGCGAGCAACGGCGCCAGACCAGCGACAGCGCCGATGATCTGCAGGACGACCACGGCGGCGAAACCGCCGAGATGGGGGCGCAGCAACGTCGCTACGCTCTGTTGCGCCGGGGAATCGACTGCTGCTGGTGTGGATTGCTCCCTCGCCTCGGCGAGGTCGATGGTGGTCATCGTTCGGCCCCGGCCAGGGCGCGACGCAGTACTGCGGCGAGTTCGGCGTTCTGCCGCTGGGACACCTCGGCGGACAGAATTGCCTGCGATCCGTGAAATGTGCCGGGCCACTGATGCAGCTCGACCGGCACTCCCGCCCGCAGCAGGCGCAGTGCGTAGTCGATGTCTTCGTCGCGGTTCGGACAGAACTCCGCGGTGGCGATGTAGGCGGGTGGCAGGCCGGACAGATCGGTGGCCCGCGCGGGGGCGGCGTACGGCGTTGCGGGTGTGGAGTCCAGGTAGTGCCCCCACATTTGGGCGACCTTGCCGCGAGTCAGGAAGGGCGTATCGGTGAAATCCCGTGCCGACCATGTCTGTTGCCGGTCATCGAGGACGGCTTGGTTGAGCAACTGGAACCGGATCGGCGGCCCCTGCTGGTCTCGCGCCCGCAACGCCACCGCGGCCGCGATCCCCGCACCGGCGCTGTGGCCTCCGATCGCGATCCGCGCCGGGTCGATGCCGAGCTCGGTCGCGTGCTCGGCCGTCCAGGTCAGCACCGTGTAGACGTCATCATGGGCGGCGGGGAATCGGTGCTCGGGCGCCAAGCGGTAGTCCACCGAGATCACTGTCGCGCCGGAGGCGTTGGCGAGCAGCGCGGCCCACGGATGTTCGGTGTCCAGGTCACCCATGACGAACCCGCCGCCGTGCAGCCACAGGATGGCGCCCTGCGCTCCCTGCGGGCGGTAGATTCGCACGGGCACCTCGGAATCGCCCGGGACCGTGCGATTTTCGATCTCCAGGTTCGCGGTGTCCGGTACCGGTACCGCGGCGGCCAGCTCGGCGAGGTTCTCCCGGGCAGTGATCGGATCGGACAGATCGGCCGGGGGGAACAGCGGGACATATGCTTCGAGGTCGGGATCCAAGATCATGCCGTCGATGGTCGCGCCCGCCAGGCGTGCTCCGCTTCCGGCGACGGGAGTCGCTGTCTACGTGAATTCGCGTACGACGATCGCGATCGGCTGCGTCGGTCGTCGTAGCCGGTCAGTCGTTCGACAGCCGCACCGAGGGTCACGTCGCCGCCGTACTTCTGCGCCAATCGCCGTGAGTTGCATGCACTCAGCGCATCGTGCTCATCGTCGTCGGTTCCGCCAGGGACGAACGAATCGATCGTCGCTACGACGTGAAATCACTCAGCCCGGTCTGGTAGGCGATCACGACCAGCTGCGCGCGGTCGCGTGCACCCAATTTCACCATCGCGCGGCTGACATGCGTGCGCGCGGTCGCCGGACTGAGAAACAGCGCGGCGCCGATTTCGTCATTGCTCATGCCCTGCCCGACCAGTGCCAGCACTTCGCGTTCCCGGTCGGTCAGCACCGCGAGCCGGTCCTCGGCGGACTTGGCCGCCCTGCGCTGCGCGGTGAACTGGCTGATGAGGCGGCGGGTGATCCGGGGCGCGAGCAGCGCGTCGCCTGCGGCGATCACCCGGATGGCGTGCAGGAGTTCGGCTGGGCCCGCGTCCTTGAGCAGGAACCCACTCGCGCCCGCTTGCAAGGCGTCGAAGACGTTCTCGTCGGTGTCGTAGGTGGTGAGGATGAGCACCTTGACCCGCTCCATCCCGTTGGCCTCGGCGATCTGCGCGGTGGCGCGTATCCCGTCCAGCCGCGGCATGCGGATGTCCATGAGGACGACGTCGGGGCGGGTGGCTCGGGCCATCTCCACAGCTTCCGCGCCGGTGGTGGCTTCACCGACCACCGTGATGTCGTCTTCCAGGTCGAGCAGGACTTTGAAGCCGGAACGGACCAGACGTTCGTCGTCGGCGAGCAGTACTTTGATCGGTGGTGTGGCGTTCACAAGCGCGATCCGACCGGGGTCAAGGGCAGGCGGGCGGTGACCTCGAACCCGCCATCGGGACGCGGCGTCGCGTCCAGTTCACCGCCGAGCAGCTGGCAGCGTTCGCGCATTCCGACGATCCCGCGGCCGGTCGTGGGAGAGCTGCCGGCGCGGGCCGGGACGTGCCCGGGATCGCGACGACCTTCGTCGACCACCCGTATCCGCAAGGCGTCGATGCCGGGTTCGAGCGCCACCGTCACCCGGGTCGGGCCCACGTGGCGGATCACGTTGGTGATCGATTCCTGCACGATGCGGTACGCGGCGCTGCCTACCGCGCTCGGTAGCGGCGTCACCGGCGCGGACTGCTCGAAAGCGATGTCGAGCCCGGCATCGCGGGCCTTGCCGACGAGTTCGTCGATCTGGCCGAGACCGGGGTAGGGCTCGCGCTCGTCGCCATCACGCAGAACACCGAGGATGGCACGCATCTCGCGCAGTGCCCGCGAGCTGGTCTGCTCGATGGTGCGCAACGCTTCCCGAGCCTGCTCCGGTCGCTTGTCGAGCACATGCGCGGTGACACCGGACTGCACGTTGATGATGGCGATCGCGTGGGCGACGGTGTCGTGGACCTCGCGGGCGATCCGCAGCCGTTCGGCGTCGACTCGCGCCCTGGCTTCCTCGTCGCGGGACCGTTCGGCCAGTTCCGCGCGTTCTTGCGCGTCGGCGGCGATGACCCGGCGGGACCGGACGGACTCGCCGAGCGTCGTGCTGATCACCGACGCGCCGATCCGGAAGAACACCCAGCCGATGGCCACCAGCGGTTCGACATCCGCTGCCGCGATCAGCCAGCCGACGGCGAGCACCGTGATGCCCGCACCGGCGATCATCAGCGATCGCCGCCCGTCGCCGTAGGCGGCGAGGGTGTACAGGGCGACGAAGAGCGCGAGATAGGAAGCCCGGTCGGGGAAATCGTGACCGAAATAGATCAGGCTGGCCACCGCCGTGACTCCGAACACCATGACCGGCCACCGGCGGCGCGCGGCGACGGCCACGCCACTCACGGTCAGCAGGGCATATCCGAGGCCCGAGACCGGCGTCGAGACCGGCTCGAGCGGCACCGGGATCGCGCCGCTCAGTACCTGAATCACGGTGACGAACAGCGCCAGGAGGATATCCGGCAGCCAGGCGGGCCGACGCGAGAACCAGGCAGACAGCCGCCGTGACGCCGCCCGTTGAACCATGCCGTGAGAGTACGGCATCCGCGGCTACCGGCGCTCCTGCCCGGGTGCGCGATCGGCTACGACGACCGGCGCAGGCGCTCGCGATCGTCGTACGCGTATTCGCGTAGACGGCGACTCCCGCTGCCGGAAGCCGAGTATGCCCGGCCGCCGCGACGATTCACGGCATGAGAAAAGCCTTCACCGGTCTGGCGGCGTTGCTGCTGCTCGCCGTCCTCGCCCAGTTCTATCTGGCCGCCAGCGGCGCGTTCGACACCGCGCCCGTCGAGGAATCTTTTCAGCCGCATCGCACGCTCGGCTACGCGATACTCGTCTTCGCGGTCATGATCACGATCGCCGCCGCCGTCGCCCGGATGCCGGGTCGGCTCATCGGGCTGACCGGTCTGGTCGCCGGGTTGGTGATCGGTCAGTCGGTGATCCGGGAAGTCGCCACATCGTTCGGTGACGGGTCCGGCACCGGCCATTTCATCTTCGGCCTGCACGCGATCAACGGGCTGGTCATCGTCGGCGTGATCGGGATGATCGTGCGGCAATCGCGAAAGATCGCGTGGAAACCGGTCGGACCCGCGCGACCGGCGTCATGACGACAGCCACCTGGATCACCGTGGACCATGCCCTCGCGTTGCTCAGCGTCGCCGCGTGGTTCGCCGCAGGCGTCACCATGGCCCTGCGACGCGCCGGGTCCGCCCTCGCTCTGCTGGCCGTGGCGCTGCTGGTGACGTCGACCAGGGCGGCGTCGGTGACGGTGCTGGCCGGTCGGGGCTGGTGGTTCGTCCACGAGAAGGTGCTACTCGGGTTGCCGATGCTCGCGGTGGCCGCGCTGGCCGCCACGGTGCTGGCGGGCCCCCGGCTGCTCGCGCACGTCACCGGTGACCGGCAGCCGGAAACCATCGAGACCGCTGGCGTTGTCGCGCTGCTCACCGCCGCTTACGCCGCATTGGCGGGTTTCCTGGTGACCTTCCTCGTCGGATACCCCCTGACCTTCGGCATCGCGCTGATCACGATCGCGCTGGTGCTCGGGGGCGCGCTGCTGACCGTGTCAGTACTCGCGACACCGAACCCGGTCGAGGAACCGCACGCCGATTCGGACGGGCCGGAGATTTCGCGCCGCCGCTTCCTCGGCGTTGCCGGTGGAGTGGTCGTGGTCGGCGCGGCCGGTACCGGCGTCGGCCTGTCGGTGCGGCCCACCCCGTCGGTGACCGATGGGGGTGGTCCGCTTCCAGCGACGCGCGCGGCGGTTTCGGTGACCGACCTGCGGGGCGCCGACACACCGGCACCGGGCGGCGTCCGGCGCGAATACGCATTGGTCGCCCGGAAAGCCACCATGCGCGCGGAGTCCGGACGCGACATCGACGCATGGACTTTCGACCGCACGGTGCCCGGCCCGCCGATCACGGCCACTCAGGGCGATCTGATCGAGGTCAGACTGGTCAACCACGACATCGGCGACGGAGTGACCCTGCACTGGCACGGCTACGACGTGCCGTGCGGGGAGGACGGCGCGGCGGGCATCACCCAGGACGTGGTGGCGCCTGGCGGCGAGTTCGTCTACCGGTTCCGCGCCGACCAAGTGGGAACCTACTGGTACCACACGCATTACGCGTCGCACATCGGCGTACGCCGGGGGCTGTTCGGTGCCCTCGTCGTGCGACCTCGCGAGGAATTCGACACCGGGCAACTGGATCTCACGCTGCTCGCGCACACCTTCGACGGCACCGCCATGATCGCGGGCGGCGCCGAACACATCGCCCCGCCGGGCACTGCGGTACGGCTGCGGCTGATCAACACCGACTCTGATCCGCACCTGTTCGCGCTGGCGGGCACCTCGTTCCGGGTGGTGGCCGTCGACGGCCGCGACCTCACCCAGCCCGGCGAGGTCAGCCGGACCGCGCTGCGGCTGCCCGCGGGCGGGCGCTACGACCTCGTGTTCGTCATGCCGGGCACGTCCGTGGCACTCTCACTCGACGACCGCGCCGCCACGGTATGGTTGCGGCCTCGAGGCGGTGTCCCCGACGACCAGCCGTCCACGCAGGACACCGCGGCATGGCCCGAACTCGACCTGCTGAGGTACGGAGCCCCGGCCCCCGTCACATTGCGCACCGACGCCGCCGACCGGCACTTCACCCTCGTTCTCGACCGCGGGATGGCCGTGGTCGACGGATCACCGGCATACGCGCACACCGTCAACGGACGTGGACATCCATCGATCTCCGATCAGCTCGTCGCCGAAGGCGACATCGTCCGGTTCACCGTGGTCAACCGGAGCCGCGAGACCCACCCCTGGCATCTGCACGGCCACCCGGTGCTGATCCTGTCCAGGGACGGGACGCCGTCGTCGGGCAGCCCACTGTGGGTCGACACCTTCGACGTTCGTCCAGGACAGGTATGGGAGGTCGCGTTCCGGGCCTCGAATCCGGGCATCTGGATGAACCACTGCCACAACCTGTCACACGCCGATCAGGGGATGATGCTGCAATTGCGCTACGACGGTGTCACCACACCCTTCGGCGGCAGGCATGCCAGCCACCACCGCTGACGATCGCGCAACGCGGCTCGCTGTCGATGACGCGAACCGTGCGGTGCTGTCTGCCGAAGGCGCGCAGCGGGTTTCGCCGCGACCGCGATGGTGTGATCGGCCGACTCAGCGGCACAGGATGGTCTCGCGCTGCATACGTGACAGCTTCTCGGGATTGCGCACGGCGTAGAGCCCGGTGATGAGGCCGTTGTCGATGCGCACCGCCACCACGGTGTCGATCTCGCCGTCTCGCCGGAGTACCAGCGCCGGATAGCCATTGACGTGTACCGGCTGCCGCACTGCCGCGGCGAGGTTGCCGAGCCCGGCGGCCAGCACCCCGGCCACGCTGTCGGCTCCCACGATGGGCGTCAGCGTGGCCTGCGCGATGCCGCCGCCGTCACCCAGGAACACGACATCCGGCGCGAGGATGTCGAGCAGATTCTTCAGGTCGCCCGTCTCGATCGCTCGCTGGAACGCCTCGAGCGCGTCTCGGGTCTCGGCGGCGGAAACGATTCCGCGTGGTCGGCGTGCCGCGACGTGCGCCCGCGCCCGGTATGCGAGCTGGCGCACCGCGGCGGGACTCTTGTCGACGGCTTCGGCGATCTCGCCGTATTCCAGGCCGAACACCTCGCGCAGCACGAACACCGCGCGTTCGATCGGAGCGAGCGTCTCCAGCACCAGCAGCATCGCCATCGAGACGCTGTCGGCCAGTTCGACGTCCTCGGCCACGTCAGGCGCGGTCAGCAGCGGCTCGGGCAGCCAAGGGCCGACGTAGGACTCCTTGCGGCGGCCGAGGGCGCGCAGGCGGTCGAGCGCCTGGCGGGTCGTGACCCGGACCAGATAAGCGCGCTGATCCTGGACCGTCTCCAGGTCGACGCCCGTCCACCGCAGCCAGGTCTCCTGGAGGACGTCTTCGGCGTCGGCGGCCGAGCCGAGCAGTTCGTAGGCGACGGTGAACAGCAGATTGCGGTGGGCGACGAACGCCGCGGTAGCCGGGTCGGGGCGATTGCCGCGGCTGCTGCTCTCGCCGCGATCGCGGGGCGTGCTCTGCGATGTACCGGCCATGGGTGGCTCCTGTTCCCTCTCGAGTGGGTCACCCCACCAGACGCCGGGGCACGCCGTCGCATAACACCGATGTGTTGTGGTGCGCGTCACGTCAGTGCGCTGTTACACGGCGCGGGGAGCCGACGTCTCGTGGTCGTTCAGTGCGGCAGCACGCAACACCACGAGTGAGGACCGAATCATGGAACCCCGTTTCAACCTGAACGACAACGAGCTCGGCGCCAAGATCGGCAGGCGGTTCGCCAACACCAGCCTGGCGATCACGCAGTCGACACTGCCGAAGACCACGCTGGAACTGGTCGAGCTGCGCGCCAGCCAGATCAACGGTTGCGGTTGGTGCACCGACGTGCACACCAAGGAGTTGGCGGCCGCCGGGGAAACCGCGGTCCGGATCAACCTGGTCGCCGCCTGGCGTGAGTCCACCGTGTTCACCGAGGCCGAGCGGGCCGCGCTCGCGCTGGCCGAGGAGGGTACTCGGCTCGCCGACGCCCACCGGGGCGTGTCCGACGAGACCTGGGCCCAGGTGCGCGAGCACTACGACGACGATCAGATCGCGGCGCTGGTCTACCTGGTCGCCATGATCAACGCGGCCAACCGGCTCGGCGTGATCGCGCGCATGCCGGGCGGCTCCTACCAGCCCGGCATGTTCGACAGCATCACGGCCTGATCGGTATCTGAAATTGGCCCGGCCCAGGGATCTTCGACCCGGGCCTGGCCGACCGACGCCTGCCGTTGCGCAATGACCGACCTTCCGGCCCTCGCGGACCGTGTCGAATCGTCTCGCTGCCGGGCGAATTCGCCGACGCGGTGATGTGCACGACTACCACCGTAACGTCCGGTTCGGGCTACCCCGCCGAATGCTTTGGCGGATTACCGCTAATAGACTTGACGCACGGCATATTGAGATGCCATTATTAACACGGGAAGACACCAGAAATCGGGTGTCTATTTGTTTGTGTACTCGACATGGATCGAGTTCGGGTGTAATTTGAGACTTCGCGCCGGGGCGCGTGCTGTCCAGCTCTCGAAATACGAAATGACGGTAGAAAGTGGCGATTCCGCGTGCCGCTTTCTACCGGTTGTCGTCGAGTCATGTTCGGGGCAGCGTCCGCCCTCGGTGTGCACTGTGAAAACAGCCCACAGGACAAACAGATACCGTGACGACCGCGCGAACGCGTGGGCGGCGCGAGGTGCTGGAAGGACGCATCTTGGCAGTCTCTGGTCAGACCGAGGTCGGTGCCGGAATACCCGTCGATACCGGGATCTCCCGGGCCCCGAAGCGGGTCTCGTTCGCCAAACTCCGTGAGCCCCTGGATGTTCCGGGCTTGCTGGATGTCCAGATCGATTCGTTCGAATGGTTGATCGGTGCGCCCGCCTGGCGCGAACGGGCAGCGGCGCGCGGCGACTCGCTCGCGAGTGGCTTGGAGGAGGTGCTCGAAGAGCTCAGCCCCATCGAGGATTTCGCCGCGACAATGTCGCTGACGCTCTCCGACCCCCGTTTCGAGGAGGTCAAGGCCTCGGTCGAGGAATGTAAGGACAAGGATCTGACCTACGCGGCGCCGTTGTTCGTCACCGCGGAGTTCATCAACAACAACACCGGTGAGATCAAGAGCCAGACGGTCTTCATGGGCGACTTCCCGATGATGACCGGCAAGGGCACGTTCATCGTCAACGGCACCGAGCGCGTGGTCGTCTCGCAGTTGGTGCGTTCGCCGGGTGTCTATTTCGACGAGTCCATCGACAAGGCCACCGACAAGACGCTGCACAGCGCCCGAGTCATCCCGTCGCGCGGCGCGTGGCTGGAGTTCGACATCGACAAGCGCGACACCGTGGGCGTTCGCATCGACCGCAAACGTCGTCAACCCGTGACGGTCCTGCTCAAGGCGCTCGGCTGGACCAGTGCGCAGATCACCGAGCGGTTCGGTTTCTCCGAGGTCATGATGACCTCCCTGGAGAAGGACAACACACCGGGCACCGATGAGGCGCTGCTCGATATCCATCGCAAACTGCGTCCGGGTGAGCCGCCGACGAAGGAGTCGGCGCAGACCCTGCTGGAGAACCTGTTCTTCAAGGAGAAGCGCTACGACCTGACGCGCGTCGGTCGCTACAAACTCGACAAGAAACTCGGCATCCACACCGGCGAAGTCCGCTCGCGGGTGCTCACCGAGGAAGACATCGTCACGATCATCGAATACCTGTTGCGTCTGCGCGCCGGTGATTCGGTGATGACGGCGCCGGGTGGCATCGAGGTCCGGGTGGAGGTCGACGACATCGACCATTTCGGCAACCGCCGCCTACGCACCGTCGGCGAGCTGATCCAGAACCAGTTCCGGGTGGGGCTGTCCCGGATGGAGCGCGTGGTGCGCGAGCGGATGACGACGCAGGACGTCGAGGCGATCACGCCGCAGACGCTGATGAACATCCGCCCCGTCGTCGCGGGGCTCAGGGAGTTCTTCGGAACCTCGCAGATGTCGCAGTTCCTGGATCAGCGCAACCCGCTCGCCAGTCTGACCCAGAAGCGTCGCCTGTCGGCGCTCGGGCCGGGTGGTCTGACCCGGGAACGCGCCGGTCTGGAAGTCCGGGATGTGCACTACAGCCACTACGGCCGGATGTGCCCGATCGAGACGCCCGAAGGTCCGAGTATCGGGCTGATCGGTTATCTGTCGGTGTACGCGCGGGTCAATCCGTTCGGCTTCATCGAGACGCCGTACCGAAAAGTGGTGGACGGGAGAGTGACCGACGAGGTCGACTACCTGTCCGCCGATCAGGAAGACCTGCATATCGTGGCGCAGGCGAATGAGCCGCTCGATGCCGAAGGACGCTTCGTCGCCGCGCGAATAGCGGTCCGGCGCAAGAATTCGGAGGTCGAACTCGTTGATTCCACCGCGGTGGACTATATGGACGTCTCGCCGCGTCAGATGGTGTCGGTCGCGACGGCGATGATCCCGTTCCTCGAGCACGACGACGCCAACCGCGCTCTGATGGGTGCGAACATGCAAAAGCAGGCGGTGCCGCTGATCCGTTCCGAGGCGCCGATCGTCGGTACCGGTATGGAGTTGCGCGCCGCGGTGGACGCGGGCGATGTGGTGGTGAACGAGAAGGCCGGTGTGGTGGAGGAGGTTTCGGCCGACTACGTCACCGTCATGCACGACGACGGCACCCGAAGGTCGTACCGGATGAGCAAGTTCGCTCGGACGAATCAGGGCACGTGCTCGAACCAGCGTCCGATCGTGGACGAGGGTCAGCGGGTGGAGGCCGGTCAGGTGCTGGCGG
>NZ_BAGF01000148.1 GCF_000308755.1 Nocardia pneumoniae NBRC 100136
TAAGTTCGTAGTCGTCCGGAGCTGGCGCTCTGGATGCCCAGGGCGGTGGGGTGTAGCTGATCACGGCATGCCGATGTTATGGCTCGGAAGGACTGGCTGCCCCACCGCGCTGGACGCTCCGACCGCTGATTGAGAGCTTCTGCGGGTTGTCGCTGGTTAGGGATCTGCCGGCGGGGTTGTCCACGGGCTTTAGCTGCGATGACAGGAGCAGGTGGGTGAGCGTTCGCCCGAAGATCTGGGTCGGGATAGATGTCGGTAAACAGTCGCATCACGCATGCGCGGTCGACGAAACCGGCAAGACGGTGTTCAGCCAGAAACTCGGAAACGACCAGGCCGCAATAGAAGCCGTGATCGCCCGCGCCGTGAAAGCGGCACCGCAGGTGCAGTGGGCCATCGATCTGACCAGCCCGATGGCATTACTGCTGATCACCGTCTTGCTGGCCACCGAGCAATCGGTGACATATGTGCCAGGCCGGGTCGTGAGCACGATGACTCAAGGTTTCCGCGGCGAAGGCAAAACCGACGCCCGTGATGCGCGGGTGATCGCCGAGACCGCCCGGATGCGGCGGGACCTGAACCGGGTCGACATGCCGAATGAGTTGGTGGTCGGACTGACCCAGATAACCAGCTACCGCGCCGACCTCATGGCCGACTGGGTCGCCGGAGTCAACCGTCTCCGAGCCCTGCTCGGGTCAGTCTTCCCCGCATTGGAGGCCGCATTCGACTACTCGAGCAGAACATCGCTGATCCTGGTCGCCGGCTTATGCACTCCCGCGGAGATCCGAGCCGCCGGAATCGACGGCGTCACAGCTCATCTCATCAGTCACGGCGCCTGGCGTCCCGGAATCGGAAAGGCCGCTGCCACCGCGGTTGCCGCGGCCGAGGGACAGAGCCTCACACTGTCCGGTGAGGCCGACACCGCCATGCTGGTGAAACGTATCGCAGCGAAGCTGCTCGACCTGAACCGCGAGATCAAGGACACCGACAAACTCATCTCGGCCCGGTTCCGGCAACACCCATGGGCGAAGATCATCGAGTCGATGCCCGGCATGGGCCCCAGCCTCGGCGCGGAATTCCTCGTCCAGACCGGCGGTGAACTGACCAGATTCGCCAACTCGGGACGCCTGGCCTCCTACGCAGGCCTGGTGCCTGTTCCGCGCGACTCCGGCCGGGTCAGCGGAAACCTTCATCGCCCGAAACGCTACAACCGGCGCCTACGTCGGGTGTTCTACATGGCCGCACTGTCCAGCCTGAAGGTCATCGACGGGCCATCGCGGCGGTTCTATCACAAGAAACGCAACGAACGACTTATCCATACTCAAGCACTCCTGGCCCTGGCCAGACGACTCGTCGATGTTCTATGGGCATTGCTGCGCGACGGGCGCGAGTTCACCCTCGAAGCCCCCGCCCAGCTCGCCACTGCCGCTTGACACGGTCATTGAGAGTCCTTCCCGCTGAACTTCGTTCAGCGCGTCAGGCCGCAAACACCGTTAGATCCACAGTCCCGCCGCGTATACGCGAAAATCAAGCCCGTCGCTGCCTGCTCTACCTGCGGATAGGTTGTCTCTCGGCCTAACCGAAGTAGCTGATGTTGGTGGTTGTGTTCTGTGGCGGGTATCCGTGGGTGTGATAGGCGATCTGGAATGTAAGACCCGATCCATGCCACGTGACGGGGGACTGTTGGTCGTGTTCCACGTACATGATGAATATCTCGTGCCCGCCCTGATACCAGTTGCTGTGGTGGCCTGGCTCGAGCACGAACAGCTCTTTGGGTACGTCTCGTTCTTGCCGGTACACCGAGACATGCATGCCGGTGTCGTTGAACAGTTGGTAGTTGCCGCCGCGCTCGGCGGGCTCCTCCGGGGACGGGGGCGTCGACGGCAGAGACACGGTCTTCTGCTTGAGCTCCATGTTGGTTCGAGTCACTTGCGCCTCCTTCAGGTCGTGCGGTCGCTGTATAAGGAATCAGTGGCGCGGACACGGCCGGATAGCGCTGATGCCCGCGCTGTTCGTCGTGAAGACCTGGTCGAACAAGTCACAGAAGTAGTGACCAGAGGTGGCTACGGACGCATTGCTGTTCAGTAGTGCAAGTATGAGCACTGATCGGGACGTGATTCGCCCAATTCGGATAAATACTGCCGTGACCAGCGGATAGGTTGTCTACCCGCCCCCTGACTCCTCCCCCACCTTCCTCTGGGGTTCCCCTGAAGTAGTGGACATCCGAGATAGCGGGACCGATGGTCCCTGGAAGGATGTTCCCTATGCCTCGTCCGCGTCGATCGTATTCGCCTGAGTATCGGGTGGAAGCGGCGCATCGGGTGATCGATTCCGGTCGTTCGGTGCGTGAGGTCGCCCGTGAGCTGGACGTGCACGATAATCTGCTGCATACGTGGGTGCGTGACGAGCGGCGCCGGATGGCTGCGGCCGGACAGAATGGCACCGGTGGCCGAGAACCGGATGGTGTTGGGGGCCAATCGCTTTCGGCTGATGAACGTGCCGAGCTGGTCAGGTTGCGGGCGAAGGTGGCCGACAGGCGAAAGATATCGCGTTTCTGGAAAAAGCCTCGGCGTACTTTGCGGCACGGCATCCAAAGTGAGCAGGTTCGAGCTCATGGCGGCGGAGTGCGCCGACCACGATGTGTGCCGGATGGCCGAACTGCTCGGCGTCTCGGCCTCCGGCTACTACCGGTTCCTGCAGGTGCGTGCTGCACCGGAGCCGTCGCCGCGGCTGCAGCGGCGCCGGGATCTGGAAGTGAAAATCCTTGCCCACCACCGGGCCTCACACGGTATCTACGGGTCGCCGCGCATCACCGCCGACCTGCACGCCGAGGGCGAGCGGGTGTCGAAGAACACCGTCGCGGCGATCATGGCCGATCTCGGGATCGAGGGCATCAGCCCGCGCTCGTTCAAGACCACCACCGTGGTTGATCCGGTCGCGGAGTTCCCGCCGGACCTGGTCGGGCGCCGCTTCGACCGCGGCCGCCCGGATCTGGTGTGGTCATCGGATATCACGTACCTGACCTGCGGCGAGGGTGACATGTTCCTGTGCGCGATCCGCGACGAGCACTCCCGGCGCGCGCTGGGCTGGGCCGTCGCCGACCACATGCGCGCCGAGCTCGTCATCACCGCGGTGGACCGGGCGGTGTTCGTGCGTGGTGGTCGCTGCCGATCGACGATTCTGCACAGCGACCGGGGGACCCAATACACCGCGCAAGCCACCGCTGCCGCCTGCGCCCGCCACGGCCTGATCCGCTCCGCCGGCGCCACCGGCATATGCTGGGACAACGCCGGCGCGGAGAGCCTGTGGTCGAGCTTCAAGCACGAATGCTACTACCGGCACACCTACACCATGAAGTCCGAACTCGTTGCCGCAGTTGACGATTGGATGCACTTCTACAATCATCAGCGGCGGCACTCCGCCATCGGGATGCTCCCACCCATCGACTACGAGCGATCCCTCAACGCCGCCCCCGAAGCAAGCTAACCGCGTCCACTTTTTCGGGGGAACCCCAGACTCACGATTCTCTACGACGGTCAATTCTTCGATGATGTGCCGGTCGAGCGCTTCCACGCCGCCTTACAGGCCGAGGGCTGCAGCGAGTTCGACCGGCCCGGATCAACCTGCCCGCTCAATCTCCTGCCGCTCTTCCAAGAGCCAGATCCGCTGTTCCCGGCGTTCACTGGCAAGCTGGCCTACGCCCCCGGTGACTACCCGCGGGCGGAAGCGCTGCACCACGCAACTCTCAAGCTCCCCGTTTGGCATCGTGACGAGGACCTGCCGCTCGTCGACCGCTACATCGAAGCGCTCTACAAAGTGATCACCCACCACGCCGACCTGAAAGGATAAGGCTCGATGATCGAGACAACACTGCTGGAGAAGTTGACGAGGGAAGCCGACCGGGACGACGTGCAACAACTCGTCGTCGGTGCCGTCGTCCAGCACGGCGGCAAAGTCCTCCTGCTGCAACGTCCCGCCGATGATTTCATGGGTGGAATCTGGGAACTTCCGAGTGGGAAGGTCGATCCCGGCGAAGCCATCGACCAAGCCCTGATCCGGGAAGTCAAGGAAGAGACCGGCCTCGACGTCACCGCCATCACGAACTACCTCGGCGAGTTCGACTACCAGTCCGGCAGTGGCAAGAAGAGCCGGCAGTTCAACTTCACCGTCGATGTCGATCATGCCGAGCCCGTGGAACTGACCGAACACGACGCCTACACCTGGACCAGCCTGGCCGAGGAACCGCCTGTCACCGATGCCGTGAAGCAGGTTCTGGCGCGGTACCGGGAGAGCTGACCGCATAGTCGAGTCGGCCGCGCCGACGGGTACTACTGACAGTCTCCGCAACGTCAACAGCCCGCTCCCGAAATCGGGCGGGCTACGTTGATGGTGCAGTCCCTACTAGTCATCTAGCTGACCATCACCCACAGCGCGGCCATCCGGGCCGCCCCGTTGCGGCCTCACTACCCGCGTGGCGCGGTGGCCGACTTCTCCTTGTTCGTCTGGCAGACCAAGCCGTGCGGAGTCCAACGGCTAGCCGAGATCCTGGGCGAGCAGGGCCGCTGGAACGGCAAGGGCTATCGGCTTATCGATTCCTATGCCCGCGACCTGCTCTGTCGCGCCCGGATCGAGCACGTCAAGAGTGCGCCTCAACTCATGGCGATGATCAACGAGATGACTGCAGTGCAGCGCCGCGCCACGTTGCGAGGCGTCATCGGCGGTGATGGGATCCGGATAGTCCGTGGCAGCTCGGAACAAATACGTATCTACCAGGATGATGGCCCCCTGGCCGACGTCATAACAATCCTCGGCTACTTCTGTGGTTACCGGCCAAGCGTCCTCAAGCGCGAGGTCGAGGGGTTGCGGGGTACGAAAGCAGAGGCATGCATCTGAAGATTACTCTCTGCCGCCCAAGAGCGTCCCCCGGTCGCCAACCTAAGCGTTCCCTCGGGACAATGACGGTGTGGTGCCCCACTACCGAATTAGGGAGCTGGACAGCACGATTCGGAAAGAATCCGGTGCTCACTGCCCACAAGGACCGTAGGGGATGATGCCGGTCATGTGTATTCGGGGGCGACTCTCAGCACTGGGCGCCGGACTACTGGCATTGGACGTCTATCCTTCATCAGCGGCGAGTGTGCCGTGCCAACCCGGGAGTTCAAATTTGGGCGCCTCGTCCTCCTCGTCATATGGTCTCAGTATTGCGTTGTACATTCGCCACAAGTTCCCTTCTCGTTCAAGGTTTCCCGTGACCTCCACTTCCGTCCCATCCTCATGCGCAACCAATGCTGCGTGATATTGTTCGACACTATCAATCGTAACTCGCACCTTATTTGCGGAATATCCTTTTGCGACGTCTATTCCAACAGTGCCAGGCTGGTCAGCCTCCGTACGACTCAGCAGGTGCACTGTACCGATAATCGTGTGGCGTCGGCTTCCGGATTCGTCTTCCATCAGGTGAGACGACACACGTCGAAGGACTTCCGAATCTTCCGATTCAAAAGAAAATTCTCGTTTACGAACTGCACCGGTCTCGCCATACTGAGCAAGTTCGAAAGTAATGTTCGACTCTATTGCGCTCGCAGTCGCCGACGAAAGCGCTTTGGTCAATTCGTATGATACTCCGCTTGAGACGCCGTCGACGAAGCCGGATATGTCGGAACTACGGCGGAAGTGCCGCAATGCATCTGTTACCGCCTCGATGGAGCCGATAATCGCATTGGTGACATCCCTGGTATAGGCATAGTCGACGTTCGGTATTCCGATGGTGTCAGCTTTCAAAGAATGTAATGGGATCGCCTCCGAAGTAGGAGTGTATGCCGACAGCACGTAGCTTCCTGGTTCCGTTTGCCCCATCATCACCGTATCCAAAAACCGGTGCGCGAACTGCCCGTACAGATTTCTGTATTGCCGACGCTTGCCCTTGAAGGACTTTGCCCCCGAAAGAATGATGTTACGTGCGCTAAGCACGAAATCCTCACCCTCACGCCAAGGTATCATTCCCTTCGGGGCGCCGGTTTCCTTCCGCAACTTCAGAACATCCATTGCACCCACAACCAGCTTAGGTGAAATTCCCCGACGCCATGTTTCCAACCAATGACCTCGACTCAGAAAACGGACAACACCTAACATATCGTCGCGATACGATGGCGAGTCGGTGTCAAGGGGAACGATGACCATTTGGGAATGCCGAGAAACTTCCCCAGGCTCCCGCAGGCGGGCGTACTCGCCCGTTCGGCCTCCGGCATACTGCCAGCCGATTGCTTCGAGGGCCACGGTGAGTCGATGCGGATCTTCTAGGGCTGCCCGCTCATCGGCTTCCAACTCAGAGTCCATTGAGATTCCCGTCGGCCTCGAGCTTGTCCATGATCTTTGTGAGTGCTAGAGCATCGAACACATTTCGCGTCGGAATCTTAATTGACGGCTTGGAAACCTCCGGCACAGCCACTCCTTCCAGGTTTATCCAGTAGCAGCAGTGCTTCATGTCAAGATTCTGATGTGTCGCCTTGGTCCACTCAGCTTGAATTGGCGTTGTACACATCACGATTAGGATCTTTTTCGGCGTACCCCTGAGTTGAGCAACCATCTGCATGTCACGACGCGTGTTGAAGCGATACGGAAAAGTCACCTTAGAGGGGTCAGGCTTGCTCAGCGTGGTGTTCTTCATCTGGACCAAGATGCTGACCTCCTCGAGGAGTAAATCAGGTTGGCGAGTGATGAGCGCGTCCACACCGTTCTGGTCGCGGGGAAGGAACTGACAGGTACATCCAGCGGTAGCCGCGACCCCTGCAACATACCCCTCCTGGAGTTGCTCCATGCAGTCTGTGAACGTGCGTTCGATAACTGGAACGACGGACATGCGGCCCCCTACCTCGCTCAACCTCTTCACAACGACGCTTCGACCCAGGACCGTTGCGTGTTACTGCAATGGCTTCGCAACCGACCTGGCCATGTGTTAAGGGTAGTTTGCAGCGAGTGGATCTGTGCGGTTCTCGCTCATGAACTCGCGGTTCAGCTTTCGTGCGGCCTCGTGCATGGGGTGAGAACACAGCTGGCCTTGTGTGTGGTGGCGTGCACATGCCGGGGCTGGCTTACCAACCTGCCCTATAGGGCACAGGCGAGGGGGTGGGTGCCGCTGTGGCAGGTCGAGCCGGTGGAGGTCGGGCGTTGTGGATTCTGTGATCGTTGCTGTGGTCACGCCGTTTCAGGTTTCTGGTGCGGTGGACTTCGCGGCGTTGACGGACTATTTGGAGTTGCTCGCCGGTGCAGGTGTGGGCACGATTTTGGTGAACGGGACGAGCGGGGAGTTCGCCAGCCTCACCCTGGGTGAGCGGCGGTCGGTTGTCGAGCACTGCCGTAGTGGGTGGGCGGGAACGTTGATTGCGCATGTCGGTGCGACGGCGGTGGCCGATGTTCGTGCGGCGGCTCGTCATGCCCAGGAGTATGTCGATGGGTTGGCGGTGATCGCTCCGTATTTCTTCGCCGACGCACCCGAGTCAGGGGTGGAGCAGTTCTTCGGGCAGGCGATGGCCGATGTCGAAGTGCCGTGGCTGGTGTACAACTTCCCGCGCCACACCGGCAACCCAGTCACCCCGGCTATGGTGGCGCGGTTGGCGGGGGAGCATCCACTGTTGATGGGGGTCAAGGACTCCGGCAAGGATCTCGCCGTCGCCCGAGCCTACAAGACCACCTGTCCGTGGCTGTCGGTGTTCGTGGGCGATGATCGCGCTCCGGCGCGGCTGGGCGAACTCGGACTGGACGGGATCGTCACCGGCGCCGGCGGCCCGGTCGCCGAGCTGCCGGTCGCGATCACCGCAGCCTCCGCTGCTGGCGATGAAGCCTCTGCGAGCCGCTGGCAGCGGGTCTTCGACACCTACAGCGACACCCGCAAGGCGATGGGGTTGTCGGACATCGCGTTTGCCAAGGCCGCGACCGCAGCGCGGCTACCGGGGTTCCCGCTGGCGGTGCGGGCGCCGCTGATCGCCGCAGATGCGCAGCAGCGCCTCGGCATCGACCGGTTGCTGCACGATGAGACGCTGCCCGCGATCGAGACGTTGCGCGCCTCTCGGCGTTCAATCGCCACCCCTGGGAGCGTGTGACCGTTCAGGTGGCGATGACGAAGTCGCAGAAGTTGTGGGCGAGGTCGCGGACTCCGCTGTCGAGAACGTCTTTGCGGTAGATTTCCCAGTCGGCCAGCTTGGGGGTGTCGCGTTCGGCGCCGCGCGCGATCATCCGCGCTCGGATCACCGGCGCGGCCGAATCCAGCCACATCGTCACCAGCGGAACCGATTCCGCAAGCCCGGTGTAGGCGCGCAGGTGATCACTCAACATCATGCCGGCCGCGGCGGCTTGGCGGATGGTGGACAGGAACGGGGCATCCAGCACCACCGGGTGCGTGGCGGCGACGGTGAGTCCGGTCCGGATCAGCCCGTCGTAGATGCCGGGTCCGACGAGCGTGCGGTAGGTGTCGGAGTCACGATCGTGCCGATCGCCGGTCAGCTGGTGCATGACCGACTCCTCCAGCAACGGCGTGAACCGATCCTTGTCCAACACCGGCGCACGCAACACACCCGCGAGATACGCCGCGGCCGTCGACTTCCCGGACGCCGGGAACCCGGCGACCACCACAGCACCACACTCACGCAGCCCGGCGACCGCCTCGCGTAGCACCACTCGTACCGGCTCCCGAACACCGCCCCTGGGCGCTTGGTGATCATCTGCCATGCGTCCAGTCCACCACAATGCCGTGACCGGGTGCCGGACCCGATGGCGCGTTACTGGTGTATTCCGCTGCGCAGCAACGTAGAACCTCAGCTGAGGGTCACCGTGGTGGCGATGGGGAAGTGATCGGAGAACCCGGCCGGGTTGGCGGTGGTGTCGCCGAGTCCTTTGAACGGGATGGGTGATTTGTAGCGGCCGGTGGAGGTCATCCCGGGGAAGCGGACGATGTGCACGGCCGCGGGATCAGCCTTGATCGGCGAAGTGGCTTTGGCCATGTTCTTGTTGACCAGGAACTGGTCGAGCATGTTCGGTTGATTCTCGAAATAGAAGGTGCCGTCCGGGGAGCCGAGCAGCGGGTAGGCGAGGTTCCACAGGTAAGGGTTGTCGCCGTTGACGACGAGTTCGCGTTGGCGGCGGCTGAGCGCGTGGGTGTCGAGGGAGGTGTTGAACGGTTCGTCGTTGAAATCGCCCATCACCAGCACCGGAGTCGCGGGGCCGTGGACTTCGAGGACGCGTTGGTGGAAGTAGGCGAGGGTTTCCCCGGCGATGGCGCGGTAGCCGGCGGAGGCTTCGGCTCCGCCGCGGCGCGAGGGCCAGTGGTTACCGAACACCGCCCACGTTCGAGGGGTAGCGGTCTTGGTGGTGAAGGTGACTTGGACGATCTCGCGGGTGGCGTTGCGGCGCATCACCACATGGAAGAACACCGAATCCGTCACCGGCTCCGGGACTTCGAGCAGGGTGGTGTCGTAGATGAACGCGACGTCGATGCCGCGTTCGTCGCTGGTGTCGGCGTGCACGATCTTGTAGCTACGCGCAGCCGGCAGCAGGGTGTTGACCTTGTCGACCAGCAGCTGCACGACGGTTTCGTTCTCGATTTCGCAGACCCCGAGAAGGTCGGGTCCGGCGCCGTTGTTCATCTGCGCGATGACCGAGGCGAGCTGGCTGATCTTCTGATCCCGGATCGTGACGGTCCAGTTCTTCAGATCGTTCTGTAGAACGCGCTGGAGTTTGTCGGTCCGGGGGGCGTCTTTGTGGTCGAACAAATTCTCCACGTTCCACCACGCGACGTACAGCGTTGTCGACATGCGGCCACACCTCCTCGCAGAAGAGTCCTGACCTTCGAACGGTAAGCGACCGCGGCTGTCGGCGGATCGATAACACGATCGTCCGAGGTCACGAAGTGCTGAACATCAAGAAACGAGCTTATGACGTGGCGTGAATCGGCAGGCGACGAGCAGATTCACCGGCGACATCGGATCGCCGATCAGGGCTTCTCGAACGCGGGGGTTGAGGGTTCGAGTCCTCCCAGGCTCGCAGCGTCAGAGGCGACATCAGGTACGACAGAAATCGTAGAGCGCGATCATTTCTAAAGATATCGACGATCTGGTCAGTGCCCGTGATTCAGTGGGGTGTCTGTCGCGCTTTTGTCCACTGTTGTTCGAATTCTTCCTGGGTGATCTCTTCGGCGTCGAATTCTGGTTGGCTGGTGATCTCTTCTATGGGTGCGATGGGGATTTCGGCGACGCCGGCGGTGGGGGTTTCGTGGGTTTCGTCGGCCCATTCGGTGTGGCCGTCGCGGTAGGTTTGGACGCGGCGTGTTTCGTAGTTGTCCTCGCCGACTTCGTGGAAGTAGTGGATGGGTTCGTCGGGGAAGTCGTGGTGCCAGGTGACTTTCACGTACCGCATGCTCAGTTCCTTCCCGATCGGATGATTCGTCCTGATAGGTCGAGGGGTTCGGTGTTGGGGATGACGAAGACGCCGGGTCTGCCTTGGATGACGGTGAGTCCGGTGACGTCGATTTCGAGGAAGTGGGAGAACTTCTGCCCGGCCCAGGGTACGCGCAGGAACGCTGCGGAGAGTTGGGCGGGTGTGCGGGTGCCGGGTTGGATGTCGGTGAGGTATTGGCCGTCGCCGTATCGGGCGTCTTTGGGGTTGTGGTCGCGGAGTGATGGCCGCAGTTCTTGGCTTTCGAGGATGGCGTCGTGGCCGGTTTGGTTGGTGTAGTGGTAGAGGCTGTGCGGAGTACTTGGTGTGGGGGCGGCGGGTGCGGGGCTGTGGGGGTTGCTGGGTGGGGTGTTGGCGCATTCGTTGGGGATGAGGCCGAGGGGGTCGGTCCAGGTGGTGGGGTTGTGGGGGTAGGTGCTGGGGTTGGGGGAGGCAGCAAGGCCGAGGGGGTCGGGGGTGAGGTAGCGGCCGGTGGCGGGGTCGTAGGTGCGGTGCAGGTTGTAGTGCAGTCCGGTTTCGGGATCGTGGATTTGGCCCGGGTAGCGCAGCGGTGTGTCGGTGTGGCCGTTCCAGTGGGTGCGCCCCCACAGGTCGGTGGTCGCGGTCGCCGCGGGGTCGGCGCTGGTGGGGTTGATGAGTTCGGTGGGGGTGCCGACGAGGTCGGTGATGATGGCGTAGAACTCGCGGTCGACGCTGGTTTGGTCGGTGGTTTGGGTGATCGGGGTGTGGGAGCCGGGTTGGTGTTCCCAACGGGTGGTGGCGTCGCCGCTGGTTTGTTCGATGAGGCGGGTGCCGTCCCAGGTGTAGTCGGTGCGTTCGAGGACGGTGCCGTCGGTGGCGAGGTGTTGTTTGGTGGTGCGGCGCCCGATGCCGTCGTAGGTGTAGTGCCACCATTGCTGGTCGGGGGTCCAGACATCGGTGAGTTGGTCGAAGCTGTTGTAGCGGTAGTGCCAGATGTCGGGTTTGCGCGAGGGCCGGGTCGTGGTCTTACGGATCAGCCGACCGGCCGCGTCGTAGTGGTAGCGGGTGCGGCCGTCACGGATGAGGAGATTGCCTCGGTACTCCCGCCCGGCCGCCGGGTCGACGCGATGGTGCGAAACCGCATGTGGTGGTGCGGGCTCAGGACCGACAGTCTCGGGGAGCGCTGAGCTGGTGATGTTGGACAGCGGATCGTAGGTGTAGCGCTCGGTGGCGGCGTTGTCCTGGGTGATGGTGGTGACGCGCCCGAGGGCATCGAGGCGGTAGTCGTGGCGTTGCGGCTGCGCTCCGAGGTGGTGGAGGGTGTGGTGGGTGAGGTATCCGTCGGGGCGGTAGGTGTATTCGTCGTGGCGTAGCAGCCGTGGGCTGGGGCGGGTCGCTGTCGCGGGGCCCAGGTCGAGTGAGGTGGTCGGGTATGCGGTGACGGTTTGGTGGGCGAGGCGACCACCCGCGGTGAAGTCGAGCGCGACCGCGATTTCGCCGGTCTGCCAACGGGTGAGGCGCCCGAGTGGGTCGTAGGAGAAGCTGAGCTGGTGGTGGCCGGTGGTGAGGGAGCGGACGCGGCCGGTGAGGTCGTGGGTCCAGGTGGTGGTGGCGCCGGTGGGGCTGGTGCGGCGGATCCGGTGACCGAGGTGGTCGTATTCATGGCGTGTGACCGGTCGGTCGTCGAGTTGTTCGGTGGCGAGCGCGCCGGTCGGGGTGTAGGTGAAGGCGAGTGTGTGGAGGAGGGTTTCGTTGATGCCGGTGGTGGCGGTGAGGATCCGGCCGGCGGGGTCGTGGGTGTAGCGGACCCAGTCGCCGGTGTCGGAGGCGATTTCGGTGAGGCGACCGAGGGTGTCGTGGGTTTGGTGGCGGGTGATGCCGGTCGGTGTGGTGATGGTGGTGACGCGTCCGGCGGGGTCGTGGGTGTAGCGGGTGGTGGCGCCGTTGTAGTCGGTTTCGGCGATCAGCCGCCCGGCCGGGTCGTAGGTGTAGCTCCAGGTGTGGCCGAGCGGGTTGGTGACGGTGGTGAGGCGTCGTTCGGTGTCCCAGGTGTAGCGGGTGGTGGATCCGTCGGGTTCGGTTCGTGCCACTAGGAGGTCGAAGGCGCCGTAGCTGAAGCGTGTGGTTTCACCGGCGCGGTTGGTGTGGGTCAGGACGTTGCCTTCGCCGTCGTAGGTCCAGGTTTCGGTGTGCTGGTCGGGGTCGGTACGCTGCAGCAGCCTTCCGTCGGGTGACCAGTGGTAGTGGGTGGTGGCGCCGAGGGGGTCGGTCACTGCGGTGGCGCGGCCGAAGGCGTCGCGTTCGATACGGGTGATCGCGCCGTGGGCATCGGTGACGCGGATCGGCAGCCCAGCTGGGTCGACCTCGATCACGGTTCGGGCGCCGCTGGGTTGGGTGATCGTGGCCAGCGCACCGTTGGGGTGATAGGTGTATTCGGTGCGGGCGCCGACCGGATCTATGGCGGCAATCAGGTTGGCGTGTCGGTCCCATTCTTGGCGCCACACGGTGCCGTCGGGGCGGGTGATGGTGACCGGCCGGTTGCGCCACAGATAGTCGACAGTGAGGGAGCGGCCGTCCGGGCGAGTCAGGGTCGCGATGTCACCGTCGACGGTGTATCGGTAGCTGGTTGTCGTGCCGTCGGCGGCGGTGACGTGCAGCGGTTTGCGGTCGGCGTTGTAGGCGATGCGGGTGCGCCCACCCAGAGGGTCGATCAGGTCCCGTAGTTGCAGGTCGCGGTCGAAGCCATGGCTGGTGACCGCGCCGAGGGAGTTGGTGACGGTGGTGAGACGCCCGGTGGCGTCGGCGAAGTCGAGGTAGGCGAAGTCGGTGTTCAACACCCCACCGGTGCCGCGCTGGAAGACCACGCGCCCGGCCTCGTCGTAGGTGTTGACCATCTGGTTGCCATTGGAATCGGTCCACGACATCAGCCGGTGCACGTCGTCGTAGGTGTAACGCATCGTCGCACCGACACCATTGCGGACCGTGACCAGGCTCCCGGCCTCGTAATCGAACTCCCTCACACGCGTCGCGCCTTCGTCAGCGGTGGTGGAATGGACCGAGAGTGCGGTGATGCGTCCTGCCGCGGTGTCGATGCTGATCTGGTAGCCGCCGGAATGCGACACCGCGACCGGTTGCGCGTCGCTGTTGTAGTGGAAGCGGATTCGGTTGTGGTGGCGGTCGGTGATCGCGGAGATGGCGTAATTGCCCAGCCGGGACTCCAACCCGGCAAGCGTCGGTTCGGGGGCGAAGTGCCAGATCAGTTCCCGCTGCTGATCGTGGACGCGGTACCCGCCGGTGTCGGTGCGGGTCAGTGTCCAGCGTTGTCCGCCGGCTACCGGCTCGGCGGCGACGCCGGGTTCGGGGTGCGGGTAGGCGAGCATGATCCCGTCCTCACCGAGGAAGGTGACACCCTGATGTTCCACCACGACCCGCATGTCCAGCGTCGAGGACCACGAGGGCCCGAACCAGCGACCGAATCGGTAGTTGGAGCGATGCGTTCGCCGCAACACCATCGGTAAGACACCCGGGAGGTCGAGGTCTGTTTCCGGGAGAAGGAATTCGCCGGTCGCGATGTCGACCGGGTCGTCGGTGCAGGTCTTCTGTTCCGGGGTCCGATCGGTTTCGTGGCTGGAGTCCTGCGCACGGTCGTAGGCGTTGTGGTCGGCCTCGGCGCGCTGTTGCGGTGTCGGATCGGTGGGCGTGCTGTCGTGGGGTTCGTGGTGGGGGGCGGGTTGGTCGTGGCCGCCGGGATGGGTGTCGGTGTCGCTGGCATGATCGGCAACGCCGCGTGAGTCGTGATGCGCCGGTGGGTTGGGGCCGGTATCGGCGTGGTGCCCGGGTTCGGAGCCGGGGTGCGCTGGGGCTGGTGGGCGGTCCGCGTCGGGGTGTGCCGGAGTGTCGGTGTCGGCATGCCGAGGCGAGGGGTCCGGGTTCGGGTGTGTCGGGGCTGCGGAATCCTGGGATCGATGTGGTGCGGGTTCGGGTTCGCCGGGGTGCGGGGCGGGAGTGGTGTCCTGATCGGCGTGAGGCGATGTGGTGTCGGTGTCCGGTGTGGTTGCGGTGTCCGGATGTGCTTGCTGCGGTGGTGATTCTGGGTGCCCGGGTTCGGCGGGGTGGTCACCGGTGGTGTTGGTTGTGGAGGTGTGGGAGGGCGGTTCTGGGCTGGTGTGGAGGGCCGGTTGCGTGGTGGGTGCCGGTGTGTCATGGCCGGGTGTCGGAATGTCGCGGGCAGCCGGTGTGGGCATGCGGGTGCCGAGTTCGGTGGCGCGGTCGGTGAGGCGCACAGCGTCGTCGATCTTGTTGACCGCGGTGGCGGCTGTCTTTGCGCTACCCGCGCCGCCGGTCGCCGCAGTCAACAGGGCGTCACCGGTGATGCTGCCGGCGAACTCGAACGGGTTGCGGCGTGCGTCCGACACCACCGACGACACCACCGCACCCGGATCGGCTGCGGCCACCACGAGACCGGTGCCCAGACTCGACATGCTCGACAGGTACTCGGCTGGATGCGTGAGGTTGTAGGTGTCGGAGGGATTGACCGCGCGAACGAACTGCACCATGGAGCTCAGGCTGGTCAGCACGCCGGAATCGAAGCTCTGCTTGCCGTGCCGGTAGATGTCGGCCAGGTCGCTGAGATTGTTCGACCAACGTTCGGTGACCGGCGGCTGCGTCGGCGCGGTCGACGCCGCATCGAGCAGCTTGCTCGCTGCCGTGGCGGCGGCGTTGTCACGTTGCGCACGTGCGCCCTTGAGGATGTCGCGCGCGGCGTTGCGGATCGGAGTCCAGGTGTCGGTCAGTGTGCGACGGGATTTCTGGCTGTCCGACAGCGCGTTCCACTCGTTCTTCTTCGTGCGCTCCTCAGCGTCGGCGTCGTCCCATTTCGCGATCGCATCCGCTGCTTTGGCTTGCGCGGCAACGACTTCGCTGTACCAGCCATCCAACGCTGACGCGGCCTTGGCCATGGCGTCGGCGCCGTCCCACCACAACTTCGGCTGCTTGTCGAAGACCACGTTGAAAGCATCCGCCGCCGAACCGGTCCAGTTCGCGGTGTCGATCCTGCGCAGCGCATCACCCGTGGAATCGATGCTGGCGCCCATCGTCCGCAACGCGTCCGCAGCGTCGTGGATGGCCGAGGGATCCCCACGAATCAGCTCCTTCGGATCGCGGGTCTCACCGAGTTCGCGCTCATCGACCTGACCGCCGGTCGCAGACGCGATCCGATCACCGAGATCATCCAGGGACTCCGCCACGCCATCGGCACCGACCTCGCGGGCACCGGAAGCCAGCGCGTCCAAACCGGCGTCGGCGGCTTGCCCCGCCGCCTCGACACCCGCCTCGACGACACCCTCTACCGCGTTGCCGACACTGTTGAGGAATTTGTCGAACCCGATCCCCACCTACGAGCCTCCCCCTGGTTGCGTGATGGCCGCGGCCTGCTGCGCGGCACCGGTATTCCACCCGGCCTGCGCGCCGGTGCCGTAGCTGCCCAGATTCGCCAGAGCCTGCGGCCCGACCGCTTGCACCACCTGAACATTCGTGCCGATCTTGGTCATCGCCTCATCAAGCGAAGCGGCGCTGTAATCGGCGTTGCGGATGTGATTGATCCCGTTGTCTGCCAGAGTGTCCTGCCAGGACCGGGCCTTGATCTCATCACCCGACAGATGCGGGTTGCCGACCAGATGCGTCCACATCTGCTTCATCGTGTCCGACGCCGCCTGGTCCATCATGTGATAGCGGCCCGCGGCCAAACCCAAGACCTTGGCGATCTCGTTACCCGCCTGCACCAAATGCCGCACACCCCACGACCAGCGCTCGGCAAACCGTTCCAGCGCCACCTGAACGTTCTGCCGACCAGCCTGCATCGGCGACAGCGCCACCAACGAAAAACCACGCCCGCTCGCGCCGGTCTCCTTCACCCCCAAATCCGACAACTCACCGATGATCCCGTTGATCCCCTCAGCCGCTTGCACCAGCACCTGCGGATCAACATCGAGGTTGTCACCCATCAACCACCTCCTACACCAGGCAGAACCGGCGGGAACGCCATCGGCGCCGCTCCCGCGATATCGATCACCACGCCCGTCGGCCGCACACACCGCGCCGTGAACTCCTCCACAATCCGCCTACCCAACAGCGTGTGGTACCGGTATTCGCGCTCCTGGGCGACACCGCGCGCGACCATGTAGCCAGCGAACTCCTCAAGGCTGGTGAACGCGCACACCCAATCAACACCACCGAACTCACTGACGATCAACCGGTTACCGTCGCTCACACCCACCACCAAGACCGCATTCAAGAACGCTGCATGCAGCACATCGGGTTGCCCGAAACCCGCATAGAACGCGGCGATCTCCGACCGCAACACACCACAACCGCTCCCCGCCTCCTCGATCGACACGAACAAGCGTTCCTCACTCACCGCGCCCACGGCAATACCATTGCATCAACAAGACTTTCGGACACCCGCCGCCCCGCCGTGCCCCGAACATGATCTGTGCACACAAGCGTGCTTCGATCGATCCGGAGCACCGAGACATACCGCCCTCCTCACCTGAGTGCTCGTAGCGAAGAGTCCGCACCGGCCGGGGAGGGCGCGCTCAGCCGAAACAGGGCTGCTCATGGTGCAGGACGGCTGGCCACCTCTAGCGGATATCGGACCGGCCGGATGGTTGCACATCACTAACGCCTACGTCGCACTTCTGCAGCCTCGACTAAACCAACGGCGCCCTGACCTTGGTCTGGCACAGCGGCACATCAAGCCCCTCCTCACCGCCGCCTCCATCCAGTACCGCTTGGACATCCCGACCATCCACGCCCGCCAAGGCGACATCTACGGCGTCGGGTTCCGCGGCAACTACATCGGCATCGATTACAGACTCGCCACGGTTGCCCGGCGGATTATCAACCAACCCTGGGGCACCGAGCCCCGCCACCTCTACTACTGGAGCCTTAAGGCATCGACGGCCCCGGCTACCCAGTCCCGCGCCCCGTTATCAGCGCAGCCACTGCGTCACCAACCACTGGTGACCCTGGTTTCTACTCGGATGAAAGCGCCCCGAGTGCTCGACCGGCCGACGGATCGGGCAATCACCGCGCCATATTGTCACCACCACCGCCACCGCCACCGCCACCTGCACCGGCATCGGGTGTGGTTCGATGAGGGCTGGAGAGTTGGCGGAGGAAATCAGCCCAAATCCGGGCAGACTCTGCTGCGGGAGGGCCGCCGTTCAGCGGCGGTTCAGGATTCGGCGCAGGACGCAACTCTGGTGTCATGCATTCTCTGACGCGCGCGCCACCACATCGGTTCCACCCGGTCAGTAGCGCGAATCCGTCTCCGCCGACGGCGGGGAGTAATCCTCACCTCCCGCCGCGGCCTCCATCACGTCCAGCATCCGCGCGAGCACGATATTCCTGACTCGCCGCGCCGGAACGCGACGGCGGGCAGCGCGAGAATCCGCATCACTGCCGCCACATCTCCCGGACTTGGCGCCGGTGCGATTCGCCCGGCCAGATACCCAGCGAGTTCGACGGCCGTGACCTCCCGCGTCGCCGTGTTGATCGCGTCGACCACCGCGCGGACAAGTGCCTGTTGGTCGGCAGTCATCAGCTCATCGTCGGCTCCGGTCATTCCTTGCTCTGGGTGGCCTCGGTGTAGATGCGCAGGCCCTCGGCGAGCTTGCGCGCCATGATTTCCAGCTGTTCCGGTGTGACGAACTTGCCGAACGCGGCGGCATCGAGCAGCTGGCGGCGTACGTCCTCTACCTGCATCTTGGCGAAATCGAGTCGACTTAACTCGGGCATAGCCCGACCCTACCGTCGATCGAACAAGTGTTCTAGACCGACGCATGCCTTTGCCGCCCCTCGAGGCCCACGGCATGAACGGCGGCGATCCTCCCGCGGTGCAGATGTAATGGTTGGAGGCGTCGATGGCCAACTGTCTCGGATTCCGCCCGAACAAGTACACCCCTCGTCCTCAGCCCCTTGCGGGAGGGACGAGCACGCAGCGTTGTGTACCGGCCCGCAGCGTCAGGTGACAGGCTCAGCCGCGCGGTTATAGCCGAGCTACGGCTTCGAGCATTGCTCTGACACTGTTGACCTGGTCCAGGAACAGGCGGATCCAATCGTCGTCGGGTAGTCGATCGGCGTGTGGCGCGGCTGTGCCGGTGATCAGCCGCTTTGTGCGGGTGTAGCTGCTGTGCTGGTGGTTCGGGTGCTGCTGATGACCATTGCGCTTCTGGTAGCAGTCATCGTTGCACTGGTGGCCGGCGCCGTCGGGCACGTCGGTGGGAAGAGCGTGCCGAACTGTGTCACCCTCGGTGGCGGCGAATTCTATGCGGCCATGTCATTGACGATCCTGGTGCTCACCAGCCCCGGGCTGCTGTGACTACTGGGTCCCGGCGTCTGCACCTGCGGAGAAAGTTGCAGCACCCTCGGCGGCACGTTGCTCCGGCCGAGCGTGCTGATCTCGGGCGGCTCAGCGCCCGCGGAATCCAGGAGACCGTGCTGTGTGCGGTAGGTGGTTCCAGTTGTGGGCCCCCATCGGGACACCGCTAGGCTCTGGCGCGACTGGTCGTCGGCGTCTGGTCCTGGCGCGCATTGCTGGTCATACGATGTTGCCACGGGTCAGATCGGGTAGCTGGGTGTCGGTCCGCAGCCATTTGTTGATCATGGTTTGTGCACCGTGGCGGTGGGTGTATTCGACCTCCTGGCCTACGAGCGGTAGCAGGGTTCTCAGCTGGATGAGTTCGTTGCCGATCGCGTCGTGAACGGTGGTGAACGCGGTGCTGAAGTAGGGATGGTCTGCGGCGAGTACACCGTGGATATCGGTGCCGCCGACAATGGGTGTGGTGCTGACCAGTTGGTGGCCGGGTTCGAGGCTGCCGGGTTGGACGAGGATTGTCATTGCGATTCGTTCCAGCAGGGCGCGGGCGAGGTCGAGTTGGTCGTTGTAGGCGGTGACCACGATTTCGGTGTCGGCGGGCATGCACAATCGCAGTCCCGTGGTTGCGACGGTGACGACGGGGTGCCTCTGATGGTGGCAGACGAGCACGGTGTAACCGCTGGTCTTGCCCGTCAAGTCGTGTGCTTCTATGCGGTCTGTGACCAGCCCTGCATACCGTTGCAGGTGGTCGATCAACGCGTTGGTGACCAGTGCGCTCCGGCCATGGACTCTGGTCGGGAAGATCTGCACCGGGGGAGCTGACTGTCGTGGTGGGGGTGAGGGGGTCTGGTGTGTTTGCCGGCGGGCGGCGGTGGCCACGTCTTTGAGGTAGTCGTAGATCCATTCGAGTCCTGCGAGATCGAGGCGTTGTTTTGCTCGGGTGACGGCGACGTAGGCGAGCATGGCATCGGCCGCCGGTATCGGGGTGGGGTTGCCGTCGTCATCGGGTGCGGGTTCGCGGAAGTCTTCGGCGATGGCGACGGTGTCCCATTCTCTGCCTTTGCTTTTGTGGGCAGTGGATACGACGACGTCGGCCTCGTCTTCGCTGTCGGCGAGTTGCTCGATGGTGCCGAGGATCTCCTCGACACCGTGTTCGTCGATGAGATCGACGAAGGGTTTGAGATCTTTGCCGTCGTTTTCGGCGTAGTCCTGCAGATCTGCCCAGGTTCGGAAGGCGAACAGTTCGCGGTGGCTTGGGGGCTGACCGTTTTTGAGCTGCCGCGCCGCCTCCGCGAGGTGTTTGATCGGGCCGCCACCACCGACCAGTGCCGGGCGTTGCCCGGTTTGCAGGATGTCGATGACTTGTTTTATCGCTTCGGCATTGGTGCGGCACAGGATGGCATGGGGGCGTTTGACGCGTCCGACGGTCGATGCCAGGTGCGGGCTGCCGAGGACCCTCAAATCGGTGCCGAGCATGGCCAGCCAGAGGTTGGCCTCGTTGGCAATCGCCGGACCGAAGCGCCAGGACTGGCGCAGCGTCAGATGCTCGTCGGCGTTGTCCCAGTTCTTGAGCGCGTCGACAGCGCCGCGCCAGGAGTACAACTGCTGGTTGGAATCGCCGACCAGGATTTGCTGGGCGTCCTGGGCGGCGATGACCGCTGCGAGGGCGGGGTTGGTGTCTTGGGCCTCGTCGAGCATGATGACGTCGAAACGCAACCGGGGGTTGCTCAGTGCCCACATCTTGAAATAGTGGTCGTGTTCGAATTTCAACTTGCCGTTGATGTTTCGGATGTCCGCCCACGCGCGCTGGGCATATGGCACCACCGCGTCGGCGAGGTAGGCGAGTTCTTCTGTGCTGATGCCGACTTGCGCAGGCACGTGCTGGGACCCGATGTCGGTGTGCGCGGAGTGGCAGTATCTGGTCACGGTCTCCATCGCCATCCGCGCCAGGTCGCGTGGCAGTAACACGGTGGAGGCGAGCGGGATGTGCTGGGTGATGCCCAAAATGCGAGCTTGGTCGTCGGCCCGCTGGCGTTGGGCATTGTTCAGGCGGTCGCGGTAGCGCTTCAGATAGTCGCCTGCCAGGCCATGGGAGGTGTAGCAGTGGACATGGCGTGGGAAGCGTGTTCTGGCTTCGTCTTTGGTTACGCGGTTGTAGGCGATGTAGGCGACCGTCTGGCCGCTCAACGCGTGGCCGACCATCTCCAGGGTGCTCGTCTTACCTGCGCCGGCTCCGGCCTGCACGATCAGATTCTTCCCCGCCCGAGCAGTATCGATGACGTCCTGCTGTTCCACGGTTGGTTGGTGCTTCGGTCGCGGCGAGGCCGTGGAAGCTGGGGTGCGGGGTTGGCCGGCTCCTGATGCGCCAAGGTGGGGTCCGCGTCCTCGGGAGGCGTTTCGCACCTCTGCGTACGTGGTGAATCCGAGATCGGCCATCTGGTACGCATGGGCGCAGCCGGGACAGATCAACGCCACGTAGCGCAGCTGTTTCCCGTTGCGCTCGAATGGCTTCCGCGCGACATGCACTGTCGTGTGTTGGCTCGGGCACGCCAGCAGCAGGGTCTCCTCGTATGACCAGCCGGGCTGGGTGAATCGGTCCACTGCGACGGTGCAGTCGCGAATACCCCAGGACAAGGCCAGGTCCACGACGGTATCGACGGTCACGCGCCCCTCCTCAACGATCCACCCCATGACAGCCCGGTGGGATCTGCCGAAGCCTCAAGATAACCCACACCACTGACACCGATACGGGGCTCGACCGACGCCGCGGCTTCGGTAGCCCGATGCCGTCGCGGGCACCGCGCGACGGCCTCGGGTTCCAGAGTTGGTGGGATCACTGCAGCGCAGCGCGTACAGCGCACTGTGCACGGCTTGGTCGGCGGCAGGGGCAGGTTGGGGGCGTCGCGGCAATCGATGTCGTGTCCGGCCGCCATCACAGCGTTTTGGAGTGCGAGCCAGTCGAGCTGGGCCTGTGCGGCGGGATCGACGGATTCCCTTGCAGGGGAAACTTTCTCGCCGATAGCCCGCTTCAGCTCCGTCGTGCTGATCACGATCTCAAATGACTCGGACCGCTGGCGAGTCCGTCCGCCTTCGCGCGTGACGGCGAGGATGCGCTGGCGCTCCTGCTCGGCCGCCGCAGCCAATCGTGTTTGCAGGCTGACCGGTACTTGCACGCCGGCCGGGGTCAACGCGATGTCATGCAGCGCAAACCGGTAGGGCCGCAGATCATCGCCGATACACGGTGGCAGGTGCTCGACACGGTCGACCACCGCGGGCCCGGCTGCGGGGTGTGGGCGCGTGTGCGGTGCGCCGACCAGTAGCGTGATTTCCGGTTCCCAGGGATCGAACAGCCACATCTGCTGGGGGTGGTCGGTATCGGCGAGGACGACCCACGGGAGAGGACTGTCCGGGTGCCATAGCCAGGCATCGACGACGCCGTTGTCTACGTAGTCGCGGTGGCGGCGGCTCCAATCCGCATCGGTCACGGGCGAACGTTGTGCCTCGAGCACGACTCGGTTGCCGTCGGCGAACACCACCTGCACATCGCATCGCCGCTCACGGTTGGGCAGCCATACCTCGGTGCGGACGTCGATGACGCCCGGCTGGGTTCGCGACCACTCCGCCAGAACGGTCTTGCTGATCAAATGCCACACCGATTCCGGATCATGCGCACCGCCCACAGGCCCACGACCCGCTGGATGCGCGAAGTGCGGTCGGCGCACACCGCCGACCCGGCCTTTCACCACCATCGGCACCACAGTGCCCGGAGGTGCGCCGACTCCCGCGTAGCACAGCGCGCACACCAGTGTTCGATCACCGGTGTAGCCGTGGGCCCGGAGATCTTCGAGGCGAAGATCTCCGGGATCGGTTGGGGCGCAGACATATCGATGGCGCAGCGTGTCCAGCGCCACCATCAGATTGCTGGAGGTACCCACCTCGGTAATACCCTTCGGGGAATAGGCGACCGCCTCCCAGCAGCACACGCTGCGGGAAGCGCTGGCGGGGCCGCGCTATTCGACTCAGGATGCGTTAGGTGGTCCGGCTCGAAGATCAGTACAGGAGAGCTCGTCGCTCTAGAAAATTTTCAGTTACATTGAGCGCCGGAAAGTTTCAGGGTTCAGGTTATGACTACATGCGACCCACACCGATACTACGGCGGTCCGGAATGTATGTCGACCGGCGGACTCGACTGCCCAGAGAGGACGGCCCACACCAGCGCGTGACTTCGCGCTCCGGCCCCAAGGCCAGGTGAGGTCTCGACTACCGACTCAGCCCGGCAATACCCGCTCTCGCGGAGGTGCGTCGCGCGGCGAGGGGTTCGAAGTCGCCGGCGCGAAGCCATAGAACGACCCGCGTCGCCCGCCAGCGCCGTGGTGTCGAACGCCACGACCCGTACGACGACCGCACTGACAACGCCCGCAATCGTGCGCTTTGGTCGTGCGGCGCGGGTCGGTGATGGCATTCTCGAAAGGGCGACTGCAGTAAGGGGGAAGATCATGAGCTCCGCGCCCGCGAATTGGTATCCAGACCCGCAGAATCCAGGCTTTCTCAGGTACTGGAACGGCGTGGACTGGACCGGCGACCCGGTACCCGCCCCAGCGGCAGACGTTGCTGCACAGCCCCCGCGGGGCGTGGCCCCGGTTGCGAAGGTGCCGATGTTCGGCACTCGTGCCTATGCGAAGCGCCAATCTCATGATCTGGCCGATGCTTTGGCCGAGATCCAAAGGCTGCGAGCCGAGTTGGCCAGCATGGGTGGCCTCGAGGTCGCCGAGCTTCAGCGCTACCGTGAGCAACTCGCCGCGCAGATCACAGCCGAGCAGGCGCGCCTGGAAAGTGTGCGCATGCAGGTGATCAACACCCAAGAGAAACAGGTACTCCAGGAGATCGGTATCTACCGATACCGTCATCCACTGTCGGACGTGGTCGCCTACCGCGTCGGTGCGATGTTGATGTGACGCGTCATCGGCGGCAACCGTTCATCCCGGTGGAGGCTAACTGGTCATTGTGCACCCGCGTGGCTCGTAGGCACGCATCTTGGCGGCGTGTCGGCTCACGACTTCGATCATTCAGACGATCGTGGCGGCTACCGCGTTCGCAATGCGGCCGGCTTGCTCAAGGATGTGTTCCGTGGGCTGAGCGAGGTCAAGTACCCAGGTACGGAGTTTGGTGCCGGCCTCGCGCACGGTGTGGGAGCTGGGTGCGTCCCCCGAGGCGTATACGAGGTGCCCTTCGGGTACGCCGAGGGCGGTGCAGTAGGCGAGCATCTGGTAGAGGTCGGCGTAGGGCCGATCGTCGTCCTTCACCCTCTTGTATTTGGCGTCAAGGACGGCAGCAGGTCGAGCGTGCCGTTCCCAGACGAGGTCGGGTCGGATGCGGAGTTGCCGCATCGTATCGAGATGACTGGGGTACTGGTCGCGCAGCCGGCCTCCGTAGGGTTCGAGTGCGCGGCGCAGCGTGATGGTGAGCCAGTCTTCGAATGCCTTGTTGAGGTCAAAGAGGAATCCGCTGGCCGCGGTGGAGCCGGGTGGCTGATCGAGGCTTCGTCCGGCGAGAACGATACGAGCCAGTCGGAGTGCCGGTTGGTAGTGGCGTGTCAGCCTGGTCGGCGGGGTGTCGGGCGGCGTGTCCCCGGCGACCAGCGGAGTGACGTCAGCCAGGGTGGTCAGCAGTTGACGAAGACCGGCATGTGTTGCCAGCGGCAGGCCCGGAACACGGAGCAGCCGGCGAGCGGCGGTGAGCAGGACGCGGTTCTCGGGGATGTCGACGGTGTAGTCGTCGTAGCGGACTTCAAGAGGCACGGCGAGGCCGAGGCGCTGGCGGAGCTGGTTGGCTTCGCGCAGGCGGCCACGCAGGAGCGGAAGCGCTTCTTCGACGGTGCGGTAGCCCTGGAGGACTCCGTGGGAGAGGGCTCGGCGGGTTGCGGCGTGGAAGGACACGGCCACCGCGGTGACGAGGTCGTCGACAGTAGCGAGGTCCACGATGTCGTCGTCGCGCCAGCCGTTGGGATCCTGGGCGTGGCCGAGGAGCCACAGCAGCCGGTGGATCCCGATCTTCGGGGTGACGCGAAGTTCGATCTCACCGCATCGAAGCACGCCGACGTACGACGACGCCTTGAGTACGGTGCGGCCCTCCAGGTCTGCGCTGACTTTGACCGCTCCGGTGGCGGTGAGCCCGTCGGCGATGGACCGGGCGATCGGGCTGAACGCTCGGGCTTGGTGTTCGGGCAGGGTCAGACGCCTCACGCCGGTGGCTCGCCGATCTCCTCCTCTGGTACGTAATCCGCGCGCGGCCCGGTACGCGAGGTAGTGCCGTTGCGGAGGGCGTCAAGGCCGTAGAGGGCGTGGAGGTCGACGTTATCGCCGATGTGCCGTTCTTCCAGAAGCGGCATGATGTGGTGTTTCCAGATGCGGGCGAGCCCTGTGTCGGTGCCGACGCGCGGGTTCATCAGGTACGAGGGACCGATGGCGGCGTCGCGATCGGCGACGCGGTCGTTAAGAGCGTCCAGCAGGTCGGCACGATCAGCTGGTAGGCCGTGTGCGTGGAGCCAGCGGCGCAGCATGTCGGCGACGGGGGGTTCGCCGGGGAACAGTCCCTGCCAGGAGAACCGTCGTCGCATGGCTGAGTCGACAAGGGCGATCGACCGGTCGGCGGTGTTCATGGTGCCGATGAGGTAGAGGTTCGGTGGTAGCCGGAAGTCCTCGGTCGGCGAGTACTGCAACTGCACGGAGCGGTTGCGGTACTCCAGGAGGAAGTAGAGCTCGCCGAAGACCTTGGCGAGGTTGGCGCGGTTGATCTCGTCGATGATCAGCACGTAGGCGCGGGTGACGTCCTTGTTGGCTTCGTTGACGAGCAGCTTCAGCGGTCCGTCTTCCAACTCGAAGGCCACGGTGCCGGGTGTGGTGCCGCGCTGCGGGCGGAAGCCTTCGAAGAAGTCCTCGTAAGAGTAGGACGGGTGAAACTGGACGAGACGATGTTCGCCACCGGTCTGCTCGGTGAGAAACTGAGCCAGCTCTTGCGCCAGGTAGGTCTTGCCGGTTCCTGGCGGTCCGTACAGGATGATCTGCTTCTTCTCCCGCAACAGGTCTACTGTCTCGGACAGCCAGTCGAGGTCGACGAACAGCTCGGCGGCAAGTTCGGTAGTGGGCTCGGGCAGCACGACCGGCTCACTGACCGGCGGTTCAGGGGTGTCCTCGGTCGGGTCGAGGTCGGGGTCAATTCCGGCCAGCGCGGCGAACTCTGCGACCTGGGCACCGAGGGCGCTGACGGTCATCTGCCCGGAGAGCCGGTCCCTGGTCTCGGTGGTGAGCTGGTCCCGGGTGAAGGGAGCGTCGGCGTTGGCCCAGTGGACCGGGCGTCGGCGGCTGCTCAGGTGCTCGGGTGTTTCGATCCAGGTCGCCGGGCCAGTGACCGTACCGACATAGACCTTCGTGCCGTCGACGGTCGCGATGATGTCGCCGGGTTGCATCTTGTTGAGGAACCGGTCGAGCACGCCGACATGGAGGGAGCGCTGCTTGCTCGTGAGGTCCGGCTGCTTTTCTGCGAGCTGAGCGTCGATCTGCGAGCGGGTACGTCCGGCCAGTAGTTCGCCAAGGTCGGGGTACGCGAGCGAGCAGTAACCTTCGGCCAGCCACTCGGGGACCATGTTGCGGCCGTGCACATTGGCTCCTCGCACGAGCCAGCCCCGTAGTTCCAGTTCACCGTCGCCGGAGGCCACGCGTGGGCGCCAGCGTCTCTCGATGTCGCTGTCGTAAAAGTCGATATGGTCGCCACGTTGACGTTCGAGCTTGGCCCGCAGTGCAGCGAGGTCGCGGTCTTCGTCGCCGGTCAGGTCCGACAGGTCGTCGGCGAGTCTTTCGACAATTAGTTGTTTGTGACGGCGGGACACGATGCGTTCGAAGGTGTCGGGAAACGCCAGATGCAGTAGGACGTTGCGCTGGCTGTACGCGCTGTTTACCGGGATGGAGTCGGCGACGTTGCGGAACGCCCACGGGTCAGTAAGCGCATTCTGTCGGACGTCCGGTGGGAGCGCCTTCCACGCCACGACGAACCGAACAAGCCAGGCGAGTTGCCGATCGCGGTACGTGCGGTAAGCCGTACCAGCACGGCCGAACCCGGTATCCAGCGCTGCGTCGAATTCCGCTGGCAACTGGATCGACTCGGGAGCCAGCGCCAAGACTGTCAACAGGAGGTCGCGTTTCGCCATGCCGCCGAAGTCGTTCGGAGCGAGCAGGTGCAAGTACACCAGTTCGGCCGCAAGTTGAATCGTCTCTTGCGGAGCGTCACCGAGCTGGCGTCCAAGCTTCTCGGTAAAGCTGGCGGCGCCGAGTTCCGGCGCGTTGACGAATCGCTGAAGGAGGTCGTTAGCAGATGGAGCTGTCCACACTGGACGGCCCGGGGTGAAGGCGGAGTCATCGTTGGCGAGGCCAGCAACGATGACGCGCTGAGCGGCAGCGTACAAGCGACTGTTCTGGTAAGGCACCGTTACGACCTCCGGTCCGGATGGCGATGTCCCTGCCCAGGAGCGGGATCGAGCGGGCTGACGAACTGACCTTCGGCCATTGCGTCGTACGCTGCGAGAACCAGCCGTCTTGTACGGAACTCGCCGTAATTTCGCTCCTCGTTCTTGCGCAGCACAAAGAACGAGTCGATGACGTGCTCGGTGTCGCTCCTGTTGAGCCCATAGAGGTGCATGTAAGCGGCATCCAGCTCGGCTCTCAATTGCGCCCGTCGCTCCTCGGCCCACCTGAATGGAGATCCAGTGTCACCGAGATCGCGTGCGTATGACTGGAGGTCCCACGCAGTGTACGACAACTCAAGTACTCGGGCGGTAATCCACCTTTCCAGCGTTGTATCCGCTTCTGCTTGCCACGGTACGGTCGCTTCATACATCGACGGGGTCAAGACTGGAAGTTGCTTAACGGTTTGATAGCTGAGGGATGCGCCCGCATGCTTTTGTCGGACGCAATAGTCGAGCACAAGTGTGGACAAATTGGCCTGTAGGCACGCGGGCGATCCCTTACCAGGAAGGGCGAGTAGAAACTTGTGGCCGACCGCCGCTCGCGGAATGACTGAGACGATCATCGTCCGCTCGTCCACGGACCTGGCTGTATCACGCCATCCCAGTAGCCAGTCATGATTCCATTGTTGTCCAAGTCGTTGAGACAGTTGCAGGAGTGCCTGGGTGACGTCGGCGTCGGCGACCCAGTGTCGAGGCCAGGGAGTCTCTAGAGGATCGTCGTGTTGCGCAGGCGTTAGCCTTGGGAGAGTCCCTTTATTCAATTGAGCCTGGGTTGCGCCCTCGTAAGTCGAGAAACGGTGATCGTAGTAGTGCGTCATCTTCGCTTCGTACAGCGGAAGCATTCGATCACTGCCTCGAATAAAAGAGGACCCGTCGACCTTCCAGCCTTGCTGACGTAGGACCGACTCGCTGTGAAAAAGGTTCGAGTCAGACGCCATGTTGAACAGGCCCTGTGCGGGCATAACCATCCAATGATTACCGCCCTTCTCGCTCTCCCTCCAAAGGATCGGCAGGCGAGAATGTATGGCAATGGTGATCTCCGCGTCACGGCGTGTGCGAAAGATTGGGCTTGTTCCGCTATTGGGATTAACCTGCAAGATCTCGCTTGGTGTTACATCAAATCGCCGACTTGACAGCTCGTGGATATGGCGGACCGAGAACGCGAAGGATGCTTGTGGTACCACAGTGCCGCCGGTGGCCACGAGCACTGCGAATCGAAATTGGTTGTGAACGTCTGGGAATATCTTGGCTTCGTTCTCGAAGTCAAAAAAGACGGCAAGAACCTTCGCCTCGATCAGTCGGCGAAAGAATGGAGCGGTCGTGTCCCCTGTCGCTATGGCCGTCTGTAGGACCATGCCGGCTCGGCCACGGCTGGCTGTCATTGAGACGCCCAACTCGGCAAAGAGGGCATAAGTATTGATGCGCCCGCGTGCCGTGAGTGGGTAACGCCCGCTTGCGCGGATAAGTCGATTCTCGGTCTCAATGAGTCGGAGGTCGGTAAGATACTGTTTCCACAGTGCTGGGCGTTCAGCGGCAAGGGCTGCGACCAGTTTTTTGCGTGCCGCCGCAGTCGGCGCTGCGGCAATTTCTGGTGCGCTTACTGCGAAGTATTGCTTCTCCTGGAGTTCCATCTGTTCCCAGGGGGGATTCCCGACTATGCAGGTAAATCCTCCGGGGAATACATCGGGGAACTCTAGATGCCAGTGGAAGAACTGATACTCTGCGCTGAGGCGTTGCACCTCGGCGAGTTGCTGCCGAGTAATCCCAGCAGCTCCGTGATCTATAATTCGCCGAATATCGCCCGCTGTCAAACCTGGCGGCCTGTTAATGGCATGGTGCCATACGAAGACAGCGCACCATGCATCGGACGTTAGTCGCGCTCGCTCAAGTGCTGGATTGGCTTCGGCCTCTTGCCATGCAGCGGCTTTGGCGCGCACTTCCGCGAGCGTGCGTTCAGGCGCATTAGTCAGTTCCTGAAACGCCTTGCCGAAGTCGCTGGCGGGTTCCTCGAAGAAGAGTTCCGCCTGGTTCGAATGGATAGTTTCTTCCCGGTTTCGACTCTTGCGCTTGGACACGGTCGCAGAGTCATCGCCGGTCAGCACGGTGAAGGCAGCTTCGGGAATTCCGTTCTCAACGATGTCAGGTGTGGCACCGAGGAGAGCGTTACCCACTTTGATATGAGCGTCAAGGAACGACAGAGGGCGACCCGGTTCGAGAGCTTCGAGCCATAGTGCTACCTTCGCGAGCTCGACGGCTAGTGGATTGAGGTCGACGCCGTACAGGCAGTGGCTGATGACGTCGCGCATGGCGTCTCGAAGTGCAGGTTCGGGAGGCTCGGCCTCACCGGTGCGATACTCAGCAAGCCGTCGCGCGATGCGTCGTCCAGCTGCCACGAGGAAATGCCCCGAACCACAAGCCGGGTCACAGATCGTGATGGCAAGGAGCGCAGCCTTCGGATCGGAAGATTTCGCGGCTTCGTCAAGAACAGGTTTTAGGCTCTCGTCGAGCAGGACGTCGACGAGCTCCGAAGGGGTGTAGTAGGAACCGGTCTTCTTGCGATCGTTCCCTGCCGCGATGTCGAGAGCGTAATGACCTGTCTGGGCGTCGTAGTCTGGGACGAGTTCAAGGAGTGATTCGTAGACGCTGCCGAGTTCTTCGGCGCCCAGGTTGCGGTAGTCCACTCCTCGGGCCATGCCAGTCTCGTCGCGTGTGAGTGATAGGGCCCGGACGGCGGCGAGGAGGTCGCGGTTTGCCAGGTTGGCGTCTTCTAGGGGACCGAGCGAACCGCTGTCGTAGATGCCGCCGAGTCCAGGGAGGCCGAGTGCCGGCAGCCCGCCTTCATTGCCGAGGCCGCGTGTGATGAGGCGCAGTGCGGTCCACTGGTCAGTGTGGCGTTCGATGGTGTGGCGGCGTTGTGCCTTGAGGCGCAGTCGATCGGTGGAGAAGTGTTGGGCGTAGCGGCGGCGTTGTTCGGGGGTGGCTTGATCGTGGTGGAGGAGGTTGCGGTCTTCGGCGACGAATAGGACGAGCAGTTGGTAGACCACCCGCAGTACAAGCCGGTGGTAGTCACGTGGGGTAAGGCTGCCCTGGCGGAGTTGTTCCCGAAGTGCAGGCGTTGCGGAAAGGAACCCCGCGCCGAGGATGTTCAGGGCCTTCCTGACTCCAGCGGAGAGTCGCTTCAGGGCTCGAGTTCCGCGGGTCGTGGAGTCCTCTCGCCAGCGTTCCAGCCAGCAGGTGCTAGGTGCGGCTGATGGATCCGGCTGCGGTTCCACGCGACTGGCATGGCAGAGCTGCCACATCACGGTGAAGTCGGCGAATACCTCACCGTCGAACATTCCGGCGAGGTCGAACTGGACGTATGCCTGGCGGACGAGTGCGGCGGAGTCTCGCAGCAGTCGCAGTTCGAGGCCGTTGGTAAGGATGCCCCACAGGTGGTCTGGAGAGCGGTTGAGGAATTCTTGCAGCATGGAGTGTGGTGCTTGCCGCGCGGCACCGGCCACGCCTGCCGTGCGGTGGTCGAGGTCTACGCCGACTCCGAGCAGGTGCAGCGGGGTCCGCTGCCACAGATGGCTCACCGGATAGCTGGCGTCGCCGACAGCAAGCCCGCCTGCGGGCACTGCGGGAAGGCGGCCGTAGCCGAGTTCGTCGAACAGGACTCGCAGCCATTGGGAGCGGGTGGTTTCGATCTGGTGGCCGTTGTCCTCGCCGGGGGGCACCGTACGCCGAAAGGCCAGCCAGGTGCTGCGCAGTCGCTCCCAGGAGCGGTTGGCTGCTTCGCGTACGGTTTCGGATTCGGCGAGGCCGTAGGTGCTGGGTCTGAGTCCGTCGAGCTCGCCAGCGGTGATGGCTTCGAGGGTTTCGGGCGGCAGCAGGCCACCGACGGTTCGGATAGTGCTGATGGTGTGGGCGCGCATCATGTCCCCGCAGGCAGGTAGAGGTAGACGCCGAGGATGTCGGCGGGGCGTTGGGCGGTCACGGTGAGACCTCGACGGATGAGTTCGCCGGTGCTGCCAGCGGCTTCTCGCACTCGGCGATGGCTGGCGAGGAGTTCGGTGGCTAGCCGGTCTCCCTCGTCGTCCAGGTGGGACGTGAGGCGGTCCAGGCGCGCCTGGACGCGGCGGATGTCTTCGGCGGCGAGGTCGCGGGGAATGTTGCCGGCGGGACGGGCGTCCAGTAGGGCGGTGACTTCATTGTCGGGCAGCCATTCGGGCGTGTTGGCAGTGCCGCGGTAAGCGAGTAGCCGAGCTTCTTCCACGACCATCGAGCGGCGTTCGGTAGTGGTGGGCAGTGTGAGGTGTAGGCGGTATCGCAGCAGGAGCAGGGTGGTGCGGGTGTCGACGGCGTTGGTGAGGAGGACTCCACAGCGCCTGGCCGGTCGGTCGGTGCCTGCTTCGGGATCAAGTGCGGTGTCGAGGACGTAGCGGGCGAGGGTTTCAATGGTGGGATCGGTTCGGGCCAAGACCGCTCCACCTTCCGGGGCGGGCGGGGTTCGCACGAGCAGGAGATCGGTGGTGTCACTGAGTTCTTCCCGCAGTGGGGGTGGCAGTCCATCCAGCGCGGCGGTGTACCCGTCGGACGTGGTCGTCAGAGTGGCCCGCAAGGAGGTGAGTGCGTCCACTACGAAGGTCTCAGTCTCGGCCGGACCGCCGAGGGCAGCGCGCACAGCGTCGACCTCGCGTGAGACGTCGAAGGGTTTGATCTGTTCCTGGGCGAATAGGCTGCGCGAGCGTTTCTCGCGTTGCGCTGCGTCGTCCCACCGCTGATGTAGATCGGTGCGGGCAGTTTCCTCGACACCTTCCAGCTGGAGTTGGCCGCCGGTCTCGGCCCGCAGTACGCCTTCCAACACGGCGGTCAGGACGGCGTCGCTGTCTTGCGGGACGGGAACGGCAACCCCGGTGTCGGCTTGGATGGCGCGGTGGCGGCGCAGCAACACATCCAGCACGAGACCGTCGATGCCGTTGTCTTCGCCGTAGTAGGTGATCGCGTGCACGTCAGGGGCGCGTTGTCCGAATCGGTCAACGCGGCCTTCGCGCTGTTCCTGGCGGGTGGGGTTCCACGACAGGTCGTAGTGCAGGACCGCATTGAAGTGGTCTTGCAGGTTGACCCCTTCGGACAGGCAGTCGGTGGCCACCAGGATGCGGCGCTCGGCTTTGCCGAGTTCGGCGACGCGGCGTTCGCGTTCCTCCGGTGGCTGGGCGCCGGTGACCCAGGCGACTTCGACGTCCGGCAGTGCCTGGCGCAGTGCGGTTCCCACGTACTCGGCGGTGGCGATGTAGCGGCAGAACACCACGATGGCGTCGCCCGCTTCTACCCGGTCGCGGACGAGCTCGATGCCCTTCTTGAGCTTCGCGTCCTTGGCGCCGCGCAGACGGTCGGCGTCCTTAGCCAGCCGCAGCAGACGAGCCCGCGGTGTGTCTTCCGCGGGTAGCGCCCCGGCGGTGGTGTCGCGGCCATCGACGGCTTCGTCTTCGTCGGGGAGATCGAGGACTCCGGCTTGGCCAAGGATGTCGGCTTCCTCGACGGTGGTCACGTCATCCTCGCCGCTGCGGTTGCGCAGTGTCGCGGCGGCTGCAGCGGGTGAGGAGGCCATCGCCCGCAACAGCGCGAGGATCGACCACCAGCGGACCCGCTGGCTCACCCGGCCTCCGGCCGTGTCGCGCACGGTCTCGCGGGCGTAGCGCAAGACCTGGTCGAACAGCTTGCGGTAGTCCGGTGTCAGGCGGTAAGTGGCCTCCACCGGGATGCGGTTGGGGAATGGGGTGTCTTCGTCGAGGTAGGTCTTGATGTCGCCGCGCTGGCGTTGCACGACGTGACGGGCGATGCGTTCGCGGTCGCGGCGGCGTGCGTCGCCGGACAAGTCGTCGGGCAACTCCGCGAGGGATTTGTCCAGTAGCCCGAGCAGTGCCCGGAACGCTTCCGGCTTGCCGCTGTGTGGGGTTGCGGTGAGCAGCAACAGGTGCCGGCCGGGATCGGCGGCGAGGCGGGACAGCAGCGTGTAGCGCTGCTGGCTGGCGCGGGCGGTGCGGCCATCAGCGGCACCGACGCAGGTGTGGGCTTCGTCGACGATCACCAGGCCGGGGCAGGCTCGGATGAACTCGTCCGCGCGCCGTGATGACTTGATGAAGTCGGTGGACACCACCGTGTACGGGTAGCGCTCGAACAGCGATTCTCCGGCGGGTAGGTCGCGTTCCAGACGTCCGGCGGTGGATGGGAGGACCAATTCAGCGTCGAGTCCGAACTTGTCGGCCAGCTCCCGTTGCCACTGGGGGGCCAGGGCAGGGCTGCACATGACGGTGAACCGGTCGACGCTGCCCTGGGCGAGCAGCTCGGCGACGATGAGGCCGGCTTCGATGGTCTTGCCGACGCCGACGGCGTCGGCGATCAGGAGCCGGACCGTGCGCATGCGCAGCGCCATCAGCAGCGGGACCAGCTGGTAGGAGCGCGGGCTCACGGCGATTTGCGCCAGGCTGCGGAAGGGACCGCCGCTGGACCGGAAGCCCAGTCGTAGCGCGCTGCGCAGCAGTCGGGCGCTCACCGCGTCGCCGAGGTCGTCGGGGTCCGGTGGCGCGAAGGTCGCGGATTCGACCGGTTCGAGGTCCGGGAGGACTCCGGCGATGTCGTCCACGCCCCCGCCCAGGGGCCGCAGAAGAAGCAGGTCGTGGGTGCTGTCGGGCAGCACGACCCATTCCCGGCCACGGGCGCGTACCAGGGACCCAGCTGCCCAGCTCACGAGCGTCCACCTCCGAAAACGGTCGGCATTCTGTCAATGACCGCGGCCCAGTCCTCGCCTTGTCGGAGTCGCAGCGCGTGCCATCGGGGGCGGGCCAGTAGCCGTTCCTCGGCGTCCTCGTCGGTAAGGGGATCGTTGTGGCCGTCGTCGATGAAGACCCCGTACCGTCCAGCGTCCAGGTTGTAGACGAAGTGCGGGCGGGCTTGTGCTTCTTCGACGAGCACGTCGACGGCGTCCGGGAGCCGTGCGCCCTTGGCGCGCAGTAGGCCGATGAACGGATGGTCGCTCACCACACCATTGGAGGGTGTGTCAGGCGAGGCGACGCCCGGTGCCGGTAGTGCCGGGACGGTGGTGGCGTCGGCGAGGTCTCGCAGCATTGTGACGATCGAATGGCGGTCCAGCAGGAGGTGGTCGGGCTGGTTGCCGTACGACAGCAGGCAGTCGTAGCAGGCCCGTTCGCAGCGTTCGGTGCCCGGTTGGGCGGAGCCGCGGTCGTGACCGTTCTGGTCGAAGTGCAGGATATCGAGCGCTTCACGCGCGACCAGGCCGAGGTCGTAGTGCTCGCCGGCGACGAGGTTGCGCAGCACGCCGGCACCGCCCTCGGCGGATTCATAGAGCAGGATGCGGCGTCGTTCCCGATTGTTGGGCAGTGCTTCGGCGGCCAGTTCGTTGTCCTCGAGGTCGAACGCGGCCTGGATGCCGCGTTTGAGCGCCCACTGCAGGGTGGCCAGGCGCTCCGGGGATACCTGGTCCGACCAGTGCACGACCAGAGTGTTGCGGCGGTCTTCGACGAACGGGATCACCAGCTCGGGCGGCGCACCGGCCGCCGCGGTGGCGCGGCCTTGGCGGTTGCGCTGGGGGCGTGGCTCCCAGCGCCCGGTGGTGGGGTTGATGAAGTAGCCGTCGGGCGTGCCGGGTGCTCGGCGCCGCAGGCCGATGTTCATCCGGCGGATGGTGGCGGTGTCGGCGTAGGTGAGCCGGGCGAGCTCGCGTCCGTCTGCGGCTACGACCCGCGCTTCTCGTCGGGCATCGGGGCCACTGGTCGGCAGCCCGACCGCGGTGACCAAGTCAAAGCCTTGGCGGCGGCGTTCTTCCTCGTCGGAGGAGATCCGCTCGCGGCGGCGGGTGGTCGCGGTGGTCATCCGCAGCAAGTTCGGGATCGATGCCCCGAGGTCGACACTGCAGATGTCGCAGTGGTCGTCGGAGTCATTCCATAGCGTGCCGCAGTACTCGCACCGCTTGGCTCGTTCCAGCGCCAGTCGGCCGTCGGCGTCACCGCGGCTCGGCAGTGACACCTTCACCACCTCGTAGCGGGCCCCCTCGTGGTAGACGAAGGCACCGGGCCCGAACTCGCTGATCGCCAGGAACCGCGGACGGGACAGGTAATCGCCCTCGCGGCGGCGGCCTCCCGCCCGTGCCGGGATGAACGCCGAGACGGGCAACCGAGGGAATGAGTAGCCGGGCAGAAAGCCTTCGGTGGCGAAGTAGCGGTAGCTGTAGAAGTCGCTGTAGCCCAGCTCGTCAGACTCGTTGCGCAGCAGGTTCAGCTTTGTAGCGGCTTCCAGGTAATGTGCCCTGGCGCTGTTGACGGCGTCTGCTGAGGCGGCGGCGTCGGTGAGCACTCGGTTCGCGGCCGCCATCTCGGAACGCGCTGCCCGGAATGCCTCCCGCCATCGGTCACAGGCGCGGTCGAACTCCTCGACGGCGTTCTCGACGGTGCGGCGGATCCAGTCCTCGTCGAACCACGGCGCGTCGGCGATCTCTTCGACAGTGCCCAGTACCTGCCGGGCTCGATGCAGTGCCCGGTCTGCCGCTGCAGGATCGGACAAGGTGTGCCGCACCGTGGGCTCGAGTTCCAGGCTCGGGTCGTCACCGCTGACATCCAGCAGCTCCACCAGGGATTTTCCGAGTGGTTGGCGGGTCTCGGCCAGCCAGATGGCGTGGATGTGGGAACGCACGAGGTCGGCATTGGCCAGATCGAGGCGGGGCGGGGCGACGGCACCGGCGACCATCCGCTCGGAGCGGTGGAAGTAGTACTGGTCGTGCGCGCTACCGGTGGTGCAGTAGGTGACCACGATCGCAGGTTGCCCGGCGCGGCCGGCGCGGCCGGAGCGCTGCGCGTAGTTGGCCGGGGTCGGTGGCACGTTGCGCAGCACCACGGCGTTGAGGGTTGCGATGTCGACACCCAACTCCATCGTGGGCGAGCAGAACAGGGCCTGCAGGCCAGCGTGCCTGAACGCTTCCTCACGCTCCTCCCTGATGGGCGCTGGGACCTGCGCGGTATGTTCGGCCGACCGCAGACCGGTCAGCCCAGCCGCGAGGGTGCGGTAGAAATCGACGAAGTACGGGTTCGGGGCAGCACCGGTCTCTCCCGGACCGGTACGCAGAGGATCCGGGGCTCGCGTGACACCGTCCCCGGCCAGCCAGCGCAGCGCTGCCGCATTGAGCTGATATGCACGGTCTCCGTGGTCCTCTTCAACGACGGTTACCAGGCCATAGAGCGCGAGTGCGTCCAGCATCCCGGCGATGGTCAGCTCGGTATCGGCCGCGGTGATCCGCGGCCCGTCTCCGCGGAGCCGGCGGCGCATGTACCGGCCGTAGGCCGACAGACCGGACAGGAACGCGTCGCCCCTGGTATCGTCCTGCCTCCGCGATCGCGGCCACACCCGGCCCGCGAGAAACCGCTCTTCTTCGGCAATCGTCCACGGATCACGCAAGTGCTGGTCTGAGAGGTTGCGGACGGCCTCGAATCCGTCAGCGGTCAACGCGGCAACCCGGATCGCCAGTGCGCGGCGCATTTCGTCCAACAGCACACGCGCCAGCGACTCGCGCTGCTCGGCCGACACGTCGGCCAGCAGGCCACTGCGCCAGATCTCGTCATCGGCGCATGCCTCGTCCAGCGCGACGTAATCAATCCTGAGCAACGCGGACTGTTCGAGGTTCGGCATCGTAATCCGCCAGCCGCGCTGCAGATCCTGATAGAGCCGATACGCGACCGCTTCACGAAGCGCCCGGTCGGCCTCCTGCCGCGCAAGGCCCCGCACGTCCGGTTGGAGCGCGTACTCGTCCCGCGGCAGCCCGAGCGCCCGAACGACGGCGCTGGCCATCGTGTCATGGCGCAACCCGTCCGGACCGGCCCCGGATACGGCCCGGTACAACGCACTGCGCAGGAGACCCACCTGGATGAAGTCATTGAAGTGTCCGGCCTGCAGGGAGGCGTCCTGCCGGTTGTCGGTGAACGACAGCACCTTGCGGGCGTCCTCGCGCAGATCCTCCTCACGCAGGGCCCGCACCAAGCTCGAGGCCAACACCGTAGTCGCCGAGCTTCGGCCTTCCGAGCCGAGGCTGGACAACTTCGCGAAGTCCTGCTGGCGTGCCGACTCGTAGGACACCCTGCATCGCAGGCAGAACCGGAACGGTGCCGACACAAACGCCGCAGGAACTCCACCCTGCCCGTGCGTGTCCTCACGACCGTCCGGCTGCACCACCACGCGAACCGGCAAATGGTCAGTCTTGGTCGGATCGACCTGCTCCGCGCCAGGGCGACCGATCAACCAGCTGGCAGGGAGTCGTTCGATCACCTCGGTCAGGTCAGACGGCCACGGGGTCGTGGTATCGACGTACAGGTAGCCACCACGAGGGTCACCCGCCACGTCGTCCGGCAGCCGCGGCCGGAACCCATCTGACGTGCGGACCACCGACAGGTACTCCTGGCCGCATTCCCGGCAGAACGCCAGAGGCGCGAGGACGGCGTCAGGACGGCCTGGCACCGCCAGCTGATACCGCGTCGTGAGGTAGCGGTCGGCTTCAGGCTCGATCGAGCAGTAGACGGTGTCGCCCTTGCCGATGAACTGGTGCAACCGGAACGCGAAGAGAGAACGGCCGAAGTCATCGAGCTGTTCTGCACCGGCCAGCAGCACCTGCCGTAGCGCGTCGGTGCACGTGGTCTCGTCCAGCCCCGTGCGGCGCGACAGCTCCGTGGCCGCGTCGGACAGCTTGGTGGGTGGCTGGCGAACGAGCCGGTCATCGACGGTCGTCACGCCGAAGGTTGACTCCGCCCACGCCGCCAAGGGATCGTCGCGCAGATCCTCGGCGCGTCCGACATTCCAAACAGCGGCACGCAGAGCGTCGTCATCCGGGTCGGGGTCGCTCCGGGTGGCCCGGCGCAATGTTTCCCCGATCACATGCTGGGGGTCCACCGGTGTGCCGAACAGCCGCTCTGCGACCTCGGCTATCGCGGCCCGCTGCTGCTCCAGCGTGCCTGGTCCGGCCAGTGTCGCAGAGGTACCGACATACTGGACCGATCGGCTACCGCAGGCGTCACGGACCCGCCTGACCAGCATCGCCACGTCCGCACCCTGTCGACCGCGGTAGGTGTGCAACTCGTCGAGTACCAAAAACCGCAGTTCGCGAGCCTGTTCGATCAACCGGCGGCGCTCATCGGGGCGGGTCAACAGTAGATCGAGCATCACGTAGTTGGTTAGCAGCACGTCCGGCGGATGTTGCAGGATCTGCTCCCGCTGCTCGTCGCTCTCCTGGCCGGTGTACCGGGCGAATGTCACCAGCCGACCGGTATCGCCCAGGAACTTCGCCAGCTCCAGCTCCTGACTGTTGGCCAGCGCGTTCATCGGATAGACCACGATCGCGCGGACACCACGACCGCTGCCTTCGCGGAGCACGTGATCGACGATCGGAACCAGGTATGACAAGCTCTTGCCCGAGCCGGTGCCCGTCGTTAGCACATAACTCGCACCAGCTTGTGCCGCAGTGACCGCGTCCCGCTGGTGCTGGTGCAACTGAAGGCAGCGGCCTCCTACTCGAAAGATCTCAGCGCACGCCGGATGCAGGACCTCATCCGCGGCCAACTGCTGGATGTCACCGCCCTCAGCGAACGCGGGGTTTAGGGACAACCACGGCTCCGGCCACAGCAACCCGGCGTCGAGCTCGCGCTCGACCAACCTGCGGATATCGTCGTCACGCACGCGCAGGAATCCGTCGATGTAGCGGCGGTAATCGCCGACCAGCCGATCACGCACCGCGAAGACGTCCACCGTGTCCCCAACCCCGTATCCCTGTTCCGACGCCAAGACCCCACAGAGAGTAGTAGCGCACTCCGACAACGCGATTGCCCGCTCCCTACGGGAGTGAGCTCCGGCGGCACGTCCACGACGTCAAATCGACCACCAGACCTCGTGCGTTGTGTCACCTGTCCCACGGTAAGCAGTGCGAGCACTCTGTAAAGTCGATCAACAGCGATGCTCCGTTACGGCCCGCGGCGACCATCCCGGACGGAGTAGTCACTGCAGGTCACCAGTGTTCACTCCGACCGCCCAGTAGATCTGATCTTCGTCGCAAACGGGGCGGGCTGCGCGACTACAACCAGAAGACCGCGATCCAGTTCCTCGACTACGTGCTCTCGCAGCTGCCGTTCGCGGTGGAGACGGTCCAGACCGATAACGGGGCGGAGTTCCAGTCCGGGTGCCACTGCCACGTGCTGGACAACGGCATCAACCACGTCTACATCAAGCCTTGGACACCCCGGCTGAACGGGAAAGTGGAGCGCTCGCACCGCACCGACGCCGAGGAGTAGTTCGCTGTGGCGGCGCACCGCCGATGGTTGGCGAATGTACTTTCCTCAGGGAACACCCGTTGTCGCCACATCAACTTCGGACGCAACGAAAGGCATTGATGATTGAAATGGCGGGCAGACGCCTACCTGTGTCAGACCATGCGACTCGCATACCTCGGTCGAACTGCACCGAGCCTTCCAGGGTCAACTGGTTTTATGGCCGGGGGTGCTGGCAGGAGTCGTATCGTCACCCGGCCATGGGGGAGCGGCTGGACCCGCGGACGCTGATGAATTGAACCTGTGGGGATTCGGCGGTGGTGGTGGTATGCCGTCGCGAAGAGATGTGAGGAAAGCGACTGTGTCATCGGGTAGTTCGGCGCGCACGGCTAGTTCGTAGGCGAGCCGGTGGTAGTCCTGGGTCTGTGCATCGTCGATCAGTCGGACGGTGTCGTCGTGCTGGGTGAGCACGATGCTTGGCAGGTCGAACCGTTCTGATCGGACAGCGGAGAACCGCAAGTAGGTGAATCCGTGGTCGATCGGTATCGATTCCGCCGAAGGGCTCCTGATCACCTGCAGCGTGACATTCCTTTGGTGTGGCGGCCGAGCGCTGATCGCCAGTACATGGTCGATCTGTGAGCGCCAAACGGCATCACCTTCTTGACGCTGACGAAACGCGTGCTCCTCGACCAGCAGCCATACCGGTGGTGCATCGGGCCGGAAGAGGGTCGCTCGGCGTCGGGAGCGCTCGGCGACCAGGGCTTCGATTTGCGCAGATGAGTAATTGGGGTGGGCCGAGAGCAGTGCGGCGCGGGCGTAGTCGTCTGTCTGGAGTATGGCGGGGCTCATCTGCTGCTCGTAGTGGATGATCCGGCAGGCGGCACGTTCGAGGCCGGCGAGGGCATCGAATGTCGCTGGGGCCCAGCCGAGTTCCCTGTGCGCTGTGTGCGTGAGATTGCTCAGGTGGTGAAGACGCATCAGATCCGCGTACTCGTCGGGTGCGTCGATCTTGTACGCGGCCAGCAGCGCGACAAGGTGGTGGCGTTTGATCCCGGTGCGTGCGCGCTCGATGCGGCTGACCGTCGACGGAGAAACGCCGATCGCTGCGGCCGCGGCTGCCTGTTCGAGGCAGCGCTTCTCACGCATCTCACGCAGACGCTCGCCAAGGATGATCTTGAGCGCGCTGGTGGTCGAGCCGCCTGGTTCGGAGTCCGGCTGTGGGCCGGTGCGCGCACTTAGTGTTGGCACGTAAGGAGTCTGGCACGCGGGGGACGCGAAAACTACGCTCCTTATGTACTTGCAGATGTACTTGCATTCGAACGTGCAGCAGCGCAATCGTCTGTTTTGTTTGCTGGGTTGTGCTCTGCACCAGAGAAATTCGAGACGACTGGCTGGCGGCTTGCTGGGTCCGGGGGAGGGAGATCAACTACTCGGCACTAGGTGGCTTAGTGCACGACAAGCCAGGAGAGAAGGTGGGGTAGGGAGTGGTATCGCTCGGCGGTGCCGCGCGCAGGCTGCGCCCGGGGTTTCGGTATGGCTGGCAGTAGCCGGTCAGAGTTCCTGGATCGGGCTGCTTATACCTGCGTTATTCCTGTTAGTCCACTTTTTCTGCGTCGCCGGGTCGGCGTGGACGAAGACGATCTTCCGGTCTAGCCTTTCCCCTTGGTCGTCTCCCTCCGAGGGGTGTGCCAGCTCCGATGGTCGGAGTCGTGGACATGCCTAGGAAGGAGAAGACCTTCGTGGGTAACCACGCAAATGAAGGCCGGAGAGTGCCAAAGGCCCCGAACGACTGGGCGGTTGTGCGAGCCGTTGTCTCAGTCGTCGGGGCCGTCGTCTGGCTGCTCCGGAAGTTGATGGACTGGTAGTCCGTCAACGTCGATGAGCGGGCTCGCCGCGCCAACGGCGGGCTCGCTCTCCCTTTCAGCCCATACCCCGCAAAACAGACTTTGAGTTTGTTATGACGGGGTACAGGTCAGAGTACTCGTCACGGAGGGGATTTCAACGGCTGACCCGACCCTGATTGGTTTGCTAGAGATGTACTCGGATAGCTGAAATGCACATGCACCTGAGTTTTCCGTCCCGTTCTGGCAGATCACGCCGCGTGCGCCGTGGTCGCGTTTCCGGACTCAGCAAACGTTGAACAAGGTATGTTTCGTTATCTCTACGCAATCTGCTGGACAGGTTCGCCGACCCGGTTGACGCCCCGTTCACCATCGAACCGGTCCGGCGACCGCCCCGCAGATGCCTGCCTAGGGGCGGTATCTGTCAGTCCCGCGACGCGGCTACAGGTGAGCAGGTCGGGTACCGGCGAACTGCTTGGATTGACTTGCCGCTGGTCCACTACCGGTTGATGTCTCTGGTTGCGAGGCGTTGATACTCCCGGAGTTTGTCGGCCAGGCGCCGATCCAGTTCGCAGATCTGTGGCAGTGGAGACGCTCCAGGCGCCGAGACGACCGACAGGGCGACATACTGCCCGTCGAGGGTCTCCAGAGCCCGACCGAGAACTCGGCACTGTGGTGGACAGTTATGGTGCAGGCTCAGCGCGCGGATCGCGTCGTCGGTGGTGAGTCCACCAGGGTCGGCAAGGCAGTCGGCGAAGCCGATCGGATCGTCGGGCTCCGCTGGTGTCGGGTTGGTCATGACGCCGCCCGCACGGGCCGCACACGGTCATCGACGATGCGCCATCCGCTCCACCGGCACGGTTGGGTATCCCAGGTGAGGTGTTCGCCGATCCTGTTGCCAGCCGCCGGGACCGATCCGCACAGCACGGCCGGGCAGGCCACCGCGATCAGCCGGTTGGCACTGTCGAACTCGGCCCGTCCGCAGTCGGCGTACAGCCTCACCGACCCACGATCAGCCGCGCCCTGCCCTATCGCCATGGCGTGGCAGCCAGAGACTTGGGTGGCGGAGGTGGTCGGGGTCTGCTGTTGCCGGTGGCGGTGTAGCCAGTGCCGCCAGTTCATGCGCTCACTCCTTCGTGCAGCCAGTCGAGGAAGCTGTCGTAGTCGACGGCGCAGGAGATCTCCATCAGGCGTCCGTTCGGGTCTCGGTAGAGGCGGGCGTCGCGGGCGATGCGTATCCGCTCGGGCCGGAATGTCACGAACGGCAGGCCGAGCGCGGCGCTCAGAGTTAGTGGGTCGTGCATCCAGCTTCCGGCTCGCCACCCGAACCATGCCTCGAAGTGCGTGGCCAGCAGCTGTGCCCAGGCGGGCGCGGTCGGGGACTGAAGCCGGTGTAGCAGCGCCCACTTCCGGGTGATCTGGATGATGTTGCAGTTGGTGTAGTCCGACAGAACCAGCCGCGGCGCGTGCAGCGCCCGCAACGCGAGCCCAGCCGAGACCGGGTCGGTACGGAAGTTATGGGACGCGCGGGTCTTGTCTCGGTAGCGGTCCAACCAACCGCCCATCTGCGTCACCATCAGCCGCTCCGCCAGATCAGGGGTGTAAGTCAGGAGTGCGGTGAGGTTGGTCATCGGACCCATCCCGACCCACCGGATCGGTCCGGCCGTGGTCGCACACAGCTGGGCGACGGCGTCGACCAGGTGATCGGCCGCCGCGGTGACGTCATAGGGATGCTGGTCGAGTTCACCGAAATCGTCGTTGATCAGGAATCGGTGCGCTCCACCGATGTCGATCCCGGTGATCACGGGGACATCCGGTCGGTCCAGCAGGTCCAGGACGTGCCGGGCCAGCAGCGCGCGGCGACCATGGGTCTCATCGGCGGTGACGACCGCGAGGTTCGGGATCGTCCGGGCTGCGATCACCACGGTCACGAAATCGTCGGGGTCCCAACCGAGGTCGGTATCCAGGACAACCAGCCCATCCATCGGGCTCGCGTCGAACCGTCGCTGCGGCGTGGACGTCTGTTCGCCGGGAGGTGGTGGATCATCGAACATGCTTAGGTGCGCTCCTTTGCACAAGCGTCGTAGGGGATTACGGAAGGAAATGCGGTGCAGGACAGTCCGCGTCAGCACGGAGTGGTGTGCTGGGGTAGTCGGCGGATGCCGCGCGCGAGGTCGTCGACCAGGTCTTGGTAGGCATCGCCGAGCTCGGCGAGTTGGGCGGACGCGTCGTGGAACAACCCATCCGGCGCGGCGGCCAGCGCGATGTAGGTCTGCACCGTCAGCTGGGCCAGCTGATCAACCACCTGCCCCATCGTGTGGGTGTGTAGCTTCGCGGCCGGTAGAGGCACCGGCGTCGCGCACTGCACCCACTCGTCGATCTGATTCATCAACCGGGAGCGATGCCAGTCGATCTCCTCGAGCTGACACCACGGGGTGTGCTCGCGGGACTGATGCAGCACGGCAAGCTCACCGGCCGCATCCAGCATCGGATGATCACTGATGGTGGGAAATCCACGGCACGCGGCCAGGATCGCGTCCCGGCCCGGCAGACCGCTCACCGGTGATCTCCCAGGGCGGGTAGGCGCCGCGCCCGGTGCAGTATCCCGGTGGTGAGGTCGGTGTAGCCGTCGGCCAGCTCCGCGAGCCGATACCAGGCCGCATGCACCCGCGGGTCGGCAGGATCGACGGTCATCAACAGCTCGTAGGCGTGCACCTGGGATTCGGCCAACCGGTCGATCACCGCCCCGAGGGTCTCGGTGTGCAGCGTGGCGTCCGGATGCGGCACCGGAAGCCGCTGCGCGACCCAGACATCAATCTCTAAAATGAGTTCGTCTCGACGGCATGAGATCTCGTACATGCGGTCGGGATGCTCGCGCAGCTGCTCGTACAGCTGGGCGAACTCACTCGCGGCCGGTGAAAGGGGGTGATCTCCGACCGGCCGTCCCCGCATCGACAACAGCAACTCGTCATCGCTCGGAAACGACAATCCCGGCACGGTCATGACCGGCACCGTCGCCAACACGGTAGCGGCAGGCACAGCGACCATGACCTCACCACCACAACGCCATGGCAGGTGCTCGCTCAACGAGCACGCTCTGGACCGCATGCAGCACGAACGTGCGCGGCGGTGCCAACAACGCGTCTTGCTGCGGGGGCGAAGCCCAATGCCATCCCGTTGGGGCATCAGACATCGGTAGCCACACTCTGCTCCCCGCTGGTAGCACCCGCACACCGCGCTGCGCGAGTGCGGCGAGGGAGCGTTCGCCCAGCCCTCGGCCCCGGGTCGGGCCGACGAGGAATACCCACTCACGATCGGCTCTCGTGTGAGTGATGATCGGCACTGGCCAGGTGTCGCCGATCGCCTGCCGCACCGCTCGACCCAGTTCCGGCCGCATCACTATCGCACCGAGGCTGGCCGTTGTCACAAACGACGTCCGGCCGAAACGTAACTCAACCGGGAATCCAAAGAATCTATACACGAACGCGACCTCGAGTGGACCGTGGCAACTCTCGAACATCACTGCCTTTCGGGGGACGGCCAACGGGATCGCACTACCAGCAGCTGCGCCTGCAACCTGCGGGTGGTGAGACGGCCACTGGGCGGGTCGCCGCGCTGCCCGCGGATTGCCGCCGAAAGGTACTGGCAGTCAGGGTGAATCAGTCGCCCTGGCGCATGGGTCTCGTTCAGCAGCGCATGCTGCTGCTGCTCATTGGTGTGCATTGGTCAGCAGAGGACGCCGGAGACGGCCTTCAGTGCCGCCGGATCCTCCTGCGTTTCAGACCATTGCCCGCATGCAGGCTTCAGACGAACGGCGTGCGTTTGACTAATCATGACGGTGAGCTGCCTGCGACAGTATTGGTGCGTAATAGCCCACAAGTCATGTGTATCTGGCGACCCGTGCATAGTTTATGCCTCTCCTTTCGTATCGGTCCGAAAAGCACCACAGCGCCGAGCAGCCCTAGAGACCGCATGTGACGCGGTCTCGTCGAGAAGGGGCACATACCCGCGATGAAGAAGTCGGATAGCGTGCCGGTCCGGCAACGGGTGCAACCCGAAGCTTGCGGCAGATATCCATTCAAATGAACCTACGTGGTTCCCATGTGATCCCAGGAAGCCGTAGGCTTCTACCAAGCGCACACAAATCACTCACGGGGATGCGTCATGATCATTGACAGATGGACGGGTGTAGAGGTAAAGGCGCTCCGGGTTGACGCCTATCGCTGGACGCAAAAGAAATTCGCCGAGCGGACCGGATTTGCGGTCAACACCATCTCGAACTGGGAGTGCAGAGGTTCGGCGTTCGTACTCAGCGGTGAATATGCGGAAGCGATGGACACCCTGCTGGAAGCGCTCGACAGCACGCGACGGCAGCGGTTCGAGCATGCGCTCGCCGCACACGCTGCTCCCGACACTGGCTTGCCGACTCGAGCGGTTCAGGCAGGATGGGGGCAGGGCACCCCGGTTGAGGCAATCGCGGTGGCCGACCGTATTGCAGACGGAGAGGCCGAGTCAATGCCGATCTCGCGACGAGAATTCATGGCGGCAGCAGGGGTTGGGGCGGCGGTTGCCGCCGGTACCCCAGCTATCAGTATCAACCCCGACACGGATGTCGACTATCTCGACCACTTCCGACAGTTGAAGCGCGTCCTTGTCGACCAAGACAGCCTGCTCGGACCGCGGACAGTGATTCCCATTGTGCAGCAGCAAATCCAGGTTATGAGTCAGCTTCGACGGACAGCGGGAACCGACACGCTTGGTCTGCTGCGAATGCAAACCAACTATGCCGAGTTCGCGGGCTGGCTATATCACGACTCCGGTGACTATGACGCCGCCGAGTACTGGACCGATCGGGCGTTGCAGTGGTCCATCGCCGCCAACGATCCCATGATGTCGTCCTACATCCTCAATCGGAAAGCCCACCTGGCCGGGGATATCGGCGACGGCAGCGAAACTGTGGCATTGTCGGCCGCTGCTGTGCGGACAGCGCCGCCGGAAACTCCAATTGGTGCCCTTGCGAACATGCGAGCTGCCCACGGACACGCACTGCTCGGCGATCGCCCCGCTACCGAGCACGCGTATGAGACCGCCCTTGAGGAACTGGACAACCCAGACAACGACCCCGACTCACCGTGGGCTGGATGGCTAAAACCCTCCTACATCCAGGTACACCGTGCGCGAAGCCTCAACACGCTCGGCGACTTCCACAGCGCTGCCTCACAATTTGATGAAGTGTTGAACACACTGCCGCCACAGTTCGCCCGCGACCGCGCCGTGTACATGCTTCGGGCCGCCATGGCGTACACCGGCGCTGGCGAGGTCGACCATGCCGCGCAGCTTGGAATCCAGGCCATCAGCGTCGGACATGCGTCAGGGTCAGGACGTTTCGCGCAGGAGTTGCAGCAACTCGACAGCGCACTAGCAGCGTGGGACAAGCAGCGAACCGTAGCCGAGTTCCGCAGCACGATAAAAGGGCTGATGCCGGTTCCCAACAAGTACGTGTAGCTGCGGACAGCCAGCAGAAATTCCTTTCACGGAGCTGATACTGGATGCCGTCCGGCTCCGACGGTCCGGCTGTACGCCCATTGCAACGTGTGGTCATTGACGCACACCACTCTGTCGGTTGCCCAGTGCGTCGAGTATGCCCGGCGAGGGCGGCCAGATCGATTCGGACGAGAGTTGTGCAGGGTAAGTGGGTGGTGCAGCACGATGCTGCCCGCTGGGGCCGAGGCCGATACTCGGCGGTTCCAGTCGACCAGGTCCCGCGCCTGGGCGGGATCGAGGACGGCGTTGTGTTCGGCACCTGACATCGGGCGGTGATCAAGGACGGGACCGCGGTGCGAACCAGTGACGTACCGCAGGCAACCGTTCGCGTCGTCGGCATCGTCAAGCGCGATCCACGCTGCGATGACATCGTCGGCCGGTTCACAGTTGAGATGCGGTTGGTCCTGGTGCCAGGGCTTCACCGATCCGATCTCAGCAGGCTTGAGAAACACCTGATCCCGCAGCAGGTACCCGGTGCGGCCCAAGAACGCAGCCACCAGTGTGGTCACTCGTTCATCTAGGACGAACCGCTGGAACGCTGGGTGTTTCGGGAAAGCCCAATCGAGCTTCCGCGGTCGGTCGACTCCGTTGGCGGAGTCGACCGTGACAGGGTTGTGTCGGTCAGCCGCGTAATACTCCTGCCAAGCTAATTCTTCGGCGAGGTCGGCGATCGTGCGGGTCTCCTCCCGAGTGAACACGTCGTCGACGACCACCCAGCCGTGTTCCCAGTAGTGCTCGACCAGTTCGGTGTGGACGATGCCCATCGCTTGCCCTTTCGGTCAGGGGTACGGGGTTATGGCGCGCGGAAGCTCAGGCGTTCGCCGCCCCCGGCGGTGCGGCTGTAGCCGTAGCGTTGAGCATCAGTGGTGCAGGTGATGCCTGCGGTGACCCAATGCCCGGTATAGGCACGCCGCCAATGCTCGGAATGGTTGGCCGCGGAGTAGTGCAGGACTTGAGAGTGCAGTACCACCACGCCGCCGGCCGGAACCGGCAGCAGCACTTCGCGGTCCAGGTCGACTGCCTCGGGCGGGGGCACATGGTTGTAGACAGCATCGGGCTGGGGGCGATGCGGCCACAGCGTGCGGTGTGAATCGTCGATGACGCGCAGGCACCCGTTCTCCGAGGTGGCGTCATCGAGGGCGATCCAGGTGATGATCATCGAGTCCGCAGGCTGGTAGCCGGTGGAGGCGTTCTCCTGGTGGTACGGCTTGGCAGTCCCGAAATGTGGTGGCTTGCAGAACAGTTGATCCCGCATCAGATACGCGGGCTCGCCGAGGACCGCAGCTGCCAGGTCGGTGATGCGCCTGTCAAGGATGAATTCGCGGAAGGCTGGATGCTTCTGGAACGGGTAGTCGACCTTGCGGGGCCGACGCAGGCCATCGGTTCCGTGATCGACAGTGAATGGGCTGGGGTCGCGCTGCATCTCATGCAGGCCGACTTGCATGGCCGTGGCGGCGACCGGTGCAGTATCGGCGGCGGTGAACACGTCGGGGATCACGGCGTAGCCCCGCTCGTAGACCTGGTCGCGGGCATGTTGCAGCACTGCGGACGGTGACATGGTGGTGCTCCTCTACTGGTAGCAGGGCAGGTCGATCGCGGGTTTGATGTCCAGCAACGGGCTTGTCGTCACGCAATCCATTCCGCGTACGTCGAGGCGAAGTCCTTCCACGGAGACGATTTCGACCAAGGTCAAACCGATTGGATTGGGTCGGTCGACTCCGCGCCCGGCCAGCACGCCGAGCAGCGGGCCGTCGGCAACCATCCTGCGGCGCTGGACACGACGATCAGCCTGGTGCGCCCACCACAGCACATGCGCCCTGCCTCCAGCTGTCAGTCCGTCGACGGCGGCCCTGTGCTCCGGGTGGATGTCGATCGTGCTGAGCACGGGCAGCGTCCACGGCTGCCGCGGGCAATCTCCGACCTGCTGGTACGGAGTGCTGATGACGCCGATGAACACCAGCTTCGCGCTCACCGATCCCACCCGGCCGCGTGCTGCCCATACAGAGCCTGAATATCAGCGTCGCCAACCAGCTCCCGCATCCTGGCGTGGTATCCCGGCCAGTGCGCCCGCAGGATTCCGGTCGGGTCGGCCAGTATCCAGCTCAGCAATGCCCGCGCCGGTTCGTCGCAACCGGACAGGCCGCCGTCGTATGCCATCGAGTACAACCGGCATCCGCCGCCGCACACCGGCCGCACAGGGCAGCTGGAGCACGCCATGGTGTCGGTGTGCAGACCTGCCAGCGGAAGCCGGTCGGTGAACCCGTCGGCGGTGTCATCGAGCACCGATCCCGCATTCAGTTCCGGCGCCAGCTCGGTCAGGATAGGGCATTGGGTGATCTGGCCGGACGCCTTCACTGTGACCAGATGCTCGTCTTCGCGGCACGGGTGCCCCGGTGCCATCGCGGTGAGCGCCTGCGGATGTTCGAGCAAACTCGTGGCCAGATAATTGCCCATCCGCACCGGGAAGGAGAATCGGTCGTCGGCGTGGCGGGACAGGATCGCCGCGTAATGCCGCAGCGGCAGTCGCACATCCGGGCGTAGCCCGAACAGCTGCCGTTTGCGCGCCGCGGTGCGGGTACGGTCTCCGCCGCCATGGTGCACCGGCACCGCCAGACGCACATTCCACGCCTGCACCCGCGAGTACTGACGCAGGTACTCGCCGATCTCAACCACCTCTCCGAGCGGTTGACTCCACAAGTTCGTGGTGAACACCAGCGGGTACCCAGCGGCGGCGAGGTCCCGAATCGGAGCATACGGGTCAGTGAGGTTGCGGTAGCCCGGCCGAATCCGGTCAAGCAGATCCGAGCGCAACGCATCCAGCGAGATCCGGAACACCGTCGTCGGCGCGACATCGCGCAGGATGCGGTCACGGATGTCTTCGGTGAGGAAGGTCGCGTTCGTCGACACCGAAGCAAGCTCGATTCCCTCGTCTCGCAGCGTGGCCGCCAAATCGAAGAACTGGTTGATGAAATGCGCCGAGAACACCTCACCACCGGTGACCGACACCGACCGCAGCCCCTCGGCGCGAACCCTGGCCAGGATCTCGGGTATCTGTTCGGCGGGCCAGCGTTCGGAGCGAGTGCCGTGGTAGCAGTGCGGGCACTGACCGTTGCACGCCGCCGTCGGCTCCAGCACCGCATGATCGCGGCCCGGCAGGATGCTGCCTGCACACCGCTGCCCCTGGTCGAGCTCGGCCACGAACGCCTCGAAGTCGGCTGCCGCGCGGGCCTGCGGAATACCGAACCGCTTGGCGATCACCGCCGCCGCAGCCGCACCGGTCCCGTGCTCACTCAGTACCCGCCAGAACACGCGCGAAGTCTTGTTGATCACCATCTTTCGGCCAGATACCTGGTCATGCAGCACATCGTCACCGACCAGGACCAGCCGCGCGGTCAACCGCTGAGCACGCTCATCGACTATGGCGCTCGTCACCGCGCGCACCCCCGCCCATCCACCGCCACTGTGACCGGCGTAAGCGGCAATAACGGCCGACCGCCGGGCTCGGCATCGTCGCCGTAGCTGGTGATCTTGCCCAGGTGGCAGCCACCGCCGCACGCGGAGAACTGCCCACATGCTCCGCATGCCCCAGCCGGGGCCAGCGCCTTGCGCACCGTCGGCACCATCCGGGTGCGCCACAGCTCGCCGATGCCCGAGCCCACCGCCCCGGCGTACACCGCCGAATGCGGGCAGTGCCGCAACATCCCGTCATAGCTGACCGATGCCCACAACAGCCCGGCAGCGCAGTGACGGTCGAACTCCTCGCGCACCGGTTCGCTGATCGGCGCCGGCGACGGCTCCAGACAATGCCGCGGCGCACACGGCACCTTGATCCGCAACGCCTCCAGCTCGGCAGTGCATTCGTCGATCACTTCGGCCAACCGCCGCAGCAGCACCGGATGCCGCGGGTCGAGCGGTCCGAAAGGGACGTAGGGCATGAAGGACACATCATGCACACCGACCTCGACCAGCCGCCGGGTAAGCTCCGGCATCTCAGCAAGATTGTCTTCGCAGACAAGGGTTTCTGCGACTGTGGTCAGCCCCGCGTCCACGGCCGCGCGCATTCCTCGCCACGCTTGCGCCGCAGCCGCCGGATTGCGCGCCATCTGAGTGTGGGTCTCGTCGAGGCCGTGCACACTCAGCAGCACGACGCGCAAACCTAGATCAGCCAACCGGCGCGCTTCGGAATCGGTAAGTCGCACACCGTTGGTGAACAGCTCCACGTCCATACCGCTGTCGGCAGCCATACCGATGATCTGGCGATATTCCGGGTGTAGCGTGGGCTCGCCTCCCGAGAACCGCATGCGCAGACAGTTGCCCGCAGCGGACTGCTCGATCACCGATCGCGCGACATCCAGCTCCATATGGGCGCCCTCGGTCCCGGACTCGCTGCGACCGCGGTCCCCATAAGAGTCGGGCACCTTCCACACGTTGTAGCAGAATCCGCAATGCCAGTTGCAGACCTTCGTCAGCTCGACCTCCACCGCAAGCGGGTACGGCACGTCGACCGCCGACCACTGTGCCGGGGCCCCGCTGCGGCGGCGGGGGTGTCGGTGTTCGCCTGCGGTCAGCAGCGCCGACCAGAACTGCGCCAGGTCGCGGGCAAGCACATCCGGATCCAATTTGTATCGCGCGGTGAGCGTCGCCAGTGGATCGGGGCTGGTGAAGGTCGCCGAGACGAACGCCGCTGCGCTGGAGTTGAGCCGATGCTCAAGGCCGTAGATGCCGTCGTAGAGCAAATCCAGTTCCGGCCGGAACGTAAACCGCCGCTGTAGCTCAGCGACTGGAGCCGGTAATTGTGAGACCAACGTTCCCCCTGGGGATATGGTCAGGGATCTCGCCGAGCATCCCCGACGGCATTACATCCGATGCCTGTCACAGAGTCAGCAGTGATCAGAACGGCGGGACGAATTCGACTGCGCCCGAAGCCTTCCGAGCCAAAAGGGACGGTCTTGGCGCGATAGGACAGACCGGCGGGCGGTCCGCGTCGGATAAGCGTGACGTCGCGACACGACCTTCCCCGTGCTCGGTGTGAGGACGCGCCAGCGAGTTCGCTATGCGCGCCCCCACACTCATCAGCACGCCATCAGAACGAACACTGCGGCGGCAGATTCTCGGTCGTATCGACCGTAGGCGGCGTGTAGTCCTCAACTTCTTCGGCAGGCGCCACGAGCACATCGACCGAATCCACTGGATCAGCCATCAGGTGTCCCTCCTTCCCCACTGCTTGTCGGGATGAAACCCTAACGCTAAGACAGCATCTCGGCTTCCGGGAACGTAAACGGCCCCGCAGTTACAAACACAGGAAGAATTCCTGTGATCGCAGCTGCGGGGCCGCTTCGTTGCTGGAGCTACGAGCCGATGAGATGCTTTGCTAGATAGGTTTCCACCTGGCTCAGCGCGATACGTTCCTGGGCCATCGAGTCACGCTCTCGGATTGTGACCGCTTGGTCCTCAAGGGTGTCGAAGTCGACGGTGACGCAGAAGGGTGTACCGATCTCGTCTTGGCGACGGTAGCGCTTTCCGATCGCGCCGGCGTCATCGAACAGGGTATTCCAACCTACCCGCCGCAACTGCGCAGCAAGGTCTTTCGCTCGTGGAGTCAGGTCGGCATGCCGCGACAGCGGCAGCACCGCTACCTTCACCGGGGCGAGCCGCCGATCCAGACGCAGCACCACACGGGTATCCATGCCACCCTTGGCATTCGGCGCCTGGTCTTCGTCGTAGGCGTCAACCAGGAACGCCATCAGCGAGCGGGTCAGACCGGCCGCGGGCTCGATCACGTATGGGATGTAGTGCTCGCCGCTGTCTTGGTCGAAGATGTGCAGCTCAGTGCCCGAGTGCTTGGAATGCGCCGTCAGGTCGAAGTCGGTCCGGCTCGCGATACCTTCCAGCTCGCCCCACTCGTTGCCCTGGAAGCCGAAGCGGTACTCGATATCGGTGGTGCCTGCCGAGTAGTGCGACAGCTTGTCCTTCGGGTGCTCGAACAGTCGCAAGTTGTCCGGGTCGATGCCCAGATCGATGTACCAGGCCAATCGAGTGTCGATCCAGTACTTGTGCCACTTCGCTTCCTCGCCCGGCTTGACGAAGTATTCCATCTCCATCTGCTCGAACTCGCGGGTGCGGAAGATGAAGTTGCCCGGGGTGATCTCGTTGCGGAAGCTCTTGCCGATCTGGCCGATTCCGAATGGCGGACGCATTCGCGAGGTGGTGACCACGTTGTTGAAGTTGATGAAGATGCCTTGCGCGGTCTCCGGGCGCAGGTAGTGCATACCTTCGTCTGACTCAACTGGGCCCAAGTGGGTCTTCAGCAAGCCCGAGAACTGCCGTGGCTCGGTCCAGCGGCCGACGGTGCCGCAGTTTGGGCAAGCAACCAGTTCCATCGACACCGAATCAGGGTCCTCGAGCTTGTTCTTCAGCGCGTACGCCTCCTGTAGGTGGTCCTGCCGGTGGCGGTGGTGGCAGTTCAGACACTCCACTAGGGGGTCGGTGAAGGTCTCCACATGGCCAGCGGCGACCCACACTTGTGCAGGCAGGATGACCGACGAATCCAGGCCGACCACGTCGTCGCGGCCGGTAACCATCGCTCGCCACCACTGCCGCTTGATGTTTTCCTTCAACTCGACACCAAGCGGACCGTAGTCCCATGCCGACTTGGTACCGCCGTAGATCTCACCACACGGGTACACCAGTCCCCGACGCTTGGCGAGGTTGGCAACGGTGTCCACCTTCGACTTGGGTGCCACTAAACCTTCTCCATCCGAGTAAACGGCGAATTTGAATGCCGCAAGCCTATCGGCCCGTCCATCGCCCGCAGACGCGCCATCCCGAAATACTGGTCACCGACGTCGTCGCCCCCAGCCGACACAGCACATCAGCTGACCAGCATTGTCCGAAAGATCCACATCTAGGAGCGCCGTTGATCGTCACACCACTTCAGCCCGAGCACATCAGCGATGTGCACCAACTCATGGAACTCGGCGGGCCGTTCGTACGTGCACGCACCCTGTCTGACTACTGGGTGTACGCCAAGCTGTTCTCCTCGACCTGTCCCATCGCGATTGGCGAGGACAACACCATCAGCGGAGCGGTGATCGCATTCCGAAGTCAAAACGACCCCGCCGATGTGTACGTTCAGGACGTCATGACCCACCCCGAACACCGGCAACGCGGCATTGCACGAGCGCTTCTGCACAGCGTGCGATCGCAGGCTGAGAAGTGGGACTGCGCGCGCTTGTATCTGACGTCCGAAGCCGACAACCCTGCAGCGCATGCCAGCTGGACTGCCCTTGGCTTCGTCAACGTGCCCGGCGACCATGAGATCAACGGCATAGCCGTAATCACCGACTTCAAAGGCCCGGGCCGCAGTCGTGCGGTGTACGAACTGTCTCTGACTTGAGTGGCGAAGCCAGCGAGTTGCTAGCACTGTTGCACCGGCCGGGCTAAGGAGGGTACTAACGTTCCGGATGGTTCAGCAGTGGCGTCTTGCCGGTCTGGCGCAGCACCTCGCTGATGCGGATTCTGGCGGCCTCGGCGGCGGCAGTGATCTCACGCGGCAGTGTCGCAGCGCATTCGTCCTCGATCGTGGTGATCAGTCGATACAGCAACACTGGCGAACCTTGCAGGAGCGCGCGACCGATCGTGAATTCGTGGCACCTCATCAGCGTGCGCAACTTCTCCGATCAGACTGCCACCCTCGAACATCTGCTAACTAACTGACCCCGAAGGAGACATCCGGTGACCGCAGCACTGTTCGTGGGTCTTTCCACCCTCGACATCGCCTATGTCGTTGACCACTATCCCGGCGAGGACACCAAAATCCAGGCACAAGACCAGTTCCTCGGTGCAGGTGGCCCCGCCGCCAACGCCGCGGTCGCCTGCGCGATCGTGTCCGGCCAGCCTGCGACGCTGATCACCGCGCTCGGCCGTCACCAGCTAGCCGACCTTGTGCACCATGACCTCACCGGCCACCACGTTACGGTTGTCGACGCGACACCTGACCGTACCGACAAGCCGCCGGTGTCGTCCATCGTGGTCGCGCTCGATGCACAGTCCCGCACGATCGTCGGGCTTGACGCAGCGCGCATCCAGGCCGCGTTTTCCGCCGACCTCGCCCGGCACGTCGACCAGGCGTCAATCGTGCTCATCGACGGCCACCACCCAGAGCTCGCGGTGGGAATCGCCCGGCGCGCCAACGAGATCGGCGTGCCGGTCGTCCTCGATGCAGGCCGCTGGAAGCCGATCCATGACCAACTCCTACCGCTGGTCGATGTCGTGATCTGCTCGTCGGCCTTCACCCCGCCCGGCTTCGACGGCGACGGCCGGGCGATGCTGGACTACCTGCGATCGGCCGGACCGAGGCATACAGCCATGACGCGCGGCCCGGAACCGATCCTCTACGCCGAGGAAGGCCGATGCGGAGCTATCGACATCGCGCCGGTTGCTCGTGCAGACACACTCGGCGCTGGCGACATCCTGCACGGCGCATTCTGCGCCTATTACGAGACCAGCCGCGACTTTGTCGACGCGCTTACGCGCGCATCCGCAGTGGCCACGCTGTCGTGCCGCTCGTTCGGCACCCGCACCTGGACCCGTAACCTCAGCGAACGTCACAAATGAAGTAATTCCCGGTGATTTCGCACAGCACCGTGTCGGCGCGGTCGCGAGTGCCTGCGATCAGGCGTGCGTTTGGCATGTCGCTACTAGTGATTTTGATCTGCGCCTGCTTGGCGGTTTTGCCTCCGAGTAGGTGCCGTTCGGTCAGCCGACGCTCGATGACGCGATCGTCAGCGTCGAGATACCACACCTCATCCAGGTGGCTGCGTACCTCTGCCCACCCAGGCTGATCAAGCAACAGGTAGTTGCCCTCGACCACAGCAATACGCTGGTCAGCGAACGTGATCGCATTAGGCACCGGATCGTGCAGACCGCGGTCATAGATCGGCCAGTGTACACGCTCACCGAGCGGTGCTTCGCGCAGCAGCTTCAGCCGGGCGACGAACCTGGCCACATCGAAAGTGTCGGGCTGGCCCTTGCGGTGCCGCGCACCAACGGCGTCCAGCTCAGCCGACGTCTTGTGAAAACCGTCCATCGGGGCGATCCCCGCCGGGATCGCCTGTGCGGCGGTGATCGCGGCGGCAAGATTCTGCGACAGCGTCGACTTCCCCGCCGCCGGCGGCCCAGCGATACCCAGCACATACCGGCGCTGCGCGGAGACTCGCGTACACACCCACGCCGCGAGCTGGGCCACAGGGACTTCGCTGCCTGAACGCATCCGGAATCCTTTGCATGTGACTCGAAGTGGTCGGTGCCCGGATAGGTCGGAACGGTACATCACCCGATACGAATCCAATACTGGCATATGCCGTCTGCGCTGGTGGCGTCGAGCATGCCTCCACATGCGGTGATGACGCGGCGTGATGCAATGTTGTCGACGCGGCAGGTGAGCCGGGCGCGGGTGATACCGAGAGCCTTTGCCAGCGACAGGGTTTGGCGGAGGATCTCAGTGCCGCAGCCGCGACGGCGGAACTGTGGCGCGATGACGTAGCCTATGTGGCCGCCCCCAGCGCATGAGGCCGTCAGTGAGATGGTGTCGTATGTCGCTGCTCCCGACGAGGGCGCCGTCGATCTCGGCGACAAGGAACGTGTACGGAACAGCATCGGCGGGGAGGTCGACGCCGTGGCGGGCGTTGTCTTGCACTGTCAGGTACTCATCCCACGTGATGCCCGGCTGGTAGTCCTTCGCGAACGTCGGCCCCTCGTCCATGATCGCTGTCCGCAGGGTCAGGAAGCATTGTTCGTCGCTTGGTCCAAGCGGCCGGACGACCAGCGTAGCCAAATGTGTCACGGGACGATGCTGACGCGGCAAGTCCATCGGACACAACGAGATTTCACGTCGGATAGATTCTTCATCGGTCTTTGTGGGGGCCGCCACGATGCTGAAGGACCCACGTCGGCCGCCAATTGGGTCGATGAGTCCGGTCGTGGTGGGCGGCGCATACATGTCTGTCAGTCGATCCAGTAGCGGCGGGTCAGGATGCCATCGGTACATGGTTCGACCGATTCCAATATGCCTCTGCAGCATTCGATGATGCGCCGAGAGGCGAGGTTGGTGTCGTGGCAGGTGAGGAGTATCCGGTCGATGCCGATCGCGCGGGCGATGGTGAGGCTGTGGCGGAGGATGGCGGTGCCGTAGCCGCAGCGCCGATATTGTGCCAGGACGGCGTAGCCGATGTGACCGCCTCGCCGGTTCAGTGCGTCGTTGAGGGTGTGCCGGATGGATGCGCGGCCGACGATCTGGTCGTCGACGGTGGCGACCAGGAAGGTGGCCGCGACGATACCGTCGGGCAGGTTGTTTCCCTGGCGGTAGTCCTCGAGCATCGAGAGATACTGCGGCCATGTCATGGCTGGTGTGAGCCCCAGCGCGAAGGGGAATCCGTCGTCGTTGGCCATGGCCTCATGCGCGGCGCGGACCGCCTGTTCATCCGACACGCGCAACGGCCGCAGCCGCACCGCATCGAAAATAGGCGAGGTCCGGGGAGCAGTTGACATGGCCCGCACCGTAGCCAGCGAAACCACCGTCGTCGACGGAATTTCGCCCCGCAACCCGCGCCCGCCATCTCCGCGACAGCGATGATGGCGCGTCCAACGAGTGACCAGACAACGTGCAGAGACCCACACACTCTGCACCACCGAGCGGCGGGCCCGGAGGGACCAGGCATGGCTGCCGTGGAGACGAGACCGGTTCGGCGCGGAGTGTGCGGAATGCGTCTTATAGTGCGTAGAGATCTGTGGACGGTGTGAGGAGGGGGCGCGCATGGCCGATGAACTTCAGGTGGACGTGCTGAGGCTGCGGGAGGCGGCGCGGTTCGTCGGCGACAAGGCGCAGGTCATCAGGGAGCGGGTGCGGGAGCTGGATCGCACGATCGGCGCCGAGCTGCTGGCCGACGGCTGGCAGGGGAAAGCGGCGTCAGCGTATGACGAGTCGTGGGTCGAATGGCGGGACGCTGCCGAGGAAATCGTGGCGGCGTTGGAGTCCTCGGCGGTGAGTTTGGCCGATGCCGCCAACCGGCATGAGATGCAGGACGCCGCGCGTCGCGACGCGATCAACGGTGTAGGACGGCTGGTGTAGCCGGTGCCCGACGATTACAGCTACCGGGTGAATCTGCAGCAGCTCGATGACGCGATCGCGACGATGGCGAAGTTCGGTGCCGAGGTCGAGGCATGGCTGAGCGAGGTTGATCAGCATATCGCCGACCTGCATCTATCGTGGTCGAGCGACGCCGCCGACGACCAGCGCGCCGCGCACACGCGGTGGACGGCCGGTGTGGTGGAGATGCAGGAGAACCTCGATGAGTTGCGTGAGGTGGCGCGGCGGGCGCACACCAACTACTCGGGTGTGGCCCAACTGAATCAGGGAATGTGGCCGTAGATGGCGCCACCGACGTTCCCGATCATCGTCTGCCGTCATCAGGAATACCATTCGGCGGGCGAAGCTTTCGGATCGGTGCGCGACAGCGGCATCGAGGTCCACGCCGCGCTGGTACGGACTTTGGCTGGATACGCGGGAATGGGCGGCACCGACAACGCAGGCACGACGTGGGCCAAGGCCTACGACGAGGCAGCTGGCACCACGATCCAGACCTCGGCGACGCTGATCTCGGCGTGCGCGCGAACATCGGATCTACTCGCTGCGGGGGCATACAACCATGCATCAGGGGAGGCCGCATCGAACCCCGGTACTGTGGCGCCACCTCCGCTACCGGCATTGGGGTTCGAGCCGTGCCTTTCGCTGTATGTGCCGTCGGCGTCCGGAGCGAGCGGGCCCGAGCCGTTCGGTTGGCTGCTGATCAAAGCGGTTTCGGGGTTGATGTGGCCCGATGGCGACCAGCACCAGCTGCGGGCTGCGAAGACTGTATGGCACGGCGCTGCCGATGCTTTGGTGAATGCCGGTGGCCCGATCTCTACCGCTGTCGGGATGCTGGAGAACGAGCAGTCGCCGGAGATCCCTTCCGCGATCACGACGTGCTCGGAAATGGGTGTGAACCTCGATCAGGTCGCCGCGGGCTTCCGGGTGCTGGGAAACGCGTGCGAGGAATACGCACAGCATCTCGACGACGCACATCACGAGATCCTGAACGAGCTGCGCAAGATGCTCATCGAAACCGCCGCTACGGAGGCGGCGCTCCAGGTCGCGGCACCGTTCACCGGTGGACTGTCAGAGCTGGGTAACGCGGGCATCGTCGCGCGTATCGGTATGTACGCCAGCAGGATCGGCGTTATCATCACACGGCTGGTCAGCAAGGTCGCCACAATCGCTGCCCGCGTCACCAGCCACATCGGGACAACCCTGTAATCGATGTTCGCCAGGCTCGGCCGATGGCTGCAACAGGCGGTGCCAAGGCTGTGGGGCCGCAGCGGCGAGGCCGCCATCCAGTTGTTCTCGCGCAGCGGTCCGCGGACGAACCTCGACGTCCTCGAAAATGGTGGCGCGCTCGAGTTGTCGGCCGACACCATCGCCGCGGCCGCCCAGAAGGCCGGTATCGACCTCACGGGAGTGGACATCCACATCGTCAAAGAACTCGACGAGGCGCGTTATCTCGACTTCCAGGACGCGTGCGCGGTCACGCCCTCGGAGCTGGGCGGACAACAGATCAGATTCGGGCCCGCCGCCTTCTCCGACGAGGAAACCCTGGTGGCGACGATCGCCCACGAAATGAAACATGTCGAACAGCTGCGCAGCGGAGCACGGGTCGGCTCGGACAGCATCCGCGACCTCGAGGCCGAAGCCTACGCTGTCGAAGCGGCCGCACTAGCCCGATACCGAGGAGAGCATCCATGAGCGAGGTCGACTTCACGGTCACCGATGTCTTCGACATCCCAAGCCGCGGCGGACTGCTGGTGGCGGGCAGCCTCGCGTCCGGAGACATCGGTTCCGGTGACGTCCTCTACGACTCGGTCAGCGGCGCACCCGTACGAGTGATCGGCCTCGAATTCCACGGCGGCGGCGAACCAGGGCAATTCATCCTCGTCGTCGACCGCGCCGACACCGACCATGTGCGCGTCGGCCAACATCTGGTCGACCAGCCCAACCCAACCGCCTCGACAAGCCATCCGTCATGACCGAGCAAACCAGCGAAGAGATCCTCGACCTGATCCACACCTGGACCCGCAGTCTGGTGCCCGCGTTGGCGGCGTTCGTCGACGGACTCGCCGACCCCGAACCAGAGATCCGGCCGCTGATCGCCGAGCACATCCGCGACTACGACGAGATGCTGCCCACCCTGCTCATGGGCGACATCGCCCGCTGGGTGTGCAGTGTGGCGCATGACACCCCCGACCCTGCGGCTCGTCTGCAGCCGTTCTTCGATCGGCTCGAGCACGAGTGGGGTGACGGACAGAACCCGGTCTCCGACCTGATCGCCACATCCTTCGTCGAAAACGTCTACGACGACCCCGCCGTCGTCACCTTGCTCGGCCCCAAACTCGCCCGCTACTACCGCGCCTACACCGGGCAGGAAAAGGTGCGCGAGCAGGAGAAGCGGCCCATGCCGGACGTGATGAAGCAGATCCTCGACAAGCTGGGCCGTCGATGACAGATCTGACCGCCTGGGAGCAACAACTCCAGCACAACCTCGCCGAGATCCGCCGCAACAGCCAGCGCCTGTCCAACGCTGTTGCGGCGGTGCGGGGCCGCGGTGAAGTCCGCGGTGTCAGCGTCGAGGTCAACGCTGCCGGTGACATCACCAACCTGCAGATCGCCCCCGCCGCTATGCGCTGGAACAACACCCAGCTCACCACCGCCGTCCTCGACTGCCATCGCCGCGCCCGCGCCGACGCAAAGGCCAAGGCCGAACAGATCGTCCAGCGCGCGGACTCGCGTCTCCAGCAGCCATTGCGACAGCTGTTCGCCCAGGGGGATTCCGCGCCGACACCGGAAACCCGCAAGGAAATGACCGAAGCGGAGATCCAAGCCGCCGATGACGTCTTTTTCGAGCGCATGAACCGGCTCGGCTGGCGCACCGACCTACACTGAGTCCGGCTTCCCGCTCGGCATCGCTGGCTGGAATCACGACCTTCCGGTTCACCAGGCATTGGTTCGCCGACCGGGCGACGGCAAGCTGTGACGTCCCGCAACTGGATCGTGTGGGTGTACAACCTCCGCGTTGTGGGCCTGGTGGCGGTTACGGCCATGCAAGTCGTCGGCGCAGCCATTCTCGTGACACATGTGCTGAGCGTGCTTGGTGTTGGCGAAGATTCGGTGACCGTGGCGGTGCGGGCATGCGGCTGTTGCGCGCCCAGTAGCCAGCCAGCGCAGCGAGGAAGGCATCGACAGCGACCGGATCGGTTGCGCGGGTGGCCGGGTGCGTGATGAGGATCGGGTCGGGGTCGATTCCGCTGGCGGCTATCGATGGTGCCAGCGAGACGAGTTCGATCCATGCGGCGCCGAGGCACGGCCAGGCCCAGTCGATCACCGCGACGGTGCCGTCGGGGCGCAGGAGCATGTTGTCCGGCCGCAGGTCGGTGTGCAGCAGGGTTGCACCGTCAGCGTGTTCGGGCCAGGTCGATTCCAGCGCGGCGAGCCGGTTGAGATTGCGCAGCGACCAGCTGTCTAGGTCGGCAGGTGGCCCGTGCTCGGCGAACTGCCGCCAGCCGTTCAGCTCCGGCCCGTAGCTATTGGCAATAGTGGGCACCTCGGGGAGGGGGCTGGGCGTCAGGGCGTTCGCCAACTGTTCGATGGTGGCGAGCACCGCGTTCAGGTCGCCCGGCCGGTCGAGGCGGGGATGGCGGCCGTCGACGTCGTCGAATACCACGGCGAACCACCCGGCGATGTCGATCGTGAACTGGACCGACGGTGTCGGCACTGTGCGGGGTAACTGCGCTGCGGTGCGTGCCTCGGTTTGGTACATCCCGTACAGAGCGTCGTCACGGTTGATCACTTTCACGAAAGCCCGGCGGCTGTCGGTCAACAGCAGCCGGGCGGCTGTGCCGTGGCTGAACCCACCCGTCTGCGTGACCGCCGACCGCACCCGCGTGCCGAGGCGGCGCTCGATTCCGGCGCGTACCGGCTGCGGCAGTTCATGCCATTCGATCCGCGTCGCGGTGCCTGCGTTGTCGGCCATGGCACCATCGTTGGTTCCAGAACCGGTGAGCGCTAGTCATTTCCCTCACCTGCGACGCAAGGCCGGACATCGAGAGCTCAGTGGCCGCCCGCGTCGGGCAGCACGGCGGCGGTTCGGCTGGTCGAGCGTATCGAGAGCCGAGCGAAGGCCGCGTCGGGTCGTCGAACCTACGACCGCGGTGTGTCGTGGATGCCGTAGGCGATGAGGACGTCGGTGCAGTCGGCGAATTCGCTGATTTCGAGACTGAGTGGAAAGGGTTCGTCGGCGTCGAGTGTGTGCAGGCGGATCGGGGCCGGGTTGCGGCGGCCGTAGGCGACTTGCAGGGTGGTGGATTCCCAGAGGCGCGTGAATTCGGGGTCGGCCCGCAGTGTGCGGAACAGGTGTTGTGCTCGGGGAAGGTCGCGGTATCGTCCGAGTGCTCCGCGCAGGATGGTGACGGCGAGGCGGGCTTCGTCGTTCCAGTTGTCGATGATGCGGCGGGCGGCGAGGGTGAACATCCACAGGGCGAGGTTGTTGTCGGCGTCGGCGAGGCCGGGCACCGTGCGATGGAATGTCTGGTTGCCATGCAGCACGGTGGCGAGGGGATCGATGTAGACGGCGAGGATCTCGCGGGTGTCGAGGTGGTCGAGGTGGCGTTGCACGTCCAGGCTGGTGAGGCGGTGGCGTAGTTCGTCGGCGGGTGTCAGGGGGGCGGAGGGTTCCCACAGTTCGTGGAGGTGGCGTTGCTGCCAGGGGTCGAGTCCGTAGGAGTGTGCCAGTTTGGTGACGACGTTGCGGCCGGGCAGGAGTTTGCGGTTCTGCGCGATCCTGTTGAGGTAGGAGGTGCTGATGCCGGCGTGCTGGGCGGCGGACTCGCGGGACAGGTGGTGGTGGCGGCGCAGGAATTCCAGCGAGTCGTGGAAGTCGGGTAGTCCGGCTGGTGTGGGGGCCTGTCCCATCTCACCTTTCCCGTCTCTGCGGGGCTAGCGCGTGCGCGGTGGCGGCGTGCGGGAGACCGGGCGCCGGACTGCTGTGGCGATGGTGGGCGTGCGCAAGGGAAGTGGCTGTCATGGTGTCGGGATTCCTATTCCAGGTGTGGGGATTCGGGGATCTGCCCCAAATCTTCTCGGAGGGTGTGATTGCGGCGCGCTGGGCTGGTCGACTCGAACCGTCTGGGAGGAGGGCGGGTACTGGGGTCGGTCAGGGCAGTGCTGGTCCGCTGTAGGGCTGCCGATAGCCGATGCAGAATCGGAGGTCGGGGGTGGCTGGGACGCAGCCGAGTTGGACGCTTTCGGAGTACGGCTCGCCGGTGACGGGGTCGCGGAGGTGGACGGGCTCGTTGGGGCGGCAGCCGTAGGCCACCGCGACGCTGCTGTCCCAGAGCGAGCTGAATGTGACCGAGCCGCTCAGGTCTTGGAAGAGGGCAATCGCGCGGGGGGAGTCGCGGTGGCGTCCGAGCGCTCCGCGCAGGGTCGCGACCATGTAGGCGGCGGCGCTGTCCCAGAGCACGACGATGTGTTCGGAGGTGGGCGTGGTGGAGCCGGGGTGGAAGAACCATAAGGCGATGTTGTCGTGGAACTGTTCGATGCCGGGCAGGCCCGCAGTGAACCGATCGTTGGCGAGGACCAGGTTCCACAGCGGATCGATGTAGGCGCATGCGATTCCGCGGTCGTCGAGGCTGGCCAGTCGTGTTCGGCGCTCGGGGGTGGCGGTGCGGGTGCGTAGTTCCTCGATCGGCGGCAGCGGGACCGAGGGGCGGGCGAGGTCGCGGGTGTAGCGTTCCTGAGCGCGATCGAGGTCGTAGCCGGTGACGATCTGGTCCAGCACCGCAGGTGAGGGCGTGGCCTGGTTGCGTTCGATCTTCTTGAGCATGTCCACGCCGATGTGAAGGCGAGCGGCGGCGCGCGGGCGCGCGAGCTGGTGGCGGTCGCGGATCTGGCGTGCCCAACAGCCGAGGTTCGGTATCCCCGAACCGCTCGAACTGGTGCGGCGGCGGCGTGGGTTGTGGGCCGAGTCCGTCGTCCGGGTCACGTCTTCCCCTCCTACTACGGTCTTCCGTATTTCCTTCCCCGTGGGGTACGTTGAAAGGTTCACTCCCCCGAGATGATTCGTTCCTACCAGAGAGAGAAGACCCCGGCAAATATCATTCTCTGTGACCAAGCCGACAAATAACCGCCGGTATCCGTGCGGGAGGCACGGCGTATTTGCCGTACCCGGGTGCGCGGGGTCACGCAGCCGGAAAGCCTTTCTACTGACACAACCGTTACCCCTTTCGTGCATCGGCGCTGGCCACCACGTCAGGCCGAAGAGGTAATGATTGTGCTAGCACAATCCTTACCTCCCAAAAGGGTGGCGCGGCAGCGGTTTTCGGGGTTGTGATGGTGGGGCAACTGCACCTCCTCCGGTAAAGGAATGATCGTGGACCCATACGCTATCTTGTCGCTGCTCGACGCGGGCGCATCACTGGTCTCGAATGTGCTCTCGGTCGCCTCTCAGGTATTGACCCTGGTCCTGCCGTTCATCTGATCGGCCGTGCCGCCCCCCTGATATGGGGAATACGGCGACGGGTTTCCCGGCTGCGGTCGGCAGCCGGGAGGCACCGGCCTTTCTCGCGCGTTGTCACGCGCATTTCCTGATTCTTTCCCTCTCCTTTCTCATTCGATCGAAAGGGTAATTTGTCGTGCCCGAAAACGGGAATACATCCCTGGCCGCCATCCCGCTCCCAGGACACGATCCCGGCCCGGACACCCACGGTCCCCGCCTGGCGTACGGGGGGCGGCTGCTGCGGGGTCGCCACATGTTGGCTGTCGGCGCGGTGCCGATGGTGATGATGCTGGCCGCGCTGGAAGCCAGTGCTGTGACGCTAGATCCGATCGCCGACCAGCCCGGGGTCACCGCCCCGGTCCAGCCCGGGACCGCCGCCCCCGCCCCGACCCCGCCACCGGATACACCGCCGCCGGAGCCCGCGGTGTATCCGCAACAGCCGCCCGAGATCCGCAACGGCCCGGCCCCGCGCCCGGCACCCCCACCCGCGCCCGTGCCCCCGATCCAAGTGATCGAGCTGCACTCACCGGAACCGGTGGCACCGGTCGCGCCGATCGAGGCACCGCCGAACACGATCCGGATCGGCCAGTGGCAGACCCCCTCCCCGGACTGGCTGCCCCCGGAGGTCCGCGACACTATCAACGACGTCGCCGCGAACGCCGAAGCTCAGGCTGCGACGTTCCTGGACTCGATCGGGATCCCGGCCGGGCGTTCGGACCGGGTGGCCGGTGCCACGATCGCCGGGGCAGGGGCCGGTGGTGCCATCGGAGGCGCGCTGGCGGGTGCACCAGCGGCGGCGGCGGGTGCGGTCGCGGGCGGGCTGGCCGGTGGCACGATCGGCGGTATCGCGGGCGCCGCGCTGGGCACGGTGGTCGCGGTGCCGGTCATCGGCACGATCACCTCCGGTGTCGCCGGAACCGCGATCGGCGCGGCAGCGGGCGCTGTCGCGGGCGCGATCGTGGCCGGGGCCCCCGCCGCCGTGGTCGGCGCGCTGGCTGGTGGCACGGTTGGCGCGGGGTTCGGTGCCGGTGCGGGGGTGGGCCAGCCGTGACCGGAATCCGTATCCTCACCGCCGCCGTCCTGGCGGCCTGCACCAGTGCGCTGTGCACGCCCAGCCCTGGGTCGGCGCAGCCACCCGCCGCCGGGCCGAGTTGCCCGGTGCTGTGGGTCCTCGGGGTGCAGGGCACCGGCGAGTCCTCCCCGGGCGCCTCCGAGACCGCCGACACCGGGATGCTCGGATTCCTGCTCGGCCCGGTGGTGGCCGCTGTGCCGGATCTGGTGCAGCGCAGCTACATCGCCTATCAGGCCGGGTTCGGGGGCGCGGTGGGTACCGGCGGCGGCACCGACTCCTATGCGGTCTCGGTGGGCGAGGGCTTGGCCGCGCTCACGGCCACCGCGGAAAGGATCGCCGCCGACTGCCCCGGCACCGCGCTGGCGGTGGTCGGGTATTCCCAAGGCGCGCAGGTGGTCTCGGAGTTCGCGCGAGCTGTCGGCGCCGGCGAGGGACCGGTTCCGCCTGAGCGGGTGGCAGGTATCGCTCTGTACTCCGATCCCGATCGCGCCCCGGGATCGCCGGTGATCCCCGGCCGCCCCGGTCAGCTCACCCCGGACCCGGCCCCCGGCACTTCCGGGGCGGCGGTGTCGGGGGTGGCGATCACCACCGCACCCGCCTCCGGCGGCGGCATCGCCACGGGCGAGGGCGTCGGTTACGGTGCGCTGACCGGGCGGGTGGCCGATGTCTGTGTCGAGGGCGATTTGAGTTGCGGGGCACCCGAACGCGCCGCCCTGCTCCGGATAGCCGCCCAGCTCGCCGCCCAGGCCGACCTGCGTGATCCGCTGGCCGCGCTCGGCTCGATCCAGGCCCTGTTGGCGGGAGCGCTCGGGGACGCGTGGACGACCGTGGTCAACAGCGACTTCCACATCGGGGCCGGGATCGTCGATTACGCGCCCGCGGCGAGTCTGGCCGACCGCCTCACCGACGCCTCCGACCCCCGCACCCCGCCACCCGGCCCGGACGAGACCGCAGCCGCGTCGGCGCGCTGGGGGCAGATCACCGCGATCGTGGTATCCGACCCGGTCGGGCAGTTGCCGAAGCTGGCCGGGCAGCTGTCGGGGGCGTGGGGACAGTTGGTCGCCGACAACGCCGACCTCCTCGATCCGGCGGTGTGGCTTCGCTACGCCGACGTGCATGGCCGCCACACCGGCTATGCCGCCGCCGGGCAGCTCGCCAGCGGGATCGCGTGGATGACCGCACTCGCCCACGACCTCGCCGGGAGGCACCCGTGACAAGCGACTTCTACGACACACCGGCCCTCGACCGCAGCCGTGCCGGGGACCTGGTGCGCACACGCCCGGTGTTCGTTCCGCAACTGACCTCGGCGGCGGGAGCGTGGCAGGTCATCTACATCTCCACCAATTCCCGCTCCGAACGCATCCCCGCCTCCGGGATCGTGCTGATCCCCGACGCGGTCGCTGAGCCCGGTGCCACCGCAATCCTCGTGTACTGCTCGGAGTTTCGCGGCCTGGGCGGGGTGTGCGCGCCCTCGCAGCTGCTGGCGATCGGTACTGAACCCGACACCGCTGGAATCGAGGCGGCCTTGCGGCGGGGGTGGGTGGTGGCGATACCCGACGGTGAAGGACTCGGCCTCACCGGAGGCGGACCGCACACCTTCCTCGCCGCGCGCGCTGGTGGGCGGGTGGTGCTCGATCTCGCCCGTGCGGTCTATCGGGGCGCGAATCTCGATGTCCCGGTTGCGCCGGTGGTGGCCTGGGGATACGCCGACGGTGGGCGGGCGGTCGCCGCCGCTGGGGAACTGCAGCCGTGGTATGCGCCGGAGGTGGATCTGCGTGGTATCGCCGCCGGAGCCGTCGCTTCCGACCTCGCGGCGCTGGCACCGGCGTTCAGCCGGGGCGTGAGCGCGGGACTCGGGCTGGCCGGACTGATCGGACTGTCGCGAGCCTATGATCAGCTCCCGCTGCGCCACGTCCTGACCGAGAACGGCGTGCGGGCTGTCGCGGAGGCGCAGCATCTCACCGGTATCGAACTGCTGCAACGGTTCCCGCAACCGGTGGCGCACTGGTGCCGACGACCCGAGCCCTGGAACGATCACTGGTGGCGGCGGGTGCTGGCGTTGGAGACCCTCGCCCACACCATGCCCGCGATGCCGCTGCACCTGTACCACGGCAGCGGTGATGAGATCGTTCCCGTGTCCGCCGGGCGGCGCACCCTCATCGCCTACCGGCAACGCGGCACCGAGATCAGCTGGCGCGAATACGACGCCGATCACCGCGCCACCGCCGACGCCGCCACAAGCGATGTCCTCGCCCGACTTGGCGAGAACATCACCCGCCGGCCACCACCCAAGCCCAGCCGGCCGATCGGCGAGGGCGAGCACACCGAGCACGCCACCCGCCCCTGACCCCCTCCAGGGGAAACCTGCCCGCACTCCGCCCACCCCCTCCCGGGGTGCGGGCAGGCCCCGGAGACACACCCACAGTCCCCCCGAATCACACAGTCCGAGAACTATTCCGACGAGGCGAGGTGAATGAACGATCGCGAGAAGCCGAAGTCCAGTGAGGCCGACCCGTGGGCCTGGCTCGAACAGCCGCGAATGGGACCGGCCCTGCACCTCGTGCCCGACCCCGATCTCGATTCCGAGAGCGGGGTCGAGGCGAATCCGCCACCATCGGGTCGGGAAGGCCGCTGGCTGGTGGCCGGGCCGCGGACTCCTGACGCGCCCGACACGGCCGTAGGGCTATGGGGGCGGGGCGATGCCGGGCATCGGGTGTCGTGGCGGGTGTGGGCGGCGCTGGCGGCCACTGTGGCCGTGATGATCGGCGTGGTCGCCGTAGGGGCTGACGACACACGCGACGCCGGTGGTCCGCTGAGGGCCACGGCGGTCGCGCCGAGCGTCACGTCGTCGGCCGTGGGGGCGTGCACTGGGTTGTCGGGCACCGTGGTCACCGACCGTCCCGGCGACACCACCGCGACCGTCGCGGGGGTGATCGCGGCGTTCGAGGCCGCCTACTACATCGATCGCAACGCCGAGACCGCGATGCGGCTGCTCGCACCCGAGTCCGGCATCGCCGCGGATGGACTCGCCGCCGGGATCGCCTCGATCCCGCTGGGCACAACCCATTGCGTGGCGGTAACCCTGATCTCGGAGTCGACCGCGAATGTGCATGTGGTCGAGCTGCGCCCGGACCGGCAACGGATGGACTACCTCCAGCTCATCAACACCCGCCCCGGCGAGAGCGGCCTGTTGATCAGCAACATCCAGAGGCAGGGATGACCACCACCCCACAGCGTCCCGGCTCGCAGGCGCCGTTACTGATCGCCCTCGCAGGCCTGGGCCCGCGCGTCGGCACCACGACCACGGCGGTGGCTCTGGCGTGCGCCTGGCCCGGTCGCGAGGCGGCGCTGGTGGTGGAGGCCGACCCCGCTGGTGGGCAGTTGGCCGACATGGTCGGGGCCGATCCGTATCTGGGGTTGGCGAGCTTGGCCCGCACCTTCGAACCGGACTCGGAGTTCGGGAAGGACCGGGTGCTCGAGCACATGCAATTCCTGCCCAACGCCGTGCCGATGCTGGCCGCGCCACCGGGCCGCGACCCCGCTCGAACGGCACTGACCACCGCGCTGCTGACCGGCGCGCACCCGGGCTGGCGGGCTCTGGGGGCGACGGTGTTCGCCGATTGCGGTGTCCCCGAACCGGACTCGGGCCTGGCCCCGGTCCTGGACGCCGCCGACGCCTGCCTGGTCGTCGTACGCCCCGACTACACCGAGCCCGAACGCGCCGCCCACCGCATCCTGCGACTCACCCAGCGCTGCCGCCGCCGTGGGGTCGTGCTCATCGAGGAACCTCGCAGCGAGTTTGCCGCCGCCCTCGCCCTGCCGATCCTGGGATCCTTGCCCGCCGCGCCCGTTTCGGCCGAGGCGCTGCTGCACGGGACCCGGCAACCGCGTCGCGGTCCTCGCCTGCTGCCTGCCGCGCGCACCATCGCCACCGCTGTGCGCGAACAACTGCGCCCACCGCACCTGGTCGCGAACGCCTCGCATCGGCGTACTCGCCCACCGGCCCGCCGCCAGGCCCCGCCTCCGACCGTCTACCGACTCGACCCGACCACTACCCCCGTAGGCCCGCGACCGTCGCCGAACCCGGGGACGGGGGCGGCCCGCACCCCACCCGACCCTGCTCCCGTGCGTGTGCCGCTGCCCCGCCCCACCACACCCGGGCAGGCCGCCCAGCAGACCAGCCCACCCGGCCAGGACCGAGCCACCGACCCTCCTGCTGCGCCACATCGCTCCGCGCCGTCGAGCCCGCGGCCGTCGAGCCCTGCCCCGAAGCGGTCGGAGCCCGGTCTGGCGATCAGGGTCTTCGGGCCGACCCGGCTGCTGTGGCGGGCACCGGGGCGTGATGAGGCCGTGGACATCACCTCCCGGTTGCAGCCACGCAGTCGGGCGCTTCTCACCGTGCTCGCCCTGCACCCCGAGGGCATTACGAGGGCAGCGCTGATCGAGCTGCTCTGGGATGAGCGTGCCCCGGAACGCTCCGGGCACGCCCTGACCAACACGTTGAGCCGCCTGCGCACCACCGTCGCCGCCGCCACCGACGACCAGGTCACCGCCTTGCTGAGCGACGACCGCACGCATTGCCGCTTGTCCGAGGACGGGATCACCGTCGACTATCGGGAGTTCACCGCGGCCGTCGCCACGCGCCGCCGCGCCACCGCAGATCACGACCAAGCCGCCGCCTGCCGAACGATCGCGGAACTGGCGACCACCACCCTGGCCACCGACCTCACCGACGCCACCTGGGCCGAACCCCTGCGCGAAGCCGCACGCCGCGACACCCGCCACGCGCTGAGCTGGCTGGCCCGCAACGCCGACCTCGACCCCCGCGCCACCCTGGGACTGCTCGAAACAGCAGTCGACAACGACCCCTACAACGAAACCCTCTGGCACCACATCCTGCGCCTGCACGCCCGACTCGGCGAATACGACGCCCTCGCCTCCACCTACTCACTACTCACCCGCAGACTCGCCGAAATCGGCGAAACCCCGAGCAGCGAAACACACCGACTCCTCGAAGACCTCCGCAAAACCACCGGATAGAAGACGGCCATCAACAAACCCGTCTACCGCCGCGCGGATGAGAGAATCCGCGACACCCCCGCCCCCGGGACAGCGAAGTGTCGCGAAATGGCGTTCGGTGTCGAATGAAATTCCCTGTATAATCCAAATCGGCGATGCGCGCCGCTCGGGCAATTACTCCCTTCCGGGCGTGGATTCGCATTCATTCTCGCCTTTCGAATGCTGTTCTCGTGGCACCGCGGATCAATACGCGGTGCGGGTTTTGCTGCTCGCGATCTTGATGTGGTCAATTGGTGGGGCGTTCCGTGGGGTTTTCCGTGGGGCGTTCCGTGGGGCGGTCAACACGCCCCACCCCGACACGGCAAAATCGCAGTTCAGCGGGTCCATCCCCGGGTGGGGGTCATCCAGGATTGTCTATATACAAAGCTATATAGACATGTTTCGCCGTCGCTCGTCGGCGATCTTCGCCCGTCTGCGTCGCGCCGTTGTCGGCCCCTTTTGTTTGCCTCCGTGTACCCTCCCCCTGTCGTCCTCCGCTATTTATTTGCTTTTTCTTTATGGCGTTTGTCGGCGGTGTTGCGGTCCCGGCTGCGCAGGGCTGTGCGCGTTTCATTCCTTCCTTGCGTTGCCGAATAGATGGGCTCGCGGAGAAATTTCGGAAATTGCCGCATTTGCGAGTTGTGGACTCGTTGTGAGCCGAGCTAGCGTCGAGACCGTGCCCCGGAATTCGCCGGGGAATCCACAGAAATCCGATTGGTGGCCTCGCCACACGTATGCCACGATCCGCGTGGCGGTACGTGATTCGGGTTTCGATTTTCGGGAGATGAAATGACTGCACCTCGTTTGGGTAATGGTGAATTGCGGCGCATGGTCGCCGGTGTGCTGGCTGGCGATCCGGGGCGTGAGCATTCCCCCCGGGAGGTCGCGAAAACCCTGGCGCGTTCTTCCGGTGCTGTCGGTAACGCGCTGGAGGCGCTGACCGCCGCTGGTCACGCCGATCGCACCGCCAGCTCACCGCGCCGGTACCGCGCCAACGCCCACACCGCCGCCGCAGCCGTCCCGGCCACGCCTGCCCCGGCGGCATCCGCCACACCCGCCCCGGCGGCACCCGCCACGTCTGCCCCGGCGGCCCCTGTCGCGCCTGCCGCGACCGCCCCGGCGGCCCCTGCCGCGACCGCCCCGCGTAGGCGGCCCCGTGCCGCGAAACCGACGAGCGGGCCGGTGAAGCGCCCGAACGGGCAGCTGTATCACCCGCGCAAGCTCGCGGGTAGCGCTGATGTGGATGTGTTGCGGACCATGCGCGCGGGTGAGGTGCCCGTGCTGCTGTACGGGCCACCCGGAACGGGGAAGACCTCGCTGATCGAGGCAGCGTTCGGTGACCTGCTGACCGTGCAGGGAGATGGCGACACCACCGTCGCCGATTTCGTGGGCGAGTACACCCAAGCCCCGGACGGCACCTTCGTGTTCGTGCACGGGCCGCTGGTCCGGGCGATGCGCGAGGGCCGGGTGCTGTTCGTCGACGACGCGACCCTCATCGCCCCGACCGTGCTCTCGTGCGTATACCCCGCGATGGACGGGCGGCGCGAGATCGTGATCAAAGCCAACGGTGGCGAGGTCGTGAAAGCCGAACCCGGGTTCTACATCTGCGCGGGCCACAACCCGGGAGTGCACGGGGCGATCCTGTCGGACGCGCTCGCCAGCCGGTTCGCCTTCCAGGTGCAGGTCTCCAGCGACTACGACCTCGCCGCCAGCCTCGGGGTGGACCCGAAAGCGGTGCGGGTGGCTCGGAATCTGTCCACCCGCCAGACCAGGGGCGAGGTCGGGTGGGCACCGCAACTGCGCGAGCTGCTGGCCTTTCAGAAGATCGCGACCGCCACCAGCGAACTCACCGCCGCCGCCAACCTCATCGGCACCGCGCCGGAAGAGGACCGCGCCATCGTCGCCGAGGTCGTGAAAACCGTGTTCGGCACCGAACTCGCGCCCCTATCCCTGGGCACCCGCCTCTAGGCGACCTTCCGCTACTGCCACAACTGACCCTGATCACCCAAACGCGCACGCTGACAGATGAATTCGAATAGGAGCCATTGCAATGACTGAACCGAGGGACCGGACACGCCCGACCACCGCCGCGCTCACTCCGATCTACGAGGTGAAAAACCCTATCACCGGTGACCAATTCATCATTTACGCCGCCGACGATGCGGGCATGTTCACCGTGGCGCACGTGATCGCCCCCCTTGCCGCCCCGCGTATCCACCTGGTCAATCCCGACGACATCGCCGAATACGCGACGGGCGCGGTTGGTGTCATGCGTAACCGGCACGCGGGTTTCGCCGCGCAGGTCTACATCAACGGCGCACCCGCCCCGTTGTCCACCCGGCTGCCGGACTGAAACCCCACTGACCCACCGCCTGATCGGAAGGAACACCCCGCCGTGACCGCTCACGTGATCGCCGACCCTGCCACCGCACCCGCCGCGCCGCCCGCCACCACCGGCTGGGCCGCCCTGTCCGCCGCATTGACCGAGGAGGCACCCCCGATCGCCGACCGCGACGACCTCGTGGTCACGATCGCCCCGGGCGCGGCCCACGGGCACCCGGCGGTGTTCATGCCCCACCGCGCCGCCATCGAACTCGACGGCACCCACCTCAAGATCGACCCGGCCACCGCGCGCCCGGACCGCAACAGCGACCGCGCCCGCTACCCGGCCCTGTTCGGTGCGTTCGTGCACGAATGCGCCCACGCCCGCCACTCGATCTGGGAGCCACCCGCACCCGCGAACCCGACCGTGGTCGAGGCCGCGATGCTGCTGGAAGAATCCCGCATCGAGGCAGCACAGATCCGCCGCCGCCCCGCCGACCGCCACTGGCTACGCGCCTCGGCCACCGAGATCGTCATCGGCGACACCGGCGGCCCCGCCGCTATGGCAGCCGTGCCCGCCACCGAATACGCTGCCGCGCACTCGGCCGCGCTGATCCTGGGCCGCGTGGACGGCGGCATCCTCGAACCCACCGAGACCGCGCCCGCCGCCGCCGCGATCAAGGCCATCCTCGGGACCACCAAACTCGGCCAACTACAAGCGATCTGGCAGCAGGCGCACACCCTCGCCGACGACGACGCTGCGGGGATGCTCGAACTCGGGCAGCGCTGGCTCGACCTGGTCGGCCCCGACCCGCACGCCGATCCTGATCCGACCTCGATACTGGCCGCTGGTGTCAGCGCAGCGGTCGCCAGGGTAGCCAGAGCCGTTGCCGCCGAGCCGGTTCCGCTCGACCCGGCTGATGTTGCCACCGCTGCAGCCGAGGCCGAACTCGAGGCCGAACTCGCGGCTGAGGCCGCTGCGCGCGTGGTGTTCGGCACCCGGGGCGCGACTGTCATCAGCCGCGCCGCTCGCGCACCGCGCGCGGATGAACGGGCTGCCGCTCGTGTGCTGGCGCGGGCGTTGAGCGCCGCCAGCCGCCGCGAACGCGCCGTGGTCAAAACCGGGTCGGTGTTGCCGCCGGGCCGGGTACGGATGCGCGGGGCGATGGCACGCGAAGCCCAGCGCGCCGCCGGGGCCATCCCCACCGCCGAGATGTTCACCCGCACCACCCGCAAAACCGTGCCCGTGCCCCCGCTGCGAGTCGGGATCGCCTGCGACATCTCCGGATCCATGACCTCCTACGCCAAACCGGTCGCCTCCGCCGCCTGGATCATCGCCCGCGCCGCCCACCTCGCGACCATGCCCGCCGACACCGCCACCGTCATCTTCGGCAACGACGTGCACCCGGTCACACGCCCCGGTACCGCACCTGCCGAGGTCATCGAATTCGAATCCACCGATAACTGGGAGGCCATCGACGAGGCCATCGACGCACTCGACGGCGCGCTGGGCCTCTCGCGCCGTGAGAACACCCGCCTGCTGGTCATCATCTCCGACGGCGTCATCACCGACACCACAATCCGCCACATCGCCCAACAACGTCTCAACCGGCTACGCGCCTCCGGGTGCGCGGTGCTGTGGCTCGCACCCGACAAAACCTGGGTCGATCCGCTGATCGGTGCCACCGTCCACCGCATCAGCGACCCCGCCGCCACCGCCCAAGCCATCGGCAGCGCCGCTATCACCGCCGTACGCACCGCATAACCCACCACCTGGGGGCGCGGGGCACCCGCCCCGCGCCCCCAGGGCCACACCGGACACCTCTGCACAGCAAGGAGACAAACCCACCATGACCGGAAACCACACCACCCCGCCCAACAACCAGCCCCACGAAACAGCTGCCACCGCAGGAGAATCGGTCGCGCGCGGCAACAAAGGTGCGCCGACCCGACCGCAGCTGTGCATCGGTGAAATCCGTCCGGGCGATACGGTCGCCGACCGCGCCGACATCTCCCGCGAAGGACACCTCGTCGGCATCGATCCCGGCCACTTGGAGGACGTGTATCTCGTTGAATGGGCCGACACCGGCGAATGCGAAGGGATGTCGCTGGATGACCTGACGTGGCCGGTCTGAGTGCGAACCGAGGCCAGCTGTCGGGCCGGAGTTATCGAGGGCGCCTCCTCGGTGTGTGCTCGGAGGCGGCGAGGCAGGTCAGGACGGTGCGAGCCGACTCGGTCGTGCCCCCGCCGCTTTCGAGCGGAAGAGTCGAATTCCTTTCGCATTATTCGAATTTCGGCGATAGTCGAGAGGAATTCGGGACGCGAATTTTTTTCACGACCCGCTTGACATCGGCACGGGTATCGAGCGTCCATAGGAGCGGGAACGACGCCGAACCCCCGGGATTTCCCCCGATCGGCGTGGGTTTCCGTCCCGGCCGGGACATGACCGAACACCCGAACCCCGTAATTCATGGAGGGACCTGTCATGTCCACACGTAAGAAGAAGACCCCCGTCAGCAAGCGCCCGACCCCCGCCCCTGCCAGCGACCCGACCCCGGACCCGGCCACCGGCCCCGCCCCGGCGGCCCCTGTGGGCGAACAGGGCAGCGAACAGGGTGTGGGTGTGCCCGTGCTGCGCACCGACACCGAAAAGGCGCTGTGGGCGGCGTTGGGCAACCATCCCGGATTCACCACCGATGAGTTGGCGGGTGCGGCCGGGATCTCCGGTTCCACCGCCCGGCGCATCCTGTCGGGCTGGGAAACCGCCGGGGCCGCCCGCTCCCACCGCGACCCCGAATCGGCCCGCGCGGCCAAGACCTGGACCACCGCCGAACAGGCCACCACCGAACCGGCAGAATCCGCCGCGACCGAACCGGTTGCCGCTGAGCCGACCGAACCGGCCACTGTCACCGGGGCGGAACCGGCTGCGGTGGAGGTGACGGAACCGGACCACAGCGCGCCCGCCGACCCCGGACCGGACACCGGGCAGCCCGACACGGAGCGGCCGGAAACGGCCGTAGCGGCCCCCACGGGCGACGAATCCGCCGACCCGGCCCCCGATACCCCGGCCCCGACCCCCGATGCGGCAGCGGCGCAACCGGAGTCGACCGAGCGGCTGGCTCCGGGTGCGTTGCGGGGGCAGGTCGAGGACTTCCTGCGCGATCATCCGGGCGAGGAGTACACCCCGCACCAGATCGGCAAAGCCCTCGACCGCTCCAGCGGTGCGGTGCACAACGCGCTGGTCAAACTCACCACCGGCGGCACGGCCCGCCAGACCTGCGCGGCCCCCAAGAAATTCGCCCTCGCCACCGCCTGACCAATACCGGTGTGGCCCGGGACTCGAGGGGCTCGCCCCCGGGTCCCCGGGCACCGCACCCGTTCGTTCACCTCGTCTGAATCTTCCGAAAGGCTCTACCGGTCATGTACAGCACCTCCACCTCGGCCGTCGTCGCGGCGGCCCTGCATCGCGTGTTCGCCTGCTCCCCGCACGCCGCCGACAGCCTAGAGTTGTGGTTGGCGGTCACTGCCGAGGCCACCCGACACCTGTCCGCCCGTGCCGAACCGGCTGCGGTGCAGTGGATTCCGGTGTTCACCTCCTACCGCTCCCAGCGCACCGACGCCGAATACCACACCGGCACCGCTGCCGTGCGGATCACCACGGGACCGCTGACCGGCATCACCTACACCGACCCCGACAGCGCGGCCCGCGCAGTCGTCACCGCCTATCCCAACCCGGCCCCCGACATCGACGTCGACGGTGACGAGGACGAGGACGGCGAGGATGTGGTCGAGTTGCTGACTCTGGTTCCGACGTGGCGGCTGCGCGTCACCCACGACCCGGCCCCGCACGCACAGGCCGCCGCGACCCCGATGAACGGCTAGCCTTCCCCGCACCCTGAAACGGTCGGTGGGGACCGAGCAAAAGCTCGGCCCCACCGACCGTTTCGCCACGACCGTATCCAGGCTGTTAGGCGGCGCTGAAAATGCCGGTGGCCCGGGCGTTGTGTCTGCCGGTGGTGTGGGATGAGAAATCCCCACTGGTGGTGCGGTGGGGTTGCGTCGGTCGTGGTCGGCAAGGTGTCGGTTGTCAGCCGCCGATGGCTTCGGTGACCACGCGGGTGTTTACCGGCCTGTGATTTTCGGAGGAATCTGGCGTCGATCCTTCGGCGATAGTTGGCCAATTCGCACGTCGGGGCACCGAGATTCTCCGGGTAATTCAAGGACCGGCGGCGCCCGCACGCGGGTAGGAAGGTCGCATACCAAATCCGGCCCCTAGGCGTTGAACGCTGGCTGGTTTGCCTAGGGTGCAACCGAGCCGGTTGCTCGAATACCGCAGCCCGCCAAGGTATCCACCCTTGACGCCGAACTGTCCAATGCGGTATAGAAAGAGTTTGATCTTCCGGCTCGGCAGAGCAGCTTCGCCAGACGTCACGTTCCGAATCGATGCTTCCCCTCCGGGGTTGCGTCCTTCCAGGTGGAGGCTCGCATGACAACAGGGCAGATGTATTTCGGGGCACACCAGAATGCCGGTAACAGCGAAACGTCACTCGAGGCAGACAATCCTAACAAGACGCTGGCTGTACTGAATAACAGAAACTTTGCTCAAGCACCACAACCAGGCTCCGCCGCTACAGGTCTTTTCGGGACCGCTCAACAGGGAGTTTGGGGATATAGCCGCCGCGGTGTCGGCGTATACGGTCTCAGCCAAGATGATGGCATAAGCCCGACAGGTGTGATCGGTCGAGGACTTGGTCTGAGCAATACCGGTGTCATGGGTGAAGCGAACAGTGGAGGAGCTGCCTTTGGCGTGTGGGGGCTAAGCAGCCAGGGCTTCGCTGGGTATTTCAGCGGCAAAGTCCATGTTTCCGGTTTGCTCTCCAAGTCATCCGGGGGATTCAAAATTGATCATCCGCTTGACCCGGAGAACAGGTACCTGATCCACTCGTTCGTCGAGTCGCCCGACATGCTCAATGTCTACTCCGGCAACGTCGAGACCGATGACGACGGCGAGGCGGCGGTGCTGCTGCCGAGCTACTTCGAGGCACTCAACCAGGATTTCACCTACCAGCTGACAACCGTCGGACAGTTCGCGCAGGCGATCGTTGTTGAAGAGGTTTACGAAAACCGATTCAAAATCAAGACCGACAGGCCGAACGTCAAGGTTTCGTGGCAAGTCACCGGAGTGCGCAAGGACCCCTACGCCGCACGGAACCGAATCGCCGCAGAAGAAGACAAGCCTGACGAGGAACGAGGACTGTATCTACATCCCGAGGTGTACGACCAACCGCGCAGCCGCCACATCAACTTCGAGCGCGAACGCGCGCATGAGGTAAACCAGGCATCGTTGAAAGAGCAGATAGCCGAACTCCTCAAGGGATACGGACCTCCAGAGCAGTAGCCGCGACCGTCTATCGGCTCCCTCCGCGCCCGGGGGGATGTCAAGGTTTTTATCTTTGGCCTTGCTGTATGGAGTACGCAGCGCAGAAGCGCGTCGGACGAGGTCCATCAGATCGGTCGGAGGCGGCGCGCCACGATGGACGCTCCGATCTCATGAGGTGATCGCGCAGCCACAGCTCGTAATCGCCAGAGCACCTATCGACTCAGCGAGCAGCGACTCCAGCATGTTGCCCAAACCGAACTCGCCAATCCTGACATTGGCCAGTTCGTTGCGTCGGGCGTTCCACTGCCGCCGGACGACATTCACCGTCTCCATGAACACGACCTCGGGAACAGCGAACTGCACGCCCCAGTCGTCCTTGTTCTCGTTCAGCGACAACCACTTGTCACTCCGGAGTCGGCGGTGCCGCAAGGCATGTTGGTGTCGACCGCGACGATAGCCACGGCAGCCATTGTCGCTCACGGACCCGAAACAACTGACCCAGCAGATCAGCGAACTAGCGTCGCGAACATGTTCGTGACAGCGCGACCAACCACAACACTCCAGGCACTTAGGGGAACTAAGACCGGCCACGACTTAGTTCAGAGAATGGTCGATGGCCTGTTCGAGCCAGTCCAGCAGCGCGGTGGTGGTGTAGCCGGTGGTGTGGACCCCGGCGGCGGCGAATCGGGCCGCGTCGCTGCCCTGGCGGGCCAGATCGGCCAGCGCGGTGCCGGTGGCGGGTGTCGTGGTGGCGGTGTAGGTCTGGGCGAGCGAGCCGAACTGGGGTCCCGTGAACGCTGCGGCGGTGGCCGCGAGGAGGTCGGTGGCGACCGGGGCGATCCCCGTCAGCGCGAGCAGGGCGGCGAGGGGGTCTCCGGTGGTGAGTGCTTCGAGGGCGGTCCAGGCGATCTCTTGGGCTCGGCCGATGTCGGTGGCGATCCGTCCGATGTCCAGGCCCGCCAGGAGCCCGACGATCTGCGCGGCGACTCCGACCCACCCGGAGGTGTCCAACGGCGCGGCCAATGTCAACGCGCCAGCCACCAGACGCAGGTCGATTCCGGCGACCATGCGAACTAGGGGATTGAACTGGTTGTTCAGGTCCCCGGCGACCCGGTGCAGGCCGGGGATGTCACCGGTGCCGACGAGCGCGGGCAACTGGGCGAGGTCGTTCACGATGGCGGGCACGTTCCCGGCGAACTCGGACAGCCCACCCAACACGGTGACCACCTGGGCGAGCACCTGGGAGGGATTCAGTTCTTCAATCGAGACCGGAGAGGTCGCCGGTGCTGTCTCGGTCTCCCAGCCCGGGGCTGGCGCGGAGGTGGCCGTCGTGGTGGTCGAGGGCCGATCTGGGGCGGGGTTGGCCTGGGCCGGAGCAGGGGTGGAGGTCACGGCGCGGCCCACCGCGGCGAGGGCAGGGGATGCCTGCGGTGAGGTCGAGCAGTAGAGGTCACCCTCGGCGCAGAGAGTGCGGACACGGTCGGTGAGGTTGCCGAAGTCTTGGGAGCGGGGACCTGCGATGCCCTGGCCGGAGACCGGGTGGCCGAGCTGGGTGGTGGCGGGGTCGCGGCGTGGGTCGGAGACGAGTCCGACCGCGACGACCCGGGAGGCGGGTATCGGACCTCGGTTGTTGCCGATCGCAGTGGCGAGGTCACCGACGATATCGGCGCCTTGGGAGTAGCCGGCGAGCACCACGCGCGTGCCCGAGCACAACCCCGTGAGGGCGGCGGTGAGTGCTTGTGCGCCTTGGGTTTGCGAGGCGGCGTACGGGGCGGCGTCGGCGGTGTAGGCGAGGGTGCGGACGTCGATGTCGCGGCCGTAGCGGGCGGCCAGGCCCTGGGCGAGCGGGGCCAGCATCCCCACCGGCCGCGCCGGATCGGCGGCCGGGCTGGTTTCCCACGTGCCCGGTACCAGCAGCGCGGTCCAGCGCGGGCAGTTCGCGGCGGCGGGGGCCGGTGTCGGATCTGCGGCGGCGACACCGGCCCCGACGACGGTCACGGTGGCGACAGCGGCACACAGCAGCACGCGGGCGAAGCGGCGGCGGGTGCGGACGGGCCGGTGGTGGATGTGGTGGCGACTGCGCACGGTGGGTCTCCTGTCGGGTTCGGAAAAGGCGGGTGTTTCGGTGGCGCGCTAGGGTGAGTTGCGCGAATCGGGTTGTGTGGGTGAGGCGACGGCGGCGGGTCGGGTAGCCGCGTAGTAGTCATCGCCGGGCCAGCGATAATCCGAGATCTGGACGGGCTCGTTGAATGTTGGCGCGTGCAGCATCTTTCCGGCACCCAGGTAGAGGCCGACGTGGTGCACGTTGCTGTCGGCGGTGCCGTAGAAGACGAGATCGCCAGGGGCGAGCTGGTTTTCGGGGTTGCGGGGGCCGGTGTGGATCTGGTCGTAGGTGGTGCGGGGCAGGGTGATTCCGGCGGCGCGGTAGGCGGCCTGGGTGAGCCCGGAGCAGTCCCAGCCGCCGTTGACCTCGGGGCCGTTGCCGCCCCACACGTAGGCGACCCCGAGCTGAGTGCAGGCGAAGGAGATCGCCTGCGCGGCGGCGGGACTCGCGGCCTGGATGGTGTGGCAGTCGCCGCCACCGGAGGGGGTGATGCGGTAGCGGGCGGCTTGGTCGAGGACCTGGTCGACGTACCAGTCGGCGTGGTTGTAGGCGAAGACCGCCGCGCGCAGATCCGCGGGTGCGCCGGAGTCGCAGAGGTAGTGGGCGGCGGCGTGGATGGCGTCGCTGGGGTGGTAGCGCGAGGGCGGGCTCGCCCCACCTGCAGGCAAGGGATGCCGGGCCACCACCGCATCGAAGGTCGGTTCCAGGAACTGCATCGGTCCGGCGGCCCCGGCCGAGTTCTCCCCGGACCGCACGCCCGGCAGGGGGGAGCGGCCGTGGTCGGTCTCGATCTTGCCGATCGCGGCGAGCACCGACCAGTCCAGGCCAGGACAGTCGCCTGCGGCGTGCTGGTAGAGCACCAGCAGCTCGGGTGGGATGTCGTCTCGCGCCTGCGGACTCGGGTTGCTGCCCGCGCCCGCCGACGAGCCGGGGGCGGGAGCGAGTAGCGGCTGGTCGTAGACGATGACGGTGGTGACCACGGCGGCGATCACGACGACGCAGAACACCACCGCAGCACCACCCGCACCGAGGGCCTTGACCAGCACCGCCTGCTCACCAGCCCTCGATTGTCGGCGGACGTGGTGGTGGTGCGGCGAGCATGACCTGCCCGCCGTGGGCGGTCGAGGTCAGCTCGGCGTCGATATCGCTGCCGGGTCGGGTACGGCGGGGCCAGACGGCGGCTAGATCGTGCAGGCGCAGGCGGCTCGTGCCGGTGGTGTCGAGGGGCAGCCACACCCGGTCGGCGGGGCTGGGATCGGTGACGAGAGCGAGGAGTTCGGCGGCGGCGGTGGCGACCGGCACCGCCCCGGGGTCGGGCAGTCGCTCCCAGCTCTTGCGCACCGTGTCGCGAGCGTTGGTCTCCCGCGCGGTGGTCGGTACCCAGAACAGAACGGGGGTGATGACGCCGGTGGTGCGGGCCAGTTCGCTGTAGCCGTGCAGTTTCGCCGCGACCCGCTTCAGGGCGGTGGTGGCGAGGTCGTATTCGAGGAAGAAGTCGAGGACGGTGCCGGAGCTGGTGTGGGTGTAGCGGCCGAACGCGTCGGGGCGGGCAAGGTCACCCCACAGCCGCTGGCAGCGGGTCTGGGACCACCACGCCGTCACCCGCCCGCCCGGGTCGGAGTGGGTGGTGAGGGTGGTGAACCAGTCGTTGACCCCGACGGTGTGGGTCAGGTGCAGGCTGTGGGCGACGGCGAGGGCCTGTTGGTGGTTGTACCCGAGTTCGCGCACACTGGTGGCGGCTTCCGCGGCGAGCACGGTGGCTCCGGCGGGGGCCAGTACCCAGTGGGAGGGGGCGCTGCCTCGGGTGCGCAGGGGCCGGAACCGGTCCAGGACTCGGTAGTGGTGCAGGATCGCCAGCCGGCGGCGGGCGATCTTGGGGGTGGGGAAGGCCAGGTCGGCGAGCTGGTTGGTGGTCAGGACGCGATGCTCATGCAGCATCCGCAGGATCCAGCGATCACGGCCGGTCAGCGGCGGCACCAGCGGGACCTTCTCCGACCCCGAGGGCCGGGATCGGGCGGGGTGGGGCGCGCGCAGGTCGGCTTGCCGATCGGGGTGGGCGATCATCAGCGAAGGGAGCCTTTCGAGGAGACGAGGACACGGGCAGCGGCGTCGCCGGGGCGCGCTGTCCTCGGCTGTGGGGGTCTAGATGAGCCGGGGGTCGCCGGTGCCGGGTCCGGTGCCGCTGGCGACGGCGGGTTTGTCGCCGGGCGCGGGGTTGTCGGGTGGTGTGGACAGGCGGGCGCGGGCGGCGGCGGCGATCTCGCGGGCGCGTCCCGGGGTCGGCGGAGGCAAGGGCCGGGTGGTGAGGGTGAACGGGCGGGCGTTCTGTCCGTCGACCAGCAGCCGCGCGGCGGCGTGGAAGGCATCGAGATGGGTCAGGTCGTGCTCGGACAGCCACGGGTCGGTGTGGCGAGCCAGATCGCGAGCGTCGTCGGGCGAGACGGCGAAGATGATCTTGTTGCGGGCGTTGGCGGAGATGCCGTCGCGCAGCTCGCGGGAGAGCTGGCCGAGGTTCTGGTGGGCGAGTAGCAGGGACAGGCGTAGCCCGCGGGCTTCGGCGAGCATGTCCTCGACGGGGGTGGACAGGTTCAGGAAGTTCTGGGCCTCGTCCAGCACGAGGGCGGCGTCGGGGCGGTCGGCGGCGGGGACGCGAGCGCGGGCGGTGACGGCCTGCCAGGTGCGCGCGACCAGTAGCGAGCCGACCAGGCGGCTGGTCTCCTCACCGAGCGAGCCCTTCGGCAACCGCGCCAGGCAGATCCCGCCGTGGTCGAGGATGTCGGCGAACTCGACCGTGGAGGGTCCGCCCGCGATGGCCGCGCGCACGAACGGCCGCAACAGGAACGCCCGCAGCTTGTTCAATAGCGGCCCGATGAGTTGGGCGCGGCCGGTGTCGCTGAGCTGTTCGTAGCTGTCCCAGAATCCGCGCAGGACCGGGTCGGGGGTGGTGCGGGTGACGCGATTGCGGAAGGCGGGTTCGGTGAGCAGGCGGGGCAGGTCGGCGAGGGTGGCGGTGCCGGGTTGGGCGCACAGGGTGAGCAGGCTCGCGCGCATGATGTCGTCGGTGCGCGGCCCCCACCATTGGTGGAAGATCCGGTGGAACACCGTGACGAGGTTGTCCACCGCCAGGTCGAGACCCGCGCGCCCGATCCGGCCGATGTCGAGGGGGTTCGCACACGGTGGCGGTGCGGTGGAGTCGGCGTCGAACAACACGACACGGTCACCGAGGCGGGACGGCAGCCGTGAGAGGACGTCGGTGACGAGGTCGCCTTTCGGGTCGATGACGATCGTCCCGCGCCCGGCGTCGGCGTCATCGAGGATCAGCCGCGCCAGCAGCGTGGACTTGCCGACGCCGGTGGGGCCGAGGATGTGCAAATGGTGGCGGGCGTCGGAGACCTTGACCGCGACCGGGCGGCGGCCACCGGTGTCGGCGAGGCCGAGAGGTTTCGTGTGCGGGCCGTCGATGGGGATCTGCGGTGCCGGGGTGAGGGCGCGGGCTCCGGCGCGTTGCAGGCCGGGCAGCCCGTCGTCGGTGGGCAGATGGGCGATTGTGGCGAGTTCGGGCACCGACAACACGTCCCCGCGCCCGAGTCGCCGCTCGGCCATCAGCAGGGCGAGTCGGATGCGGCGGCGTCGCCGGTAGTAGTTGTGGTCGGTGCAGGCCCCGAACACCGTCGCGAGAGCGTCCGCGCGCCCGCGTGCCACCGCCCGCGCCTCGGCTCGGCCTCGGTCGTCGGCTACAGGGATCGACACCGCGTAGCGCACGATGGTCTCCCAGTGCGGGCCCCGTGCTTTCACCGCTGCCGCTCGCGCGGCGGCGGTGTATTCCATCGCGGTCTGCCGGTCACCCGACGCCGCGCCCGTGCCGCTGGCGCGGGCGGGCCGGGTGATGGGTCCTGGCGTGATCAGGTTCAGCACCTCGCGCGCCAGCGCCGTCACCAACCTGGCCGGTGCCGCCGCCGCCCCGGCAGTCCCGGCGCTGCGGGTGGCGTGGGCGACGCGGCGGCCGGTGACCGGGCGCGCGAGGATCTGCACGCACGCGGCCTGGCCGGGGGCGAGGTCGTCGGCGGCGGTGATCAGGTCCCGCACCAGATCGCCGCTGTAGTCGGTGCGCAGCGGCAGCCCTTCGCGGCGGCCCAACCGCAACTCACCCCCCGCCGCCACTCGCCGGGCGCGGTCCGTGGCGTCCGGCAGCGGGGGCCGGGCGGGGCGGGTGCTGTCGGTGTGCGCGCCGGGCCACGCCGAGGCGACCGCGCGTTCGATCAATCCGGGCGGAATGCTGCCGGGGACCCAGAGCCGGATCGCGGCCCCCTCTTCGGGAGTCACGGTGTACTCGAACCCCAGATGCGGCTGCCCGAACAGCAGCCGCGCCAAGGCCGGGCGCAGCTGTCCGATCAGATGCGACCAGAACGCGAGCGCGCCTTTCGCGTCGACCTCGGGTGGGGTGAGCACGGTGATCTGGCGAGCCTGGGCACTCAGCCGGCGGCCTCGCCGCCGCGCCAGTGCCCGCGCCGCGGCGAGCACACCGGCCACTGCCAGCACCACCACGATCGCGGCTGGGGATACCACGGCGTGCTCGATCGTCGCGGCGAGATCGCGCAGCGTCGCGCCGGGCGCGAGCAAAGCCCGGCCCAGCCGCCCCTGCTCGGGACTCGCCACGGTGGTGTTCACGCGGCCACCGACCCCGGCCCAGCGGTGGTGCTCGTGCCCCAGAACGGGGCGGCACCGTACTGGAGTCGCGCGCGAGCACCCCGGGGGTCGGCGGACGCCGAGGGGGTGTCGGGCTTGCGGAAGATGACGACGTCCTCGTGCGCGATGAGATGCATGGGCAGCCCGGCCGCGCGGTTCTTGACGATGAAGTCGCGCTGGAAGAAACTGCTGCGCGCGACGAGGTCTCCGTCGGACAGTCGCCCCAGTAGCGCGACGCAGCGTTCGACGGGGACCAGCCCGGCGAGGGTGCCGCAGGCGATCAGGTGGGCGGGCAGGTTGACCAGTTCGGCGTGCTGCCGCCAGGGCCGCGCGGTGATGACCACATGCCCGCCTGGGGCGAGGTATTCGGCGGCACCGGACAGGATGCGGGTGAACCCGCTCAACAGTCGGCCGAGCCCGACGTTGGCGAGGTTGCCGCGATCGAGTACCGCGCCGTAGCGGTGGTTGTATTTGTGGACGCCTTCCCCGGCGCGGACGCGGACATGGCCGTGGGTGGAGTCGCCGTAGGGCGGGGAGGTGATCACCAGATCCACCCGCCCCCGCAACTCCTGCGGCAACAGGGTCGGGAGCTTGCGGGCGTCACCGGTGTAGACGGCGGCATCGAGATCGATACCCGCCTCACGAGCGAGCCCGATATTGGTGCGCGCCAGCTCCGCCCATTGCTGCTCGTATTCGACACCGACCGCGCGGCGGCCGGTGTGCAGCGCTTCGACGAGTGTGGTGCCGATCCCGCACATCGGATCCAGCACGAGGTCACCGGGGCGGGTGTAGGCGGCGACGGCGTGCTGCACAATCGCGGGGAACATCTTCGCCGGGTGCTTGACGCTGTCGGGGTGATACCGGCCCCGCCGCTGCACCGCTGACGCGGTCTGGGCGGTCGCCCACACCGACACCGGCACGGCGGCCGGGCCGGTCCCTGTCGCGGTGCCGGAGTCTTGGGTTTCGGGATGGGTGGTGTCCGGGGTGGTGGGGTCGAGAGTCATCGGGGTCCTACCTTCGCGAGATCGGTCGGTCGGTGGTGGTGGCTCGGTGTGCCCTCGACGGCGGTGGTGGGGGCGTGGGGGTGGCGGGAGGTGTCACTGCGGCGGGAGGGGCTCGGTGGAGCGGGGCAGCAGGAACGCGAACACGTCGGTGTGCGCGACGGCGTGCGCGACTGGATGCCGATCGGCGCCCGAGTCGGGTGCGTCTGCGGGTGGTGTGGCGGTGATGGTGGTGCCGGTGACGGGCACGGCGATGATGTGCTGGAGGTAGAGCAGATCGGCGGCCTGGGCGGCGGCCACGACCGCACCGGCCGGATCGATCAGCACACCGGAGCGGCTGTGGCGGCAGCGCCCGAGCACGACCAGCAGCCCGCCTGCCGCCATCCGCTCGACCGCGAGCGCGGCGACCTGTTCGGCGGCGGCTACCGGGTCGAGGTGATCGGCCAGCAAACTCACCACGACCAGGTCCACCGGCTCACTCGCACCGGTGCGCGGGGCGGGGTTGTCCTCGCTGTGGCGGCCCAGCGCCGCCACCGCCGCCATCGCCGCTGCCGTGTCCGGTTCGATCACCCGCAGTTCGCCGCGACTGGCGGGAGGGGGCCAGCCGATCAACAACACCCGGTACCCGGGAGCGGAGAACTCGCGCACCGCGCGGGACAGGATCGGTTCGGGCCAGCGGTCGCTAGGATCGAGGGCCTCGGTTCCGGCGGCCCACAGGGTCGAGGGGACCGCTACCGGGACCGTCGCGCGGGTGGTGGCGGTGACGGACCGGGATGGACGCTGACGAGATGTCGCAGTCATGGGGATGCTCCTGACGGTGGGAGAAAGATGCCTCTACTGAAGTAATCCCGCCGAAAACGCCATTTTTGGACACCTGTAACCGATATTTCTTTGCGCGAGTTTTTCGCGGCTTCGGAATCAGCTCTCGGCATCGCTACTCCGAAAGCGCGGAGCGCCCTCGTGTCCGGTTGAGAAGAATATTTTTTCCGCGTGCATCCGAATGGTTGCCACAGCCGATGTCCGACCACCCCTAAAACACCCCCGAAACACCCCCGCCCATACACAACCCCTGCTAGTAGGTGCCGCGTGCGAGGGTATGACGGGTGCGCAACGGTGGTGTGCCAGAGGGTTACTCACCCGAGTGGGGTGGCCGTGGGTGTGGGTCAGGGGTGTCGCGGGGGTGTTTTGGGTGTGTTTTGGGGGTGTGTCTCCGGTGTTCTTGTCGGGTCGGAATCTTCCGCGTTTTCCACGAGCAGGGAGCAGATGGTGACGGAATCGAAGTATGGGAATTCATCATGGCGGATCGGGGTGGTGCGCTCGCCTTTATCGGTGGCGTCCTCGGCATTCGAGCGGATCGCCGCGCAGGAATTGCCCGCCGACCCGCGACCGGTACCGCAACCGGTCCCGTGGAGCAGGGTGCAGTCGTGGCGCGGGTTACGCGCGCTGCTGTGCGAGCCCGGCGTGCCGACCGCTCGCGTCGACCAGATCTGGGTGTGGCTGATCGAGCGGTCCCGCGCCTACGGCGAGGACGCGACCCTGGTGTGCGCGAGCCTGGCGTATCCGATGCTCGCGGGCACGGCCGGATTGTTCGCCGCACCCGCCAGCCCGCAGCGCCACGACATCGAGTCCGAGGTACTGACCGGATTCCTCACCCACCTCGAGCGCGTCGAACTGGATCAGCCGGGCGTGTGGCACCGACTGCGGTGGGCGAGCTACCGCGCCGCGATCAGGGCTGTCCGTCAACAAGACGTGATCACGGAGTCGGTCGCCGACCACGACGACGACCTCGACCGCGATCTCGATCCGAGCGCGAAGAACCGCCGGGTGATGGTGACCGAGCCGGGTCACCCCGAGACCGTTCTCGCCCTGGCCGTCGCCGACGGAGTCATCACCGCCGGGGCCGCCGAGCTGATCGCCCTCACCCGGTGGGAGCACCGCCCGCTGAACTGCCTGGCCGCCGAACGCGGCGACTCGCACTGGGCGTTACGCAAACGACGCCAACGCGCCGAAGCGCGACTCGTGGCATGGCTGGCCGAGCGCGCCCGCGACACCGCAGCCGCCACCACCACCGAAACCCGCGTCCTGAACACGCTGCCCAGCCACAACCACGCCACCGCCACCGCCGCCGCCGACACGGACTCGACGCACCGGGATCGGCGGCGAGCCACCCACCGCACACGAACACCACAGCCCCGCCGCCGCGCGATCGAGCAGACCTCGCCCACACCGGCCCGCCCCGACACCGACGACCAGGAGGTGCGCTCATGCGCATGAACCGACTCTTCGACACAGCCCCAACACCGCAGCGCCGGGCGCGCGTCGTTCGTGTTCGGCGGTGGGCGACGCTCCCAGCGACCGCCTGCACGATCGCGGTCGTCCTGGTGGTCGCGGCCAGTTCGGCGGTGGCCTCACCACCCGGGCCGCAGGTGCTGGCGATCGCGTCCTCGCTGGACCAGGTGCTCGACAACCTGCGCAACTGGCTGATCGGCATCCTCGCCGCCCTGGCAACGGTCTGCTTCACCGTCGCCGGAGCCCGCTACCTCATCGGCGCGGGTGACCCGGCCGAGATGGAGAAGGCCAAGAGCGCCTTCCGCGCGGCCTGCCTCGGGTACGCGCTGGCGATGCTGGCACCGGTCATCGTCACCGTCCTCAAGTCGATCGTCGGGGCCTGACGGTGAGCGCCCCGGTTCCCGCCCGCTCCACGCCTGCCTGCGGGCGGCGGGTATCGCGCACGGGCCGCGCGGCTGCGGCCACGGTGGCGGTGGTGCTCGCGGCGGTGCTGCTCACCCTCACCGGTGTTGTGAGCGCCGCCGCGCAACCACCGACGCCGCCCGTGCCGGTGCCCTCGGCTCCGACGACACCCGCACCCACCACCGCCACACCGGCTCCGACCTCGGCGGTGCCTCCGTCACGCTGGGTCACGCCTCCACCCACCACCACTCCGGCATCGCCCACCCCAGGTGTGCCCGACTCGACGGCCCCCACCCCGGGCACGGCGGGGCCGGGGGCGGGTGAGTGCGGGGTGAGCAACATCTCCGGGTGCGTAGCGAAAGCCATCGACGGGTTCTTCCAGCGGTTGGTCGACTCCGCGCTCAACCCGCTGCTGGAATTGCTCTCGCATACCCTGCTCACCACCCCCGAACCCGGCGAGCTGCCGCAGGTGGGAGCACTGTGGTCGCAGTCGTGGCAGCTGGTCGCGGCGATGTATGTGCTGGTGGTGATGGCGGCCGGGGTGCTGCTGATGGTGCGGGAGACCCTGCAGACCCGGTGGTCGATCCGCGAGCTGGCACCACGGCTGCTGGTCGGATTCATCGCCGGAGCGATGAGCATGGTCATCGCCACCACCGCGATCGGGTTCGCCAACGCCCTCGCCCAAGCCCTCGCCGGGAACGGCGTCGACTCCAATTCGGCGGCAGCCGCCTTGACCGAGTTGACCGCGACCGGCGGCAACAGCGGGATCTTCGCGCTGCTGCTGATGGTCGCGTTGATGGTGATGCTGGTCGTGCTGCTGGTCGCCTACGTGGTGCGCGTCGCGGTCACCGTCCTGCTGATCGTCGCCGCTCCTTTGGCGTTGATGTGCCATGCCCTGCCGGGCACCGAGGCGGTGGCGCGGTGGTGGTGGAGATCGTTCGCGGCGTGCCTGGCGATCCAGGTGGTGCAGTCACTGACCTTGGTGACGATGCTGCGGGTGTTCCTCACCCCCGATGGGTGGGAGTTCTTCGGCCCCAACGCAGGCGGGATCGTGGACCTGATCGTGGCACTCGCGTTGATGGGAGTGTTGATCAAGACCCCGTTCTGGCTGCTATCGGTGCTGCGGATCGGGCACGGCCGCAGCTTCCTCGGCTCGATCGCGCGCAGCTACGTCGTCTACAAAACCTTCGGCCTCCTCAAAGGCGGCGGGCACACCCCCGGCGGGGCGCGTGCGGGTGCGGCCCCACCCCGCCAGCCACGAGCACCCCGGCGCCGGGCCGCGACGACCGGGCCACCGGACCCCTACGCGCGGGTACGCGCCACCCGCGACGGCCAGCTGATGCTGCCCCTGGAAGGCGTGCGCCGGGTCCGGCGGCCACCGAACTCGAACCACGCCGCGCACCCCGACGCGACGAGCACCGCCTCGGCTCGTCCGGCCCGCGCGCCGCGCGGGAGGCAACTCGCGTTCGACTTCACCCCGACCGACCCCTACCGGGGGACTCGTCCCGGCCGCGACGGTCAGTATCCGCTGCCGATCCCGGTGACCAGAGTCAAGCCCACACGACCGCCCGAACCTCCACCCGCGCCAGCGCGTGCGACGGTGCCGCGAGGCCGTCGACCCGAACAGCTCGCGTTCGATTTCGAGCCACCGCCACCGGCCGACCCCTACGAGCGGCTCCGGCCGACACGCAGCGGCCAGTACCCGCTGCCGTTCCCGGTGACCCGCGCGAAACCCGCACCGCCACCACGCACACCACCCCAACCACCCCCGCCCGCACCGGTGCGGTCGGCCGGGCGGCAACTGCATCTGCCGTTACCCGACCTGCCCGTGCGCCGCCGCACCCCCCGCGCTCCCCGAGGAGGAAAACTTCGATGACCACGACCGTGCGCATCCCCGCCGATGTCGAGCGCAGCGACCGACTGCTCGGGCCGTTCACCGCCCGCCAGCTCGCCATCCTCGCCACCACCGCACTGCTGCTGTACTCGGCATGGATCGCGACCCGGGCCGTGGTCGCGCCGCTGGTGTTCCTGGCCGCCGCCACCCCGATCGCCGCCGTGGTCACCGTCGCAGTACTCACCCGCCGCGACGGACTCTCCGCAGACCTGCTGCTCCTGGCCGCGATCCGACACCGCCTCCGGTCACGTCACCTCGTGACCGAATCCGAAGGGGGCGTGCTCGCGGGGCCGAGGTGGGTCACCGACCGGGCCGTGCGAGGCCGGCCTCGCACGCCGGTTCCGGCGGCGTTGACCGCACGGGAGTTGCGGTTACCGGAGTCGGTCACCCCCAGTGGGGGCGGTATCGGGGTGATCGACCTCGGGGGAGACGGGCTGGCTGTCGTCGCGGTCGCGACCACTCTCAACCTCGCCCTGCGTACCCCCGCCGAACAAGACAGCCTCGTCGGACAGCTCGCGGGCTGGCTGCACACCCTGCGCCAACCCGTCCAGATCCTCATACGCTCGGCACGCCTGGACCTGTCCGCCCACCTCGCGTCCCTGCACAACGCCACGCAGGACATGTCCCCGGACCTGGCCGCCGCCGCTCACGATCACGCCGCTCACCTGTCCGAGCTGGCGGCCGGGGAGCACCTGACTCGTCGCCAGGTGTTGTTGGTGTGGCGCGAACCTCTCGATACACCCGCCGCGACCTCGCCTGGTGCGAGGCTGTTCGGAGGTGGCCGGGCTCGCCGCGGCTTCTCGGCTGCCGCGCGTCGTGGGGCCGAGTCGCGCCTGCTGCGTCACATGAACGAGGCCGCCGACGTCCTCGCCCCGTTGGGAGTGACGGTCACCGCCCTCGATGACGCGCAGGCTGCCGCTGTCCTGAGCGGCTGCTGCAATCCCGAAGGTCTCGTGTCGCCCGCCGCCGACGTCGCTGGCCGCAACGCCATCGTCACCAGCGCCGCTGGATTCGCCGACACCGACACCGCTCCCGCCGACCCATTCGCGCTCGACACCGGGTTCGCGCCGGAGTCGTTGACGATCGGCACCCGGCACCTCGAGATCGGTGGTGATTGGGCAGAGACTCTCGCGGTCACCGGATATCCACGCGAGGTGACGGCGGGCTGGCTCGCACCGCTGTTGTCGCATCCCGGGCGGGTCGAGGTCGCCGTACACATCGACCCGGTTGATCCGGTCACCGCCGCCACCCGGCTACGCCACCAGTTGGCGCGGCTGGAGTCCTCCCGGATGCACGACACGGGCCGGGGCCGTCTGTCCGACCCGCAGGTCGATGTCGCGGTCGAAGACGCCGCCGAATTGTCGGCGCGGGTGGCGCGAGCGGAGGCGCGGCTGTTCCGGGTAGGGGTGTACCTCACCGTCCACGCCGACACCGAAGCCGAGCTGGCCGACGAGGTCGCCGCCGTGCGGGCGCTGGCCGCGAGCCTGCTCGTGGACACCTGCACCCTGTCCTACCGCGCCGCCCAAGGCTGGGCCACCACCCTGCCGCTGGGCCTGGATTTGATCCGGGTGCGGCGCACCTTCGACACCACCGCGCTCGCCGCGGCCTTCCCCTTCGACTCGCCCCAACTCCCGGTCGCCGACCCTGTCCAGGCCGCGCGCCCCGAGGGTGTGCTCTACGGCCGCGACGCCGCCTCGGGGCTGTTGTTCGTGGACCGGTTCGCCCCCGAGGCGCACAACCACAACATGGTGATCTTGGGGCGTAGCGGCGCTGGCAAGTCGTATCTGGTCAAGACCGAGGTCCTGCGCTCGCTGTATCGCGGTATCGAGCAAGTAGTCATCGATCCCGAAGACGAATACCGCCGCCTCGCCGAAGCGGTCGGCGGTATCCACATCCGACTCGGCGCTCCCGGACAACGGCTCAACCCGTTCGACCTGGAAATCCACACCCGCCCCGACGGCCGCCGCAGCGCCCCCGCCGACGCCCTCACACGACGGAAACTTTTCCTGCACACCCTCGTCCAGGTCCTGCTCGGGGACCAGACCTCCGCGCAGCGAGCAGCCCTGGACACCGCCCTGGCCGCCACCTATGCCGCTGCCGGGATCACCGACGACCCCGCCACCTGGACCCGGCCCGCCCCGACCCTGAGCCGATTGCGGGACCAACTGGACAGGCTTGCCTCGCCCGCCGCCGGGGAGTTGGCCGCCGGATTGCATCCCTTCGTCGGTGGCGGAGCCTATGCCGAGCTGCTGGACGGGCCTACCACCACCGACTCCGAGGGCGGGCTGGTGGTGTTCTCCCTGCGGGAGCTGCCTGAGGAGTTGAAGACGATCGGGACCCTGCTGGTGCTGGACGCGACGTGGCGGCGGGTGTCGAGCCCGGCCGACCGGCGGCCCCGCATGATCACCGTGGACGAGGCGTGGCTGCTCATGCGCCAGCCCGCCGGAGCGCAATTCCTGTTCCGGGCCGCGAAAAGTTTCCGCAAACACTGGGCCGGAATCACCGTCGCCACCCAGGACTGCGCCGACGTGCTCTCCACCGAACTGGGGCGTGCGATCGTGTCCAACGCCGCCACCCAGGTCCTGCTGCGTCAGGCACCTCAAGCCATCGACGAGATCGCCGCCGCGTTCCGGCTCTCCGAGGGCGAACAGCAGTTCCTGCTCTCCGCCGGTCGCGGCAGCGGCCTGGTCGCTGTCGGGGGCACCGACCGCGCTGTGTTCGGGTCGCTGGCCTCACCCACCGAACACGCGCTGATCACCACCGACCCCAGCGAACTCGCCACCAGCGACAGCGTCGACACCGACATCGATCTCGACCGGGTCCGGCCACAGGCACCGCTCACCGAACCCGACCCCGGCGACACCGCCACGGCAACCGCAGGTCTCGGCGATGACGATGCCGACGACGACGCCGGGGAAGAGGTGGTTGTGGACGGGTGGGTGGCGTGAGCGCGGATTCGGGCGTTCCCGTTCCACCGACCGTCGTCTCCGCGCGTCGCGGGCGGTGCCCGCGATTCGCCGCACACGACCTAGGGGCAGCCGGTGGCGTGCCGGGTGATTCCGGCCCCCGATCCGGTCGCTGGGCGCGATGGCGGGGCGTGGCGGGGCCGTCGGTCGGTTCCGGTCGGTGCGGCGTCAGAAACATTGGGCGAGAAGACAGTTGACGACTCGACACCTACGGAGCGTTGATAGACCCCCGGTACCCCGACCGATCGGACACCCGGACACAGGAACCAGCGATGCCCGGGAACCGCGCCGCCCGCAGTGGGCGTGGTGGCGCACGGTCGGTAATGAAAGAAGAGGTGTTCATGGACAGCGAATCCTCAGGCAGGCACACGGTTACGCCGCTACACCGCCCCGGTGGGCCGTCCCAGTCGCGCCGACCCGCAGGCGGGCCGGTACCGGCAGGGGGCGACACACACGCGGGCGGGCTGACCGCGTCGTTCCGCATCCGCTACGTCCACGGCCCCGAGGCGCAGCGGATCGCGGCCAACCAAGCCAAAGCGATCACCGCCCTGCTGCGTTGGCTGGCGAGCCAGGACCCGGCGGCGGCACCCACCTATCCCGTCCCGGCGGTGGTCGACCTCGACACCGACCGGGACATCGATGACGAGAAAGCAGCGTGATCATGCCCGAATACACAGGCCCCGGCGGCGCGAGCCTCGTGAACGCGGGTATGCCCGGATTTGTCGGTTCTCCCGGACCGGGGGTGCTGGGGATCGGTGGTTCCGCGCCGGTACCGGTGGCGGTGTTCCTGCGGACCTCGACCCGGGACTTGCAGGACCCTACGTTGTCGCTGCCGCGCCAGTTGGACAACTGCCGCAAGGTATTACCGTCCGGGTTCGTGATCGTGGCGTTCTTCTACGATGTGGAGTCCTCCCGCAAAGACCTCGAACTGCGCGGTCTCGGCAACGCGCACGAGGCGTTCGACATCCCGATTCCCCGCGACGGGGGATTGGCCGACCTGCTGGCCGAAGCACGCCACCCCAATCGCAGGTTCGAGGCGGTGGTGGTGGAGGAGATCGAACGCGCCGCGCGGTGGACCCATCAGTCCACTCAGCTCGAACACGAGTTGGAAACCGTTGGCGTGCCGCTGTACGCCGCAGATGAGGGGCCGATCTCGCTGTCGGAGAAACGCGCCACCCAGATCCTGGTGCGGCGCATGAAACAAGGTGTGGCCGAATGGTTCCTGCGCCACACTCTCGAACAGTCCTGGGAGGGCTACCGCGAACACGCCAAACAAGGCTGGAACATCGGCAAACCGCTCTACGGCTACCTCAACGAGCGGGTCCCGCACCCGGTCGCGGCCAAACGAGAAGAGGGACGCACCAAATCCCGACTCGTCGTGGACCCGGAACGCGCACCGGCGGTGGTGCGGATCTTCCAGCTGCGACACGACGAACACCTCGCCTACGAAGTGATCGCGGCGCGGTTGAACATCGACCTCGACCGCTACCCGCCCCCGCAACCGAACCGGCCTGAGCGAGCCCGGGGATGCTGGACGCGATCGTCGGTGCGCGAGATCCTGATCAACCCCAAATACACCGGCTA
>NZ_BAGF01000147.1 GCF_000308755.1 Nocardia pneumoniae NBRC 100136
CCCGTGCGATACATGCGCGCACCCGCACCGCCCGCCGCCTCGGCGAACGGATTGGCGACAAACCGCTCCGCGGTCAATCCGGGACGCCGAAGATACCCCTCGGCAAGCGCAGGCCCGGACAGATACAACTCACCGACCACGCCCGGCGGCACCAACCGCAACCGCGCGTCCAGCACATGCAGACCCATACCGGGAACCGGAGTGCCCAAATGCGTCGCGTCATCCCTGGACAACGGCTCGGTGCCGGTGGCGAAGATGGTGGTCTCGGTCGGCCCGTACACGATGTAGAACGACCGATCCCCACTCGCCCACCGCGCGACCAGTTCGGGGCCCACCCGCTCCCCACCACACAAAATCGCCCGCAGATCATCCAGCCCCGCCGGATCCAACGACTCCAACGCACCCGGAGTGATACACAGATGCGTCACCCGCTCCCGCCGCAACAAATCAGCCAACTCCACCCCCGCGAACACCGACGGCGGCGCCACCACCAACGTCGCGCCCGCCGAAAACGCCAGCAACATCTCGATCACCGAAAAATCGAAACTCGGCGTCGTCAAATGCGACACCCGCGACGCCCGCGTCACCCCACGCACCGCGATCTCATGCTCCACCAACGCCGCCAGACCGGCATGCGTGACCGCGACCCCCTTCGGCTTACCCGTCGACCCCGAGGTGTAGATCACATACGCCAAATGCTGCTCGGTCAGTGGGCGCAACCGATCCAGATACGACACCGAATGCGCCGCCTCCGCGGCGATCCGCTCCCGGCGCACCGGCGCATCCAGCTCGATCCACTCCACACCCGCACCCGGCAACCCCGGCCGATGCGCCCCGAGGGTCACACCCAGCACGACACCAGAATCCGACAGCATGTGCGCGATGCGATCCGCCGGATACCCAGGGTCCACCGGCACGTACGCGGCGCCGGTCTTCGCCACCGCCCACATCGCCAGCACCGACTCCACCGAACGGGTGATCGCCACCGCGACGAAATCGCCCGGACCCGCCCCCTGCCCGATCAGATACCGCGCCAACCGCGACGACGCCTCATCCAACTCCCGATAAGTCAGCTCACGCTGATCAGCGGGCTCACCGGTCGGGTTGTATCGCAGCGCGGCCGAATCGAACGCCGTGTCCACCGCGGCGGTCAGCAATTGGGGAAACAGCAGACTCCGTGCTCGTGAGGGACGGGTACGACGTGCGGAACGACGTGTCGAGGTCATACGGCGGCAAGTTCACTCTCTGCATCAATCAGTGTTCGCCCTGGCTATGGAGCCAGAAGCGATGCTTCAAATGCGTGAACCCATGACCCGAGCGTGCTGTCGGAATATAGCGAACGACGATCGCGTCCGCCCACCGAACCCGGGAAGGAGCACCCGGGGTACCCGTTCCGCGGGGCGATGAACAGTAGTTGTGATCAACGACATTCCACGGATCCCCCTGCGCGCACCTCGTGGTGACGGTCGAACGCCGCGCTGACCGACGGATGACGGCAGCGTCATCGACCGGAGCGTTCCAGGTCTTTCAACTGCTGTTGGAGCCGGTCCAGGGCCGCGCGGATGGCATCGATCTGCGCGTTGAGTTCGTCGATCTTCGCCTGATCCACCCCGGGCGGAGACTGCGCCGGTGGAGGTGCCGCCTGCGGTGGAGCCGCGGACTGCTGGCCCGGTGCGGGAGGAGCGGAGGGGCCCGCGCCCGGTGCGGTGGCGAGCTGGCCGGTACCGGGGCCGAACACTTGGTCGAGCGCCTCGGCGAGGGTCGGGGCGTACCCTACGCGGACGCCGCCGGTGCCGGGCTCGCGGTAGCTGACCAGGACCCGCGCCAGCTGCGGGAAAGTCGATGCGTTCGGCGTGGTGGAGATCCGCTCGGTGAACAGCGGCTCGACGTACAGCACGCCGCCGTCGGCGATCGGCAGGGTGAGCAGATTGCCGTATTGGATCCGGTTCGATCGCTCGAGCAGGGTCCGTTCGGACGCCACCCTGGTGTCGGAGATCATCGAGTTCTGGATCTGCTGCGGCCCCTGGGTGAGAGTGTCGGTGGGCAGCTGCAGGACGCTGATCTTGCCGTAGTTCTCCGGGTCGGAGTGGGCCGAGACGTAGGCGGAGAGGAATTCCCTGTTGTATCCGACCATCGCGCTGGCCAGCCGGAACGACGGCTGGGCGGTGGACTGGTCGCCGAGCAGGACGTAGAACGGCGGCTGGTGCGGGTTGGTTTCCACGGTCGGATCACTGGGCACCGACCAGAAAGCGTTGGTGGTGAAGAATTCTCGCGGTTCGTCCACGTGGTATCGGGCGAGCATCTCGCGTTGGACGGTGAACAGGTCCTCCGGGTAACGGAAGTGGGCCCGCAATTCCGCGCTGATCGACTCCTCGGGTTCGACCGTGCCCGGGAAGACCTTCATCCACGCCGCCAGGACCGGGTCCTGCCGGTCGACCTGATACAGGGTGACCGTGCCGTCATAGGCGTCGACGGTGGCCTTGATCGAATTCCGCACGTAGGAAATCTCCGGAGGCAGCTGGACATCGCTGTCCGGCTGCTCGGCTCCGAGCGAGCTGCGCTTGGCATACGGGTAGCCGTCGATCGTCGTGTACGCGTCGACGATCCACACGATCCGGCCGCCCACGACCGCCGGGTAGGGATTGTGGTCGGTCGTCAACCATGGAGCGACGAGTTCGACACGGTGACGCGGGTCGCGGTTGAAGATGATCTTCGATTCGGGACCGATGGCCTTCGAGAAGATGATGTTGCGCTCGGTGTAGGTCGCGGCGAAGGCGAGGCGGTTGAGCCAGTTCCCGATCGGGACGCCACCGGCGCCGGTGTAGGTGTACTTGGTGGTGTCGGTGTCGTACTCGCGCGGTTCGGTGCCGCCGCCGACGATCGCGTAGTCGGGACTAGCGTGGGCGATCACTTCGCCGTAATAGACGCGAGGCTGATCCACCGGGATCACTTGGTGTCCGGATGCCTGGGAGGCGATGTCGCTGACCGTGTAGAGCGGGTATCCGCTGTTGCTGCTGGCGGCATCGCCCGCGGCATCGCGGACCGCCGCGTTGACGCGGTTGGCCGGCGCGGCGACGAACCCGTTTCCGTGGGTGTAGACGGTGTGCCGATTGACCCAGTGGCGCTGGTTGCCGCTCAGCGCGCTGGGGGTCAGCTCGCGGGCCGCGACCACGTAGTCGCGCTTTTCCCCATCGATGCGGTAGCGATCCAGGTCCAGATGCGCGGGGAAGCTGTAGAAGTTCTTCAGCTGTTGCTGCTGGGTGAATGTTCGCGAGAGCGCGGTCGGATCGAGCAGGCGGGCGTTGGCGATCGTGGTGACGTCCGCCGGTACGTCGGGTGGGCGCTTGGTGCCGATCCCGGAGTAGGCCTGGTATTCGACGCGGTCGTGGCCGATCGCGTACGCCTGGCGGGTAGCCGCGATGTTGCGTTCGATGTAGGCGCGTTCCATGTCGGCGGCGTTCGGGCGCACCGAGAACTGCTCGACGGCCAGCGGCCAGACGGCGCCTACCAGGATCGAGGACAACAGCAGCAGCGCGGCGGCCATCGCGGGGATGCGCAGATCCCGGACGACGACGGCGGCGAAGACCGCGGCGGCGCAGATGACCGCGATCGCGAAGAGAATCAGCCGGGCCGGAAGCACCGCGTTGATGTCGGTGTACCCGGCTCCGGCGAAGGTGGGTTCCTTGCGACGGCTCGACAGCAGCGAGTATCGATCGAGCCAGTAGGCGGCTGCTTTCACGACGATGAACGTGCCGGCGATCACCGCGAGCTGGACGCGGGCCGCGTGGGTCAGACCGGGCGCGCTTCCGGACAGCCGCAACCCCCCGAACAGGTAGTGCGTCGCGAGCGCGGCCAGGAACGCGAGGATCGTGGCGGCGAACAGCCAGTTGACGACCAGCCGGTAGAGGGGCAGATCGAAGACGAAGAACCCGATGTCGAGTCCGAACTCAGGATCCGACACGCCGAAGGACCCGCCGTGCAGGAACAGTTGGACCGTCCTCCAACTGGACTGTGCGATGAGACCGGAGATGAGGCCGAGCGACGCCGCGATGCCCAACCCGAACCGCAGCGGCCGCCGGATCACCATCGCCCGATACGGCCGGAGACTGTCTTCTTCCCCGGTATCCGGCACGAAGACGGGGCGAGACCGGAATGCCAGCCACATCGCCGCGAACAGGACGCCACCGATGAACAACGCGATCACGAGGAACAGCGACAGACGCGTGAACAGCACCGTGGCCCAGACACCGCGGAAGCCGACTTCACCGAACCACAGCCAACTGACGTAGGCACCGATCAGGCGGGGAACGAACAGCAGCGACACGACGAACACCGTGGCGGCGACCACCAGCACCCGAGTGCTGCGATGCAACCGCCGCAGGCCGGGACCGTCGCGTGCGCTCATCTCCCACTCCTGTGGCTGCGCCGAGCCGAACGGTGTACGGCCGACGTGGACCACTCAGCCCGATACTACCGAGGGACCCCCGAGACCGTAGCGGACGCGGGGGTTGCCCATTCGACCTGCGAAATGATGGGCTTTGGGAAACGCCATACCACTCACTCCAGCTAGCAGTGGTCGAGAGAAGGCGGTTCACCAGGCGATCGCGTGGAATACCCAGCCAGAGTCAGCGCCGAGATGACGATGGAGCAACCATGGACGACGAGATCGAACGCACACCGCGGCTGACGGCGTTCCCGCCTATCGACGACTACGGTTTCCTCTCCGACTGCGAGGTCGCCGCCCTCATCGCTCCCAGCGGGGCCATCGAGTGGATGTGCCTGCCCCGCATGGACTCCCCCAGCGTCTTCGCCGCCGTCCTCGATCGTTCCGCCGGATCGTTCCGGTTCGCCCCTGCCGACTTCATGGTGCCCACCGATCGCCGGTACGTCCCGGGCACCATGGTCATGGAGACCACCTGGCGCAGCGGCGAAGGGTGGGCGACCGTGCGCGATGTGCTGCTCGTCGGCCCATGGCGCCACCAGACACCCGGACGTAGTGCCCATCGCCGGACCCCCACCGACTACGACGCCGAGCACATTCTGCTGCGGACGGTGCATTGCGAGACCGGGCAGATCCAGTTCGGGCTGGACTGCCACCCGTGCTTCGACTATGGCAGGCATCGCGCTCGCTGGGAGTACCTCGACAGCTACCACCTCGCGCAAGCCAGCGCCGATGGCATCGATTTGCAGCTGACGCTGAGCACCGACATGCGCTTGGGGCTGGAAGGAACGCACGCGGTCGCCCGCACGCTGCTGAAGGCGGGCGACACCCGCTTCTGCGCACTCTCCTGGGGCAGCCGGGAGATCCCCTGTTCCGTCGACGAGGCCGATGAACGGCTGCTGCGGACGATCCACCACTGGCGGCACTGGCTGGCCGGTGGACGGTTTCCGGACCATCCGTGGACAACCCAGCTCACCCGCAGCGCACTGACCCTCAAGGGCCTGACCTTCGCACCCACCGGCGCCATCGCCGCCGCAGCCACCACGTCATTGCCGGAAACCCCGGGCGGACAACGCAACTGGGATTATCGCTACTCATGGGTCCGCGACTCCGCCTTCGCGCTGTGGGGCCTGTACACGCTGGGCTTCACCTGGGAGGCGAACGACTTCTTCTCCTACATCCTCAGCTTGACCGAAGAAGCCCGGGACATGCAGATCGTGTACGGCATCGGCGGTGAAACCGACCTCACCGAGCAGACCCTCTCGCACCTGCGCGGCTACGACAATGCCGGTCCCGTGCGCATCGGCAACGAAGCATACCGGCAACGTCAGCACGATGTGTGGGGCACGGTGCTGGATTCGGTCTACCTCTATGGCCGCCACCAAGATCAAATCGATGCGCGGGCCTGGCCGCTGCTGGGCCGGGCCGTCAAGAGCGCCCTCACCTACTGGCGCGAGCCCGACCACGGCATCTGGGAAGTGCGCGGCAAGCCGCAGCACTTCACCTCCAGCAAAGTGATGTGCTGGGTTGCCGCCGATCGCGGCGCCCGGCTGGCCCGCATCCACCAGGACTTCGAACGCGCGCAGCGCTGGCAGCAGGCCGCCGACGAAATCCACGCCGACATCTGCACGCACGCCGTCGACTCCCGGCAGGTGTTCACCCAGTACTACGGCGGTACGGCGCTGGACGCGTCGGCCCTGCTCATCCCGCTGGTGCGTTTCCTGCCTCCCGATGACGAGCGGGTACGCAACACGGTGTTGGCCATCGCCGACGAACTGACCGAAGACGGCCTCGTCCTGCGCTACCGCGTCGATGAGACCGACGACGGATGCGCCGGGGAGGAAGGCGCTTTCACGATCTGCTCGTTCTGGTTGGTCTCGGCGCTGTCGGAGATCGGCGAGAAGAGACGAGCCAAACAGCTGTGCGAGCGACTGCTCGGCTACGCCAGCCCCCTCGGCCTCTACGCCGAGGAGATCGACCCCCGCACCGGCCGGCACTGGGGCAACTACCCCCAGGCGTTCACCCACCTCGCCCTGATCAACGCCGTGATGCACGTCATCCAGGACGAGCAAGCCGTCCTGCGGGAGGCGCTCGGCGGTGAATCGATCGCCCCACGACTGGGCGATGCGCCGTTCACCGTGGGATACATCCACCACTGACCTTTCGGTCTAACTCAGGAGTCCGACGATGGTGGCGGACAGAAAGCTGACCAGGGTGGCGCCGTAGAGCAGGCGGAGTCCGTTGCGGGCGATCACGGTGCCCTGTTTCTCGCTGAGGCTGCGAACCGCGCCGGTGACGATGGCGATGGTGGAGAAGTTCGCGAACGACACCAGATAGGTGGACACGATCGCGACGGTGCGGTCGGACAATCCCGTGTCTTGTCTGCTCAGTTCCTGCATGGCGACGACCTCGTTGGACACCAGCTTGGTGCCCATGAATCGGCCCGCGTCCGCCGCCTCCTGCCAGGGGATGCCGGTCAGCCAGGCCAGCGGGGCGAAGACGTGCCCCATCACATCCTGGAACGTGGTGCCATGGAAGAGGGCGGCGAAGATTCCGTTGATCATGGCCAGCAGGGCGATGAATCCGATCAGCATGGCCGCGACGGTGAAGGCGACTTTGAACCCGACCAGGATGTAGTCGGTGAGCATCTCGAAGAACGATTGCGGCTTGCGGCTGTCGGCGATTTCCTCGCTCAGCAGCTCGGCATCGTCGGCGGCGGTGACCGGGTAGGGATTGATCAGCGAGCACACCACGAACGCGCCGACCATGTTGAGCATGATGCCCGCGATCACGTACTTCGCGTCGATCAGCTGCATGTAGGCGCCGAGGACGGACGCCGAGACCGTCGACATCGCCGATGCGGCCAGGGTGTACATCCGCTGCGGCGGGATGTCGTCGAGCATGGCCCGCAGCGAGATGAATACCTCGGACTGACCGAGAATGGCGGCGGCGACCGCGTTGAACGATTCGATCTTGCCGAAGCCGCTCACCCACGACAGCAGCAGGCCGAGGTATTTGATGATCAGCGGCAGCACCCGCAGGTGCTGCAGGATGCCGATGAGGGCGGAGACGAACACGATCGGCATCAGGACCGCGAACAGGAACGCCGGTCCGCTCTCGCCCGTGGTGGGCAGGTCGCCGAACACGAACGCCGTCCCTTGGGCGGCGTAGCCGAGTATGTGGGCGAAAGTGTCGCTCACCGCGCGGATCACGGTGCGCCCGATCCCGGTTTTCAGCAGCAGGAAACCGAGCGCGATCTGGACGGCCAGCAGGACCGCGATCCGCGGCAGTCTACCGCAGGCGGCGCGGCGGTCGGTACTGGGCAACCATGCCAGCAGCAGGAAACACGCCAGCCCGGCGACTCCGATCAGATAATGCACGCGGACCTCGGAAACCCTGGCGTGCAACCGCTTTCACAAGCACCTCTCATGTCGGTCCATAGTGGGGTGTACCCAGAGCTGAGAAGCCCGGTCAGGGCTTTTCGCGCGGACGGAGGGCCTGCGGCGTCCCGGCGGCGGCGAGATCACCGTGCTGGCTGGGTGCCGGTGGCTTTGGCGACGTCGGCGAGCATCCGATCGGCGGCCTGCACACCGATACCGGACATCCAGGTCTCGTCGGGGACCTCGATGACCTTGCCGTTCTTCACCGCGGGCAGGTCGCGCCAGACCGGGCTGGTGGTGACGGCGTTCTTCTGGGTCTTGCCCGGATCGTCGATGGTGGCCACGAAGATCAGATCGGCGTCGGCCTGGTCGATCTGCTCCGGGCTGACTTCTTTCATGATCTTCTTCGGATCGTTCGAGATCTGTGACGCCGGGCGCGGCAATCCGATGTCGGCGAGCACCACGCCGCTGAAGGAGTTGCTCTGATACAACCGGGTCGGTCCGGCGAGGAAGCGGACGACCGACACGGTGGGCAGGCTGCCGTTGTGCTGGGCTTTGATGTCGGCGCCGAGCGCGCGAGCGCGGTCCTCGTATTTCTTCAGCGCGTCGGCGGCCTGCGATTCCAGACCGAGCGCCCTGCCGTGCAACGCCAGATTGGCCTTCCACGGGCCGCCGACGGTTTCGGTGAACACGGTGGGCGCGATCCCGGAGAGCTTGTCGTAGATCTTTTCGTGCCGGATCTTCGAGGACAGGATCAGATCCGGTTTCAGCGAGGCGATGCGTTCCAGATTCGGCTCTTGCAGCGGGCCGACATCGATCACCCCGTCCACCTTCCCCGCCAGATAGTCCGGGAATCCGCCACGGGTCTTCGTGTGCGGAACCACCGCCCCCAGCGGCTTGACACCCAGCAGAGTCACCGAGTCGAGTTCGGCCGTATCGAGCACCACCACACGCCGCGGCACCTGGGGAATCGTCACCTGGCCCATCACAGTGTCGACGGTGCGCGGGAAACTCGCCGGGTCGGCGGCCGACACCACCGAATCCATTGGCATGGAACCTGTTCCGCACGCGGTCAGGCCGGACATTCCGATGGCGGCCGCGACCAGCGCGACTGTGACGCGACCTGCTCGGCGCAGGCGGATTCGTCGGATGGACATGATGATCCTCGTCTCTCAGCCCGTCACTCCAGCGGAGTGGCGGTGTGGCCTTTTGGGTGTCAGGTCCGGAGGGTGGTGGATGCCGCGCGGGCGCTGCTATGGCGCGTGGCTCGGCTTCTCGGTATGACCAGTGGGGTGCCGGTCTCCGGGTCGGGAATCACCCGGCACTCGACACCGAAAACCGTGCGGACCAGGTCGGCGTCCAGCACCTCGGCAGGCGCACCCGCGGCGGCCAACCGCCCATCGTGCAGCACGACCAGGTGATCGGCGTAGCGGGCGGCCTGCCCCAGATCGTGCAACACCATGACCACAGTGCGCCCGGCGTCGGTGTGCAGTTCGGCGACCAGATCCAGCACATCGAGCTGGTGACGCAGATCCAGGAAAGTGGTCGGCTCATCCAGCAGCAACAGCTCGGTCTCCTGCGCCAACGCCAACGCGATCCACACCCGCTGCCGCTGCCCACCCGAAAGCCGATCGACCGGCTCATCCCGCAACACATCAGTCCCCGTGCGGCGCAACGCATTCTCCACCGCCGCCTGATCCACCGCCGACCACGGGCGCAGCATCCGCTGATGCGGATACCGACCCAACCGCACCAACGCTTCCACCGTGATCGCCTCCGGAGTGATCGGCTGCTGCGGCAACAGACCCAGCCGCAGCGCCACAGTTCGCGCGGACATACGGTGGATCTCCGCGCCGTCCAACGTGACGGTTCCACCGGACGGACGCAGCAACCGCGACAACCCCCGCAGCAGAGTCGATTTGCCGCAGGCGTTCGGTCCGACGATCGCGGTGATCGCACCACCGGGCAACTCCAGATCCAGCCCCTCGATCACGCCGCGCTCGCCGTAGCGCAGCGCGAGATCGTGCGTGGCCAGCACATTCCCGGTCCCCGCCTGACGCTTACCCGCAACGACACCCGCTGTGCCGGTCTTTCCCTCGCTCATGCGCTCCTCCGATGCGCCCGGCTGCTGCCCCTCACCCAACACCAGATCCTCGGTGGCGAGCACATTCCCGGCCCCGACCGCCTGACGTTCGGCCTGGCCCGCAACGACACCCGCTGTGCCGGAATCTGCCTCGCTCACGCGCTCCTCCGACGCGCCGGGCAGCCTCTCACCCAACACCAGATCCTCGGTGGCGAGCACATTCCCGGCCCCGACCGCCTGACGTTCGGCCTGGCCCGCAACGACACCGGGTGTGCCGGTCGTTCCCTCGCTCATGCGCTCCTCCGATAGGCCGGGCTGCCCTCACGCAGCAGAAGAAACAGCAGCCACGGCGCACCGACCGTGGCGGTGACCACGCCGACCGGCACCGCGACCGGCAGCAGATGCTGAGCCACCAGATCACAACCGACCAGCAACGTCGCGCCCAGCAGCCCCGTGACAGCCAGGCCCGCCGCGGTCGGCGGCCCCACCACCAGCCGCACCAGCTGCGGCACCGCCAACGCCACGAAAGCGATCGGCCCGCTCAACGCCGCCGCCAACGCCGCCAACACGACCGCGGTGACCAACAACCGCAACCGCGCCGAGGACACCGCGATTCCGAGCGCACCCGCCGACTCGTCACCGAGATCCAGCACCGCCAACGTCCGGTACTGCACCAATAGCGTCGCCAGCACCACCACCAACGCGATCGCGGCGCCCTGCACCTCCGTCCACGTGCGGCCGTAGAGGGAGCCCGCCGTCCACTGCATCGCCGATCCCGCCAGCTCTTTCGGGAAACGCACCACGATCAGGTTCACCGCGGCCGCCAACCCGGCCTGCACCGCCAACCCCACCAACACCAGACGACCGACCGGCAGCCCGGCCCGGCCCAGTACCCCCAACAACACCGCCGCGAACAGGCCCCCCGCCAACGCACCGAACGGAATCAACGTCTGCGCCGCACCCGCAGCCAACACCACCACCGCGCCGAGCGAAGCCCCACCGGTCACCCCCATCACATCCGGCGACGCCAGCGGGTTACGGAACAACCGTTGCAGCACCGCACCGGCCATCGCCAACCCCGCCCCCGCGATAACCCCGGCCACCACCCGCGGCGCACGGAACTGCTGGACGATATACACATCCCCGGCATCACCCAATCCAAGCGCGGCGCGAATCGCCGTCACCGCGGGCATGTCCACCTCACCGGAGGAGAGCGCGACCACCAGCAGGATCACCGCTACCCCACCACACCCGGCGCCGATCGATACGACACGGCGACGGCGCGCAGCGGTGACCGATCGAATCATGCTCCCCGAGAGGGTCTTCCGGGGACCGAACCGATCCTGCTCCTCCTGGGGTACCGAGACCTCGTTGCTCATCGACGCTCCGCCCGACGAGCGAGCACCGCCAACAGTCCCGCGCCGAGGAACGCCGTGACGATACCGGCCTCCACCTCCGACGGCCGAGCAATCAGCCGCCCCACGATATCGGCCGACAACAGCAACAACGGACCCGCCAGCAGACATCCGGGAATCACCAACCGATGATCACCACCCACCAGCAACCGCACCAGATGCGGCGCCGCCAAACCGATGAACCCGATCGGCCCCGCCACCGCCACCGCCGAACCGGCCAGCAACACCACCGCCACCATTCCCGCGAACCGAATCCGCGCCACCGGCACGCCCAGGGCCTGGGCCGAATCATCGCCGAGCGCAAGAGTATTCAACGCCGGACCGATCGCGAGACCGACGACCACCCCGATGGCCAACGTCGGCAGCATCGGCACCAGCACATCCAGATCCCGCCCCGCGATCGAACCAGCCAGCCAGAACCGCGCCTCATCCAGCGTCCGCTCACTCAACAACAACACCCCCGACGTCCACGACACCAACACCAACTGCAACACCGTGCCACCCAGCACCAAACGCACCGGATCCAAATCACCCGCCCGCCGCCCCAACACCAAACTGAACACCGCAGCCGCAGCCGCACCCACGAAAGCGAACCCCACATACTGCACCGGATGCGACAAACCCAACGCGTAAATAGCGGTAACCACAGCCAATCCAGCACCAGCATTGATACCCAGCGTGGTCGGCGCGGCCAACGGATTGCGAGTAATTCCCTGCACCACCGCACCAGCAAGCCCCAACGCAGCACCCACCACCACACCGATCACCGTCCGCGGCACCCGCAGACCAGTGACCACCAACCCGTCGCGGCCCCCTCCCCCACCGAGCAAAGCCTCCACCACCCTGGACACAGGCACCGACCGAGCCCCGAGCGCGAGACTGAACACCACACACAGCAGCAACACAGCAAACCCGATGAACAGCGCCGGTATTCGGCGCCACATCGAGGTGGTACGGGCCGTATCAGTGGAGGTCACGAGACGTGAGCTTAAGTTAGCCAGACCTAAATCTGTCAAACACGGCAACCTTCCCAACCGGTGCCGTCCAGGCGCTACCAGCCGCACGGTTCATATGTGCCCATAGCAACTCTCCCCCTAGCACCCAGCGGTAATCTCTACCGCGGCAATGGCGTTCATATCGGGATACCCCGAGACGTCGACGGCTACAGAGCCGGATATCGATGCCAGTCGACCTGAGGTAGGGCATATGAGGCACAGAGGTACAAGGTTTCTCGACGTCGTCGGCAGCCGGTGGATGGCGGTGGCGACGCTGGCCGCGATCACCGGGTTCTACTACCTGTTCGTCGCGGTCACCAACTGCGTGGACACCGACACCAACCGAAAAGGTGTCGCCGCCGTGCTGTCGATGAGGTCGACGATCCACAACTCGGGGACGGACTGGCGCGCGATCACGAACGGCAACGTCGCGCTCGTCGCCTACATCCTGATCGTGATCTGGGAGTTCTTGATCGCCTTCGTGCTGCTGGCCGCCGCGGCGGTGTGGGTCCGGGTGCTGACCGGACGGCCGCGCAGGCTTCGAGCGGGTATCGGCGTGGCGGTCAAGCTGTCGAGCCTGGGCTGGACCATGGCCGTGTTGCTGTTCGCGGGCGGGTTCCTCACCGTCGCCGGGGAATGGTTCCGCATGTGGGCCAACAAAGAGGTGAACGCGTCATCGGCTGCGCTGCAGAACTTTCTGATCGCCGCCGTCGGCTTGCTCCTCGTGCACCTGCCGCAATCGGCCACCCCGCAGGCCGCGCCCCCAGCACCGGATGTGTCCCAGCGCTAGCACGACAGCTGCCGCGAGGCTGACCGGTCGGCCCCTTTCGACGACGACGTGCCCGCGCCCTGGAGAACTCAGTCGGGCAGTTCGATGCCGCGCTCTTCGGCTTTCGCCGCGACCTCGTCGGGAAAGATATTGCGCAGCAGGTAGAGATCACGGCCCAGCTGCCAGCCGGGGGCCAGCGAGACCGCGTACCGCTCGAAGTAGCCGAGCTGCTTGCCCATGAGGATGAGCTGTTCGGGTCCGGCGACGCCGCGCCGCTTGCCGAAATCCAGCAGCGCCGAGGTGAACGTCTTCAGGTCCAGCCGCGCGAGGTCCCCGGACAAGATCGGACCGAGCACGAGGGCGAGCTGCCTGCCGATCGCGGTGTCGTCGGCGCTCTGCTCGGCGAACAGCTCCAGCTCGCGCAGCGCGGTCGCCACCGGGGTGAAATCACCGTCGAAAGCGCTGGCGTAGAACATCGCCCGGACCATCGCTCGCCACGGCGGCGACATCGTGCCGACGATGCCGAAATCCAGCATCGCCAGTTTGCCGTCCTCGAGCAGCCACAGATTTCCCGCGTGCACGTCGCCGTGGAACAGGCCGTGGACGATGACGCCTTCCAGCCACACTTTCACCAGCCGCCGGATCAGCAGTTCCGGATCGGCGTGCTCGCCGACGACGTCGAACTGGTCGAGCGGTACGCCCCGCAGTCGCTGCATACAGATGGTGCGCGGCCCGCACAACTCCCAATAGACTTCAGGGACAACGACTTCGGCATTGTCGTCGAACGCGCCGAGGTTGGCGCGGACGCGGCTCTGATTGTCCGCCTCGATCAGGAAGTTCAATTCCGCCACGGTGACCTCGTAGAGGTCGTGCACCACGCCGGCGGCGTTGGCGATCCGCGCGTGCTCGGATCGCCGTTCGAGCAGCTTCGCCAGCACCAGCGCCGCGCGCAGATCGACGATCATCCGGCGTGCGATGCCCGGGCGTTGCACCTTCACCACGGCCTCGCGTCCGTCGGCCAGCGCACAGGCGTGCACCTGCGCGACCGAAGCCGCCGACAGCGGCACGTCGTCGAACTCGGCGAACATCTCGTCGATCGGGCGGCCGAGGTCCTCCTCGACGATTCGCCTCGCCGCGGCGGCGGGGAAGGGCGGCACATCGTCGAGGCAGCGCAGGCACGCATCGGAGAGTTCGCGCGGAAACGCGCCGGACGATGACGCGATCAACTGTCCGAGTTTGACGAACATCGGCCCGAGACGTTCGAAAGCGTCGACGACGCCCTCGGCCAGCACTTCCCGCCGCGTTCGCCGACCGCCACGCCCGCGTGTCCCGGGCACGGATCGCGCGAGCTCCACAACGGCCCGGCGAGTGAGGGCGACGCCGAATACCAGCACGATGGTGAGCACCCGAAATGCCTCGGGCACACCGAAGGCGTCGAGCCGGGGACGGTCGACGGCGAATGCCTCGGCAGGCGGACGCTGCTCGGTGCGCGAGTCGGCAGCGATAGACACCGGGTCGGCACTCATGCTTTCGCCTCACTGACGCCCGGCTCGGGTACGACCGTCGCGGCGGCTGTGTCGATGGTTCGTTTGCTCATGCGCTCGTCTCCACTACATGAGCGAAGCATGTCCGGATCCGGGTACGCCACAATTCGTAATCCGGCACGCCGGTGGCTTCCTCCGGCGGCTCCGCGGCCTGCGCGGCCAACTCAGCGGTGCGCCGAGCGATAGGCGCTGCTCTGGGACGTCAGGATGCGAACCAGGTCGCCCAGCGCTATCTCCACGTCGGTGAGGTGCAGACCCCACGTCGCGTCCGGGACGGCGTACAGCTCTGGGCTGCCCGGCTCCGGAGTCGCCATCAGCACCGTCGCGTCGCCGCCGCGCACGCACTGGAGCCGGTACCGCTGCGCGGGGATCAGCCACGGGGTCGGCGCGGCGGCGGATGGTCCGTCGCGCAGCGCCAACTCGACGCCGAGTGGACTGGGCACCGGGCTCACGCGCAGGACCGTTGCCGCGGTGCGGGATTCGTTGCGCTCCAGCGAGGCCGGATTGGTGCAGCCGATCTCGTAATCCGGGCCGTACGGCCGCGGCAGCGGCTCCGGGGTCATCGGATTGCGGCCGAATCGGCTGTCCGCGGGCGGGGTCACGCCGAACGTCTGCCAGGCGAGCACGCACCCCGTCTGCCGCTCGGTGCGACACAGCGGCAGATACTGGAAGTCGCCGCCGACGTCAGCGTTCTTCGGCACCACCACATTGCCACCGAGCAGGATCGCCGACAGGATCCGGTCGCGCACCGCCTGCCGCGGTTCGATCTCCTCCCGGATCAGTTGGCGCAGCATGCGCGCACCCTGGGAATGGCCGATCAGCACGACCGGCCTGCCGCTCTCGCGCTCGGCGAGGAACTGCCGCCACGCCCGCAGCACGTCCTCGTATGCCATCCGTGCCATCTCGGCGCGCTGCTCGGGGGTGTAGGACCTCTCCGACGCGAGCGCGATTATGGTCCGTTGCCGATACACCGGCGCGTACACCTGACACACCTGGGAAAACCGAGCCGCCTGCTGTTCAGCGACCGCCCGCACCTCCCGCGTCACCGCGGTATAGGAGTTGGGCGTCGGCTCCAACGACACCGTCGGATACACATAGAAGCAGTCCACCCCCGAATCCGCAGCGGGGGCAGGTTCCTCACGCACATCGGGCTCCCCCGCCCGCCGCACCGTCGTGGCCGAGCTCCCCCGGCACGGATCATCCGTCCGATCCGGCCTGCACAACCACACGACACCGGCGTCACCACCCGGGTCCGCCACCGAGCTCACCGACGACCCCGCCAACAGCCCGACTCCGCACGCGACGGCCGCAACCGCCCTCCCCCACCGACAGTCCCGCATCGCATACCTCACTGCTTCCGCGCCCGACTGTCAGCGTCCACCGCGCCACACCGCGAACGCTCGATCGGACGTCTCCGACGGCGAAATCTCTTGGCTCTCGGAAAGATATCAGCTCCAAACGCCCTGATCGGTCCAGGCGATCGCGCGCAGCGGGAACGAACCCATCCCGCGCACCGGCGCCGGCAGTGCGACCAGCCTGGCTCCGGTGTGGGGCACCGCGGCCAGGTTCGTCATCTGCTCGATGATCGGGATTCCCGCACCGAGCAGCGTGTGGTGGCACGGCCGCGTCGGCAGGGACGTATCGTCGATGTCGGGCGAGTCGATTCCCACCACCGCCACATTGGCGGCGACCAGCGCATCAGCGACCTCGCCGACCAGGAAGGGATGCCCCGGGCCCCAATAGGCGGACGAACCCCACCTTCCCGACCATCCGGTGTGCACGAGCACCGCCTTGCCCCACAGCCGCGCCGGGTCGCCGAGCACATCCGGCCCCACCGCGTGGATCCCCGGCACCCGGATCATCACGATCGGCACGTCGAACAGCCGTTCCAGCGGCAGTTCGGCGATGTCGGCGCCGTCGGCGTGGAAATGCGAGGGCGCGTCGATGTAGGTCCCGGTGTTGCCGACCATATCCACGCGCGCGATGTCGTAGCTCATGTCGATCAGCGGCGACTGCTCGCGCGAGAACTCCGTGGTGACCCGCGGGGCGGGCAGGCCGGGACAGGTGAGCATGCCATCGGAGATCGGGTGCGATAGCTCCACCATCACCTTGCTCATGCTGGGCACGGTACCGGCCGATCGCGTCGCGGCGGTCAGGGATCACTGGTCACACATTTCCGTGGATGTCAAGTGCGCCTGAGTTCAAAAGAGAGCAGACTGGCACCAGGAGGTCATCATGCGACTGCTAAAGGGCCTGCTCGGTGTGGTGGTGGGGCTCCTCACGGCCGTACTCGGAACGGTGCTGGGGATCGTCGCCGCCGTGGTGTGGCTCGTCGGCGCGCTGCTGTGCGTGACAGTCATCCTGCTGCCGCTGGGCATGCCGGTGGTGAAACTCGCCCGTCGGCTGTTCACCCTGTCCAGGGAGTTGATGCGTCTTCCCTGAAAGACTGCCTGGGCACTCCAGCCGGGCCCCGCGATCAGCGCGTCGACCCTGAGGGTCGGCTGCCGATCCGACCGGCCGGGGAGGTCATGCCCATGCCCGCCGTCTGGCCGCCACGGACTGCGGCGGGATGAGTTTCGCCCAGAATTCGCGGCGGACCGCGTCCCACAACCTCGTCAGTTCCGGGTGGAGTTCTCGCGCTTGCGCAAGGTCCGGGTAGTTGCCGGGGCTGAAGGATACTACGGGCGAAGCGTCGTTCTTATCGTGCACGGCGACGATCGCGATCAGATGATGCTGCAGCAAGCCCCAGGTCACCCGCAGTCCGTCGACTTCCGTCCGACGCACGTCATCCATCGTCGACCCCCAGGAGGCGTACCTCGTGCGTTCGGGGACGCCGCAGTCGGCTGTGCACCGTCTTCTGGGGTGCCGACTCGGCATGGCCGCGGATGCACCGCCGAAGGCGCTTGCTATGGCCTGTCGAGTTCTCGTACATGAGCAATTCCCGCTTCGATCTGTCGCGCTGCCCGGAGGGCAGGTCACGCTCTTGAACATAAGACATTAGATTTCATAGTTCAATGGTATCTGAGATAAAATCTAACTTTATAGTTCATACTTCAATTGTTAGCGGGGTAAGATCGGGTGTACACCCGCCACCCGAGGAGTCGCGTTGTCCAACCAGGAGAGCGCCGGATTGAGCGCACTCGGCGCCGTGCTGTCACCGATCGAGGGTGGCGGTCCGAAAACCGAGGCCGTGGTGCAGCGGCTCTCCGCCGCGATCAGCCTCGGTGTGATGGCCGATGGACAGCAGTTGCCGAGCGAGACCGATCTGGCCAACCAGTTGGGTGTGTCGACGATGACCCTGCGGGAGGCGCTGGCCGTCCTCCGGCAGCAAGGAATCGTCTACACCAAGCGCGGGCGCGGGGGTGGCAGCTTCATCCGCGGTTCGGCGGACATCCTCGCGAACACCTCGCTGGTGCGGTTGCAGCAGATGAGCATCCAGGAGCTGCGTGATCTGGGCGACGAGCACTTCGCCGTCACCGGAGCGGCCGCCGTGTTCGCCGCGCGCCGCGGGTTGGGGGCCGATATCGCCCGGCTCCGCGCCCTGGCCGAGCGGCTGCAGGGCAGCACCGAACTCGTTTCGGCGCGCCGAGCCGACAGCCGCTTCCATATCGAGATGGCGGTGTGCGCGCAGTCCACCCGGCTGACCCGCGCCCAGGTCGCTCTGCAGGCGGAGCTTTCCGCCTTGCTCTGGCTGCCGCGGCTGAAACTGGACCCGGCGGTAGAGGCGACCGCGCATCGTGACCTGGTGGACGCGATCGAACGAGAAGACGATGCCCGAGCCAGAGAGCTGGCAGAATCACATACCGAATCACGCATCCGCCGCCTCGTCGCCCTACGCTTGGAGCTCAGTGATGATGGGCGATACCGATAACTGTCCAGCCTCGGCGACCGTCGAGTCGCTCGCGCATGCCGTCACGAAACTGGCCGACGAGGTCTACCTGTCGCTGCGAACCATCGGGACCGCGCTGACGACCCTCTGGGAGGGTCTGCTCGAGAAGCCGCGGGCCGCTCCACGGTCGACGGACCTGGCAGCGCTGCGCGAGCCCATTGTCGGGGAACTCGAGCGGCGCGGAAAGCTGTTCCACGGCGCCGGCGTGGTGATGGCCGACGGTGTTCTCGCGGATCGCCCCCGGTACCTGGAATGGTGGTGTCTGGCCGCACAACGCGGACCGCAACGCCTGACGCTGGAATTGAATCCCCACAGCGAATACTTCTACGACTACACCCAAATGGACTGGTTCTCGATCCCGCGTGATCAGGGCCGGCGGTGGGTGCACGGGCCGATCCTGGATTACGCGTGCAGCGATCAGTACGTTTGCACATTCGCGATACCGGCCACGGTCGCCCCGGGAACCTTCCTCGGAATCGCCGGTGCCGATGTGCCGGTCGCCGCGATCGAGGAGGCATTGCTTCCGCGATTCCAGGCATCCGGTCAGCGGGTACTGCTGGTCAACAACGAGGGTCGCGTCATCATGGGGACCGATCCCGAATTCACGCCCGGATCCAAGACGAGCCGGATGGAACGATCCGCCGCGGCGGTGCCGGTCGAGGGCGTGCCCTGGTCGTTGTACCCGCTGGGATCCATGGCACCCCGCTGAAGCGGCTGTGGGCATCTCGGGGAGCAGGGTCAGTGCGTGCGGCGGAGCATCCGGATGACCGCGCTGTCGACCAGCGCTCGTTCCGCGTCGGCGGAGGTCGCCCGGTTCGCGCGCCGCAGGGTTGGAGCGATCGTTGTGCCATCTTCGAATGCCCGCAGCACACGGGGGTCGACATAGGAGGCTTGCGCGACCGCGGGCGTATTGCCCAGTGCGGTGGCGACCTCCGCCATAACCTGACGCACGGTCTGCTTGCGGTCCCGTCGGTTGCGTGGACGGTCGCGGGCGCCGAGCGCGGCCGCGGCGAGGACGGTGGCCTGCCACGTGCGCAGGTCTTTGACGCTGCACTCGCAGGCCGCGAGCTCTTTGAAGCGGAGGTTGATGTCATCGGCGCGCAGTTCGCCGTAGCCTCGGCCGTTCCGGTACACCAGCAGCCGATCCGAATCCGGATCACTGCGCAGCAGTGCTCGAAATGCCTTGGCCAGCAAAGGGTCTCGCACGCTGACACGTCGTCTGATGCCCCCTTTCGCCAGATAGTCGAACAGCATCCGCTCACCCGAGACCTGGACCTGCTCGCGGAGCAGTGTGGCGACACCCCGGGTGCCGTGTTCTTCGGCGTACTCCTCTCCCCCGACCCGGAACACCCCGCGATCCACCAGATCAATGGCCACTGCTTGCACCCGCCGAAGAATCAGCCCGCGCGCGGCCAGATCCTCCCGTACCTGCGCCCGGATATCCGGTAGCCGTGCGGCCAGTTCCAGGACCCGCTCGAACTTCTCCTCGTCGCGATCCTTACGCCACTGCTCGTGGTACAGGTACTGCCGCCGACCCGCCGAGTCGATGCCTACGGCCTGGATGTGCCCATTCGGGTACGCGCAGATCCACACCTTGCGCCAAGCCGGTGGGATCGCGAGTGCCCGAATGCGTTCGAGTGCCTCCTCGTCGCGCACGAGTTCGCCCGCCGACGTGTGGTAGCTGAACCCGCGTCCGCGCCTGAGTCGCGTTATGCCGACCTCGTAGGGTCGGCTGCGGCGCAATCGCATTCAGGCACCGCTGTTGCTCGGGTCGTGCGGAGGGCCATCGGTACGCCCGGAGTACGTTGCGCCGAAGCCCACCCCGGTTTGCGGATCCTCGAAGCGTCCGCCCGGCGACCGGTTTCGTTCCGCATGCACATCACCTGGCTGCCCGCCCCGGCGCGGGCCAAACACTGTAGGCGGGCTCGTCCTGCCGCTGCCAGTCAGGTGGTAGCCGATTACGCGGCGAGGGCGAGGTGAGCGCTCTCGGCCGTGCCGGTGCCGCCCGCTCGCGTCATCAGGCGCGCGATCGCCTCCGCCACCTGCCTCGGCTGCTCCAGGATCACCGAGTGACCGGCGCCGTCGACCAGCACCAGATCCGAGTACTCGACGGTGGCGGCCATCGCGACGGAATGCGACGGCGGCGTCATCAGGTCGGCGGAGCCGCACAGCACCAAAGTCGGGATCTCGGACAGAACGGCGAGCGCGTCGGTTCGGTCGTAAACCATGAAGTCGCTCAGGAAGCTCGCCATCGTCACGATCGGCGTCTCGTTGCGCATCGCGTTGGCGAGGGTGAGCACCCGCGGGCTGACCCTGCGGTCGCCGAATTCGGCGGTACGGACGATCGGGGCGAGAGCCTTGCAGGCCATCAGCTTCGCGCGGTGCATCGCCCCCGGAGCGCGTCGCACGGCAGCCTGGAACGCGGATACGACGGGGTTGCGCAGGAGGCGGCCGAAGCCGGCGTCGGCGAGCCCGCTCGCGGCGGTCGCGATGAGCGCGACGCCGGTGACACGAGTGCCGATCTCGTGCGGGTTCTGGCTGGCGTAGGTCAGCGCGGTCATGCCGCCCATCGAATGGCCGACGAGGACCACCGGTCCGTTCGGGGCGACAGCGTCGAGAACGTCCCGCAGGTCGTGACCGAGCTGCTCGAGGTTGTAGGTCCGCCGGGACGCCGCGGCGGAGTCGCCGTGGCCGCGGTGGTCGTAGCAGACGATGCGGGCGCCGGTGTATCGGCGCAGCAACGCGTCGCGGACGTAGGTCCAGGACTCGGTGCGCAGGCAATGTCCGTGCAGAAGCACGACCGTGAGGTCCGCGTCTCGTGGGCCGTATTCGCGGACCGCGAGTGCGACACCGTCTTCGGTCCAGACCGTGGCACGACGCTCCGGCGAGGTGGCGGTGAAGCTGGAGATCGTCATGGGAGCCTCCGGTCTGCTGGCGGTGATGTGTTCAACTGTCCGCCAGATGTGCCGCCGGTATCAGGCCCCCGAGAGCTGGGGTCCGTCCCCCAAGGGGGAGCAGATCACCACCAAGGGTGCACCGCCACCCGTCCGCTGTGCCGCAGGCCGCGCAGACGGCCGAGATCAGCGCGGCGGTTGATTCATGTCCCGGTTCATGTGCGGGATTTCGATACTGATCGGCATCCGTAGTTCGGCCAGGTAGATCAGCGCTGCTTGCCGGAGGAATTCGTCGAACAGCCAGTAGGCGTCGGGGGCGAGCGGGACGACGGGGAGCAGACCCTCGCGGACGGCGATGAACGGCCCCCAACTCACCCGCAGCAGCGGGTCCCAGACCGGTTCCCTGGGGATGGCCAGCCCATCGGCGATCTTGTCGCCGAGCAGGAAGCGGGTGAACGCACCGAGAACCGGTTTGCTGAGGACGGCGAGATCGAGGTTGACGCCGAGGCGCAGGAGCCGGTCGGCCAGCTTCGCGCCCTCCGGTGTCGCGGCCAGCACCGGGTCCAAGACCTGCTGGGCCTGGGCATTGGCCTCCTCCCACGACGCGGGAATGTACTCGTCGCGGATGCCGAGCATGTGCGCGCACAGCTGCCAGGAGTGCAGGAAGGCCTCCGACTCGGCGGCGGGGATCGGCACCTTCCACGCGGTCAGGTGCTTCATGACGGTCGTGGGCAGGCTGTGCCAGGTGACCATCATGTCGTTCTGGCTGATCGGAATGTCCTCCTCGGCGGAGTGCATCCAGTGTGGGGACTGCGGCAGCAGGTGACGCACCGCGGCATGAACCAACCGGGTTTTGACGCAGGTCACGACCATCTCGCCATCGGGCGCATAGGCATTCGCGGTCCCGATGTCGTAGCCGAGTTTCGCGGTCTTCGAGATGCGGTCCTTGAGATCGTGACCACCTTTGGAGTAGTAGACCGCGCGCGCTTCCTTGGGAATGACCGTGCTCATCATGCCGCTGGCCAGCCCGTACAACACACCGAGATAGAGCCCCCGTTTCTTGTTGAACTCCACCGCGGTGGCCAGCTTGCCCTGGTCGGCCCAGGGCGGCAGCCGGCGGGCGTATTCCATGAAGTCCCGCAGGTCCGGCGGCAGAGCCGCGGGCAAGGGTTGACCGTTCCTGGTCCAGGTACGCAAGAGCTCATTGACTCGCGGCACCTCGCCCCTGTCGAGCAGTCCGGCGACCAACTCGTCGGCCTCGGGGTCCCATACTCCCATCGGATCGACCCCGGACCCGCTACCCTCCACCGAACCCTGCGGTGACCACGTCCACGGCTCCGCCCGCACCGGGCTCACCATGGTCAGCGCACCGAATGCGCCCAATACCCCACCGGCCTTCAACGCGTCGCGCCTGCTGAATGCGTCCATGTCTTCGCTACTCCTCGTTGAGCCCGAGCACCACCGCGACGAGTGGGCGGTACTCGTTTCTCGCTTTCACGCTCTAGAATATTCATTAACTTACCAAGAATTCCGACATGTTGTCCCAGCTTTCCGGGAATTACCCGCGCCCGCCAACTTCCCAGTCGCCAAGCAGCCAGGTCGACGTCCATACAAGCTTCTGAGCAGCATTATCATCTGAAGTCTTCCGTCAGTGAGTTCAATGAGACACTGCCGGAAAGCTGAATGCTGTAGCACGGGCACCGCCGTGACCAGGTCTCTTGACCAACGTTAACTTCCAGTCACTTAAGGCACCGAGGCCGGCTCAAACCGACGGCTTCGAAAGACGAGCTCGCCCCGATCGCCCGTCAGGTTGTCCGATGGCGAGCGCAGCACTAGGTCACCGGTATCGCGGCGACCGAACGGGCTCGGCCTGCCGAGCAGACTGCTGTACACCTCGAGAGACTCCGCATGCCAGGCCCAAGCGGAGCCGCCCAGGATCAGCCCATCGTGGTCACGACGAGGTATCCGGCCAGCAACCTGGTGACCGCTGCAACGGAACGCGAATCGGGGTAGGCCAGTTAGAGCCGCACGAAGGAGAACAGACCCAGCACAGCGGGCCACTGGCCCAGGACAACGGATCAGACAGCGACTGGGCTCATGGCGCCACGTCAGGCAGATGGCCCGGTGCACCGGATGCCATCAGTCCTCCTCGTCCGCGCCGTGCTCGGACGACGAACGCGCGCCCCGTTCGCGATCCTCCCCACGCCGTCCCCGCAGCGCGACGAACACTACGACGGCGACCACGAGCAACGCAGGCACGAAGGCGGGTATCGCCAACAGGATCGAATGATCCGCCAGGACGTCCACGCCGTCGTAGCCCTCAGTCATCGCGAGACCGCCGGTTCTTCCGGCGCCGCCGTCGGGCTCGCGTGCGGATACCGGTCGTTGATCCGTGCCGCACCCCAGGACAGCGCCGCGACGAGGACGAGGCTGCACACCAGCACGACCAGCGATGCCGCGGCGAACAACCAGGACGGGTGGTCGAACGATCGCTCTCGCTGCAGCACGGTGATCTCGGCGGTGAACGGCCTGGTGAAGGAGGAGAGCGCGGGGACCTCGTCGACGCCGAGCCCTGGGTCGGCGGCCATGAAGATCGGCGCCGCGGTCAATACGCGACCATCCTGTATTCGCAGGACCGTCTTCCAACTGCCATGCGCCGGAACGGGTTTGGTCGACACATAGTGGCCGGCGCCCACCCGCTGGAGCTGGTCGACGACGAGACCGCGGCCGGGACTGTCGTGGCCGATCCCGCCCTGCCAGGACAGGATCTGAACCCATTCGGGATCGGAGCCGACGAGATCAGCAGGCGTAATCCGGATGTCGGCGAGCACCATTCGTCCGCCCGCGTGGGACTCGGCGTCGCGCAGTGTCACAGTGGCCTCGGCCCGTTCCGGAACCTCGATGAACAGGCCGTTGGCGGTCGCGGCCGCCACGGTCACGACCGCCGCGATCAGCAGACCGCGCCGGACCGGTGGGCGTGGCAGCGCTTCGCCCCGCAGCACCATGCCCAGCAACGCACCGACGACACCGCCCGCGATACCGGTGGGTACCGCCATCGCCAGCAGTTCGGGCCACATCGCCCTCGGCCACGAGTTGACGAACATTGCCTCGATCCAGAGGGATTCCAGCCACAGCCCCACCGTCGCGACCGCGAGTCCGCAGATCGCACCCCACCAGATCGACCGACGGGCCAGCGGCAGCAGCGCCAGCAGTTCCACCACGACGGCCGCGCCGAGATACAGCGGGAAGACATTGCGTGGCGCGTCGATGACCGACCCGCCGACCAGCACGGCTACCACGGTGCGGACGAAGGCGGCGAACACCACCACAACCAGGGTGCTGAACGGTCCCAGGGTCGCCCGGGCGGCGACGAGGGTGACGGCGGCCGCGGCCACGATGAGCATCGGCTGCAGCACGAGCCGGAACTGCTGCACACCGAAGTCGAATTCGACTTGGAACACCGACAGGCCGATGAGCAGGCCGCCGAAGGCGAAGCACTGCAGCAGCCACATCACTCGCCCGTCGGCGCGGTCGGGATCGGGTCGGCTGTGCCCGCCCTCGAACTCCAGCAGCAGCACGCCGACCAGCGATAAACCGGCGCCGCCGATGAGCATCAGATGCGTCGGCCCCCACAGCGTGACGTCCTGCCCGAACAGCCGATGCCAGATGTCGTCCAGGGGGAACCCGATCAACGCGTAGAGGCCCGCACCGGCGATGAGGATGCCACCGACCGGCGCGTACCAGGTGCGGGTGACGGGCACCGCCGCGGCGCCGGGCTTCTCGTCCAGAGGCAGGACGATCGCCGACATCCCGGCGGTGAACAGGAAGAACAATCCCGCCAGGATGAAGTAGTGCGCCGGATTGGCCAGCGGCCCGGCATCGCGGCCGTTGCCGACGTGCAAGCTGACATCCCAGATGAAGCCGAGCATCGCGGTCAGGATCGTCCCGAGGAACAGCGCGAGCGGCAGCGCGACCCAACCGGGCCGGTTGTACCGTCGCCCGATCCGGTCGGCCAGCCGCCCCAACCACGCGATGCGGCGGGATCTGTGCAGATACCCGACCCACAGCAGTACGAGCGCGACGACGCCGGCGGCGCCGGTCATGACCGCCACCTGGCCCAGCGCCGCTCCGCCACCCTCGGTGCCCGGAGCGGCGAACCAGATGATCCCCTCTTGCGCGACGTCGGGCACGAGAGACCTCCATCACTGAAGCCATGTATATGTGACTTACGGTACCACGAAGGCCGCCGAGATCAATCGCCGTTGCCGTTGCTGGAAGGGTGGGCCGTCAACGCCATGTGGCCGTTGCCGGGAGCGGGGTCGGTGATCGCGGTCGCGATCTTCGGCAGTGCGTGCGGGTGATGGCGGCCGAGCCAGCCGAGCAGTTCCTCGCGGACCGCGCAGCGCAGATCCCAGGCGTCGTCGGCGTTGGCCGCCGACATCGTCGCGCGCACCACGATATTGGTCGGGGTGGTGTCCGTGACGACCAGATCCCAGTTGCGACCGTCCCAATCCCGGCGTTCGCGGAGATACTCGTGTAAATGCTCACGCAGCAGCGGCACCGGCGTGCTGTGGTCCAAGTACAAGAACACCGTGCCGGTGATCTGCGGGCCGCCCCGCGACCAGTTCTCGTACGGTTTGCTGTTGAAGTAGGAGACCGGCATCGTCAGCCTGCGGTCGTCCCAGATCCGCACGGTGAGGAACGCGAGGGTGATCTCCTCGACGATGCCCCACTCCCCTTCGACGACAACGGTATCCCCGATCTTGACCGAGTCGCCGAAAGCGATCTGCAAACCGGCGATGAGATTGCTCAACGTCGACTGCGCGGCGACACCGGCGATGATGCCGATCACGCCTGCCGAAGCCAGTAATGACGTCCCCAGCGTCCGCAGACTCGGAAACAGCAGCAGGATCGCCACGGCGGCGGTCGTGACGACCAGTACCGATGTCACGATGCGGCGCACCAGCGCCAGCTGGGTGCGCAACTGCCGTACCCGCGAAATCTCCCGAGTGCGCCCGGCGTAGGAGCGCAGCATGTTCTCGGCGACGGCATCGGCGGCGCGAATCACCAGCCAAGCGGCCGCCATGATAGCCGCCGTGGCCAAGATGGTTCGGATCATCGTGTCCTGGCGAAGATCGAGCTGCGCCAAAGGATAAGTGGCATGCAACGCCATCGAGCCGAGCAATATCTGCACGGGCAACTGCACGCGGCGGAGCAGCGTGGGCAGATGACTACCCGGCCGTTTCCGTGCGCTGTAACGCAGCATCCAATCCATCAGCAGACCTGCCGTGACGGTGATCGCCACCGTGCCCGAGACCACGATGAGCGGCCGTAACACTTCCTCCAAAGGTCGACTCCTTCTCGTCTTGCGCCCGAACCCCACTGCGCACCGCGCGCCCCGGCTGCTACGAATGCACCGCGAGATGCGGAATACGCAGAGCCACAACTACAGCGCCGGTGGGCGCGATGCGTAGGCGCGAGGCCGAAACAGACACGACATCCTCCCTCGGTCGACTTGTCACGAAGGCGCATACCCGCTTTCGCCGTCGGTCGTCGCGATGCCGCTGTGGCGAATCCCACCATCGCGCGGAAGCGCCAGTGGTACACCCGCGTCCATGGCACAACCGTGACACCGGCGGCGTCCCGATCCGAGCGGCCGTGGCGAAACGTCGACGGGCTGGTGGACGCCGCCGCTCGGCGCGGCGTTCCCCTCGACGTGGTCGACGTCCGAGACGATCACGCCCGGGCGCTCTACGAGCGCGACCTCGTCCTGGTCCGTCCCGACCAGCATGTCGCGTGGCGCGGCGACTCCGCCCCGGGCGAACCACTCGTCGTCGTCGACCGCATCCGCGGCGCCCACGGCTGACCGGCCGCCCCCGCACCGCCCGGCGCGAAGCAGGTGACCAGAACGATCAGGAATCGAGAAGCGCTGGTCACCGAGCCGTAGCTAACGTCTTCGACACCGAGTCCGCCCGGCAGATCGTCGGGACATGGGTCGCTCGTCTCGGAGGAGGGCGCAATGAACTGGAACAAGCGGGTCCGGCAGACGCACCGGTGGCTGGCCATTGTCTTCACGGTGACCGTCATCGGCACCGTCGTGGCCTTGGCGCTGCGGGGTCCGGTCTGGGTTTCCTACCTACCGCTGCCCCCACTCGCCCTGCTCCTGTTTTCCGGTCTCTACCTGTTGGTGTTGCCGTATGTCACCTCTCGGCGCACTCGACCAGCCGCGGAGCTCCCGTCCCGGGAAGCGGCCGAGGTCCGGAGTCGTTTGTCCGCGCCGTGGATTCGGCGGCTGCACCGTTGGTCGGCCATCGCGTTTGTTTCGACCGTCGTCGCTACTTTTGTCGCCTTGGCACAAGCGGAGCCTGTCGTCTGGGTGTCCTACCTACCTCTGTTCCCGCTCGCTGTGCTCCTGTTCTCCGGTCTGTACATGTTCGTACTGCCATATGTCGCCGAGCGGCGCAGCGCCCGTCACGAACTGTCCGCCCGGACCGACCCGCAGTCCGAGCAGCCGAACGAGCCTTTCTCGACGACGCTCTAGTCGGCATCGTCCGCGGACAGTCGGCAGCCCACGGTCGCGGTGGTCGTCATCGATCGGGCATCGGCGAACACCGACAGCTCGGTGTTGCTGTCCCACTCCGCACCATCTCCGCCCTCGAAGGTGACGTGCCGGTCCGGCGAGGAGCTACCGCCGGGCAGCATGTCCGTCGCGCCGACCGACGCGGCCAGCGCGCGGGCCGTCTCCTGGAATCCGGGCCACGCCTGCTCGGGCAGCGAACCCTCGGCTCGGTAGCGCGGCAGGACGACGCGCCTGCCGCCGGTGTAGGCGTACGGCCCGTAGCAGGGCCCCAGCGCACGCTCCTCGCTTCGGCTCCACCGCAGCGCCGGTTCGATCGCCGAGGCGGCGGCCGCGATCTGCTCGACGACCGACGCCACCTGATGCTCGGCCACCTCGGAAGACGGCAAAGCAGTCAATTCCGCTGTGGCGGCGGCGATCTCGTCCGCAGAAGGCGGTGGGGCGGGCTCACCGAGCAGAGTCGCGCATCCACTCGCCGCCAAAGCCGCGAACGCGGCAGGCCAGCGCGATGCGGCGCGCGGCCATCGCAGTCCGGTCATCGTCGCCTCTCCACGCTCCCCGCGGCCGCATGGAACGTGAGCGCGCTTCCAGCACAATCTTATTCGGGATGCCCGCTGGCGAAGGGAATCCCCATTACCCCGTCGTCTAGCTCGTCGCGGGGACACGGATTCCGTGTGCTCGCGCGATAACCGTGCTCAACCCGTATCCGTTGATGAGTGGGATTCCATAGCGGTGTTCGAACTTGGTTCTCAGTTCGACACCCGCGTGTTCCATGCAGGAGATCGCGAACCGCACCGACGAGTTGTTCGCGTGCGGGTGGCCGGGTAGATCGGACAGCGCCGCGTAATTTCGCGGGACCGCGGAAAGGAAGGTCGGCCGACTGTGTTCGATCCGGTCCGAGAATCCCTCCGGGCTGATCGGGCCCGCCATGGTGGCGCGGCCCCCAGCGGCCAGCGGCGACAGAGCGCCGACCATGATCCCGCTCACCTGCCACATGGGCAGGGTCGACAGGCTGTGGTCGGAGTCGGTCAGCGCGAAGACCTTGATCACCAACTGGCACATTGCCTCGAGGTTCCTGTGGTCGAGCATCGCTTGGTCGCCTGCGCCGACGTAGGTGATCAGCGCCGGTCCCTCCGCGCCGGGCCGCGCCGCATCGATGGCGCCGGGTTCTGCCGCGCTGAACTCGCAGGCGGACGTGACGCCCACGCCCGAAGGGACGATGGCCGGAGGATGCCCAGCGGCGAGGAGGATCTTGGAGCCCGCATCGGCTATCTGGTAGCCCGCCTCTCCGTCGGGCAGGGACGGGTCGATCAGGGTCGCTGTGGCACCCAGGCGCCACGTGGCGAACAGCGACACCACGAGCTCGACGGTGGCGGGCAGCATGATCGCGACCACGTCGCCCGTCGTGACGCCCGCGGCGCGCAGGGCGGCCGCGGTCCGCCGCACGGCGGCCAGCAATTCGCTGTTGTTCAGTTCGTTGGTGTCGTCGGCAAGGGCGGCTGCCTGTGGTGCGGCCTCGGCGCGACGATCCGGGAGGGTCGAAAGTGTCATGCGATCTCCTCAGCACCCCGCGTATAGGGATCGTTAAAAACTGTAGAAATCGTGCGACGGATCGACACCGTCGTGCGCCGACTGAATTCGTCGTCCGCTTTGTCCCCGGAAGACAGAATCGACCGCTCCATTCACCGCCGGCGATCACGGCGACGTAACTATTATCAGGTGGTGACGACTTTTCGTCGCAACGGTGATATCGAGGTGGGCCGCTGCGTAGCGACGATCGCCGCCCGCATGAACGAGCGGGTGACGGACATCAGCGCGAGTATCCACCGTGGACTCGAGGAGGAAGTGCCCGAGCTGCGTGCGGATGTCCACTCCGCCGAGCTGCTCGGGTCGAGCGTGCAAGGCAATATCGACACCCTGCTGCACGCGCTACGGCACGACATCCCGGCGGCGCGAATCCACTTACCTTCGGCGGCCATCGAGTACACCCGGCGTTTGGCCCAGCACGGCGTCCCGCTCAACGCCCTGGTGCGGGCATATCACGTCGGCCAGCGGCGGGTCACCGAGATGGTTTTCACCGAACTGCAAGCCGCGGATGTCACGCCGGTCGAACAGTTCCTCGCCGGACAGGCGATCACCACCCGGCTGTTCCAGTACCTCGACCACGTTACCCAGCAGGTCGTCGCCATCTATGAAGCAGAGCGCGAGCAGTGGCTGGAAACTCGCAACAGTGTCCGCGCACTCCGTGTGCACGAGCTGCTGGAGGGCAAAAAGATCGTCGACATCGACGGCGCCGCCGACCAGATCCGCTATCCGCTCCGTTGGCATCATTTGGCGCTGATCGTCTGGTATCCGGACACCGGCGCCCACGCTGACGAACTGGCCGAGCTGCGACGATTCGTCCGCAAGGCGGCGGAGGCGGCGGGAACCGCCGCGGCGCCCCTTTTCATCGCGGACGATCAGAGGACCGGCTGTGCGTGGCTGCCTTATCGTTCAGCGCAACCCGGCGCCGTCGACAAGGTCCGTGGGTTCGCGGCCGCACAATCCAACGCACCGTCGGTAGCGATCGGCACAATCGCCCCCGGCGTTGCGGGATTCCGGCAGTCCCATCGCTTTGCTCTGGACGCGCGCTCGGTGGCCCTGGCGCGGGGAGAGGCAGGACCGCGAATCATCGCGGCCGCAGACCCCGGGTTGTCGGTAGCGGCCCTACTCAGTGACCGGATCGCGGAAGTCGGGGAATGGGTCGGCGAGATCCTCGGCGATCTGGCCGCCGACAACGACAACGACGCACGGCTACGCGAGACACTACGAGTATTTCTGCGCACCGGATCGAGCTACAAAGCAGCCGCCGCGGAACTGGACCTGCACTCCAACTCAGTGAAGTACCGGGTCGCACGAGCGGTGTCGCGGCGCGGCAGGCCGATCGCCGAAGACAGACTCGACGTCGAACTCGCCCTATTGCTCTGCCACTGGTACGGACCACCGATCCCGGCGACGGCGTGACTCCACCCAGTCGATGATCTGCACCAGGTCAGGCCGATCGGCGGGCGGTGACCAAGAGGTACTCCCACTCCATCCGCCCGTTGCCCAGGTCGTGCCGGGACGCGAGATCCGCCAGTGCGCGGTCCAATCGCGCGACCCGGTCGGGTTCGGCGGCAATGGCCTTGTACACGGCGACCGTCGGCCCGTAGTGGGCCTTGAAGAAGTCGCGGAATTCCGCGCCGCCGCCGAAACGATCGATGACCGCGTTTTCGCGCCGCACCTCCAGGTCGGCGACGCGATCGCCCAAGAGCGACCGGACATGCGTCTCGTCGCCCCACAGCGGTGGCGGCAGCGCGCCGGGCGGGGGCGGCGGGGCGAACGGTTTCATCGTGGCGAACATCTGCCCGATGAATCCGGTGGGTGTCCAGTTGATCAACCCGATCGCGCCGCCCGGCTTGACCACCCGCACCAGTTCGTTCGCGGCCGCTTGATGGAACGGTGCGAACATGACGCCCACGCAGGAGATGACGGCGTCGAACTCGGCGTCGGCGTAGGGCAATGCCTCGGCGTCGGCTTCCTGCCACTCCAGCTCGACGCCCCGCGCGGCGGCGAGACGCCGACCCGCTTCGAAAAGCTCCGGCGTGAGATCGCTCGCCACCACATCCGCACCGGTCTCCGCGGCCGGGATCGCGGCGTTCCCCGATCCGGCCGCGATGTCCAGCACGCGCTGCCCGGGGCCGATACGGCAGGCCTCGACGAGACGGCGGCCCAGTCCGGGGATGACTTCGGTGGCGACGGCCGGGTAGTCGCCCAGTGCCCACATGGCGCGGTGCCGCGTCTTGAGATCAGCGGGGCCGGATTCAGTCATCTGGTGATTCCTCCGCAGTTGGGCCGGAACGCTGCCGAAGGTAGCTATCGAGCTCCTCGGCGGGTGTCGCCGAGCAGGGGTTACCCGGCAAAGATCACAACAAACGGGAGCCGAACCGGCAGCCCGGCGGTTCCGGAGCGTCTCTCGTCGCTCGGCCCTGAGATCGCCATGTCGCGGTCACCCGGTTCGAGCCGCTCCCGTCGCCAGCCCGCCGAGGAGGTCTTGGATGAGATGGGTCGCCTGTGCGCGAGCTCGGTCCGGGTGATCGGTGTCGGCGATGGTCAGCGACAGCTCGGTCAGGGCGCCGTAGAACGCGCTCGCGATCAGTTCGGCGGGGTGTGGCCGGATGAGTTCGGCGGCGAGCAGAGCTCGTACGGCATCGACGACCAGTCCGCCGAGATGCTGTTGATCCAGTTCGCGCCAGCGCTGCCAGCCCAGTGCGAGCGGGCCCTGTAGCAACACGATCTGACGGTAGTCGGGTCGGGCGCAGATATTCAGGAATTCCGCCACCCCGCGATCGGCGCGCTCGAATGGGTCCGAGCTCGTCGCGATCGCTTCGCCGATCCGCTGTGCCGCACGGCTTTCCAGCTCACTCATGACCGCTTCGAACAAGCCGCGCTTGCCATCGAAGTGGTGGTAGAGCGCGCCGCGGGTCAGCCCGGCCGCGCGCACCAGTTCCTCCGCCGACACGTCCGCGAAGTCACGGTCGGCGAACACGCGCAGCGCGGTGTCGAACAGCGTTTGACGAGTGTTCTCCGCGTATTTCTCCCGAACGGACTCCATACGCTATGGATATCACATACAGTCTGTATTTCAGATACATCGTGTATGAAGGCAGGTTGCGATGAAGACGTCAGCGGATGTCGTGGTGGTGGGCGCCGGGCTCGCGGGGTTGGTCGCCGCCCGCGACCTGGTCCGGGCCGGGCGTGACGTAGTGGTACTGGAAGCGCGGGACCGCGTCGGCGGGCGGCTGCTGAATGGCGAACTACCGGGTGGCGCCCCGATCGAGGTGGGCGGCCAATGGGTGGGACCGGGACAGGAGCAGGTGCTCGCGCTGATCGATGAGCTCGGCCTGGCCACCTTTCCCACACACACCGAAGGTCGGCACATCGCCGAAATCGGCACGGCCCGCTCGGTGTACACCGGTCGCATACCAGGACTGAACCCGGTGGCACTGGCCGATGTCGCACAAGCCCAGTGGCGACTCGACCGCCTCGCACGGCAGGTCGCGGCGCGGGAGCCGTGGCTGGCCGAGCAAGCCGCGGATCTGGACGGCCAGACGTTCGCCACCTGGCTTCGGCGGAAGGTCTACACCTCCGGTGGCCGATCCTTCTTCCGGCTGATCACCGAGGCGGTGTTCTCCGCCGAGCCGGAGGACATGTCCGCGCTGTGGGCCTGCTTCTACGTCGGTGCGGCGGGCGGGCTGGACGCATTGATCAATACCGCTGGCGGGGCGCAACAGGACCGTGTCGTCGGAGGTTCGCAACGCATCGCACTGACGTTGGCCGATGAACTCGGCGACCGAATCGTGCTCGGCGCTCCGGTCACCGAAATCACTTGGGACACACCGGCGGTCGAGGTTTCCGCCGGAAGGGCCACGGTGCGAGCCGCCCGCGCGGTGATCGCGGTGCCGCCCCCGTTGGCCGCGCGGATCCGCTTCGGTCCCGGTCTTCCTGGCGACCGCGACCAACTGGTCCAGCGCATGCCGATGGGCCGGGTGATCAAGGTCAACGTCGCCTACGACGAGCCGTTCTGGCGCCGTGCCGGGCTCAGTGGCCAGGCCAACAGCGATCATCGGCCATTGGGCACCGTCTTCGACAACACCCCGCCCGACGGGGCACCCGGAGTGCTCGTCGGATTCCTCGAGGGCAAGCACGCCGACGCCGCAGGCCGATCGGGTCCCGCAGAGCGTCGCTCCCAAGTACTGGCCGATTTGGCCGGATACTTCGGACCGCAGGCCCGGCATCCGATCGCCTACATCGAACGCGACTGGGCCGAAGAGGAATTCAGTCGCGGGTGCTATGGGGCGTTCACCGCGCCGTCAACCCTCACCCGGTTCGGTAGTGCGCTGCGCACCCCTATCGGCCCACTGCACTGGGCGGGCACCGAAACCGCCACCCGCTGGGCGGGGTACATGGACGGGGCCGTCGAATCCGGCCATCGAGCCGCCCGCGAGATCTCGCAGGTCCTCGCGAAGCACGCCCACAGGTAGCCTCCGGAAGGCTGCGGCCGACCGGGCTCAGGCCGGGGCGACCTCCCATGCGAACCCGTCCGGGTCGGTGCAGGGCCCGATGCCGCCGCCGATGACGATCCGATGCGACCCGCTGCCCTCCGGGGAGACACCGGCGTCCTTGGCGGCGGCACGGCGCCCGTAGAGCGCCAGCTTGACCGACGACGAGGGGGCGGCGAACTCGACATACTTGCTGCCGAAGCTCTTCGCCACGGTCAGGCCACGGTCGAGGTAGAACTGCTTGGTCGCCTTGACGTTGTCGACTCCGAGGAGCACCACGAACTCGTCGACCTGCCGGGTGGCCGGGCCGGTGTCCTTCTTCGACGACGTCGCGACCTTCCAGATCGCCCCGTCCGGAGCCTGGACCACGCCGCCGTAGCCCCAGAAACTCTTCTTGGCGGGCTTCAGCGTCGTCGCGCCCGCGTCGACAGCGGTGCCGATGAGATTGTCGACGGTGCTCGGCTGCGACACCACGAGCGACAGGATGAAGCCACGGAATCCGGTCGTAGGCGCCTGCGAGGCGCGCACGCGCAGCTTGTCGCCGAGATCGAAGGCGGCGGCGTAGAAGGCCGCGGCGGCCGCCGGGTCGGGCGCCTCCAGGATGACGGAGTCGATGGTGGTCTGGTCAGTGGCGATGTTCATGCCACTGACGCTAATTGCCGCTCGGCGACCGGCGCTTCTCGATTCCTGATCGGTGTCGTCAGCCGTTTCGGCGCGCACAGCGGCATCCCAGCCCGGCGGCGCAGGGCATCCTGCCTCATCGGCACAGCGATACTCGGCAGGAGCGCCGCGGGAAGAGCCGCCTCGGCCTCGCTGGCGACTCGCCCTGTTCGCGGCGACGAGAGCTCGTCGCCGCGAACAGGGGCCGGACGTATCACGCAGGCAGACGGGCCTCGATTGCCTCGATGATGCGTGGGCGCAGTTCGGCGGGGCGGATGATGGCATCGACCGAGCCGACCTCGACAGCGCGCTGAATACTGTGCACGCGGTCGAATTCCGCGGCGACCTCGCCGAGTTTCGCCGCGCGGACCGCCGAACGGACTTCGTCGAGTTCCGCGGTCAGGGCCGCGCGGTCGGCGCCGGAAGCGTTCGCGGCGCGCGCCTCCAGTTCCCGCACTCTCGGATCGGTCGCGGTGCGCGTGTCGACCTCACCGGAGAACACCACGGCAGCGGCCGGGGCCCCGCCGAGTACCGAGGCGAACGAGCCTTCCAGCGCCAGCACGGTCATATTCGGGTTCAGTGCCTTCGAGAACACCACGAACGCGCCACCGTGATACCGGGAGATCACGCAGAACACAATGGGGCCTTCGAAGTTCACGATCGCGCGGCCGATCTCGGCGCCGTACTCGAGCTGCAGCTTGCGCATCGACTCGGGGGAACCGTCGAAGCCCGACAGGTTCGCCAGCACCACGAGCGGCCGATTGCCGCTGGCAGCGTTGATCGCCCGCGCGGCCTTCTTCGACGACTGCGGGAACAGTGTGCCCGCGGTGTAGGTGTCCGGTCCGTCGGTGGGCACGAACCCGCGTCGCGGCACGCCCTGTGACTCGATGCCGAGCAGGCACACCGGGATACCGCCGAGGTGCGCGTCCTGCACCACCGCGGTTTCGGCGTCGGCCATCCCCGCCCAGCGCTCCAGCACGGGGTGGTCCTGGTCGGACAGTGCCCGCATCACGGTCCGGATGTCGAAGGGCTTCTTGCGGTCCGGGTTCTTGGCGACGGAGAAGATCTCGCCGACGGTGGTGAAGTCGCTGTCCGCCACCGTGTGCGGGAAATCGGAGACGTCGCGATCGACCGGGTCGCTGGTCCGCGCCCGCCGCGGCGACTGCTCACCGGGTGCGATGTAGGTGTGGTCGTAGTGCGACATCAGAATTTCGCGCGCGCCGGTCAGGTTCGGCGCCCAGTACTGCCCCTGACCGTTCGGGCCCATCACCCGGTCGTAGCCGCCGATGCCGAAGTTGTCCTCGGCCGACACACCACCGGAGAAGTCCAATGCCTGCTTGCCGGTGAGCACCATCGCCGAATCCGGCGTCATCACCAGGATTCCCTTGGTGTGCATCAGCATGGTGGCCTCGGCGTTCCAGTACGGCTGCGCCCCGACGTTGATGCCCGAGACCACGATGTTGATCTCGCCGCCGTCCTGGGTGAATTCGACGATCCGCTTCAGTGCCGCCGCAACCCAGTCCATGTTCTCCGTGCCGGACTTCATCGAGATCCGGGCGCCGGAAGACAGTGCGTACCACTCCAGCGGCACCCGCAACCGGTCGGCCAGATCCAGTGCGGCGATCACGCGGCGGCACTCCGGTTCGGACAAGGCGCCGAGCGATTTCGTCGGATCGCCGAGCAGCACCACCCTGGTCACACCCTGCGGATGCCGCTCGGTGGGCGTGCTGACCAGGCCCGCGACGATCGCCGCGGTGTTGTGCCCCTTGGGCCGGTCGACCGGAACCAGCGCGTGATCGGCGTCGAGGTCGTATTCGGTGAAGTCGCCGAGCAGACCGGTCAGCTCGTAGGGGTACACGGTGTTGCGGCTGCTGGCGCGCAGCACCTTCTGCCGGTACTCGTCGAGCGGCTCGACCGGGTCGTCGGTCCGCTCACCGACGGTCACCTCGGTGCCTCCGGCGGCGTCGAAGGAGATGCGCATGGTCATCTTGACCAGCTCACCGGTCTGCGGGTCGCGCTGCCGCGCGATGATCAGGATCTCCTCCAACCCGGCGCCCGCGGTGGTCGGCTCCACACGCTGGACGATGGTCTCGAACTCGGCGGGGGTGATGTCCAGCGGCGGCCAAATGTACATCACGATGCGGTTGGTGTTGAAGCGTTTGGCCGACGGCCGCCGCGACTGCGCCCGGCGAATCGAGTCGAGGCAGGTGGCGATGGTGCCCTCGGCCGTCGGCAGCGCGAGCAGCCTGCCGTCGTGCTCGCGCAGGGCGGCCAGGTCCCGCACCTGCGCGAACGCGACGAGGCGCTCGTCGGACGGATTCTCTTTCGCGACGCACCGGAACAGGTAGACCTCGTCATTGTCCGAGGACGGCAGCCGGGTGAGGTCGAACTTGCGCAGCCGCTTCATCTGCATCCGCTCCGCGATGTACGGATGCAGGCCGCGGATCAGCCGCTCCTCGGCCATGCCGGTGGCAGACGGGCGGAAAGTGAAGTGATGGTGCATCACCGCGCCGCCGCTACCGGCGACAGTGGTGGTGATCCGATGCACCTGGTTCGGCAACCGCTGCGCGCCGAGCACGTCCTGCAGAGCCGCGGCCATGGCGTCGAAGTCCTCGGGCTGCCCCTCCCAGCCGAGGTAGATGTCGGCCTCGATGGACACCGCGCCGGTCGCCAGCTCGGTGAGCCCGTGCAGCACGGTGTCGAGCGCGTCGAAACTGACCGCGGCGGATACCAGGGTCACGCCCCGGCGCTCGGCGATCGCGAACGTGCAGCCGCCCACCTCGTGGGTGCGAACGCCGGTGAGTCCCTTGTTGCCGTAGTACCGCCGGGTCAGCACCTCCAGCATGACCGTGTTGTCCGGATTGCCGCGCAGCAGCCGCTGGCCGAGCAGCCGCACCAGCGGCTCGGTGCTGCGCACCATGTCGGAGATGCGGTCGGCGCGATCCGGGGCGTCCGGGTGCGCGTCGAGGTGGCGCAGGTGCCTGCGGACGTTGGTGTACACGCGGGCGCGGTTACGCCGCAGCAACGGCTGGCCGTACCAGGCGTACACCAGGCCGCGCGTGAGGTCGGCGATCACGGGGAAACGCACCTGCGTCGCCGCCACCAGTCGCTCCAGCGCCAAACCGACCGGCTCGCGCAGCGCCCGGTCCGGCACCGGCTCCCCCAGCCACTCGCGCAGCAGGGTCGTGATGACCGTGACGATGTCGGACGGACGCTGCTGGACCAGGAAGATCCGGAAGACCGCGGCTTCGAGGTCCGGGGAGCGTTCCAGATCGGTGACCCCGTAGTGCCCGAGCGCCTTGGCGAGCTTCGCCCGGTACGACTCCGGCAGCCCGGCCCGCTCGACATCGAGGCTCTGCAAATAGGTGTGGAAATACTCGCGGGCACTGTGCACGTGGCCGTGGCCGCCGTCCTCGTCCCACGACCGGTTGTGGCTCAGCTCCGCGACATCGGCGAACACCTGCACGAGTTCGAGTTCCTCGGCAAGGGGCCGGTAGTTGTCCGCGATGGCCGCCCGGCGCGCGGCGAGGTAGTCCTCGACGATCCGGCGCTCGTCGTGCGGGTCGACGTCGAAGCCCAGCAGCAGGCTGCGCAGGTCCTGCAGGCCGCGAGTCAGTCGCTCGTACGGCTGGACCTGCGCGGGCTCGCCGGGCAGATCCAGCTCGACCGACCCGGCCGCGGCGGCCTCGTCGGCCTCGCCGCCCTCGGCCAGCGGCTCCAGCCGCAGCAGCGGTGCGCCGGTCTCCACCTGGGTGCCGACGGAAACACCGCATTCCTTCAGCCGCGCCCGGAACGGCGCGCGCAGCACCGTTTCCATCTTCATGCTCTCCAGCACCAGCACCGGCGCGCCCGCCTCGACCTCGGCGCCGATCTCCAGCGGCGTGGCGACGACCAGCGCGGGGGCGGGGGCACGGACGACACCGCCCTCGTCCCGGCTGATCCGATGCGTCACGCCGTCGACGTCGACCAAGTGGATCGGCCCGTGCGTGCCGGTGATCAAGCGGTACCGGGTGCCGTTGACCACGATCTGCCCGGTGTGGCGATCGAAGCGCTCGAGGTCGACGTCGGCGGTGCGAATATCGCCACCCGCCTCGATACCGATACGGAACCGGTGCGCGCCGATGCGTGCGACCCGCACGCGGTAGCCGATGCCGCGCAACTTCAGGTCGAGCGGCCGACCGCTCTGGTGCTGTACCTGCGGACGTCCGCCGGAGGCCGTGGACAGCAGCCGATGCCGCTCGACTCGCTCTTCCTCCTCGTAGGCATCGATGGCGGCGGCGGCCAGCGCGACGGCGGAGTGGCGGTGCGAGACCAGACGGCCCGCACCGCGAACACGGTCGATCCAGCCGGTGTCCGCGCTGGCATCGATCACTTCGGGCTGGTTGAGCAGGTCGAGCACGAAGCTCTTGTTCGTGGCGCCGCCCTCGATGACCACCCGGGTCTGCGCCACCGCCCGGCGCAGCCGGCCCAGCGCTTCGTCACGGTCCCGGCCGTAGGCGATGATCTTGGCGATCATCGAGTCGAAGTCGGCGGGAATCGTGTCGCCCTCGCTGACGCCGGTGTCGACGCGGATACCAGGCCCGGCCGGCAGGTCCAGCCGCGCGATGCGGCCCGGAGCGGGCGCGAAATCGCGGTCGGGGTCTTCGGCGTTCAGCCGGGCCTCGATGGCGTGCCCGCGCTCCGCCGGGGGTTCGCCTTCGAGGCGGCCTCCCGACGCCACCAGCAACTGCGCGCGAACCAGGTCGAAACCGGTGGTGTACTCGGTGATCGGGTGTTCGACCTGCAGGCGCGTATTGACCTCGAGGAACGCGAAGAGCTTCTCACCGGGGTGGTAGAGGAACTCGACAGTCGCCGCGCCGCGGTACCCGACCGCGATCGCCAGCCGCTCGGCCGACGCCTTCAGCTCGGCCGTCTGCTCGGGGCTCAGGACCGGTGACGCCGACTCCTCGATGACCTTCTGGTTGCGCCGCTGCACCGAGCAGTCGCGGACGCCGAGCGCCCACGCGGTGCCCTGGCCGTCCGCGATCACCTGAACCTCGACGTGCCGGGCGCCGGTGACCAGCCGCTCCAGGAATACCACGCCACTGCCGAACGCCCGCGCGGCTTCCTGGCAGGTGCGCTCGTAGGCGTCGACGAGCTCGGCCTCGTTCGTGATCACCCGGATACCGCGGCCGCCGCCGCCGGCGGTGGCCTTCAGCATCAACGGGTAGCCGATCTCGGCCGCGGCGGCCACGGCCGCCTCCACGGACTCGACCGCACCGCGGCTCCACGGCGCCACCGGGACGCCGACCTCCTCGGCGATCAGCTTCGCACCGATCTTGTCACCGAGCTTGCGCATGGCCTCCGGGCTCGGCCCGATGAAGGTGACCCCGATCTGCTCGCACAGCTCGGCGAACGCCGGGTCCTCCGCGACGAAACCCCAGCCCACCCAGGCGGAATCGGCTCCTGTCTCCACCAGGGCACGCTCGAGCGCCTTCAGGTCCAAGTACGGACGCGCGGAGGCCGGGCCGAGATCATAGGCGATGTCGGCCTCGCGCACGAACGTCGCGTTCCGGTCGACATCGGTATGCAGCGCGACGGTTTCGATCGATAGACCGGTCTCCGCAGCCAAGTCTCGGACGGCGTGGATGAGGCGCATGGCGGCCTCACCCCGGTTCACGATGGCGATGCGGCTGAACACTCGCCGGCTCCTTCCATTCCACAGCACTGACCCGGTCGGACGAGGGATTACGACTTCCGACTCCGCGTAGTGTGCACCCTCACCCCACGTACGTGCACGGCGTGCGGGTGTTACTCGCACGTATCGTGGGCAATGCCTCGTATGAGGCCATGACAGCGGCGGAGGAATTCCTCGACCGGCTGGCTTCCAGTACCGTACCTGTGATCGGATCGTAGTCCAGCGAATCGCCGCCCGCGGCGCGCTGCGGCGCCATGTCCGATCGGCTGGAGGCACCGAGAAGCCGTGAAACGCTCCGCCGCAGTGTGGGAGGTGATCTGTGTGGCCGACATTCTCGATGTACTGCACGCTCGCTGCGCCGAGGTCGCGGGCGAGGCGATCCTCTCCGGAGAGGAACACCCGACCCTCACCCTGACCACTCGCGAAGTAGCAGACCTGCTCAATCACATAGCCGACCTACGACGCCGCTACTGCGACATCGACCTCGCCTACCGCGAGCTCGACCACCAGCACACCGTGCTTCGCCGCGCGACCAGCGATGCCGCCGCATCGTTGGATCGGATCCGCGCCGTGCTCGAGCAGCGCACCGCGCACCCGGAAGCCCACGCGCGCCAGGCATGCAGCATCGCGCGTTTCGCCGCCCAGAACCTCACCGCCGCAAGCCTGGACACCGAGGGAACGGCGAAGTGACGACCGGCGTCCGCGGAACGGAGGAGCCGGACCTTCGAAAGCGGGTCTGCGCGGGCGGACCTAGGCGACCAGTTCCAGCAGGCCGCGTGGATCCCACGGCATCGGCCCGGTCGGGAAGCTGAGCCGGACCAGCCGGTGCGGCGAGGCCGCGTCGAAGTGCGCCACCGAGGGCGGGAGGAACCCGCCGATCACCTTCTCCAGCATCATGTTCAGCCCGGAGAACCGCGGCCGCAGCCGAACCTGCCAGCTGGTGATGTGCCCGGCAGGGACCTCGACAACGGTGCGCTGTTCCACTTTCGCACCGAGCGGGATGTGCACCGAGAAGGCCAGCCACAGATCCACGCACTCCTCGGCGCCCTCGGCGAAGTCCAGGCCGCGCAGCAGCGTCAGGCCACCGGCGAGCGGCATCACGTTGGCCGGAAAGGGCGCGATCCCGCCACCGAACCGAAGGTGCGCGGTGCCGAGGAAGTTGGCCTCCTCGCGCGTGACCACCGCTGCGCCGGAGCGGGTTTCGGCGCGGTAGTGCTCGGCGCGCAGCCGATCTCCGCAGCGCTGGAACCGCTGCTCGATGGTCATCGCGAAATTCCCGTGTCCCAGACCGGCCTCGAGGATCGAGCGGTAGCCGTCGCCGTCGTGGGCGACCACGCTGATCAGGTCCAGCTTCGGCGGCCGATCGGCGATGGTGACGGTGTAGACGGACTTCTCCCCGTCGGGGATTCCCGGGTCGCGAAACGCAGTGTGCACATGTCCTCCTCAGCGTGTGCCCTCGGCCGCCGCCGCGAACACCGCTTTCAGCGTGGTCACGTAGCGTTCGACGGAGCCGTGCGCCACCGGCGTGTCCGGGTAGATGACGCTCAGCGTGGTTTCCGACGCGAACCGGTTGATCCAGATCAGCACCTGTTCGGACGCGGCGCGATTGGCGTACAGCCCGCACGACCCCAGGTCGAAGAACTCGTTGCCGAGCAGCTCCCGGGTGTCCACGTAGGAGATCATCGGCGTGGACCAGCCCGGTTCCAGGGCGAGATCGGAGTCGGCGGGCAGCAGTTCCACCACGCGCTGGAACGAGGTCGGAGCCAGGCGCAGGCCGTTCTCGTAGGCGCGCTGCGCGATGGCCGCGGCTCTGGCGAAGGTGGTGGTGGCGCCGATCGGGAAGGCCACCGGCAGCAGCGTCGCGTACCACCCGACCGACGCGCGTTCCGCGGCGGTGCCGCGGGTGCTGACGGGCGTCATGCCGAAGTAGTAGTCGTTACCGATGAGTTCGCGTTCGGTCAGCGCCGCCGCGGCGAAGATGCCGCCGACGAATTCCGCCCCGTTGTCGCGGCAGACCCGCTCGAACCGCAGCGCGGTGCGCTCGTCGAACAGGGTGAGGGTGCGATGAGCGCTGCGGTTGTACATATCGGTGCGCCTACCCAGGTCCAGAGGGAAGGAGGGCAGTTCGCCGTCGTTTCCGCGGATGAGCTCCAGCCACTTCCGTACGCCGGGCGAGGCGAGCGTCATCCGGCCGGTGTACGCACGCTCGGCGGTGCAGTAGTCGAGGTAGCTGGCGGCGGGGGTCAGCATGCCGACGTCTTCCCACACCTCGCGCAGATACAGCAGCGCGAGGTCGAATCCGGACAGGTACTGGCCGAATCCGTCGGTGTGCAGATGATCGACCGCCAGGTAGACCGTGGTCGAATCCTCGCGGGCGATGGCACCGAAGGTGAAACAGTCCCAGTCGAACGGCCCCGGCGTCGTCTTCTGGACATGATCGCGGATGGCACGGGCCTCGTCGACGAGGCCGTAATCGATCGGCACGAATTCGACGTCCTCCGCGGGCACGAGATGACGCTCGATCTCGCCGGTCGGGTCGACCCGGAACCAGGTCCGAAAGGTGTCGTGGCGCAACAGGAACGCGTTGACCGCTCGCGTCATCGCCGCCAGGTCGAGACTGCCGGTCGGGATCTCCGCGGTCACCAGGCACAGGCCCGAGTACCGGAAATCCGCCCCGGCATGCCGATCGGCGAGCCGGAGATACTGCTCCTGCTGATGTGACGGCGGAGCGGGGTGGACCGGCGCCCGGCGGGCGCGCGCCACCGACTCCGGTGCCGCCACCCAGCTGACCAGCCGGCCAGGCCCCGGCTCCCACTCATCGATCAGCCCGAAACTCACCACGATGACACCTCGTTTCGGCGATGGTGGCCGGTCACGGCCTGGCCTCGGCCGCCACCAGCGCCGCGACCGGCTCCGCCGCGGCGCCGTTCGAGGCCATCGGCTCGGCCATCAGCGTGGCGGCGTCCGGAACTGCCTGCGACTGACCGACATCCGCGGCCAGGATCAGCTCCGCCACCTTCGGACCGGCCTGCTCCAGGCTGAACGACCGGCCCATCTGCAGCGACATCAGGTCGATGCCGAGCGTCTTGGTGACCCGCGCGCCGAGCTCCACCGCCATCAGCGAATCCAGCCCGAGTTCGGGCACCGGAACGGTCATGTCGATGGACTCGACCGGCACACCCATCACGACGGCGAGTTCCTCGGCCATCTTGCGGGCGACGAAGGCGCCGCGCTTGCTCTCCTCGATCGCGGCCACCTCGGCCCGCAGCCGGGCCAGTTCGGAGGTGTCCTTGGCGGAGGCCTGCGCGAGCGCGATGGTGCGGCCCGTGCGGGTCAGCTGCGGGAAGGTACCGGTCAGCTTGGCCCAGTCGGTCGGGATGATCGCCGCGCGAGCGACGCCGAGGCGCAGCGTCTGCTCCAGGTACGCGGTGGCGTCGGCCATGTCGATCGGGTCGAAGCCGACCAGATCGAGGTACTTGCGGGCCGTCTCGTCGGAGGCCATGCCGCCCGTCGCGCCGGACAGGTGGCCCCAGCCGACGCACAGCGCCCGCTCGCCCGCCCGGGACCATTCCTCGGCCAGCGACTCCACCGCCACGTTCGCCGCACAGTAGTTGTACTGACCGTAGATGCCGTACATCGAACCGCCCGAGGAGCACAGCACGAACATGTCCAACCCGATCCCGGCGTCGGCCACGGCTCGATGCAGCAGCCGGGCGCCGTGCACCTTCGGGCGGTATACCTCGGCCAATTGCTCGAATTCCATTGCCGCCAAGCGGTTGTCGGCCACCGCGCCCGCCGCGTGGAACACCCCGCGCAGCGGGTGCTCGCCGCTGTGGGCCCGCGCGACGATCGCGGCGACAGCCTGCGGGTCGGTCACGTCGGCATGCTCCTCGACCACGTCGACGCCGATGGTGCGCCACGCCTCGAGCTGCCTGCGCGCCTCCTCCGTGCTCGCGCCGCCGCGGCCGAGCAGTACCAGCCGCCGCGCCCCGCGCAGCACCAGCCAGCGCCCGATGGCCATTCCGAAGCCACCGAACCCACCGGTGACGAGATAGGTCGCGGCGCTGTCGATCTCGACCTCGGGGAGGTAGGGCCGCACCGCAGGCGTGGGCGAATCCATGCGCAGTGCGATCCGGGCGAGCCCGGTCGAGCGGATGGTCTCCTCGAAGGCCCTGGCCACCTCGTCGCTCTCGAACAGCGTGTAGGGCAGCGGTGTGTAGGTACCGGCGAGCACCTTCTCGTAGACCCGCTGCAGCAGCCGGGCCAGCCGCTGCGCGTCGACGGCGACCAGGCGGTCCAGATCCATCGAGAAGTACGCCACGTTCTTGTCGAAGTTGGCCAGCTCGAGCAGGCCGCCGGTGTAGATGTCGGCCTTGCCGACCTCGACGATGCGCCCGAATTCCGCGACGGCGTTGAAGTTCTGGCGCAGGATCTCGCCCGGCGCGCTGCTGAGCACGACCTCGACGCCCTTGCCGCCGGTCAGTTCCAGTACGTCGTCGACGAAGTTCAGCGAGCGCGAGTCGATCGCGTGATCGGCGCCGAGCGCGAGCACGTGGGCGCGGCGCTCGTCCGTACTGGCGGTGCCGATGATGCGCGCCCCGCGGTCCTTGGCCACCTGGATCGCGGCCGTGCCGACGCCGCCCGCGGCGCCGTGGATCAGCACCGTCTCGCCCGGTTCCAGCCGGGCCAGATCCAGCAGCGCGTACTCGGCCGTGCCGAAGGCGATGGTGCTGGTGCAGTACGCGGGATCGGCGTCGGCAGGCAGCGGGATCGTCAGCTGCCGGTCGACGACCACGTAGCGCCGCATCATGCCCTTGGCGGCGACCGCGACCAGATCGCCGACCGTGAGGTCGGTGATCCCCTCGCCCACGCGCACCACCTCGCCGACGCCCTCCATCCCGGGCACCGTGCCGAAATAGGTGGGCGCGAGCTCTCGCTCGCCGAGCAGGCCGATGACCTTGAGCGGATCCTTGTAATTGAGGCCGACGATCTTCATCCGCACCTCGACCCGGCCCGGTCCCGGTTCCCGCCGGGGGCACCGCCGCCACGCCAGCGCCGACAGCAGCCGGGTCCTGGGCAGGTCCAGCGCGAAGTTGGCCTCCGGGTCGGTCAGCGGTTCGGCGGTGTCGAGGGCGTCGAGGCGCTCCTGCAGCGGCTTGATCACGACCGGGGCCCAGCGCTTGCCCGCGCGCAGCACGACCTCGTCGAGGTTGTCGTTCCAGAACGCGCCCGGCACGGCCAGTTCCTTGATCAGCGCGGCGATCTCGGTGTCGGGTTCCACGTCGATCAGCCGCCAGCGCAGCGCCGACTGTTCATTGAGCAGTACCCGGCGCGCACCGGCCAGCGCGGCATGATTCGAGTTCGGCGGGATCGGACTGTCCGGCAGCGCGAACGCCCGCTCGGTCACCAAGGTGGCATGACACCACCCGTCGCCGAAGACGCTCTTGGGTCCCTCCTCGGTGGTTTCGGGGTGGACGAACGCGTCGAGGGCGACCGCGATCCGCTCCAGGGTCCACAGGTCGGCGAGATCGTCTTCGACGGTCCCCGCGACCACGCACACGTGCAGCCGGTCGGCGCCCTCCGCCTTGGCGGCCGCCAGTGTCGCTGCCAGATCGGAGGCGAGTTCGCGAGCCGTCACGGCGGGCACGTAGAGCCGCGAGCCCGGGACGGCGGCGGCCAGCTGCCCCGCACGGCGGCAGCCGCTGCCCAGCGCGACGATTACGGTGGTCACCGAATCTTGCGGCAGCGCAGCAGGATCGAGGGGTTCGCGCTGTTCCAACGTTTCGGCGTAGTAGAAGTCGACCATCCGATGCAGTGGATCCTGGCCCGGCGCGAGTGCACCGATCTGCAGGCCGCTCAACCGCATCACGAGGTTGTGTTCGTCGTCGAGCAGATCCACGTCGGCACGCAGCCGGGCGCGGGGATCGCGACGCGCCACCACGGTGATCCGCTCGGGCAGCGGCGCCACCAGCCGCACGGCCGCGACACCGACCGGCACCAGCGTGCCCTCGTCGATCCGGGCGTCGGCGAACAGCAGAGCCGCGGACTGCATCGCGGCATCGACGACCGTGGGGTGGGCGAGGTGGCCGGAGTCCGCGGCGATGGTGCCGTCGACGGTGGCCACGACCGCCTCCGCACCGACGCGCACGGAGGTGACGCGGCGGAAGGCCGGGCCGTACTGCAGCCCGGCCGCGGCCAGCCCGCTGTAGAACATCTGCGGGTCGACGTCCAGACCGACGTCCAGGGTGGGAACCGTGACCTTCGTAGGCTTGTGGCTGCCGGTCAGCGTGCGGCCGAACGCGTGCACCGTCCAGGCCGTCCCGGTCGCGGAGCGCGATCGGATCATGAAGCGGCCGCTGGCCTCCTCGACGGTCAGCGCCACCAGCGGCACATCCGGCGCGCCCATGATCAGCGGGGCCACGAACCGAACCTGTTCCAGCGCAACGCGTTCCACGCCCAGACGGGCGGCCGTGGCGCTCAGCGCGGCATCCAGGTACGCCGCGCCCGGCATGATCTTGACGCCGTTGACCACATGGTCGGCCAGCCATGGCAGCAGTTCGGTGCCGACCTGCAGCAGCCAGTCCGGCCTGCCCTCGACGTCGGGGTCGCCGAGCATGGCGTAGGTGCCGGGGGTGCCCAACCGTGCCTGCTCGAACAGCGGCAGCGCCGAATGCAGCCGGGCCCGCTGCCAGGGATAGCGCGGCAGCGGCACGTGCGGGGTGGCGGGGTGATGCGCCGGGAACAACTCGTCGAGGTCGAGCACGCCCGCGCCGTACAGGCCGACGAGGGTGCGGCGGATGCTCACCGAATCCGGCTGCTTGCGATCCAGTGTCGCCACCGTCGTGCCGTTGACGTCCGCGCCGAGCAGAGCCTCGCGAATGTTGCCCGACAGCACCGGGTGCGGGCCGACCTCCAGGAAGACCCGGCTGGCCGCGCCGATCAGCTTGGTGACCGCGTCGGCGAACCGGACCGGCTGCCGCACGTTCGCGCACCAGTACTCGGCGTCCCAGTCGGGGCCGGAAACCGGCTCGCCGGTGACCGAGGAGTACAGCGGCACGGTCGGCGCCATCGGGCTCAGCCCGGCCAGCGCCGCACGCAGCTCGTCCAGGATGGGGTCCATCAACCGGCTGTGGTATGGCACCTCGACGCGCAGTCGGCGCGCGAAAACGCCGTCCTCGGTGAGCTTTTCGGCGATCTCGTCCAGGCGGTCGACGTCACCGGACAAGGTCAGCGAGCTCGCGCTGTTGATCGCGGCGACATCCACCCGCCGGTCGTCGCCGACGAGCTCGCGGACCTGCTCGAGCGACATCCCGACCGCGAGCATGCCGCCCGAACCGGCGGTCGTCGCCTGCAACCGGGCCCGGTGATAGGCCACCAGCACCGCGTCACGCAGCGACAGCATGCCGCTGACGTAGGCCGCCGACACCTCACCGACGCTGTGCCCCACCACGGCTGCGGGCCGGATGCCGTACTCGGCCAGCTCCCGCACCAGCGCCACCTGCACGAGGAAGTTGGCTGGTTGCGCCACCTCGGTGCTGCCGACCCGTGACTGCTCCTCGGGCCGCAGCAGCTCCTCGATGATCGACCAGCCCGCGATCGCGCGGAACTCCGTATCGATCGACGCGGCGGTCTCGGCGAACACGCCATCGCCGCTGAGCAGTTCACGGGCCATCCCCCACCACTGCGGACCCATGCCCGAGAACACGAACACCGGTTCGGCTGTCCGCGCCACGATCGTCCGCGCCGCGTCGCGGCCCTCTCCGGCGGCGAACCGGCGCAGATCCCGGACCAGGTCGGCGGTGTCGCCGACCAGCATGCCCGTGCGGTACTGATGGTGTGCCATGCGGGTCCACGCGGCCTCGGCCAGCCGGTCCGGGTCGGCGCCCGCGGTGATCAGATCGGCGAACCGGCCGGCCAGCGCACGTGCCGCGCCGGTACTGCGCGCCGAAACCGGCAGGACGCCGAAATGCCGTGCGCGCGAGGGAGGTTCGGTGTGGTCCGGCCGAAACTCCTGCAGAATGGCGTGGGCGTTGGTGCCGCCGTAGCCGAAGCCGTTGACCGCGATCGTCATCGGCTCGGCGTCGTCGGGCAGCGTTTCCGCCTCGAGCTGGACGTGCAGTCCCAACTCGTCGAAGGGAATGTCGGGATTGGGTTTGTCGAGCCAGCCCTGCGGCGGGATGGTGCGATGGTGGATCGCCAGCGCCGATTTGATCACGCTCGCGATACCGGCCGAGGCCTCGGTGTGACCGAGTGTCGACTTCACCGAGCCGACGCCCAGCGAGCGCGTGCGCCCCGCGGCCGCGCCGAAAACCCGTCCGAGCGCGCGCAACTCGACCGGATCGCCGACCAGCGTGCCGGTACCGTGCGCCTCGACATAGGTGATCGTGTCCGGCGCGAGCCCCGCGCGCCCGCATACCGAACGAGCCAGGGCTTCTTGGGATTCGGCGTTGGGCACGGTGATCGCCGTGGTACGGCCGTCCTGATTGGAGCCGGTCGCCTTGACCACCGCGTAGATCCGGTCGCCGTCGCCGATGGCGTCGTCGAGCTTCTTCAGTACCACCATGCCCGCGCCCTCGCCGCGCCCGTAGCCGTCGGCCGAGGCGTCGAAGGACTTGCAGCGGCCGTCCGCGGCCAGGAAGCCGCCCTTGCACATCAGTACGAACGTCTCCGGTTGCAGCATCACGTTCACGCCGCCCGCGAGCGCCACCTCGCAGTCGCCGTTCTCGAGCGCCTGACACGCGAGGTGAAAGGCGACCAGCGACGAGGAGCACGCGGTGTCGACCGTGAGAGCGGGGCCGACCAGGTTGAGCGTGTAGGCGATCCGGTTGGACAGCATGGTGTAGGACGCACTGGCCGGGGTGTGCATGTCGGTGTAGAACAGGGCCGGGCCGACCACGCCGATCACCGACTGGTCCACCACGAACCCGCCGACGTACACGCCGACCGACCCGCCCGCCGCGTGCCGCGCCATCCCGGCGTCGTCGAGCGCCTCCCAGGTCACCTCGAGCATCAGGCGCTGCTGCGGATCCAGCACGGTCGCCTCGCGGGCGGAGATGCCGAAGAAGTCCGGGTCGAACTCCCACGGGTCGCTCGTCATGAATGCCGCGCGCTTGGTGTAGCTGCGGCCCGGTGTGCGCGGTTCCGGATCGTAGTAGCGGCGGTAATCCCAGCGATCGGCCGGTATCTCGATCACACCGTCGCGTTTGTCCAGGACGAATTCCCAAAAGGTGTCGGGCGAGTCGATTCCGCCTGCGAATCTGCAGCCGATGCCGACAATTGCAATATCCGACATGCACATCCTCCGGGTCGAATCCAGTTGATCGCCATTCTTCTCCGGCGATCCACGAATTAGCGTGTGCGCGATTGGCAATGGCCCCAGCGTAACGGCCGCCACACCAGCCGTCGCTCGCTCAGGGAGAGTTCACAATCCCCCGACCAACCGGCTTGTGGCATTTCGAAATTCCGGGTTCTTCGGCCGTGAAAAGGCTTGGGGTTGCCTATCTTTCACCTGTTCGTAGACCCTCGTCGAAATACGATGTCATGCGATTAGGAGGCGGCATTGTTCGCCGAGTTCACGCGCTGGACCGATACGCTTGTCCGGCGGCGATTCACCGTCATCGGGCTCGTCGTCGCGGGACTGCTCGCGCTCGGTGTGTACGGCCTCGGGTTGGGCGATCACCTCAGCGTCAGCGGGTGGCACGATCCCACGTCCGAATCGGCGCGGGCGGCTCGGCTGAAAAACGAGGCCTTCGGCCACGACCACATCGCCGACGTGCTCTTGTTGTTCCACGCCCCGTCAGGCAAAACGATCGATGATCCCACCTTCGCCGCAACGGTCGTCGGCCACTTGAACGGCCTGCCGCAACGCTTTCCAGGCCAGATCACCAAGATCAACGCCACCTACTGGCCCACCGACACCGGCCTCGCGCTGCCGGATATCTTCGGCTCCGAGGGCCGCGACTACGCCTTCGCCTCCGTCGCCATTCGCGGCAACGGCGACACGGAGGTGATGCGCAACTACCGAAAGGTCGCCGACCAGTTCCGGATACCCGGCATCGATATGGAGATCGCGGGCGGGCAGCCGGTCGCGGCGGCTCTCAACGACACCATGGCCCACGACCAGCGACGCATGGAGCTGTTCGCCGTTCCCGCCGTGGCGGTGCTGCTGTTCTTCCTGTTCGGCGGCGTCGTGGCGGCCGCGCTCCCGCTCATCGTCGGCGGGCTGACCGTGCTGGGGGCGTGGGGGATCATTCGCGCCCTGACCACGGTCACCGAGGTGAACTCCTTCGTCTCGCCGGTGGTCTCGATGATCGGTCTCGGCCTGGCCATCGACTACGGCCTGTTCATCGTGAGCCGGTTCCGGGAGGAGCTGGCCGACGGCCACGAGGTGCCCGACGCGGTACGGCGCGCGGTCGCCACCGCCGGGCGGACCGTCGTGTTCTCCGCGACCATCGTGGTGGTCGCCGCGACCGCCATTCTGCTGTTCCCGCAGGGCTTCCTGCGCTCTTTCGCCTTCGGCGCGATGGTGACGGTGGCACTGGCGGCGCTGATCTCGATCACATTGCTGCCCGCCATGCTGGCCGTGCTCGGCCGGCGCGTGGACTGGCTGGGGTTCAACCGGTTCCATAAGCGCCGGGCGAGCGATCGCGGGCAGCACAATGCGTGGGGCCGGGTCGCCGGGTGGGTCATGAGAAGGCCGCTGGCCGTGGCCGTTGTGCTGGTGGCCGTGCTGGTCGTGCTCATCGTCCCGGTGCGCGAGGTGGCCTTCGGCGGCATCACCGAGCGCTTCCTGCCGCCGCGGCATCCGGCCCGCACGGCGCAGCAGCACTTCGATCAGGTCTTCCCGCTGCGGCAGATCAATCCGGTCGACCTGGTGCTGATCACCCATAACACGGCCGACGTCGACGCGGTGGTCGCGCAGGCCGGCCGGGCCCCCGGACTCATCGCGCCGTTTCCGCGCGCACTGCAGGGACCGGGGCATCCGAGCGTTTACACCACCTCGACCGTGTTGCGCGACGCGCACGACGCGAACGCGACCATCGACTACCTGCGGTCCATGCCCGTGCCGAAAGGAACGACCGTGCTGGTCGGCGGGCAGCCCGCGCTGCAGCGCGACAGCGTCGACGCGCTGCTGCGCCGGATGCCGCTGATGATCGCGCTCGTCTTTCTCGTCACCACCGTGCTGATGGTGCTGGCCTTCGGCTCAGTGGTGCTGCCGTTGCAGGCCGCGGCGCTGAATCTGCTCGGGCTCGGCTCCACGCTCGGCATTCTCACCTGGATCTTCGTCGAGGGTCACGGCGCGGGTCTGCTGGACTTCACCCCGCAGCCGATCATGGCGCTGGTGCTGGTGCTGATCATCGCCGTGATCTACGGCCTGTCCACCGACTACGAGATATTCCTGCTCGCCCGCATCGTGGAGGCGCGGGCGGCCGGTGCGACGACCACCGAGGCGGTACGCGTCGGCATCGCGCGCACCGGCTGGATCATCACCGCCGCCGCCCTGATCCTGTTGGTGGTGACCGGGGCCTTCGCCCTGTCGGATCTGGTCATGATGCAGTACATCGCCTACGGCATGGTCGCGGCGCTGTTCATCGACGCGACGGTCCTGCGCCTGCTGCTGGTGCCCGCGACCATGCGGCTACTCGGCGACACCTGCTGGTGGGCCCCGTCCTGGCTGCGGCGCGGCGTGCGGCGCCGCGCCGCTCCCGAGCCCGAGGATTTCCGGACCGAAGCTGTCTCAGAACGCCCGTAGCCCGACCGGGACGGGCGCGGTCAGCTCGCGGTCGACCAGCTCCACGGACTCGTCGCCGCCCGTGCACGGTCCGGCAGTGCCAGCGTGAGCGCGGCGAGGCCGAGGGCCGCGGCGGCGATGGCCGAGAGCATGATCATGCTGCCCGACAGCGTGTGCGCGCGGAAGAACAGCGCGCTGAGCACCGCCAGTCCGACCGAATTTCCGATCTGTTCGATGGTGGGGAGCAAACCCGACGCCTCCCCCATGGCCCGATCGTCCAGTTCCGCCAGCATCAGCGGCTGCAGCGGCACACCGAACGCCCCCACCCCGAAGCCCGCGAGGAACACCGGCCCGGCCACCAGCGGCAGGTTCACCGCGCCTGATCCCACGTACAGGTATCCCACCCCCACCGCGACGCACCCGCCGAAGACGGCGATACCGGCGGCAAGCGCCCGAATCCCCCAGCGGCCCACCAGTATCGGCGACAGCACCGCGCCCGCGCCCGCGCCGAGGGCGAACGGTGTCATGGCGACACCGGTCCGCAGCGCGGAGAACCGCAGCACGTCCTGCAGCAGGATCGAGACGGTGAACACGAACGCGGTGAACAGGCCGAAGAAGCTCGTCACCAGCGCCGATCCCACCGCGAATCCCCGGTCGGCGAACAGGTCCAGCCGCACCAGCGCGCGGCCGCCGCGGCGGCGCGTCGCGCGCTCATGCGCCACGAACACCGCGCCCGACACCACCGCGGCAGCGATGCACACCCCGTGCAGCGGACGCCAGCCCGCCTGTTGGCTGTCCGACAGCGCGAACAGCAGCAGGAACAGCGCCGCGGTGGCCACCACCGCCCCGCGCAGATCCAGCGGGTCCCGATCCGTCGCCGAGCCCAACCGCAGGTACCCCGCGGCCAGCGCGATCGCCACCACGCCCAGCGGCAGATTCATCAGGAAGATCGCGTGCCAGCCGAGCCCGAACGGATCCAGGGTGATCAGTCCGCCGCCCAGGATCGGGCCGAGCATTCCGGCGAAACCGGCTGTCGCGCCGTACACGGCGAAAGCGTACTGATGGTGCTCGCGCCGGAAGCTCGCGGTGATGATGGCGATGGTCTGTGCCGCCATTCCCGCCCCTGCCACGCCCTGGACGATCCGGGCGAGCACCAATTCAGTTGCGGAACTGGATAGCCCGCACCATACCGAGGCCGTCGTGAAGGCCGCCGCCGACCACAGGAACATCCGGCGACGGCCGGCAATGGCGCCGACGCGTGCGGCGGTGAGCAGGACGCAGGCGAACGCCAGCGAGTACCCGGCCACCACCCACAGCTGCTCGGACCGCGACGCCCCCAACTCCGCGGTGACGACCGGGAGAGCGGTGTTGACGATCGTCACATCGATCATCTGCATGAAGACCGAGATCAGGCACGCACCGAACGATCCGAGCGCCACCGCCGCCTCTTTGCGGGTCATCGAAGCGCCGCTTCGATCATCGGCCACGAATTGCGCAGGTCCTGTCGCCAGTAGCCCCAGGAGTGGGTGCCGTTCGGCCGGAAATCGAAGGTCGCCGCGACACCCAACTGGCGCAGCCGGTCCCGCAGCTGCTGCGTGCACAGGTTCGTCACCGCCTCCAGCGGGGCACCGAACAGCAGCTGATAGAGCAGGTGCGCGAAGTCGCCGTGCGCGCCATCGAGGTTGTCGAGCGGCCCGGGCTGCCCGGTCCCGGTGGAGACGTAGATCGAGATGCCGCGCAGCCGGTCGGCGTGCAGGTACGGGTCGTTCGCGCGCCACGCGGGATCGGTCGGCGGCCCCCACATGTTGACGACGTTGCCGCGCTGCTGGGTGACCACCGCCTGGACCATCGCCTGACCGGCGGGGTCGCTCGTGCGAACACAGCCGCTGTAGGAACCTATGGCCCGATACAGACCCGGTGCGGCCAGCGCCAACTGGAACACCGAGGTGCCCGCCATCGAGATGCCCGCGATGGCGTTCGCCCCGGTGCCGTTGAAGGCTGCGTCGATGAGCGGCGGCAGCTCCTTGGTCAGGAAGGTGGACCAGCGCTGCCGGCCCAACACCGGGTCGTCGCTGCGCCAGTCGGTGAAGTAGCTGCCCGCACCGCCGAACGGGACGACGACGTTCACCTGCTTGTCGCGAAAGAAATCGACGAGATCGGTGCCATCGAGCCAATTCCCGTCCGACCCGCCGTTGGCGCCGTTGAGCAGATAGAACGTCGGCGCCGGTGCGTCCGGATCGGCCGCGCGCAGCACACGAATTCGCGTGGTGTTGTTCATCGCGGCCGAATACACCTCGACCTCCGAATTCCGGTCGGATTCCGCCCGAATTTCCACTATTCGCGAGGCGCCTGCCGCAACGACGGTCGGCGGCGGGTCGGCACGGACCGGCCGGGCGCCGATCATTGTGCAGGCCACGGTGAGGACCGCGGCGAGTACCGCGCCTGTTCGCAGATATTCGGGCATGTCGACTCCTGGCCCCGGATAGGCGGGCTCGAATTCGCAGTCAATAACATCGCGTGGCCGATCCGCCAGATTTCCGAGCGATCCTGTGTTTCATACCAATTCGGCGCGGCGACCATTGCCGGAATTCCCAAACCGAGCGTGCGGCCATTGCCGTCCCGATGCGGCGGAACCTAGCGTCGAGCGCATGGCGTCACGTCGACTGTGCCGAACGTCGCGCGGAAGGCTTTGGCGCGCAATCCTGTTCGTACTGCTGACGCTGATCAGCTCAGGGAGCCCGGCGGGCGCCGAACCACCCGCGATGCGACCCTCGCACGGGCGAGCCGTCGAGCTGACCGTCTTCTCCCCGGCGATGGCAGCACCGGTGCGGGTCATGGTGCTGCCACGCCCGGACCCGTCCCACCCGGCTCCGGTGCTGTATCTGCTCAACGGCATCGACGGCGGCACCACGGGCGACGGGTGGACCGATCGGACCGACGTCGACCGGTTCTTCGCCGACAAGCAGGTGACCGTGGTGGTGCCGGTCGGCGGCGCGGGCACCTACTTCACCGACTGGCGCAGCGACGACCCGGTCCTCGGCCGTCCGCGCTGGACCACGTTCCTCACCCGCGAACTCCCCCCGCTCATCGACGCCGCCTTCGGCGGCACCGGCGCCAATGCCATCGCCGGGGTCTCGATGACGGGCACCTCGGTCTTCCAGTTGGCCATGGCCGCTCCGGGTCTGTATCGGGCGATCGGCTCCTACAGCGGCTGCGTTCGCACCAGCGACCCCGCCGGACAGGCCATGGTGGCCACGATCGTCACCGCCGAGGGCGGCACGGTGGCGAACATGTGGGGTCCGCTGGACGATCCGGCCTGGTCGGCCAACGACCCGTACGTGCACGCGGATCGGATGCGCGGCACGACGATCTACGTGGCCGCCGGAAACGGCCAGCCGGGCCCCTTGGACGAGCCGAACAGCACAGGGATCGACGGCAATCCCGCGAAGCTGGCGGACCAGGTGGCCATCGGCGGCATTCTCGAGGCCGTCTCCGACCGCTGCACCCGATCCCTGCGCGACCGCTTCCACGAGCTCGGCGTCCCCGCCGCCTTCGACCTGCGCCCGAGCGGGACCCATTCCTGGGGCTACTGGCAGCAGGACCTGCACAACAGCTGGCCGCTGTTCGAATCCGTTCTGCGATAGCGGCCCGACCACGTGATCAGCAGCTGCCGCGATCGGACCGCGGCGTGCTGTGGCCGCCGCCCCAGGAGTCGCGCTACGCGACGACCGCCAGAAGGTTGTTGGTGACCCATCCCAGCACGGGCTCGGCGGGCCAAGTAGAACGCCGAGACCGTGCCCACCCAGGTCCCGAACAGCGGTAGCACCGACGAGAACACGAGCTGTGAGACGCTGCCTCTGTCGCCGGGTTCTGCCATGGTCACCACGAGCACCGATATCGCGGTGATCGCCGCGAGGCTCAGACCGACCACCCATGCGGCCAGCCTGGCTCTGAACGTGGTTTCTTGGTGCTGCGGAGTTTCAATGCTCGGTTCTCTCTATGTTCCCGACCCCATCACACCGCGTGCTCGGAGGGAGACTAACAGGAGGCGCCCCGGAGCGGGATCGCGACGTCCCGCTCGAATTTGCGGCCCAGCGTTGCCAGCGGTACGGAAACCCGTGGCCAGGTACGGTTGAAACCCGGCCGCAGAATCCGGGGCCCTACCAGCGGTAACCGCACGCCGATCGCATCGACCTCGCCGACACGCAAAAACCGACTACCAGCGATGCCGCCAGACACGGATCACCACGACGACTTCAAGGAGAACTGTATGTCGGCGCACCACCGCACCTACCTCGTCCGTCTCGATCCAGGGATCCTCGACGACAGCGCCACTCCGCGGCGAATCCGGGTCGAGTTCTTCGACTGGCTGGAAACCACCGACGCCGAACTTGTCCAACTCTGCGGCGCCGATCGCGTCGTCATTTCCTGCTCACCCGACATAGCCGAGCAGATCAGAAACCTCGAGTACGTCCTCGACGTCGAGCCGCACGCCTAACGGCGGGCCAGCGGTCGGCCGAACGCCCCTGGCGACGCGACCCGCGGGCAACTGTCGGCTGCCGTGACTGTGACCCGCAGCGGTTACTCACCCGCGACGAATCCAATGCGCCGGTCCAACGCGTGCAGAACCCGCATCTGGGCCACCGACAGGGCGGCAAGCCTGCCGGGAAGCTATGAGTTGATTCGCGCCGATCAGGTGGCTCAGCTGCATCACGGCCTCATCGTGGACCTTTTCCGGGCAGCGGCTGCTGGCATTGGACGCGCATGCGTCGGTGATGATCCACGGCGTCAGTCCGGCGTCGAAAGCACTGAGAGCTGTGGCGAACACGCACGCGTCGGTGGCGAGCCCGCACAGATACAGCTGCGTGACATTCCAGCTGGTGATGAGGTCGCGCACGGGTGACGTCAGTGCGGTGTAGGTGGTCTTGTCGACGACGTGCACGCGGTCATCGGCGGCGTAACCGGCCAGTTCGGCGACGAGGTCGGTGTCGGGTGCGTGGTGCATGGCCCGCCAGCCGACCAACTGCTCGAACGGCGAGCCCGGATGGTTGAAGTAGCGGGTGAGTATCACCGGCGCGTCCGCGGCCAGCCACCGGTCGACCAGTCCGGCCACCACCGGGACGACATGCCGCGAGGAGGGCAGAACGAACCCGTTCTGCACGTCGATCACCATCAACAACGGCAACCCCGCATCATCCTGACTGCGCCGATCCGGTTCACTCATCCCCAACCATCCCCTGCCTGCCCGCTACCGCGTGGCTGTCAGGATAGCTTGCGGACCAGCACAATTCGCGAGAAACGAGGCAGCTGGCCGCGCGGCCGTCGCGGTGAGCCTCGATCGAGTAGTCACGGCTTCTCGCGCCGGGCAACGTACGTCTTTGGCGAAGACAGTCGAGTGTGCTACGCAGAGTCGATTCTTTTGGAACCGCAGGCAATGGAGAGTGCGAAGTTGTCCATCGCGCACGAGCACGACCGAACCGAGGCATACATGGCCGAGGACCGCGTGACCATGACCGAGTCGGCCCGCGTCTTTCTGGACCGATGGATGGCCACCATGGCAAGTGCGCTGGAGCAGTGGCGCCGTCGCTACCTGCCCACGGACTTCCCTTTCGATTTCACCCTCGACTCCCTGGACGCGCTGGAACCGATCGTGCTGGCGCGCTGTCCCGACCAGGCCGCCATCGGCATCGAGGACAACGCGGAGTTCACTGCGGGCACGGTTCGATACATCGGTGAAGTCCTGGTGCGTGCCGCACCGGCTCGATGGGGGTACCAGGATCGCGGAAGTGACGACCTCAACCCCTACAACCGTACTGCGGTCATCCGCTCCAACACGCCGACGGAGTTCACGATAGGTGTGGTCCCGAAATTCTTTCTGCGCCAGCTGGTCCGCGATCGAGAACGCGGTACCCTGCGGAAATCCGCCGTCCCGCTGCTGAACGCCTGCGAGGAAGCCGGGAGCGCAGGGGTGCCCGACACGCGTGAAGCGGGCGGCACGGTCCCCGACTGGTGTGAATTCTTTACACCCGACGAGTACAGCAGGTTCGCCCGCGAGGTGGACTCGGCCGCGAGTTGCTTCGGCGCCGAAGGCCAGGACATCGACGCCGGCTATGTCACCTTGGCCGCCGGCGACCCAGATCCCGAACTCCATGATTTCGACATCACCGGCCTGGCCCGCCAATGTCGAGCAAGCGATATCGAAGACTGGCATGTTCTCTGCTTCGCCATGATCGACGATTTCTCCACTGCACAGCCACAACGAGACTGGCTCACCCAAGTCTCCTTCACGCAAGTCGAGGGTCGGCTGGAGCCGTGGCTCGCCGATAAGCCCGAACTGTCGTTCGACGCCGAGCCCGACGATCCCGATCAACCCTTCTCGACCCGGCTCGAAGACGGCAGCTATCTCCACTTCCTCGCCACGGTCCCGGAGCTGGACGGAATCCCGGAGATTACGACGTTCGTTCCCAACTCGGCGGTACGGGCATGGGACCTGCCTGCTGAAAAACTCGTGCAGTGGGGGATCAGTCCTCAGCCGCCCAGGCCGACGACCACGTCAACGGGTTGACAATCGCCGATCAGAGGCGTCGAGGACGGGCGTGGCGAAGTCGGCGTTCGGCGAGGACACTGAGGACATAGCGCCCAACTCGTCCCCAGGAGCACATGCGATGCCAACCAACGGGCCTTTCGGCATCGATCCGGAAGATTTCGAACGCGCACTGCGTGCGGCCGGAACCGAGCTCCGCGACCTGCTCGGGAAAGCCGGCGTATACCTTGATCGCGTAGATCACGCGAGCGTCAGTTCACTGGCGTCGCTGCTCGGTCAGTTCGTGCAACCGGAACGGCAACGTCCACCGAAACCCGAGGGCGGGACCACCGGTGAGACCGGCAGCGGGGTGTGGGTGATCTACAGCATCGATGACAGCGGCGAGGCCAGGGTCGACCAAGTCTTCCCGAGCGAACTCGAGGCCTTGCGCGCGCATCGCGACAACACCGACGATCGCCGTCGGGTGCGGTTCCTGCCCTACGGGGTTCCGGCAAGTGTGTTGGATGCGCCCTGATCCTCACACTCAGGCCTGGGCCGCTGGCCGCTTCGGCAGAAGGAAGACGACAACGCCCGCGATGACAGCGATGACGAACGCCCCGAAGGACGCGACGGCAAAGGCGTGACCAGCGGCGGCAACCCTGCCGACTGCCGCGGGATGGAACGAGCTGAAGTAGACCGCTCCGATAACGGCAACGCCTAGCGCTCCGCCACACTGCTGGGCCGTGGACAGGGCTCCTGACGCGACACCGGCCGACTCCGGCTCGACTCGGCTCAGCACCGTGTTGAGCGCCGGAGTGATGACCAGTCCGCCACCGACGCTCTGCAGAACGAGGGTGGGAATCACGAGCAGCGGAGTGATCCGCGGGCCGGACACCAGCAAGAGCCCGGTCGCCAGGTAACCGCTCGCCAGTATGATCGCCCCGACCTCGAGGACACGTCGTCCATATTTCGGGATGATCCGGCTCGCCACCATGCTGAACACGAAGAATGCGATGGCCGCTGGCGTGTAGACCAGGCCCGCGCCGAGCGCCGACATATCGAGGCCTTGCTGCATCGTTACCGATAGGGCCAGGTAATACGAGTAGATCAGCGCGTACAGGGCGAGCACGAGAATGATCCCGAGCGAGAACGAGCGCTGCCTGAACAGCGTCAGCGATACCAGCGGATCCCCGCCCCGCCGTTCCAGGCCCCGCTCGATCGCGACGAACAAGCCGAACGCGACCGCGCTGCCCGCGAAGCAAGCCCAGACCCATCTCGGCCAGCCTGCCTGCTGTCCCTGGATCAGCGGGAGCACCAGGAGAAAGAGAGCCGCGCTGAGCACCAGGACGCCGGGCATGTCCAGCTTGCGGGTGGCGGCGGAGCCGGTCTGCGGCACGTATCGCAGGGCGAGCAGGAACATGACGATTCCGATCGGCGCGTTCACCCAGAACACCAGGCGCCAGCCGGAGTCGAACAGGTTGGCGCCGATCAGCAGCCCGCCGATGACCTGTCCGCCGATGGTCGCCATACCCATGACGATGCCGAGCACGCCGTATACGCTATGCCGCCGCGCCGCGGGCACCAGCACCGTGACGTACGCGAACACCTGAGGAACCATCAGGGCGGCTCCCAGGCCCTGGACGACACGCGCGGCGATAAGGCCGCCCGCGTTCGGCGATAGCGCGCAAGCGACTGATGACACAGTGAACAGGGCCACCCCGAGAAGGAAAATCCGCTTGCGGCCGTACAACTCGGCCAAGCGAGTAGCGGTGATGATGAAGACCGCGTAACTCAACTGATAACCCGCCAGAACCCACTGGACATCGCTGGCGGAGGCATGCAGGTCCGCCACGATCGCGGGGTCGGCGACCACGACGATGAACGAGTCGAGGACCGCCATGAACAGGGCGGTCAAGCCAATCGATATCGTCATCCACGGAACAGCGTCCGCTTCCGCGGCCACTACGGGCTGGCTAGCTGATTGCTGACTACTTGCCACGATAAGAAACCTCTTTTGTTCGTCGGGGTCCGGCAAGGCGTGAACCCGGAAAAGCCCGCCTAGCGCGTTTCGCTAGGCGGCGGTCAGGGGGCGAGGATTACGCGGATGTGGTGCGTCCCAGGGAACCAGCCAGCTTCTTGACCACCTCAGCCGCCATAACGGCCTGACCCGAGGTGGAGAAGTGGATACGATCCGCACTGAGCAGGTTGTCGCGGTCGTTGACCGGGTGATCCCACATGTCCACGACGATGGCGTCGTATTCGGAAGCCAGCCCGCGCACGATCTCGTTGACCGTGGCAATCCGCTCCGGCCAGTCGGGGAAGACCGGGACGACATATGCCCTGCCGAGCGTGAAAGTGGTCAGCAAGGCGCCGGTCTCCTTCGCCAGGTCGTACATCTGCCGAAGCGTTCGCTCTATCGCACCGAAGTCCGACCTGCGCCGCGCGATGTCGTTGGCCCCGCATGGCACGTGGAGCAGGTCCGGGGAGAACTCGACCATGCGGGCCGCCTGGTTCTCGAGCGTCTGTGCGGTTGTTGCCCCGATCTCGGAGACATTGAGGTAAGCCAATTCCGGCCGGACAGCACGCAAGACAGCGGCAACCCGGTCTGGCCAGCCCTGATTCTGGTAGCCCGGGGTGGGATCGCCGGTTCCCGCCGAAAGGCTGTCTCCGATAACGGCATACCGGCCCCACGGGGCCCCAGTCAGCAATGCCACGGCATCCGCCTGCTCCAGGCAGAACGGGTCGTTCGCCTCGGTGAGGGTGGGTTGCTCCATGCAGAAGAGCATACGGTCGGACGTATTCTTTCTCAACCGTCGTCGTATGGCAGCGGATCGTCCTGGAGCCCAATCGGATCAGCGGCCACCTTGCCGCATCCGGCGCTAACCGATCGGCAGCACGCTCAGGATCGGGTCGTAGATCCAGTTCAGCATGCGTTCCGCGTCGTCCTTTGCGGCAACGCCGCTGTCGGGTGAGCTGTGCAGGACCACGCCGATCAGCGGAATTCCCGCCCTGACCGTCTCGAACAGCAGACAGGTTCCGGCAGCGTCGGTGGATCCGGTTTTGATGCCGATAGTGCCGGGATAGTCGCGCAGCAGCAGGTTCGTGGTCCGCCAGAGGTGCTCGCGGTTGCCCGATCCAGCGGGCAGGTGATAGCTCTGCGATCCGACGATCTCACGGAACACCGGCAGGCTCATCACGCGCAGGCCGAGTGCCACCAGATCCGCCGGTGTGGAATAGGTGGAATGGTCGGTGGGGGCGGGCAGTCCGCTGGGGTCGGTGAAATATGTTCCGGCCAGACCCATTTGACGCGCGGTGTCGTTCATTTTGGCGATGAAGTCGTCTTGGCCGGGCCCGTATGCCTCGGCAAGCGCATAGGCGGCGTCACAGCCCGACGGCAGCATCATCGCGTACAGGAGCTGTCGCGCGGTGAGCACCTCGCCGGGAACCAGGCCCGCGTTGCTTCCGTCGTACCTGGTGCAGTAGGCGATGATTTCCCGCGGCACGGCAATAGTCCGGTCGAGGTCACCCGCATCGATCACGACCAGTGCCGTCATCACCTTCGCGATGCTGGCTATCGGCACCGGGGTGTTCGGCTCACGCGACCACAGCACCGTGCCGGTGATTCCTTCCGCCAGCTCTGCCCCCAGCGCCTGCACCCCGACCGGCTCAGGAATCAGCCAGGGCAATCGACTCTCGGCGACGCTCGCGGCGGGGACAGCCGCGACACCCTGACCGGCTGCCACGACCAGCACCACGGCGACGACAGCCTGCAACAATCGGGCAAATGTCCGCATGGCCGCATTCTGCCATTCAACTCCGTCGACCAGCGGGATTTACCGACCGGATTACCGATGATCTCGGGCGACAGCATCTACTCAGCTATTTCAGGATGCTCTGAGCCCAACGATTCTTGCGTGCGACCGCTCGCCCAACGGCATTACCACGCCGAGCGACGAATGGTTCACCGAGCGCAGCCCGTTGAACGCGGATGCCTGTACTCGGCGGAAACGCCACCGAGGATCACATGGTGCGCTTACATGGCGAAATCGCCGCGACGAGTCGTGCGGAACCCGCGCAACTCCGCCTGATAATCCATGCCGCCCACGGTAGGCCTGTACGCCGACGTCGGGCAGGTGCTCGCACACTGGCGGGCTATTCGCTTGCGATTGTGGGCTGCTCAGCGGGTGCGGGTGTGTGGATGTTGGTCGCGGCCCAGGCGCCGAGCAAGGAGATCGCGTCGGCCGACGGCGTCCCGGGTTGGGGCATGTAGAAGGCGAGGGCCAGGCCCGGGTCGGCGGGCAGGGGCATCGACTCCCAATCCAGGGTCAGATCGCCGACCACCGGGTGGTGGAAACGCTTGGTGCCGCTGTCGTGCAGGCGCACATTGCGCTTGGCCCACCGGACCCGGAATTCGTCGCTGCGCGTGGACAATTCCCCGACCAGATCGGAGATCCCGCGGTCGTACGGGTCGCGACCGGCGTCGATGCACAGGAGATTCACCACGCCGTCGGCCACCTCTCGTCCCTGGCGCGGGCCACGTCGACCTCTACGACCGCACCGACCTGATCCCCTTCGACAAGCTCGCCTCGTCGCCCGAGTCTCGAGAGACGACTCGGGTGCATTCCTGTGTCCGGACGCAATCGCTCGGTGTTCCGAGTTCGCCGGTTACCTGGTGCCGCACACCTGCATCGGAGCGATCGATCGCCCCACGGCACATATCACCTGCTGCTCCTGTGAAACAGGGCTTGCGTGTGCCGGATCTCGGAGAACCCTGCACACACAACCTACTCGGACCGACTATGGCGGGTTTGATGGAGCCGCTGGCCTAAGCTCGGCGCCTGCGGACGAGAGCTGCCACACCTGCGCCGGCGCCCAAAAGCCCGAGCAGCAGCCCCGTTACGCCCAGCCAACGAGCGACCGAATCGCCGCTTTCCTCGTGATCCGATTCGCCGAGAGCCGCTTGCTCGGAGTCATGTGAATGTTCGTCGCCGCCCGCAGCAAGCGACAATACGGGCAGCGGGAATTCGGGTTCAGGCGCGCCGTCGGGAACAGGTTGATCCCATGTCTCGACCTTTCCGTCGCTGTAGGTCTGTATTGCCCGGAAAGGCACCTGGTCTTGCTTCGGAAGCGGACCCCCGTAGAGGAAGAACCTTTGAAACTGGCCAGGTCCCACGCCAGAGCCCGGATCAGCGGTCCAGGTCACCGCTATAGCCTTCTTCGCCGAATCCCTCTCGACGACCGCGGTCCAGCCCGGCATCGGTTCGGTCCGCGCGGTCTTGAGACCCGGCAGCTCGACCCTCAAAGTGATCGTGCTCGCCTGCTCGGATTCGTTGGATAGACGAAACGAGATCGTCGATGTGGAGCCCTGCTTCGCAGTAGGCGCCTCCACATCGAGGTGCGCGGACGCCGCACCGCTGGCCAGGACGGTCGCGGCAGTAGCGACACCGATGGAGAGAACGAGTCGCCGGAGAACTGTATTCATGTGATCGTGTCCTTCTTTCGGAGGTTGGAGGCCGTCGCGGGCAGCACTGGGGGCCCTCGACGCACCCCTGCTCGCATCGCCGCCGATGGGGCGTGTTTGCGTCGCTTCGCGCTGGCTACCCGCCAGGCGGCAGTAGGTCGAAGAGACGCGGCCATCCCGACCATCCGGGCCTGCGCCGATGAAAGGAGGCGATCCGTGATGACCACGGTCAAAGACATGCTCGCCACTTACCCGGCCGACCTCGGCGAGGTCGATCGCGACAAGCTCACCAAGTGCATCGAGGAATGCATCGCCTGCGCCCAGGCGTGTACCGCCTGCGCGGACGCCTGCCTGTCGGAGGGCATGGTCGGCGAGCTCACCAAGTGCATCCGCACCGACATGGACTGCGCGGATATCTGCAACGCCACCGCATCCGTCCTCTCTCGGCACACCGGTTATGACGCCAACATCACCCGCGCGATCCTGCAGGCATGTGCCACCGCCTGCAAAGCCTGCGGCGACGAATGCTCCGCCCACGCCGACACTCACGAGCACTGCCGCGTGTGCGCCGAAGCATGCCGCCGCTGCGAACAAGCCTGCAACGACCTCGTTCGGGCGCTCGGCTGAAACGGCCGCACCGCCACAACCTCACCGTATACCCTGTTGGGGTATTGTGTACGGTAACAGGATGCTGGCGCAACATAGGAGAAATTGATGTCGCCGAGGCGGCTCCCGCACACCAGGGCAATGTCTCGGCGGGGTTTCCTCGCAGTCGGTGCTGGTGTCGCGGCATCCGCGCTCGCCGCGTGCTCGCGTGGATCCCGAGCGCCGGCTGCCGTCGTCGGGCCGGATTCCGATGCGGTTCGTGCCGCCGAGAATCGCCGCCGAGCTGCGAGTGCGCCGGTTCGTGACGTGGTGTTGCGCGCCGAGCCGACGACGATCGACTTGGGCGGTGTGCAGGTGCGCACCTGGACCTACGGTGGCAAGCTGCCAGGGCAGGAGATCCGGATCGCTCGTGGTGAGGTCCTGCGGGCGGACTTCACCAATGCCCTGCCACAACCGTCGACCATCCATTGGCATGGTGTGGCGCTGCGTGACGACATGGACGGGGTTCCCGAACTCACTCAGTCCGCAGTCGCCTCAGGCGGTGGCTTCCGCTACGAATTCGCCGTTCCCGACGCGGGGACCTACTGGTTTCATCCGCACGTGGGTGTACAGCTGGATCGCGGGTTGTACGCGCCACTGATCGTCGAAGATCCTGCCGACGGCGACGACTACGACGTGGAGGCTGTTGTCGTACTGGATGACTGGCTCGACGGCGTCGACGGCCGCGACCCGGACGCAGAGCTCGAGCAGTTGCGGGCCAAGGGCATGGCGGGCATGAACATGGGCCCGATGGCCGGTGGTGCGACGGGTGGACATGGCGGCCACGGCTCGGGCGCGACAGATCCGACGGCGCCGCTGGGGACCGACACCGGCGATGTCACCTATCCGTACTACCTGATCAACGGGCGTCTCGACACCGATCCGACGACCTTCGCCGCACGCCCCGGCCAGCGGATGCGTCTGCGCATCATCAACGCCGCCGCCGACACCGCCTTCCGAGTCGCCGTCGGCAGACACCAGCTGAAGGTGACGCACAGCGACGGATTCCCCGTGCACCCGGTCACGACAGACTGCCTGCTGATCAGCATGGGAGAGCGCTACGACGCCATCGTGGAACTGGGCGACGGCGTCTTCCCGCTGATCGCGGCCGCCGAAGGCAAACAGGGACGCGGACTGGCATTGATCCGCACCGGCGGCGGCACTCCCCCGCCCCCTGACGTCCGGGCTCGCGAGCTGGACGAAACACCCCTGACCGCCACGCGGCTGCGCGCCGATGAATCCGTACTGCTCGCGCCCAAGGCGCCGGACACGGTCCTCGATGTATCCCTGGGCGCCGACGACGAACGTTACCTATGGACCATCAATGGGAAAACCTTCGACGAGCACGCCATGCTCGACGTCCGCGAAGGCCAGCGGGTCCGGCTGCGGTTCGTCAACACGACGATGATGTTCCATCCGATGCACCTGCACGGCCACACCTTCCAACTGGTCGACGGCAACAGCACCGGCGCCCGCAAGGACACCACCATCGTGCTGCCCAACCAGACCGTCGAGGTCGACTTCGACGCAGTGAACCCAGGGCAGTGGATGCTGCACTGCCACAACGCGTATCACGGCGAAGCCGGAATGATGAGCGTTGTGTCCTATGTCCGCTGATATCGCTGTCTCTACCCGCGTGTGAGGTCACGCAATGCGCACATTGCGTATTAACAGTACACATACTGTATCGAAAAATAGTAGGCGGCCGCTTGCGGAGGAAGGTGCCTGTTGCCATTGCCCCCGACCCCTACAGTGCCCAGGCGTGGCTCGCATCGATCACCAGAATATGAGGACACCATGCCGTGCTTGGAAGCGCGCATCATCACCGAGCAGTCCCGCCGGTACCTGCATCAGTTCTGCAAGCACGCGGAGGCAATCGGGTCACCCCGCGGCGATCGCATGCGTAGGCACGGTGGCAGCCCTGCCGCCCATGGCGAGCTCCGGCTGAACGTGCAGTGGTCCGATACAGATGGCACCGCGGTTTTCGATCCATGGGGCCGTTGCCTTCTGCACGCTACCGCCGACGCACTGCTGGTCCGCATCGAGGCTACGAACGAACAAGCTTTACTCAGAATCCGGGAAATCGTCGACCGCGACTTCGACCGGCTCGGCCGACACGAGCTCATGGTCGAATGGCGGGTGCTGGGCGACACGCCAGAAGACGCCTGACCGAACTCCCTGCCGCGTTGCTGCGGGTGAGTGTGAACGTCGACATGTAGACCTCCTGGCTTGTACCCGGACGGGACGCGATTCGGCGCTTGCGCCGATCAAGCGGTAACCGTGCGGCGCATCGGAGGGTGCCTGGCATCCATACCGCTCGGAGGAGATCGAAGTGCCCGTGCCCACGGCACTCCCCTGCCGTGCACCGCGGCCGTGTTTTCGCCTCACCCGGGACCGGTGCGCGGATTCACAGGCAGGAGGCGGACGGCCGCAGACACTCGGACGCCGGACTGACGGAGACTGCCGAAAGGTATCGTATTCGGCGCGGTCCAGGCCATCGGCATACACCAGGATCAGCGGCGGTTGTCCGCGCCGACCACCATGACCCGCAGTGGGGTTCCGCGGATCCGTGACCGGTCAGCATGCGCTGGAACTATGCGGGCGCTGCGAGCTCCGCAATCATCACGTCCGCCGCGTCAGGTCCTGATCCGGTCGTCGCGGCCGGGCGGAGGGCTGACCGGCCGCGCTGTCCGGCCGAGAGGCTCGTCGTGCCGTTCGCTGCTTGTTGTGGCATCCGAATCGACGTCTGCGGAAGCCGTCACCACCGCACGCTCGGAGCGGTCGAGTCCGTGCAACGCGAACGCGGCGATCGCGCCGATGGCGGTGAGCCCGACCCAGACCGCCCAGTCGGCGCCCGCATCGTGGGCGGCTCCGACCACCGCGCCGGTGGCGAGGTTGCCGATCAGGATTCCGACGCCGACGACAGTGTTGTAGAACCCGTAGTGGGTGGCCACCAGCCTGCCGTTGGCCAGCGATACGACGGTGTCCATCTCGAACGGGAAGACCGCTGCCGTCCCGACCGCCAGCAGGGCTGCCGCCATCAGAACCGCGGCGATCGCGGCTACCGTCCCGAAGCGCTGCGGGTCGGGCACAAGGGCCAGCGGCAGGAATGACACCGCCAGCAGACTCATGCCGACGACCAGGCTGCGGCCGGTGGCCCAGCGGGAGCGCAACCACCCGGTGATGCGCAACTGCCCGGCCACCGCGACGACACCGGAGATCACGAATACCGCCGAGGTCACCGCCTGCGATCGCGCGCCTGCCACGTACTCCGCCTGCAGCGGCAGCGCCAGATAAACCTGGAACGACAGCACATAGGAACCGATCATCGCCACCGCGAAGGCCACGAATCGCCGGTTGGAGACCACGGTGCGCCAATCCTCGACCACGGTGGTCTTCCGCGCCGGAGTGTCGGCGCGCCGGGTGGGAAGCGCGAACAGCTGTGCGACCGTCAGGATCGCGAACACCGCTGCCGCCGCGCCCGCGGTCACCCGGAAATCCAGCGCCATCAGCGCGAGTCCGACCAGCGGCCCGGCCAGGATGCCCGCCTGGTAGAAGATGTTGAACACCGCGAACGCTTCCACCCGGCGTTCTCCGGTGTCCGCGGCGAGATAAGCGCGCACCGCGGGGTTGAACAGTGCTCCAGCGAAACCTGTCGCGGCCGAGGCGATCAGCAACCCGGGCAGTGAGGTGGCGAACATCAGGAGCGCGAAACCACCTGTGCGGAGCAGGCATCCGGCGACGATCAGTGGTTTGTAGCCGAGCCGGTCGGCGAGTGTGCCGCCGACGAGGAACATCCCCTGCTGGGAGAAGTTCCGCACACCCAGCACCAGCCCAACCGCCCAGGCCGCCAGCCCGAGGGGTCCGGCCAGGTATCCGGCCAGATACGGCATCAGCATGTAGAAACCGAGGTTGATGCCGAACTGGTTCACCATCAGCAGCCGGGCGGCGAGATCGAAGCTGCGGAACTTGACGATTACCGTCACGACGACCGCTTCCTGTCGCGGGTGAGCTGTTGGGGATCGATCACGGTGGTGCAGCGGGTCCAGGACCGCACGACCTTCTCGGCCGGGTGGGTGATGGTGTCCGGTTCGATCGGTGGATCGGCGTCCAGCAAACCCTGCTCCTGGCAATAGGCGTCGTTGTAGATGGTGTCGAAGTATCGGTGCGGCCCGTCGGGGAACACTGCCGCGATCCGTAGCTCGGGGTCGAAGATCCGGGCGGCCCACCCCGCTACCAGCGCGACCGCACCAACGCTCCACCCGCCGCTGGCGTGATGGGTCGCGGCCAGCGTGCGGCACGCCCACACCGCCTCCGACGGTGCGACCCAATGGACTTCGTCGAAGGCACCGTAGTCGACGTTGCGCGGGTAGATGCTGGAGCCGAGGCCCCGCATCAACCGCGGGCCCGCCGGTTGGCCGAAGATGGTGGAGGCGACCGTATCGACACCGATGAGTTTCAGATCGGGATTGAACCGGCGCAGCACCCGCGCCACCCCAGCCGAATGCCCGCCGGTGCCGACGGCGCACACCAGCACATCGGCCCCACCGAGCTGTTCGATCAGCTCGATGGCGAGCGATTCATAACCGGCGACATTGTCCGGGTTGTGGTACTGGTCCGGGCACCACGCATCGGGCTCGCCCTCGAGGAGCTCCGCGACTCGATCGCGGCGTGCTTGCTGCCAGCCGCCGATGGCGTGGGGTTCGGTGACCACGTCGACGCGCGTTCCGTAGGCCGCGAGCATTCGCGCGACGATCGGTTCCAGCCCAGGGTCGGTAACCACGGTCACCGGATGGTGGTAGGTCATTCCCGCCAGCGCCAGCCCTATGCCGAGAGTGCCGCTGGTGGACTCGACGATCCGCGCTCCGGGCGCCAATTCGCCGCGTTCTTTCGCCCGCCGCACCATGTGCAAGGCGGGGCGATCCTTCATTCCGCCTGGATTGAATCCCTCGAGCTTGGCCCAGAACCCACGGCCGGCCGGCGCCAGCGGTGCGCCGACCCACAACACCGGTGTGTTGCCGACCAGCGCGTGCGGCTGCCGGGCCGCATCCGGCGCGGCTCCCAGCGCGGCGGGGACCTCGGCACGCCTGCCGAGCACAACGTTGTCCATGACTGTCGCTTTCTGTATCGAGACCGCCCCGCAGGACGGAGACGTGCACGGGCAGCACACCGGCCGACGGGGACGACACGTCGGCCTGGCGCTGACCGATCAGCGTCGGGCGATACAGATGTGCGTCAGCAGAGCTCTGCCGCTGACGATGGGCACTCCCGCGACAGGCGGAGCGCGCACTCCACCGGGACCCACCCGGTACACCGCCGCGACGACCATAACCGCGACCAGCGCAAACAGGATCAGCTGCAGCGGCACGGCGCTTCCGCCACCTGCCGGTAGCGCGGGTGTGACAGCGCAATGGACGGCATGCGGCGCACCGTGGCGCCCACCGATATCGGCAGTGACACGAGAGGTGCCATCCACAGCCGAGGCCACCAGCGCGGTGATCGGCGTTGCGGCCTGATGGGCGTGCTGAGCAACCCCATGGGAATGGTCATCGACATCGGTCAGCATGCAGTGCATCAGCGGCGTCATCAGCAGCGCCGCCGCAAGCAGCGCCAGCGCCAAGCCACCAGTCCGCAACCAACCGATGAGTTTCACAGTGAAGCCACTCTAGCAACAAGATCGTAATGAGGGCTGTCCGTGCAATTCACAAATCCGCACGCAACAGATTCGCCGATCGCGCCGACGACCCCTGGTAGGTTTCCTTCCGGCACGGCCCGGTTGATGCACAACATACCGCGATGCTCAGTACTCAGGCCGTCCTCCGACTTCCAAGCGATTTCTCTACTCCGAACACACAGGAGTTGAACTGGGCTTTCGACCCTGATACCTCACGCCATGTACGTGTGCTGGGCCTCCCTCGGAAGCAATCTACTATCCGAGGGCGTACTCAGCTGGTGTGATGTGATCGAAACCACGCGTCCCGGAGAGTCGAGGCTCGTGCCGACGTGGCTTGACGCGCAAATCGGCACACCCCCGGTGAGCGTGTTCGGCCTCGGTGCCACTCCGAGCGCCCAGCGACCGTCGATACATCAGTCAGTTCACGTCCAGCAAACGTTGTGGACCATCGTGGCGACGGCGAGGATGACACCGCCCGTCGTCATCTCCGCACATCGTCACCACTCATGCGGAACTCGTCTTTGCGGGTGCGCCCGACCCGGGAGTGGAAACATCGGACGTCCCTGGCCCGTTGCTGTGCGGGTCGGATTGGAGCCGATGGGGAGCGGCCGGATCGGGGTAGACCACATCGACGAGTTCGCGAGCAAAGGCCTCGAGGTCGTCGAGTCCGATGCGGACGAGGTCTTCGGCGGGTGTGGTGAGCAGATTGATGGTGGCGGCGTGAAGGCAGCGGGTGAATACTCGCGCCGAGGCCGGGGTGACGGGCAAGCCGGCGGCGCGCTGGAGTTCTTCGTTGACGCCGAAATCGGTGTACATCATGTCGGCGAGCAGTTTGCTCACCGCCGGGTTGCGCAGGGCCTCCGCGTGCATTTCGACGAAGACATCGGCCCCGGGGCGGGCGCCCTCCGGTAGCCGCCGCATGATCTGCGTCAGCAGGGCGATGAACCCTTCGCGGTCGGCAGGTGCGGCGGCGGCCCGCAGGCGAGCGATGTCGGCGAGGTAGAGCCGAAAGTGCCGTTCGGTGGCCGCAACCAGTAAGGCGTCACGGGTCGGGAAGTAGTTCTTGGTCGTCCCCTCGGGGACACCGGCGTCGGAATCGACCTGCCGGTGGGTCAGCCCACGCGCTCCTTTCGCCGCGAGAACGGCGATAGCGGTGTCCTGCAGGAGTTCTCGTCGCGCTCGGTTTCCGGCCACTCGGCACACCTCCCTGTTGCGATGACACCACTCTAGTGGTACCACGGATGGGGTACCACAGTTGTGGTAGTTCATGGCGGCTCGGTTCGCGAACCGTATGCAGGAGGTAGTAGGACATGCATGCCCACCCAGATGCCCAGCGCGCGCCTGATTCGACCGCCCCGCCGGACCCGCGTCGCTGGCGTGCGTTGGCGGTGCTCGCGGTCGCGCAGTTCATGCTGATTCTCGACATCACCGTCGTGACGGTGGCGCTGCCGGACATCGGTCGCGATCTGGACCTGAGCCGGGCCGCGACGACGTGGGTGGTCACCGCCTATACGCTGCTGTTCGGCGGGCTGATGATCTTCGGCGGCCGCTCGGCGGATCTGTTCGGTGCGCGCAGGATGGTGATGACCGGGTTGGCCGTGTTCACCGGGTCCTCGCTGCTGGCTGGTCTGGCGGTCGACGCGCCGATGCTGGTGGCAGGCCGGGTCGGGCAGGGTATCGGCGCCGCGCTGTTGTCGCCCGCGGCGATGTCGATCGTGACGACAACTTTTCATGGCGCCGAACGCAACAAGGCGCTCGGGGTGTGGGGAGCGCTCGGCGGCACCGGCGCCGCAATAGGTGTGCTGGTCGGCGGCCTGCTGACGGCAGGGCCGGGGTGGTCGTGGATCTTCTTCGTCAACGTGCCGGTCGGTGTCGTACTACTGGCGGCGATAGTCGAGCTGGTCCCGTCCGCGCCTGCCCGACGCGATCGCGGAATCGACGTACTCGGAGCAACTCTGGCCACAGGGGCGACCGGATCGGGGATCTATGGACTGATCAATGCCGGTGACAACGGCTGGGGAGATCCGCTCACGCTGCTGCCGCTGGCAACCGCCGCGGTTCTGTATGCGGCATTCGTCGTCTACGAGCGTAAGGCCAGCGCGCCGCTGCTGGATCCACGACTGCTGACCCGCCGACCGGTCGCCGCGGGTGCGGTGCTGATGCTGGTCGCTACCGGCCTGCTGATCACCGGCTTCTTCCTGGGTTCGTTCTACCTGCAGCAGGCGCAAGGGAAATCAGCGCTGGTGACAGGGTTGCTGTTCGTCCCGGTCGCGCTCGGCACGATCGTCGGCGCGCACAACGCCGGGCATTTCATCGGCCGCTTCGGCTATCGCCCGGTCGGTGTGGTCGGGCTGACCATCGCCGGGGCCGGAGCTGTCGTGCCCGCGCTGTGGAGCGGAACAACCGCCCTGATCATCGGACTCACGATCGCCGCAGCGGGGCAGGGTGCGGTGATCGTCACCGCCACCACGACCGCGCTGGCGAATGTCGATCACACGCATGCCGGAGTCGCTTCCGGATTGGTGAACACCTTCCATGAGGTGGGTTCGGCGCTCGGTGTCGCGGTGATCTCCACCATCGCGGCCACCAGCCTGCGCAGCCTCGGGGTCGACACCAGCGGATTCACCGATTCTTTCACCTTCAGTGCGGTGACCGCGCTCGTCGTCGCGTTCGCGGCCGCGGTATTCGTCCCGGCCGGTAAGCCACCCGCAGGTCTGCGGGTCAGCGCCCACTGACCGCCTCGAGTGTCTCTGTAAGGAGCTGCGCTATGACGCAGTTGGACGAACCGGCGCCCGCCACCGTTCCCGGTCCAGTGCGGCGCAATCTGATTCTGGTCGTGATGTGCCTGGCACTGGTCGCGGTCGTAGGCATGATGGCTTCGCTCATGGTCGCCGTGCCGCATCTCGCCTCGATATCGGCGCGTCGCAGACGCAGCTGCTGTGGATAGTCAATGCCTACGGCATCACCTTCGCGGGATTGCTGCTGGTGGCAGGGGCATTAGGAGATCGCTACGGTCGCAGAGCTCTGCTGGTATCCGGGTTGTCGCTGTTCGGGTGTCTTCGGCGGTGGTACTCGTCGACGACGACATCCCGGTGATCATTGCGATGCGAGCGATCGCCGGAATCGGCGCGGCCGCTGTGATGCCGATGACGCTGTCGATCATCACGCGGGTGTTCCCGCCCGAGGAGCGGGGCCGCGCGGTCGGCATCTGGTCGGGCGTGACCGTTGGCGGCGCGTTGATCGGCCTCCTGACCGCGGGTGGACTACTCGAAGCGTTTTCGTGGCGGTCGGTGTTCGCGTTCAACGTCGGCCTCACCGCGATCACCCTGGCGGCAACGCTGATCGTGCCCGGCAAGACCACGACCCGGGCGAACGGGTCGACATCGGCGGCAGGCTGCTCACGGTACTGGCGGTCGCCGCACTGGCCGGTGTCCTGGACAGCTTCCACAGCGGGATGGCGACCGCGCTGATAGTCGGTGTCGCGGTCGTCTTCCTCGGTACCGTGTCGGCAATGCTTGCCACACGGACCCCGACGACGTCTTCTCAGCGACGGCACGCGGCTGAGCCCGCCTGGACGACGGGCTCAGCCTTGGTGCTTGCCGGGAATCCCCGGTCGCGGCGTCTCAAGCGGCCTCGAGCACGGACTCGGGGGCGGGGGTGCGCATCAGCATCGCCGTGATGCCCGCGCCTGCCAGGGCGATGACTGCCGCTCCGAGGAACGCCGCGGAGAATCCGTTGGTGAGTTCGGGCAGGTCACCGATTCGGTCGGCGCCGAATGCGGCGGCCACGGCGGTCATCGCGGCCAGCCCGATGGCCGAACCGACCTGGTAGCTGACGTTGACGATGCCGGAGGCCAACCCGCCCTCTTCGGGACGCGCCGCGGAGATCGCGGTGCCCAGCGAGGGGATGAAGGCCAGCGACATGCCGCCCGCGGCGACCAGCGAAGCGGGCAGCACGTCGATCCAGAAGGTGCCGGTGGGACGGACCAGCGACATGATGCCGAGGCCGAAGCCCAGAATCACCAAGCCGGTGACGATCATCGGCTTGGCGCCGAAGCGCTGCATCGCCCGCGGGGCGAGTACCACCATGCCGAGCATGATCAGCGTGGTCATCGGTAGCAGGGCCGCGCCGGACGGGAAGGCGCTGTAGCCGAGGACCTGCTGCAGGTACAGGTTCAAGAAGAACCACATCGGCACCCACGCGGCGCCCAATAGCAACTGAGCGACGTTGGCAGCGGCGAGATTGGGCGCACGGAAGATGCCGAGTCGCATCAGCGGCTGGCTCCGGCGCGACTGGATGACAACGAATCCGGCCAGCAGCGCGGCCGCGACGGCGAGCACCGCCCAGGTTTGCCCCGAACCCCAGCCGACTTCCGGGGCACGGACGATTCCATAGACCGCGGCAGCCAAACCGGCGGTGACGGTCGACGCTCCGAGAAGATCCACGGATCCGGACGTCGCCGCGGCGTCGGGCATCAGGGCCGGCACAGCGATCAGCGCGAGCACCGCGATCGGGACGTTGATGTAGAAGACCCACGGCCAGCTGATGTATTCGGTGATGACGCCGCCGAGGAACACGCCCGCGGTGCCGCCCGCCGGTGCCGCAGCGCCGTAGATCGCCAGCGCCTTCGTCAACTCCTGCGGCGAGGAGCCGAACAGCATCATCAACAGTGTCAGCGCCGACGGTGCGATCAGAGCCGCGCCGCCGCCCTGAATCGCTCGGCCCGCGAGCTCGACGCCGACAGTGCCCGCGGCACCGGCGATCACCGAGCCCGCCAACAGCACCAGCCATCCTGCGCCGAATACACGACGGGCGCCGAACAGATCGGACAACCGGCCGCCGAGCAGCAGCAGACCACCGAAGGCGATGACGTAGGCGTTGAACACCCAGCTCAGGTTCTCCTGCGAGAAACCCAGTTCGGCCTGCATCTTCGGCAGCGCGATGCCGATGATCGAGGTGTCCATGATCACCATGAATTGCGCGGCGGCGATCACCGCCAGCGCCAACCACTTTCGCGTGGTCGGCGCGGTCTGGGTAGACATTTCGATTCTGTCCTTCCGGAACGATGGAACGATGATCAGTACCCTACCCCCCTAGGGTATCTTCCTGTCAAGCCGCGAGTGCTGCGTGACATCCGCTGCTGCTGGGCGCGCCTCACGGACTGGCGATGCAGCCTGCGCGACACGCGGGGTGCTCCAGGGCGATAGGGCAGGGTTGCCGAAAGCCGGGTCGTCACGGTGGGCAAACGTTCACATGCCAATCGCACCGGCATCTCAGCACCTACGAGACGACCTCCGAATCGACGACGAGGGCGCCCCTCGTGAGGCGCCCTCGTGCAGTTTCGATCGCTATGCCACCGCTGCCGTTCGACGTTGCCGCTCCATTCGTGTCGGCCAGCGGTGGTGGTCGGCGTCGATGACGAATGGGTGTGTGTGCTGATAGAAGCGTTCGTTCACACGTACGGCGTCGGCCAGCCGGATCGGGTCGATGGTGCCGACCTCGTGCAGGTGGGTCAGCGTTTCGGGATCGTGGCGGGGCCAGGCCCGCAGGGCGATCGTGATGCCGACGCTTGCGATGACGGCCAGCGTGACCCAGGTGGTCGTGAAACCCGCGGCAGTGGTCAGCCAACCGGCGATGGGGTAGGTGATCAGCCAGGCCAGGTGTGAGAGCGAGAACTGGGCGGCGAACAGAGCGGGACGGTCGGCGGCCCGCGACGAGCGCCGCAGCACCTGCCCGGCCGGGGTGAGCACTGCCGCGGTGCCCACGCCCACCAGCGTCCATACCGTGACCGCCGCACTCCAGCGCCAGTCGCCCGCTGCGGCGGTCGACAGGGCGATGGCCGCACCGAGCCCGACGAGCAAGGTGGCCGCGCCGGCCAGCATCACAGGCCGCGCACCGAGCCGGTCGAGTACCCCAGGTAGCGACAGCGCGACCAGCATGGTGCCGAAACCATTGGCTGCCAGCAACATCGCCACTCCGGACTGGGTGCCGCCGAGCGTGTCGCGCACGTAGTTCACGGTATTGACCATGATCACCGAGCCCGCGGCGGCGACCACCAGGTTCAGGCCGAGCAGTCCGCGCAGTCGCGGTGTGGCGGCGAAGATTCGCATGCCCACCGTGATCCGGTCGCGGAAGCTGCCCGATATGGTCGCGCCGGCGTCCGGAATGCGGGTCGTGACCACCAAGGCCGCCGAGACGGCGAATCCGATCGCGGTGCCGACGAACAGCCAGTGGAAGCTGATCACGGCCAGTGCGGCCGCTGCCAGCATCGGGCTGAGCAATGTCTCCATGGTCGCGGCCAGTTGCGCGGCCGACAGCGCCCGGGTGTATTCGCGCTCGTCGGGCAGGATGTCGGGAATGATCGCCTGATAGGTGGGGGTGAACGCGGCCGAGGCCGTCTGCAGCACGGCGATCAGAACGTAGATCTGCCACACGTGGTCGATGAACGGTAATCCGAGCACTACGGCTGCCCGAACCCCGTTGAGACCGACCAGCAGCGAACGGCGCGGGAAGCGGTCGGCGTAGGCGGCCACGATCGGCGCGACAGTGACGTAGACCAGCATCTTGATGGTCAGTGCGGTGCCGAGCACCGCGGCCGCGTCGGCGCCGGCGAGTTCGTAGGCGAGCAGTCCCAGTGCGACGGTGGTCAATCCGGTGCCGAAGAGCGCCGAGACCTGGGCGATGAATAGTCGCAGGTAGTCCCGGTGGGCGAACAGGGAGGTGATCATGGGAAACACTTTCTGGATCTGGGTCGGGTGGATCGCGGGCGCTGGGACAGTGGCACGCGCACATGGCGGCTCCCCTTGGCAAGTGGTCGGGCGGAGTGTGCTCGGCTCGGTCGATTTCAGTGACCGGCGGTAGCCGTCGGCAGAGTGAAGGCCGCGGTGCGCACGACATCACGGTGCTGGAAATCCAGGAACAGGCGGTAGGTTCCGGGTCCCGGTACGGCGGTGTGGAATGTGATGTCCGGGCCGGGCGCGGTCGTTCCGTCACCGGGTTCCCCGTTCGGGTGGACGTGGACGTAAGCCAGGTCGCCCGCACGCAGGATCACCAGGTGGCCGTAGGCGGCCAGGTACGGCTGCAGATCGGTGACCGGTCGGCCGTCTTTGCGCACGGTCAGGGTCAGCAGTCGGCCCGCGCCGGGAACCAGGTCCCCGTCCAGAGTCACCTCGTAGCCGTCCACGGTCGCGGTGCGCGTCGCCTCCGGGGTGGGGCGCGGTTCGTATGCACCCGCGACAGCGAGATCCGCGCCGAGGGTGATCGTCTTGCCGAGCGCACGCGGGGCGATGTCGGTGAAGACACGGTAGGCGCCCGCCACCGGAAGGTTCAGTCGTACGGTCCAGGTTCCGTCAGCGGCGAGTTCGGGATGCACGTGCCAGAAACCGGTCAGCTCGCGCTGCACGACGATCAGATGCAGGTCGCGGTCATGGATGGGGGTGTACTCGGTCACCGGCGCACCATCCGGCCCGAGGATGCGGAAACGGAATTCCACCTCACCCGGGCGCAGGACCCGCTCCGCGAGCTCCAGCGTGTAGCCGTCCTGGGTGATCTGCAGCCCTCCGGGCAGCCCTCCCCCGTGTGCGCCATGGTCCGCGTGCACGGCTCCACCCGCATGCTCAGCGTGAGCCGCATGCTCAGCGTGAGCCGCATGCTCAGCGTGGGCACCGTGCCCCGCATGGTCCCCGTGCGCGCCATGGTGATTGATGTGGGTCTGCGTGGTCATCGCCCCGGCCTTTCTGATCTTGTTCTTCCGACACGAAGAACATATACCCCCCCGGGGTATCTGCGCAACTGAGGTGACGGTGACGCGCCTCACCCCCAAACCGACTCCATGAGGGGGTCACCGTCGGCGGGCATCGCATGTGGCATAGACGCAATGAGGTCGCTGCACGCGTCAGGCATGGTGCGACGACGTTGTAACCCGCGAGCTCGGTCTCGATATCGGCCGACTTGGCGATGAAGCGGGCTTGCAGCCCCGCGTCAGCGCTCTACCGACCCGAGCGGGTGTCTCCGAGCAGTTCGGCGACCTCGATACCCCCTGAGGAAATGGGCTTCGCGACGCCGGACAGAGAGCTTCGCGCCCGAGGATCAGGACAAGGCCGTCCTCAGCCCGCCTCACGTTCGGGACGTGCGGTTTCCGGCGTCGGATGGGTGAGCGCCATGGTTTTGCGGGCGCGCTGCGCTTCTTCCTCCGTGACGGCGGCGCCTGCCATCGCCCGTCGCAGAATGGGCGGCGCCATCAGGGATGTCACGATCGCGACCACGATCAGCACGGTGTAGGCCTCGACGCCGAGCACGCCCAAGCGCAGTCCGACCATGGCGATGATCACCTCGATGACGCCACGAGCGTTCATTCCCGCGCCGAGGGCAACGCATTCGGCGCGGGTGAGCCCGCTTGCCAATCCGCCCAGCCCGGCGCCGAGGAACTTGCCGACGATCGCGATCCCGAGAACTCCTAGCGCCGCCAAGAGCAGTGGCCACTGCGCCAAGGCGGTCAGGTCCATGCGCAACCCGGCGGTCGCGAAGAAGATCGGGGCGAGCACCGACATGACCACGGTGTTCAGTGCGGACAACCGCGACAGATCCACGCCGCAGGACCCGATCAGAATGCCGCAGAGGAAAGCGCCGAGGATCGCCTCGAACTTCAGCGCGTGGGTCCCGGCCGCGCCCAGCAGCAGTAGTGTCACGACCGCACCTGTCACAACTCCGGCGTCCGCCGCGGCGGCCGCCCGGCGCATGACGTACCGCACCACTGGGCGGCCGGCCATCACGGTGACGACGAGCACGACCGCCAGCCAGCCGAGGGAGCCGAGCGCGGTGGTTCCGCGAAGCCCGTTCGTCGCCATCGCCGATACCAGTGAAAGCATCAGCCAACCCACGGCGTCATCGATCACTCCTGCCGTGAGGATGAGCTGACCGATGTTGCGGTGGGCCAGCTTCAGCTCGATCAGGGTCTTCGCGATGACCGGGATGGCCGACACACAGATCGCGATCCCGAGGAACATCGCGAACAGGGGCCGTTCGGTCTCAGCGGGACGCAACGGCACCGGCATGACGAGACCGGCGACGACACCGAAAGCGAGTGGAATCACCAGTCCACCGAAACTCACCGTGAACGCCTTGCCCGCGTTACGTCGGATATGGCCGACGTCCACGTGCGTTCCGGCCAAACCCACCAGAAGCAGCACACCCAACTGACCGACGGCATCGAGCAGATGCAACTGCGCCGCCGCCGGGGGAAACAACCACCGCGACACCCCTGGAGCCAGATGCGCCAGTATGGACGGGCCGAGGAGGACGCCCGCGCTCAACTCACCGACCACCGCGGGCATCCCGAATCGATTCGCCAAGGCACCGAGCAACCGCGCGGCCAGCAGCAGCACCGCCAGCTGCACCAACAGGACGAGCAGGCTGTGCCCTGGAATCGGTGCTACCGGAGCGACCGCGGCGAGCCACGCCGCAGGATCCATAGCGGGCAAATCATCGGCGGCCATGTCGGAAACCTCTTTCCAGCGACGAACCGGCCGACGCGGCCAGCGGTCGCTATTCGACAGACGTCGGAGATCGCATTCACGGCGGTGGGCTCGCTGGGCTCACGGTCATCGGCCGCGGCTGCTCTCGCGCCAGACGGTATCATCGCCCGGCTCATCGCCGAAGCCGCACAAGTTGAACGAAATAACTTGTCACACAGCGGAAGTAGCGCGCGGCGAACGACGCCCGGTGGGTGACGTCACCCCTCCCGACAGCGAAACCACTCTAGCTGTTCTATACAGTATGTATTTATTAGTGACGGTATGTCTTGATGAGTACCTACCGTCTATCGAGTTGGGAGCTGTGATGACTATGTCGCCGCGCTGGAGCCGGTTCGTCCTCTTGGCCCACATCCTGTCCTCCGTCGCCTGGGTCGGCGCCGTCGTCGCCTATGTGGCGCTGGCGGTGGTCGTACTCGACAAGCCCGACGCGCTGACTGTTCGAGGAGCACTCGTGTCCATGCAGACTATGGCGTGGACGGTCATCGTCCCGCTGAGCCTGGCTTCGCTGCTGACCGGCTTGATCCAATCCGTCGGCACTCGCTGGGGCCTGTTCGTGCACTACTGGGTGATCTTCAAGCTGATCCTGACCGTGGTCGGCATCGCCGTGCTGTTGATTTACACTCGCTCGATCGACTACTTCGCGGGCTTGGCGAGCGAGGCGGAATCGACTGACCAGATTACCGAGTTGCAGAACCCCACACACCTGATCCACTCCCTCGGCGGCCTCGCGGTACTGGTGGCCGCGGCCGCACTGTCGGTGTACAAGCCCAAAGGGGTTACGCCTCTTGCGCAACGCAGACAACGCCGAAGGGATTTGCCTGGAACTCCGGCGGACACCACACGGGTGGCGTCGTGATCGCCGAAGCGCGCCGGTTGCGTGCTGTCCCCGATTCAGGCGTAACAGCGGCGACAGGCCTGATCGACGCCGTCGATATCGCGAAAACCTATCCGGTCGGCCATCGCGACGTGGTGGCGCTCCATGGAATGAGCTTGAAAGTCGAGGAAGGGGACTTCGTTGCGATCGTCGGACGGTCGGGCAGCGGCAAGACGACGTTGTTGCACCTCCTTGCCGGGATCGAGCGTCCGACATCGGGCTCGGTGTCGGCCGCGGGCGCTTCGCTCGACACTCTTTCCGAGACCGAACTTGCCCGGTGGCGCAGTCGCCGCGTCGGGCTGGTGTTCCGGTTCTTCCAGCTCCTTCCGACCTTGACCGTCGCCGAGAATGTCCGCTTGCCCATGGAGCTCGCCGATCTCGATACGCCGGCGCACCGTCGCAGCCGGGTGTGGGAACTGCTCGATCGCGTCGGGATCGCCGATCAGGCCGACAAGCTGCCGTCGATGCTCTCCGGTGGTCAGCAGCAGCGGGCGGCGATCGCCAGGGCGCTCGCCAACGACCCTCCCCTCCTGCTCGCCGACGAACCCACCGGCAATCTGGATTCCACCACGTCGCAGGAAGTGCTCGAGCTGTTCGTGGACCTGAACCACGACGGGCGGACCATCGTTGTGGTCACCCATGAGCAGGGCATCCGGGCCTTCGTCAAACGAGAGATCACCATCGCGGACGGCCGCATCGTCGGGGACGAGCGCTTGGTGCCGGTCCGGCCATGATGCAGGACGAAGTGCCGCTATTCGAACACTACGTATTGCCCGACTACACAACGTATCCTCGGCGCGGCCGCAGTCCCGGCCGACACCACAACTGCGTTCGAGGAGCACGACATGAACATGCGAACAGTCATCGGATTCGCTCTGGTGCTTGCTTTTCCGGCACTCGCTCTGGAAGCACCCTTCGCTGCGGCCCAGTCCGGCAAACCGATGGCCACCTGGAATGTGGAGGCCCGCAATGTCGGGGGCCGGGTGGCCGGCCAGTTGTTCGCCGATGGCACTGCGGAGGGAACCGGCCGACTCGCGGTCCCGATGCCGGGAGGTGCCGCCACCTACAGCATCAAGGCCGTGAGTTGGACCGCGGTGTCCCCGACCGATTACGGCATCATCGTCGAAGTAGACGGCGGCGCGGCCGGCGTTCGCTGCCTGGTCGTGCCTGTGACCACTGGCGAACCCCAGTTCGGGGTCGGCATCGCGAACGACGGGAATTGTGCGCATGCAGAGCCACAGTCCGATGTCGCGGGCCGGGTCACCCTGCTCCCGTAGGCGGTTGCCGCTCTGGGTGGTCGGCCGCCGTGCAGCACGAGCCGACCACCTCCGCCCACCCTCAGGCGCGGTTCAACGGCTCCGGACCACGCAACCGCTGCAAGGTCGGCAGCTCGCCGGACGACGACTCCACCGGCGACTGCGGCGCTCGTCCGGACAGCCACGCCGCGAGGTCGGTCAACGCTCCCCGTATCTCGACCGGCTCCCCTGTCCCGAGCTTCCAGGTGCCTCCCTCATGTGCGATCAGGTCCACTTGGATTCCCGCGGGGATGCGTGGAGTCAGGAATTCGAACAGGTGCGCGCAGAAGGACGGCGACCACGAATTCGGTGAGTAGCCCAAGTCGTAGTCGACACAGTGGATTTCGGCCTCGCGCCAGCTGCCGTACAGCACACTGGTCAGCGTGCAGGGTTCGCGGTAGTTCGCGGGCAGGTCCCAGTCGGAGGGCCCGAGTGCGGACCATGTCTCGTCCAATGCCGATGTCGCGCGGGTCAGCTCGGCCACCAATCGGTCGGCCGGTTCGTGGGCGCGCGCGGCGATCTCCGCTTCCCGGCCCGGTCTGCCACCGTCATAGAAGTCGACTGATGAGCCGGTCATCGCGTGCCGCACCTGGCGGTGCGCCGCCCGCAGGAAGGCGAGCCGACAGGACAAGACATGACCGCGAGTCCAGCCCGGCAGGACGGAATTCGCCCGCGCGCTGTCTTCGCCGATCGAAGCGATCAACGTGCGTTCCCGCTCGTGAATGGATTTCACCTGCCGGACGACATCATCGGTATTCATCTGCACAACCTCGTCAGCTCAGAGGGATTTGTTCGAATGCCATGGCATAGGTGCAGCCGAGACGCTCGCCCGCCCCCCGGGCGATGCCGGTGAGGAACTGCTCGGGATCGGCCATCGGACCTTCCGACAGTCCGTCGAGGTAGGTCGAGTGCGCACGCAGCGACTTCACACCGGTGGCGAAGTGCTCGTCGACGTCGACCGCGTGGGTGGGGTATGGCGACCCGGCGACCAGGACCGACCGCACTCCACTCCACGGCTCGAGGCCCTCGTCGAGTTGGTCTCGGAACACCCACCGGTTGGCGGCATCTCTGACGCCGTCGATCACCGCGCGTCCCACCGCGATGTGATCGGCTTGGTTGGGCGCGCCGCCCATCCAGGTGAGGTGATGATTGGCGGTCAGCACAACGTCGGGGCGATGGCGCCGGATCACGCGAGCGATGTCGCGACGCAACGGTATGCCGTACTCGATGATCCCATCCTGATGATCGAGAAACTCGACGGCATGGACACCGACGATCGCCGCGGCAACACGCTGCTCGCGTTCTCGGACACTTCCGGCCCACTCGGGCGCCATTGCGTCGATGCCTGCCTCGCCGCGAGTGGCAATGCAGTAGACGACGTTCTTGCCCTGCGCGGTCCAGCGGGCGACGGCGGCGGCCGCCCCGTATTCGAGGTCGTCCGGATGTGCCACGACAGCCAGTGCGGTCGACCAGTCCTCGGCGACCGGATGAAGTTCGTTCGACATCGAAGGCCCCCTAAACGCGAACGACATCGGCGGACGCGGCACTCAGCGAGCACACCGTGCCGAGCGAACCGTCGACGCGGATCCGCTGACCGTCAGTGATGAGCGTGGTCGCGTTGTCGATGCCGACCACCGCGGGCAGACCTAGTTCACGCGCCACCACGGCGCCGTGAGCCATCACCCCGCCGACCTCCAGCACTACGCCGCGCACCGCCGAGAACAGCGGTGTCCATGCCGGGTCGGCGAACGGAGCGACCAGAATGTCGCCGTCCTCGAACGTCGCCTGCTCGGGCCGCAAGACGACACGGGCCCGACCTTCGACCACACCGGCGGACACCGGACTGCCTACCAAGGTCCCGGCGGTCGGGACGGCACTGCCGCCGATCGCCACCATTTCGCCGTCGCTCGCGAGCAGTCGTGGTACCTGCAGACTCATCGAGACCTCGAATTCGGACTTTCGCGCGCGGATGACTTCGGCGAGGTCGTCGGGGGCCCGACCGGACAGCAATCCGCGTAATTCGTGCAGCGACAGGTAGTTACCGTCGGCGGCGGACTCGAGAACGCCGGTGGCGACGAGCGACTCGACCTCGGCCCTGATCCCGGTCCGATAGATGTCGAACAAGCCGACCGTGAGGAACTTCTGGTGTTCACGCAACGCCATGAGGGTGCGGTGTACTCGGATCAGGCGAGACAGGATTCGAGCGCGGATCCGCCCGTTGCGAGTGCTTCGAACACGACCGAGGATCCGATCGATCGCGGTGTCGGCCGCCCGTGCGCCTTCCACGAAGCGGGTGCGGTGCTCGCCGGGAAAGCTGGTCTGGCTGGCGGCGAGAATGGATGTGAACAACAGGGTCGGGCGATCGATCCAGCGCGGTCGGGCGATGTCGATCTCGCCGGGCCCGCGCATGCCGAAGTGCGCCAGGAAGTCCTCCAGAGCCTTTCGGAACTGGGGACCGCCGGACATCGTGTCCAGCATTGCCAGCTCGAATTCTTCCGGAGGGTCTTCGAGGATCTCGCGCAATGCTGGGTTGTCCCGGGTCGAATCGGCCAGATCGGCGAGCACCAAGCCCATTTCGGTGGTGATGTTGCCCGGCAGGGACTTGTCCAGCGCGCCGACATCGGTGGTGTCACCGAGCCAGCGCTCAACCAATCGCTCGATCAGCTGGCGAGCCAGCAACGCCGACATCGGGCCGATGACCAGCTGATCGACGATTCGCGGCGCGACCGCGTGCATGTCGGCCTGGATCGCTGCGATACGTTTCGCGCCGCCCGACGAACCCACCCTCGCACGAGCGGTCGCCAGGCTCCGCTGCCTGAACCGGTGGATGGCCGCGTGTCGTTCGTTCAGATTCGACCAGCACAGATCATTGAGCACCCGGAGCCCCGCGCGAAGGAGGAAGATGTTGATGGCTGCTTCGCGGCGCAATGTCGTGCGATACCCACGCTGAAACTCGGTGCGAGCGGCGAACTCGCGCACGGTCTGTCCAACTCGGGCATCCATGCTGCCGACGGCCCAGGACAGCACTCGACGGGCGAGCGGTGAGTGCAATGGCGCGGTGTAGTCGAAGAACACGCGATCTCCCGCGGTTGTCATCTGTGAGCTTTCACCGCTGGGCAGTCTGCGGCCGAACGGGAAGTACGTGCGCAGCACCGACTGTCCGAGCGGGGAGATGGCCTCGGTCATCATCTGCTGGTGGCCGAAGGAGAAGTACAGGTGCAGCCATCCGTCCGCAGGTGGCGGTGGCGTTGGGAACAATGAGGTGATCGGCCTGGACTGCAGGATGAGGAATCCGGTGCCGGTGCGGGCCCATTCGATGTCCTGTGGACTGCCGAAGTAGGCCTCGAGCCGCCGGCCTAGTGCCGCCAGTTCACGAATTTCGTTGTCCGGCAATGCCTGAGCTCTGCGGTCTGCCGTCGCGAGCTCGACGTTTTCTACACCGCCGCCGGGCAAAGGCTTCGTGATCACGGTCTTGGTCGAGATCGACTTGTGCAGGACGCCGCTGGAGTCCAGTGAATACAGATCTGGGCTGACTGCCCCGGAGACGACGGATTCGCCGAGGCCGAACGCGGCGTTGATCACGGTGACGCCGCGCCGGCCGGACACAGGATCGGCGGTGAACATCACGCCCGCGACCGTGGCGTCCGCCATCCGCTGCACGATCACCGCCAGCTCGACGTCGCGATGGCCGATGCCGCGCCGCCGACGGTAGTCGATCGCTCGGTCGGTGAACACCGACAGCCAGCAACGACGTACGCAGTCGAGCAACTGCCGCTCGTCGGTCACATTCAGGAATGTGTCGTATTGTCCGGCGAACGACGCTGTCCGCAGGTCCTCAGCCGTCGCGGAAGACCGTACCGCGCACGGATTGCCGTCTATCACTCGATGCCACTGATCACACAGCTCCAGTGAGATGTGTTCCGGCACCGGAATTTCGCCCAGCCGCTTGCGGAATTCGGCCCCTATCCTGGCGCGCTCCGCGTCATCGGCCGCATTGTCGAGCCGCGAATACAGCTCCTCCACATCAGGGCACGAGTCGAGGAACCGGCGAAATGCTTCGGTAGTGAGACAGAACCCGTCGGGGACGGACTGATCCGCGCTGATCAATTCACCGAGGTTGCGTGCCTTGCCTCCAACTACACGGAGTGGTCTATCGGGCAACTCCGATATGTGAATAATGTATTCGGACATGCGGTGTCCTCCCGTGTTTCGGGGTCGGGATATCAGGGGGTGTCGACGATCTCGAGAACGGCACACGCGGCCTCCATGCCGGGCGCGTCGCTGACCAGCAGAACGTGGTCGCCGACGCCGACCGCGCCCGAGCGCCACAGGTGCTCCAGCCCCCGGATCTGGTCCACCGGGCCCGCGTGCCCTGCTCGGCGCGTGTACTCCCAGATCCCCTGGTCTTCTTTGATTCCCAAGGGCTCCAAGAATATTGCGTGGAGGGCATCGCGGTGGAATCCATCATGGACCACGCGTGCGATGTCGTCCATGCGGACACCGGCGTCCTCGAGCGCTCGTTCGACGGTCTCGATGAGCACGGTTCCGAGGTCAGTGAAAACCGGGCCGCCAGCGAGCCCCTCACGGCGGCTGTATTCCAATCGCTCGTCGAAATTCAGCATGCGTCCCACCGTCAAGCCAGGCGGAAACAGTGCTTCACCGCCGCGGTGGCGGTATTCGAGTTCTGGGTCGGAGACCGAATCGATAGCAAGCAACCGAGCGAACCCACCCCGCTTCGACAACACCACCGCACCACCACCATCA
>NZ_BAGF01000146.1 GCF_000308755.1 Nocardia pneumoniae NBRC 100136
GTGCGCCGTGAGGCGCTTGATTCACCGATTGGAGGTGGGAGACCTTCGACGCTGGGACGTCGCAGCGGCTCGGTGAAGCTGAGGGCAGCCTGATCCGGGAAGCGCCGGGGAGGGTGGGAAGCGGCCCTGACGAAGCCGGGACGTGCCAGTACTGCCAGATGGTGCGGGTCCGGCAAGCGAGACGAGAGGGTGCACGCGAGAAACCAGCGATGAAGCCTCGTTAGCAGGAACCGGCTCGAAATCTGGCGGATATGGGCCGGGGTGCGGTGCGCGTCGCCGTTGTTGCGGTGGCGGCGTCCGTCTTTGCCGAAGGCCATCGGCAGAGGTAGTTCGCGAGGAAGGTCTGCGGCGTACTTGCGAGGGCCGCCGGGGTATAGCTGGGCACCAGACTCGTCGATCGGTGATCGAGTGAACACGGGAACTGTCGTTGTCTGCCTGGTCTTTCCGCGCATCCAGCGTGGTGGTCCGGGCTGGGTCCGCTGTCGGCTGATCGGCAACGGCAGGGCGGAGCCGCCGTAGTAGTCCGAGGCCGGGAGAGCCGGTCACATGGCGAAGGGCGGCAGCGAATGAGGCAGATCGGAGCTGTCATGCCGGAAGAGGCGCTGGTGAATATCGGCGCGCTGCTGGAGTGCCGTTCGGTGGCGCGCCGGCGGGTACTGGAGATTCAGACGAAGCTGCACTGCTGGACAACGGCCGATCCTGGCCGTTGTTTCGATGATTTGTTCAACCTCGTGGCCGACCCCGCGTTCCTCGTAGAGGCGTGGACGCGGGTGCGGGAAAACGAGGGCGCCAAGACCGCTGGCATCGATGGGGCCACGGCGTGGTCGATCGAGCACAGCGAGCGCGGTGTGGTCGGGTTTCTCTCCGAGGTGAGGGATTCGCTGCGGGACAGGTCTTTCCGTCCTGTTCCGGTGCGCACGGTGATGATTCCGAAGGCGAATGGCAAAATGCGGCGCCTGGGGATTCCGACTGTGACCGACCGGGTCGTGCAGGCGTCGTTGAAGCTGGTGCTGGAGCCGATCCTGGAAGCGGACTTCGATCCGTGCAGTTACGGTTTCCGTCCGGAACGCCGGTGTCAGGACGCTGTCGAGGAGATCCGCTTCTATGCCGCTCGCGGCTATGAGCAGGTCTTCGAGGGCGATATCGCGTCGTGTTTCGACGAGATCGACCATCCGGTCCTGATGGATCGGCTGCGTCGACGAGTCGGTGACAGGCGCGTCCTGTTGCTGGTCAAGGCGTTTCTTAAGGCCGGACTACTGGACGAGATGCGCGTCCATCGTGACACCACCACCGGCACCCCGCAAGGCGGGATACTGTCCCCGCTGTTGGCCAATCTCGCGTTGTCGGTGCTCGATGAGCATTTCCGGCAACGGTGGGAGGCGATGGGAACACAAACCCAGCGCTGGCGCGCCACCCGAAAGGGTGCGGCGACCTTTCGACTCGTCCGCTACGCGGACGATTTCGTGGTCATGGTGTTCGGCACCCGCCAGCACGCCGAGAACCTATACAACGAGATCGAATCCGTCCTGGGTCGGATCGGGTTGCGATTGTCACCCGAGAAGACTCGCGTGGTCGGAATCGACGAGGGCTTCGACTTTCTGGGGTTCCGCATCCAGCGGCACCGGCAGAGGGGAAGTACCCGGCGACTGATCTACAGCTATCCGTCGAAGAAGTCGCTGACAAGCATCCGACGGAAGCTCACCGCAGTCACCGGGCGAGAATCGACATACCTACCCGCACACACGATGTTCCTGCAGTTGGGGCGCATCACACGCGGTTGGACGCAATACTTCCGGCACGGGTCCTCCAGTCGGGCGTTCGGCGCGCTCAACCACCACCTGTGGTGGCGCGTCTGGCGCTGGCTGCGCAGCAAACACCCGAACCGGAATGCGCGCTGGATCATCCGCCACTACTACGGCCCCGGCCAATGGTGGCCGTCGGCCAACGGATTCCGGGTCTTCCAACCCGCGACGGTGACGATCGAACGCTACCGCTAGCGGGGAACGAAGATCCCGGACCCATGGACGATTCAGCACCAGGCATGACCAGCAGAATTCGTGGAGAGCCCGGTGCGGTGAGAGCCGCACGCCGGGTTCGGCGGACGGCCTGGAGAAACGGACCGAAGGGCAACCCCGGCACCGCGCTCCAGGCCGACCCCAACACCTTCCGGCTTGCCGGCCGCCAGCACTGGGACGCGCTGCGCCGCGATGTGAAACCGATCTACACCGCCGTCAACGCCACCGCGGCACGGGCAGCGCTGGATGAGCTCACCGAGCGGTGGGGCACGAAATACGCTGCGATCGTGCGTCTCTGGGAGAACTCGTGGGAGGAGTTCATCCCGTTCCTCGACTACGACATCGAGATCCGACGTGTCATCTGCAGCACGAACGCAATCGAATCCTTGAACGCCCGCTACCGACGTGCGATCAAAGCCCGAGGCCATTTCCCCACCGAGCAAGCCGCGCTGAAGTGCCTCTACCTGGTCACCCGTTCCCTCGACCCCACCGGCGCCGGTCGGGCACGATGGACCATGCGCTGGAAACCCGCGGTCAACGCCTTCGCGATCACCTTCGCCGACCGCTGGCCCAACGCCCAAACCTACTGATGGAAATCGCCGCAAACACCGTTAGCGCCAGTGTCACGATCTACGGGTCACCGGTTCGCTCCACCGTTAGCTCCGCCTCCGTGGCTTGTATCTCTACTGCGGCCGGTCGACACCCAGGGATCGGCCGGCATGGCTTAAGAGGAGCGTGGCATCGCCCCTACTGGGGATTGCCTGCCGACCGGTCCGTGCCATACCCGCGATCGAAAAGGGCTGACGCGAACCAATGATGGTCATCGGGATCGATGCGCACAAGCGCACCCACACAGCAGTCTCCGCCGACGAACTCGGCCGTCGGCTATCGGCGAAGACCGTTGGCACGACCAGCAACGATCACCTTGCGCTAATGAAATGGGCGCAGACGCAACAGGATCCGGACAGGTTGTGGGCTATCGAAGACTGCCGACACATGACCAGGCGACTCGAACGCGATCTGATCGCAGCCGGTGAACGTGTGGTCCGCGTTCCGACCAAGCTTATGGCTCACGCTCGCGATTCGGGGCGGACCTACGGCAAATCCGACCCGATCGACGCACTCGCGGTTGCCCGGGCGGCCCTGCGTGAACCGGACTTGCCGATCGCGCGACTCGACGGCACCGAACGTGAGATCCGGCTGCTGGTCGATCACCGCGAAGATCTCGTGGCCGAACGCACGCGGATCATCGCCCGGCTGCGCTGGCACCTGCACGAACTCGACCCGGCCTGGACGCCACCGGTCAAGCTCGAGCGCGCCAGCGCCTATGACCGCGTCGCAGAACATCTGGCCGACTTCGACGGGCTGGTCACCCGTCTGGCGGCGAGACTGATCGAGCACTGCCGACGTTTGACCGACGAGATCAACGACCTCAGCGACGAGATCGGCGTTCGGGTGACTGCCGTGGCGCCGTCGCTGCTCGCCATTGTGGGGTGCGCGGCATTGACTGCGGCCAAGATCCTCGGCGAGACCGCCGGCGTCGACAGGTTCCGTTCCAAAGACGCCTTCGCTCGTCACAACGGCACTGCTCCGCTACCGGTCTGGTCATCCAACCGCGCCCGGCATCGACTCTCCCGCACCGGAAATCGTCAGCTCAACGCCGCTATCCACAGGATCGCCCTCACCCAAGCGCGCTGCCACCCGGACGCCCGAGCGCTGCTCGCTCGACGGAAAGCCGGCGGTGACGGCGGAATGGAAGCGATGCGGATCCTCAAACGCAGACTCTCCGACGTGATCTTCCGCGCCATGATCGCCGACCACAACGCTTACGAAATCGCCAGCGCTCCTTGACAGAGGAGCTAGAGATAGACCCAGGAAACGCGGTGAACGAGAGTAAGTCGGCACGGGCGGCGTCGAGGTGCCCGGCCACTTTCGGTAGCTTCTCGGTCAAAGCATCGAGCATCCGATGATATTGGGCGGCAACGGATTCGGCGTCGGCTTGATCGAATACCGAATGCAACAGGGTCCGTACCCACGGCCACGACGATTTCGGGGTGATCGACATCAGATTCACCGTGTAGTGAAGCTGTAACGTAATAACGTGTTGTGTTGTGGCGCAAGGTGTTTCGGTGTGCTATGGCGGTCGTGAGTGGGGTCGGGGCTGGCTTGTCTGGGCGGTTGGCGGTGTTGCTGCCGCATCTGAACGAGCGGCAGCGGCGGTTGGCGTTGGCCAGCGAAGCCCGGGCGTTGGGGCATGGCGGGGTTCGGGTGGCGGCCCGGGCGGCAGGGGTCAGCGAAAACCACAGTGCGCAGAGGTGTTTTCGAGCTGGAGGCCGGTGAGCAGCCGTTGCCCGGGCGGGCGTGTGCGGCGGGCCGGCGGTGGCCGTAAGTCGGCGGGAGAAGTTGGATCCGGGACTGGTTGAGGCGCTGCTGGCCTTGGTGGAACCGGACGAGCGTGGGGATCCGATGTCGCCGCTGCGGTGGACGGTGAAGTCGTTGCGGAATCTGGCACAAGAGCTGACCCGGGCGGGGCATGCGGTGTCCGCGCCGACGGTGTGCCGTTTGCTCAAGGAGCAGGGTTTCAGCCTGCAGGCCAACGCCAAGACGTTGGAAGGAACCCAGCACGCCGATCGGGGCGTGCAGTTCCGGTATATCAACGAGCAGGTCAAGCAGCATCACGCGGACGGGCAGCCGGTGATCAGCATCGACGCCAAGAAGAAAGGAGCAGCTTGGGCAGTTGCCCAACCCGGGACGTCAGTGGCGCCCGAAAGGCGAACCGATCGAAGTCGAGGATCACAGCTTCTACTTCATCGGCCCCGACGTTGAGGTGGCGATCCCGTTCGGCATCTATGACATCGCCAACGACACCGGGTGGGTGAACGTGGGAACCGACCACGACACCTCGGTGTTCGCCGTGGAATCGATCCGGCGCTGGTGGCGCTCCCGCGGGCGGCTGGACCACCCGGATGCCGATCGGCTGTTGATCACCGCGGACTGCGGTGGCTCCAACAGCTACCGCTATCGGCTGTGGAAGGCCGAACTCGCCGCGTTCGCCGCCGAGACAGGGTTGACCGTGACCGTCTGTCACTTCCCGCCTGGCACCTCGAAATGGAACAAGATCGAGCACCGGTTGTTCTCCCATATCACCATGAACTGGCGCGGTAGACCGCTGACCAGCCACGAGGTGGTCGTGAACAGCATCGCGGCCACCAGGACCCGCACTGGGCTGCGTGTTCACGCCGAACTGGACACCGGTGCCTAGCGGCCGGGCCGTCACCACCGACGAGCGGGACCTGTCCCAATGTCCAGCGAGGATTTGCGCCGGCTGTGCGACCGGCTGGCCCCGGCACAAGCCGCGCTGGCCGAGCAACGCAAGTACCTGCAGCGCGGCGGACCGCGCCGCCAGGAGCGCGGCGACCACGGCCGGCCGCTGTTGAGGCCCGCCGACAAGGTTCTGGTCACCGTGGTCTACCTGCGCCGGGTCTGCCCGCAGAAAGTCCTGGTCGACCTCCTCGGCATCAACCCGAACAGCATCGGCAAAGCGATCAGGGAAACCCGGCTCTCCTCGAGGAACAACAGATCGCTATCTCTCAGACCCCGCACTACTTCTCCAGCGTCTCAGACCTGCGTGATCGGCTCGAGAACGACACCGCCACAAGCAAAATGGAATTTTCACGGGCATTGGCCCATCCCAGCCTGACCGGCATGCCCCGCGACCATTTCCACGCCCTGGCCGACCGGATCTCCGTCCCTTACCGCGCCGCGATCGAACGACGCAGGCACCATCAGCGCGGGGCGAACGACGACCCGGTACCCGCGGCGGCATGTTCCGCCAGAAGATCACCGACGCCGACAGGATCCTGGCCACAGTGCTGGACCAGCGGAAACTATGCGACCAGCACACCCTCGCCGAACTGTTCGGCGTCAGCCGCGGCACCATCCGCAACGCTATCGACGATGTCCTACCCCTGCTGCAACACAACGGCCACACCATCACCCCGTCCACACACCGATTCACCACCGCCACCGAAATTTTCACCTTCATCGCCACGAACAAGGACTACGAAACGCCAAGTTGAATCTTTACAGCTTCAGTGGGTTCTGCACCGCTGCCACGAAGCGCCGGGCAGGGTGGCTCCGATCGCGGCCACCAGCCCAGCGTGCGCGTCGGAGGTGACAAGGCTGACCCCGGACAGCCCGCGGGCGACCAGGTCGCGGAAGAAGGCCAGCCAGCCCGCGCCGTCCTCGCCGCTGGTGACCTGGACACCGAGGATCTCCCGGTAGCCGTCGGCGTTGACGCCGGGGGCGACGAGGGTGTGCACGTTGACCACGCGCCCGTTTTCCCGGACCTTCAACACCAGGGCGTCGGCGGCGACGAACGTGTACGGGCCCTGGTCGAGTGGGCGGGTGCGGAACGCTTCGACCTGGGCGTCGAGCTCGGCGGCCATGATCGACACCTGCGACTTGGAAAGCTTTGTCACACCGAGTGATTCGACTGTCGTGTGCGGTCTCAGGAGCTGTTTGGCTTGGGTGGCTCAGGACCTGGTTGAAGGTCTCGAGAGGTGTCGGACGCCCGGATTAGATTCGGGGAGCGTGGATTTTGGCTTTCCAGCGGCGGACGGGGTGCTGGGTCTTGCGGGCGTGGATGGACAGTTCGGCGCCGTTGAGGGGGACGCGGAAGTGGGTGTCTTCGACGTGGATGCTGACGATCTGACCGGCGTAGGTGCGGCCGATGCGGATGTTTTGGCGGGCGACCATCACGACACCGTCGGCGGGGACTTTGCGCTGGACGCTGATGGGTCCGGCAGCCGGTGGCGGAAGCTGGGTGGTGGCGACGCGGGCTCCGCGGAGCTTGCCGCGTTCGTCGGCGGGAATCGGTGAGGGCAGTGTCTTGACGAGCACGCCGTCGTGGACCACGTGGATGAGGTGACCGTCGAGGCGCAGGGTGACGCGCTTGCCCGACAGTTCGGCACCGACCTTGAGGCGGTGCTCGAGCAGGATGAGTGCTCCGTTGTTGCCGACAGCACGGTCGATTTCGATTACCGCGTCGGCGGCTAACGCGCCTGCCTTCTGGCTGGACCGTCCCGCAGGGGGTGGGCCTGCCGGGCGCGCGCCGCGCATTCTGAGCTGGTGGAGGTCTTCGGCGTCGAGGTTGGACGGCATGGTCTTGACGAGCTGTCCGTCGAGGAGGATGTGGATGCTGTGTTCGTCGACCCACACATGCGCGAGTTGCCCGGCCCGCTGGGCGCCCATCTTGATTCTGTGGACTGCGACTGAAAGCTGGCCGCTGGCGGATATCACCGTGTCGAACTCGACCGCCCCGGCCGAGGACGCCAGCACCAGGCCGGGCACCGGGTCCGGTTCGACCGTCGGGCTGACAGGAATGGCGGCGACATCGGACACCGCAGGCAGATCGGTGGTGACTTTGAGCGGTTCGGGCTGGGCGTTGGGGCGGAACAGGCTGGCCGGGGTCGCCATGTCGAGGGCTTGATGCGGCCGGGAATGGTTATAGGTGTGAACCCATTCGCTGATCGCGGCCTGGGCGGTTGGCAGATCCGTGAACGGGCCAGACGCATCCAGCAGCTCTCGGCGTAGCGTCTGGTGCCAGCGTTCGATCTTTCCGGTCGTGGTCGGCGAGAACGGTTTGGTCAGGCGGGTGGTGATCCCGTTCTCCCGGCACACTCGCTCGAACAACACCTCCGCCGGCCGCGGCCGGGTGAAGCGTCCGGTGAACTGTTTTCCGTTGTCGGTCAGCACTTCTGACGGCACTCCGTAGACCCTCATTGCCTTGAGGAAGGCGTCGGCGACCGCGCGACCCGATGGCACTGCCAGCACCGCGGCGATGACGACGAATCGTGAATGGTCGTCGATTCCTGTGAGCATCTTGCACTCTCGCCCATCGGCGAGGTAGATACCGCCGACCAGGTCCAGCTGCCACAGATGCATCGGTGCTTCCCGCTGCCACCGCCGATACTTGCGTCGGTGCCGCTGTTCCTGCGCTCGGATCAGGCCGTTGCGAACGAGAATCCGATGCACAGTCGCTCGTGACGGTGCCGCGGTCACACCGGCCTGTGCGAGTTCGAACGCGATACGCCGCGCACCCCAACGTGAGTGCGCACGGCGCATCTCACACGCCAGGGCCTCTACGTCGGCGGGCACACGCGTCGGACTCGTCCGCGGCCTGCTCGATACGGCTCGCAACCCGTCGACCCCGCCAGCCTGGTACTTGGCCTTCCAGTTGTAGATCGACTGCCGCGATACCCCGTACCGGACCGCCACTTCACTGACCGGCGATCCGTCCAACACCTCTAACACAGCGCGAAACGCTGCTCTACCAACCAATCCCGACTTGTTTGCCCATTCGGCACGGCCAGCAAGCATCGCCGGACGAACCGATCTTGTCAACAAGGTCCCGAGAACACCGAGTCAACCAGGTCCTGAGCCTTCACACGACAATTCGACAAGCTTCTCCATGCTGCGGGTGGAGACCCCGAGCAGGTAGCAGGTCGCCACCACACTGGTGAGTGCGCGTTCGGCGCTTTTGCGGCGCCCGAGCAGCCAATCCGGGAAGTAACTGCCCGAGCGCAGTTTAGGGATCGCAACGTCGATCGTGCCGGCACGAGTGTCGAAGTCGCGGTGGCGGTAGCCATTTCGTGAGTTCACCCGCTCGTCGGAGCGTTCGCCGTAGCCGGCGCCGCACACAGTGTCGGCTTCGGCGCCCATCAGGGCCTGGATGAACGTGGACATCATGTTGCGCAGCAGATCCGGGCTAGCTACGGCGAGTTGGTCCGACAGCAACTTGGACGGGTCGATAGGCTCGACAGAGGTCATCGCGTGAAGCTTTCTTCCTTCAGCGACTTGGTAGGTCTGTTGAAGGATCACGCGGTGACCACCTCTACTCGGCTACGACACGCCGATCGTCGAACCGGCCGGTCCGATTCCTACACCACTCTGCCGGACGCAACGCCTGTCCACCGGCTCACTCCCGCATCGCCGCACCTTCCGGCTCCGAGCCATTGTCGCTGTGCAGTACCGCTGGATACCCCGGTTGAGGGATGCTGTCGATCGACAAGGCAGACCAAGGCCACACATGCGCACCTCCCCCGGACGGGGATACGGAAGAATTGGAAGGAGGGGGATGAGAGAGTTCGTCGATCTGGGCAAGAATGTCAAAGAATACACACGTTACCCCGGAAGTTCCTCCTGCGGCACAATGCTTGACAACAGCCTTGACAACAGCGGCGGCTGAAGCTGTGGGAGAATTTCTGGTCGACTTGGCCGAGCGATTGAGAATCGGTTGTGATCCAGCGTCCATTCGCGCCATGGTGAAGCGCGTTCGTGGAGGACAGCTGGACGCACGAAGGGCGGATGTGCACCGCGCCAGCGTGCTGACCAGCTCGTGTGTTCCGTTGGAAGCCAGCGTGTCCGGTGGCCGAGGCCAGTTCACTCCGGTCATTCGCTACGTCACCGCCACCGCGGTACCGGAGACAGAGTTCGGCTCTCGCGTCGCTGCTCAACTCGCCGCGATCCGAGATCTCGTCGCATGGTTGCCGTACGGAGACCAGGCAGTGGCAGACCTGCTGCTGTCCTTTGTCACGACGCTATATCCCGATACCATGAAAACTCCGATGTGGCGGCATCGCTCCCCGCTGTGGATAGGGGTTGTCCATCACGCCGCAGCGCCACATGATGTAGCGCGCCTCAAGGTATATGGAGGTCCATCGACCGGGCCGGGCGGGCTGTACCAGTTGTGCAGGGCATTGCCCGGGTTCGCCGGATTGGCGTCGGTACCCGACCATGAGAAGCTCATCACGCCTGTTGGCGCCGCGATCGAGGTGGACGCGCACGGCGAGGTGAACCACAAGATCTACCTGAAGGCCCGATACAACGATGTCGGCGTGCCGATGAAAATGATCCGTCACTTCGGTGATCCGGCATGGCAGGTCCTGTCCGAGCTCGTTCGGTGTGGTGTCGACGCAGCCGAACTCCACCGGCATAGCTTCTTCGTCTGCTGTGCACGCGGTCGAGGTGCCCCTGACTTCTCACTTCATTTGGTCGCCCGCCGCCGCGACGACTTCACCGGGCTGGCATACGAACTGGCGTCCCGGCACCACGGCACGCCCCATGGCGTCGAGGCCCTTGCCCTGGCGGCAGGATCGGCGGGGGCGACCTTGCGATACTCGGCAGTGGGACTGGGCTTTTCCGCCGACTACGGCATCGACAAACTCAACGTCTACGGCATACCCACATGGAGTACCGCGTAATGCGGGAACCGGTGCGCGGTGCCGAGGTGGTTCTTCCGCCCGCGAATGGCCGCGGGCCACTCGTGGCTCGGCACCGATGACGATGCCATTCCTCTGGACTACCCCTTCCAGCCGCTCAGATCTGCGGTGGTGAGACAGGCGGCGCACCGGCAGGCTGCTGCGGTGCGCTCACGGTCGGCGGAGCGGGCGCAGCCGCGACTGCGGGGTCGCCACCGGCGGCGCCATCCAGGCCGGTCGGGTGGATGTAGCCCGTGAACATTCCGTACTTCTCCTCCAACGGGGGCTTGTTGGCATCGAAGGGAATGAGACGGCCGTTATCGAGGACAAAAAGTTGATTGTTTTCCTTGACGATAAGCGCGTTGTGCCGCTCCCACTGAAGAATATCGCCCGTATTGAACGCGCCTGGGTCACGACTATTGATCACCGCAGGCGGGTGGTCCGCGGACAATTCACCCGCAGTGCCCCGGTACGTGGATATCGCATCCATCGCGACGTTCTGCACTTGCTTCTGCAACGCCTCCGCCACCGGCTGCGACGCCTTCACCGTCGTATTGTCGATCGGGACATCCACCATCGCGCCCGGTGTCGTCACCGGCGGCGGCGTACCAGCGTTGGTCGGCGCCGTCACGCCGGTAGGAGCCGTCTGAACAGCGGGGTTGGTGGTAGCCGCTGGCGCGGTGCCGTTCCGCTCCCCCATGTGTTGAGGGTACTCTCGTGAATCTCGATCGTCGTGGCCACTGTCGTCGCGGGCGAGACGGTTGCCTGGGTTCGCCATCTGTCCCAGAGCCGACATCATCGCAAGTTGATTCAGTACATCCGCGCCATTGTCATAACTAGCTGGAATCGAGGTATTTTCGGTTCCTATGCCGGTCACCGAACCAGTTCCGGAACCCAGCGCCGCCGAGATCCGAGAACCGGGGTCCGTGCCCGACGAGATACCACTGGTGCTGTCGAGTTCGGGCGTGACACCGCTTAGAGAGGTACTGTCCAACGAGCCAGCGGTATCCACAGCCCCCCCGAGCAAATCGTCGTACGTGGAACTCCAATCTTCCTCGAGGGAACCGGATTCTGTCGTCGAAGCACCCTGAACCGGTAACGGAAAATTACTATCCTGAATCGGGTCAGTAGAATCGCCATCGTCGCCGGTATCGCCGCCATCACCGCCCGAATCGCCGCCAGCGCCACCGGTATCGCCGCCCGTATCGCGGCCATCGTCGCCGGCATCGCCGCCATCATCGCCCGCGTTGCCTTTGTCGATCTGATCGGCGTATTGCTGAAACTGCTCGGTCGCTTCTGCGTACTTCCTCTCCCAGTTTTCGGCGGCCTCGTCGATGTACTTGACGAAGTATTGCTGTTCCGCTTCAGCGGTCAGGACGAAATTGCCCGAATCCTCGTTCTTCTTGTAAACGACCATCCCCGTCCGATAATTGTCGACATCCCTATAGCTGTACTGGATCTCGTCGCCGTCCCGCACATAACCCGGAAACTCGAACTGGAGCCTCTCGTTGAGATTGTCCTTGATTTTCTTGAGATCCTGGAAGACGTCGGAGCCCGTGATCTCGGTGTCCAACGTGGTGATTTTGACGCCCCCGTCCTCACCGGTGTACTCATCCTGGCGTTTGGTCAGCCGTTCATTCAGGTCACCATGCTGGCGTATGATCTGTGACCAGCCGTCCGCGGTCGTGACCCGTTCGCCGTCGAGCACCGTGGTGAAGTCAGGTGCGGCCCCCGGATTACCGATGCCGAGTGTGTCGAATCCCCACTGCATCGTGAACTCGGTGTCCTTGATCAGCGATTTCAGCGCCTCACTGGCACCCCGCGGTATCCACAGGGAAGCGTCTTGCGCATGTTCTCCCTCGTCGGGCCCCAGCCCGGACCACCCCCCGGAATCGTCGTCGAACTCCGGCTCCCTCAGGGCATTGACGACCACTGAAGGGTCGCCGGTCGCGAGCGAGTTGATAATGTGACTGTACTTGTCGTCATCGTCGAGGCCCTGACGTTGGGCTGTCTCAGCGAGAGTTTCCCTTAACGTGGGAGACAGTCTGTCGAATGCCTCCTCGAATTCGTCCGGATTTTTCAAATCGGCCAGTGCATCCAACGATTCTCTGGCTTGGTCGTTCTGAAATCCTGCCTGATCATTCCCCCAGAACGAATCCTCGTAGTGGCCGTCGATCAAATCGACGGCGTCGTCTACCTTGCTCATTAGTCACTCCTCCGCGCGCTGGAGCTCTCGGAGTCCGTTGGACCGCTCCGCAATTCGGTGATGGACCGGCGAGCCCCGCCGAGGCCGATGGAACTGACGCTGACAGAACCGAGGGAACCGGGTCCAACACTGCGGGCGGCCAGTGCGTCCCGGGCCGCCGTGGCTGTGCCCGTTGTCTCCGTCGTCTGTGCCGCTACCGCACGCGCTGTCGTCGGGAGCAGCGGGTGCTCGACTATCTGGCCGTAGGTGTAGTACGCATCGCGCAGGGTCTGCCGCTCGGGTTCGCCCCCGGCGAGCAACAGCAGCAGTTCGTCGGCACGGCGCTCGAAAACCATGCCGCGTAGAGCTTCCGTGCCGGATACCTCCATGCGAGCACCGACAGGTAGGTGGGATATGTCCACCCTCCGTGACCGTAGTGCCGCCGCCGTCATTGCGTCGGCGGCGCGTATCTGGTCCCACCAGCTCTCCGGAACAGGCAGACCGGCCTGCAATGCATCGAGGATTCGTCGCCGCCGGGCGCGGTGGGCGGAGATCTCCACGTCGATGACGGGGACGGAGGCGCAGACGCGCGCATCCGCCGCTCGGGCCAGCTCGAGACACTTCGCCCGAATGTTGGCCTCTGGCACGGTCGCAGCTTCGCGCAGTAACCCGTCCGACCCGGCCAGCGTGAGCCGATCCACCAAACCCACACCGGGCGCGGTAAGGTCGACCGCGGACTCAGCGGCGCACACCCGGCCCTCGACGGCGGCATTGTCGCCAAGCGCCGCGCGCAGGCTTTCGGGAACCGCCGCGGACGACACCAGGGCGCTGATCCTGACCCTCCCGCGACGACCCACGATCAAACCGAACTCGGCAAGTATCCGAGCCGGGTCGGCGGTGCCTTCCAATGCCGCGACGGCCTTCCGACCCGCAGAGCCGAGGACCGAGTCCCACCTCCACGGAAGAACGACCTCCGACGGCAGAAACAATCCCGGAGGCAGCCAGCCGCGCCCTTCGTTCGAAGTCAACACAACGACGGCTCCGACGGGAGTCCGCCCCACCGCCACTGCCCATTCCAGACCACGCGTCGAACCAGCCACGGCGGCAAGGATGGTAGCCAGCAGCGTGCGGGCGAGCACCAAATCCTCTTCAACCTGCTGACCGACGACAAACGACGGCAGCGCCCGCTTGCTCTCGGCCGCATGGACCGCCGCTACGAACGCGCCAGTCGCGAGCGGTGTAAGCACCCCGCTGCCCATGCCCGCAGCACTCGCAACGACCCGCCCCGCGAAGAGGCCCGCCGCCAAGGGGGCACCTATCCCACCGACCGTGCTTGCAGCGCTATGACTCCCGTCGACGGCCATGCTCGCGACGTTGCCGGCATCGATGACGGGCGTCACGTGTACGTCCGCTGGGCCGGAGTGTGATGCGTCAACCGAGGGCAGCATCGTCCCGATCGGCGCGGCGGCATAGGTCCGTGGCGTGGATGCGGGGGGCGCCAGGGGTGTCTGTTCGGAGCGGCCGGTCTCCCTGGGCACGTCCCGAGCCCGCGGTGTGGCGGTAGAAGGCTCCGCCAGTTGGGTGCCGTTCACCAGCGGCGCGAGATCCGTCGGTGCGCCGGGCATGGGACCGACTCGATATGCTTTGCCGTCGAAACCACCCAGCACTGCGATCTCACTCGCGCCGGACCGATCGGCGTCTTCGAGTGCTCGCGCCGACGCGATCAATTCATCTCGTGTCCGCAAATTGTCAGCCGCGAGACGTTCCGCCCTGGCATGGCGCCTATCATAGTAGTCCACCAGGGCAGCCCGCACCGGCTCGGCGATCGTGCCGTACCTGGATGGGAAGTCGGCGAGCCACGCGCGTGGAATTTCACCCCATTTCCGGATGTTGGCAGCAACCCGTTCGTGACGCTCGGCAATTCTGCGCAGCTCATTCGGATCAATTTCCAGGTATTGGGACATGCTCGACTCGCCCTCCGGCCGACTATCTCAATTTATTATTCCACCTTCCCAGAATTGGGGACCTGCTGGTCCGACTCGCCCGCCGCCCGCCATTCCCGCACGAGCTCCGCAAGCGGCCGCGGCAGATTGTCGGTATCGTTCATGGCGATGACGTACTGCCGCCGCGCGTCGCTGGCGCTTTCGGTGATAGCAGCTATGATTTCGGCGGCCAGTTCCGAATTCCCGAATCGGCTGCAGGTTCCCGGGGCCAGATACAGGTCACGCAGCCGTCCCCTCGCGTCGACCTCGGGAATAACCAACCCACTTGGAGACGGCCGACGCGCAACGATCTCATCGGCCCGTTCACGCATATCGGCGAGGCGGTGCCGTAACTCCCGCGCCATGCCGAGTGCGGCGCGCACGTTGGGATGGATGTCTCTCATAGGCTGATTTGAAGGGGTTCTCGTCTCACAATGCGACTTCGAATGCGGGGATCGTTACCCTCCGAATGTGAGGCAATCCGTGCACCCAGGCTAATTGGCACCGAACATGCTGAGACGCATGAATATTTCTTGTGGTGCGGCAAGAGAGCATCGGACAGGGGCGATGCCGCAACCGGGTAAAGCCGGAAGCAACGGAGAAACGAAGGTCTATTCGGCCTGCCCCGTCGGTTACGCCTCGCCCCCGAGGCGAGAGGTCCGGTCACAGTATCGGAGTAGGGCCGAGTATTTCGACGCCAAGGTTGGCAGCCGCGGCGGTGAGTTCGGCGGTGTCGGGCGCACTGGTCGGTGCAGGAGGAAGAGACAGGGATTCGGCCGGACGGCCGGTTTCGGCGAACCATTGCTCGAACCCGCCCGGCGTGATCACGGAAAGAAACTGGCAGACCTGTGAATCCACCCGATAGGCGTGGGTTAGTCCGCGCGGCGCGAAGACGGTGGACCCGCTCCGGACGTGGAACCACCGTCCCGCAACATACACGGTGAGTTCGCCCGCCAGGACAATGAAGATCTCGTCCTCGTGCTCGTGCCGGTGCAGCGGAGCCGCGGTACCGCGACGGCAGGTATGCCTGGTGATGGCGAACCGGCCGTCGGTCTGGCTCGCGGTGGCGTCGAATTGAACCAGCGCGCCGAGATGCCAGACCGCGCGGTGCTGATCGTCGCTGGAGCAGAACGGTGGTACGGTCACGTCCACTCCTCCCGATGATCGGCGCTCCAGGTCGCGAACGAACAGGCCGGATGCCCGAGAATCGCGTCCACCTCGTCGGTGACCGTGAGGGTTCGGTCCAGTTCGCGGGCGTAGCGGTCCATGAGCGCTAGCACGAACCGCTCGCCGAGACCGTGCTCGATCATCGCGCGCGCGGCTGCCTCAGGCGGAATATGCTGGTAGCGAAGCGGTCTGCCGATCACCGCACCGATGACGGCGACCATCCGCTCCAGGCTCACGGCCTCGGGACCGGTGATTGACGCATACGGGTCGAAGATGGTGTCTCCAGCGGCCACCTGCTTGCGCCACATCGCCACTGTGTTCATGGCAAATGGACTCGGTCGCACGCTCACCCACGGCAGTCCGCTTGCCACGAGGGCCTGCTCCACCTCTGTGTTGCGGTCACCGTTGTGCCGGGAGGGCTGATGCGCGGGTTCGTCATCGGCGCTGCTTGCCGACATGGCAACCACTTGGCCGACACCGAATATCACTGCCCGTCGCAGCAGTTCGCTGACATGATCCTTGCTCGCCCGCGGGTGGACAAACACGCTCTCCACACCCGACACGGCAGCCTGGACCGTTTCGGGGGATACAACCTCCACTTCATCGAGAAAGCCTGCGCCGGGCTGACGCGAGACCGCCCGGACATGCCTGTCCGCCACGAACAATGCGTCGACCAGGGGGCAACCGATAGCGGCGATCCCCCCCATGACCACGTACATCCGAACTCCTAGGTTTAGTACAGATTCACATCACATTGGGCTGCCTCAAGTAAAGTCACATACCGCCTTCCTTATTAGAGTGATGCGGTGTAACGCTTCGATCGTTACGAACCCAGTCGACTTCACGCATGTGACCACAGTGGACCCCAGTCTGTCAATTTCATAATTTCTTCATATCTCAAATAACGCTCGCATAATGTTTCGCAGCCGTTGCAGTCGACATTCGGGGGGCTACACGGGGATGGGGCGTCCGGTCCGTGTCGATCTCGCAGACGCATCGAGAATGGTGACCGCAAGCGTCCGGGGATGTCCGGAACGGGCGGCAAACCAAATACTTCTACGTGCGCCGCGTTCATTGCGTTTACAATGCATTGGGATGCGGCATCCATCGCAGCATGGAGCGACGCCGCCAAAGATTGCTCGGTTTCCGCAGTCATATACACCCCGGTTTGCTGATTCGATGCTGGCGAAGGTCCACGCACGACTGCAGATCCAAGCGTAAAGTTTGGATCCCTGATCAACAGGTTCATGCGGTTAGCTGCAGAATCGGAGATCAGCCTCATATTGTCGATGGTTGCTTCCACGGGTTTTTCAGTGCTCTGCCATGCGGAATTTGCCGACTTCAATTCACTACAGACGTCCACCTAGGCCGTGCCAGCGAGGCCGGAGAAAGACTGCGGTTCCTCGGTTAATGGTGGGAGGTAATATGGGGGGTAATTCTCCACAGGCTGGCCCGCCTCATCGGTCGATAGACAGTCGACCAGTTCTTGAATTGTTATCTCTGTTTGTCGTATGTAGCTTGCGAGAACCTGTGAGGCACCCGCTGGCGATACAAGCGCTACCAACCACATGTGGTCGTTCGCATCCTCGTTCGAAAGGTTGCCGTCGGCCGACCTGACTGCGGACGCAGGATGCACGTCAGTTGGCTCTATGCCCAGTCCGGGTTCCGTGCGCTCTGTCATACTTACTCGCTCTCCGGTGCAGCAGATCTCTCCGACTCCACCCTGGACGTTGTGTCTGCACACACTCGCGTGGGGTGGGTGATTTGAGCTTGCGATTCTCTACGCTAGTCAGGCAAACCTTGTCGGTGTAGCCAAGAATTCTGAATATTTTCTGAAATAATCTGTGTCGATCACGAATTGCACTTTCACGCCGATCACTCCGCGCGGGCATAGCCGACGACTGTCACTGCGTGACCGCTTTGGCTCACCGCAGCAGTTCTGGCCTCTCCTGCTTCACCCCTGCCCGTCCCGGCGGCGTTGTGTCCGCCCTCACCGATCCCAGGAGGCCCGCGCATGTCCGCGTCCGCCCCTGTCGTGCAGTCCCTCACCGTGGCGACTACGAGCGTCTCGACCACCACCTCGGCTTCGCCGGGGCCGCTCCCGCGAACTCCGATTCGGCGGTGCCGGATCGCTGGTGCGGTGACTACCCCCTGGCGGGGAGGAGCGCGGTGTGCTGCGGCTGCGCCCGGTCCCCGTAACCCACTAGACCGCGCAGCGCGCCGCCCGACCTTGAGCCCGCGCGGGCGCGTGCCCGCGTCCTGTCCGCACCACAACCGCGTTCCGGCGCGGCGACGTCACCACTCACCGGTGATGGCGCCGCGGCCCTATCGCTGGGAATTGGGAGGTCGTCCGCCCGTCGCGGGAGTGCGCACATTTCGGTCAGCTCGTTGACCTGCGGCGTTAATTAGAAGACCCCCGTCTCCGCCGTCGGTCAGCGACCGCGGCCGGAGCCCAGAGCGTGGGGCAGGTCCAGTTGTCACCGCTCCGCGCAGCAACCCATTCGCGTGGCATCGTCCTGGGCTCTTCTCACCCCATTCAGCGGACAGCCCGCAACCTGTTGATCAAGTTGTCTGTAGGGACCTTGATGCGTCGGTCAATGTGAGTCTGATGCCAGGCGGTCTTGTCGCGCACCCAGCAGTCGGTGGGTGTGATCGTGTACAGCCGGTGGGTGCCGCCCGGTTGGAACCGTGCCAGCGGCAGTCCGGAGAGGGCTTCCGCCCGCGTATCGGGATTGGGGAAACCTTTGGCGAGCAACTGCTCGTGGAGCCGAGGCGCCTCGTCGGCGGGGACCCGAGTGCACCATCCGTGCATTTGCACGCTGTCGGTGACCTCGGGATCGGCGCCGAGATGCCACACGGTGGCAGCTACCTGCGGCTGGGCTTCGATGTGTCGGCTGTGCCGGGCGTCGAGTACCGATCCGAACAACAGTGTGCCGGTGTCGCTGACAACATATCTGACCGTCGCCACCCACGGTCCTGTCCGATCTGCCGGGTCGGAGGTGGCCAGCGTGAGGAACCGTGAGCGGGTGAGTAGAGTCACCGCGCGGTCGACCGTAGTGCACATTGCCCGCATCCTTGTTGAGGTCGATCGGGTGGTTGGCAGTGCCTGCCACGGTCTCGTTTGTGTTCGCGGCGACCGTCGGACAACTACCGTTATCGTGTCGTTGGGCTACCTGATGACACCTTCCCAGCGACCTGCGGTGAACAGCGAATCCGGGTACGTCTCGGTGGCAAGAGGAGCACGGATTATCTCGTCGGGCAGGCCAAAGGCATCGGTCAGTTCGGGAGCGTGCGGTTGTAGGCGCTCGCACACTGTGTTGATCGCATCCGGGATTTGCGCGAACGTGTCCGTGGCGAGTGATCCGTTGGCCAGGTGCCAGGCGAACGCTTCGGCCGGCCGTTGCAGGGCATAGAGCGCGCACAGCCAGCGCAGTGGCGCCTCCTCCGCCATATCCAGAAAACACTCCAGCGTCAGTCGGCTCAGATGGGCGTCGATCAGCGAGCGCCCGATCAAGAAGACGTCGTTGAACACACTGTGCTCGTCACCCCCGGCTTTCCGTGCGGTCCTGACACGCGCCACCAGTTCAGCATGTACGGCACACTCGCGGATCGCTGCGAGCGAGCACCAGAATCGCGGATCGCACGGATCGGGGTCGACCCGCACTGGCTGTGGTGGCCGGTAGTGCTCCTCAGCGACCATCTCCCGGACCGCGATCATCGAGAGGAGTTCACCGTCGCCGGAGGCGGGATTGAGGATATGCGCGAGACCGTGGTACTCGGCGATCCGGTTCGACCCGAACAACCCGTGCGCCCCGCTGCGCCAGCTACACGCTGCGGCCACCCGCTCAACGTCGCGGGCGGCGGCCACCCGGACCAGACTGAGCGTGCGGTGAAACGCCTGTCCGGGCGCCCACGCCGAGTCCACAGTACGAGGATCGAGCGTGTCGAGCCATCCTGCTTTTGCCCGTTCCACCAGGGATGTCGTCGCATAGACCGACGCGAGCGCGCCGAACAGCTCGTACTGCTGAAGCCGATAGTCCAGTACAGGTCGCTCTGCCTCCGAATCCCAGGACTGGGTGTGCCGACGGTGAGCGAAGCGCAACGCGACAGTGATTACTGCTCGACCAGTCGCGGCGGCGCGGACAGCGAGCGCAATCCAGGCATATCGACGCAATTGCAGCGTGCGCGCATCGCGCCGAGCCTTGTCACCCACAACCTGCAGTGCGCCGTCCTCTGCGACGTCGACCTCGCTGCTGAGAAGGCATGCGCCCGGGACCCGAACCTTATCGAACGAAATGATCGAGTAATCCATCGGGGAGTATGGCGATTCCGGCATCGGGCGGATGTCGATACCGGGCAGGACCGCGGTATCCGAACGTAGCGGCACCAGAAACGGGAATGTGCCGTGGTCGGTGTCGCCATCGAGCAACCGCGCAATAACCACACCATGCTTGGCCACCCCGGGCAAACTGTTGGCCGCCATGTACTTGCGCGCAGACGGGTCCGGCGTATGCAGCACGAAGTCTCCGCGCTCGCGGTCGAATCGGGCCTCGGTCTTCAACCGGGCGTGGCTGTTACCGTGACCGATCTCGGTGATTACAAACGTCCCGACCGCACGCAGGCTGTCCAGTTCGTCAATCATGTCGATCTGCTCGGAGTAATCGCCAGCGTGCTCGAAGATTGTGCCCAGGGTGTTGAAATGGTGGTTGGCCAGCAACATAGCCAACACCGGGCTGGCCACAGCGGCGCACTCGAGCAATTTAAGCAGCCTGGCTGGATCTTTGCGTAGGGAACGTGCGGTGTATCCGAGGTCATTGAGGAACTTCATCTGCCGGTATGCCAAGGCACACCTTTGTGCGTAGGTCTGCCCTTCCGGCAATTCGAACAGCTCGTGCCGAAATACTTTCATGAACTCACCAAACGAATCGGAAGTGTTGCGCAACATAATGACCTTTCCCAGGGCGGAACCCCGAACTCAGGGGATAACATTTTCCCCGGGCAGCGAGTAACCGAGCGGTGCACCGTACCGCTGGAGAACAAGCGGTTCAATGTCGAAGTGGACAGGATACGGTCAGCGTCACAGTACACAAATTCCCTCCGTTAATAGCCCGGCAGGGTGCGGAGGCTCAAGAAATCTAGCGCGATCTTCAGACCTTCTTCACTCCACCGTCGGCGGTCCGGAGTTCGACGACAACCCGATCGCAACCCGGTCGCGCGCTCAGGGAGTACTGCACCGGTGCACACATCTACGTGGAAGCCGACCTCTTCGAGGCTCACATGGGGCCGATCAGTACTCCTGACTCGGCATGGCGATGATCGCCTGGGCATTTGTTCCCGAGAGCCCGAACGCTGAGACAGCAGCGTAGCGGATGCCGTCGTGAGATGGCCACGGCTCCAGTGCGTTTGCGAGTATCAGGCCACCGGAACTCCAGTCCACCAGCTCGCTCGGGCGATCGGAGAAGAGAGACGGAACCGTCTGCCCCTTCATTCCGCAGAGTAGTACTTTAATGAGCCCAAGCATCCCTGCGGCGGCTGCGCATGACCGAGATTGGATTTCACCGATCCGAGCCGAGCCGAACGAGACATGGCCGGGGTGGAATCGTAGACCTTCTGTAGCGCGCCGATCTCGACGCAGTCACCGATGCTGATCCCTGCACCATGACCCTCGATCAGGCTCACGCGCTCAGGCTTTACGCCGACGATGTCCAGGCTGTGACGAAACAGTCGTTGCAGTGCGGCGATCCTACTTAAAGAACCCTGAATAACCCGACGATCACCTGCCGACAGGACTCTCAAATACATACGCCGGTGAATGACCGAGTTACAAGGCCGCGGTCAGCTGTCTGCGCATGGAATACGACGAGTTTGTCACCATCGTCAACCGCGGCGGCACATAGGGGTCCATGGAACGCGGAGCGGAGTCTCCGTCGGTGGTTGCCAAGCTTTCTTCATCAGGGCGATGAGTTCGGCGACCAGTTCAGGATGCTGCGCTGCGATATTGCGTGTCTCCCCGGGGTCCGCGTGGAGGTCGTAGAGCTCGGTAGTCCATGCATGGTCCGGAATGTGGTGGACCAACGGAGCGAGTTCGCCGATGCCGGGCTCGCAGAATCGGAGTGCTTTCCAGTGTCCTCGACGTATCGCCTGCCCCATGCGCGCGAGGTGCCCTTGGCCGGTCGGCCAGGTCCCTTCACCGAGCGTGGAATTGAAGAAGAAGAGATAGTCGTGACTGTCCGGCTGATGCTGCCCGAACCATGTGCGGAGCACGGAGATACCGTCCACGTCGTCGGGCGGCGCTATCCCCGCGACGTCGGCGACGGTCGGGAGTAGGTCCCAGAAGGTCCAGGGTGCGTCGACGACCGTTCCCCTGCGTGAGGGCTCGGTCAACGCCGGAGACCAGACGATCGCAGGTACCCGGAGCCCGCCTTCGTACAGTGTTCCCTTGCCACCGCGGAACGGGCCGTTGATCCGAAAAGACTCGTCCTTGTGCTCGCCTCGGCAGATCAACTCGTCGGTGAGGCACGACCGCGCCCCGTTGTCGCTGGTGAACAAGATGATCGTATCCTCGGCCAGTCCGAAGCGCTCCAATGTCGCCGATACCTGTCCGACGTAATGGTCGAGACGAGTGATCGAGGCCGCCCATGCCTTTTCCAGTGGAGACCACGGACGATCCTCATACGGACGGGCGGACGGGGGCTGGTGTGGCGCGTGGGGAAGGTTATGCGAGAGGTACAGGAAGAACGGCCGACCGCGATGGCGTTCGATGAAATCGAGGCCGCGCTGGTTGATCAGGTCCGGAGCGAAGATCGCGCGGCCGTCGTCTCGGTTGGCCGGGATGTCGTAGCGGTCGAAATTCTCCCACAGGTAGTCGGGGTACTTCCTGTTTGCGTGCGCGTGGGACAGCTGTCCGAAGAACTCGTCGAAGCCGCGGCGGACAGGGTGGCTCGGGCTGTCGGACGAGCCGCTGGCGGGCTCAAGTCCGAGTTGCCCGGTCAGGGGACCGAAGCCCCACTTGCCGAACACTCCGGTCGTGTAACCGGCGGCGCGCAGCACATCACCGATGGTGATGTCACCGGGACGGAGATCGCTTTCGATCGTTCCGCCGCGATGGGGACCGTGGCCGGTGTGAAGCCCGGTCAGCAGACAGGCACGAGACGGGGCACAGAACGGGGCACCTGCGTAGCAGTCGGTGAAACGGATTCCCTCCGCCGCGAGCCGGTCCAGGTTGGGGGTTTCGATCCGTACCTGCCCGGCTCCGATCTCGCCGTAGCCGAGGTCGTCAGCAAGGATGATCACGATGTTCGGGGGACGACCGTCGCATGCGACTATGTCGGCCACAGCGTTGGTAGCGCTGCGCACGCTGCCGCTCACGCACGCTCCGGCGACAATGCCGATAGTTGCCATTAGCCGGCGGCGGCTCATTGTGATCACGCCAGGTAACTCCTCGTCCTGCACGGTCTGTTCGGGATTGCCACTTATCGACGGATGCCTTGCACAGCGCTGCGATGGTTCAAGGCAGCTCGACTATGCGCCGGCACGTAATTCCCACGCACGTAGTCATGGCGTCCTGTTCGCGCTTCAAGGCGTTCTTCTCGCGTACGTAGGCAGCATCGAGCGCCAGATTGTGTAATTCGTCGGGATCCTCGGCGAGGTGATAGAGCTCTTCTTCACCGGTGTCCGTATGAAGGACATATTTCCAGCTCCTGGTGCGCACGGCGGAGTAGTGGGTGCTCGGTTCACTCGAATCTCCGCCCAGCAAGCTCCGGATCGGGGCATTGGCGCCGGCCGGTCGGCCGGTGTCAAGTTCGAATCCGAGAACGCGCTGGGAGCCATAGCTCGCGTCGGCAGCGAACGGCAACAGTGACCAGCCATCGAGCGGCCGCGTCGGCACCGCAGCAGCGAGATCGACGAAGGTCGCCGTCAGATCCAGGTTGTAGACCGGCTGCTCGCGCGTTGTACCGGCAGGGAAGCCCGGGCCACGGACGAGCAGGGGGACACGGCTGGAAGGCTCGTAGTGCACTGTTTTCGTGCGTGAGTAGCGATGTTCTCCCAGCGTCCAACCATTGTCGGCGGTGAAAACGAAGACCGTGTCATCGAGTCGGTCCGTTCGGTGCAGCGCGTCATAGATTGTCGCGATGTTCTCATCGAGCGCTTGCAGCGCCGCCAGGCGCGCGCGGTTGTTGGCAGTGGTGGTCTGTATCTCCTCGACGCTCAATCGTGGCCGGTCACGGACTTCGGCCGGCTTGCTGGATGCGTCGGCCTCGTCGAAGCTCGGAGGTGCCGGAAGCGGTTCGTCGGCGAAGAGACCTCGATGACGTGGCGCCGGATCGGGGTGGTCGCGCGTCATGATTCCCTCGGTGAGGGGCTCTTGTTGCAGCGGCCAGACCGCCTCGTCGTGCGGCGTATTGGGGGCCAGGGTCAGAAACAACGGTTGCGGATTATCGCGCTGGGTTTCGATCACACGCACGGCGTGTTCGGTGAGGACATCGGACTTGTAGTGGTCCGGTCCGGGGAAGTGCTCCAGGTGCCCGTTGTTGTTGGCGAGAAAGTCGAAATATGCGTTGGTTGAGGGATCGACCAGGGCGAACCAGTCGTCGTAACCGGGCGGGACGTATGTCGGGCCGGTCCACTGATCGCCCGACCCGGTCCGGGCCAGTGGTGTCGTCAGCCCGTAACCGTTGATGTGTTTCCCGACGTGACTGGTGTAGTAGCCGGATTCGCGCAGCCATGTCGGCAGCGAGTTGGCCAGGTCTACATCGACAAAGCTGCCGCCGGCGCCGAGTTCATGGTTGTGTGTCATTGCGCCGGTGAAGAAACCGGTTCGCGAAGGCGCACACAGCGGTGAGGACACGAGGCTGGTGCTGAAGGTCGTACCTTGCTCACCGAGCAGCTCGCGGGTCCGGGGCATCACGCGCAGGTCGTCGTAGCGGAGATCGTCGGCCATCACCATGATGATGTCCGGCTTCGAGCCAGGCACCATCGATGGGTCTTCCGCCTGTGCGTGAGCTTGTCGCAGGTCACCGGTCAGGGACGCCGCGAGGGCGATGATCCCGGCGAATGCCATACGGGTAGTACGCGCGGTCTTCATCACAGATCTACCACGCAGCGAAAACCGATATTGCCCGTCGAATCGTCGTGGCGGCTGTGGTCACGGGCCGACACCCGATAGCGATTGCAGTAGGAAGCGTGACACAGGTAGGAGCCGCCCCTGCGCACCCGCTGGTCGTCGAAGTGCCCTCCGGACCCCCACCGATCAGCTGTCCACTCCCAAACATTTCCGGTCATCTCGTACAGCCCGTATCCGTTGGGAGGGTACGTCTTGATCGGCGCTGTGCCGAAATAGCCATCGTTCACAGAGTTGGCCTCAGGAAATGTTCCCTGCCAAATATTCATGCGCCACCGGCCGTCGGGGCACAGGTCGTCACCCCACGGATAGTTCATCCCGACCAGGCCGCCTCGCGCGGCGTACTCCCACTCCTCCTCGGTCGGCAGGCGCTTGCCGGCCCACTCGCAATATGCCTGTGCGTCGTTCCAAGAAACGTGCACCACAGGGTGATTCGGCCGCTCTCCGATCCCCGACCCCGGCCCTTCCGGCGCCTTCCAGTAGGCACCGTCGACCACACGCCACCACGGTGCGGCCGTCGGTCGCCGCAGGCTGTGACGGGCGACGGTCTGTGAAAGGAGACCGCCGAAGACGAAGGACCACCCGTACCGCTCGGCCTCGGTCACATATCCCGTCTGCTTGACGAACAGTGCGAATCGCCGGTTGGTCACCGCGGTGTCATCGATCGCGAACGGCGCCACCGAGACTTCCCGCACCGGCCCCTCGCCCTCACCCGGATTGGCCAGTGGGCCGTCCGACCCCATCAGGAAGCGGCCGCCGGGCAGGGTGCGCATGCCGCGCAGTTCCGCTCGCCGGGGGGCCGGAGAACCGGTTGGTCGACGTGACGCGGCATCGAGTCGCTCGCTCCCGCGGTTCGGTGCACAGCAGCTCCCGCCGCTCGGGCGGCCGTTGGGCGCCATCGGGAACGACGCCATCACCGCGCTCCTACAGGACTCGCGGGCCACGCGGTCCGCCCGGCCGGTGTCGATGTCCAGCCGGCTTCCATCAATCCCACCAGCTCCTCGACCACATCGGGCTGTGCAACCGCAACATCCCGCGTTTCACCAATGTCTGTGGCGAGGTCATACAACTCCACTGTCCACTGTGCGGCGGGGAGCCCATGAATCACATCGGGATCCACGATCTCGATCCGTTCACCCGGCAACCCGGCGAGGGTGATCGCCTCGGCGGGCACCTCGACCGAGGGGAACGGTGTGAACCGGATGGCTTTCCAGCGTCCGCACCGAACCGCTTCGGAGGCGGTCGGTAGATGCCGCGCCCCCAACTCGGTGTGCGCCGCGCGCGAGGCTCCGGTAACGCCGGCGAGAAAGCCCAACCGGTACCAGAGCAGTGGTCGACGCACGTCCGGTTGCTCATAACCCAGCCATCCCATTCTCATCGAGATTCCGTCGATATCATCTGGCGGAACGATTCCCGCGAAGTCGGCGAGTGTCGGAAGGACATCCCAGAACGCCCACGGGGTGGGGTCGACACGGCCGCCGCGGGCCCCGATCAGTCCTGGCGACCAGACGATGGTCGGCACACGGATTCCACCCTCGTAGAGATTGGCCTTGTAGCCCCGCAGCGGCCCGTTGCTGTCGAAGAAATCGGGGTCATGCCATCGGCCCGAATCCTCACCACGGCCTTCGGGTCCGCCGCCGACGTCGTGGGGACCGTTGTCGCTGGACAACACCACTACCGTGGTCGCATCGAGCTCATGCTGGCGCAGAGTCGCCACAACGTCTCCGACATAGCGATCGAGCAGGGTGACTCGCGCCGCGTGCCATTTCTCGCCTTCCGGCCACGGGCTCGCGGTATACGGCGAGGTAGCGGGCGCGTTGCTCGGCGCATGCACCAGGTTGTGTGCCAAGTACAGCGCGAAAGGCTGGTTCCTGTGGCGTTCGATGAACTCGACAGCACGCTGGTTGAGCAGGTCGGGACCGAATACTCGCTGCGCGGCCGGCCCGTTGGGCGTGTTCTGGGCGATCTCGATCCGACGATCGTTCTCCCACAGATGATCCGGATAGAAGTCGTGCGCCGCGGTATGGGTGAGATAGCCGAAGAACTCGTCGAATCCCTTCGAGTTCGGGTGGCTCGGATTCCCGGCATCCTCGTCACGCGTCATCCCCCACTTGCCGACCATGCCGGTCCGGTAGCCGGCCGCCTGTAATACCTGCGCGAATGTGACGTCTTGGGGCTGCAATTCATGGAGATCGCCTTGCTCGCGAATCCGGCTGTGCCCGGTATGCATGCCCGTGAGCAGCGCGCACCGCGACGGCGCGCACATCGGGCCACCGGCGTAGCAGTCGGTGAATCGGATTCCTTCACCGGCGAGACGATCCAGGTTCGGCGTCGCGATCCGCTGCTGGCCGAACGACCCGAGTTCTCCATAGCCGAGATCGTCGGCAATGATGATGACGAAGTTCGGAGGGCGGCCGACGGCGGCCGAATCTCGGTCTGCGGCAGCTACTCCGGACGACCCGCCCACCCACCATCCAGCACCCGCGAGCCCTGCGGCCGCCAGGAGGCGTCGGCGGGAAAGCGACCCGGGAGCACGTATCGATCGCGGCCCATGTTCTCGCTCGATCGGAGTCTCATTCGCTCTGTACACGCATATTCTCCTTCGCGTGTCCACCACCAGAAACCGGTGTCTGATCGCTATCAGGCAGGGCCTTGGGCCAGCTGTCGGCAAACACCGACGGCGCTGAACCGATCAGAACGGCAGCGGCAGCGACCATCGCGCGGGCAAGAACGCGCCTCCTCGATGACCACCGGAGCTTGAAAGACATACGAATCTCCTTTTGTCGGACAAATCCATATCCGGATCCACAGTGACGTCGCCGATGGCGTGATGCGTCGTCGTTCCCCTGCAGCTTATATCGACGAGCCCGCATCGTTCTGAAGAGAATCTGAGGATTGAAGCCACAGCCGGTGGATATCTGAAGGAATCGTGAAGAAATTCTCGATATATTGATCCACCAATTTCAACGTGATATCCATTCCCACGACGACCGCATCATCGAACGAGCATTACACGGAGTGCGGCGACCGAATTCCGGACCGCGAGCATGCGAGATTGTTTATTCGACGGGAGTATTATGCCGACAATCGACCGCACACAGATCATCAACTATTACGACACGACATGGCTGGACTATCGCATAGCGTGGATGAATTCAGAGAACCTGGCAATGCATCACGGCTATTGGGATCAAACTACCAGAGGTCACGGCGATTCGCTGCTGAATATGAATCGCGAACTCGCGGCCATGGTACGCATCGAGCCTGGAATGCGCGTCCTCGACGCGGGATGTGGAGTCGGTGGATCTTCGATATGGCTAGCCGAGAACTTCGAGGTGAACGTCGTAGGGATCAGTTTGAGTGCGGACCAGATTCGCCGCGCTCGAGAATCCGCACACTCCCGCAATGTCGACGACAGGGTCACCTTCCAGGTCGCCGACTTCGTCGACTCCGGATTGGATCCCAGTTCGTTCGATGTTGTATGGGCACTGGAAAGTTGCTGTCATGCCGCTGACAAGCGCGCCTTTGCCGCAGAGGCGTTCAGACTCCTCCGCCCTGGCGGACAGCTGGCTGTCGGCGACGGGTTCAGGTTGTCGCGAACCTTGTCGGAAAACGACGAAGATCTGTTGCGCAGCCTGCTCGCGTCGTGGGCGGTGAACGACATCTGCACGGTGTCCGAGTTCATCGACCTGACGCAGCAAACTGGATTCAGCGATGCTCGAGCCCGGGATATTTCGCCGAATGTGTATCCATCCGTGCAACGCCTCTCGTGGATGGCGACGGTCTATCAGCCGATCGGCTGGCTCCTCCATAAGCTCGCCGTTCGTCCCCGCGCAACGTACTCCAATGTCGTTGCCGCCAAGCTCACCGGAAAATCATTTCGTCGGCATCTCGCTTGTTACGCATTGGTCGCGGCTCGCAAGGAAGACTCATCAGGGAACTGAATCGGACCAGCGGCCCATTATCGGAGGTGGTCGAAGCCACTACAGATTTAGTCAACCACGCTATTCAATGCAGGAGCACGACGAATCAGTCCGAAACAATCTCCAGAACATTCCGTAAAGAAGCCCGCCGACAATCCCTCACCAGCCTGTACCACCAATGCTGTGTGATCCGTATGCACGGTGCCGTCGGGCGCCCCCGGTTGATATAGGCAAGGGCTCACCGATGACCACTTCCCGCGATGATCTGATCGGATTCGTCGAGAATCTATACATACCGCAACTCCCCAGCGCCGGCCTCATATCGGTGATTCGCACTGCGCAGGAGGCGATTGAGGCATCGATCCTGCTGTTCGCATCGGGCCGTGCCGATGAGCAGCCGAACCTGGTGAGCTGGATGAGCCAGCGGGAACTACTCGAGGATGACGCGCTCGATGAGGCACCCGGCGAGTCCGTAATGGCCGACAACTACGGCTCACATCTGAACGAAATCAACGCGAAGAGGGATGAGATGGAGCAGCAGAACAGCTCCGTCGAGGACTCCGTATTCGAAACCTTCAGCCTCACCGACGCAACATTTTCGTCGATCGAAAACCGCGTCGGCACGCTCGACAGCGATCTACGTAGTATCAACCAGCGTGTGGACGAGGACGGACACTACCTTCCTTTAACGGCGGCAGAGGAAGCACGTGCAATGTCTTACGCTTTGCATGCGGTTGACGATGTGCAGGAAATAGTGGACGACGCGTCTCTCCAGGTTCAGGCTCGAGCGGACAAGATCACGGGGTCGGCTCCGTCTGTGCTGAGCGCGAGTAGCAGCGACGGCTCTGTCTCGCCCGTCAGCGCGGCTGGCTACAGTGCGCAGCCGGCGGACCTGTACGCCTCGGCGGGCGCCGACCGGGATCACGATGGAATTGTGGGTGCAGCCGCAAACGAGATCGGAGTCGGAGAAACCGATCCCGATTTCCCCTACAAACCATATAGCCTCGACGGACAACCCTGGTGCGCCGCCTTTGCCACTTGGACATGGGAGAAGGCCGGTTATAACGTCGACTGGACGAACAAGAACTATGTACCCGACATCTGGAAGGACGCCATCGATAAGAAGTTGGCTGGAAAGACATCTACCGCCAAAGCTGGCGATATGATAATTTTCGACTGGGAGGGCGACGGGGAACCTGATCATGTAGGTATCGTGGCGTCGGTGGGCGACGATGGAACGATATCCACAATCGAAGGGAACACCAGCGATGATATGGTTGAAACGAACAATTACCCAGTCGGCGAACAGCAGAACATCGTTGGCGTCGTAAAGCCGCCGTCCACGTAGATCCGGCTCGAGTCGATTATGATGACCGTGGGCGATGTACATATCGGCTCCATGTGCGCACAATGGATTACGCCTTCCACACCGCACGCATGCCCGTTCCTATTGCGCTGCGTGACCGGTTAGGATCACGTCTTGTCGCGCGAACCCTGTCGGTAGTGACATTGATACTGGCGAGTACGGAGTGGGGTCCGGTGGGAAAATCTACGAAGAAGCCGATGGTGAATGTGCCCTCCGCACAGTTGCGGACCGGATCGCTGCGTCGACGTGTCACTTGGACGTCCGTCACCGTGATGGCCTCCGTGCTCGCCATCGTCGGCGTGGTCCTGACCACGGGCTTCGGTGTTGCCGCCGACCGTGCAATGGATTCCATCCTCGACGACCGACTGCGACTGGCGCAGCAACAAGCTCGTAAGCATGCATCGCCGGCGGAACTGGTTCGCCGGGTCGAAACAGGAGTGGTCAAGGTCCGCCTGGTTCTCCGCGACCGCACGGTCTTCGGTGGGTTGGAACAGCATCGGATCGACGACGGATCGGTGAAACTGCGTAAGACACAGTTAAAGGTCGAAGGCCGATTCGAGCGCGCCATGTTGACCCTCGGTGCGGATACCGGACTGCTGTCGGGCGTCCGTTTCTGGATGATGTGGCTGACTACCGGCGCCATCGTGGTGTCTGTCGTCGCGACAGCGGCCGCACTTCACGTCACTACCCGATACGCCTTGCGGCCGCTCGACACGATGTCTCGTCTGGCTCTCGAGATAGCCCGCGGCCGTCGCGGACACAGGTTGCTGCCCAGCCGAACCGACACCGAGTTGGGCCGGGTCGCCGCGGAGTTCGACAGCATGCTCGACAGTCTCGAAGGCGCCGAGGCCGACGCACAGGCGGCCCAGGAACGCACCCGACGTTTCACAGCCGACGTCGCACACGAATTGCGGACCCCGATCACCGGCATACGCGCCATCGCCGACGCCGTGCTCGCCCAGTCGGCAGACGATGAACGCGAGGAGCTACAACGATTGAACGAATTACTGGCCCACGAGACACAGCGGGCCGGACAATTGATCGACGGACTACTCGACCTGGCCCACCTCGACGCCGGCGGGATTCAACTGGATCGTCAGCGGGTCGACCTGCACATCCTCGCGGCCGCGCAAACGGATCGGGTTCGGTTGTTGCACTCGCATCTTGACATTGCATTAAACAGCGCACAATCCGTTCCGTTGCACGCAGACGCAACCCGGGTCACTCAGATCCTGGCGAACCTCCTCGACAACGCCTGCCGGGTCACGCCCGCTGGTGGGCACGTCCGGGTCACCGTCGACAGGACTGCGAACCGGGCTGAGGTCGTCGTCACCGATACAGGCCCCGGCGTGCCTGCTGCGGATCGCGATCGGATATTCGATCGTATGGTGCGGCTGGATCCGCAGGCCGACAGCAGCGGGTCGGGGCTAGGGCTCTCGATCGCCCGCGGCCTGGCCCGTGCGCATGGCGGGGACCTCGTCTGTGAGGAGCCGAACGGCGGAATCGGAGCAGCGTTCCGGGTATGGCTACCCGCCACCATCGAAGACGACTGAGGCCCATGCGGCACGGAAACGCCGACACCGCCGGCGTCCGCCTTCTCCGACGGCAGTTTCGTCAATATTCAGAATTCTTTCAGATTCCGATCGTTAGCCAACTTGTTCAATCTTCCTATCGCCGAGCGATCATCGGACCGACCGGTCTTCATTGTTACTGCGTGATACCCACGAATGGGAATTCCACCTCGGCTACGTCGAGTCGTTAAGCTGCCACGTGGGCACATTCGCCGGCAAACGTCCACCCCTATGATCAATCTGGGACGGCCCGAACCAACGGCCTTGTTCGAACGGGTTCGAATGGCTGTCCGGTAACCGAGGTGTTTGATGTCAGGTGCACGAATACTGATCGTCGAGGACTCCGCGGCGATTCGCGCCGCGCTGGAGACCGGACTGCAGACAGCCGGACATGAGGTCTTGTCTCGACACGATGGCACGAACTACGAGGATGACATCGCCGAGTTCGGACCCGACTTGGTCGTCTTGGATGTGCTACTGCCGGGTCGCGACGGTTTTGTGTTGCTGGAGATCACGCGGCACACCAGTCCGGCAGGGGTCGTGATGCTGACTGCTCGTGACGGGGTTGCCGACCGGCTGCGCGGATTCCACGTCGGCGCCGACGACTACGTGGTGAAACCTTTTGTCTTGGCTGAGTTGGTCGCTCGGGTGAACGCTGTCCTCCGGCGAACCGGCCGCGTGTCCACGGTGGTCCATGTCGACGACCTCGCGGTCGATGCGCAGGCGGGTGTCGTCTCCCGTGGTGGTGTGCCGATTTCGCTGACAGCCACGGAATTCAAACTGCTGTGCTACCTCGCCGCGAAACATGATCAGGTGGTCTCGAAAAAGCAGATCCTCGCGGCGGTCTGGGGGTACGAGGACTACGACACCAACCTGGTCGACGTCTTCGTCAGCATGCTGCGACGGAAGCTGGAAGCACGCGGGCCCCGCTTGGTCCATACAGTCCACGGACGCGGCTTCGTTCTGCGACCACCGGTGCCACGCCATCACGTTTCGTAGACCTATCGGCCGCCGTCTTCCGCCTCGTGAGGGCCCTACTCCGAGCGTTCGCGGCCGACAAATGTCTGCTGTCGCGGACACCATCGACCATCAACCCGTTCACGCGGGCAGCCGCCGTGCGAGAGGGAACTCGGAAGCACGATGGTGAAGGTCGAGCCCGCCCCGAACTCGCTGGTCACCGTCAGACGACCGGCGTGCGCCTCGACGAGGTGCCTGGTAATTGCCAGACCGAGCCCGCTGCCACCGCTGGTGCGACTACGGGAGGTATCGATACGGTAGAACCTGTCGAAGAGATGCGGCAGGTGCTCGGCAGCGATGCCCGGCCCGGTATCGCGTACGGACAGCGCCACCGAATCGTCCAGCCCTCGGACCGCGACGGAGACCGTTCCCCCCGCCGGAACATGTTCGAGCGCGTTCGACACCAGATTGCCGAGCGCCTGACGCAGCCGCGCAGGATCGACGTTGATCGGCATCGATGACGCGGTATCCAGCCGGAGCACGGCTCCGGACCGGTGTGCCTCGGCCTGGTGTGCGGCCACTACCTGACGTGCCAGGTCGGCCGCGTCGTGCTCTTCGGGGTGAATGCGCAGCATGCCCGCGTCGGCGAGAGCAAGGTCGTGCAGGTCCGCGACGAGACGCTCCAACAGACTGGCCTCCTCGAGAAGCGAATCTATCAACGCAGCGTCGAGGCCCAGTACGCCGTCCTGCGCGGCCTCGAGGTGGCATCGAACATTCGCCAGCGGTGTGCGGAGTTCGTGTGCAACATCGCCGACCAGTGCCCTGTATCGTTGTCGGCTGTCGGCGATCGAGGTCGCCATGGTGTTGAACGCCGTCGCGAGCCTCGCTACTTCGTCGGTACCGCGGACCTGCACCCGAACGTCGTGGCCGCCTGTCTGGATTCGCTGCGCCGCCGCCGTCAGCGCCCGGATCGGACGCACAAGCCGCATTCCCACGAGGACCGTGATCACGCCGGCCGCCAACAACACCATGACGACTGTGATCGCGCTACGCCGCCACCCGGCCGGTGACAGCGGATCGAACCGGTCACTCGACCCCAGGAAGAGCAGGGCCGGCGGAGCCACATACGGTCGCTTCGCGTCCACATGTGCGGTTCGCTCGCAGACATCCCATTGCGGAGTCTCCGCGGCATTGTCGGCAGGGTGTACACGCACGAGGCCATAGGGATCCGGCGACGTCTCATAGGCGATGTTCTGAACCGTAAGACAGGAGCTGAGCAACTCCACGTATCGCGCGTTCAATTCGCGGCTTGCCGCGCTGGGGGCGAGTAACTCGTCGGGAATGCACGAACTTTTCGAATCCGTGGCTGGCCGTCGCTCGGATGCAACAACCCGGCGCTTGTACCCATTCGCAGAGCCGTCACTTTCTCGAAAGCTGGCGTCGATGCCTCGATCGCGCATACACGCGACGGCCTGGCCGGAGAGCGCCTGTCTCTCCGCAGTCTCCGCCTCCGTAAGCTGCCACCCGCTGTGAATAACCAGTTCGTGATTCGCATCCGATGTCCGCTGATCCAGCGCTGCACGAATCGCCGGGTCGTGAACATCTGCGGCATCAATCCGTGCGGCCGGTACCGACGGCAGGGCCTCTACGGTACGGCCCAGTAGGCGCGCCGAGTCCACTACCGGTTCTCCGCTCGGCATCTCGAGTGCAATTCGGCGGCCGGTCCGTTCCGCCAAATCGCGTACGAGGGGCTCCACACCGTCCCAGCTGTCGTGCGCATTGGCATAGACCTCCAGGGCCTTACGAATCTCGCTGTCGATCTCCAGCAGCGAGGCGTCGTTATCGAGCTCGCTGCGCACCCGGTTTCCGGTGTCGTAGGCGGCTAGAACGGCAGTGGCAACGACCGCCAGCGCGGCGACGGTCAAAGACAACGTCAGCAATCGCAGCAGCAGACTACGACGCATTGTCGGGATCCTCGCTCGTCTCCGGTGCGGCGAGCTTGTAACCGACTCCGTGCACAGTGAGGAGGTATCGAGGCCGTGAAGGCACCTCCTCGATCTTGCGACGCAGATTGAGCACGTGCATGTCGATCGCCCGGCCGGTCGCGTCATGCTGGAAACCGCCGGTTCGCTCCAACAGTAGGTCACGAGTGAACACTCGACCGGGCGCCGATGCCAGACAGGACAGCAGCGCGAACTCCGCGGGCGTGATGTGCACGGAGGTGCCACCGACGTGGACCTCATGGCGTCCGATATCGACCGACAACTCACCGACCCGATACCGCTCGGACTCTGCGACGTGCGCGCGCACAGTGCGGCGCAGTACCGCCTGCACGCGAGCGACGAGTTCCCGCGGACTGTAGGGCTTGGTGAGATAGTCATCGGCGCCCAGCGCAAGCCCCCGCAGCATGTCGTCCTCGGTCACGCGAGCTGTGAGCATGATGATCGGGATGTCGCGATCGGAGCGCAACTCCCGGCACACGTCGAATCCACTCATCACCGGCAGCATCAGATCCAGAATCACCAGATCGAGGATCGTCTTGCGGGCATGGGAGACAGCCGCTCGGCCGTCGTGCACCACGGTGGCACGATGACCGGCGCGCTCGAGGTAGCGACGAATGAGATCGGCCTGCTTGCGATCGTCTTCGGCGACCAAGATCCTCGCAGTCATACCTGAGAGTGTCACTCGGATTCCTGAGTATTGGCCACGAACTATCCCCAGCACTGCCGATCCTGACCGAAAACTGACATACGCCGGGCACGCTGACAACCGCATCGGCAATCGCAGACCGATACCGGATCCCGACGGACACAAGGAGATTGAACTCATGACGACGCGCACATCGAGGCTTCTCGCCGCCGCCGTGTGTGGTGCTACAACGGCTGCGGCAATTCTGACAAACGCCGGAGCGGCGACCGCTGATCCGGGCCGGGACCGCGACAAAGTGATAATCATGAACGGTCAGGAACGTCCCGACATCGACCGAGTGGTGATCCGAAACGATATCCCCCGGAACCTGCCCGGCTACGACCTCGAGACGCTTCCCGCCGGAAGTCCCGGCGTCATCGTGATGAAGGACGGCAGCATGAAAGCGGCTCCCGAGGGCGCCGTGTTCCGTAAGCATCGGTAGCTCGTGCCCGGCGGTGCACTCGACCACAAATCGATCGAGTGCACCGCATCACTCCTGTCATTGTGTTGAAAGTGAGTTTGACGCTTGATAGGCCCGCGAATGCTGGCACAAGTAGTGGATCACGATGGCCGGTCCAATATGACGGATCAATTGTGCGTCGACGAACAGGCCAGGGACACCGTCGGCCCACGGCCGTATTCAGTCGCCCGTTCGATGGTATCGAAGACTTTCTCGATATCGGTAATGATATTGTCTCTCGCCGTGATAGCGCTCGTCGCGATAATGGGCGCATGGTTCATTGCTACATTCGACCATAAGTTGGACGTAGGCCTCGACGAGAGAGCACGACTGGCACAGAGATTGGTCGATCGAGGTATCGGCCCCGACGAGCTGGTAGCACATCTCGAGACGGGGGCGGTGGAAGTCCGGCTGATACTCACCGATGGTACGACGGTCGGCAGCCTGGACCAGCGACGAATCGACCACGAACCGATGAAGACACTTCGAACCGGCCTGCGGTCCGAAGCCTGGCCATTTCGTAACGCCGACCTCACACTCGGGGTGCATACAGGCTGGCTATCCGGCATCCGATCACAACTGACCGTATTTTCTCTTGTTTCCGGCACGGGGACTATTACCGTTACTGCAGTCCTGCTGCGTTTCGCCGTTCGCTTCACTCCTACGTCCCGCGGCTATAAGTCCGCAGCCGTCGGAGTACGTGCCGCCGAACATCGGGCCCAGCGGTTCATCGCGGATGCCGTGCACGAACTCCGGACACCGATAACCGGCATTCGAGCCATTGCCGATGCGGTGCTCGCGCAGCCACCGCACACGGATCCAGACGAAGTCCTACGGCTGCACCGATTGATGGTGGGTGAGACCGTGCGGGCCGGAAAGCTACTCGAGGATATGCTCGATCTTGCGCGTATCGATGCGGACAGGCCTGAATTACACTGCCGGCCATGCGATATTGCTGTTCTTGCCACGGCACAGACCGATCGCGCGCGACTGCTCAACCCGGGGATAGAGGTCACCATCGACGGTGCGACGACTGTTCCTGCCCACGTCGATCCGGACCGCGTCAGCCAGATCCTGGCGAACCTCCTCGACAACGCTTGCCGCGTGACACCAGCCGGAGGCCGAGTCCACGTGACTGTCGGCGACGTGGTCGATGGATTCGAGGTCGTGGTATCCGATACCGGCCCGGGTGTCCCGGTCGATGCTCGCAGTCGCATATTCGAGCGCATGGTCCGACTGGCCCCCTCCACACATCCCGACGGGATCAACGCCGGCCTCGGATTGACCATCGCCCGCGGCTGGGCCCGCGCGCACGGCGGCGACGTGACGTGCGAAGAGCCTGTGCACGGGACTGGTGCGACGTTCCGAGTCTCGATTCCGAGCCGACCAGCCGACGGGCCCGGACACAGATAGCGGCTTCGCCTGATCATTTCTGAAGAAGTCCTGAAGACTTCGCCGCAAGCTGCGCACTCGCACCTCTTCCGTCGATACCGTGAGGCGCGCCTACAGTGACTCCGCCCCCGGGTGATGAGCCAATTGGGCTTTTCATGGCGTGCGGCGGCTATCGCGATGGTTCCCACGTTCGAACTCGACGATTCGGGAACCAGCTTGGCAGTGCATGCCGTTGTGGAAGAGGCCGACAAACTATTGCACCACGAACTCCCTGAGCGAAGTTCGCTCCTGGAGCAGCTCCCACGGGTGCCATTCCGGATCCACGGCATACGGATTATCCCGATTAATGACCGCGCTCGCCGGACAGTTGTGCCCACGGCCCGCAGGGTCGGAACTCGCCACCGCCGCTGCAGGCATCGAGCTCGTTCATCTCGCCACCGTGTACCACGGCCGAGTCCAGGATGCGCCCCCGGCACATGATGTCCGTTGCGGCTCAAATTCCAGTCAGAGGAACAAAGCCGCCATCCTGGCAGGTGACTATCTGTCCGCGTGCGCCACTACACTGGTATCGGAACTCGGACCCGCTGCGACACGAATAACGGCAGAAACATTCGCCAGCGTGGTGACGGGGCAAGTTCGCGAGAAGCTAGGGGCGCAGCCCGCAGACAACCCGGCTGAGCACCATCTGGATTTGGCTAGAGAAAAGACTGGATCCCTGGTCGGCGCATGCTTTCGCCTCGGTGGACTGGTCTCCGACGCGAGTCCTGACCAAATCGAACACATGGCGAGGTTGGGAGCAGTCGTAGGTATTGCACTGGAGCTCTCCGCCCTGATATCGAGCTGCGAGAATTCAGTCGTGACGAAGAAAATGCTGCAAACGCATACGCGAATAGCGGAAGCCGAACTGCGTGCACTTCCCGATTGCCCCGCCCAGCGCGCTCTCCAGCACTTCGTGCGCTACCTCGCCGACGGCGGAGGAGCTTGACCTTGGCCCCCGAGAAACCTCAGGAAGTCGACGTGTGTGTGGTGGGACTCGGTCCGGCCGGACGCGCCCTGGCCTACCGCGCAACGCAGGCCGGGCTCGGGGTCAGGGTGGTAGATCCGCGTCCGAACAGACTATGGTCGCCAACCTATGCCTGCTGGGTCGACGAGCTACCGCCGTGGCTACCTCAGACCGCAGTCGCCACCACGATCCCGGCCCCGACTGCCTGGACAAGGGTCGCGCATCGCATCGATCGACCCTATTGTGTACTTTCCAAAGCTGAGCTGCGGACGGCCATGCCGCTCGACGACGCGACGATTGTCATCGGCCGCGCGGCACGGGTCGAGCCGCATCGGGTCGAGTTGTACGATCACAGGGTCATCACCGCGTCGGCCGTCTGCGACGCCCGGGGATCGGTAGTCACCGGTCGGCGCCGTGCCGCCAGCACATACGGCCTGTTCCTCAGCGAACGCAACGCAACACCGATGATCACGGACGACAACGGACTACTGATGGATTGGCGTCCGACCAACGGCGCCGGGTCGAACGCCCCGCCTTCGTTTCTCTACGCAATGCCGCTCGGTGATGGCACTGTCCTTTTCGAGGAGACCAGCCTGGGCCTACTCGAGGCATGCCGCGATACGAACTACACCGGCGACTGGTGCATCGACTTGCCGCTCATGGCGTCCGGCTGACCGGCACCGAACGGCACGAGCTGGCCCACTATCCCCTGGACCAGCAACCGCCCGACAACAATCCGCGACAACCCATTCCGTTCGGCTCTCGCGGCGGCATGATGAACCCCGGCACCGGATACAGCGTGGCGGATTCACTCGTGCTCGCCGATACCGCTGTTTCCGCATTACTACATGGCGCGCCCGCGATCTCTTTGCTGTGGCCGCGCGCGGCGAGGTTGGTGTACTGGCTGCGAATGCGAGGCCTCCGGGGCCTCGGCAGGCTGACCAGCGAGCAGTCGATCGCCGCGTTCCATTCCTTCTTCACAGCCTCCCCGCGAGGTCAGCGTGCCGTTCTGTCGACGCGCGACGACTACGCTGCGCTGTCCGCCGTTCTTGTCGGCACCGTCGCCCGTACCTGGCCGTTCCGCTGGAGATTCGACTATGTCGGCTGGACCAACCGAAACCGATGGCGGAATTACCGATTCGAACCAGCCCCACCGCCGGGGCCAGATCCGTCAGCCGTCCGTGATGGTTGGCACTGAGGGCCTGAAATACCTGGTCAAAACGCCGATGAACCTCCGGCTCGTCGGTGACGGTTCCGGTGGTATCCACGCGGCCGCCAGCGGTACGGCCGGAGCGCCGGCCACCTCGCGAAAGATGACGCCGGGTCGCGTCGCTTCGGCCACGCCGCGGGTAACGAAACCGATGCCTGCTCCTGCGGCCACCAGCCCTGCCAGTGTGGTTACCGGCGTAGCTTTCTGCACGATTCGCGGTTCGACACCAACCGCGCGGAAACATGCAATGACCTTGTCGAACAACACCGGCCCCACATGCCGAGGCGCCGTAATCACCGGCTCGTCGGCCAGATCGCCGAACGTCACTACTGCCCGCTCGCCCAGTCGATGGCCGACCGGCAACGCCAGCACCAGAGGTTCCGCCGGTAGCGTCACCAGGCGAAGGTGGGCACGCTCGAACGGTGGATGGAGCACGCCGAGGTCGATCTCGCCCCGATCGAGCGCCTCCTCGACTGCCGGTGAATTGATCTCGACCAAGTCGACCTCGATCTCCGGGAACGCGTCACGAAACGCCTGCACCGCTCGCGGCAGCACCGTGTACGAGGCGATCACTGTGAATCCGAGGCGAAACCGGCCGTGCAAGCCTGCCGCCGCCCGCCTCGCCGACTCCGCAGCCGACTCTCCGTGCGCAACCGCTGCGCGAGCCGACGGCAGAAACGCCTGCCCGGCCGCCGTCAGTCTGACACCGCGGCGGTCACGTTCGAGCAGCACGGCACCGATATCGCGTTCGAGCGTTCGAATGCGTTGGCTCAGCGCCGGCTGGCTCAAATGCAAGTCGCCAGCGGCCCTGCCGAAATGCAGGGTCTCCGACACCCGCAGGAAGCACTCGACCGACCGTAGATCCACGCTGTAATCGTATTTCACTATCACACACGCTGAAATACCGATTGAAGGCAATCACAGGATCGTCAACACTGGCGATATGCGCGGACTCGTAATGCTCTCGACAACCCTCGCTGTGGTGGCCGTCGCCGCCTGCAGTTCACCGGATCGCGACAGCGGCGTCACCATCGGACGGATTGTCACCATCGCCGATGGCGACTACCTCGCCAGCACATACGCCGACGGCAAACTCGCACCGACCGCATCGGGTCACCGCGACCTGCTCACTACCCTCCGCATTACCGACGGCGAAGTCAGCACACGGCACATCGAGGTCTCCAACTCGGTGACAGCCGCGCCGGAGATTCTCTCGGTATCCCCGGACGGATCCACGGCCTTCGTGGCCGAGCGGTTGACCCAGCGCCGGCCCAATGACACCACGAGCCAGCAGCTGTCCCCCGGCAATCGTCTGTTCGCCGTGAATATCTCAGATTCCGACGCACTGTCGATCACCGACACGGCCACCATCGCTTCTTCACCCGAGGCGCTGGAAGTCAGCCCGGACGGCTCGCATGTCGCTGTCGTATCCGGCGCAGTACTGCAGGTGGTGCCGTGGAGCACCGACGGATTCGGCGAACCGGAATCTTATGACCTTGTATCCGTCGACACCGTCGCGGACTCGAGTCAGCCCCGAAGCCGCGTGCTCGCCACCAACGTGCACTGGCATCCCAGCGGCCGGGCGATCGCGGTGAATATCACGAGCCAGAACAGAGTCATCTTCTTCACCATGGACACCTCGACAGAAGCCGCTACTCTACGGCCCTGGGGCGCTTCCGTGACGACCGGCAAGGATCCCTTCGTCGGCCGGTTCACACCGGACGGCCGCCATTACATTACGTCGGACTGGGGTCGCGATCTGACCGCCACCGACATCTCCGGCCGGCTCCCCTCCGAGCGATCGAGGGTCAGCGTCATCCGGTTGGGTGACCTCGGCACCACCGCGGATCACCGCGTCACCTCCACCGCCGAGTCCGACAGATCAGCGGAGGGACTTGCCGTCAGTCCGGACGGCCGCCTCGTCGCCACCGTTAACATGCGCGGCACCGCGCTCCCATCCGGCGCTGCCGGATACGACGAATCTGCATCGGTAAGTCTGCTTCGCCTCAACGACACCGATAACATTCTGACCAAGATCGGCGACTACCCGCTCGACGGCGTCCTCCCCGAAGGCGGAACCTTCGACGTCACTGGCAAATATTTTCTGGCCACCGTCTTCCAAGGCCGCAGCCCCGATCGCCCCGGGGCGGGTCTGCAGGTATATCGAGTCGGCTCCGACCAGAACCCCGGTCTCACACCGGTCCAGCGCATACCGTTGCCACACGGCGTACACCATGTCGCCACAGCGTAAGCCACCGGATAGCGACCAACCTGGCCGTGGAGCGGTTATGGCATCCACGGATCGCCGCCGGTCTTCGCCGCTACCGGCAGGGCAAGGAATGTGCCAGGTTCTTCGTGACCTCGAGAAATCTGGTGTTTTCCTCAGCGAGCCCGATACTGGTGCGCAAATGATGTGGCACTCCCGGATCTCGCACGAGGACACCGTGCTCTAGGTAGAACTCCCATGCGCGAGCTGCATCCTGGAAATGACCGAACAGCAGGAAATTGGCCTCACTTCGTACTGAATCGAAACCCATTTCTCCGAGAGCGCGAGCGACTCGCTCGCGTTCGGCAGAAATCTCCTTTATACGCGACAGAACTTCGCCGGAATGTCGGAGCAGCGCCATTGCGGCCGCCTGTGTCAAGATCGAGAGGTGGTACGGAAGGCTGACGGATCGGACAGCACCCACGACCGCCGGCGAAGCTACAAGGTAGCCCAACCGACCGCCGGCGAAGCCGAATGCCTTACTCATGGTCCTCGTGACGACGAGGGTGGCAGGAAAACGATCGATCAATCCCACGGCACTTGGCTGCTCAGAATACTCACGGTATGCCTCGTCCACGATAACGACACCTGACGCGGACTCTAGTATATGTTCGAGTTCCGCCAGACTGATACAGTGCCCGCTCGGATTGTCCGGCCTCGCGAGAAAAACGATATCGGGTCGGGTGGACGAAATCTCCGACACCGCACGATCGACGTCTATCGAGAGGTCCGCCGCACGGCCACCGTCCAGCCAGCCGGTCTCCGCCCCCACTGTAATGATCTCGTACATCGAGTAACTGGGAGCGAAGCTCAGCGCGCTACGACCAGGCCCTCCGAATACATCGAGCAACTGCCGCATGGTCTCGAGAGATCCGTTCGCCGCCCACACGTTCTCGGCGTTCGTCCGTACCCCATCGTAACGAGTGATGTACTCGGCCAACTCGGTACGCAGTTGAAGGGCCTCGCGGTCCGGGTACCGGTGCATTGAAGCGGCAGCGGCACGAACAGATGCGGTGACATCCTCGATCAGCGCCCGCGACGGCGAGAACGGGTTCTCGTTGGTGTTCAGCCGTACCGGGCACGACAACTGCGGTGCATCGTACGGTCTCCGCACACGAAAACTCGGCCGAACCGGCAGGTCACCGACGGTGACCGCCCCACCGAGCGGAGTCGTCGCAGCGATCTCAGGATTCGTCGTCGCCGACACAGGCATCACTTGCTTCCATTCATCCAACGAGGTCGGCAGCTGACCCCGCAACCCGTTCGAGCATTGCGATTGCCTTCTGCGACGGGCCCGGTCGAGGTTGCCGACTGTGTGCACCGGACGGAGGCAGTATGTCAGCCCGGGCCACCGATGTTTCTGAAAGATTTCTGAAATTTGTCCCCCGAGAGGGGAATCCAACACCATCTCGCATGTCATCGCCGGCACACGGCCGCGTCGACGAACGTCCGCCGATTCGGTGTACGCAATTCACTGGATGCAGCCCGAGCCCGGCCGACCATTGCCCCTCGAAGCGCTCGAAATCCGCAGTACGGAGTCTGAAGAGTTCATGAGGGTGTGCGGGCAGACCATGCCCCGGTTGCCGGGAGGTAGTTGACTAAGTCGCAGCGATCGATGCGCAACTACCCTCGTCACGGTAGCGAGAAGCATCCGCTCCACTCGATACACAGATCGACTCGAGATTCGAGCTTATTCATGACGGTACAGCCAATCGAAGAAATTTCGGATCGCGCCATGGCCTTGGCGACAGAATTCCTACCGGCAGTTGACGACCGCACGATACGTCGCCAGGCTGAAGAATTGGTCACCATGGGCGGGTACCTAGAGATCATGGCGCAGACTCATGAAACGTTGCATAAACAGTATCTGACCGGGGAGCAGGGGGTGATCGACGCCCCATTGGCTCAGTTAAATCTGGAAATATTCGCCCACCTCCATCGCCGAGTCTTGTACTGCTACAATATGGCTACGCACCTTGTCAAGACTGCGGAAGTAATCGAGCTGGGAAAGCTCGAGCTCATCGCCATTGCCTCATCGCTGATCGCCTCTGGTGGTTCTCCCGGCTGTGCCATCGCAGAGGCCCGAATGCAAGAGGCCGCACAGCGGATGCAGAAAAGGCTTGACGAACTTCCCGACCCCTATATCAGTGTAGTTCCCGAAGAAGGAAATGATGCTGACTGAAAGGCGGAGGCAATGTCCCTTGCCCGGTAGGACGTTCCACGCATTCTCCTACGATTCATTCGTCCTCTTGCGATGACTGAAGATCGGTACCGGGTAAATCCCTTGCCACATCCAGAGGGCTCGTCTCAGGCGCTCGACAATCTCATAGATTGGGGCGGTACAGCGATCGAAGCCATGCTGGCAACCTTGGGATCGGGCAGCGCCACTCTTCCGGACTACTCGGCGCAATTGGAAGGAGACGGCCGAGTGGTCGACATCAACGATCAAACGAGGTCCCTCACGGTCGAGAATTACCCCGAATTGGCAGAGACGATCCGTACCGCTGAGGAGTCGATACAGGTGAGCGATCGAGGTGTCGACACTTCCACTTTCGCGACATCCGAGATATCGGAGGGCGCATTCTCGGACATCAAGAGCTATGTCATCGAACTCAGAATAACTTTGAACAATGCGCCTGCGCCGGTTCAGGATCCACCGACGAGGGCGAACCCGAATCCTCCGAAGTATCTGACTACGAGTACCGAAACAACCCTCATGTCGGCCGTCGCCGATGCCGTCGGAAAGACGTATGACAGGATCACTGAAGCCCGGACGGCGATACAGGGCCAGGCCGAGGCGATCAGCAGCGCGACTCCGTCATACACAGGTAGCGCCGATTCCGCCGTCGGCACCGGCTCTGGCATGGGAAGCCCGCTCGGCTACAGTACGGGCGGGTACGACAGTTCCTATACACAGCCGGTCGAGAGTGTGGACGGTAACGCCTCCCACGAGGTTCTCAGCACCGCCGAATTGACGTACTTCATCGGCAAAGCCCTCGATTCCTTGGGGATCACCGACCCGCGGGCGCGTGAACGATGGACCAAAGGGTATCTGACGCTGATCGCGCGTGAGTCCGGTGGTGATGTCGAAGCCATAAATCTGTCGGATTCCAATGCAGCTGCCGGGCACCCCTCCCAAGGGCTCACCCAGACAATTCCCAGTACTTTCGAGGCCTACCACGTTGCCGGGACCTCCAACTCGATAACCGATCCTACAGCCAACATCGCGGCCAGCATGAATTACGTGATGAGCAGGTACGGAGTGTCTCGTGACGGTTCGAATCTAGCCGCCAATGTCCAGCAAGCCGATCCGTCCCGAACCCCGATGGGTTACTGATCCTCCGGATATCACGAAATTCCTGTGTTACCGAATGGCCGGGCCTTGGGGAGGAGATCCGGCGTCGAGGATGAATACCGGTCGGTTGCGCCACTGTGGCACCAGGCCGGCAATCGGGTCGAGGTGGCGGTCGCCCATAATCACCAATACAGCATTACCTGCGTCGATCGAGATGTTGATCTCTTCCGCCGCAAAGATCCTGCGACGCTCGTGGCAGGCCAACGCGACTGCCTTCACCGGGTGGATCACGGTGCCCTCGGCGGGCGGGGCCGATCCGGTCATGTCGAGGAGGCGATCGATGTCGTCCTGGTCGTTGCGGAAACCGTCACCGAGCGGCCAGTCCGGACAGAGCTGGTGAAACGCCTGGCGGAACCATCCGACAGGGTCGTCGCCTGTGTAGTTCGGGAAGAACCGCCGTGCTTGCCCGCGGGCAGCTTCCTCCAGGACCTCCCGCGGGTCACGGCCGCTCTGGAGTCCTTGACGCTGCATTCTCGTGACCGCGTACACGTATATAGCGTCGATACCGTGACCGGCAGCGACCAGGCCGGCGCCGGTATCCGCCAAAGGTTCCTCCAAGCCTTCGACCTTTACCCCCTGGCTTTTTGCCATGTAGGCGATTGCACCGATCTCCCCACGCTGACTTCGGAAGGCTTCGTCGATGCTTGCCCAAGGCACCGCCTCCTGCCGGCCCACGACCAAGCCTTCCAGTTTGACAGCTCGCGGCATGCCGACCGTTCGGTCGAACCACTGCTCTGCGGCCGACAACAGTGCCAGGGAACGGCCGTCCAGCGGATCGTGGAGATGAAACGGTGCGATGAAGGTTGCCAGGCCGTCCTCGGATTCGACAAACAGATGTGGTCTGTCGGTGTGATATAGGTGGTCCCGCTTGAATTCGAGAAGGTTGTGCCGGTTCCCTGCTACCGCTGGTGCTGCGTCGGCGGGTTCCTGCTTCGAGAGTTCTGACGGTGTCCATGGTGTGGTCGGACCGGCCGATATGGGCACCGGCAGCGGCCGCATAACCGGAGCAGTTACCTGATCAGGCGCGGGGCCACGGTCGCCGCCGCGATCCTGCTTCGGTGAATTACGTTCCGACATCATCAAGTCCGCAATACGGCGCAGCGCAGGTTCCGCCTCGGCAATCAATTCGTGCTCGATCTGCCCCCCGTAAAGGTACCGTACGAGAAGCCGTCCGACCCGGGCGCGGGCTTCTTCGTCGAGCGAATCGATGGCAAGTGCCCAGTCCAGCCCGTTCGCCGACTCTAGAATGGCGGGCCAGTGCCCGTACTGGCTTGCCGCCCAGCCACTGAGGGCGGAGGCCCAATGGACAGGGTGCCGGTCAGACAGTCGCGCGAGCCCTTCCCATCCATTCTTCGTCAAGATATCGGTTACCTGATGTCGTGCATACTCCACGACGGCACTTATCGCCGCCTCTGCCGAGGCGCCCTTACCGAGCTCGGCCTCCACCAACATTCGCACGTCACGTTCGTTGACCTCGGGAAATACGGAACTCAGTAGATGATAATTCTTCAGAATATCGGCCGGTATGCGCTGTCCGATTATATGACCTTTGCCAGGCGACTGTACGAGTCCCCTTATTTCGAGCAGAATATCCACCGCGATCTGGTCCCTCCCCTTCTCGCTGGAATCCGATCGCACCTCGTATCGAAGGTTGTTCTCAACAGATACATCGGCGGTGATGATACTCAGATTACCAACCCACGGGGTCTGTTTCCGGAATGTAAGGTAAACGCGCCTCGCGTGTTCCTGTTTACAGGCGACGACAAGCGAGGCGACACTATAACCATGACGTTCCAAAATGGCCACAGATTTCGAAGCATTTTGCCTGGTATTCTCCGCGAACGGTTCTTCGATGCTTCTGCCGGAGTTCAGACCCAGCTTCTCGGCGGCTAACCTGAACCGCTTGGCCTCGGAATTGATTCTCAACTCATCAAGGGTTCTGTGGACCTGATCGTCTTCCGTTGACCCGGGTCGGCTCTCCTCGTTTCCGGACCATCCTGTGAACACGACCGGAATATCCGCCGGAAAATAGTTTGCCGCGACGGCGGCCGTACCGATATATGGGCTACCGAGTACGATGCCGGCATCGTAATGGCCCCTGGGATCGAACTCCCACATCGGGTCGTGCCGCAAATAGTCGAATATAGATGCCAGTTCGGACAGCATCTTGTCGGTATCGACCCCTCGATCCCGAAGGCCCTGACTCCAGGCAGCGAAGGCGTCATCGGCCGCCGCGCGAGCTATCCGCGGATTCTGTTCCGGCGGGGCGGGCGCCTGTTGTTTGCGGCGACGCGGCCCGCCAGACTCGGCGCTGATGTCGGATGCCTTGGCCCATGGTGTCGGACGAGCCGGGACCACGGGCCCGGGCGCTCGCGCCAACTGCCAGGGCGGGAGTTCATTGGGGGATGGTATGCCACGTTGATCGGGGATGTAGCCGAGACTGTCTGCGTACAGGAAGGGACGAGTTGTCGGATCGTGCGGCGCCCCTGGGGTATCCGGACCGGGTTGGATAGCGTAATGCGAGATGGGAGGCATTTCGGCAGGGATTGGAAATGGGCTGGCGGAGAGGTGGGTCGCGGGCGCAGCAGAGGGGCGCGGGTGTGGCGAGACTTCCGGTGGGGGTGCGTGTCGGCCTGCTTCGTCGTTCGCGCTGTGTGGGACGGCTGTGTCGGGGATGTCGATCGGTGGTCGGTAGGCGGGAGGCAGCGCGTCGGCCTCGGTGGAAGCAGCCGACGGTAGATGGGGGACGACGGGAATCGTATTTGGGGGCGGCTCGTCCGAAGAGTTCGGCGTGCCGGGAATGACGTATGTAGTCCGCGGCGGTTGCGAATGCTCTTCTGGTGTCGCAGTGGGGAATTCCGGGACCGGTGGGTTGCTCGGAACAGGAATGTAGCCGGGGGCGGGGAGGTCCGCGATCGTCGTGATCTCGTTCGGACTTCGCCATTCCTCCGGGTCACGTCTGGCTACGTCGTCGTCGGTGCCGGTCGCCGGCAGGTCCGAATGGCTTTCCGGGTCCCGGTCCGCAGGCTGGTTTTCGCGGCCGGATGTGGCAGGTGGTGCACCTGCTGCGGACGGCGGTACCGGGAATCGCGGCATGGTACTCGGAGTCTGGACCACATCCGGAGTCGCAGAGGCCGTCACAGGTGACGACCGCACTGGTTGCGGCGGCTCTGCAGAGGTGGGCGCTGAATGTGTGCCGAGACCGGGTTGCGAGGCGAAGGTTCCTGAGCCAGGGCGGTCGGTACTTGATCCCAGGATGTCGACGAAGGGATGGTTCAGCGGGTGACCGGGAGGCGGTTCTGATGTGTCGGAGGTACTGATGCCGCGATGCACATGAGCATCCGACCCGCCCGGCGGAGCTGAGGATGGCACCGACGCGGCTCCCGGTTGTGGCGATGAGTCAGGAGTGCGGGTGCTGACGTCTGTCACGGTCGCCGTATGTGTATCCACCTGAGGGCTATGGGCGTTCGTCGATGTGAGCCCTGGCTCGGCGTCCGGCCCGGACCGTACGCCGACCCCGCCGTCGATCCGTGCCGCGTCTACGAGGACACCGGCCAGACTCAGCTGGGCAGCTCGGTTTTCACCATGACCGGCCGCTGTGCCAGGTGTCCGGCCCCCGAGTGCCGAGTGTCCCGACATCGGCGCGGTCAGGTCGGCCCCCTGTGCGCGGAAATGGTCGAACACCAGGTCCCAGCCCCGCCAGCCAGGACCACGCCCGGACACCGGCCTCGCACCACCCGAGGGCGACGACTGCCCGCCGGGCGGTGCGTTGGGCGGCGGGGCTTCGGGACCCGACATCTCGGCGAGTACCTGCATTGCCTCGGCATCAGCGCGTTCCCGCAGTTGCCTCGGGTCTACGGTCTCTATTCTCTGTTTCCCGTTCGCGGTGGCGTCGGCGTGTTCGTTGATGAACTCGGCTGCTCCGTGGCGCGCATGCGGCGGCAGGTCGTCGAATCGCGCGTTCCTGGTGAATTCCCTCGCAATCTCCCTGCCGAGATCAGCGAGTTCCGCCGAGAGTTCGGGTTTCGATGTGTGCCCGTCCCCAGCGTCCGATTTCGCCGCCCGCGCACCAGGCGTATCGGGCTCGCCGCCCCCCGGCATCAGGTCATCACGCGATACGCCACGTCGAGAGACGCTATCCGGTGTCGCCCACGGCGAGGGTGTTCCGTCGGCCTGCGCGGTCGACGGGACACGAAATGCAGCAGCGGTGCTGACCACCAGTCCCCCAGCGGCGCCCATAATCATCATCTCCGCTAGCGTCTTGGGCTGGATCGCGTCACCGCCGAACATCGGCATCGCCAAGGTTGCGGCCGCACCACCCGAAGCACCGGCCACAGCACCCGTCACAGGCGCCACCAGCCGCGCGGGTACGCCGGTATCGGTGATCCGGGGCAGCAACCAGCGGCCGGCCAGCACACCTGCCACGCCGCCGACACCACCGATCGCCGCCGCCGAACCCACCCGGCCCCAGTCCAAACTCGTGCGGCTTCCCGGTCGCCCGTCTCCCGCCGCGATCTGCATCGACTGTGCAGCCACCTGCACCCCGCCCATCGTCGACGCCCCCGCGACCACCGCTCCGGCCGAATTCGCCAACTTCGGGAAAGCCTCGGCGAACCGGGTCCACCTCTGCATCAACCACGTCAGCGCACGCCGGCGCACCAGCCCCGCCTCGACATCGGCCCGCAACTTGGCCGCCAACGCGGTTCCCGGCGACGCCGCACACCACAACCAACTCACCACCAGCGCGCAAGCAATCGAGATTACCTCGTACACCAACACTTCGAGGGTGTTCGCAGCCTCATACAGGAACTGCGCAACCGCTGTGTTCGCATCGAGCTGCGCCCGAGTAGCCGCAATCTGACGATCGACACCTTCACGAATTGCCGCACCCGTCTCCCCTTCGATCGCCCACTCCAGGGCATCACGGCGTTGCTGCTCGAGCCGGTGTAGCGTCCCCGTCAGCCGCCGCGCCGACCGCGCAAAGGCATCGGCCACACGCCGCGTTGCCTCGAGATTTCCATCCCGCGCCCCGTCCGGAATATGACCGATTACCCATCGAGTGACCTCGTCGGGAAAATATGACGGAATCTCGATTACCACCGCCGTTGACCCCTTTGCACTCCGTTCTCACCATGAATACGAATTCCATGCGTCGACGGTCAGCACGGCCGATCGGGTGAGTTGACGAGGCTTTCCGGCTCTGCCGATTTCGACCTGCCACGGGCGCACTCCACCAGCAGCCGGTGCAGTGGTTTCGCTGGCTGGCATGCATCAGCGCACAGCTCGACCTCGGCGAATGCCGCCAGTAGGGCCGAACGCGGTTGGAATCGGCCGTCGATGATGCTGCGGCCACCCAGTCTGTTTCGCCACTCGCGATACCCATGAACGACCCCTGCAAGGGTGGCGCCTTTGTTCCACGGTCCGTACAACCGATGATACTCGGTGATCAGCGTGCGCTGCGCCGATCGTCGAGGGCGTGGCCCCGCGGAACTCTCCATAATCTGGCCGATGGCATTGACTACGCTTCCATATATAGGCCTGTTCGCGGATTCGACCGTCAGCATCCCAGCGTGGATTGCGGCATCGACCTTTTCTGCCAGTAGGGCCGGGTCCGCCGCGATTACGCGGTCAAGCTGTATCCACGGCTTGCCTCTACGACCCACTGTTTTGGTACCGAACCTCCCCCATTCGACGTCCGACATCTGCTTACCTCCGAGTCCGGCGATCTCGATTCCGCCGATTTCGAGAAACGGATATCTGCCCAGAATGTGATCGAAGGCCGAGGTTATCTCGGCCACCGCGTCGACGGTGATGCCGGAACCATCGAATCCTTGAACCAGCAAACCGTGCTTGGTAGCCAGCGCCCATATCGCTTCGATCGCCACGGGATCGGTCGGCACCGGACATTCGGCCTGGTCGTCCGAGGTGCGGCGATTGTTGCGGGCCCTGTCGTTTCGCTTCCGCTCGGCCGAACCAGCCATGGCACCAGGTCCTGCAGGCGCCGCGGCACCAGGTCCTGCAGGCGCCGGCGCGAAGACCCGGCTCGGTGGGTGGTTTCCGGGACCTATCCGCGACCACGGAGAACTGACGGCGGATGATACACCCCTGCGTGTGCCCGGTTTCTCCGACCAGGGCGTCGTGGCATGCTTCGGAGCTATCGGCGCGTTGACGCCGTGGGGGTTTGTGGCGGCCGACATCGCGCTGCCGACCGGGTGAGGTGCCGGTCGTGCTGCCGACCGCCCGGCTGTTCCCGTCGCCCAGTTGGGTGCACTGCCCGGAACATTTTGCTGTGCAACGGGATCCATACCGGTTGGCGGCGTCGCCGCACGGGGTGAGCTATCGTCCCGGTCGTGCCCGCCGACGGGCGGTTGCGAGAAATCAGCCAGACCTGCGGCAGGCTGGGCCGCCTCCAATAGGGAACCTGCATCCGGTGCCGTCTGTTGCTCGTCGACCTGTCCGTAGTCCACTGGCGGAAAACTCTTCAACGGCACAACCGACTGCGGCACACCGACATCCCGCATCGCAGCAGGCTGTGTGCCCAGCTGTTGTGCCGCCGCCATGCCGAAGCCGGTGTTCTCGATCTGATTTGCCCCGTCCTGATCCTGGCTACCGAAACTATCGACGGCCCGCGATATTCCAGCGCTCAATCGGTGCAGGTTGTCAACGAGATTCTGGTATCCGTCGAGGGTCTCCCGAGCACGCGGCTCGAAGGCATCGTTGATCATCCGGCCGGGTTCGTCGTCTCCCCATGGTCGGCCTTCCCGTGCAAGGATGCCGGTCAACTCGTCCAGGTCTTGCTGCGACTCCTCCGCAATCGCGATGAGCCCGTTGACCAATGTGTCGACAAGCTCCTCGTCGACATACAGCAACGGTGTCGAACCCGACAAACCTTCACTCCCGCCCATGGCACCGGATACGTCTCTGTCGCGTGCCGCGGTCCTCATCCGGAGCCGAACCGTCGCCCCCTCTCATCGACCGTCCGATCTCGTTTCGCACCGCGCACGCAAACTGGGTGCGCCGGCCACCAGATCTGGCATATCCGGGAACGCGTCGGCGATCGAAGCGAGCATCTCGCGCGTGTACAACTGCGCCCGGCTCGCTGCCTCACGCCCGGCCTCGGTCACCGATCTGCTCAATTGGTCGAGTGTGACGCGCCGGGCATCGGCGCTGAACCGGACGTCGGTCACGACGCCGGCAATGTCGACAGTCATTTCGACGAGGCCGTCGACCGAACTTGCTGCGACTCGTTTCGTCTCCAGCTCTTCCTGAATGGCGGTCAAGCGCGTCTGCTGATCGGCGAGCGCGTCCAAAACTTGGTCGATCTGTTTGCGCATACCGAGGTTCGCTGAACGCAACGCTTCCTGCTCCCAGGGGTCCATCGCCACCTCTCGTCGAAGTCCGGATCGGTGGGCCGCCGATCTCCGGCCTTCTTCGAATTACCCTGACCGGCCTGCACCGAACCCCACCATGCCATGTCGCCGATGCGCATACGGCCATCGTGTATGAATTATTCAGGAGTTCTTAAGAAATGGCTTCCTCAGAAAACCTTCATGAATACCGCAGGCAAGAATTCGACAGGAACAATACGGTTTCCTCACGTGACATCAGAGCCACCCGAGTTCACCGTCGACCATCCGCTCAGCCACGCCTTGGCAGCCCATGCGCCTGCGGGCTGGCGCCGCATCGATGCGGTCTTCGCAATGACGGTGTCTGCAGAAGTTGGCGACGTCGTGTATTCCGTAGGTGGTCGTGTGTTTTCTGCTCATCCTTCCGAGGCCGCTTTCGCTGCGGCACGGGATGCACGAGCCGCGGCCGGACGGTCGAGATCGGGGGCATGGTGGCGGATTCTGGTAGTAATGGATGTCTCGGGCGCCATGCAGGTCGACCTCGACCACGGCAGCGAACCGTTCCCTGCGCGGTACCTGTTCCCGCCCGAGGCGTATCGCGCCGACCTGTCGGTGTACCCGCGTGAGCGTCTGCCGGTGTGGCTGGGCGCCTATATCGCACACGGCGACCGACAGCGGCGCAGGCCGCGGCAGGCGGCTCGGCAGGCATATCTCGATCGCTCGAACAGGGCATGGGCGAGGTTGGCAGAGAACGAGTTCCCACCCTTCCCGGCACTGTGGGCACGCTGGGCCACGATCGCCGCGGCATTCGTTGCCGCCGGCTCCGAGCGGGGCCCGCGAATGCTGCCATGGACCGGTGTCTTCGAAGGCACCGCACACGACGGATCCACACTGCACGTGCTACCCGGAGGACGGGCCGTGCTGTCAGGCGGCGTCTGGAATGCGTCGACCCTGGATGCCACCTACAACGACGGCGCGCCCATGCCGGACCTGTATGTGGGAGCGCCCGACTGGGTGGCAGAGCCCGCGCTGAACCCACGCGTCGAAGTCGGGCTGCTCTCGTTCTGCTACTGGTGGGATGCCGGCCATTGGTATCGCGGTCAGTCGCCGTCGGCAGCTGAATGCGCCCCGGCCGTACCGGGAATGTGGACTCGCGAGACCACAACTGGCCTCGTACAGGACCTTGCCCCGGACGGTCGCGCGGAGGCAATCGCGACCCTGGTGGCCGCCGCCGAAGAGGGTGGAGTGACCCGGGCCCACCTGCACCATGTCTTCGGAGCGGAGGAACGGTTCGACATCGACGGCGCGTTCCACCAGTACATGCTCGCCGGCCTGGTCGGACCGACATACGAACCAATCACGGCCGAGGAAGCGATAGCCCGGGTACGTGATTACATCGCCGGACTCGGGCTCGATACCACGGGATATCCGACGTCACAGTTGGCAGCCCAGCGATTCAGCGTCGGATGGGCAGTGTCGGTCCCAGTTCCGGAAGGGAAAATCGCCCTCGGCAGGGCGACCTTCTACATCGGAGACGACGGCGTACTCGAATATTCGTCGGCTGCCCCGGAAACCTGCATCGCACGCGTCGAGCAAAGAATCGTCAACCTATAGCGTCGGCGAGTCGAGCGCCGCGATCGTCCCTTATTCGCTGAACGACGCCACGGGGCCAGCGGGTTGATCGGCCGGCACCGGCGTCTCGGCGGGGGCGCCAGCGCCCGGCTCGGGCGCTGCGACACCGATACCGGGCGGGTGGGCAAAACCGACGAACAGCCCGAACTCGCCACCACTGTCGGTCAACTTGTCGGCCTTCTCGGCTACCAGATGCTGTAACCGACCTTCGACAATGATCTCTACCAAATCACCGTCATCGGGACCGAGAACCCGCACGAGGGCTGTTCGATTCTCCCATTCGGCGACGTCGCCGGTCATCAGCTGAGACGGATCTGTCCGGTCGCCGATCTGCTTCCTATCCGTCCACTTCGCCGGCGTCGCCGCATACGCGGTCTGCGCGTCTGTGCCATCCGTGTTAGCGAATGCCGCGTCCAGCCCCTGCGCCACCACCGCCGAGACCTTTTGCACCTTGCCGTCCGGGAAGGTGTAGTCGACCGTCCCGTCGGCGCCGGGTGTCCTCGGTGGCGTGCCGTTGGCTGCAGGCTGGGCCGATGGTCCGCCGGGCGCCACGGCCGGTTGACTCGGAGGAGGCGCTGCACCGGCCGCTGCCGGTGGTGCAGGTGGGGCGGTCGATGTCGGTGGAGCGGGCGCGATCGGCGGCGGCGCGGCGATCACTTCTCGCGGATCGTTTGCATCTGTCTGTGCTGCGGGATCCTGCGCGTAAGGATTCGTCATGCCGTTCCCCATCATCGACGCCAGCTGCCACGGCAAGCTCGACATCATTCCGGCCATCGGGTCGTAGCCGGAATACGCCCCATCGTCAACTGGCGTGGCGGGATCCGGCGTATCGGTCTCGAAGTCGTCAGGAGTCGAGCCGTAGTCACTCGGATCTTGCTCTTCGGTTACGCCGTCGGTAACGCCTGCACCGTCCTGCTGAGTATCCGTCTCACTGCCCGGAGCCACATCGTCGTCGCTTCCCGTCCCGTCCGATGTGCCCGCTCCGTCCATGGACGGCCAGTCGTCGAGGCCTGCCGGATCCCACGAGCCTTCCTGGCTCCCCTGGCCGTCACCGGATGTGTCCTCCGACTGCCGAGCCTCTTCCAGTTGCCGCCTCGTCTCCTCGAGCTGGCTTGTCAGAGTATCGATTTCGTCGGCGATTTCCTCTTGGTTCTCCTCGTAACCGGGCATTTTTTCGTAAGCCTCATTGGTAGCCGCGAGGATCTCGTTCATGCAGTGCTCGCTGAGACTCACACCTGGATCAGGCCATTCGCTTATTTTCGAGTTATGGTTACTGATCAGTCCCTCCACCCAAGCCTTTGCGTTGTCCGAATTTCGGCTGGAATTTTCCGCCTGCTCCGGCACGGAGTTATGCGCATCACGAAGATTTGACAAAGCGACGTTCAGTTTATCGGCGTATACCGTGTAGTTTGGAATACCCACATCTTGTGCAGGTACTGTCATATCCAGCTCGGGGAGATCGGGCGGCGGCGCAGTAGGCTCCCGCTTCAGGAGGAGGAACCAATCACGCAGAAATACCGCGATTCCTTTGGGGCCTTCATAAAGGTCCACAACGACGGGAGCAAGTTCTACATTCCGATGGTTCGGATCAGGCATGTATATGCGAGATAATTCGCCATCGGGCCACTGCGGTGCCATCGCAAACCTGTCACGCTGTCGGGTTCACTGCGACCAGAGGAACCGTACCGCGGCGCTGATCGGACGAGGAGGGCTGCTCTGAATTTCCATTGCTGTCACCAAATGCATTGGCGTAGTGGGTGGAGACCCCACTGCCAGCTGCACGGATTCCCGTAAGCCGACCATCCGACAGCGTCTTGCCCGCTTTTGTCGCTATCGAACTCGCTAGCTTCCCGGCTCCGAAGGCGCCTCCGGCACCGACAGCGCCGCCGATCAGGCCATAGTTTACGACATCACTGAAGCTGTCGATATTTCCGTCAACACCAGCGCCTATTACGCCCCCGACCGCCCCGCCGACCGCAGCCCAAACGAGCTCGTCACCCGGTATCGGGGTGAGACCTCCAATTGCAGTTGTGGCGACCGGTATGGCCGTCGTCAAGATGTCGGGCGCGGCACCCAAGGCATCACTCCCAATATCCTTAACGGCACCCCAGAGATCCATCAAGTTCACCACCGATCACACGACAGGAAGGAAAGGGTAGAGCACTGTCATACTCTATTCGAACGTGTCACAATCGACGAGGAATCGGAAGTAGCTCTGGATGGTTTTCAGAAATTCCTCACGTAGCCGTGCATTGCACGCCGGCTGAACTCGCAACCAGGGAGGACCCCGCATCAATCACGCGGACGTAGCCGCTGCTCCCGTGGTCACAGATTCACCGCCGGCCTCGACACCGGCACCACTCGGACGGAAGAACCCCCGAAACTCACTACGCCCACCCGGTTTCTCGATCGGCGGATTGTTCGGATCCAACGGAACGAGCTGCCCGCCCACGATTATCTGCCGCCCCGCACCGGTCTCGACGACCAATGCTGTGTGGTCGCTCTGCACGGTGGCCCCAGACACTCCGTCCGAGTCCTCGATCTCGGCCCATTGAAGGATATCGCCCGTCCGCACGGCCGCCGTGTCGACCGCGGTCCACGGTCCCGCCGACGTGCCGGTGTACGCCGCCCGTGCATCGCTACCGTTCGGATTGTTCAGCTCTTTGTTCACCGCTTCTGCTACCGCCGGCGACACCTTCTGTGTCGTCCCGTCCGGCAACGTCATATCCACGGTCCCCCACGACATCGCCGCGGTGGGCGGTGGCGGAGCCGCCTCAGCGTCGGCGGCTGCGGCGTCGGGAGGTGGCGCCGCGTCCGGAGCTCCCCCAGGCTCCGGCGGCGCCCCAGCGGCGGGCGCCGGGGTGTCGTCCGGAGCCGTTTCGGTGTCGTTGTTCTGCTGATCCGACTGGTTCGCTAGACCGGAGAGCAAGGGCTGTATCGCAGGTACGAGAGCCGAGATCGCTGACATCGCCAGCATCGGCAGCATTTCCAGCATGCCACTGCTGGAGTCCGATGACGCTTCCGGCGGAGCCGCAGCGACGTCCTCGTCGGTCTGATCTGTCTCCGAATCCGAGTTGGATCCCGGCTCCGTGCCCGGGCTGCCGGAATCGCCGGGGCCGGGATCCTCGTCGTCGGAATTGTCACTGTCGGCACCGCCAGTGCTGTCGTCGGAACCGGACGCTGGCGCCGACTCGTCGGTGCCGGATGCCTGGGCCGCCGTCACCGCCGCTGCGAGTTCCTCCTGCGTTACTGCTGTTTCCTGCACGGCTGCCAGTTCCGCCTCCGCAACCGCCAGCTCCTCTTCCGCGGCCTCCCGCTGTTCCTCGACAGTCGCCAGCTCCTCTTCCTCGGCTGTCGAAGAAGAAGCGTCGTCATCGTGATCAGGAGCATGTTCGTCGATATTCCGTGCGGCATCGTCGGCCACCTTCGATACCTTGTGAATTTCCGTCTCTATCTCATCGACCGCATGGGAGAGGGATCCCAGTATTTCTCTCTCCCTCGCGGACGTCATTTGGTTGAATTCTCCATCCCCTGTCCTGCCCAGCCCTTCGTCAGCGGCAATCGTCAGGGTTTCCCCTAGATCATTGAGTGTATTCTCCACTCGGCTCCGAGCTCGTCTGAGCTCTTTCGGTAATTCTTCGGTCGATATGTGCTCGACACCGGTATCTCTGTACTCCAGGTTGGATTCGATTCTATTCAGTTGATCGACACTACCCCGGTATCTGTCGAGCGCTGTAGATAATCCGACATCCTCAGGGCTGACCAAGCCGTTGTTCTTCAGGAAGTACTCGAGGTCTCGCAGGTCTTCCTTTATCCTGCGAGAATCGTTGATACCAATCAAGCCGAGGCAGTTCTCTGCCCATTGCTCGACCAGTTCTATCGTTGCATTCAGCTCCTCGGAGCCGCCACCGAGCCATGGATAGTGCACCCGAAAGGATCCGTCGGGGAGTTCGGTGACAAAATCATGGCTGCGGCCGTCCCGGGGACCGGCATCGGACCAGTTCGCAGCAGGATCGACATAATCGTCGCCAAGCCCGGTCGAACCAGCGCCCGACCCAGCCTCCACATCCGCCCCGTCGTCCTCTGTGAGATACCCGCCTGGACCCGCACCCTCATATCCAGAGCCTGAAGGAGAGTCTCCCGCAGCCCCTTCACTTTCTGCCAGCTCACCGCCCGACCGAGGGCCGGCGTCAGACCAATTCGCAGCAGGATCCACATAATCGTCGCCAAGCCCGGTCGAACCACCGCCCGACCCAGCCTCCACTTCCGCCCCGTCGTCCTCTGTGAGATACCCGCCGGGGCCTACACCCCGGTAACTGTCTTCCGAGCTATTGCTTGTCCCATCCTCACTGCCCTCAATATCGGACCCGTCGTTGTCGGTAAGATATCCGCCGGGCCCTGTGGCCTCATGCTCAGAACTGGATCCGTCGCTACTCATTACATATCTACCCTTGGCTCGTAGCTCGCCGCCAATATCTCGGCATCGGCATCGGCATCGGCGGCGGCGGTGTCCGAACAAACCGACGACGGCATAGCACACCGACCCACAACTCAGGACTTTGTGCAGACAGTCCATAGCGCACGATCGTGCGATGCGAGCAATGTGGAGCGTTCTTCAGGAATTCCTCACAATCACGCTCGTAGCCTACACACCTGGTCAGCGAGCCAACCCTGACGTTTACGTGCGACAGCTAGCGCTGCGCTACTGAAGAAAAGCTGAAGATCCGATATATATGCTTCACCTTTTGGAAGCCGACGAGTTTGAATTGCGGGGTCTGCCGCGAGGTCGCTGGCAACAGAAGGTGAGCCGGACCGCCCGTTGACCACGGCGATCCACCGCCCACGATGGAACAGGAGTCATGTCGGCGATGCGGTCGAGGCAACCGGGAGCCTGCTCGGGTTTATGTCGTTCACCCGTCTCCCCGGTGCAGTGCGTACGCGCAGACGGGTAAATCAGAAGCAGCAGCCGGAGAGTGGTTGATCAAGGATGCGAGACAGACTCGATGTCGACCCTGCCGTATTGCGTAACCAGGCAGAGCAACACGACCGGGCCGCGGAGAACATCCGCAAGTGGGTGGAACCGCCCACCGAATGGCTGAACTCGTTCCAAGCACAGTACGGAAAAATTGCCGAACCGGTGCGCCGCGCTTTGCAGGATTACTACAAGGCCAGACAGCGGGCTGGTAACGCCCTTGCCGACAAACACGTCGACACCGCCACCGCGCTGCGCGATTCCGCGGATGCCTATGAACGGGCAGACACCGACGGCGCATCGAGTGTCCGTAACGCCGCCGCGGGATTCGAAAACAGTACCCAGTCTCCCGGCCCGCAGCTTCTTCCCGTCGACCCCGCATCGATGAGCACGCCGCCGCATAGCGTTTCACCAGACCCGGATGGCGCAACGCCGCCGGCGAACGGTTCGACACCGACAGGTTCGCCATCGCCCGGCGATGTCGCAGCCTCTGCGCCGGACGAGGCAGGCGTGCCCACCCCGGTCACGGACGCCACTCCATCGGCGGCGACCCCTTCGGCGGACGAGCCCGACGCCGCTGCACCCGCCACAGGTACGGCGCCGCCGCCACGCGCAGACATCTTCACGCCGTGGTCAGCTCCTGCCGCACCGAATACGAATGTTCCTGCGAACGGGCCAGCAGCAGTCCGACCAGACACACGGAGCAGTTCCGAGCGCGTCGACGCCTCGACCCGACCACTGGCACCGGCTACACACACGTCGTTCGCCGCGGCGGTGGCGGCTGCCGTGGCGGCGACGAACGACAGGGCAACCGATGATTCCCAGGCGGCGGGAGACTCTGTCAACGAGGATCTGATAATGGCTCGCACACTCCTGGGTGGAGTATTGGCGGCCGTGGACTCGTCGGCAGCGGGACCGTCCTGGGCGGTATCGGTGATGCGAGGATCCGCTGGCACCCGCGTGCTCCTCACCTCGAACGAGGGACGAGGCTGGCTACCCGCAGGCTTGTTCCTGCCACATGAGGTGTCTACACCCTGGATCTGGGAGGAGTACCTCGATCCTGGCCCGGACAGTGCCGGATCATCGTGGGAGCTAATCGCCGACCCGGCACGGACGCTCGCAGAATTCGGTCTGAAATGGGGATCCCGTATCGACGCCCAGCTGTCGGCGCTGGTCTCGTCGGAGCCCATCAACCCTGCATTGCGCAAGCAGTTGAGCGATGTGGTGATGGAAGGGTCCGTGCGAGCGTCGTCCGACCTGGACCTACGCGTACCCGGCCCCGACAGAGTGGACCGGCTCGCCTTGGTCGGCTCCGCGGATTCCCTCGAGCGGCTGTCCGCCGTTACCGATGCGCAATTGCGGTCACAATGTGTTGAGCTGGCGTTGGACGCGCATGCGCGCCTTCGTCGATCCGGCTCCAGACCGGAGGAAGCCGATCCTTTGCCAGGGCTGCGAGACCGAATTCTGGCAACGATCCAGGCTGGTTTCGACGTACCGCCGCACTGGTGGGCGGAGCTACGGGACGCCGACAACCGCCTGGCAGTACTGACGGCCTCGCGCCGAGGCGCTGGGAACCACGCCGACCTCGGCGAGCTACCGACGACAGATGTCTCGGCCGTGCGCGGAGCGATGTTCGAGCGCCGATGCAACGAACTGGTGCTGCTGCTGGCACAGGACCCGACGGCGCAGCGATTGCGAGACTCGATCTACGCACATGAGCAAATCGTGAAGCACCCACTGTTCGGGACGCCGCGGACGGCGGTGTCGGCGCCGGAGACCGGGCATGCGGCCAGGGCGGGAATTGCCGCCCGCCCGTCGGCCGCCCCGCACGTCACCGCAGCGCCACCGACCGGCGCCGTCGTCACCACGGACCCTCCGGCAACTCGACCTCCGGTAATCGCACCGAACTCCTCGCAGGGCGCATGAAAACCGAAGCGATCCGATCAGCGCAACCCGGGGGCGATCAGAGCACTTCACGAGAACTTGGACTCCGCAGCAGACACGAATATGTCGACTGCGCGGAGAAAAAGAGGACTCGGTCGCGTTCGAGAGTCCCACTGGTGCCGTCGAGCACTACCGAATCGTGGACCTGCATTGCTTGACCTCACCCCCTGTCAGCGGCCATGACATTCTCCCCACGGGCGGCCATTTAAGGCCCCACTGGTGGCCACCGGATTCCCCGTGGATGGCCAGTTATCTCCCCGGGTGATTTGTCCTGGTTGCCGCGCGGGCAGGCTCGTGCGGCGTGAAGAGCAGTAGGGAGATCATGGAGATCTTGGAGGCGTACGACCTCACGGGTTCGTTCCGTGCGGCGGCGGCGCTGGCCGGCTGCGACCATCACACGGTCGCCCGGTATGTCGCGTTGCGGGCGGCGGGTGAGTCGCCGGTGGCCCGGCAGCATCGGGCACGTCCGATCGATGAGTACTTGCCGAAAATCGAGGAGCTGGTGGTGCGCTCCGATGGCCGGATCCGGGCAGATGTGGTGCATCGCCGGATCACGGCGATGGGGTTCACCGGCGGTGAGCGGACCACCCGGAGGGTGGTCGCCGAAGTCAAGCAACGGTTGCGGGAAGGCCAGCGGCGGGTGTTCCGGCCGTGGATCACCGAGCCGGGATTGTGGTTGCAGTGGGACTGGGGCACTGGGCCGGTGATCGACGGGCGCCGGACGCAGTTGTGGTGCGCCTGGTTGGCGTGGTCGCGGTTCCGGGTGGTGATCCCGGTGATGGACAAGACGCTGCCGACGGTGGTGTCGTGCCTGGATACGACGCTGCGGCGGATCGGCGGGGTCCCGACCTATGCATTGACCGACAACGAGAAGACCGTCACGGCCGGTCATGTCGCCGGGATCGCGGTCCGGCACCCGGAAATCGTGGACGTCGCCAAGCATTACGGGATGACGATCCGGACGTGTGTTCCGGCCGACCCGCAAACCAAGGGCGGCTCGGAAGCGACGGTGCGCATAGCGAAAGCCGACCTGGTGCCGACGCAGACGAACCTGCTGGGCGAGTACCGAACCCTTCGGTGCCTTGGAGGCGGCCTGCCGGCAGTTCTGCGATGAGGTCAACACTCGGGAGCATCGCGAGATCCGACGTCGGCCGGTCGATGCTTTGGCCGAGGAACGCACCCGGCTGCATCCGTTGCCGAAGACCGCGTTCACGGTGTCGTTCGGCACGACTCGGCGGGTGAACTGGGATTCGACGGTTTCGGTTGAGGGAGCGCGGTATTCGGTGCCGCATCATCTGGTCGACACCCGGGTCTGGGTCCGGTTCCACGGCGACGAACTGATCGTCACCACCGTCGGCGACACCGGGCCGGCTGAAGTCGCCCGCCACCAGCGGTCGGCCCCAGGGAACCCGTCGATCAACCCCGAACACTACCCGCCCCGGCTGGAACACCACGAGGACCGCAGACCGCGGCCAGGCAATGCCGAGGAAGCAGCGTTCCTGCTGCTCGGCGATGGCGCCGCCGCCTGGTTGACCGAGGCCGCCGCAGCCGGAACCCGAAGGATTCGGGCGAAGATGGCCGAGGCGGTCACCCTGGCCAAGCTGCATCCGCCCGGGGATGTCGATCGGGCGCTCGGGATCGCCGCGATCGCAGGACGTTTCGCCGAGAACGACCTGATCAGGATCCTGACCCACAACCTCGGCCGCGAGCAGGCCGAACCAACTCGCGCGACCGAGAACCACAGCCTGCAACCGGGCACCTCGGCCTGGTCGAACTTCGGCATGCCCACCACCAAACCTGAAAGCGATCACTGATGTCTGCCCCATTGCGCGTTGCCGGCTCGACCGGCGACCCCCTCGCCGAAGCCATCGCGCTGACCAAGCGCCTGAAACTGCCCTACCTTCGCCGCGCGTTGAACGACCTGGTCCCGACCGCGAAAGCACAACGCTGGGACCCCGCCGAAGTCGTCCGCGTCCTGCTCGCCGAGGAAGCCGCCGGCCGCGATGCGACCAACCTGCGGACCCGCCGCAAACGCGCCGGATTCCCTGCCGGGAAAACCTTCGGCGACTGGGACGAAACCGCGTCCTCGATCCCGCGGCCCACCCAAGACGCGCTGAAAACCCTGGAATGGGTGCGCAACACCGAAAATCTCTGCATCTGCGGCCCTTCCGGGACCGGGAAAAGCCACTTTTGCGAAGCACTCGGCCAGACCGCGGTCGAGGCCGGGCTCACTGTCGCCTGGTTCACCATCGAAGACCTCGGAGCCCTAATGCGGCGGCACCGCGTCGACGACTCGGTCTCCCGGGCGATCACCCGCCTGATCCGCACCGACCTGATCATCGTCGACGACATCGGCCTGCTACCCGTCTCACCGGATGCGGCCGAGGGGTTCTATCGGCTCGTCGACGCCGCCTACGAACGCCGAGCGCTGGCCGTCTCGTCGAACCTGCACCCCTCCGGGTTCGACGAGATCATGCCGAAAACCCTCGCCACCGCCACGGTCGACCGGCTCCTGCACCACGCACACGTCGTCGTCACCGACGGCGACAGCTACCGCCTCGCTCAAGCCACCAACGGCGAGGGGGTGAAGCCACTGCGCTGACCTCGGTGGGGAAATAACTGGCCACCGTTGGGGAAAACCAACTGGCCACCAGCGGGGACGATTATGGGCCGCCCACGGGGAGAACCCACTGGCCATTGACACCCCCTGCGTCTCCCGCGTCCGCGAACCTGATGGAGGATATGCGTCAGGCAATCGAAATTTCAGTGGATATGCCGAGTTCCCAGCGTCGACGCCCGATCTTCGGAGCACTGTGCTAGCCCCTGTTTTAGAAGTGGTGTGGGCGGGCGGATGCCCGCCCTCACCCGTGTCGTAGCCATTGGTTGATGGCAGCGATGTGCAGGACGGCTTGGTAGCGGACGGCGAGCTTGTCGAACCGTGTAGCGACGGCCCGGTTCTCCTTCAGCTGACCAATTCCGCACTCGACCGCGTGACGCTGTTTGTATCGCTCGGCGTCGAACGCCGGTGGTCTTCCACCGGCAGAACCCTTCTTGCGCCGATTGGCGGCTTGGTCCGCCTTGACCGGGATCGTCGCGGTGATTGCTCGTCGGCGCAGATAGGAGCGGTTCGCGCGCGAGCTGTATGCCTTGTCCGCGAGCGCCTCCTGCGGGCGGGTCCGCGGGCGACCGGCGCCCAGGCGGGGCACCGATATCGCCTCGAGCACCGCGGTGAACTGCTGGCAGTCCGCCCGCTGACCGGCCGTCAGCAGCAGCGACAGCACCTTGCGGCCCTGCTCGCACGCCAGATGGGTTTTGGTGGTCCACCCGCCCCGGGACCGCCCGAGCGCGTGATCAGGCGGCTCGGCATCGACCCCGCCGGGCGGCTCGACCTGCCGATGGCCGTCGTGACGAGCGCCTGCAGCGTGTCGATGCGCACGCGCGATGGTGGAGTCCACACTCACCCGCCAGCCGATATTCCCGGCCGCGTCGGCGAACGCCTGCAGCATCTTCCAGATCCACACCCACACTCCCGCGCGCTGCCAACGGCGAAACAGCCCGTAGAGCGTCTGCCAGCACCCGTAGCGTCCGGGCACGTCCCGCCACGGTGTCCCGCACCGGATCCGCCACCGGATCCCGTCGATGAGCTGGCGTTTGCTCCATTTCGGCGGGCGGCCCGCCTTCTTCCCGCGAGGCAACAGCGGTTCCAACCGCGCCCACTGGGCAACGGTCAGATCCGCTCGCCCCGCCACCACTACGCTGGGCACGAGGTCTCCGGTATTCGTTCTGCTTGGTCGCTGAACTACATACCGGAGACCTCCAATCACCCCTGATGTGCGCCGCGCAGCGGCGCAACACCAGCCACTCACTTCCAAAACAGGGGCTAGCCGCTGCGTCTGCGGTTTACGACAACATCCGGCTCGCGTCCGACCAAGCCCGATGCCAAGCAGCCGAAACCAACATTCTATTCCCCGAGGCGGAATCGAAAACTGGCAGTCGTCGGTGTTGTGAAGCCGCCGTCCACAGCGGTCCGAACATGAGTGGTTCCGCATAGCGGGAAACGAAACACGTGCTTTGTATCTGGGCATCTCGCCGGCACGGTGCGCAGGTACCCAGCCCGCGCACCGCGTAGCGGTCGGATGTCCGTGGTCAGGGCCGATATTGAAGTTGGTAGCGCCAGGCCGTGAGCCACTGTCTGGCCAGCGCCTTGCGCACGATGGCGGGCCGGGAAATATACTCACTGACCTCTGGACCGGGTATGGGAGCGGCGTCCAGGAGATCCCAGTCCGGAAAAAGTCGGCGCAGTTCATCAGCGCTGACGCCGCCTCCGAGCAGCGGATGGCGGATGAATCCGAAGACGATCAGGCGCGCGCCGTCTGCCGCGACGGAGTTGATGCCGGCCGCGTACGCCGCACGCCGACGCTGAGGAACCATGTGCAGGCAGCCGCCGTCGACGAGCAGTGTGAACTCGGTATCGATGGCGAGGTCGCTCAGCTTGGTCACGTCACCTTCGAGGAACCGGACGGTCAATCCTTGGCTCTCCGCCTCGGCACGGGCGGTGGTGAGCATGCTCGGGAGCAGGTCCACCCCCGTCACATGCCATCCGTGACGCGCGAGGTACAGGGCGTTACGCCCATTGCCGCACCCGATGTCCAGGGCAGGCCCCGGAACCACCCCGGCCGAGCCTTCAACCAGTTCGATCAGGCTGCGGTCGGGTGTCCAGGAGAAGGTCGGGCCGATACGGAGCCGGTTGGTGATGTCACCCCACCAGCGGAAAGCCGGGGTCATGTGGTCCTCCTCGTTGATCGGGGATTTGCTGGGCACCACCTGTTTCCGGCGCCCTGAAGGATTCGGTCGAGATGCCTTTCCAGCGGCACGGCATCGGCTGGTCGACTCCGGTAGGCGATATGGCCGTCGGGCCGTATCAGATAGAGGCTCCCGGCCGGCGCACCCCAGCCTGCGTGCAACGCTCCGTCGGGATCGAGCAGCAGGTGGGATGCGATGTCGAGCCCATGCGTCACGTCGAGGCCCCGAGCTGCCAGGTACCACGTCAACCGACCGCCACGCCGCTCGGCGGCTGCGGCGGCAAGGCCGCTGAGTTCCGCCGCGTAGGCGGGCACGTCATCGGCGAACAGGAGCAGCGTGTGCCCGGTACCGCGGAAGAGCTCATGAGTAGCGCGCCGGGCGGACGGCGGCCCGAACCAGACGTCCGGGGCACGTTCACCAGCTTGCGGTGGTGTGCGTCGTCCGCTCCAATGCTCGGCGGTCAAGGGACTCGTCGAGTAACGTATGCCGAGCTGCGAACCTTCCTCGGCCATGTGCCGATGGATAGTGGGAATCCGAAGCGCTACGCGGGCAATGGAATTGCGTAGCGAACGGGCGAACGGGCTGCGTAGTTCGAGCCATCGCACGCTGCGGTCGGTAGTGCGCAGCGTGCGCACTGCGACCGGACGCCGCTCACGCTCGTACGTATCGAGCAGTTCTGGCCGCGATGTCCCCTCGATGACCTGAGCCAACTTCCAGCCGAGGTTGTAGGCATCCTGCATGCCCATGTTCATGCCCTGCGCCCCGGAAGGACTGTGCACATGGACCGCATCCCCGGCCAGCAGGATACGGCCGTCGCGGTAACGATCGGCGATGCGTCTATGGATGTGAAAGTTGGTCATCCAGTGGGACTTTCGCAGTATGACGTCGACGCCCCGCTGACGCGCCAGCTCCTCGTACCCTTGCAGAGTGAGTTCCGTTCGCTGCTGTCCTCCCGCCAGGTACGGAACGTCTGCCATGAGCCGCCAGCGGTCCGGGCCGGGCACCGGCATGCAGCGCAGTGTGCCTGACGGCGACAGGAATACATGGGCTTCGTCATGCCGGTACGCCCACTCGAGCTCGACGTCGACACCTGCGAGGTCCGTCCCGTAGGTGCTGCCCCGAAACGGGATGCCGAGAGTGTCCCGCACGGTGCTGCCGATGCCGTCGCATCCCACGACCCACTCGAATCGAGCGTCTTCGCAGCTGCCGTCGATCAGGTGCTCGAGGCGAACGGTAACGCCGACGGAGTCCTGGCTCGCGCCGACGAATCGGACGTGGCGTTCCACGCCGACGCCGTGGCTTCTCGCCTTGTCCTCCAGCAGACGTTCGGTGATCGGCTGCTGCAGAGTAAGCGAGAACGGGAATCGCGACGGTAGCGTGCTCAGATCGATGCGGCCCAGGTGTCGTGGCGGTCGGCCGGGCACCGGCTCGAATGCCGCGTACATGTTCAGCCGGAGCACCTTGGTTCCCAATGCCATCGCCTCGCCGGCAATGCCCAGATCGTCGAAGATCTCCATCGAGCGCGGATGCAGGTTGACCGCGCGGGGCGCCGATCGGCGGACACCGGCCTCATCGATGATGCGACAACCGACACCACGTCGCGCCAAGTCGGCGCCGAGCAGAAGCCCGGTGGGACCCGCGCCGACGATAAGAACCGCCGGTTCGGAGCCCGATGCGTGCATGTTGCTCATACCCTCAGCCCCGCCCCAGGACCATGCCGCCGTTGACTTGCAGAATCTGGCCGGTGACATACCCGGCGTCGGGTGCGATGAGAGATCCGACCATGGCCGCTATCTCCTCGCCGGTGCCGAACCGCTCCATCGGGACCTGACGGCGCATGATCTCCTGCAGCTCGATGCTGTGCTGCCGGTATCGTTCGGATTCGGGGTCTGGCACCAGACCGGGTGCGACGACGTTGACAGTGACACCCTCCGCGGCCAGGCGCAGGGCCAGTCCATGCGCCCACGCATGCAGAGCAGCTTTACTCGCGCCATAGGCACCACGACCGAGTAGCGCCGCGACGGATCCGATGGCAACGATCCGCCCGCCCGGACGGCGAAGCCCGGGCAGCAGCGCCTGAGTAAGCATCACCGCGGGCAAGACGTTGGTGTCGAATCCCCGGCGCCACCATGTGGCGAATTGGTCCAGATCCGCCCGCTCGTGGCCATGCATCGGATCGTCCACGTTGTTGATCAGTACATCCACCGGCCCTTCGGCCGCGATCGCCGCGCTGACGTCTTCGACCTGTTCGGGCCGGCGGAGGTCGGCGCAGTGCCACGTCACCCGTCCCCGGCCGGTGGCATTGAGGTCGTCGGCAATGTGCTCGATCGCGCCGCGATCGCTGTCGATCAGCGCGACCCAGTCCCCGTTGCCTACCACGCGACGAGCAATCGCCTGTCCGATTTCATCGGTGCATCCCGCTATCACCGCAAACCGTGCAGCCATGAACCACTCCTCGTAGTTGGATCACGAATAGAGAACTCAACGCCCTCTAATAGAGGGATATGACGTACTCTATAGCAGACCCGAAGACACCGCCACCAGGTCGAGCACGAACGATCTGCATGAGGAGTAGAACCGTGGCCACCCAGCTGCCTACCCCCGGAAATCGACTTCGCCGTGGCCAACGATGGGCGAAGCGGTCGTCCTGCTCGCACGGATTCTCGGCGCGGCGCTGACCGCCTTCGCCCGGCCGACATAGGCCTGGGCGTTCTCCATATCGGCGATAGGCTTCCGATCGATGGACACCAACCGACACTCCAAGGTGACGAACGCCGACGCCGGGTCTCCCAGGCCGCCAGGGCCGGACCATCGTCGGTTGCCGCGCCGCCGCGGCAAGGTCCTCGTCGAAGCGATACACGCCGCGACACTCGCCGAGTTGGCCGAAACCGGGTATGCCGGATTGTCCGTCGTACGAGTCGCCCAGCGAGCTCGTACCAGCAAAGCGGCCATCTATCGCCGCTGGCCGAGCCGCGCAGATCTGGTCGCGGCCGCGATCCTGCACGCTGCGGATCATGACCGGAAAATGGCCCCTGACACCGGCGACGTCCGCACCGACCTGTTCTCAGTGTTGCGCGCCGCCGCCGACCGACTCGCTGGACCTTACGGTGAGGCCGCGCGCGGGCTCATCGCCGAAACCCTCACCGACCCCGACGCAACGCAAGCAGCCCGCGAACACGTCACACACGGGCGCAGCCGATTGATCAGCGCGGTGCTCGAGCGCGCCGTCGACCGGGGCCAGGCGAGCCCGCGAGCGCTCACCCCCCGGCTGGTTGCTCTCGGCCCCGCACTCCTGAGCCACCACTATCTGTTACACGGCGCCCCCATCGAGGACTACGTCATCAACGAGATACTCGACCAGGTGCTCATGCCCCTGATTCGTCCCTGACAAGACCATTACCGGCAAGCGCCCTTCGCTCGACGCGCCACATCAGACCGCGGCCGGGTGTCCTCATGGGGTCAAGCTTCTTTCGAGTACAGTTCACAGCGCGATATTCCAGCTTGGTCGCAGTCCAGTCGAGACCAAACCCCGGAACCAGACGCCGACAGCGCTGGTACCGCCAAATCCTCGCATAGACAAACCCGGCAGTTGCGGTGGCCACTCCAGTGGACGTCGGTGCGTGATACCTCGTATTCTCCCGGCTGCCCTCGAGGACGTCGAACTCCGGTCGACCGTCCCCCGCGCACACTCATTTGGTGGCGCTGATCTCGTACCAGTCACTCGCGGGGCTATCGGGGTCCATCATGTCGTCTCGGACAACGGTATACTCGATGTTGCCGAATCCGGCAGCTTCCAGCGCATGGATATTTGCGAGACGTTCTGTTGCGGGTGCCATGTTATTTATACCGGTACCGATAATCAACTGTCCACCATTGCGCAAAACACGGTTCAGTTCGGACGCTCCCCCCTCCTGCAGAGAATTCCACAGAGGGACTCTCTCTAGGTGAACTTCATCGAAGATACCGTCAGGGAAAATCGATAGATCACGGAGATCGGCGACGACATCCGGCCTGGATTCTGCATCGACGTTAACGAAAACCTCTCCCGGCTCTGCGGGCCGAAAATTGTGACCGCCGCCTATTACAAGCCGTGCTCCGCCCTCGCTCACGCGAACCTCGTCCAATAGAACGCTCAAGTCCTCTGTCGGCTCTGTACGCAGCTGCGTGGAGTCTATCTCGATCGGATCAGTCCCCATAGGGCGATACCCCAGGCCATAGTAGCGCTGATTCATATCGTCGGCCTGACGCATCTGCCTGGCCCGCAGGTCTCGAACATCGGAGCTCCGAGACTCGGCCGGCAGCCCTGCCCGTATCCGAATCTCTCGAATGAAGGCAGCGACCTCGTCGGTCGCCATCACTTCACGAACGGCTCGTCGCACCCCCTGCGCTGACTCGCGCATCGGCGGGGCGATTGCCTGCTCGCCGGCCGATTGAATGCTGCGACGCAGAGATTCCTTTGCCATGCGCAGAATCTCTGCGAGTCTACTACTCAGGAATTGTCACCTCTTACGATACTTGACGCCCAGTGGCCGGGTCGTCACATAGGTATCAAGCATAGGTATCTCTACTGGCAGAAACATGAAGATATTCTGAAGGGTGCGCACTGCCAACTTCTATTCTGGCGAACTCCGGCAGCCTTCAACGTGGCGGCGAAATTACGATCCGACATCGAGCGAAAAGGGCCAGGTTTGGCTGCATGGCATGATCGTCGAAATATCCCGCGAAGTGGCAAGGCTCCTCAATGTGATGTAGATCCGCACCCAACACTCCTACGAACAGGTGGCGCGAATCAGTGACTCCCGTGGCCGCCTCAAGTGCGTATGCTGAATCCCGGCCGAGCCTGGATGCCGCCGCGCAGGTGATCATCATTGTGGAAGGCCGCAGCGCCGGCCGGGCTTAGACTAGGTTGTAGCTTCGAGAGGTCTTGTGCCACTGCGTTCTTCTGCGGTGCGGAAGCGCTCCTCGTGCGATCATGATCCATCATCATCGACTTGGGGGTCTTGTAGAAATCGTCGTCCGTGTCGCGTCGGATGAACTGCCGGTGGATCTCGCGTCGCTGCGGAGCTGGCTGACCGAGGAACATGATCTGCGCGGTCGAGTGCAGGTCGTCCCCGCCGCTCCCGAGCCCGGCGAGCTAGGCGGACTGTCGGACGCTCGGCTCTGGCTCACTTCCGGTGGTGCCCGGGCTATGCGAGCAGGATGCGGTGCCGAAGTAGCTGAAAACTGGCCCGGCCATACATTTGTCGCTTGATCAGTTTGGTTTTGGTGTTGACGCCTTCGATCGGGCCGTTGCTGTAGGGCACGGTCAGGCCGGCGACCGCGGCGTCGTGGTCCTGGTCGAGGCCGCGAAGGAAAGGGCCGAGTTCGGTCAGCCCGGCCTCGCGAACCTGCTTCATCCACTCGTCGAGATCCCCACCGCGACGTTCGATCAGGATCGCTGCGAACTCGCCGACGAGCCGAGCCAGGTCGGTCATCTCGGGACATGCCCCGACAAGTTCGTCCAGATGAGCGCGGCGTCCGGCGGGAAGATCGGTCGGCCGGCTCATGATCCACGAAGTCAGCCGACGCGGTGAGGGGCAGATGCGGTCGCTCTCGGCGCGCCCCTGGTTGAGGTATTTGTGCAGCAGGTTCAGGCCGCCGGTGTAACCGAGCGCTTTGATCTCGTGGAACAGGTGAAGGACCGGGACACCGGGCTGTTCGGTGCGACGCTGCCGCAAGTGGTCGCGGAAGGGGTCGACAAGGCAGGCCCGGTAATACGGTGGGCGGCGCAGCTGGTCCGGCTCGGATGCGCGGGCGTAGCGTTTCACCGTGTTCAACGCCAGGCCGAGACGCCGGGCGCAGTCCAGCAGTCCGACACCTTGATCGAGCAGATCGTGCACCGCATGCCAGCGTTCCAACGTCGTGGTCTCGCGGGTGAGTGTTTGCCGCTTCGGGCCGGCCGCGGCCCAGCATCGGCCGTGCGCGGCGACGACTTCCCTCACCGATCGGGCCAGGCCGTGCCACAGATGCCAGCGGTCGCTGACCTGCAGTACGGCGGGCCGCGCGCGGCGGATCGCTTCGGCATAGGTGGCCGATCCGTCACGGACGACGACCTCGACGCCAGGATTGTTCCGCAGCCATGTTTCGAGGGTTTCGGACTTGCGGTCGGCCAGGACGTCGATCCGTTGATGAGTGACAGCGTCGATGACCGCTGTGCCGTAACGGTTTCGGCGGCGCAGGGCGAAGTCGTCCACGCTGACCACCCGCGGGACCGGCCGGTCCGGCAGCGGGATCGCCAGCAGTACCCGCACCGCGGTATGTCGGGACAATCGAACCGGCAACGCGGCCAGCACGCGAACCGCAGCCCGACCGGCCAGTTCTTTCACGATCGCCCGCACCTGGCCGGTCAGTCGGGTCGTTCGCCGTTGGTAGCGTTCGAGCAGCCCGGGAACCTGCTCACAAAAAGTCCTGCAGCACTGCGGTGTCGGGCAAACCAGTCGCCGAACCCGTACCCTGACGATCACCACGCGACCGTCGGCGGGCAGGTCGGCGACGGTCCGGTGGTGGTAGCTGTGGACTTTCTCCGACTCCTCACCACAGCGTGAGCACACCGCCGGGCCGGGCGCTGTCCGGGCCCGCACTACGAGCCTCCAGCCCTCGTCGATCACCAGCGCCGACAAACCCGAGAACACCAGCCCGACAGCAACATCCGCCTCACCCACCCAGGCATCGTGCCGTCACGCGACCACACTCAGCCACCGGAAGTGAGCCAGAGCCGGACGCGCTCTGGTCATCGCAGTCGGCACCCGGTGGCGTCGGCAAGACGCTTTGCTACCGGCGGCGTCGGCATAGTCCCCGGTCGACACAGCGCGACACACCACCGCGCAGGTGGCACCAGGCCAAACAGAATCCAGAGCGAAAACAGGGGGTAAACGCGGGGCCTGACACAAAACAGGTCAGGCCCGGTCTCAGACCGGCCTGACCTGCTATTTCTGTGGAGCTAAGACCATGCCTCATGTGGTTGATTTCGTGAGTTTCTTGTGGCAGGTCAGTGTCGCGGCGAGGGTGAGGAAGGCGAGGAAGTGGGTGGCCTTGCGGTCGTAGCGGATGTTGAGGCGGTGGTAGCCGGTCAGCCAGGAGATCGTGCGCTCGATCACCCGTCGGTGGTGGCCGAGGCGCTGGGAGGATTCGATGCCTTTGCGGGCGATGCGGACGCCGATGCCGCGGTCTCGCACCCATTCCGCAGTTCGGCGGTGTCGTATGCCTTGTCGGCGTGCAGCTTGCCGGGCTTGCGTCGGCGCGGCCCGCGCCGCGATCGGATGGCCGGGACCGCTTTGACCAGCGGCCGCAGCGCTTCGGCGTCGTTGGTGTTGGCGGCCGAAATCCCCACCGGCAGCGGGATCCCCGCGCGGTCGGACAGGACGTGGATCTTCGAGCCGGGCTTGCCGCGATCGACCGGGCTCGGACCGGTCAAAGCTCCCCCTTTTTTCGCCCGAACACTCGCCGCGTCGATCACCGCCCGCGACCAGTCGATCAAGCCTCGCCCACCCAGCTCGTCCAGCACGGCGTTGTGTAAACGCCGCCACAAGCCGGCCTCGGTCCACACGCTGAACCGGCGATGCGCCGTCGGAACGGTGACCCCGAACTAGGGCGGCAGCATCCGCCACGCGCAGCCGCTGGTCAGCACGAACACCACCGCGGTGAACACCGCACGCTCATCGACCGGGGTGGTGCCACCACCCTGCGGACGCGCAGTGAACTCCGGCAGCAATGGCTCGACCAGGGCCGACAACTCGTCCGGGACAAGACGTTTCGACAACTCATCGACCACGAGTCGAACATCATGCAACACAACCGATTCCGGCACAACGCAAACGAATCACAGCCACGTAAGACACGGTCTAAGGGGACTCGAACCCCTGACCCCCACGCACCCATTCGTGAACAAGCTCATATCGAGTAGTCATCAACGACGACCAGACGTCTCCCAGTTGCCCATGTTGTGCGTGTCCTGCCGAGGGCACCAACAACATGGGCAAC
>NZ_BAGF01000145.1 GCF_000308755.1 Nocardia pneumoniae NBRC 100136
TGAACGGCTTGCCCGCGACCTCGATCGCCTGGGGGCCCTGGCAGCAGAGCACCGGCATGACGCGGGCGCTCGGTGACGCCGACTTCGCCCGGTTGCGGCGGGAGGGCTTCCCGCCGCTGAGCGAGCGGGAAGGTATGGCGCTGTTCGACGCCGCACTCGCGGGTGGCGCATCGGCGTTCGTGGCGGCCCGCATCGACTGGTCCGCGCTTCCGGAGAGCGGCGATTACGACCCCCGTCCGATCATGCTCGACCTGCTGGCTCCCGTCCGGCGCCGAGCCGAGACCGTGGTGGGTGGATCGCCGCAACCGGTGCACCGCCTGGCGGGCCTGTCGACCGCCGAGCAGGACCGTATCGTCCTCGATGTGATCCGCGGCGAGGCCGCGGCGGTTCTCGGCGGCGACGCCGAGACCATCGCCGCGGACAAACCCTTCAGCGACATCGGATTCGACTCACTCGGCGTCATGGAGTTCCGCAACCGGCTGAAATCTGCCGTCGGCGTCCAGGTGCCCGCGACAGCGATGTTCGACTACCCGACTCCGATGGATCTGGCCGGCTACCTCCGTCAGGAGATCGCTCCGGTGGAGGACCCCGCGAAACGGATCGCGACCGAAGTCGACGCGCTGGCCCGCAGTTTCGCCTCCGCCGAACTGTCCGCCGCCGACCGGTCGTCACTGGCGACCACATTGTCCGCCCTGCTGCGCGAACTCGAAGGCAGGGACGCCGGGGATGTCGATCCGGGTGGCGACGCCGACCACCTCGACACCGCCGACGATGACGAACTCTTCGAGTTCATCGACAACCTCAGCTGACCTTGCACGATGAGGAGCCCCACCGATGGCCGACACCGACGAGCTACGCCGCTATCTCAAGAAGACCGCGAAGGAGCTCTACGAGACCAAACAACACCTGCGCGAACTCACCGATCGAACGCGCGAGCCCATCGCCATCGTCGGGATGGCCTGCCGGTACCCCGGCGGAGTTCGTTCACCCGAGGACCTGTGGCGCGTCGCCGCCGGGGGCGTGGACGCCGTCGGGGTGTATCCGTCCGACCGTGGCTGGGACCTGGACCGGTTGTTCGATCCGGATCCGGACGTACCCGGGACGATCTACACACGTGAGGGCGGATTCCTCGATTCCGTGGCCGATTTCGACGCGGGTTTCTTCGGCATCAGCCCGCGCGAGGCCGCCGCGATGGACCCACAGCAGCGCCTGATGCTCGAGGCGGCCTGGGAGGCACTGGAAGACGCCGGCATCGATCCGGTATCGCTACGCGGCAGCGACACCGGCGTGTTCGCCGGGGTGGCCCACCAGAACTACGGGCCCCGCGTCGGCTCCCCGGATATCACGGCCGAAACGGAAGGCCATGTCTATCTGGGTGTTTCCAGCAGTGTGCTGTCGGGCCGGATCGCCTACACCCTGGGGCTGGAAGGGCCGGCCGTCTCGATCGACACGGCATGCTCGTCCTCGCTGGTAGCCCTGCATCTGGCGTGCCGGGCGCTACGCAACGGTGACGCCACTGTGGCCCTGGCGGGCGGGGTCACCGTGATGTCGGATCCGTCCCTGCTCATCGCGTTCGCGCGGCAGCGCGCCCTCTCACCCGACGGCCGGTGCCGGGCGTTCGCGGCGGGGGCCAACGGCACGGGTTTCTCCGAGGGGCTCGGCGTGCTGGTGCTCGAACGACTCTCCGACGCACGGCGGCTCGGGCACACCGTCCTGGCGGTCGTCCGCGGCAGTGCGATCAATCAGGACGGCGCGAGTAACGGACTGACCGCGCCGAACGGACGATCGCAGGAAGCCGTGATCGGGCAGGCGTTGCGCGACGCGGGCCTGGAGCCCGCGGATGTCGACGCGGTGGAGGCGCACGGCACGGGCACGATGCTGGGCGATCCGATCGAAGCCAGGGCACTGATCAACGCCTACGGCGCCCGGCAGTCCGACATGCCCTTGCGTCTGGGGTCGCTGAAATCCAATATCGGTCACACCTCGGCCGCGGCGGGTGTCGGGGGCGTGATCAAGATGGTGCAGGCCATGCGGCACGAAGTGCTGCCGAAGACCTTGCACATCGACGCACCCTCCCCGCATGTGGATTGGTCGGCGGGTACGGTACGGCTGCTGCGGGAAAGCGAGCCGTGGCCCGCCAGTGCCAGGGTCCGCCGCGCGGGTGTGTCGTCATTCGGCGCCAGCGGTACCAACGCCCACGTCATCCTCGAGGAAGCTCCCGCCGACCCCACTGCCGCGGAGACGAACTCCGAGCCCGCTCCCACGGAGCGGGCCGGGTCGGATCACGCCACACCGGAGATGATTCCGTTGCTGTTGTCGGCGGCTTCCGGCGCGGCCCTGCGGGCACAGGCGCATCGCCTGCGGCAGTGGATGGCGGACGATCCGAAGGCGGACCTGCGGGATATCGCGCATTCGCTGCTCACCTCCCGGGCCCGGCTGGAAACGCGCGGAGCCGTCGTCGGTCGCGACCGGGACGAACTCCTGGCCGGGTTGGCGGCACTCGCCGACGGGCATTCCGCGCCAGGTGTGGTGGAAGGCCGCGCGGGCTCGGGACGCACGGCATTCCTGTTCACCGGTCAGGGCGCGCAGCGCGCCGGGATGGGGCGAGAACTGTATGCGGTGTTCCCGGTGTTCGCGGCGGAACTGGACAGGGTGTGTGCCGAGTTCGACCCATTGCTCGGACGTTCGCTGAAGGACCTGATCCACACCGAGGCACCGGTAGGCGACAGCGCGCCGGGACCGCTGGATCGAACCGAGTTCACCCAGCCCGCGCTGTTCGCTTTCGAGGTGGCGTTGTACCGGCTCGTCGAGTCCTTCGGCCTGACACCGGATGTGCTGCTCGGCCATTCCATCGGTGAGCTGGCCGCGGCGTATGTCGCCGGTGTGTGGTCGCTGCCCGACGCGTGTGCGCTGGTAGCGGCGCGCGGGCGGCTGATGGGCGGACTGCCCGCGGGCGGCGCGATGCTGGCCGTGGCGGTGTCGGAAGAGGAGGCGTCGGCCGCGCTCGGTGGATACGCCCGCCGGGTGTCCGTGGCCGCGGTGAACGGTCCCTCGTCCGTGGTGCTGTCCGGTGACGCCGACGCTGTCGCAGAGGTCGAGCGGCTCTTCACCGACCAGGGGCGCCGGACGAACCGGCTGCGTGTCAGCCATGCCTTCCATTCGGCGCGGATGGAACCGATGCTGGCCGAGTTCGGTGCCGTGGCTCATGGTGTGACCTACCGGCGGCCGACGATCCCGATCGTCTCGAATGTTTCGGGCGCACCAGCCGGTGACGAGCTGACCGATCCGGAGTACTGGGTCCGTCAGGTCCGGGCGGCGGTGCGGTTCGCCCCCGGAGTCCGGGCGCTGGCCGCGAGCGGGGTTCGGCGATTCCTGGAGATCGGTCCCGACGCGGCGCTGGCCGCGATGACCCGTGAATGCCTGACCGAACAACCCGATATCGAGGCCCGCTGCACGGTGGTCGCCGCCGCGCGGCGTGGGGTGGACGAGGTCGGGCAGTTCACCGCTTTCCTGGCCGCCGCCCACGCCGCGGGCGTCGATGTGGATTGGCGCCCGATGTTCACCGGCCGGCCGCCGCGCCGAGTGCCGTTGCCGACCTACGCGTTCCAGCGTCAGCGGTACTGGTTGCCGCCTACCGACGGCATCGGCGACGTGGGCCGTGCCGGACTGACGGCGATGGATCATCCGCTGCTCGGCGCGGCGCTGGCACTGGCCGGTACCGACGAGTGGCTGTTCACCGGCCGCCTGTCCACGGTGTCGCAGCCGTGGCTGGCCGATCACATGGTGTTCGGCACGGTGCTGTTGCCGGGAGCCGCGTTCGTGGAGTTGGCGTTGGCGGTCGGCGCGCGACTGGATGCCGGGACGGTCGACGAACTGGTGCTCGAGGCGCCGCTGCGGCTGGACGAGGGGATCGAGGTCGATATTCAGATCAGCGTCGAATCGCCTGATGACGCCGGGCGCAGGCGCTTCGTCATCGCGTCGCGGCCCGTAGATGACCGGAACGCCGGATCCACGCACGCACGCGGTGTGCTCGCTCCCGATACCGGGGACGCGACGGTGTCCGCCGGTACGGACAGACCATCCACGGACGACGCGACGACCGGGGACGCACTGTACGACCAACTGGCAGAACGCGGTCTCGACTACGGGCCCGCGTTCCAGGGCGTGCGCCGATTCTGGCGTCGCGGTGACGCTGTCCTGGCTGAGGTGCGGCTCGGCGAGGGGACTTCGGACGCTTCCCGTTTCGGCGTGCACCCCGCCTTGCTGGATGCCGCACTGCACGCCGCTGTCGACGAATTGGCCGCTGATTCGGCCGCGCACCAGGCGCCGCTGCCGTTCTCCTTCAACGGCGTGCGGTTGTATCGCGCTGGCGCGAGCGCGGCGCGGGCGCTGATCCAGCGGACGGGCGCCGAGGGCGTGCGAGTCGAGCTCCGCGACGATGGGGACGCGTTGCTGCTGACGGTCGAGGCGCTGCAGGCGCGGCCGGTCGACAGCGACGCGGTGCACAACGCGCGCTCCGCCGAGCCGAAGCGTCTCTACGACGTGCACTGGGCCACAGTGGCATCCGGTGCACGGTCCGGCGCCGGGCGGCTGGTCGCTGTCGGCGGACCGACGCAATCCGCTTTCGACGAACACCATTCGGATATGGCCGCGCTGGTAGCGGCCGCCGAGACCGACGCCCCGGGCTCGAACGCCCGACCGCATGCCGACGTGGTGGTGTGGTTCGCCGAGTCCGGACCCGGGCACGCGGACAGCACCGAGGCCGACCGGGTGCGCCGGAGCGTGAACGCCGCGCTGGCGGCGGCGCAGTCCTGGTTGCGCCTGCCCGAGTCCGGCGACACCCAGCTGGTCGTGGTGACCCGCAACGGCGCCGGACTGCGCGGTGAAGATCCCGACCTGGCCGCCGCGGCGACCTGGGGTCTGCTGCGCAGTGCGCAATCGGAGCATCCGGGCCGGATCGTCCTGGTGGACGCCGAGAGCGACGCGCTCGTCGGGCCGGAGCTGATCTCGGCGGCCCTCGCGACCGACGAGCCGCAGCTGGCGGCGCGTGGGGGCGAGCTGCTCGCGCCCCGGCTCGCCCGGCGGGACGCCGTGTCCGGCACAGCTGTCACCATGGGCACGGGCACGGTGTTGATCACCGGCGGCACCGGTGGATTGGGCGCGCTCGTCGCCCGGCACCTGGTCGCGACGCACGGTGTGCGGGATCTGGTCCTGGTTTCACGGCGCGGCGAGCGGGCCGACGGTGTGGGAGAACTGGTGGCCGAACTCGCCGAACTCGGCGCTCGACCGCGGGTGCTCGCCTGCGACGTCGGTGACCGCGCCGCGGTACGTGCCCTGCTCGACCAGCTGGCCGACGGTCCCGAGCTGACCGCCGTCGTCCACGCCGCCGGTGTCCTGGACGACGGGACTCTCGACGCACTGACGCCGAACCGGATCGAGCGGGTATTCGCGCCGAAGGTCGACGCCGCACTCCACCTGGACGAACTCACCCGTGACCGGAACCTGTCGGCGTTCATCCTGTTCTCGTCGATCGCCGCGGTCCTGGGCTCGGCGGGCCAGGGCAACTATGCCGCCGCGAACTCGGTGCTGGACGCGCTGGCCCGGCGCCGTGTCGCTGCGGGTCTGCCCGCGGTCTCGGTCGCATGGGGTCCGTGGAACCAGAACGGCGGGATGACCGCCGAACTGGGGCGCGCGGGCTTGGACCGCCTGTCCCGCATGGGTTTCCGGCCCCTCACCGAGTCCGACGGGGTCGCGCTGTTCGACCGGGCCGCGGGCGCGGACACGCCACTGGTCGCCGCCGTGGACTTCGATACCGCGGCATTGTCCGCGCAGGCTCGTGCAGGTTTGCTGCCACCGCTGCTGCGTTCGTTGGTAGCGGTGCCGCGCCGCGCCGAGGGCAGTGGCGGCGATCTGGCGGCGCGGCTCGCGTCGGTGCCGCCGAACCGGCACGACGCGATCGTGCTGGACTTCGTGCGCCATCAGGTCGCCGAGGTATTGGGGCACGCCACGGGCGAGGATGTGGAGGCCGACAAGCCGTTCAGCGAACTCGGCTTCGATTCGCTGGGCGCGGTGGATCTGCGCAACCGCCTCACCAAGGCCACCGGTCTGCGTCTTCCGTCGACCCTCGCCTTCGATCATCCGACGTCGGCGGCCGTCGCTCGGCTGCTGCGTTCCCGGATCGATGGCGCCGGGCCGAGGGTTCGCCAGACGCAGCGGCACACGCGCGCCGACGAACCGATCGCGATCGTCGGTATGGCCTGCCGGTACCCCGGCGGTGTCGCGTCTCCGGACGATCTCTGGGATCTGGTGGCATCGGGAACCGACGCCATCTCTGAGTTTCCGTCGGATCGCGGCTGGGACCTCGATCGTCTGATCCATCCGGATCCCGAGCACACCGGAACCTCCTACGCCAAAGAGGGCGGATTCTTGACGGGAGCGGCCGATTTCGACGCCGGATTCTTCGGAATCGGCCCGCGGGAGGCGAATGCGATGGACCCGCAGCAACGTTTGCTGCTGGAGGTGTCGTGGGAAGCGCTCGAGCACGCGGGTATCGATCCGACATCGCTGCGGGGCACCGACACCGGCGTCTACACGGGGGTGATGTACCAGGACTACGAGGTCTTGACCCGCAAGGCCGGGCCCGAATCCGAAGGCTACGTGGGGACCGGCTCGGCGGCGAGTGTCGTCTCGGGGCGCATCGCCTATTCACTCGGCCTGGAAGGCCCCGCGATGACGGTGGACACGGCGTGCTCGTCCTCGCTGGTGGCACTGCATGTGGCGTGCCGGGCGCTGCGACAGGGAGAGAGTTCACTCGCCCTGGTGGGCGGTGCGACGGTGATGGCCACACCCACGGTATTCGTGGAATTCTCCCGCCAGCGCGGCCTGGCCCCGGACGGGCGGTGCAAATCGTTCTCGGCCGCCGCCGACGGTGTGGCCTGGGCGGAGGGCGCGGCCGTCCTGGTGGTCGAACGGCTCTCGGACGCACGGCGGCTCGGCCACAACGTGCTCGCGGTGGTGCGCGGCAGCGCGGTGAACCAGGACGGCGCCAGCAACGGTCTCACCGCGCCGAACGGTCCGTCGCAGGAGCGGGTGATCGCGGCGGCGCTGGCCGATGCCGGGCTCGGGCCGTCGGACGTGGACGCCGTGGAAGCGCACGGGACCGGAACGACACTCGGCGACCCGATCGAGGCGCAGGCATTGCTCGCCACCTATGGGCAGGGCCGTCCGGATCGCCCGCTGCGTGTCGGTTCGCTCAAATCCAATATCGGGCACAGCCAGGCGGCGGCCGGTGTGGGCGGCGTGATCAAGATGGTGCAGGCGCTGCGCCACGAGATGCTGCCGAGAACCCTGCATGTGGACGAACTTTCCCCGCATGTGGACTGGTCGGCCGGATCGGTGCGGGTGCTGACCGAAGCCGAGCCGTGGACCTCCGGAAGCCGGGTACGGCGCGCGGGGGTGTCTTCGTTCGGGATCAGCGGTACGAACGCGCACGTGATCCTCGAGGAAGCGCCGCTGTCCGCCCGCGACGAGCGTACGGCGGCGAACCCCGCACCGGCGGCAGGCGCCGCGGTTGCCGCGGTACCGCTCGTGATCTCCGCGAAATCCGCGGAAGCCCTGCGCGGTCAGGCCGCGCGCTTGCGGTCCTGGCTGGCCGGTGCGCCGGAGATCGACTTGTCGCGGGTGGCGCGTGCGCTGCTCGACTCGCGCGCGCTACTGGATCGCCGCGGCATGGTCGCCGGCGTCGACCGGCAGGAGCTGCTCGCCGGGTTGGCCGCGCTGGCGGCGGGGGCGGCGTCCCCGCACGCGGTCGAGACAGAGGTGGTGCCGGGTGCGACGGCCTTCCTGTTCACCGGTGGTGGCGCGCAGCGAGTCGGCATGGGAGCGAGCCTGTACCGGGCGTTCCCGGTATTCACGACCGCGCTGGACGAAGTGTGCGCGGAGTTCGACCGGCATCTCGGGGGTTCGCTGCGGGAGGTGATGTTCACCGACGAGGCAGGGGTGTTGGACCGGATGGACTGGATGCAGCCCGCATTGTTCGCCTTCGAGGTCGCGATGTTCCGGCTGCTGGAGTCGTACGGTCTCGTACCCGACGTGCTCGCGGGTCACTCGCTGGGCGAACTCGTCGCGGCGTATGTCTCCGGGGTCTGGTCGCTCGCCGACGCCTGTGCGCTGGTGGCGGCGCGCGGACGGTTGATGGGGGCGGCGCCCGCGGGCGGGGCGATGCTGGCGGCCGCGGTGTCGGAGGCGGAAGCGGAGGAACTGCTGACCGGTCTCGGCGATCGGCTCGCGCTGGGGGCGGTGAACGGTCCGGAGTCGGTGGTGTTCTCGGGATACGCCGATGCCGTCGGTGAGATGCAGCGGCGGCTGACCGAGGCGGGACGGAAGAACACCCTGCTGCGGATCTCGCATGCGTCTCATTCGATGCTCATGGAGCCCATCCTCGAGGAATTCCGCGCGGTGGCCGAGGGTCTGACCTATCGCGAGCCCACCGTGCCGATAGTGTCGAACGTATCCGGCGCGCGGGTCGGCGACGAAGTGCGCGATCCGGGCTACTGGGTGGCGCAGGTACGCAGCTGTGTGCGCTTCGCTCCCGGAGTGCGCAGTCTCCTCGACTCCGGGGTGCGGCGTTTCGTCGAGGTCGGACCGGACGCGGCGCTCACCGCGATGACCGGAGAATGCCTGGCCGAGCGTCCCGAAGTGGCGGCGAAGTCGCTGGTCGCGGCTTCGTCGCGACGCTCGGTCGACGAGGTGACCCAGTTCGTCACCCTTCTCGGCCAGTCCTTCGCGGCGGGCGTACCGGTGGACCTGCGGTCGCTGCTGCCCGGAGGAGACGTACGGGTGACTCTGCCCACCTATGCGTTCCAGCGCCGCCGCTACTGGGTGCAGCCCGCTCCCGAGGCCGTGGCAGGCTCGTTCGGACATCCACTGCTGACCAGCGCGGTGCCGCTGGCCGGCAAGGACGAGTGGTTGTTCACCGGCCGGTGCTCTGTGCGCACCCAGCCGTGGATCAGCGACCACGCGGTGTTCGGCTCGGTGTTGCTGCCCGGAACGGCTTTCGCGGAGATGGCGCTGGCCGCAGGCGCGCATCTGGACGTCGGGGACGTCGATGAACTGTTGTTGCAAGCCCCGCTGCTGCTCACCACGAGCGCCGAGATCGAGCTACAACTGAGCGTCGGGGCGCGGGACGAGGAAGGGCGACGGAGCTTCGCCGTCCACTCCCGCGCCGCCGACCCGGATTCGGCGGGCGTGGACGCGTGGGTGCAGCACGCGAGCGGCGTGCTCACCGTCGCCGACGGCTCGGCGTCGGTCTGGAGCGAACCGGTGTGGCCGCCCTCTGGCGCCGAGCCGTCGGACGGGTCGCTCTACGATCGGCTGGCGGCGCGCGGTTTCGACTACGGTCCCGGCTTCCAGGGCGTGACCGCGCTGTGGACTCGCGGCCAGCAGACCTTCGCCGAGGTCTCCCTCGACGAATCCGTGAGCGTCGCGGCAGCCCCGTTCGGCATCCATCCGGCACTGCTGGACGCATGCCTGCACGCGGCACTCGGCGATCTGATCGATGGCCTGCCCACCGAGCAGGTGCTGTTGCCCTTCTCGTTCGCCGGCGTGCGGTTGTGGCGATCCGGTGTCACGGCGGTGCGTGTCCGTGTCGGCCGGGACGCCGAAGGCCGGGCCGAGATCGACATCGCCGACGACACCGGCGCCCTCGTGGCGCGCATCGATGCGGTCCTCGCACGTCCGATCGCCGCCGACGCCTTGGCAACAGCGAGCGCGGCGCGGCGTGCGGCGCCCCTGCACCTGCGCTGGATGCGCTCGGAACTCCCGGCGCTGCCTGCCGTACCCACCGGCGTGACGGCGACGATGGGGCAGGTGCGGATGTCCGGCATCGATTCTCACTACGCCGACGTGGCGGAAGTGGCTGCGGCCGAGGAAGTCCCGGCTGTGGTCGTCTGGTCGCTCGACGAGTTGCCCTCGATCGAGCTGGACCGGCCGGGTGATTCCATGCTCGACGGGCGTGCCGGGGCAGTGCGGCATGCGACCATGCGGGCGTGGGAACTGTTGCGATCGTGGTTGTCCACCGAGCGGCTGGCGGACACCCGCCTCGTGGTGGCGACCCGCCGGACGACGGGCTTGGACGGCGAACCAGTCGATCTGGCCACCGCCGCGGTGACCGGCCTGGTCCGTAGCGCACAATCGGAACAACCGGGCCGGATCGTGCTCCTGGATCACGACGGGGACCTGGACGCCGACATGGTGCTCGGCGTGATCCGATCGGGGCACGCCCAAGTGGCGGTCCGCGCCGGAGAGATCCACCTGCCGCGCCTGTCCTATGGTGACCTACCCACCGAAAACCGTTTCCATACAGGCGCTTTCGGCAACGGCACAGTACTGATCACCGGCGGGACGAGCGGGGTGGGCGCGGTGATCGCGCGGCATCTGGTGACCGCACACGGCATCGGGCACCTGCTGTTGGTGTCGCGTCGCGGTGCGGCGGCCGATGGGGTCGCCGACCTGGTCTCCGAGCTCGAACAGCTCGGCGCGCGAACCCGGGTCGCCGCGTGCGACGTGGCCGATCGCGCCGGTATGGCGGCCGTGCTCGAGTCGATCGGGAACGAGCACCCCCTGACGGCGGTCGTCCACTCCGCCGGCCTGATCGACGACGCCACCATCGAGACGCTCACCGAACGGCAGATCGATCGCGTGCTTGCGCCCAAGGTCGACGGCGCGCTGATCCTGGACGAGCTCACCCGAGGACACGACCTGTCCGCGTTCGTCGTATTCTCCTCGGCCGCCGCGATTCTCGGATCACCCGGCCAGGGCAACTACGCGGCCGCCAACGCGTTCCTCGACGGGCTCGCGCATGCCCGCCGTGCGCAGGGCCTGCCCGCGCTGTCGGTCGCCTGGGGACTGTGGAACCAGGGCACGGGAATGACCGGCGAGATGGACCGCGCCGCGCTGGCACGGCTGGAGCGGATGGGTCTGCGGATTCTCGGTGACGCCGACGGGACGGCGCTGTTCGATGCCGCGGTCGCCACGGACGCGGCCGTTGTCGCCTGCGTCGAATTCGACAAGCCCGCCCTGGCGGCTCAGGCACGCGCCGGACTGCTGCCCGAGGTGCTGAGTGGCCTGGTGCCCAGCCGCGCGCGGCGGACCACGACCGGAAGCGGCAGGGGCGGGCTGCTGGCCGACCGACTCGCCGCCGCGCCGGAGGACGAACGCGACGCATTGGTAGTCGATTTCGTCCGCGAACACGCTGCGGCGGTGCTGGGATTCCAGTCCTCGGCGGCCATCGATCCCGAAACGCCGTTCCAGGAAATGGGTTTCGATTCACTGGGTGGGGTCGAGCTACGGAATCGGTTGTCGGAGGGCACTGGGACACGACTGCCGTCGACGCTGGTGTTCAACTACCCGACGGTGAGCGCGGTGGCGAAACTACTGCGCTCGCAATGGGAGGCGACCGCGACCAGCTCGGCGATCGACGACCAGATCGCCGCGCTCACCGCGTTGTTCGCGACGCTGCCGTCCGAGGAGGACAAGGCGCGACTGGCCGAGCGGATCCGCGCGACGCTGACCGACGCCGTGGACGGACCCGAGTCCGCACCCGAGTCCGTCGGTGCCCAGGGCCGGGACGCCGTCGAGGCGGCCGCGACCGCGGACGAACTGTTCGCTCTCATCGACCAGCAGATCACCGGAAAGTAGAGGAAGCATATGGCACACAACGACATGTCGACGGTCGAAGTGACCGATGGCGTGCGCTCACTGCACTTGGAGTGGGACGATCCCAGCATCGCCGTGCTGGGCATGATCCAGCTCACGCGGGACGAACTGGTCGAGCGCATTCGCACCGGTGAACTGCCGCTGCCACCGCTGGCCAAGCTGCTCAATATCGAGGTCGTCGACGCCGAGCCGGGGCGGATGACCTTGGGGCTCACACCGGACGAGCGCCATGTGAACTTCCTCGGCGTGGTCGGTGGCGGCGTCGTCGGCACGCTGCTCGATGTCGCGATGTGGGGCGCGGTCCAGCTGTCGGTGGACGACAAGTCCATGCTCACGACCGTGAGCATGAACACCAACCTGGTGCGCGGGGTCTCGCACACCCAGGGGCCGGTGCGGGCGGTCGCGGAGGCGGTGCACGTAGGCCGGACGACGGCGACCGCCGAAGGCCGCCTCATCGACGCCAACGACAAGGTCTATGCGACAGCCACCGCCACATTCGTGCGGATGGGCGGCGGAAACGGGTGAATACCGGTGGGCCCGGGATCGAATCCCCGGGCCCACTGTTCACATCAGAGTTCGGCCGCCAGCTGGGTACCCTGCTGGATGGCGCGTTTGGCGTCGAGTTCCTTCGCCTCGTCGGCGCCGCCGATGAGATGCACCCGGACACCGCGGGATTCGAGCTGGTCCTGCAGATCTCGGACCGATTCCTGCCCCGTGCACACCACCACGTTGTCGACTTCGATCACCCGGCCACCCTGACGTTGCGGGCCGAAGCTGACGTGCAGCCCGCGATCGTCTATCCGTTCGTAGTTGACTCCGCCGATCTGCTCGACACCGCGCGCCTCCAGCGCGGCGCGATGGATCCAGCCGGTCGTCTTCCCCAGAGTCAACCCGAAGGGGCCCGACTTCCGTTGCAGGAGGGTCACTTCGCGGATTCCCCGAGCTGGCCGACGAGCACGGAGCTGGCCGGGAGCGTGGAGGTCATCGGTGACGCCCCACTCGTCGCGCCATTGGTCCAGTGTGAGCGCAGTGTGGTGGTTCGCGGTCAGGAATTCGCTGACATCGAAACCGATTCCGCCCGCGCCGATGACGGCCACCCGGTTGCCGACGGGCTTCTCCTTCCGGATCAGTTCCGGATAGGACAGCACCATGGGATGATCGATGCCGGGAATGTCGGGAACGCGGGGGCGCACACCGGTCGCCAGCACCACCTCGTCCCAGCCACCCGCGGCGAGTTGCTCGGCGGTGGCGCGGACGTTGAGATGCACGGTGACGCCGGTGAGTTCGAGCTTTCGGCGGTAGTACCGGATCGTCTCGTCGAACTCCTCCTTGCCCGGGATGCGGCGGGCGAGGTCGAACTGGCCGCCGATCCGGTTCTCGGCTTCGAACAGCTCCACCTGGTGTCCGCGTTCGGCCAGCCCGATCGCGGCCGACAACCCGGCCGGACCGGCGCCGACGACGGCGACGCGTTTGGCCCGCCTGGTGGGCAGCAGTTGCAGCAGCGTCTCATGGCACGCGCGGGGATTCACCAGGCACGACACGGTCTGCCGGGTAAAGGTGTGGTCCAGGCAGGCTTGGTTGCAGGCGATGCAGGTGTTGATCTCGTCCACGCGCGACTCGGCGGCCTTGTTGACCCACTCCGGGTCGGCCAGCAGCGGGCGGGCCAGGGAGATCAGGTCCGCGTCGCCGCGCGCCAAGATCTCCTCGGCGACCTCGGGCATGTTGATCCGGTTCGACGCACACACCGGGATCGTGATGTGCTCCTTCAGCGCCGCGGTGTAGCCGACGAACGCAGCCCGCGGCACCGAGGTGACGATCGTCGGCACCCGCGATTCGTGCCAGCCGATATCGGTGTTGATGACGTCGACCCCGGCCGTTTCCAGTTCCTTCGCCAGGTCGATGATCTCGGCGAAGGTCTGTCCGTCCTCGACGAATTCGGCCAGTGACATCCGGAACATGATGAGCAGGTCGTCGCCGACGGCGGCCCTGGTCCGGGTGGCGACCTCGACCGGGAAACGCCGCCGGTTCGCCGCCGATCCGCCCCAGCGATCGGTCCGGGTGTTGGTGCGCGGCGCGAGGAATTGGTTGATCAGAAAGCCTTCGCCGCCCATGATCTCCACGCCGTCATATCCGGCCAGCTGCGCCAATCGCGCGCAGCGCACGTGGTCGGCGATCGTGGTCTCGATCTCCTGCTCGGTGAACGCCCGGGGCTCGAACGCGGTGAGCGGCGACGCCACGGCCGAGGGCGCCAGATTGGTGGGGATGTTCGAATCGCGTCCACCGTGCAGGATCTGCAGCGCGATCTTGCCTCCCGCCTCGTGGACCGCCTCGGTGATCACGCGGTGCCGCTCGGCGTCGGTCTCGTCGAGCATCGCGCACGCGAACGGCCACAGCCATCCCTCACGGCTGGGGGAGTAACCACCGGTGACGATCAGCCCCACTCCACCGCGTGCGCGTTCGGCGAAGAACGCGGCCAGCCGGTCGATGTGCCAGGCCCGGTCTTCCAGCCCGGTATGCATGGAGCCCATCACGACTCGGTTCCGGAGCCTGACCCTCCCCAGTTCGATCGGCGACAGCAAATGAGGAAAGGCGGAGCTCATGGGATGAACCTAATGCCAGCTACCCGCCTCCGCAATCGCTGGAGGCCATGCGATCTGCGACGCACCACCCTGCCCGCGCGACCTCGGCACCGAGGGCGACGAGCGGGCAACTCCCGCCCGCTCACTCGAATCCGTCGCTCCAGGTAACCATCGAGGCCATGCGGAGGTCGGCGGCGTGCCCGCGCCCGCCTAGGCGGCACGGGGAACCGCCTCGTGCCGTGGAAACGGTGACACGGCCGGTGCGGAGGCCGTTGGTGATCCCATCGCTCGTGATCGCGATCCGGCGGGACAGGTGATGGTGATCGTGGGTGCTGTACTGGCGGTCGCCGATGAGTTGCGGGCGGCGCGGCTGCGTCGGTCGAGCTGCGAGCCGCTCGGGACTGCGAATGACATTCGGCTACTACGAGATTCCCTACACCTGGCCCCTGCGGCCGTCTGGATCGCCAATGCTCCAGTGCGCGTACGTGATTGCTGGATCTTGACCGGACCGCACCATCCGAGGTCTTCGATGGGCTGGCGCCTATGACGAAAGAGATCGCCTCGGACGCCCGATTTTCCAGACCTTGCGGTCTGTACACGGTGAGTTGGGCGGGATACGATCCGTCTGATTCGAGCGTGCTGGCGGAGGGAGGGCATCGAGACACGCGGCGATGAGGTTGGTTGCGTGTTGGAGGTGTCCCCGGCCCATGCGGTCCCGGTCGATGGAGGAGGTGCGGGACTGGCTCATTGCCAGAACCGCCGCGTTGAGCGGACTCGAGCCCGCCGCGATCGACGGACGCGAGCCGTTCACCCGCTACGGGCTCGATTCACTCACATTGACGACGCTCGCCAGCGAGTTGAGTGAGTTAGGCGGCCAACCGGTGTCGCCGACTCTGCTGTGGGCGTATCCGACACCGGTCGCATTGGCAGCCTGGCTCACCGGGGCCCGGCCGGAGCCGACGGACCACCACGAATCGCCGGAGCAGCAGCCGATCGCGATCGTCGGCCTTGCCTGCCGGTTCCCCGGTGCTCCCGACGCGGCGGCATTCTGGCGATTGCTCAGCACGGGTGCGGACGCGCTCACCGAACCGCCGGACGGCCGCTGGGCCGGAGGCGGTCCGGCGCGCGGCGGATTCCTCGACCGGATCGACGAGTTCGATCCGGAGTTCTTCGGCATCTCTCCCCGCGAGGCTCCGCACGTCGACCCGCAGCAACGGCTGATGCTCGAATTGATGCAGGAAGCTCTCGATGACGCGGGCATTCCGCCCGGCAGTCTCCGCGAAAGCCGAACCGGAGCGTTCGTCGGTGCGATGTGGAGTGAGTACGGGGCGGGAATTCGCGCCGACCCGGACCTGGTCACCGAGCACACGTTGGCCGGAGGCGATCCGAGCATTATTCCCGCCCGGTTGTCCTACACGCTCGGTGCCCGCGGGCCCAGCCTACTGGTGAACACCGCTTGCTCGTCGTCACTGGTCGCCGTGCATCTTGCGGCGCAGAGCCTGCGGGCGGGTGAGTGTGATATCGCGCTCGCGGGTGGCGTGAGCCTGATGCTGGCGCACGACACGGTGCACGCGTTGTCGCGACTCGGCGCACTGGCACCGGACGGGCGGTCCAAGGCGTTCGACGCGCGCGCCGATGGATACGGCCGCGGGGAGGGTGCCGGGATGATCGTGCTGAAGCCGCTCGACCGGGCACTCATCGATGGTGATCCGATTCATGGCGTGCTCGTAGGCAGCGCGGTGAACCACGACGGGTTCACCAACGGCCTGACCGCGCCGAGCTTGCTGGCCCAGGAATCGTTGCTGCGCAGTGCTTATCGCCGAGCTGGGGTCGCGCCCGCCGATGTCGGGTACGTCGAGGCCCACGGGACCGGAACGGCGCTCGGCGACCCGATCGAGGCGAGTGCTCTCGGCACGGTGCTCGGCGCGGGCCGCTCGTCCGACCGGCTGCTGCCGATCGGTTCGGTCAAGAGCGCGATCGGGCACCTCGAACCGGCGGCCGGGATCGCCGGGCTCATCAAAGTGCTGCTGGCGATGCGGCATCGCACCCTGCCGCCGTGCGGCCAGTTCGAGCAAGCCAACCCGCTTATCCCCTTCGCGGAATGGGGTTTGCGGGTGCCTGCACGGCCGGAGCAGTGGCGAAGTGATGCGGGAGGCCGCCTCGTCGCCGGCGTGAGTGCGTTCGGTTTCGGCGGCACGAACTGCCATGTGGTCCTCGAGAGCGGCGGCGGCGCCCGGGTTCATCTGCTGCCGCTTGCCGCGGCCAGCGAAGAGGGCCTTCGGGCGGCGGCGCGGGAACTGGTGAGCACCGGGGACCGGTCGTCGATCGCTCGGTTGTGTGCCTCGGCCGCTGCGAAGGCAGACGGCCCGTACCGGCTCGCACTGTCCGTTCGCACCTACGACGATGTCGTGTCGGGAGTGGCGAAATTCCTCGGCGGCTACGCCGGAACCGGGGCCAGCACCGGGAAAGTGGAAGGCGACCGGCCGACGATCACGTTTCTGTTCGGCGGGCAGGGCTCGCAATGGCCTCGGATGGGTGCGTGGTTGCTGCGGGAGCCGGCGTTCCGATCGGCGATCATCCGGTGCGAGACCGCGCTGCACGGGCACGGCGTCGACTGGTCTCTGACCAGACTGCTGACCTCGGCCGACGAGAGCTGGATCGAACGCACCGAGCTGGCCCAGCCAGCGATTTTCGCGATGCAGGTGGCACTGGCCGAGCTGTGGCGGTCATGGGGAGTCGAGCCGGACGCCGTCGCCGGAATGAGCATGGGTGAGGTCGCCGCGGCACACGTCGCCGGTGCGATCGGCCTCGACGACGCCGCGCTGATCATCTGTCGGCGCAGCGCGTTGACGGCAACGCTGTCCGGCCGCGGCGGCATGGCCGTGCTCGACCTGTCCGCCGACGACACAAACGAGCTGCTGTCTCGGCACGGTGCTGAGGTATGGGTCGCGGGCAGCGCCAGCCCGGGACGCACGGTGATCTCCGGTGACCGAGCGCAAATCGAGGCGATTCGGGGCGAACTCGCCGCGCGAGCGGTCGCAACGGCATCTATCAGGGTCGACTATGCCTCACACAGTCCCTATGTGGACCCGGTGCTGTCCGATCTGCGGGCCGCGCTCTCCGATCTGCGGCCCGGCGAGACACGAATACCGTTCTATTCCTCGGTCACCGGGGAACGGATGGACGGCACCCGGCTCGATGCCGAGCACTGGGTGCGCACCGAGCGCGAACCGTGGCGATTCGACAGCACGATGGAGTGCCTGCTCGCCGCCGGATCCCGCATTTTCATCGATGTCGACCCGCATCCGATCCTCACGTCGGTAGTGGAGCAGCACGGCGGCGCGGCGTTGCCGACACTGCGCCGGGGTGATCGCGACTGCTCGACGTTGGTTGATTCGTTGGGTGCGCTGTACACGCGGGGTGCCGCCCGGCCGACGACGCCGGATCACGGGCGTACGGAGTTGCTGGTGCTCTCCGCCCGGTCTCGCCACTCCCTACTGGAGTCGGCGACCGCGATGGCACGGGTACTCGACAGCGACGACGTCGCCCTGAGCGACCTGTGTTACACCGCCGCCGTGCGGCGCGATCATCACGAACACCGGCTCGCGGTAACCGGTTCCTCGTCGAGGGAACTGGCCGATTCGCTGCGTGCCACGGCCGAAGGCGGCATGCCCGGCAACGCATGGATGGGCAGCGTCGAGTATGGCGAGCGGCCTCGGATCGTGTTCGTATGCTCGGGCCAGGGTTCGCAGTGGGCCGGGATGGGCCGCGATCTGCTGCGCACCGAACCGGTGTTCCGTGCCGCAATCGAGGAATGCGAGAAGCGGTTACAGCCGCTGACCCGATGGTCGCTGACCGCCGAGCTGACCGCGCCGGCGGCACGCAGTCGCCTCGATGAGACCGCGGTCGCGCAACCGGCACTGTTCGCGATCCAAGTAGGCCTCGCACGGCTGTGGCAGTCATGGGGAATCGAACCGGACGCAGTGATCGGCCACAGCGTCGGCGAAGTCACCGCGGCGTATCTGGCGGGGGCACTGTCCCTCGCCGAATCGGTCGAGGTGGTGTATCACCGGAGCCGGTTGATGCAGGCGGCAGCGGCGACCGGAGCGGGCGGGATGGCTTCGGTGGAACTGCCTGCCGAACGGTTGCGCCACATGCTGAGCGAGTACCAGGGAGACCTGGCGATAGCAGCGATCAACGATCCGTATTCGACCGTCGTCTCCGGCGGCGTCTCCGCACTGGCGGACTTGCTCGGACGGCTGCGCCGCAACCGGGTCGCTTGTCGTGAACTCCGGGTCGGTTACGCGTTTCATAGCGTGGGGATGGATTCGGCCGGGCAGCAATTGTCCCAAGTGCTCGGCACGCTTGTTCCGGAGTCGAGCCGGTTGCCCTGCTACAGCACAGTTTCCGGCGAACTCGTCGGCGATCGGCGATTCGATTCGGACTACTGGGGCCGAAACGTCCGACAGACCGTGCGGTTCGCGGACGCGATGCACGCCGCGATCTCCGACGGCCACCGGGTTTTCCTGGAGATCGGGCCGCATCCGGTGCTGCTGGAGAACATCCAGCGATGTCTCGCGGCCCGCCGGGTCGATGGTCACGCCATCGGTTCGCTGCGGCGGGGCGAGGACGAGCGGTCCGCGCTGCGCCGCGCGGCGGGCGCACTGTACGCCGGCGGGTGCGAGCTGGACTTCGATCGTTTTCTCGATACCGGCCGGGTTGTTGCGCTGCCCGCGTACCCATGGCAGCGAAAGCGGTACTGGCTCGCGGCCGACCGGACCAGCGTGCTCTCCCGGACCGCCGAGGGCCATCCGCTGCTCGGCCCCGGTCTGGTCTCGGCTGTCGAGCACGGGACCCGGTACTGGCAACGCGCGTTGGACCCGGCGCGGCTGCCGTATCTCACCGACCTCACCGTGCGGGGGAATGTCGTGTTCTCGGCCGCCACGTTCGCCGAGATGGCATTGGCTTCGGCCGCCGAAGCGTACGGCACCACGGACATTGCCGTCACTCGCCTGGTGTTCGAGCGAATGCTGGAAGTGACCGAGGCAGCGGTGCCCGAGACGCAGGCGGTGATCAACACTCGGGATGAGCTCTTCCAGGTGTTCAGCCATCGTGGCTCGGACTGGGTACGCCACGTGCTGGCCACTGTTGGTCCGGATACCGGTCAGCCGGAAGTGCGCGAGAAACCGGCCGCGATCCCGAAGCGCTGCACCACGCACTGGGACGGGACAGACCATTATGGTGCGCTGGCCAGGGCGGGACTGGATATCGGAGAGCGCCTTCGGGGGGTCTCGGAGCTGTGGCTGGGGCAGGACGAAGTGCTGGCCAAGCTCGTGCCGCAGGATCCCGACCACTGGCAGGGCGCCGATTACCGCCTCCATCCCGCGGTGCTCGACAGCGCTCTGCAGACGCTGATCGCGTTGTGCAACGGGCCGACCGGCAGCTACGTCGTGACCGGGATCGGTCGGTTGCGGGTGTATCGGACAGTGACGGGGCCGGTATGGGTGCACGGCCGATCAGCGGGCCCGGGCGGCGACCTCTACCTGCTCGACGACGACGGCCGGGTACTGGTGGAAGCCGAGAGCGTGCGCCTTCGGTCGCTGCCGCCCACCGACGCCGATCCGGATGCGGATTGCCTGTACACCGTGGAATGGCGCGAACGCGCAGACCCAGCACCGCTGCGCGAACGAGTGGGGTCGTGGGTCGTGATCGCGGGCCAGGACCGCGTCGGCGCAGAGCTCGCCGACGAGCTACGGGCTCGAGACGTTCACTGCGAGCTGGTGACTGCGCGAATAGCGGACTTGACCGCAAATGGTTCCCTGCGGGCACTTCTGGCTGGACCGGCGCCTGCCGGGGTCGTGCATATCGGAAGTCTCGACAGCGCGACCGCGCGGGAACTGGTCGAGGCGCTGGCCGGTATGGGATGGCGCGATCAGCCACGGCTGTGGCTGGTTACCCGTGGCGCACAGGCAGTCGGTGAGGACAATGCGCAGATCAGCGTCGACCAAGCGCCCGTGTGGGGACTCGGCAGGACGCTCGGGCTCGACCATCCGGCGCTGTCCGTCACGCGGGTGGACCTCGCCGCACGGCCCGGCCCCGAGGAAGCGGCCACGCTCGTGTCGGAATTGCTCAGCGATGGTCGCGAGACCGACATCGCCCTGCGTCCCGGCAGACGACTCGTCGCCAGGCTGGTCCGCGTGCCGGACAATGGTGAGCGAGTCGTGGCGTTGCATGCGGAGGGGGCGTATCTGATCGTTTGCGAGGACGCCGAGATCGCGGCCTCGTTCGCCGGGTGGTTGGCCGACCGCGGCGCCCGGAACGTCGTGATCGCGGGCGGGACCGGCGCCGCCGGGGCGATCAGCCTTCCGGGGGTGAAGGTGCTGACCATCGATCCGTGCGCTGGCGACGATCACGAGTTGACGAGACTGACTGCCGAGATCGAGGCCGCCGCGGGCCCATTGCGCGGGCTCATCCACGCCGGACACGGCGACAGCGCATGGCGGTGGCATCAGCACACACTCGACCGCGGGCTCGACCTCTTCGTACTCTGCTCATCGGTCGCCTCGGTGTTCGGTCGTCCAGGTGACGCGCTGGACAGCGCGCGGCTGGATGCGATTGCCCAGCACCGCCGTACCCTCGGCCTGCAGGCACTGAGCCTGCACCTCGCGCGCGCCGACACAGCGGCACTCGGCATCACCGATGCGTCCTCTGCCGGGCTGGCCAGGGCATTGGACCGCGGCGTATGCCAGGGCCCCGGGCGGCTCGTAGTCACGAGGCTGAACCTTCGGCACTGGTTCGAGTTGTTTCCCAGTGCGGCGGGAACGCCCCTGTTCGATGAGATCGAATCCGGTGCGCCGAATATCCCGACAGCGTTCGCCGCCAGGCTAGCCATGAGCACCGGACCAGAACGAACCGCGCTGATCGAAGAACACCTCACGGAACAGCTTTCCCTGACGCTGCAACGCGACCCAGCAAACCTGCATCGGAAGTCGACATTCCAAAGCATGGGGATGGGATCGATCATGGCCGTGGAGCTGCGTAACCGGCTGGAATCCACGCTGGGCATCCGGTTGTCCGTCGCGCTGCTGTTCACCTACTCCACCATCGCCGCGCTGGCCGAGTTCATCGCGGACGAACTCGCGTCCGCCGAAACTCCGGATCGGCAACCGGACCCGGACGAAGTGCCGTCCGTGGCAGCGGACATCGATTCGCTCTCCGACGCGGAGGCCGAGGCCATGCTCCTGGACAGCATCGAACTCGTCGAAGGGGAATGGTGCGATGACTGAGCAGACGTTGTCGGTGAAGCGCGCTCTGACGGCTATCCGGACCCTGCAGGCACGGTTGGACCGGGAACTGCTGGCAAAGACCGAGCCGATCGCCATCATCGGCATGGGGTGCCGGGTGCCCGGCGGCGGCATCGGCCCCGATGAGTTCTGGCGGCTGCTCGACGACGGCGTAGACGCGATCAGCGAGGTGCCCCCGGACCGGTGGGCAGGCGTGGACGGTGGCACCGCAGCCCGGTGGGGCGGCTTTCTGTCCGACGTGGACCAATTCGACCCGGCCTTCTTCGGCATATCGCCTCGCGAGGCCGCGGCGATGGACCCCCAGCAGCGCCTCCTGCTGGAAGTGTCCTGGGAGGCGCTGGAACGGGCCGGGCACGCTCTACCCGACCGGCTCGCCGGTTCCAGGACAGGTGTGTTCGCCGGTGTCGTGGTCACCGACTACGACCGGCTCAGCGTCGCACATCGCGACATCTACACCGTCACCGGCAACGGTCACTCGTTCCCCGCTGGACGGCTGTCCTACGTGCTGGGGCTGCAGGGCCCGAGCATGGTGGTGGATACGGCGTGCTCGTCGTCGCTGGTCGCCGTGCATCTAGCGGTTCAGAGCCTGCGATCGGGCGAGAGCACGATGGCGCTCGCCGGCGGGGTCAACCTGATGCTGGCCAGCGACATGACCGACATGCTGGCCAGTTCCCGCGCATTGTCCGAGGACGGGCGATGCAAGACTTTCGACGCGTTGGCCAACGGCTACGTCCGGGGCGAGGGGTGCGGGGTGCTGGTCCTCAGACGGCTTTCCGACGCGGTGGCAGACGGTGATCCGGTGCTCGCCGTGATCCGTGGTTCCGCGGTGAACTCCGACGGGCGCTCGGCCGGGCTGACCGCGCCGAACGTGTCCGCGCAGAAGGAATTGCTCCGGCAGGCGTTGCGCAGCGCGCGCGCCGACGCGGCCGAGATCGGTTACGTCGAGACCCACGGCACCGGAACGCCGCTCGGCGATCCGATCGAGGTGGACGCGCTCATCGACGTGTACGGCAGGCCGCGGGACGACGGTTCGCGCTGCGTTCTCGGTGCGGTGAAGACCAACATCGGTCACCTCGAGGCAGCCGCCGGGGTGATCGGACTCATCAAGGCAGTGCTCGCGCTGCGATGGGAGCGAATTCCGCGGAACCTGCACCTGCGTACCGTCAACCCGAGGATCGACCTCACCGGGACCGCGCTGGTACTGCCGAAAGGCCCGGTCGCCTGGCCGAAACGGGAGGGGGCGACGCGAATGGCCGGCGTCAGCGCGTTCGGTATCAGCGGTACCAACGCGCACGTCATCGTCGCCGAACCACCGGAGCGCACCGAGCTTCCCGCCGCCACGCTCGAAGCAGGACCGGCGCTGGTGCCGATCTCCGCGCGCGATGCAGGCGCGCTGACCGATCTGGTCGCCGCGTTCCGCACCATGGTGACCGAGCGGCAGGCCGAGGTCGCCGATATCGCCTACACCGCGGCGGTCCGTAGACACCATCACGAGCACCGCGCCGCACTGGTGGTTCCGGGGGACGGTCGGCCGCGGCTGGTGTCGGGCACCGCGCCGGACCAACGGCCACGGGTGGTGTTCGTTTTTCCCGGACAGGGCTCGCAGTGGCTCGGCATGGGACGCGGGCTGTTCGCCGGTGAGCCGGCATTCCGCGCGGCCGTCGAGGCGTGCGACGAGGCGATCCGAAATGAGGCCGAATGGTCTGTGATCGCCGAGCTGACCGCCGACCCGTCCAGGTCTCGGTTGAACCGGATCGACATCGTGCAGCCGGTGCTGTTCGCGATGGAGGTCGCCTTGGCGGCACTGTGGCGGTCGAAGGGCATCGAGCCCGACGAGGTCATCGGGCACAGCATGGGCGAGGTGGCCGCCGCCCATGTGGCCGGCGCACTGACGCTGGCCGACGCGGCGCGGATCATCTGTCGCCGCAGCCGGTTGCTCCGCACACTGGCCGGGCGCGGTGCGATGGCGCTGGTCGAGCTGCCGCTAGGGCAGGCGCGCGCGGTGTTGTCCGGATTCGCCGATCGGGTCTCGATCGGGGCGAGCAACAGTGCACGCTCGACCGTGCTCTCCGGTGAGCCGGACGCGGTGGACGAAGTCGTGACCCAGCTGACCGGTGCGGGCGTGTTCTGCCGCCGGGTCGAGGTGGAGGTTGCCGCGCACAGCCCGCAAGTCGACGCCATCAGCGATGAGCTGAGACAGCGGCTCGGTGCGCTGACACCGGCGGCCACCACCGTGCCGATGCGGTCCACCGTGCTCGGGAAGGTCTGCGACGGGACGGAGCTGGATGCCGACTACTGGGTACGCAACCTTCGTGAACCCGTGCTGTTCTCGGACGCGGTTCGTGACTGCTTGGCGTCGGGGCCCACGGTATTCGTCGAGCTGAGTCCGCACCCGATCCTGCTGCCCTCGATAGAGGAGGACGGAGGCACGGTTGTGCCGTCCGGGCGGCGCGACCACGATGAGCGCGCGGTATTCTCGGAATCGCTTGCGGCGCTGTATGTCCGGGGCTGCGACGTGGACTGGCCCACGCTGCACCCGAGCGGCGGGCGCTGCGTGCAGCTGCCTGCTTACCCGTGGCGGCGCCAGCGGTACTGGGTGGACAGAGCTTCCGCCCGGCGCGCGCAGGACGGGCATCCGTTGCTCGGTGCACCGGTCAGCCCGGCGAACTCGCCGGGTAGTCGAATCTGGGAACGCGAGCTGGATCTGCCGTATCTGGCCGACCATACCGTGGCGGGTGCGGTCGTGTTTCCGGCGTCGGGCTATGTGGAGATGGCGCTCGGTGCCTGCGGACGATCATCGGTGCTGGAGGGCCTCGTATTCGACCGGATGGCGATCCTCGGGGAGGATGGTTCCGGCCAGGTCCAATTCATCGAGAACTCCGACGGTTTCCAGGTATACGCCCGGGCGACAACGGCCGAACCGTGGGCGCTGTGCGCGCACGGGACGATCGGTCACGGCGACGGCGGGCCACCCATGGCGGAGCCACCTTTGTCGGTGCGGGACCGGTGCCGCACCGAGATCACCACGGCCGAGCACTACGAACGGTATGCCAGGCGAGCGGTCGGCTACGGCCCGGCTTTTCGCGGTGTCCATCGGATCTGGATCGGTGACGGCGAGGGTGTCGCCTTGGTCGAGCTGCCAGGGCCCTCATCGGGCTATGTCTGTCACCCGGCGCTGCTGGACGCCTGCTTTCAAGTGCTCGGCGGCGTGCTGCTCGATCAGGTGCCGACCGGCGGCGTCATTCCGGTGCGGATCGAGCGGTTTCGAGCGCATCGGCCACTCGGCGGACGCGTCTGGGTACACGCGCGCGCACGGTCCAGCGCGGACTGCGGAGATCTGCTGGTACTCGACGAAGACGGCGCCGTGCTGATCGAGGTCGAGGGGCTGATGGTGGCCAGAGCTGCCGAACCGGACCCGTACCGGGACTGGCTGTATCGGGTGGCTTGGCGAGCTGGGGAACGGCTCACGGTACCGGAGCCGAGTGCGGGAATTGCCGGAACCTGGCTGGTACTGACCGATTCCACCGGTGTCGGCAAGGCGCTGGCCACCATGCTCGAAGAGCGCGGACAGACGTGCGTTGTGGTCGGCAAGGACGACATCGACGTCACCGACGACGACGCATGGAGCACGCTGCTCGCCGACGTCACCCAGGGCGAAGCGGGCCGCGTCGGGGTGGTGCACCTGTGGAGCCTGGACACCACCGGTACCGAACACGCCACCGCCGACACACTGACCGCCGATCTGCGCACCACCGGTCTATCCACCGTGCGGCTGGTCCGCGCGCTCGCCCGTCTCCGCCTGCGGGACCATCCCCGGCTCTGGCTGATCACCAAGGGGGCGCAGCAAGTAGGCCGCGAACCGGTCGCGGTGTCCCAGGCACCACTGTGGGGATTGGCGCGGACATTGAGTGTCGAGCATCCCGAACTGGAGTGCACCCGGGTCGACCTCGATTCCGGTTGGGCGCCACCTCGTTGCGCGAGAGAACTCCTCCCTGAACTGGTCGGAGCAGATGGCGAAGACGAGGTCGCGTTACGCGAGGACGGGCGGAGCATGGCGAGGCTGGTCCGGACCCGCCTCGATGCCGGAGACGACGTGCCAGCCCTGACCGGGGGCACCTACCTGATCAGCGGTGGGCTGGGTGGGCTCGGTCTCCGCTTGGCACGCTGGCTGGTAGCGCGTGGGGCCCGGCACCTGGTGCTGGCCGGACGGCACGATCCGGGCCCGGATGCGGAGGACCGGATCACCGAGCTCAGAAATGATGGCGTCGAGGTCATGGTCGTGCGTGCGGATGTCGCACGGCGTCCGGATGTCGCCAGGATGCTCGCCGACATCGACGACCGGATGCCGCCGCTGCGCGGAGTGGTGCACGCCGCCATGGTTTTGGACGATCGAACCATTCTGGAACTGGATGCCGAGCGGTACGACCGGGTCCTGGCACCCAAGGTGCTCGGCGCGTGGCACCTGCATGAACTGACCGGCGACCGGGAGTTGGACTTCTTCGTCATGTACTCCTCGGCCGCCGCCCTCCTCGGCTCACCGGGACAGGCCGCCTACGCGGCCGCGAACGCATTTCTCGGCGCGCTCGCGCGGCATCGGGAATGCCGTGGCCGAACGGCATTGTGCGTGGATTGGGGGCTGTACTCGCAGGACGGCATCATGGCAGGCCGAGGGGCGGAAGGGCAGCGACTCGCGCATCGGGGGGTCGGCACCATCACCCCCGAACAAGGTATGGACATCCTCGGTCGGCTGCTGGGCGGCCGCACCAGCCAGGTCGCGGCGGCGAATCTCGATCTGCGACAGTGGCTGTCGTTCTACCCGTCGTTGGCCAGTGCGTCGCTGTTCGCCGAACTGGGTGACGACCGGGGGAGTGGGGGAGGACGATCTGCTCCGTGGTTCGCGGACCGGCTGCGTGCGGCGACCCCTGCCGAGCGCCCGAGCTTGATCGACGCCGTCGTGACCGAGCAGCTCGGCCAGATCCTGCATCTCGACGCCGGGCTCATCAACCGGAAGGCGCCGCTGACCACCATGGGGGTCGACTCCCTGATGGCGCTCGAACTGCGGAACCGGCTGGAGGCGGCGCTGGGCGTGCGGCTGTCCGCGACGCTGCTGTACGGCGCACCGACGGTGCTCGCGCTGACCGAACAGTTGCTCGGCGCCCTCGGCATTGCCGAGCCGCGGGCGGCCACCGAGGAACTCGATGATCTCGGCGATCTGGACATGGACGACCTGCTGACGCAGATCGACGATTCCTTCGACCGGCTCGACCGCGGGGAGCTGACGTGAACGACGCCGACGAGGAACGCTACCGCGCGCGCTTGGTCAAAGCCGCTGCCGCGCTGCGCAAGCTGGAGGCGGAGGTCGCGCGACTGACGCGGCAGCAAACCGAACCTGTCGCGGTGATCGGCATGGGCTGCCGATTCCCGGGCGGCGCCGACGACCCGGAATCGTTCTGGAGACTGCTCTGCGACGGTGTCGACGCGTTGACCGAGCGACCCGCCCGTATCACCCGGGATGCCGCGAGAACAGCTGCGTTCCTGTCCGAAGTGGACGGTTTCGACGCCGCGTTCTTCGGGATCTCGCCCGGCGAGGCCGCCGCGCTGGATCCGCAGCACCGGCTACTGCTCGAGGTCGCATGGGAGGCGCTGGAAGACGCAGGAGTGGTGACCGAGCGGCTGGTCGGCAGCCGAACCGGCGTGTTCTTCGGAATGAGCAGCAATGACTACCTGCTACTCAGTGCCCGATCCGGCGCCATGCGCGGGTACACGGGTACCGGAACGGCCCACTGTTTCGGCGCGGGCCGGTTGTCGTACCTGCTCGGTCTGCGCGGGCCGAGTCTCGTGGTGGACACCGCGTGCTCCTCGTCGCTGGTCGCGGTGCACCTTGCGATGCAGAGTTTGCGGCGAGGGGAGAGCTCGCTAGCGCTGGCAGGCGGGGTGAACCTGGTTCTCGACGAGTCCTCGACCGACATGATCGCCGATCTGCAAGCGCTGTCCCCCGATGGCCGGTGCCGCACATTCGACGCGCGTGCCAACGGGTTCGTCCGGGGCGAGGGCTGCGGGATCGTAGTGTTGAAGAAGCTCTCCGACGCGCTGGCCGACGGTGACCGGGTATTGGCCGTACTGCGCGGTTCGGCGGTGAACTCCGACGGTCGCTCAGCCGGGTTGACCGCGCCGAATCCTCTGGCGCAGCGGGACATGCTGCGTCAGGCGTTCGCCGATGCACGGGTAAACCCCGGTGAGATCGGATACGTGGAGACCCACGGCACCGGCACGGCTCTCGGGGATCCCGTCGAGATCGAGGCTCTGACAGAGGTTTTCGGTGAGGTGGACCCGGGCAGCGGGGATTGTGTGCTCGGCGCGGTCAAGACCAACCTCGGGCATCTCGAGGCCGCCGCCGGCATCGCGGGACTGATCAAGACGGTGCTGGTTGTGCAGAACGCGGAAATTCCCCGCAACCTTCACTTCAGCACCCTGAATCCGCGGATCTCCCTGACCGGAACACCATTCGTGATCCCGAAGACGACGCTGGCCTGGCCCGGCGGCAAGCAGCCGCGGGTCGCTGGCGTCAGCTCGTTCGGCATGAGCGGTACCAACGCTCATGTCGTGGTTGCCGAAGCACCCGCGGTCGAGCAGGTGCCGCCGCGCGCCGGACCGGTGCTGCTCCCGCTGTCGGCGCGAAGTCCGGCGGCACTGACCGAGCTGGCCACGGCGTACGCGGCAATCCTGGAGCAGGAGGATGATCCGCACGACATCGCCTACACCGCAGGGGCCCGGCGCGACCATCATGATTGGCGGACCGCGGTGGTCGGTGCGTCCGGTACCGAACTGGCCGAGAAGCTACGCATTTTCGCACGGCACGGTGCCGCCGCGGCGGTAGCCGCGGCACCGCCCACGCTGACCTATGTCTTCTCCGGGCAGGGTGCTCAGTGGATCGGTATGGGACGACAGCTACAGGCCAGTGAGCCTGTCTTCCGCGCCGCGCTCACCGAATGCGATGAGCTGATCGCACGGCACGCATCGTTCTCACTGCTCGCCGAACTCGCGGCGCCACACGCTCGGTCGAGGTTGCACCACACGGAGATCGCTCAGCCCGCGCTGTTCGCCTGTCAGATCGCGCTCTCGGCACTGCTCTCGTCATGGGGCATCAGACCGGACGCAGTCATCGGGCACAGTGTCGGCGAGATCGCCGCCGCGCACGTCGCGGGTGCGCTGAGCCTGGCGGAAGCCATCAGGATCGTCGTGGCCAGGGGCCGCATCATGGCGCGGGCAGACGACTCGGGAGCGATGGTCGCGGTTGCGCTCAGCCAGGATGAGATGGCGAGCATACTGGCCACACCGGATACGTCGGTCGTGGTGGCGGCGATCAACGACGGCGGCTCCGTCGTGCTGTCCGGCCCGGTGGACGAGCTGGACACCGTGCTCGACCCGATCCAGCGCAGAGGCGTTCGCTGCCGTTGGTTACCAGTCGGTTACGCGTTCCACTCGCCATCCATGGCGCCGCTGGCCGCCGAGCTCGCGAAAGAACTCGGCATGGTCGAGGCCGGACGGACCACATGCCCCCTGTACAGCACGGTGCGCGGCGACCGGATCACCGGAGATGAATTGAACGGCGGCTACTGGGCAGACAACGTGCGGCATCCGGTCCGGTTCGCCGAAGCCGTGCACGCGGCGGCCAGAGACGGGCAGCAGGTGTTCCTGGAGATAGCACCGCACCCCGTGCTGAGCGGCCATGTCGCGAACTGCCTCGACAGCACAGCGGCGGTACCGACGCTGCGCCGGGACCGCCCGGAAATGCGCAGCCTGCTCGACGCGGTCGCCCACCTCTATACCGCGGGGTATCCGGTCGACTTCGCCGGCCTGTATCCGGATCGTCGCCGGATAGTAGCGCTGCCGCACTATCCCTGGCAGCGCAGGCGCTACTGGCTCGAAACGCCGGAACCACCGACGGAACAGGCTGTCGTCGAGCCGGTCCACTGGGTCGATGAACTGATCGGGCTGCCCGACGACGAGCAGGAGGCCGCGATCGAGTGGGCCGTACGCACGGACACAGCCGCCGTACTCCAGTTGTCTTCGCCTACAGAGGTCCCGGTCGACGGCAGGTTCATGGAACTGGGGATGGATTCGCTGATGACCGTGCAACTGCGGCATGAACTGGCCGCGCGAACGGGTCTCCCGCTGCCGGCGAACCTAGCCTTCGAGCATCCGACCCCTAGGGCGATCACCGCGTATCTGCTGAAGGTGCTCGCCGAATACACCGAGGACCCCTCATGATGAAGGTATACGGGACAGCCACCAGCGCCTGCACGCACAAGGTACTGATGGTGCTGGCGGAGAAGGATCACTCGGCGGAACTGGTCGAGGTGAGTGTCCTCAAAGGACATGACAAGTCGCCGGAACACCGGAAACGCCAGCCTTTCGGCGAGATACCGGTACTCGAAGACGATGGGTTCCTGCTGTACGAATCGCGGGCGATCATTCGCTATCTCGATCAGCGGCTGCCGGGCCCCGTGTTGACGCCTGCCGACCTCCGGCTCCGCGGGCTGATGGAGCAGTGGATCAGCATCGAGCAGAGCTATGTCAGCGGACCGGTGTGGGAGCTTGTCCGCGGCGGCCCGGTATACGAGATCATCCGCCGAAGCCCGGCCGCGCCGCTCCTGCCGCCGCCACCGGACCAGGACGCTATTGCCGCCGCGCGTGCTGAACTCGCCACAGCGTTCGATGTCGCGGATGCCGCCCTGGCTGGGCAGGAATTCCTCGCAGGTCCGGAGTTCTCCCTCGCCGAGGTGACCTGGCTGCCCTATCTGCAGTATCTGGTCGCCTCCAACGGCGCGGACCTGATCGACGCGCGGCCGAACCTGGCCAGGTGGTGGCGGCAGATCAGCGCAAGGCCGACCTGGCTCCGGGTCGGGAAGGTGCTGGAGCGGCCCGAGTGAACCGGTTCGATCTGTGGAGCGAACAGATGCGCGTCGATCCGCTGCCGACGCTGGCGCTGATGCGCGCCGAGGCACCGATCGTCCGCCTGTTCAATCCCCACCAGGGTGCCCCCGAGTGGCACGTAACCCGCTATGCCGACGTGGTCGAATTACTCCGCGACAACCGTTTCAGCAAAGACAAACGGAAACTGTCCGATCAGGCCCGTTCCCAGTACTTCCGGGTGACCGAATTCGACCGGCTGGACAAGCACATGCTCTACGCCGACCCGCCAGAACACACCAGGTTGCGCGGGCTGGTGAGCAAGGCGTTCACTCCGCGCCGCATCCGGGAACTGCGCCCGTGCGTCATCGAGGCGACCGCACGACTATTGGATCTGGCCGAGCAGCAGGACTCGGTGGATCTGCTCGACGCATTGGCGTTCCGATTGCCGATCACCGTGCTGGCCGAGCTGATCGGGGTTCCGGTCGAAGACCAGGAACGCTTCCGGGAGTGGACCAGCATTCTGATCGCTCCGCCGTCGGGAGGAGACTTCGACGCTCTGCGCCGGATGGCGACCGAGTTTCACGCGTACCTCGAGGAATTTCTCGCGCTGCGCCGCCGTCAGCCCCGCGACGACCTCACCAGTGCGATGATCGACGCGGAGACGCACGGCGACCGGCTGTCGTCGGTGGAGCTGATGAGCATGGTATTCCTGCTCGTCGCAGCTGGTTTCGAAACGACGGGGAACCTCATCGGCAATGGGGTGTGGGCGCTGCTGCGGCATCCAGCGCAACTGCGTCGGCTTCGCGCGACGCCAGCGCTCATCGAACCGGCTGTCGAGGAGGTGCTGCGATATTGTCCGCCGGTCAAGAACAGCACCGGAGCCTTTGCGCTCACCGAGGTCGAGTTCCGGGGCACGGTCATTCCGGCCGAGGAATTGGTCGTCGCTTCACTGCTGTCCGCACATCATGATGAAGCGCAGTTTTCCGAGCCGGACCGATTCGACATCACCAGGACGCCCAACCGGCACTTGGGGTTCGGCCTCGGCCTGCACTTCTGCCTCGGGGCGTCGCTGGCAAGACTCGAGGCGACGGTGGCTATCGGAACCGTGATGCAGCGCTTTCCCGGACTGCGGTTCGCGGTCGATCCGAGCACTTTACGGTGGAAGGACGGGGTTTTCGTGCACGGCCTGGAAAGGCTACCCGTGACCTGGGAGGAACGATGACGATCCTGGTACGGCAGGCGACGATCGACGACCTGGACGAGATCATGGTCGTCGAGGAGGACTGGGACGAATCCCAGCGGGCAAGCCGAGACCAGATGACGGCTCGCCTTCGCGCGTTTCCTGAAGGGTTCTGGATTTTCGAGCAGAACGACGAAGTCGTCGGCACCTTGATGGGCTTCCCCATGCGGTACGACACCGACAGGATTTCCGAGCTGAGCGATTGGGACACCGTGACGGGGCACGGCTACTATCCAGAGATCGATCTGGACACCGCGAACGCCATATATCTGGCTTCCGGCTCACTGAAACGCACCGCACGCGGTGGCACCGCGTATGCGGTGATGATGGAGACCCCGGTCGAGCTGGCCAAGCGCTACTCGCTGGACTTTGTCCTCACCGGAGCAAAGATCCCCGGCTACGACGCCTACTGCCGCCGATTCGGCGAAATCGACGCCCGCGACTACGCGTTTCGCAGACTCGGTGGCTGCCTGGTCGATCCGTTCTTGGAGTTGTACCGGGGCCACGACTATCTGGTGCCCGACCGGAGGCACATCGTCCCCAACTACTATCCGGATCCGCCCAGCAGGGATTACGGTGCCATCGTGGTCCGAGATGTGCGCATGTAGCGCGATGATTTGCACGCAGCGATACCCGTTCATCGAACCACCCCTGTACTTCCTCGCTCCTGAGGATCCTGAAGTGGCTCGGCTGGGACGCTCGACCACCGGGGCAAGCACGACCGAACTTGACCGTCTTGCGGGCGGCCGGAATACCCGCGCTGGTCGCATCGGGGGACACTCTCCCAGGCTGGAGCGGATCTGCGACCGGCTCGCCGACGCGCTCGGAGCACAACGGCTGGTAGCACCGGGTGCGGACCATTTAGCCCCGGCGGCACCGGGCTTCGTCGACCGGCTCGAAGAGTTTCTCTCGTCGGGCACTATCGGTCGAGCACCACCTGGGTAGGCGATTGCGATTCTGGAACACGAGCACGACACCCGTGTACGTGGGTGGTTACGGCGCGTCCGGCCGTTACTGCAGGCCGCCGTCGACGTCGATGACCTGCCCGGTGATCCAGCCGGCGTCGTCGGATGCGAGGAACGCGACGACCTTGGCGATGTCGCGCGGCTGTCCGATGCGGCCGAGCGATGTCACGGCGATCAACGCTTCGCGCTCCGGCGGAGTAAGTGTCCCGTCCAGCTGCGCAGTGTCGACGATGCCCGGGGCGACGGCGTTGACAGTGATGCCACGGGCGCCCAGCTCGGCGGCCTGGCATCGGGCCGCCGCTTCCACGGCCGCCTTCGTGGCCGCATAGGCGGTGCTGGTCGCGGCGATACGACGGGCAAGGCCGGAGGAGATGTAGATGATCCGCCCGCCGTCACTCAGCTGTGCCGCCGCGGCCACGGTGGTGAGGATCCCGCCATTGACATTGGTGTCGAAGTGTTCGGCGAGGTGGCCGAGGTCGACGTTCTCGGTGGATCGGCGACGGTAGACCGCGGCGTTGTTGACCAGAATGTCCAGCCGGCCGGCCAACCGCACCGCGCTGTCCACCAGGTTCTGGCGTTGTTCGGCGACCCGCAGGTCGGCACGAACGAGGTGGACACGCCCGCCGTCGGCAGTAATGGCGGACGCTACCGATTCCGCCTCGTCCCGGAAGCGTTCGTCCTGGTAGTTCACGACAACAGTCGCGCCGTGCGCGGCCAGTTCCGCCGCCGTGGCCGCCCCGATGCCGCGGGACGCGCCGGTGACGACGGCGACCTTCTGATCGAGTTTCATCGATCGACCTCCGGGGGGATATTGCGGTTGAATCGGAACATGTTGGCGGGATCGTGAATTCGCTTCAGCGAGCGCAGCCTCGAGTAGGCGTCGCCGTATGCCCCGGGGATCCGGTGGTCCTCGTCGTAGTCGAGGTAATTGACGTACGCGCCGGGTGCCGCGTGCCGTGCGACCGCATCGCCGAAGGCCCGGGTCCACTCAACCTGTGCCGCATCGGCATCTGGTGCGTCCCAGCCGTTCACGACGAGGAAGGAGTAGCGGGCGTCGCGTCCGCCGAACGACGTCGCTTCGGCCGGCACCCGGCCGACCGCGCCGCCGAGGTGTTCCAGGAAGACCTGGGTGAACGGCGCATCGATGGAACGGCAGCGCTCGACGATCACGTCGGCGGCGGCATCGCTCAACTCGGAAAAGTAGTGTGCGCGCAAATGATATCGGGCGCCGGGCGGGGTGCTGCTGTCGTGAACGGCCTGCAGTTCGCCAGCGCTCATCGTACGTACGGAGTCGTGCATCGGTTCGCCGAGCGGCGCGAGCGGGGCGAGGAGGCCATCGAGGGCGTCCTGCGGTCCGTTGTAGCACAGGCCGATGCCGGTGCTGTGGCTTCCGTCCGGATTGCTCGAATAGTAGAAGTGGGTGACCATTTCATCACCGGCACCGGCGGTGATCTCCCGATACGCGTTCAGCACGTCCCTGGCCCTGCCGGCGGGATAGAGCTTCACGCCCGCCACGACCCGGCGGACGGGATGCAAGCGCAGCGTCAGTGAGGTGACGGCACCGAAGTTCGACCCGGCCCCGCGCATCGCCCAGAACAGGTCGGGCTCGGTGTCGGCATCGACGGTGCGCAGTCGCCCGTCGGCGGTCACCATCTCCAGCGACTGGATGTTGTCGCAGGCCGTGCCGTAACTGCGCATGAGCCAGCCGAGACCGCCGTGCAGCGCGAATCCGGCGACACCGACGGTCGCGACGGAGGCACCGGTGGTAGCCAGCCCGAACCGGTCGGCCGCGGCCGCCAGGTCGCCCCACCGCACGCCAGATCCGACTCGGACGCGCCGATTTTCGGGATCGAGCTCGATTCGGTCGAGCGCCGCGGTGGAGGCGACGAGTGCATCGTCGGGCATCGACCGAGCCGCGACGTCGTGCCCTGCGCCCACCACGGCGAGGGGGAGGCCCTCTCCTGCGGCGAACTCGACGACGCGTCGCACGTCGGACACATCGGCGCAGCCCGCGATGAGCGCGGGACGCCGATCCAATCCCTTCCATATCCGCCGAGTGCGGTCGTAATCTGGGTGGGCGGCATCGATGATCTGTCCGCGGAAAGCTGCGGGCAGCCGTAAGGCGCGAAGTGTCATGCGATCTCCTCGCTGGGGGACCGGTGGTGGACCACCGCCGTCCAGGTGTCGTTCTCCCGCCGCCACAAGGTGGAGCAGTGCCAGGTGCCGTGCCGATAGGTGACCAGCTGAGCGGTGTCGGTCATCGGCACCACCGTGACGTCGGCCGGGTGATCGGTCGCCTCGACCGGCGCCGCCGCGTGGTGCCAGCGTTCTTTCGGGTGGCAGCCTTCCGCCGTGACCAGCACGCCGTCGGCGGCAACAAGCGCATCGAGGGTGCCGTCCTCGGGGCGACGGAGGGAGTCGAGCAGGCGCAGCTCCCGATCGACGACCGCGCTGTCCGGGTCGGAGGCATCGATGCTCCCGGTGGCTCGGCGGATGAATTCTGCCGCTCGTCGTGCGGTTGCCATGGAACCCCACATCTGTTTCGGGTTGTCGAAATTGTCGAGGAATGCGTCGGCGAGGCGCTGACTGTGCTGTGCCGCCCGGAACACCTCCATGACATGGTCCGGTGGTGGGCCGAGCGCGGACTGCGTCCACTCCGTGACGTCGCGAGCGAGATCCCACAGCCGCGTTTCCCATTCGTGGCAGAAGTGCTCGTCGAACGCCGGGCCCACCTCGATCATCCGCCCGAGTTCCCAGGCGGCGGCGACGGCGAGGTTGGCGCCCTGACCAGTGACCGGATCATTGAGCACAGCCGCGTCGCCGACCGCGACCGCGTAGGTGTCGGGCCCGAGCCGGGTCCACGGCGTGCGAACCGTGCCGGTGATCGAACCCTGCAGCAAGTCCAGCGGCCGGGTGAGGGCGAAGCGCCGCCGATCGATGCGGTCCAAGATCTCCGAATCGGACTCACGCAGCAGCTCGAGCACGACCTGTGCGCACGCGTGCGGATCGTCGTAGTAGCGGTTGCGCACACGCTGCGCCCATGGCCCGTCCGGCAGGGCCTCGAAGGTGATCCCGGCGACCCGACCGGTCAGCGCATAGACCGGGGTCTGGAAGATCTCACCTGCGCCGGGAGCGATCTCGAAGTGCATGCCCATCGGATCGGTGTGTGCCACACCGGTGAAGAACCCGGCGAGGATGAACCGCGAGGGGTGGTCGGCGGAGCGGGACGCGTCGCGTGGGAACAGCGTGTCGACACCCTGGCGACCGGAGGCGACCACCACCAGGTCGTGGTCGGCCGCATGCGCGGCGACCGCGGAATCCGCGTCCGGCACCGCGACGACCTGCCCGCCTCGCTCACGATAGTCCGCGAGCAGCTGCGGCAGGTAGATGCGGAAGTCGACGTAGCTGGCCTCGTGGGTGAGGTGTGCGCAGAACGCGATCGGCGGGTCGCCGCCCACGCGCACGTGCGCGCAGCGCATGCCGAAATCGGTGAAATTCCAATGGTCTATACCGAGTTCCCGCTCGCGGGCCCTGGTCCGGCCGAACCGGCACACGTTGTTGGGCAGCCGTCCGTCCCGAATCTGTTCGGGGGTCTTGTCGGCGTAGAGCGTCGTGGGGATTCCGCGCTGCTGCAGCAGCAGCGCCAGATGCAGCGCCGAGATCCCCATGCCGACTATCCCGATGCCGCGCATGAAGCCTCCTTCTGGTGGTCGCCGCCGACCAGGCGGAAGTAGGCCTCCGCCAGGGCCCGGGTGACCGGACGGCCGGCCCCGTACTGGGTGTCGCGGAACGACGCGACGGGCCGGACACCGATCGCGGTCCCGGTGAGGAACACCTCGCCGGCGGCGGCGACCTCGTCCGGCGTCAGCCGACACACTCGGGCCGGGATACCGGCCTGTGCGGCCAGGCGGAGCACGGTTTGCCGCGTGATGCCGTCGAGAAAGGTGTCGGCCACTGGCGTAGCGAGTTCGCCGTCGCGGACGATGAAGACATTCGCGCCGGTGGCCTCGGCCACGAAACCGCGGTGGTCGAGCAGCAGTGCGTCGTCGAAGCCGTGCTGCCTGGCCTCGGTCAGCGCCAGGGACCCGACGAGGTAGTTGGCGGAGGTCTTCGCCTGCACCGGAGCCATGGTCGGGGCGGGGCGGGTCCACCGGGACAAGCCGACGTGCAATGGCCGTGTGCCGTCCGGGGACCGCCGCGGCCATTCGAGAACGGCGATGGCCAAGTGCACGGTGGTCCCGGACGGATCGATGCCGATGACTTCGTCACCCCGCCAGACGACCGGACGGACATACGCGTCTGCGAATCCGGCCGCAGCGACGGTTTCCTCGATCGCGGCGGCGATCTGCGCCGCCGTCCACGGCACCGGCATGCCGATCGCCGCGGCGGAGGCGTGCAACCGGTCCACGTGCGCGGACACCGCGAACGGTGTGCCGCGATACGTTCGGAGGCCTTCGAAGACGCAGGCCGCGTTGTGCAGGCCAAAGCTCAGCACCGGCACGCTCGCCGTCGCGGGATCCACCTGCTGGCCGTCCATCCAGACGGCGCCCACCCGCCGGGCTGTTGCGAGTCCACTCATACGATGTCTCGTGGTAGTACCACATCCCGGGCAGACCGGCGGTCCGCGGCGGCGCGCAGTGCCGCCAGGGCCGTGTTCATCGAGGCGCGTGCCGCCGCGCGCAGTGCGGCGAACTCCTCGTGCCGGTCGCCGGTGACCGGCGCGATGTGATTGCTGACGACATGGAATCGGTTCGCCCCCAGGTTCAGCTTCGCCAGCTGGGCACCGCGCCCGAGGTTGAACCGGTGGATGCCGCGAGACCACCCCCACCGATAGATCCGGTACAACGCAGTGGCGTAGAGGTTCTGCGCCGGTGGGACGACGGCGTGGTCGATACCCTGCACCAGGACCTCGACGGTGTTCGACTCGGGATAGCGCATCGCCAGCACGGCTTGTACCGGTGTGCCACCGGATCGCTGCCGATGCAGGAAGAAGCACATCCGCTCGCCCAAGGCGGATCTCGTGAGATCGCGCAGGATCGGCAGGGCGAAATGATTGCGGGTGTGGCCGTACTTCGCCAGGTTGAGCCGGTGTAACCGGTCGAAGGCCGTGAGGATTTCATCGTCGATCCGGTCACCAGTGGTCATGTGCCACTCGAACTGTTCTTCGGCACGGCGCACCATCCGCCGCAGCTCCCGGAATCTCGCTCCGCCCATCAGTGTCCGCAGCTGGTGATCGGGCTCGTCGTCGGTGACGAACTCGGCCTCCACGAACCATGGCAATTCGACGAAACCGTGCCGTTCCAGCAGGGCCGCGGCGCCGCGCACTACCGGATACAACAGCCACCGCGCCCCGCCGGATACCGCTGCCCAGATGTCCGCCTCCAGCTCGGCCGCATCGGGCGCCGTGGTGTGCGGCCGGTAGAAGTAACCACCGGCGATGAGTGCGGGATCGGCGGCGGGCGTCTCGACACCCAGTGCCTCGGTGACCGCGCGCCAGTGCATGATCTTGCCCAGCGGAACAACGGGGCTCGAAGTCCCGTAGAGCCGGCATACCGCGTTCCGCCATGGCTGGGGGTCGGCCGGACCGCCGCTGCCGGTCACCAGCACCGGCTCGGCGTGGGTCGCCGCATTTCGGGTCATCCGAACCGCTTTCAATCGGATCGGCCGGCGGAGGCCGGGGTCTCATGGTGGAAGACCGCCTGCCACCGACCGTCCCCGAGTCGCCAGATGCTGCTGCAGTAGACGACTTCCGGTAGCGAGGTGCCGTTGAATTCGCCCCACTGCCGGAGCCGGTACGTCAGTGCCGCGACGCCCTCTCCCGCGGGGACCACCTGGACCTGGTCGGCCGCGAAGCGGGCGCCCGGGGCAAGTCCGTCGATGCTGTCGATCAGCTCGCGCTGACGCACGAGGCCCATCGTCGCGTCGAAGCCGTAACCGTCCGGGTGCATCAGCTCTTCCATGGCGGCCTGGTCACCGCGGAAAATCGCCGCAAGCACTTGGCGTTCCAGCTCTTCGAACCGGGCGGGGTCGTGGGCCTCGATTTCAGACATGGTCGAGTGACGCCGTCCGCCGGGCGTTTTCGGCGATCCGGTCACACAGCAAGCCCATCATCTGCCAGCCCTGGCGCAGCATTGTGCCGACCTCGGCGGGTGTCCAGTCCTCGCGCTCGGCCAGTGCCCGGTATCCCATTTCGAGATGCTCGGCGTCCGCACCGTCGTGCAGTTGGAAGTACCGGCTGTCCGGGAACGAGGAGAGTCCGGCGACATGGAAGATCAGCCCGCTGCCCTCGAGCACCAAATGCGCCAGAACCGTGCGCTCCACCGAAGACGCCGTGGTCATGCGATCCACGAACCACGACGAGACGGCGGCGATCACTGGATCCCACGGTGCGCGGCGACCGTCGCGGATCTCGGCCAGCAGCCGGTTGTGGCCGATCTCCTCGGCGAGATGTTCGTCGGCGAGCGCGCGCGCCGGTCCGTCGTACTCGCCGGCGACCCGCGCGGCGATCACGCGCTGGAACCCGTCGGACCACCCTTGGAGATGATCGAGCAGACCGTCGCGCACCCGCGGCGGCTGCGCGTCGAGCTCGCGGACCAGGCGGACCAGTGCGTGGTCTTCGAATTCACGCATGTACCGGTCGTTTTCCGCGCGCACGGCCGCGAGTTCCGGTCGGTCACCGACGAAAGTGACCCGGGGATCGTCCAGATTCTCGTACAGGCCTGCGCCCTCGAATTGGATCGACAGCGCCCAAAAGCCATCCGGCGCGGTACCCACGAATCCGTGCCGCGCATCCGGCGGAACCACGACGACGTCACCGGCCCGGATGTCCGAGGTGATGTCGCCGATGGCCCGGCCGGTTCCCTCGGCGATGACGATCATGCTTTTCGTGGGATGCTGGTGGACCGCGAGTTCCTCGTCCGCTCGCAGTCGCACCCAGCTGACCGAAAGCCGGCTGAAATCGGGAACGAACTCCTCGAGCGTGGGATTGCGATGAAAGTCCTTGAGCAGGCCTATGTTGTGGACTTCGCCGTCGACGACAACCGAGGTGATTTCCGGTAGCGCATCGCGCGCAATCACTTCCATATGCTTCCTTGTTTCCGCACTGCGTCCTACGTCCGCCGCCGTCCCCCAAGCGAGCGGGCAGGGAGAGTCTAAGCCAGCAAACTATGACTTTCGAGGAAAGCGTGGTCGTACCTATTCCCAGCGAATGTAAGTGGGCCCCTGTAATGTCGATGGCGGGATGCGGCGGCTTCACTGACATCGCCTCGTCAGCTGGCGTTTACCCGGCAGCAAAGACGTCATCCAGCAACACCTCAGTGCAGAGGTCTCCGCGCAGGCGCATTCCAGCCGGTGCTTATCCTCCGGGGCCCGGATTCGCGGCGCACGCCACGATGGCACCGCACGCCCGATAGGTGCGCGCCACGAGGCATTCTCGGGCCGTCATGGCCGCGTAGGCTCGACCGACGGATCGGACAAACCATTCCTGCCATCCACGTTGCCCGCGCTGGCAGCGGCCGCGCGTATGGAGACGAGCCTGTGGGCGCCAACTTGAAGCGAGCCGACCTCTGCAGCTGTAACAGCGACATAGAGTTATTCGCTATAGGGGATAGGCATCGGAAAGCCCGTGAGCAGAGCCGCAGCGCATCGGCCGCACTGTTCTGACTGGACAGACGACGCGGGTCCAACCGAACTGGCGTGACCCACACAAGCCCCGCAGGGGCCCCGGGGGGTGGAGGGTGCCCACCCCCCGGGTGGGTGGGACGCCCGCAGGGGGTGGGCACCTCTACCCAGATCGGACCGTAACGGATTTTCGAGTCAGCCATCACATGATTCGACCTCCGCGCGATGAAGGCCCGCCGCGACGCACGCTGCATCACGGCGACCTGCGGCAACGTGCACGCCGATGTGGTTGTGCGCCAGCTCGAGCCGCAGCCATCGACCCTCGACCGGCTTCGGTGCCGAGCGCGGCCGTCAGGAAGTGCCTGCGTGCGGCGGTCGCGGCCAAAGTGATGTAGTCCACCGTGAAGGCTCCGCCCAAAGAGTCGATGGCGTTGCCGACCGCGTCCAGTATCGCCGACGAGCGGGAACTGGGCCGCATCGCAGCCGACGCCGACATCGACTCACTCACCCTGTCCCTGGTCGGTGGCGGGCATCGCCGCGACGACGAAACTGCCGATCACCCGCGCGCTGGTCCAACCCGCCTCGCTGCCTTCCCCTGCTCAATAAGCGAACGCCCCGAACCGCTCAGTCAACTTTTCGGAGCGCAGGTCAGCACAGGATGCATCCGCAATGGTGCCTCTTTCCCATACGCATCCGCGTCCAGCTGCAGGGTGCGGAGTGGCAGTGATTGCTGTCGTCGGTGTCACTGCGCGGTGTGGGTCGCGGGATCCGGCGTAGCTCGCCCGCGTGGGATCCACCTGATGACCGGCCGCCGCTGGGGGGGCAGTGCGTCCAACCAGCGGCTGGTTCGTCTGAGGAAGCGGACTCCCATCCACCCGGGGTGGGAACACACCTTCTTCCGAGAGGAACCCTGCGATGACCATCCACCTTTCCAACCACCTGTTCAACCGCGTCGGGGGTGTGCGATGAGCGCCCCGGCCGTCGTGGTCGAGGATCTGCACGTCGCCTACGGCAAAACCTGGGCCCTCGACGGTGTCGATCTGGAAGTTGCCGCCGGGACGACGCTGGGGGTGCTCGGGCACAACGGGGCGGGCAAAACGACCCTGATTCGTGCCCTCACCACTCTGGTGCGGCCCACGATCGGCCGTGTGGAGATCGGGGGGCTCGACGTGGTCGCCGACGCCACCGAGGTCCGTCGCCGGATCGGGGTGACCGGTCAATATGCCGGACTCGACGAATTCCTCACTGCCCGGGAGAATTTGGAGCTGATCGGCCGCCTTGCCGGGCTGCGCCGCACCGCCCGCGCACGGGCCGACGGGCTGATCGACCGGCTCGGGCTGGGCGAGTACGCGATCCGGCGGGTCGGGGAACTGTCCGGCGGTTCCCGCCGCCGCGTCGATCTGGCCGCCAGCCTTGTCGGCGACCCGTCGGTGCTGTTCCTCGACGAGCCGACCACTGGTCTTGACCCCCTGGCCCGCGCCGGATTGTGGGATGTCGTCGACGAGCTCACCGCTGCGGGCACCACCGTCTTGCTGACGACCCAGTATCTTGAGGAGGCCGACCGGCTCGCCGACAACATCGTGGTGCTCAGCCACGGCCGGGTCGCCGCTCGCGGCGCTCCCTCGGAGTTGAAGCGGATCGTCGGCGGCAAGGTCTTGCACGCCACCGTCCCCGCTCACCGGATCGCGGATCTGCCGTTCACCCCGGACACCGATCGGGTCGAGGGCACCTGGGTGCGGGTGTCGGTCACCGTCGACGATGCCCGCACCGCGACCGCGCTGGTGGCCGACCTGCACCGCGGCGGCATCGACGTCACCGATCTGGACGTGGCTTCCCCGAGCCTCGACGACGTCTTCACTCACCTCGCCCACACCACCGGAGCCCACCGATGAACACCACCACTACGACCGTGATCGGGCGTTCCCCGATCGTCGACCAACTCGCCGCCCTGACTGTGCGGAACCTGCGCACCAGCGCCCGCGTGCCGCAGTTGCTGATGTTCTCGCTGACCATGCCGATGGCGATGCTCGTGCTGTTCAGCCAGGTGTTCCGTAGCGTCGCCGCCGGACCCGGCTTCCCGGCCGGGGTCAGCTACATCGACTTCCTCACCCCGGCCATGCTCGCGGTCTCCACGGTGATGGCCGGCACCAACGCCGGAGTCTCCGCCGCGATCGATCACACCACCGGCCTGCACGACCGCTTCGCGGCCCTGCCGATGCGCGCGACGTTGCCAGGGATGGCTCGCACCATCAACGAGGCCGTGTTCACCCTCGCCCGAGCCGGGCTGCTCGGAATCGCCGCGGTACTACTGGGTTTCGACTTCCACGGCACCGCTATCGATGCCGTTGCCGCGGTCGTGGTTCTGGTGGTGCTGGCGGGGGCGATGAGCGCGCTGTTCGGGCTGATCGGGGACCGGCTGCGCCGCCCGGATGTGGTCCAGTTCGCCGGAATGATGGTGATGATGCCACTGATGTTCGTCTCGAGTGCGTTCGCACCGATCCGCACCATGCCCGGCTTGATGCAGGCCATGGCCACGCTGAACCCGGTCGCGCACGCCACCGACGCCCTGCGCGGGCACGTGCTGGGCACCGCCACCGCCGCCGACACTGCCGCCGCCCTGGTCGCGGCGCTCGGACTGTGGGCCGCGGTCACCGCAGTCCCCGCCCTCACCCGCATGGTTCGGTCGGCAAGCGCTCGCTGAACGACGGCGCACTCGTCTCGTCCTTCCATCAGGGAAGGACGAGGCGGGTTCTGCGTGTGCGGTGCGCCCGGAGCCGGGCACGTCCATGGCCCCTACCCGGCGAGGGCGTAGGGGCGCACGGGGTGTGCTGTTTCAGCGGATACGCCCGGTGCGGGCGTCGACGCGCTCATGGGATGGCGTCGAGCAGATGCAGTTCCTCGGCCACGATCAGATCGACCTCTTCGTCGGTCAGATCCGACAGCAGATGTGTCGTGAGCATCGCTCTCACCTCCTCACCGCGCTCATCGGGTCTGTCGAATCGGCGAATCCGACATCGACATCGACATCCATACAGACGTGACACGCCGGATCGGGACGCACGGATGCGTCCGATCGGGGTCATCACCGTCATTACGTGCGATGACGAACCAAAGGCTCGCCGCCGCGCTAGCAGGCGAGGATGCTGGAGACGGAGAGGAACCACGATCATGAGCCAGCCAACGGCCACCACCGCGACCACACCCCAGCCGCAACCCGGTGATCTCGAACAGCTCTGGCGCCGCTTTTCCAGCGACCTGCGCGCCTTCATCGCCCGCCGGGTCTCCCGCCCAGAAGACGCCGACGACATCCTGTCGACCGTGTTCCTGCGAATGGCCAAAAGCCTGGACAACTTGCGCGACCAGGACCGGCTGCTGGGCTGGATGTATGCCATCACCCGCAACGCCATCACCGACTACTACCGTTCCGCGCCCCATCGCCGCGAACTCCCCGTCGACGCCGTCCCCGACAACCCGTCCACAGGCGAGGACGAACTCGGCGCCGACGAGGCGGCGCAGAAAGAACTCGCCTCCTGCCTGGTGCCGATGCTTTCCGCGCTGCCCGCCGAGCAGGCGGCCGCGGTGAAGATGGTCGACCTCGACGCCCGCACGCACGCCGCTGCCGCCAGCGAGGCCGGTATCTCGGTGTCCGGGATGAAATCCCGTGTCCAACGCGGCCGCGCCGCCCTCCACGCCCAACTGCACGCCTGCTGCCAGATCAGCCAGGACCGGGCCGGCCACGTCCACGACTACCAACCCCGCGAGGGAGCCTGCGGAGACACAGCCGGCAGTGACGGAGGCTGCGGCTGTGGTGCTGCCGCACCCTCGGACCAGTAGACCGGCGCATCGGCTCGGAACGTCCACCGGTCACCCGCACGTCACCACGACCAGACAAAGATGCGGTGCGAGCCTCTCGAGGCTCGCACCGCACTGTCCCGGGTGAGAGCTACTGAAAGCCGCATCCGCCGCCGGCCGTGGCTGCCGAAGCGCAGCACGTCGCCTTTTCGCTGTCATCGCAGCACGCGGTCTGCCGTTCGGTGCTGCAACACGTGGGCGCCGCAGGTTGCGGGGGTGCGTCCGTGCGAACTGTCGCCGGGGACTCGAACTCGGTCGGGTCGGTCATGGTGACTCCTTGATCCGTGGGGACTGGCATCAGGACAGACGGAGGAGAACAGGAAAGGACGCACCTCGACGCGGTGTGAGTGAACGCGGGAGGACAATCGCGGCACGGTCGAAGATTCGGCTGGGGCCTTGGAATCCTCCCGGCGGTCATCGAACCGGCGTGGCGTCTCTCTGGCGTCTCCACGCATCGCGAAATGAGGATGGCCACCGAGCCGCAGACGACGGGGACGACTCACCGCTCACCTCGCCGCAGTGCCGCACGTCCCTCCGGACCGGCTCGTAACCACCGTGTTCACGGCGATCACCTTCGCCTTCACGGCTATCGGTGTTTCGGCTATACCCGCCGCGATCTCCACACCTGAGCTCGTGAACCCGCCGCGACGAGAGCGTCAAGTCTTTTGTTATCGAAGGCGTCGATGCTGTCGCTGTATCAACAAGATGATGGCGACGAGCGACCACACCACGGTCACGGCGGCGATCAGGCCGAGTGAGTAGGAGCGATCCAGCACGGTCGGATTGTCCGGCATCGCGTTTCGGCGTCCGATTACTGGCGCGGCGATCAATGCGAGTGTGACGGTGCATACGGCGCCGCACGCCGCGGGTGCCCACCCGTCGATGGGGAGGATTCGTCGCGCGCCGAGTCCGGTGGCCGCCGCCAGCGGAGCGAAGACGGCGTCGTGCACGAGGATTCCGCCGCAGAACCACAGCGCGACGGAGATCAGGTCCGTGGGGGGGAGGTCCAGGAGCGCGGCGATGCCATACCAGCCGAGCCCGAGGCCGGTTACGAGCAGGAGGCCGCGTGCGGCGGTGATCATGACAGCACCTCGATTCGGAAGAGCCATTTCGTCTGTAAGACGCCTGGGCGGTTCGGCGCGATGAGACGGCACGGATAGCCGTGGTCGAGGTCGAGTGTTTGCCCGTTCAGCGTCAGCGCGATGAGCGTGTCCTGATCTGTCGCGTGGTGTGCGGGCAGAACCGAGCTTCGATAGAGGCCGCTGGCTTCCAGGGAATCGAAACGCACATCGCCTCCGCTATATCCGACGACGGCGAGTATGTCCCGCAGCCGGACACCGGACCAGTAGGCGGACGCCGACCACCCTTCGACGCATGCGATCGGCAGTCGCGCCGTGGCCTGTGGCAGCGCGGCCAATTCGTCCAGGGTGAACTCGTGCCGCCGGTTGCCAGCGGTTATGACCAGCCGGTAGCGCGGATCGTTTGCACGTTCGACGACACCAGCCGCGGTCGCCGATCTATTGACGGGAACTCCCTGTGGGCCTTGGCCGCTGCGCGGTGCGAGGACCGCCATCCAGCGCAGGAATGGTACGGTCTGCCCCGCGACCGCCAGCGCGGCAACCGCGGCGGAAGCCCATGCCGCGTTCAGTATCGCGCGGCGGGATATACGAGGGGCGGCGGCTGCTGGGCCGACCGAAGGTGTATCTTCGCGAACGTTCATCGCGGGCGGTTCGGCGGTCGACAGCGGTCCGGTCGCAGCTGGTTTCGCCGATGTGGTGGCGGATGCGGCACCGGCCGAGGAGTCGATGGGGCGGCTCAACGCGTTTCGCACCACTGGCAGCTTCACGGCCAGATGCACCGAGAGTGCCCCGATAGCGACGTAGGCCATCGCATAGTGCGCGGTGGGGAAGAAGAACTTCCATGGGTAGTACTGGGCGATGTTCGCCAGTCCGGTCGACAGCTGGAAGATGACCGATCCCACGAGCAAGCCGATCGATCCGCGTTCGGCGATCGCCAGTGGCGAACGCAGGACCGGTCGCCGGAACAGCCTCGGGTATACCGCCCACAATTTCACCAGCAGCAGGGGAATGGCGGCGACTCCGGCGATGATGTGCGAGCCCTGGGTGAGTCGATACAGCCATACAGGTCGGGTGGGCCACCAGAACCAGGTCGGCGGATGCTGTATCCAGTGGCTGATCAGGCCGGTCGTGAAGCACACCAGAATCGCGATGCCGAGTGGGATGCCGACTCGGCTGGCAACTTCGGGTCCGCGCGGGCCGGAATCGGTTTTGCGACTCGATAATTCGTTCCGTCGCCGGATTGCCCAGTTCCGCGCGATCATGCCGGAACCGCCGTCGGGGTCCGGCATCGGTCCAGACAGGCGATGTGTCGCCCATGCACCTCGAGGGTCGTGCGTACCCGGAACCCGGTGGCCCTGGCCAGCGCTTCGGCGTGCTCGATGCCTACGCGCGCCCACGGAAAACATTGGCTGGCAGCGTTATTCGTCTCGAGGCGCAGTCGCTCGGAAACCATGCCGGTGCCGGGGCTGTCGAATTCGACTACGGCGACTCCGTCGCCCGCGAGCAGGTCGCGAATCCGGGCGAGCAACCGACCCGGGTCGGCGCCGATGCCGATATTGCCGTCCGCGAGCAGCGCGTAGGACCATCGCCCGGTGCCGGGCAGCGGCCCGAACAGATCGCGGTGCAGGGCGGGCGCCCCGCGAAATCTGGTGATCGCCACGGCCATGGGCGAGATGTCCACACCGAGGGCGACAACGCCGCGCCGTAGCAGCGCGGCGACCAGTCGTCCCGGTCCACAGCCGAGGTCGATCGTCGGTCCGTCGCACAGGCGAGTCAAGGCGGTGTCGGCGCGGCGATCGGCGGGGTCGGCGGTTCCCAACCAGCGTCGTATCGGCAACGCGCGTCTGCTTCCGTCTGCGGCGCGGACCCAGCAGTCCGCGCCGGTCAGCGCTTGGTCGAAGGTCCCGCTCATCGCGTCGCCAGGTGTCGTCGGCGCAGGCGGTGCACCGTGTCGGCGAACCGTCCCCGGGTGGACGTGGCGACGCGCATGGCGTCTTCGAACCGGTCGACATCGGAGTGCGTCGGCAGTGTGCGAACGTGTAAACCGCACTGCTGCACCGCCTTTCGGGTCAGTAGTCCGGTGCGGTGGGTCGACATCGGCACGGTGATGAGGGCGCGCGCTGGCTGCGGGGTGGGTAGGCCGAGCGCCCACCAGCCGCCATCGGTGGCCGGGCCGAGCACGGCGTCGCCGGTGTCGACGAGTTCGCCGGCGGCGCGGGTCAGTTGCGTCGCGTCGATCTGTGGTGTGTCCATGCCGATCTGCAGTACTGGCAGGGCTGCCCGGGCGGCATCGGCATGCGCGTTGGCCAGTCGTTCGCCGAAGGTGCGGCCGCGTTGCGGCACGACCCGGAAGTGGGCCAGCAGTCGCCGTAGTTCGCCCCGGCGCTCGGCTGCGGTGAGGTCGCCGGTCAGAGCGACGACGCGGTGGGCGACGTCGGTGTGCAGCACGGCCTCGAGTGTGTCGAGCAACGACGCCGCGGCGAGATCTGCTGCTTCGTGTGGTGTGAGCGGCGGTGTCAGGCGTGTCTTGGCGAATCCGGCGACGGGCGCCTTCGCCAGCACCAGAAGTGTCGCGGATCGAGTCGTCGGAAACATCATTTCAGGACCGTCCAGAAGTCCCGAGTGGCGCGCAGCGATCCACGCCAGGAGCCGGACACTTTCGATGTGCCACCGGCTCGTGGTCGGTAGGTGATGTCTTTTTCGACGATCCGCCACTGTGCTTTCGCGGCGCCGATGAGCAGTTCCAGCGGGTAGCCGAAGCGGGTGTGCAGCGGCCCCAGTGCGAGGAGCGACGCGCGGCGGGCGACGCGCATCGCGGCGATGTCGTGCACCGGCACGCCGTGCTTATGGCGCAGTCGTCCGGCGATTATCCGGTTGCCGAGGTGGGCGTGCCAGGGCCACACGCCAGGGCGTACCGGTCTGCGTCGGCCGACCGCGAGATCCGCACCCGCCAGTACCGCCTCGACGAGCATCGGCAGTTCGGTGGGGTCCATCGAGCCGTCGCCGTCGAGGACCGCGATCAACTCGGTCTGCGCCGCGGCGACACCGGTCTGGACCGCGGCGCCGTATCCGGGCCGGGGCTCGGCGACCACCCGGGCTCCACCCGCCTGCGCGACGGTCGCGGTGGCGTCGGTGGATCCGTTGTCGACGACCAGTACCCGGTAGCCGGCGGGAATGGCCGCCAAGACGTTTGGCAACGCTTCAGCTTCGTCTCGACACGGGATGACGACTGTCACGCCGTATCGCTCGTCCATGGGTTCGGTCACCGTGCCGACGCTATGCGCTCGAAAGCTCGACAGAGCCGCGAAACCGGTGACGAAACTCTGACGTTATGCATTTCGGTTCCTTCAGTCGCAGATCCGGGGATCACTCCGGCCTATCGTGACCTCTGTGCATGACCTGACCGAAGCCGCGCGGGGCAGGACTGTCCCATCGCGCGGCGATTTACTCGCCGCCGGGGCCGCCGTCGCGCTGGTTGTCACCGCATTCGTCATTCCGCGAATCGCCAGCGAACAGTGGCGTCGCTCGCTGTACGCGGGCGCGGCGCCGATCTTCGGCGAGTGGCTGCCCCATGCCGGGTGGGGAACCGTGCCCGCGATTCTCCTCGCGGCGGCGATCGTCACGAGCGGCCCTGCGGTCGTGGCCCGGCTGTCCTGGCCCCGGCTGCTGGGTGCGGCCTATGCCGCGTCGGTCTGCTGGGCGCTGTCGCTGGCGCTGGTCGACGGCTGGCGGCGAGGTTTCACCGACCGGCTGACGGATCGCAACGAGTACCTGTACGAGGTTCCCGGAGTCACCGACCTGCATGCCGTGCTTCGCGGGTTCTCCGGCCGCATTCTCGACTTCCAGCCCGACTCGTGGACCACGCACGTTTCCGGGCACCCTCCCGGAGCCCTGTTGTTCTTCGTGATCCTGGACCGGGCCGGGCTCGGCGGCGGTGCGTGGGCAGGATTGGCCTGCCTGGTGATCGGCTGCAGCGTGGTGATCGCCGTGGCCGTCGCGCTGAGCGCGCTAGGAGCCCAGGCCCAGGCGCGGGCCGCGTTACCGTTCCTGGTGCTCGCGCCTGCCGCGTTGTGGATCGCAGTGTCGGCCGACGCGATATTCGCCGCGACCGCCGCGTGGGCTGTCGCGTTGCTCGCGATCGCGACCCGCTCCGGCCGTGCCCCGGCCGCGGTCGGCGCAGGGGTGTTGTTCGGCCTCGGCGCTTACCTCAGTTACGGACTGGTGCTCATGGCTCTCCCGGCCGCGGCTGTCCTCATCACTGGCCGGACGTTGCGGCCACTGCTTCCCGCGCTCGCCGGTGCGCTGACGGTTGTCGTGGCGTTCACCGCCGCCGGGTTCTGGTGGCTCGACGGCTACCACCTGGTCGTCCAGCGCTACTACCAGGGCATTGCCGCCGAGCGGCCGTTCGGCTACTGGTGGTGGGGCAATCTGGCGGCAACCGTGTGCGCTGTCGGTTTGGCGACCGTCGCGGCGCTGCCGGGAGCGATCGCGCGGCTGCGCGCTGCGGACCCGGCGGCGATTCTGGTGGCCGCCGGTTTGGGTGCGGTCCTCATCGCCGACGCCAGCGGTTTGAGCAAGGCCGAGACCGAGCGGATCTGGCTGCCGTTCGACGTGTGGCTACTCGTCGGCACCGCGTTCCTGCCGAGAGCATCGGCACGGATCTGGCTTACGGTGCAGGCGGTGGGGACGTTGGTACTCGCTCATCTGATCCTGACGAATTGGTGATCGCCATGTGCATACTCATCGCCGACGACGACCCCGTGGTACGAGAGGTCGTCCGCCGCTATCTCGAACGCGACGGCCTGACCGTGATCGAGACCGCCGACGGGGCGAGCGCTACCGCTGCGCTGGCGCGCCGCGACGACGAGGTCGAGCTCGCGGTGCTGGACGTGATGATGCCCGCGCCGGACGGCATAGACATCTGCCGCGCCGTCCGCTCCGGGCCACGTCCGGACACCCCGATCATCCTGCTCACCGCGCTCGGTGAGGAAGACGACCGGGTGGTCGGGCTCGAGGCGGGCGCCGACGATTACGTGACCAAGCCGTTCAGCCCGCGCGAACTGGCGCTGCGTGTGGCGTCGGTGCTGCGCAGGTCACGGCCACCGGCCACCCCCGGCCACCTGGTGCTGCGCGACGGCCGCGTCGAGGTGCGGCCCGCTGCGCGGTTCGTGTCCGCGAACGGCGTCCCAGTGGACCTGACGCCGCGCGAGTTCGACCTTCTCGAATTCCTGGTGCGGCATCCTGGTGCGGTGTTCAGTCGCGAGGAGCTGCTCGCACGGGTGTGGGGTTGGGACTTCGGCGACCTGTCGACCGTCACCGTGCACGTCAAGCGATTGCGTGCCAAGCTCGGTGACCATCATCGGATCGACACGATATGGGGACGCGGCTACGCGTGGAGACGCGCCGGTGGCGAGCAGGAGGCGTCGAATGGATGAGTCGACGGTACAGCTGGTGCTCTACACTGCGGCCGGATCGGCGCCGGTGGTGCTGTTCGGCGCGATTCTGCTGCGTGCGGCCGGTAGCCGGTCGCTGACCACCAGCATGGTGGCGCTGGTGTTGATTCCGATCCTCTCGGCGTTGGCCGGCATGACCGTCGTGAGCGGGCTGATGTTCACCACCGAGCTGCACCACACACTGGTCGTGCTCGTCGTCGTCGCCGCGGTCACCGTCCCCGCCGCAGTACTGCTCGGTCGTCAGCAGGCCCGTAAAACCGTCTGGGAGAAGCAGATACGGGAACAAGAGCGAGCCGCCGAGCACTCCAGGCGTGAGCTGGTCGCATGGGTCAGCCACGATCTGCGCACCCCGCTCGCGGGCATCCGCGCCATGGCCGAGGCGCTCTCGGACGGCGTGGTGACCGACAGCGCCGACGTATCGCGCTACGCCGCACAGATCGGCCGGGAGGTCCACCGGCTTTCCGGCATGGTCGACGACCTGTTCGAAATGTCGAAGATCAACGCCGGTGCGTTGCGACTGGAGTTGGAGCCGATCGATCTGCGCGAGCTGATCGATGAGGTGCTCGCCGCCAATCGCACGACCGCCGAGCGCGCCACGGTGGCGCTCTACGCCGAACACCCGGACTCCCGGATCACGGTCGCGGCCGACGATCGGGCGCTGGGACGCGTGCTGACGAATCTGGTGTCGAACGCGATCGCGCACACCCCGCCTGGTGGTCACGTGGCGATCTCGGCCGGATCCGACGACCGGCACGCCTGGGCCAGGGTCGACGACACGGGCCCCGGCATCGCCGAGAACGACCTTCCCCGGATCTTCGACATCGCCTACCGGGGCACGTCCACCCGATCACCGGTTGCCGCCGACGGCGTGCCCGCAGGCAGCGGCATGGGCCTGGCCATCGCCGCGGGGCTCGTCGAGGCGCACGCGGGCGATATCACCGCGGAGAATCGTGAACAAGGTTGCCGGTTCGAAGTACGGTTGCCGCTTCCGGGGCATTGAGTCAGATCGTCGGCGCGACTGCGCCTGTCGTCGCACGCAGGGGCGCGAACGCGAAGTCCGCGAGCCCCTTACGCGGCTCTACCCGCGCGGAAAACCCCAGCATGCGCTGCGCCGCGTCCGGGCTGGCGACGATATGGCGGACATCGCCGGGCCGGTACTCGCCGGTGACAACCGGCGGCAAACCACCACGGGCTCTCGCCAGCACCGCGGCGACCTCGCCGATCGTGATCGGCTGCCCTGAGCAGACGTTCAGGGCCGCGAATCCCGGCAACGGATGCTCGACGGCCGCCAGGTTGGCCGCCGCGACATCGGTGACGTGCACGAAATCTCGCAGCTGCCCGCCGTCTTCGAACACCCTTGGCCGATGTCCGGCCTCGAGAGCCGACCGGAAAATCGCCGCGACACCGGAATACGGTGTGTCCCTCGGCATATCATCGCCGTACACATTGTGGTACCGCAGGGCCGTGACAACGCCGCCGGTAGCGGCCGACCACGCCGCCGCATAGTGCTCCTGCGCCACCTTGCTGGCTGCGTACAGGCTGCGCGGACGTAACGGAGCGTGCTCGGGTACCGGCTCCCAATCCAACGCCGCATCGGTTTCAGCGCAACGGTGCTCGAACCGCCCACAGTCGAGATCCGCTCGATCGCGCAACCCCACGTCGACAATCTCTCCGCGCGCGTTTCGGTATCGGCCCTCGCCATAGACGACCATCGAGGACGCCAGAACCAACCTACGGCAGCCCATCTCAGCCATCGCGGCCAGCAAGACCGCCGTTCCCGAATCATTGTGGCTGGCATATGCGGGTGCGTCCGCGACGCTCACACCGGCTCCGACGACCGCGGCCTGGTGACAAACCACGTCGACGCCACGCAGCAACGGCTCGATGCCTCGGCGATCACGGACATCGACCCGAAGCACACCGTCCGGGACTGGTACACCAGGCCCGTGCGCCGCGGGCAACATCAGATCGACGGCAACCACCTCGTGCCCGGCCTCCGACAGCGCCCGGCGCACATGCGATCCGATGAACCCGGCGGCACCGGTCAACATGATCCGCATCGGCGTCACGCCCGGATGGCGCTGGTCGTGCGGGTTCCACCCGCGAAGTCGATATTCATGAGGTGATTCTGTCCGGACAGTAGCGGCAAAGTCGCGTGCGACCGCCCGCGCGTCATACTTTGGTCATTTCGCTGTGGCGATTCACTGTCACTCACCCGCCAAGGCCAGGCGTGTGTCCATGTTCCGCTCGAGCTCGCTCGATCGCGTCGGTGGCCGCGGTGAGGTCTTCACGCACGCGATCTCGACGCAGTAGGTCATGCGTCCTAGCCTCGGTGATTCGGCAAGCGGCAAGACGACTCGCGAACACATCGTCGAGGTGACGGACGAGGTGTTCTGCCATCGCGGGTTCGACCGGACCTCCTTCGCGTCCATCGCCGCGGCCGTGCATCTGTCGCGCGCCAACTTCTACTACCACTTCAAGGCCAAGGACGACATCCTCGACGCGGTCATCGACGCCCGCGTCGCCGACACCCGCCGCATGCTCGCCCAATGGGAGGATCAGGCGTGCGACCCAGGGCGTGGCCACCCTGGCCAATGCCTTCCACGACGAACAGTTCATCCGCCGTGAGGTCGGACGCCTGCACGACTGGCTCGACACCTACACCGACAACCCCGACCACACTGCCCGGTGACGACGCCGGGGCACACGACTGACGGAAATAGAAGCGACAAAAGCATGTTCGTAGTTCTGCTCAGGTTCTCCAGCAACCGGAATGACGCCCCGCAGCACATGACCGGACACCAGAAATGGATCGAACGCGGTCTCGCTGACGGTGTATTCCTGCTGGTCGGCAGCATCAAACCTGGCGTGGGTGGGGCCGTGCCGGCACACATACCGGATCGCCGGGCAGCTGCTACAGGCCGGCTGAATCGGCGCGGCTCACCAGGATCCGTCTCCCAGGCGGCGCATCTTCGTCGAACTTTGTGTGCGGCCTGGGCGTCGGTGAGCATCGCCCGATGGCGCTGAACGCCGACACGACGATGCTCATCAACGGCGCCGCGGGCGGCGTGGGCCACTTCGCACTACAGCTGGCGAAATGAAAGCATGCGGGCGCACCTGGATTTCACCGGGCAGCTGCGGCCGAGCAGGTCGAGGACTTTGGTGTTGACTTGCAGGAGTTCATCTTCAGTCGGCCCGGTAGCGGGAGGCGAGTTCGGGGCTCTGTCCGCTGAACACAGCGAGGTCGGCTTCGAAGACAGCGTCGAGGAGGCCGGCGTCTTCCACACCGGGGGCGCAGACGACTTCGCCGAGCTCGAGGCCGCGTAGTCCAGCGGCGACGACCTCGTCGGCGGTCATGCGGGGCACGGCGCTCAGGTCGAGGCCTTGGCGCTCGTGGAATTCGGTGGCGACGATGCCGGGGCAGAGGACCTCGACCTGGATGCCGGTGCCGTCCAGTTCGGCGCTGAGCGTCTGGGACATGGCGACGAGGTGGGCCAAGGTGCCCGCGTAGACGGCACGGCGGGGCATGACGGATCCGTCTGCGGGGCCGCTGAAGGCGATCATCCCGGCCACGTTGATGATCTTTCCTTC
>NZ_BAGF01000144.1 GCF_000308755.1 Nocardia pneumoniae NBRC 100136
CACCTCTACATTCCCCAGTCGTGGACCAGCGATCGGGACCGCTGCCGCGACGCTGGTATTCCCGATTCCGTCGAGTTCGCCACCAAGCCGCGGCAGATGATCGCCATGCTCGAGCGCGCTTTGGTCGCGAGGGTGCCGTTTGCGTGGTTCACTGCCGACGAAGCCTATGGTCAGGCCGGCTATCTGCGGGACTGGTGTGAAGACCACGATGTGTTCTCTGTGATGGCCACCCGCTGCGACCATATGATGACCACTCGCGCGGACCGCACCGCCCGCGCCGACGACCTCGTAGCCGAGTTCGGCGCGGCGTCCTGGCAGCGGTTGTCGGTCGGTGCCGGCGCGCACGGACCCCGTGAATACCACTGGGCACGCCGCCAGATCGACGGCAGGTGGGCGTCCGGGCGGGGGCACTGGTTGCTGGCCCGGCGCAGCATCAGCGATCCCACCGAGATCGCCTACTACATCTGCTACGGCCCGGCCACCGCGCGGCTGGTCGATCTGGCCTGGACCGCGGGGTCGCGCTGGCACGTGGAAGAATCGTTTCAACAGGCCAAGGGCGAGGCCGGGCTCGATCACTACCAGGTCCGCAAATGGCGCGCCTGGTACGCTCACGTCACCCTGTCGATGCTCGCCCTGGCCTGGCTCGTGGCAACGAAAACAACTGCTGCAAAGGGGGATTCGCAGATCGCGAGGAAGGCATGATCGCTCTCACGCTACCGGAGATCCGCCGCCTGCTCATCGCGTTCGTGCTCACTCCACTGCATGGCGCCGACCACATCTGGGCGTGGTCCCGCTGGCGACGACGCCGACAACACCAAGCCCGCCTATCCCACTACCGGCGCCGCGGCCACCCACTCACCTGAGTGGACCGAGGATCCGCGTCCTCAGTCACATCTGTTACGCAGGTGCGTCTCCGCTTATATCGAACGCGGGTACGTCGACGAGCAGCAGTCGGGCGTTCTCGGCCGAGTAGTCGTAGGGCTTGCCTCTGGGGATGAGGATCACGTCATCGTTCTGCCCCACGAATTGCTGCCCGTCGACTTCGAAGTTCACCGGACCGCGCAAGACGAAATAGAGTCGGGTGTTGATGCTGTTGCTGATCCGTCCATGCGGCCCGGCCACATCGACAGTGGAGGCACTGACTTCCAAGTTGTCGTCGCCTGTTGTGAGGGCGAGCCCGTGAATGGCGGCGGACCGAGTCCATGCCGGGGCGTCGGCCGACCGGAAGAAATAGGACTGCGGGGTGCTCTCTTCAACCGCTTTCGGCGCGTCCTGTCCGCACGCGGTCGCTACGAGCACTGTCAGCGCTGCACCAAGAGTTCCTATACGACACCACAACTCACGCCGATTGAGCCTCTTGTCAGGCGCGACGTAGGCACCGTTTCTCCGTCGAGACCAGCTGAACATGGGATGAGAGTAGTGCAACGTCGCAGCGTTGTCGCCTGTCCTGGTTGCGATATCAGCCCGGCCGCGATCAGCAGCCCAACCGTGCCGCCAGCCGTCCAGGTCCACTGGCTCACCCCACCACCCCGTCTGGCCACATCTGGGCTGTTCGAGACGGCGTCACCGCCAACAACATCACGCCCGCCTATCGCACTACCGGCGCCGCGGCCACCCACTCACCTGAGTGCAGTTGCAGTATTAGTGGTCGGCTCCGGAAGGGCAAGATGCCCGACGCCCGCTCGTACCCGGCTTGTGTTGTCAGCTTGGTTCCGGGATGCCGATCTCTTCGCTGAGTTGCGGGGTGAATACGACCATCACGTCGTCGAGGCCGAGCCAGAAGTTGTAGCCGGTTCCGGAGGGGCCGGACGTGCCTGCCGTGATCCATACGGCCTTGTCGTCGATGCCGAGACGAATGGCCGCCGGGTATCGGATTCCGTCGTCGGGATGGTTGTCCCAACAGATGTCGGCTGTGACGATCGGTTTGTCGACCAGATCGACCCAATACTGACCGACGGTTGCCGGTACCGGCTTGATGCCGCCGAGGTCGAGTCGAAGGACCTCGGACATCGGTTTGCGGAAAATCTCCATCCCGTATTCGGTGAAGGCATCGGTGGTTCTGGCCGAGTAGTGCCGACCGCTGTCGGTGATCAGCTCGACGCCCATCCGCGGTTCGTCCCAGCCGGGGTACTCCCATTCATCGACGTAGATGTCCTCATCGTCGGTGGTCAGCAGGTAGTACACGACCTCGGTGATACGCTCACCGCGCAGTTCGGCAACGATCGCCGTCAGGGATTCCTCGGCGCATTGGATTGCCTCCCGTGACATGCGTTGCGGTGTCGGTGACGGCAGCCACTCGGCGCAGGTGACGACCTCGAAACCGCGATTGGGGAAAACGGTATCCATGAAGAAGTCGTGCATTGTCGGTTCGGCGTCGGCGCAGCCGTCGCGCAGAACGATCACCCGGTAGTCGCGGTCTGCTGCGTCGTAGCACGTTGCAGCTACCATTGCGCTGGTGGCGACACCTGCGATCGCGAGCGTGTCGACACCGTTCGCACGGAGTATGAGGTCGAGGTCGGTGCCTGCGAATGCGCTGGCACGGCGCTTGGACACGATGAGATCCTTTGCGGCGACCGGCAATTCGATCTCCGTTCCGGGTGCCCCCTCATGAAAGGCGTCGCCCGCTTCGTGGAAGGTTCGGAACAACTCGCTGTGTCGCGGCAAGTCGATTCCGTTGGGGCGCAATGCAAATCGCACGAACACTACAAGCGTGCCGACCTCGCGCGCTCGGGGGAGCAGTTCGTACAGTGGGTCCACCACCTGTGCGGCGAATGGATAGTTGGCCGTGATGCCCCGCTGGACGTCCCCGATGATCAGTGCTGTGTTCACGATTGACCTATCTTGCCCGACTTCACCGCTGGAAGTTGAAGGAGATGGCTTATCTTGAGTTCAGCCTGAACCGTAAGCGACGGTGCAATGTCCGTGTCGTGTTCGCTGACGGTTCCCCTGGTCGGGCCATCCTCGCTGCGCAAGTCCTTCGCCGCACCGCTGAAGGCCGCGTGAAGTCCATGCCGCACCCGACCTCCGGCGCGCTCGCCCCTGGCGTGCACGCCTTCGACTCCGACGGCGTCACCCAGCGATACCACGTGTACGGCAGCGGACCGGTATGCCCGGCGCATCCCGGTGGGCCGGGCGTCCATCACATCTCGGGGCTGGATGCGGTCGGGTGGCCCGACCTCGTCGACGACCGCGCCGATCTGCCGAAGGTGACCGTCCCGGCACTGGTCGTCGTGGGTCTCTTCGATGTCATCTGCGGACCCGCTGGGCGCGGGAGCTGCGCGACCTCATCCTCGATTCGCGCTTGGCGATCCTGGAACACAGTGGCCACCTGTGGCATCTGGAAGAACCCGGGCGTTTCGCCGACGCGGTCCGGAACTTCACCCTCCCACCACACTCCATGCCGTCGCCGAGCGACGGCGATTCCGGAAGGTCCATGCCATGACTCTGCGAAAGCCCGAACTGCCCCATGTCGCAGTACTTTTCGTCTGCGGCCCGATAGCGATGCTGATCTGGTCGGAGACCGCCGTGCTGGGCGGTCGCGGACCGTCGGCGCGGGAACTCATGTCATGAACACGACTGAGGCACCGCCTGTTTCGATGGGCGGCCGGGCATCGCTGATCCGCCTGTATCTGAGCCGTGGCGTGCTGGCGATCGCGTGGGCCGTCGTATTCGCCGCGGCCCACGACACCCTGAATGCCGTAGCCGTCGCGCTGCCGGTCGCCTATCCGCTGATCGATGCCGTCTCGTCGCTGATCGGCTATCTCGCGGTTCCGGAAGGTTCCGAACGTCGTGTGACGGCGTTCAACGGCGTCCTGAGCGCGCTCAGCGCCATCGCCTTCGGCATCGCCGGAACCATCGGCACCCCAGCGACACTCAGCGCATTCGGCGCCTGGGCGGTGCTGTCGGGCGCGGCCCAACTGGCCGTCGGGCTACGCCGGCGCGGTCCCGTACTGGGCAAGCAATAGCCCACGTTGATCTCCGGCGGCCTGTCCTTCCTGGTCGGCGCACCCTACATCGCCCAGGCCACCGGCGATTCCCCATCCCTGGACGTCCTGTCCGTGTACGCCACCGGCGGCGGCATCTTCTTCATCGCACAGGCCGCGCTGCTGGCGTGGCAGGCGCGCAGTGCATCCATTACATCCCCCGGAGGACTCTCATGACCACATTCCCCCGCCCGCCGCCGCGCAGGACCGCAGATTCGTGCTGGGCCGGCGTCTACGGATGACCGTCCTCACCACGGCGGAGGAGACCGACGGCCGCCACGATCTCGCCGATATCACCCTGCTTCCTGGTTCGGATACCGCGTTGCACAAGCACACTCGCTACGAGGAGCGGATCTCGGTGATCGACGGCTCGCTGTCCGTGTGGGCCGGCGACGACACCTACACGCTGGGTCCCGGCGATTTCTACACCATCACCATGAACACCCCGCACACGCTCGAAGCCGGTCCTGCGGGAGCCCGGGTCCTCACCATGAGTTCTCCGGCGCTTTTCGTCGATCTCATCCGGCGTGCCGGCACGCCCGAAGCGAATGCGACGCCTGGCATGTTCGGCCCCGAACTGCCCGTCTCGGCCGACGGCCCACCGCACCTACTGACCCTGCGCACCCTCGAGGACGCAGGCTTCTCGCTATCCGACGCCAGTCGCGTCTTCCCGATCCTGCTGCACTACACCGTCGGTTTCGTCATGGTGCCGACACCTTCACCGCCGATCCGGCCACGGAGTTCGACCATGGCCTGCGCGTCATCCTCGGCGGAATCCCGGCCACCCGAGGCCATCCCGCGGCCGGTTGACGGGGCTTGTCGGTGACCCTCGCTGCTCCGACTCGATGGTTCGATGCTCCAGCCGCTGCCTGACGTGCTGGCATTTCGACCAGCTCCGGCAGTGCGGAACCTGCCCCGAGCCAGTCGGGAATGAAGCAGTGGCGGTTGCATGTTGGTCACCGCTGACCGACCCTCCATGTGGGAAGTAGGCAGTTCATGACGTCCTCGCCGACCACTATGCGCGCCGTCCGGCTCTCCGCCCCTGGCCCCATCGAGAACTTGCGGCTGACCACTCTGCCTCTTCCACCCGAGAGGGACGGTTGGGTGCGCATCCGCGTCGAGGCGTTCGGCCTCAGCCGCTCGGAGTTGAAGCTTCGGCTGGGTGTGAGCGTGGGCGTCACTTTTCCCCGGGTGCCGGGTATCGAGGCGGCTGGCACCGTCGACGCGGCTCCGGCTGACAGTGGACTGGCTGTGGGGCAGAAGGTTGTCGCCATGATGGGGGATATGGGCCGCACTTTCGACGGCGGCTATGCCGAATACGTCTCAGTGCCGCTGTCCCAGGTCATCCCCATCGACACCGACCTTCCTTGGGAGGTGCTGGGCGCCCTGCCGGAGATGGTGCAGACCGCCTACGGCTCGCTCACCATCGGCCTGGACCTGAGGCCCGGTCAGTCCGTGCTGATCCGCGGCGGCACCTCCTCGGTGGGCCTGGCCGCCGACCTGGCCACATGGCGCGGTGCCACGGTGCTGTCCACCACCCGGCAGGCTGCCCGTCTCGCTTCGCTGAAGGAGCACGGTATCGACCATCCGCTGCTCGACACCGGCGAGGTCGCGCCCGCCGTCCGCGAGCTGTACCCGGACGGCGTCGACGCCGCCCTTGATCTCGTCGGCACGGCGACCCTGCCCGACACATTGCGCGCGGCGCGCGTGCACGGCACGGCCTGCTTCAGCGGCAGCCTGTCCAACCAGTGGACGGTGCGGGACTTCTCTCCCAACGAGTACCTGCCCAGGGGTGTGCGTCTGGCGGGCTACTTCGGCGATGCCGCCGACCTGCCTCGGGAAGTCTTCCAGGAGATCCTCGATGCGGTCGCGGACGGCGAGCTGGCTTTCCCCGTAGACCGCGTCTACGACGGCTTGGAGCAGGTGCCGCAGGCCCACGACGACATGGAGCACGACCGCGCCACCGGCAAACTCGTCGTCCGCGTCCGGCATCAGGCCGTGTTCAGAGGTTCCGTAGCCAGACGTTGATGGCAGCGATCTGTGCGGTCGCGTCCACCGGTCGAGCCCTTCCTGCGGCGGTGGTCGGCCTGATCGGCCCTGACCGAATGGTGGCCGGGATACCCCGCCGCCGTAGGTAATGTTCACAGAGGTCGACCGCCACCCGGTGTCAACCAAGGGCGCGGCATCAATGTGAGTGTCCATGTGTTGAATGCGGTGACTCGGACGTTGTCGTTGGACGCGGCGGAGAAGGTGCATTTGTATCGGTTGGCGAATGCGCCGATGGTGCCGGTGTTTCGGATCATCTGGAGCCGTTGCTGGGTGTGGTATCGAGTGCGCGATAGGACATGCTGGCGCATAACAAGTCGTATGAGGCGTTGTGTCCGGGTTTTTGCTGGGGGAGCGGAATGTGGCGCGGCGGATAACTTCCACGGCGCGCAACCAGTAGCGCCGGTCACAAGTGCGCGTGGTGGGCTCCGTCTGCAGAGTTCCGCCTGCCGGGTCATCCGACAGCACGCAGGATCGCGGATGCGAGGAGCTCCACGAGTTCGCGGGCCTCGTCGAGAACCCCGGAGAACAGGTGGAAGGGATGGAACATGCCGTCGAAACGACGCAGAGTGACCGGGACGCCTGCGGCGGCGAGCCGCTGTGCGTATGCCTCGCCTTCGTCGCGCAGCACGTCACACTCGGCGGTGATGATGGTGGCAGGGGGCAGGTTCGACAGGTCGGGTTCGCGGTAGGGCGCGACCAGCGTGTTGTCGCGCTCCGGCCATCCCGGGCCGAGGTACTGGTCGAAGTACCAGATCATGTCCGCCGCTGTCATCGAGTACCCCTCGGCGTACTGGGCGTAACTGGGCCATTCAGAGGGATGCGAGTCCACCACAGGCAGTACCAGCAACTGGTGGGCGATCGTAATGCTGGATCCCCGGAGCCGAAGACAGCTGGCGGTGGCCAGGTTTCCGCCCGCGCTGTCGCCACCGACTGCGACTCGGTCCGGATCGATGCCATATTCGGCCGCGGCCGGAGAGCATGCCCACTCGATGGCTGTGCACATATCATCCAGTGGGAGAGGGAATCGGTGTTCCGGAGCCCGGCGATAATCCACCGATGCGACAGCGCACTTCGCGTGCGCCACAATCGTATGGCAGATCCAGTCGTGGGTGTTCACATCACCGATCGTCCAGCCACCCCCGTGCGCGTATACCAAGCATGGCAGCTGATTCCGGGTGGATGGCCGATAGAGGCGCACGCTGACCGCGGCGCGCTCGGGGCTCGGCGGGACGTCGTTGCCGATCACCAAATTCCGGACGTGAATATCGGCAGCCCGTTCGGTTGCGCCGACATTCGACACCAGGACCTGCATCCCGGCACGGTTCTCCTCGACCGAGAGTTCGCGTCGCGGCGGACGTGGCGGCAACGCGGACAGTACTTCTTGCGCGTTCTTGGTCAAACCCACGGAAGCCCCCTGATCGGTGCGCGGGTTGTTCCCCGGCCGGTTCTCATTGGACCACGCGACGATGCGGCTTGCCACTGGCCCAGGTCATCCAGCTTCAGACGTGCGGAGGCTCGCCGGTGACGATGTGGTCGGCGAGATTGAGTCCCTCCCGCACCAGACGCGCGAGGTGGCCGTCGCGGATGCGGTAGATGATGTGGCGACCCTCGCGGCGGGTATCGACCAAGCCGGTGAACCGCAGTTTGGCCAAATGCTGACTGACCGCGGTACGCGAGGCGTTGCAGGCTTCCACCAATGCGGTGACATCGGCTTCCCCCTCGGCGAGCACCCAGAGGATGTGCAGCCGAGTGGGGTCGGACAGCATCCGGAATGCGGCCGTCGCGGCATCCAGGCGTGCCTGGTCGGGATGGACCGGATGAACGAGACTGGGAGCGGCTGATGCGGCGAGCGGCTCACCCTTACCCGCCATCGCTCACCGCCTTCCCGCTGTCACCGCCTCCGGGACGGAGGGTGTGGCCACCGGCCACATCCGTGCGGCCGCCGTTGCCGCAAGTGTAGCCACTGCGGCGAGGGCTATCGCGGCAGTCGGCTGGCCCGCCGTGGCACCGATCCATCCGGCGAGCGGGTAGGTGAGCAGGAAGCAGGCGTGCGACAGGGAGAACTGGGCCGCGAACACCGCGGTCCGTATTTCGGGCGTCGTTTGCGCGCGGAGCAGGCGGGCGGACAAAGTGTTGATCATCGAGGTGCCCGCGCCGAGGGTGACCCACGCAATGGACAGCATCGTCCAACCCAGCGTGGGCGACGGGGTCGACACCGCGATCACGGCGGCTCCGGCCAATCCGATGGGCAGCAGCGCACAACCGGTGAGCATCACCGTGCGGTCGGGAATTCGGGTCAGTAAGCGCGGCATCGCCAGTGCTACCACCATCGATCCGCCCCCGTAGCAGCCGAGTGCGATCGCTACGCCGCTGTCCGATCCGCCGAGCAGATCCCGGACGTAAACGACGGTATTCACCACCACCAGCGCCGTCGCGGCGGCGACGGCCAGATTCATCGCCGACAATCCGCGCAGGACCGGCCGGTCGCCCATGTACTGCGCGCCGCGGGTGATTCGCCGCCGCAGTGGCGCCGAGCGATCCGTCGGCACCAGGCGGGGCAGCGCCGTACGCACCACCAGCATCGCCGAGGTGACGAACCCTGCCGCGGTGCCCACGAACAGCAGGTTGTAGCTGATCACGGTCAGCAGCGCTGCTGCGAGCACCGGGCTCAGCAAGGACTCCAGGTCATAGGCCAACCGCGACAGCGACAAACCGCGCGTGTAGTCGTCCTCGTCCTCGAGCACCGACGGGATGACCGCCTGGAACGCCGGAGTGAAGGTGGCCGACGCGCTTTGCAGCGCGAAGATCAGCAGATAGATCTGCCATATGTCGGTGACAAATGGCAGTGTCAGCGCGATCGCAGCGCGAACCGCATCGGCCGAAACCAGCAGCACTCGACGTGGAATGCGATCGGTGACCGCCGAAACGACCGGTGCCACAAACACATACGCGATCATCTTGATCGCCAATGCGGTCCCGAGTACCGCACCCGCGTCGCTGCCGGCCAGTTGGTAGGCCAGCAACCCCAGCGCCACGGTCAGCAGGCCGGTGCCGACCAGAGCCACCGCTTGTGCGGTGAACAGTCTGCGGAACTGGGGGTGCCGCAAAACCTCGATCACATCGACCTCCAGCCTGGTCACGCCTGCAGGGCCTACATTAAGCCAATATGTGCGCAATTGCGAACTTGAAGGTCAGACGTATGCGACTTTGTCCGGCCGGAGGGCTACTGAAGTGAGCGATTCCGCAGAATTCGGCGTCCGCCGAGGATTGCCGCGAGTACGTGAACAGCCAAGCCCAGCACCGCTAGGACGAGCCCGATCATGGTGCCCAGCCATAGGTGCAGAAACAAGCCGACGATGATCACGGGGAGGAGAATGTGCCGCTTCCACCACGCCGTGTTCCGATGTCCGACGTTCATCGGGCGGCAGCCCCCGGCTTCACGGCGGTCACGTATCGAATCCATGGACGCAGATCGCCCGAGTGGATCTCCTCGAATCCGGCGTCGGCGACCATGGGCCCGAGCAGTTCGATCGGATTGTCCCGCATGGCCGGGCCGGTCAGCGCTCCGATGACATGGATGCCGATCGGAGTCGTCGGTGGGCGGAACTCGCCGATCAGCAACCGACCGCCAGGGCGCAGCACCCGATACATTTCGCCCACCGCCGTGGCGCGCACGTCCTCCGGCAGATGATGGAGCATCAGGCAATTGGCTACCACATCGATCGAATCATCCTCGCAGGGAAGGGATTCGGCGATGCCCACGGTGTAGGAGCAGTTGGGCGCCTTGGTCAGCGCGCGTGCTCGACCGAGCGCGGCGGCCGACGGCTCGACGCCGAGTACCGTGCCCGATTCGGCGCGGGCGGCCAATCGCCGCGTCAGGTATCCGGTGCCACAACCCACATCGAGTACGCGATCACCCGGCCTTACGCCACTGAGTTCCGCGAGGCGCTTGTACACGTGGTCGCGGCGTCCGCCGAAGAATATGGCCCCGAACAGGTCATAGCCTCGGCCGTGGTCGATGGTGAATCCGGCGGAGTCCGGGTGGGGTGTGCGGTGCAGCAAGTGTCCGATGTTCACGGGCTTTCTCCTCAACTTAGTGACGACTAAGATAGCCGCTAACTTAGTCTTCACTAAGTTGAATGGCAAGGGTGGATACGATGGCGCTATGGCTCGGGCATCTTCTTCGGCGAACATGGATCGGCGACGGACGCGATTGAGTGCCGCCGATCGGCGGGCGCGGATCATCGAGGCCGCGACGACGGTCTTCGCCGAGTCCGGCTATCAACGCAGCACGATGGCCCAGATCGCCGCCAGGGTAGGCGTCACCGAGCCGGTGCTGTTCCAGAATTTCGGATCGAAGGTCGGGCTCTACAGCGCGGTAGTGGAGCACGCCGCGACGCGGATGTGCACGATGATGCGGACATACGCGACCGAGGCGGAGTCGATCGCCGCGCTACTGGCACACCTGCTCAGTTCGAGTCACGTCGACGCATTGCACGCGCCGGGCTCGCTCGGGGTGATCTTCGCCGACGCCATGACGCTGTATGCCGAACCGGCGATCGAAGACGCGGTCCGGCAGCACATGAGCGATCTTGCCGCTGTCCTGGCCGAGGTGGTGGTGCGTGGACAGGAACAAGGCGAGCTGCGCGCCGATCTCGATCCGCACGCGGCGGCCTGGATGGTGCTGTCGTTCTTGGCCGCGCATCGTTTTCGCGACGCCGTCATGCCCGATCGGCAACGTCTCGAGCAGCACATAGGAGTAATGACGCTGCGCACACTGCTTTCACCTACTGCGCCGCGATAATTCCGCTCCTTCCCTGTCACACTGTCGCGTGGTGGGCAGTCGTCTCGATAACCGGCGTCGCGTTTCCATTCCGGACGCACCGTCGCGTAAGTCCTTGTCCTATAGCCGGGAGGCATCGGTTCGCGCAAGGCAGGAGCTATCGCGTGACCTCGATATACTTCGCTGGTGCCCAAGCTGTGGAATGACACCATCACCGCGCACCGGCAAGCAGTGCGGGACGCTTTGCTGGACACGACCGCCGCGCTTGTCGCCGAGCATGGGCTCGCCTCGGTGACCATGACTCAGATCGCCGAGGCGACGGGGATAGGCCGCGCGACGCTCTACAAGTATTTTCCCGACGTGGAGTCGATTCTCTCGGCATGGCACGAGCGCCGGATCGTTGCGCATACGGGCCAATTGGCCGAAATCGTCGAGCGCGGAGGCGATATCGAGCAGCGGATCGAACGGGTGCTGACGACCTACGCTCTGATCGACTACGAGCACCACGCCGGTGAACTCGCACCGCTGCTGCACCAGGGCGGCCATGCGGAGCACGCCGAGCGCCGCTTGCACGACATGGTGCGCAATCTGCTGGCAGAGGGTGCCGGCGCAGGTGTGGTGCGCATCGATGTCCCCCTCGACGAACTGGCGCGGTACTGCCTGTCGGCGCTGTCGGCAGCGCATACGCTGCGGTCGAAGGCCGCCGTGCGCCGACTGGTCCGGGTCACCCGGGCCGGTCTGCGGCCACAGGACGACGACTAGTCGACCAGTCGGCGCACAGCGTGTCGATATCGCGGCGTCGTGTCTCACAGGTAGGCGAGTGCCTCGCGGACCGTCACGCGGGAAGCGCGTGACGCGGCCGCTTCGGTGGCCAGCGCGGCGCCGAGGATCGCGAGTACTGTCCAGATGAGCACGGCGGGCAGCGAGATCCGGAAGGGCAGCGGAGCGGAGAAGAACAGCGTCCCCAGTCCATTGCCCAGGAGCGCGGTCAGGCCGAGCGCGGGGAGTGCCGCCACCAGGCAACTGGCCAACGCGAGGACGATGCCCTCGGCCACCACAATCCGGCGGACCGTCCGTGGTTGAGCGCCGATGGCATGCATGACGCCGAATTCGCGGATTCGGTCCAGGATGTTGGCGCTCATGGTGGAGGCCAAACCGATCGTGCCCACGATGCCCATCGCGATGGCGATGGCCATGATGATCGTCACCAACGGCCCCATGTGCCCGGCGCTGGCCTTGTTGGCCGCGCTGACCGATTGGGAGGCCTTCACCGCGATGCCCGCATTCGAGAGAGTCTCGCCTGCCGCGCGGGCCACGGCGCCGCGAGTGTCCTCGTCGTGTCGATCGGTAGCGATGCGCAACAGGTTGACCTGCTGCGGCTTGCCGAGAGCCGTGGCGAAGCCTTCGGGCGTCGTGTACACGCCGCTGCCGTGCCCGGTTTCCTCCGCGACACCGACGACTTGCCAGCTGGTGAACTTCCCGCCGACCGACAGCTGAATGGTGTCGCCTGCGCCGACATCCGGCAGCGTGTTCTTGCGGGTGATCTGGTTGAGCACCACGCCGCCGGTTTCCCCGGGCTGTAGCCAGCGACCTTCGAGCATCTTCGTCGGGATGGTGAGCATGGTCGCGTCGGCGGGCACGACACGCACGGCCACGCTGCCGTGCCCCTGGTCGGGATAGGTTTTCGTCAGCGGTACCGCGCCTGGACCGGCGACACCGGTCTGAGCGCCGCCCAATCCCTCGAGTGCGGTGATGCCGGGCACCGGCTGGAGCAGGTCACGCAGCCGGTCCATGGCATAACCTTCGTCGAGCTGGACCTCGACATCCCAACTGCGCTGCGCTCGCTGCTCCTCGGTCACCGCGTCCACACCGGTACTCAGGGACATGCCGGCGACGAAGACGATGCCCGCGGCCGCGAGCAGTCCGACCGACAGCGCGAACCGGGCGGGGCGCCGAATCGTATTGCGCAAAGCCATGATCAGGCCGCGGTCCAGACGGCGGATGCGGCCGAGACGAGTCATCAAGCCCGCCGCGGCGCTGGGCCGAGCGGTGCCACCGTGGTGGTCGATCGCGGCGCGTACGGTGATCCGGCTCGCCTTGACCAGCGGAATCAACGAGATCACGGTCGGCAGACCCAACCCGGCCGCGATGATCACCAGATAGGTCCATGCCGGCGCGGCGAGGCTCGCGGCCTCGATGCCGAGCATGCCGAGCAGCGAGGCGACCAGCAGCCTGCCGACCCAGATCGAAATCGGCAGCGCGATCAGCGTCGCGACCGCGGCCACCAGCAGGATCATGACCAGGTACGCGCGAGCGATCCGGCCGGTTCCGGCGCCGATCGCCTTCATGATGCCGATCTGCGGAATTTGCTGAGTGAACAGGTTATTGAGCATATTGGCGACGAGGATGGCGCTGAGCAGCAATGCCGCGCCGCCGCCGGCAAGCAGGGAAAGCAACAGCGAATCGGCTTGCCACTGGTGCGGGTGGGCATACGGCGGCGGAACCTGCACCTCACGTATCGCCACGCCCTGGTCGCGCAACGCGGTGGCGACCTTGCTCCCCACGGCGATGATGGCATCGCGGTCGCGGCTGGGTTCGGCCTGTCCCGGGTCCGCGACGACGATCTTCAGTTGGTCGAACAGCATCGGCTGGTCCGGCAGTACGGCCGAGGACACGTAGCCGCGGCCGCGCTGTTCCTGCGGAGACGGGGACAGGCTGGGGTCGTAGACAGTGCCGGCGACCCGCAGCCGGACCGTGGCTGCGCCGGCGGCCTCGCTGCCGTCGGCGCGATGGTCTCCGGTCGGCACCGTCAGGGTCACCGTGTCGCCGACCGCGACTCCGAGCATGTTCAGCGAGTCGCTGCCCAGGTAGATCTCCTCCGGCGCGGGTGGCCATGCGCCCTGCCCCGGGAAGAATTTCGCCATCCGCATCGGATCGTCCGGCGCGGCGACGAAGACCTGCATGGGCATCTCCCGGTACTGATCATTGACCAATACCTCGCTGTCGAACTGGGTACGCCCCACTGCCTCGATCACGCCGGGCTGCGTGCGCGCCTGCCGGACATAAGCATCCATCTGCGCGTGGTCGACGCCTTTGTCGAACAGGATGGTCGCGGAGGCGGGCGCGGTGCTCATGTACGCCGCGCTGGTCTCCCGCCCGGTGGTGGCCCACCCCGCCAGCACGCCACCGAAAACCATGAGGCTCACCGTGATCGCGACCACCATCAAAGCCAGCCGCGACCAATTGGCCCGCAGATCCCGCAGGACCTTCACCGCCATCAAACTCCTCATGCCCGCACCACCACGTCTTCATCGGCCACGATGCGCCCGTCCTGCAGCGTCACCTGGCGGCCGGCCACCGAACGGATGTCGCGCTCGTGGGTGACCACGACGATGGTGCGCCCCTCGGAGTTCAGTTCGACGAACAACTCGAGCACCGCGTCGGCGGTGTGCGAGTCCAGGTTTCCGGTCGGCTCGTCGGCCAGTATGAGCGGCGGATCGTTGGCCAGCGCACGTGCGATCGCAGCGCGTTGTTGCTGGCCGCCCGACAGGGTGGCGGGCAGCTTGTCGGCTTGCGCGCCGATGCCGACTCGTTCCAGCAGCGTGCGGGCACGATCGTGCCGTTCCGAGACGGGGATCTTCTTGACGAAATCCATGGCCAGCATGACGTTTTCGGCGACGGTCAGCGTCGGCAACAGCTGGAAGAACTGGAATACCAGCCCGACATTGGCGCCCCGCCAGGCGGCAAGGCCGGACTCCGACAGTGAGCCCAGGTCCGCGCCTGCGGCCCGGATCGTGCCCGAGGTGGTCCGGTCGATTCCCGCGAGCATGTTCAGCAGGGTGGTCTTCCCGCTGCCCGAGCGTCCGACGATCGCGACGAACTCCCCTTCGGGAATCTGCAGGCTGATGTGGTCGACCGCGACGAACTGGCCTCCGGCGACCGGATAGGTCTTGACGACGTCATCGACATCGATTGCGTTGTCCACTGTTTTCTCCCAGAGCTTTTCGGCGATGTCGGGTGGATGGTCAGCCGTGCGCACCGGGCGGCGGGACATGACCGGGCGGCGGGGTAGCGGCGCCGGTCTGCCCGGAACCATTCGTCGGCGGAGCGATGTTCTGCTGCGACGCACCCGGTACGACAGAGCCGGATGGGTGCACGCCGGGCGGCGGCGAGGTGTGGTGCACACCCGCGGGCGGGTTCCCGCCACCGCCGTGCCTACCGGGCCCGTGGCCACCGCTTCCACCGATCGCGAGCATCATCACCACCGCCAGGATCGCCACTACCGCGACGACGATGCCGGTGATGATCACCCAGCGCGGGATACCGCCGCCTGCGCGGTTTCGAACCGATCGCGAGGGTTGATCACTCATGTTCGTCTCCTGATCGAATGCTGTTCTCAAGGTTCGCGATCAGTCTTTTATAGACAGAGTGTCTATGTCAATACATTCCGTCAGTGGCGTGTCGCTTCGTATAATCTTCGCTATGCCCAAGCTATGGAACGACACCATCGAGGCTCATCGCCGCGAGGTCCGTGAGGCGATTCTCGACACCACCTGGGGCTTGATGAACGAGCGCGGTTCGACGTCGGTGACCATGTCGGAGATCGCGGAACGAACCGGGATCGGGCGAGCCACGCTGTACAAGTATTTCGCCGATGTCGAGTCGATCGTGACGGCTTGGCACCATCGTCAGATCACCCGGCACGTCGCTTACCTGGCAGACATTCGAGACCACGCAGTCGACCCGTCGCAACGGTTGCGAGCGGTCTTCGGCGCATACGCGCACCATCAGTGGCAACGTGCCCAGCATCATCGGCATCAGCCGCACGGCAGCGAGCTGGCGATTCTGTTGCACCGCGCCGACGCGGAGGTCGAGGCCGCGCAAGGGCAGCTGCACGCGCTGATGTGCGATCTGATCGAGGACGCGGCACGGGCCGGGGAGATTCGCGCCGACGTATCGTGTGCCGAATTGGCCGCCTACAGCCTGCACGCGCTCTCCGCGGCGGGCTCCCTGCCGGGCTCGGCCGCTGTCGACAGGCTTGTCGCGGTGATTCTCGACGGATTGCGCCCCGCCGTGTGACGTGCGGCGGGGCGTGCCGTAATGAGAGTCAGTGACCGGGACCGTGTACGCGTGCGGTGATCCGCCGGTGCAAGCCACGTCCAGCGAGCACCAGGAGCGTGATTTTGAGGCCGAGCAGGATCACGGCCCCGATGACACCGGTCCACAGCAGGTTGGCCATCAGACTGCCGCCCACCACGAGGTGCGTGACGATCGCGAGGAACGCGAAGAGCCCGAACGCAAGGGTGCGCCAACTAGGCATCGACCAGCGGCGCGACGCGCCGGTGTGCGGGCTTTCGGTGGAGTATTCGGCGATCGGTTCGTCGGAAACCTCGGTAGGGGTCCAGTCCACGCGCAACGGCTCCCGGTGGCTGAATCTGTCGAGATTGCCCGTGACGATGCCTTGGATCTGCCGCAGTCTCCCGGCATCGGCGGCTTCCGCACGCACGCGGAGCATCTGTCCGTCGGCAGTCAGCGTGCAATGGCCCCAAGGTTCGAAGGTCACCGTGCCATCGGTACTGGACCACTCGGCGCGCACGCGGACGTCGGGCCGGGCCGGCCCGCCGGGGCGGCCGTGCGGGGCTCCGCCGCCGATCGCGGCGGCATGTCGGCAGAACTGAACGAGATATCGACTGGCCCGGTCGGTCGGTATGCAAGCCTCTGCGGTGAGCATTGCCGTCGCCTTTCCTGGGTCCGGATTCATGGTGGCCTTACTGCCGCGTCATCGTGACCAGCCAGGCTGGAATGCCCTCACTTCGGCCGATTCCTTCGATCGTTATCGGTTCGAACTCCTCCACCTGCCACCCGTCGGCGAAAAGCGACTCGATCTCCGCCCGCGTGAATGAGCGGTGGTGGCCGCCTTCGCCGCGGAAGCAGACCATTGCGTAGCGTCCGCCGGGCACGAGCACCGCACGCAGCCCGTCGATGAAGGCTGTGCGGACCTCGGGTTCGTCGACGATATGGACGAACAGGCCGCAGTCGAGCACGGTGTCGAACTGTTCGTTCAGCTCGGCCAGCTCGGTGGCATCGTGTAAGCGGAATGTCGCGGTGACGTTACGACGGGCGGCTTTGCGCTTCGCGGTATCGAGGGCCGTGGAGGAAATGTCGATGCCGGTCGCCGCCAGTCCGCGCTCAGCGCACATCAGGACGTGCTCGCCGGTTCCGCAGCCGACGTCCAGCACTCGGCCCCGGATGCCGCCGCGATCGAGGAGGTACAGCATCGCGGGTTGCGGGCGGTCGAGGTCCCACTCCGGCCCGTCGGAGTACATCGCGTTCCATCCGTCGGCGCCCCGCGGATGGCGGCCGTCGGAAGGGTGCGCGTGGTGCAGATGCGGAGGGATCGCGGTCATGGGTTGTCCTTCCGGTGGGCGAGGAGGGGCAACCCCAGGTTTATCAGTACAAACTGTCTAAGTCAATGACGACCCGTCTCGATCGCGAGCGCGGCGTCCCGGGTCGATTCCGTTCTCGGCGCACCGCGCCAGGACGAAGTCGACGATGTCGGGTGCGGCGCCGAGGTAGTTGGCGGGTGTGAGCAGCTCCGCGATGTCGGCCGCGCTGAGTCTGGCGCGGATTCCGGCGTCCGCGGCGAGCACCTCCGCCAACGGACGCCGGGTTTGCTCGGCCCGGAAGGAAGCGGCCTGCAACGTCTTCTTCGCCATCGTCTTGCCGAGCAGCGGGGTCAAGACCGCCGATAGCCGCTCGCTGACGATCTGGCCGTTGGTGAGATTCAGGTTCTCCAGCATCCGAGCGCCGTCGACGACCAGGCCCTCGGCCAGTTCGACGGCCGTCGCCGTCGCCCCGCCGACCAGCAGGAGACATTCGCGCAGCGGTTGCCATTCGCTGTGCCAGGCGCCTGCCGGTCGTTCGTGTTCGGCGAGCATCGCCAGATGCAGCGTAGAGATCAGAGCGGGCACTTGCAGTGCTGAGGTGCGGATCAGCGTGCTGAGGGCGGGATTTCGCTTCTGCGGCATTGCCGACGACTCACCCCGGCCTTCCGCGGCCGGTTCCCGGACCTCGGCAAGCTCGGTTCGGGACAAGTCCATGACGTCGATCGCCATTTTTCCCAAAGCTCCCGAGGTGACCGCCAGCGCACCTGCTACATCGATGATCGGAGTGCGGTTGGTGTGCCACGGCACAAGAGTCGGCGCCAAGGAAAGTTGTGCTGCGAGCTCGGTCGTCAAGCGCTCGGCGAGCTCGCGCCGCGGCTTGTCGCCAGCCGTGGTCGTGGATTCCCGGGCGCATTCGAGGTAAGCCGCCAGTGTGCCCGCCGCGCCGCCGAGTTGGATCGGCAGGCCGCCGCGGGCCAGCGGCGCCAGTCGCTGGTGAGCGTCCAGTACGGCGTTGAGCCATCCGGCGGCTTTCGCGCCGAAGGTGGTCGGGACGGCGTGCATGCCGAGGGTCCGCGCGGCGATCGGGGTCTCGCGATGTCGCCGAGCCAGCCGGGCCAGGGCCGTCGCGATGCGTTCGAGGTTGCTGACGATCGCCGCGAGGGCGCGGGAGGCGACCAGCATGGCGGCGGTGTCGAGGATGTCCTGACTGGTGGCGCCACGATGTACGTAATTCGCACTTTTCGCGTCGATCTCGGTGACGGCACGGGTGAGTTCGACGACCAGGGGAACCACCGGGTTGGCCGCGCCACGAGACGCGACGGCCAGATCCTCCGTATCGAAGCGGTGTGAGCGGGCCGCTCGCGCGATGTCGTCGGCTGCCGATTCTGGAATGATGCCGAGGCGGGATTGCGTTCGGGCGAGGGCGATTTCGACATCGAGCATGGCTTCGATCCAGGCATCGTCATCGACCAGGACGGTCATGCCCAGCCCGGCTCGAACCGGGTTCAGCAGTCCGGTGTCGCGCACAGTGGTTCTCCAAGATTGTTTTTCGTGAGAGCTTCGGGGCCCCGGCTCGGTGGGGTCAGTGCGGGCATCCGACACAGGGGACCGGCTCGAGGCGGATCGCGGCGAGCCGCAGCATGGCGCGTGCGACCTCGTCGGCGTCCGCCAAGGTCACCGAGTTCACCCCGGGCCGCGGTCCGGCCGCTGTGACCCAACGGACCTTCTCTGTCGGCACGCCCAGCGCGAACCGATGCGGGTGCGGGCGGCCGCCCCGGTCGATCAACCGGTGGTCGATGCCGACCTCGAGCCCGCCGGTGCGGTAGCGGCTTCCGTCGGGATTGGGGAGTGCATAGCATCGCACGGCCCCTTTGGCGAGGAGGCGGTTCATCAAGGGATCGGTGGTTCGTCGGATATCTGGTTCGGGCAGCCGGGCTTCGATCAGATAGCGCGCCGAGACTCGTGAGTCACCGATGCTGGGCGACATCGCGGTGAATCGGTTGCCCTCCAGCGTCACCCGCATGTCGGGACCGATCACGCGCAGTAATCCCGCCCGCATCACCGCCGCCATCTCGCCGATACGCCGTGCGGGCGGGCCGATCGAGAGGTAGGCGTTCAGCGGGGTGTACCACCGGTCGAGGTCGCGACAGTAGGAGCTGCCCGTGATCCCTTGGTGGTCGACGACGAGCCGAATCTCGTTGCGTAGATCGCGCAGCACGTCCAGTGCGGCCTTCACCGGGCCGCGCACATTGCCGAGCCGGGCGTTGCGGACGTCGGTGTCCAAGTAGTGGAGCAGCCACCGTTGGAAGGAGTCCGAGTCCGGAAACATCAGCCCTCGTGCCGGATCGGTCACCTGAGTCCAGTTCCAACGCCGCTCGGGTGGCACCGCGTGCCTGTCCAGCAAAGCAGTCACGGACGTGCTGTTCCATGGCGCGGCGGCGTATTCGGACCGGAATATTCGCAGATCATGTGAACTTATGCGCTGATCGAGCAGCGTTGAGTAGTAGGTGATCTCGACTTCCTTGGCGATGAGCGGCCACACGTCGCGGCGGAAGTCGAGGTCGCCCTTGGATGCGGCGCGGTCGCGCAGCTCGAAGATCTTCGGTGTGGTGAGCAGGATCGGATCGTGCCGTGCGGAGACGCCTTTCTGGTTTTCGCCACGAGCGTGGAAGGGCACGCCGCGGCGTGATCCCGCGTAGATCAGCGGCTCCTGTCCCGAAGGGCGATATTCGACGATGCCTCGGTCGTCGACGAATCGCCCGCCGCGTCCTTCCGTCAGCAGTGGCAAGTAGTCGAAGAATGTCAGGCCGAGGCCACGTATCAGTACCGGCTGCTGGGGCTTCAGGCTGTCCAGATCGGTATCGGCCGCATTACCCGGTGGGACTCGGCGTAGCCCTGTGGCCATGGCCTTCGCGTGCAGTCGTCGACTCGATTCGTCCTCTCGCGCGGGGAGGTGCCCCTGGGTCAGCACGACGGCGTCGAGGTCGCGGATCTGCTGGCCATTGTCCAGCCGTATCGATTGACGTCCTTGCTCGTCGCTCAAATCGACTGCTGTGCCGATGAGTTCGGTGACGTCGAGGAAATCTTGCGAGATCCGCCGGATGTGGTGGTAGGCCCAGCGCAGGTAGTGCCCGAAGAGCGCGCGGGTGGGGTAGGAGTTGGGGGTGAGCCGCGTCGCCTCGGCTAGAGCGGCCGTGGGGAGGTCGTGCGCTTCGCCGGTGACACGCAGGTAGCGGGCCCATTCGTACAAGCTGGGCCCGACCTGGACCGGACCCGCCATCACGACCGTTTCGTCGGTGAATACCGTGATCTGGGACGCGACGGTATTCATCAGAAGCCGGCCCGGCTGGTCGGTGCGCCACACCGCGCCTGTCGCCACGTCGACCGCGTCGATCAGTACGACTTCGACTACGGTTCCCGGGACGGTCTTTCGCAGATTCGCGCACAGCCGTTCGAAGACGGTCAGTCCACGAGGACCGACGCCGACGATGGCGAATCTGGGGTGGCGTGCGGTCATGAGTACAGCCTTTTTCCGAGCGTTTCGCGCACGGCGGGCCAATCGTCGTCGGTCATCGCGAATTGCACGGTGTCGCGCCAGCTGCCGTCGGGGCGCCGCTTGTGCTTGCGCAGGACGCCCTCGCGTTCGGCGCCGAGTCCCGCGATGGCCTGCTGGGAGCGGGTGTTGCGGATGTCGGTGTGCCAGTACACCCGGACCGCGCCGAGTTCCTCGAAGGCGTGAGTCAGGAGAAGGAGTTTCGCTTCGGTGTTCAGGCCGGTGCGCCACCAGTCGCGTCCCAGCCATGTGTAGCCGATGGCGAGGGAACGACTTTCGGGATGGATGTCGTAGTAGGAGGTGGTTCCCGCGAACAGATTCGCGCCGGCCCGGACATCGATCTGGGCGAAGCAGACCCTGCCGCCGCGCACGGTGCCGTCGGTCATGCCCTCGACCATGCGGCGCGCGTCATCGAGGCTGCGCGGGCAGGTACTGGACAGGTGCTCGAAGACTTCGTCGTCGGCGATCGCGAGCAACTCTTCGGCGTGGGCGGCGGCCAGCGGCTCCAATCGGACGTAGGAGCCGGACAGCGTCGTCGGTTCGGTCCACCTCTGCGGAGGAGCAGCGGTTTCTGTCATGTGGGATCATCCTTCCGCTTCGGCGAGGACCTGCAATCGACTCAGGACCACGTGGTGATTGGTGAGGAAACGAGCCGGTTCGAGCGCGCCGAGCTCAACGCCCTTCTCGGTCAATACGTCCTGGAACGGCATGTCGGCGCAAGCCGCTCGATCCGCGGCCGACTGGACCAGGCGATAGGCGTGCTCCCGCTCGACGCCTTGTTCGAGCAGGTCCGCGAGGGCGATGGAGCTGTATATCAGTCCACCGGTGTGCTCGAGCCCCGCGCGCATCCGCTCCGGGAAGACTGCCAGAGTCGATACGACGTCGGTGGCGAGATTCAGCTGGTGGTGGGCCAGCGACAGCATCTCCGGCAGGGCGACGCGCTCCACGGTGGCATGGGCGAGATCGCGCTCGTGCCATAACGCGACATTTTCCAGCATGGGGCCGAGTTGGCCACGCAGCAGCCGAGCCAGTCCGCACAGCCGCTCGCAGGAGGTCGGATTGCGTTTGTGCGGCATGGCGCTCGAGCCTTGATACGCCGGGGCGCGCCGCTCCTCGACCTCCCGGACTTCTGTGCGTTGCAGCAGCCGGAACTCCAGAGCGATCGCTTCGACACAGGCGGCGAGGGCGGCGAGGGCGAGCGCGAGTTCGGCGTGCCGATCGCGGGCGACGACCTGGGTCGGCACCGGCTCGACCGCCAAGCCCAGTGCCTCGCAGACGTATTGCTCGACGAACGGGTCGATGAGGGCGTACGTTCCGACGGCGCCGGAGATGGTGCCGACGGCGACGGCGCCGCGCGCCGCGGTCAACCGGCGCAGGGATCGGTCTATCGCGAAGGCGAACGCGGCGAGTTTGTGGCCGAAGGTGGTGGGCTCGGCGTGGACGCCGTGCGTCCGGCCGATGCAGGCGGTGTTCCAGTGCTCGAGAGCTCGGTCGACCAGCACCCGGCGGAGCCGGCGGGCAGCGGCGAGCAGCAGGTCTGTGGCTCGGGCGAGGGTGTATCCGAGTGCGGTGTCGACGAGGTCGTAGCTGGTCATCCCCAGATGCACCCAGCGTGCGGATTCGGGGGGCATGGACTCGCAGTAGGCGGCGAGGAACGAGAGCACCTCGTGATCGCGGTCGCGCTGTAGTTCGGTGACCCGGGATGCCGCCGGTGCCGGTGCGGCGCGAATGTCGCCGAGGGCGCTGTCGGGTAGCAGACCCAGCTCAGCCTGTGCGGTCGCTACCAGAACCTCGACGTGCACCCATGTGTCGTAGCGGTGCTGGTCCGACCAGAGCTCGGTCATTTCGGGGGTGGTGAATCGTGGATTCATGCGAGCGGCTCCAGCCGCAGACGCTGCTCGGTGTGGTTTTCGATCTCGGCGCGGCTGTACAGCATCGGTACGTAGTCGCCGCGTCGCCAGAGATCGTGCAGATCGCGGTAGTGCGGGCTGCTCGGGTCACCGGATTGACCTGGGGTGTTCACGCAGATCGAATTGTCCCAGGCGCCGACATCGATGATCATCCGGAACGAGGCTCCGAGGAATGGCGAGAAGTCCGCGGGGTGGTACATCGCGGCGGCTACCGTCGAGCCGGAGCCGCCGATCGGTGTCGGTCCGATGTTCCATGAGGCGTCGAGATCGCCGAGGGGGTGTGGCTGGGTATTCCGGTGCAGCGCACCCCAGCTCCATTGCCGCTGGTCATGGCCCAGGGTCTGCTGCAGGTGTGTGTAGGCGTCCTGGAGTGTGTGGTGCAGGAGTTGGTCGCGTGCCTGGTCGCTGGGCGGGTTGCGTAACCAGTGGTGTACGGCGGCGGGGTCGGGGTGCGGGATGAGCGGCACCGCGGCGGGCGGTGCGACGGAACGAACGACCGCGGGTCCGAGGTGACGCGTCCACCACGTTTCGAACAGCGCCGCCGCGGCAGAGTCGACGTCCAGTACGGCATCCCAGGTACGCAGCAGCTCGAGTGCGGCGGCGGCGTGCTCGTTCTTCGGCGTGGCACAGGCACGCAGGCATTGCACGACCTCTCTGGCGGTGACCGAGAGCAGATCGTTCTGCAGGGCGCGGCTGTCGGCCTGCGCGTGCGGGGATGGACGTCCGAGCACCTGGACGATGCGGGCGTACCGGTCGTGAGCCGGCCACTCGTAGGCCGGGAGGGGCAAACCCTCCGGCACATTGAATTCATTTGCGCTGGCGATGAATCCGCCTGCGGGGCAGACGGTTCGGGCGAAGTCCGCTGGTCCGAAGAAACCGTCCCAGCGATATCGCGAGTGCGCTGGAATCGGGAGCAGCCCGTCGTAGCCGATGCGTTTGGGGACCAGTCCGGCAGTTCGCGTGGCGATTGTCCCGTGGATATCCGCGTAGACGTGGTTTTCACCGGGGGCGCGCCAATTCTCCAGGGCTTTGTCGAATTCCGGCCATGACGTCGCGGTCAAGTAGTCGAGACTGCCGAAATACGGTGCGGTGCCGGGTTCGAACCAGGTGGAACGCAGAGCGTAGGCCAGTCGGCGGTGCCGGTCGGCGTGCAGCACGGGGCCGTGTCGGCTGAATTGCAGCTCGACAGTGACCGGTTCGGCGGCCTTGACCGCGATCGTCTCGGTCACCGTTTCCAGTTGCTCGGCGCCCAGGTCGACCACGACGAGGTCTTCGGTATCGATGGGACATACCGTGAAGCCGAAAGCGGCGGTTCCGTTGTGGCCCAGCGCGATACCCGGCATGTGCGGCTCGCCGGCGCCGATCACGTCGAGACCTGGCGCGGACAAATGCGCGATGTAACGCAGTGAAGGAGCGGTGTAGCCGCGGTGCGGGTCGCTGGCCAGCAGGGGCCGCCCAGTGACGGTGCGTTCCGCGGCCAGTGCCCAGCAGTTGCTGCCCTCGACCGCGTCTGCCGGAACAGGCAGTGGCGGTTGCCCGGTCGCGAGCAGATAGGGGGCGAGCACTTCCGGTGGAATATTCGGATTCAGTCCGTCCGGTACGGCGGTGCGGTGTCCCCCGATCAGGTGCCGGCGGACCAGATCCGAGTCCGCTCCTGCCGCCGCGGCGACGAGCGAGCGATGCACTTGCGAGAGCAGGTTGAAAACCGGTGCGTGTGTGCGTGGACGCACCAGGTCCTCGGGAGCCCACCGAGCAGGGAGGTAGCCGGCGCGCGCGAATTCCGGTGGCAGATCTGCCGGATTCTCTGTGAGCCAGTCGAGATAGGCGTTGATTCCGGCGACGAACCGGGTCACCGCCGCCTGGGTCGCCGATCCGTAGGCACGCCATTCCGCGTCCATGTCGCCGCGGTAGAGCAGCAGCCGTGCGGCTCGGTCGCGGGCCACGTGTTCCGGACCGAGTGCTTCCGACAGCTGCCCGAGCCCGCGGCGACGCCAGAGGTCGAGCTGGAACAGGCGGTCCCGTGCCGCGTTGTAGCCCTGGGCGAAATAGAGATCATCGATCGACTGGGCGTAGATATGGGGGATGCCCCAGCGGTCGATGAGGATCTCCACCGAACTGGTCAGCCCGGGTATCGGGTGGGTTGTCGTCGTCGGCACGGCACCTGTTCTTCCGGTCGTGGAATTGCGCGGTCAGGCGGTCGGCACGCGCAGCGGCGGGCCGTCCTTGCCGTACACCGGGCAGCCGATATTCAGCTCGAACGGGGAGAACAGCGCGTACTCCTGGTGTTCGCGCAGGCGCAGCACGAAGCGGTTGGAGTCGGTCCAGAAGTCGCCGTTGAGGGTCAGCACTCGGTCCTTCTCGCCGAGCCCTTCGGCGGTGAGCAGCTTTCTGATGTAGGTGCCCATGGTTCCGACGCGGGTGTCGTAGACGGCGCGGATCAACCGGTAGTAGGTCTCGTAACCGGTCTTGAAGAACGTTTCGTAGTGACGCTGTGCCTCGACTTCGGAGGTTTCGCCGGCGAGGCACTTGTGGGTCTCCTTGGCCGCCTCGCGGCCGGTCGCCAGCGCCAAGTACACGCCTGCGGAGAAGATCGGATCGGTGAAGCATCCGGAGTCGCCGACGACGAAATAACCAGGACCGGCGAGGGTGTCGGAGTGGTACTCGAAGTTGCGCTCGCCGCGAATGTCGTGCCATACCCTGGTGCCGGTGAGCCGTTGCGCGATGCGGGGCAGCCGTTCCAGGCCGAGGGCGAAGATCTTTTCCGGCGTCGACGCCTGCAGCCTGTCGACCGGCGCCATGGCTCCGACGCTGATGATGTCGTCGCGGATGGGGATGGCCCACATCCATCCGTCGGCGTGGACGCCGATCTGGGTGTCTCCTTCGCGCGTGGGATTGTACCGCTCGTCCAAGCCTTCGAAGTGCTTGAAGACCGCGGCCATCTTCAGCTGATTGTCGGTCTTGCGCAGCCCGAGCTGACGGGTGATGACGCCGGCTCGCCCGCTGGCGTCGATGACGTATTTCGCGGTGGCGCTGTCCATCAGGCCGTCGCGCTCGAAGCGCACGCCGACGATGCGGTCGCCGTCGAACATCAGTTCTTTGACCGGGGTTTCCTGCAGGACCGTGACGCCGGGCGACTCGGCGGCGGCGTCGAGCAGGATCTTGTCGAACAGCGCACGTTCGACTTGATAGGTCCAGGTCCGGTAGCCCTCGTCGCCGGTGACGTCCAAGTCGACCAGGCGGTTGCCGTCCGGGAGGATGAGGTCGAGGCCCTTTTTGATCGGGAACCCGTGACCCGGCATCTTGTCCAGCACACCCAGCAGTTCGAGCATGTCGGCGGTGTAGGGCAGGAAGGACTCGCCGATGTGGAACCGTGGGAACGAGTCGCGTTCCAGGACCAGGACGGAATGCCCGGCCTGCGACATGGTGATCGCATAGGAGGAGCCGGAGGGTCCGCCGCCGATCACGATGGCGTCGTAGTCGGTCTTTGTTTCTGTGTTGGGTGACATGGTCGTCCTGTCGCGAGAAGGTTCAGTGGGTGGTCGAGGGGGTGCTGGTCAGCCGGGCCCACGCCACCAGCGTGGGTTCGGCGGTGAGGTCCTCGACGGCGATACGGATTCCGACGCGGCGCCAGAGGTTGAGGATCCGCATCATGCCGAGGGAATCGAGGCCCATATCGAGCAGATCGGCGTCGTCGGCGAGATCGGCGGGGTCGATCCGGAGGATGTCGGCCACGGTGGCGCGCACCTGGGCCAGGGTGGGCGGTTCGCCAGGGGGTCTCAGCGGCATGGTTGTTCTCGTCCTCCCTGTCGGTGCGGTCAGTCCTGCGCCGCTGCTGCGGCGATGAGAGCTTTTTTGTCGACCTTGCCCAGTCCGGTGAGCGGGAGGTCGGGCACGATTTCCAACCGGTCCGGCAGCTTGTAGTCGGCGATGCCACGCTCCTGCAGGACTTTGCGGATCTCTCGAAGCGTGGGCACGGGGTCTGCCGCGCACACATACGCGCAGATCCGTTCGCCCAGGTAGGGGTCGGGTATCGGGATCACGGCGGCGCGATCGATGCTGGGGTGGGCCAGCAGGTAACCCTCTACCTCCGCGGCGGATACCTTGTTGCCGCCGCGAATGATCACGTCCTTGCGGCGGCCCTGGACGATGAGCTCGCCGGTCGGGGTCAGCCGGGCGAGATCGCCGGTGCGATAGAAGCCATCCGGTGTGAAAGCGACGGCATTGTGCTCGTCTGCTCGGTAGTAGCCGCGAAGGGTATACGGCCCGCGGGTGAGCAACTCGCCGGTCGCCCCTGGTTGCACCGCGACGCCGCGGTCGTCGACGAGGCGAAGTTCGTCGTCGGGTGACAGGGGACGTCCCTGGGTGGTGAGCACGGTCTCGAGCGCGTCGGTTTCCCGGGTCATGGTGATCAGGCCCTCGGCCATGCCGAACACTTGCTGCAACCGGCAGCCGAACGCTGGTCCGATCCGCGCGGCGATGTCGTACTGCAAGGGTGCTCCGCCGACCTGGATGATGCGAAGGCTGGTCAGATCGTGGTGGTTGTCGGCGACGGTGTCCAGCCATAGCTGCATCAGCGCCGGGACCAGGGCGGTCACCGTGACCCTCTCGCGTTCGATCAGTTCGAAACACTCTGCGGGGATCGGATCTTCGACGAGGACGACCGTGCCGCCGACCCGAAGGGTGCCGATGATGCCGGGGCAGCCCCAGGTGAAGTTGAACGCGGCGGGGAGCGCGGCGAGGTAGACGTCGTCGCGGGTCAAGCCGGTTACCGCCGCGGCGGCGCGGGTTTGATAGGCGTAGTCGTCGTGTGTGCGGGGGATCAGCTTGGGTAGTGCGGTGGTGCCGCCGGAGAGGAGGAAGAACGCGGCGTCCGACGGGTCGGGAGCCGGTAACGCGATGGGGTCGGCGTCGACCTCGGCGAGTCCGATGGCGTCGTCGGGGACGTCTTTGCCGTGCACGAACACCTGCATGGCCGGGAACTCGCCGGCGAGTGTCGCCGCGAGGGCGGCATGGTCGAATCCATGGCTGTGGTCGGGGACCACATAACCGCGCGCGTCGGTCATCGCGAGCAGGTGTCGAATCTCGGCCGCGCGGTGGGCGGGCAGCGCGAAGACCGGCTTGACATCGAGGCTGATCAGCGCGAACACCACCACGACGAACTCCGGGGTGTTGGCGAGTTGGACCACGACCCGATCGCCGGCCGCCAGGCCGTAGGCGGCGAACCCGGCCGCTGTGCGTTGCACGCGCCGATCGAGTTCCACGTAGGTCGTCCGGGTTTCGTTGTGTACGAGCGCGATACGGTTTCGATGCCGTGCCGCCCACTGATGGGGCAACTGGGCCAGCGTCTCACCGCTCCAATGACCGTGGTCGCGGTATCGCACCGCGACATCGGGCGGCCAAGGCGTGCATCCATCGAGCATGATCGGTTCTCCTGGTCATCCGGCGCTGGCGTATGCGGCGGTGGGTACGAGGAAACGGGCGACGCTGTCGAGCTTTTCGCAGGTCTCCTCGAATTCGCGGTCGGGCCGGGACTGCCCGACGATGCCCGCGCCCGCCTGCAGCCAGGTTCGGCCCTGCTGGCGGTACACCGCGCGCAGGACGAGCGCGGCGTCCATGGCGCCGTTGGCGTCGACGGTGAGTACGGCACCGCTGTAGAGGCCACGCGGGCTGGTTTCGTGGGTGCGAATAGCGGTGTAGGCCGCGTCTTTGGGCACTCCGGATGCGGTGACGGCCGGGAAGACGGCGGCGAAGGCGTCCCATGCGTGCCTGCCCTCGGCAAGATGGCCCGCGACGCGGGAGGCCAGGTGCTGGACGGTGCCGCGCTCGCGCACCGCCATGAATTCCTCCACCACCAATGTGTCGGGGTCGCAGACGGGCGACAGTTCGTCGTGGGCGATCTTGACCGAAATCGCGTGCTCGTAGATTTCTTTCGAATTCGACAGCAGCTCTGCTCGCAAACGGCGATTCTGGGTTGGGTCCTCGGTCAGCGCGCGGGTCCCGGCCAATGGTTGGCTGATGACGCGGCCGTCGGTATCCACGGAGACGACCACTTCCGGGCTGAAGCCGGTCGCTTCGATGCCGCCCAGCCGCAGCAGAAATGACCTGGCCGGGTTGTTGGCTCGGCGTCCGCGCTGGTAGGTGGCGATGAAGTCGATCTCGGTGGGAACCGCGAAAGTGCGCGACAGTATCACCTTCTGGAGTCGCTCGGCGTGGATGTCGCCGACCGCCTCGGCGACGGCCTGCCGGTATCCGGTCGCGTCGTGGCGAACATCGATCGGGCTGGACGCGGCATCGGAGCGGTTCGGCCGGGCCCGGAGCCGGGAAAGTACCTCGTCGAGGCCCGCCTGATCGGCGGAGCGGACCAAGGCGACGTTGCCGTCGAGCCGTACTTCGGTGTGCGGCACCACCAGATGCGCGAGTCGTTGTGACCCGATGCGGTCGCGGTTGCCGTCCTTGGCGTAGGCCAGCTCGAATGCCGTCCACCCGTATGCGCGCCAATCCGGCAGTGCGATTCGTCCGAGGAGCTCGCGGATGTGTCGCAACGGCGGTCCCTGCCATGGCATCGAGATTCGGCCCGCGCTGTCGGACAGGTGCGCACCGGTATGGTCCAGGCTGATCTCGGCAAGCGCGCCGCCGGCATAGCACCACTGGTTCGGCTGCTCGTAAATGACGTAGTCGCCGTGCAATTCGGCCGCCGCGAGGCTGGTCATGGCGGTCAACGGGTCGACCGAGAGCGGGATGGTGCGTTCGAAATAGCGTTGGCCCGTTGTGGATGTCACGGACATTCCCTTTCGGTCGAGCGGATCAGGCGGTGACGGCGTCGGCGAAGTGATCGACGATGGCAGCGGCTTGATCCGGGTTCAGACGCGGATCGCATGGCGGCCGTTGGCTGTCGTCGCTCGCGCTGGACAGAGCTTCACGACATTCGGTGACCTCGTCCGGGGTCACCTCCAGGTGCAGGCCACCGGGGTGGCAGCCCGCGCCGCGCAGAACCCGCACAAAGGCGGTGATCTCCGAGCGAATGTCGCCGAGCAGGCGTACTTTGCCGCCTGTCGAGACCCGTGTGTTGCCGTGCATCGGGTCGCACTGCCACAGCACCGGCGCGCGGGTCTCGGTGACGATGCGCAGCAGCGGCGCCAGCCGTCGTTCCGCGGCGTCGGCGCCGAGCCGGGTGATCAGGCTGAGCCGTCCCGGTTCGTGCCGCGGGTCGAGAGTGCGGGCGAGATCGAAGACGTCGTATCCGGTGGCGCTCGGCCCAATTTTCACCGCGATCGGATTGCTGATCGCCGCCGCCCACTGGACGTGCCAATTCCACAGGCGGCGCGTGCGATCGCCGATCCAGAGCAGGTGCCCACTCGCGGCGTAGGGCGTGTCCCCGCCCCGGGTCAGTGGTTCCTCGTAGTCGCGCAGCAGCGCTTCGTGCGAGACGAACAGCGAGCGATCCCTCGCGGAGCGGGAAATTTCGAGGTCGACGAGGGTATCTCGGGAGTGGTGGTATGCCGCCACGAGCCGCTGCGGGTCTGGGCGGCGGGTGGCGGCTACGGGTGCGAGGCTGTTGACGGCGTCGCCGCGATAGGTGAGGACTTCCGTACCGTCAGAGGTGCGTTCGATCGCCTGGGTGCGCGGCTTCGCATACTGACCCGCCATACGCGCGACCAGGACCACCTTCGAACCGGTCCGGTCGGCAAGCCGGTCGGCCAAACTCGTGTACAGGCGCAGCCTGCGCACGACGTGATCGGTGGCCGCCATGTCGAAGGTTTCCGCGCATTCCCCGATGTGCAGCACATAGGCCTGCCCGGCCTCGGCGAGTGCGAGTTCGTCGCGAAGCCTGCCGATATCGGCGCCGTGCACCAGTGGCGGGCAGTGTGCGAGGTAGGCGCGGGCCTGGTCGAGTTCGGTCGAGCGGTGCCACGGAGGTTGGTGCTCCGCGGGCAGATTGCACAGTCCGGCCAGGCGAGCCGCCGCGGGGCCAGTGGGGGTGAGGAGCTCGACCGGTGTGGGAAGAGGGTGGGACATGCTCATCCTTTCGGTGCCGCGGCGGCGGTGATGGTGGCCCAGTGCCACGACGGGTCGAAGGCCGTGACGGTGACGTCGTGATCGACTGCGAGCCGGGCCGCCTCGCTGGTCGCGGCCGCGATGAAGGATGACGTACGGTGCGCGGCGAGCAGATCTTGCTCGGTGAACGGATTGCTCTCGCACCGCAGGAGCCGCAGATCGATGAAACCGCCGAAGCGCTTGCCGTCGATGTTCACCGGTTGCGGGCTTCTGATGCTGAACCGCACGCGTGCGGCGACGTGCCCGTGGTGGTGCTGGTCGGAGAAGTAGGCGATGTCGGGGATCGTCGGGGGGACGAAGTAGTCGCGATTGATCACCACCGGAACCTTGGGCAGGTTGCCGGCCAGGAAGTGCCACGAGTTGTACTGCATCCGCGCGGACATCGACCAGGCGATGTCCGCGAGTCGCGCGGCGGTGTCACCGAAGAAGCGACGGGCATGCGGGTCGGGGACCACGCAGCAGAAGTACTCCGGCAGCTCCCAGCCCACGATTGTCGCCCAGTCCTCGGCGCGGAGCGCGGAGATGAGGCGACTCAGCGAGCGCAGGCCGCGGCTCATCGCGAAGTCGGCGTCGAAACAGTCCCGCGCGGCGACGACGGTTTCGTAGATCAAAGCTTCGAGGCCGGTGCCGAATTCTTCGTGCGGTTCGATCAGCCAGGATGGGTTGTCGTGCAGGTGAGCGGACAGATCCTCCACCGTGGTTCCCGACAAAGGCAGCCGTTCGCGCAGCCGGGTGCACAGGTCGGCTTCACGCTCGCGTGCGGGGGTATCGACCGGCCCCGCGATGCGTTCGATCTTGTGCATCAGTGGGCCGTAGATCTCGCGGTAGAGCTGTACCGAACCGGCGAGTTCACCGCGGCGGGCGCGCAGACGGTCGGCCAGCGCCTGCAAGGTCGCGACTCGGTTGTCTTCCGCAGCCGGGATCGGGTCACCCGGGGAGGCACTGTTGTAGGTGCGCCGGGTTCGGTCCAGGAGTTCGGAAACGTGCTGCAGGGTCAGCTGGGTGCCATTGGCTTCCTCGATCCGGGCGTAGCTGCCGGAACGAATCAACAAGTTCAGGCACACGACCAGAAGCGCGTCGTTGGCCGACCACTCCGCCAGCGGGGCATCGCGCAACGCGCTCAAGACGCAGTCGGGATGCCCGGGAAACAACGTCTTCCCGGTGAGGTTGTTGCGCTCACGGAAGTTGGTGTAGAGCTTGGCGTCCTGGTACAGAACGAAGGGAGCGGTGCGCCGTGCGGCGTCGGTCACCTCGTCGAGGATGTCGTTGCGGCCTTGTCGGCCGATCGTCTCGAGCCAAGTGCGGCAGTCGATGATCGATGTCAGGTATTCGGCGGTTCCGCTGCGCAGCAGTTCCTGGTAGGCCGCGACCTCCGTCGCCGTCCACGGTATGCGGAGTACACCACCGACGAGATCGTTCTGCTCGGCCAGCGGGCACGCGCCAGGTACACCAACGGCCAGCCTGCCGGTCACCGTCAGGCCCAGCTCCCCGACGAACGCGGGATCCGCAGTGATTTCGAAAGTTGTTGGGGTACCATGCGTTTCATCGGTCTTCCGGGATAGACCGCGCAGCACGGCCAGCGCCGAGCGCTCGGTCGGGCGCAGGGCACGAAGCTGCACATCCGCAGGAACGTGGCCGGCGAGGGTCAGCAGAATGGTGACGGCTGTCTCGACATCAGCGGCCGATGCGGCTTCCTTCCACACCCGGGCGAGCAGTCCGGGAAATCCGGCCGCCGGATCGAGGACCCGGTCCGGTGTCGTGGTTGCCCCAGCTTGCCGATCCAGTCGGCTGGGACGACGGCTCTGGCGCGCCCTGGCCAGCTCGGCTCGCCGGGAGCCGCGATCCCGCTCGGCCGCGCCGCTCATCGCATCACGTCATCGTTCGAGACGACGAGGTTCCACATGTCGTCGGAGGTGGGTTCATAATCTTCGTCGACATAGATGCAGTCGACCGGGCACACGGCGATGCATTTGGGGCATCCGGAGCACAATTCGGGCACGATCACCACTTGCAGGCCACGATCGAGGATGGCGCCGAACTCCGCGGGGCAGCTGCGCACACAGCTGTCACACGTTATGCATTCCGCGGATTCTATTCGGCGCGGCGGCTTTTTCCATGCGGAATTGCGGGACCTTGTGTCGATTCTCTGTCTCCGTCCGTCCGCTGCGGTCGGCGAAGCGCTTTTCGTCCGGGGCAATTCAGGCCTCCCTGACGTCGAATTCTCCGTTGTCCGGCGGCATTCAGCGTCATCGGTGAGTGCGCCGCATACAGCATTGGCGACGATGCCGCGGCTGCCGTTCGAAAGAATCGGGCGTCACGTAGGTAACCGTCAAGATCTGCACATCTTGGACATGTGGACACCAGGCCCGATCGGCGTTCTGCGGGGAAGGCGGGCCGTTCAACCGGAGAAGTTCGCAGTTGAACATCGATACGCGCCGGACGGCCGGAACCGACTCGGTGACACGGAATAATGCGCGGAATACAATTCCGCCGAATCTGTGACTTCGAAAAAAGGATCAGCG
>NZ_BAGF01000143.1 GCF_000308755.1 Nocardia pneumoniae NBRC 100136
GGACTGCGGATACATGCCCAGAGCGATCAGGGCGTCGCGGAAATTGAGACCGACCGCCCGCAACGCCACCCGGACCTCGCCGGGGCCGAGGGCCCGCAATGCCTCCGGCGTCTCGACCAGCGTCAGGTTGTCGCCGGTCAAGGTGCCCTTGCCGTGGTGGGCCAGCGCCCACGCCGGAGCCCGCATCGCCGCACTCGCGTTCCCGAGGTCGCCTGCGGCCCGTCGCAGGCGCGGGACGTGCGGGATACCACGACGGACGGCGAACTGGGGCTCGGCCCTCGTCGTCATCGCGAGGGCGACATCGCGCCGGTAACCGGCCCAGTCGTCCACGTCGACGAGGACGATCCGGTCCGGATGCTCGCTCTGGGCGGTACGCAGCAACCCCCACGCCGCCCCCGTGGACAGATCCAGCGGCTCGCCGGGATGCACCGCCACGGCCTGCCGGGTGACCACGACGATCGGGTCCTCCCGATCCAGCACCCGCTGCACCCGCGTGGTCACCGTGGTCACCACATCACGTGCCGACCCCGGCAGAGCGCGGTCGGCGGCCTCGTCGAGCCGGATCACCGTCGCCACCCGCCCCGCGATCGTCACGGTCTCGCCGTCCTCTGCTTCACGCCAGACTCCGGTGTCCGCGGCCTCGTCCTCCGACGCGGACAACGCGACCCACTCCACCCGGTAGCCGAGTCCCTCGCTCGTCGGCCGGGACCGTCCGAGTGCCTCGACCGGGATAGGGCGCATAGTCAAACCGCCCACCTCGGCCACCGGCATACCCGATGAATCGGTGAGGGTCACCGCGATCCGAGGTCCTGCGGCCGTGGACCCGGACACGGCCGCGTGGACCCGCAGCGTGGTCGCTCCCGTCGCGTACAACCTGACGTCCTCCCAGGAGAACGGGACCGCGACCGTCCCCTCCGGCGCGTCGGATACGAGCCCACCCAGCAGAACCGAATGCAACGCCGCGTCCAGAAGCGCCGGATCCAGCCCGAATTCGGCGACCCCGGCCCGGCCCGGTTCCGGCAGCGTCACTTCGGCGAAGACTTCGCCGTCACCGCGCCACAGGGCGGTCAGCCCCTGGAACAGGGGACCGTATTCGTAGCCACGCTCGGCCAGCTCCGCGTAAACACCGGCAACATCGACCGCGGCCACACCGGCCGGTGGGCGCACGGCCACGGCCGAGACCACAGCCGCATCCGTTTCGGCGATGATCGTGGCGGCGGCGTGCCGGACCCACCGCGGTGAGTCCCCCTCCGAGATCCGGTCGGCCGGACCGCGCTCGGCGCGGGATGCGACCTCATCCGACCGTGAATACACCGACACCCTGCGCATGCCCGACTCGTCCGGAGCACCGGCCACCACCCGTAGCTCGACGGTCCCCGACGACGGCACCACCAGGGGTGCCTCCAGCACCAGTTCCGACAACCGCGTGCACTCGACCACCGCCCCTACATGCAGGACGAGCTCCACGAATGCGGCGCCCGGCAACAAAGCCACACCCGCGACAGCGTGATCGGACAGCCACGGATATGCCGCGCGCGACAGTCTGCCGGTGAACACGGCCTCGTCCGTGTCCGGCAACCGCACCATCGCCGCCAGCAACGGATGCGCCGCCTCGTCCAGGCCAGACTGCCGAATATCCGGCATCCCGACAGGCGCCAGCCAGTGCCGCTTGTGCTCGAACGCGTACCGCGGCAGGTCCACCCGGGTGGCGACGGGCGCCAATGCCGGTGCCGCCACGCCGATACCGGCACAGTGAGCGCGCGCCAGAGCGAGCGAGAGCTGTTCCGGCCCCCCGTGCTCGCGTTTCAAGGTGCCCAGGACGGCGACACGGCCGGACGCGCCCAGGGCGTCCGCTGTCAGCTCGATCCCGACCGTCAGCACCGGGTGCGGGCTGACCTCGATGAAGGCGTTCACACCCGCGCGTTGCAGAGTTTCGACCGACTCGGCGAACCGGACAGGCTCGCGCAGGCCGCGATACCAATAGGCGGCGTCCAGCGTCACGGTGTCGACATAGTCCGCGGACACGGTCGAGAAGAACGGCACCGCACCGGACACCGGCGCGACCGGAGCCAGCTCCGCCAGTACCCGATCGCGGATGGACTCCACCGCGGCCGAATGCGACGCGTAGTCCACCGGAATACGTTTCGCCCACACGCCGTCGGTCGCGCAGGCCGCCAGGAATTCGTCCACGGCCGAGATCTCCCCCGACACCACGGTTTGCCCCGGCCCGTTCACCGCCGCCACGGACAACCGGTCCCCGAACCCGGTCAGCCGGTCCGCGACCGCGTCTGCCGCCAAACCGACCGACACCATGCCACCGGCTCCCGCCAGTTCCTCGGCCACGATCCGGGACCGGACGGCGACCACACGCGCACCGTCGGCGAGTGAAAGCCCGCCCGCGACCACGGCCGCCGCGATCTCGCCCTGCGAATGCCCCACCACCGCCGCGGGCTCCACCCCGCTCGCCCGCCACACTCGCGCCAGCGACACCAGCACCGCGAAAAGCGCGGGCTGCACCACATCCACCCGGTCCAATGCCGCCGCGCCCGGCTCTCCCCGCAGTACCGAGGTCAACGACCAGTTCACGAACGGCGCCAGCGCCGCCTCGCATTCCGCGATCGAGTCGGCGAAAACCTGGTCAGCGGCGAGCAGTTCGGCGCCCATGCCCACCCACTGGCTGCCCTGACCCGGGAACACGAACGCCACCCGCCGCGCCGCGGCCCGGCCGGTGACCACGGAATCGCTCTCGGTGGACGCGGATCCCGCCAGACTTTCGAGCCCGGACCGCAGATCATCGAGTTCGTGCCCGACGACCGCCGCGCGATATTCCAGCTGCGCGCGGTGCCGCAGCAGAGTGTGCGCCACATCCGCCACGTTCACGTCGTCCCGCGCGGTAAGCCATTCAATGAGCCGAACGGCCTGTGTCCGCAGGGCCTCCGGGGTGCGCGCGGATATGGTCCACGTCCGGACACTCCGATGACGATCACCCGGATCATTTGCGGTGCCAGGGCTTTCGGCCGGAGCCGCGGGCGGCGGCGCCTCCTCGAGGATCAGGTGCGCGTTCGTCCCGCTCATCCCGAACGACGACACCCCGGCACGACGCATCCGGTCACCGGCCGGCCAGGGCTCCGGCTCGGTCAGCAGCCGTACCGACCCCGCCGACCAGTCCACATGCGGGCTCGGCGCGTCGAGATGCAGTGACTTGGGCAGAGTTTCGTGCCGCAATGCCTGCACCATCTTGATCACACCACCGACACCCGCGGCCGCGACGGCGTGACCGATATTCGATTTCACCGATCCGATGCGCAGCGGTTGCGCCCGTTCGGCGCCGTATGCCGCGATGAGCGCCTGCGCTTCGATCGGATCGCCCAGTGCGGTGCCGGTTCCGTGCGCCTCGACCGCGTCCACATCCGCCGGCGTCAACCCCGCGTCGGCCAGCGCCGCCGCGATCACCCGCTCCTGCGAGGGACCGTTGGGCGCGGTCAGGCCATTGCTCGCACCGTCCTGATTGATCGCGCTACCGCGCACGACGGCCAGGACCCGGTGCCCGAGGCGGCGGGCGTCGGCGAGTCGTTCGACGACCAGCACACCGACACCCTCGGACCAGGTCACGCCATCGGCCGCGGCGGAGAACGGTTTGCACCGCGCGTCCGCCGCCAACCCCCGCTGGCGCGCGAAGTCGACATACAGCGCCGGACTCGCCGAGATACTGACCCCACCGGCCAACGCCAGGGAGGTCTCGCCCTGACGCAGCGCCTGACAAGCCAGATGCAGCGCGACCAGCGACGAGGAACAGGCGGTGTCGACCGTGACCGCCGGGCCTTCCAGGCCGAAGGCATAGGCCACGCGGCCGGAGATCACGCTGTGCGACGTTCCGGTCAGCCGGAAACCTTCGTACTCCCCCGTCACGCCTTCCGCGTAGCCCGAGGCGCAGGCGCCGACGTACACGCCGGTGTCCGTACCGCGTAGCGCGGCAGGATCGAGGCCCGCGTCCTCCAGTGCCTCCCAGGCGACCTCCAGCATCAGCCGCTGCTGTGGATCCATCGCCGCCGCCTCACGCGGCCCGATACCGAAGAACCCGGCGTCGAAATCCGCCGCAGAGGCCAGGAATCCGCCTTCCCGGATATAGACCGTGCCCGGCTCATCCGGATCGGGATGGAACAGCCGCTCCAGATCCCACCCACGGTCATCGGGAAAAGGCGTGATCACGTCGGTTCCGGACGCGACGAGACGCCACAGATCCTCGGCCGATCCGACGCCACCGGGGAAGCGGCAGCCGATCCCGACGATGGCGATCGGCTCGTCGGATCGGGTGCGGCGCACGATGCGCGGCGCGGCGAGATCCACCCCTTCGATCCGGGCACGCACCAGCCGCGCCACCGCGGTGGGCGTGGGGTAGTCGAACATCAGCGTCGCGGGCAGTGCCAGCCCGGTGGCGGCGGCCAGCCGGTCGCGCAACTGCACTCCGCTCAGCGAGTCGAATCCGAACGCCGTGAACGGCAGATCGGCCGGAACAGCCCCGGCCGACTCGTAGCCGAGTACCGCCGCCGCCTGCTCGGCGACGACTTTCAACACCAGCGCGTCCCGCTCCGGCTCAGGAACGGCGAACAGCCGCGGCGCCAGCGGACCCTCCACCGCGGCACGCCTCCGGCGGGCGGGAACAACGGCTGGCGCGGACGCGGCCACCTCCGACGGGGACTCGTCGACCACCCGGTCGACGATGCGCAGCCGCAGCGACCTGATCACGACAACCGGGTCGCCGTCCTCGGAGAAGGCCGTCACGCGCACGGTGTCCGCGCCGACCCGCTCGATCCGCACCCGGGCGGCGGCGACACCGTCGCGGCACAGCTGAACGCCGGTGAACGACACGGGCATCGGGGTCCGGGCGGGCGAGTCGTCGGCGAGCAGATCCGTCGCGGCGTGCGCCATGGCATCGAGCAGCGCGGGATGGATGCCGAACCGGCCCCGATCGCCCACCGACTCATCGAGCGACACCTCGGCGAATACCTCGCCGCCTCGCAGCCAGGACGCCGTGACTCCTTGGAACGCCACGCCGTAGCCGAGCCCACGACCAGCCAGCCGGTCGTACAGTCCTTCGGCGGACACGGGCTCGGCCCCGGCGGGCGGCCATTCGACGCCCGGCCGGACAGGGATCGCGTCGCGGTCTGCGGCCAGCACCCCCTGCGCGCACCGAGACCATTCCGTGGCAGCGTGGTCGGCGCCGGTGGCCGGGCGGGCGTGGACGGTGAACGCCCGCCGCCCGCTCTCGTCGGCCGCCGCGACGCGCATCTGGATCGCCCACGGCAGGTTCGCCGGTAGCGGCGCCTCGATCCGCAGTTCCTCGACCTGCGCGGCGCCCACCCGGACGCCCACGCTCAACGCGGTCTCGAGCCATACCGCCGCGGGCACCGCGGGCGCCCCGAAGACGAGGTGATCCGCCAGCCAGCGGTGGGTATCGGGGGCCAGGAGCCCGGTGAACAGCCATTCGTCGCGCTCCGCCACCGGCACCGCGGCGGCCAGTATCGGATGATCCGGCGCGATCAGCCCGGCGCGGCGCATATCCGCGGCGCCCGCGCCGGCCCCGGCCTCCGGTGTCCAGCACCGGCGGCGCTGAAACGCGTAGACCGGCAGATCCACCCGCGCGGCGGGCGGGGCCAACTCCGCCGCCACCGCGTCGATACCCGCGCAGTATGCCCGGGCCGACGCCGCGGCGAACTCCTCGGGCCCTCCGTGGCCACGCCGCAGTGTGCCGCACACCGCCACCCGGTCGGCCGCGCCCAGCGCCTCGGCCACCAGTTCGATCGCCGTGGCGACCACCGGATGCGGACTCGTCTCCACGAACGCCGTCATCTCCGCGCGCAGCAACGCTTCGATCGCTTCGGCGAAGCGCACCTGCTCACGCAACCCGCGATACCAGTACGCCGCGTCCAGTCCGGCCGTGTCCACGAACTCGGCCGTCACCGTCGAGAAGAACGGAATATCACCGGTTTTCGGCTGGATCGGCGCCAGGTCGGCCAGCACCTGGTCGCGAATCCGTTCCACCGCCGCCGAATGCGACGCATAGTCCACCGGAATACGTTTCGCCCAGACACCCTCGGCCGCGCAATCGGCGAGGAATTGCTCGATCGCGTCGGCCGCCCCGGACACCACGGTCTGGCCGGGAGCGTTCACCGCTGCCACCGATAGCCGCCCACCGAAGGCCGCCAGCCGGTCCGCGACCGCGTCGCCCGGCAAGCCGACCGACGCCATACCACCCGAGCCCGCCAGTAGTTCCGCGACCGCGCGCGACCGGAGCGCCACCACGCGCGCCCCGTCCTCGAGCGACAGTCCACCGGCCACCACCGCGGCCGCGATCTCGCCCTGGGAATGACCCACCACGGCGGACGGTCGCACACCGGCGGCCTGCCACCGCCGTGCCAGCGATACCAGCATCGCGAACAGAACCGGCTGCACCACATCCACGCGATCCAGCGAGGCGGCGCCCGGCGTCCCCCGCAGCACGTCGGTCAACGACCAGTCCACGAACGGCGCCAGCGCCACTTCGCATTCAGCGATCGACGCCGCGAAGACCTCGTCCGACGCCAGCAGTCCGGCGCCCATGCCCACCCACTGGCTGCCCTGGCCCGGGAACACGAACACCACCCGGCGCGACGCGGCCCGACCGGACACCACCGTGAAATCGCCGACCGCCGGATCGGGCGCCGATTCGGCCAGGGCGGCGAGCCCGGCACTCATCCGATCGGCGCCGGAGCCCACCACCGCTGCCCGCCACTCCAACGGCGTCCGGGTATGGGCCAGCGAGTACGCCACCTCGGCGGTACCGGCCCGCGGGTTCTCCACCAGCCAATCACGCAGACGAACAGCCTGCTCGCGCAATGCTTCCCGGCTGTGAGCCGACAGGACCCACACCGCGGGCCGGAGCTCGCGGCGCGCGCCGGTCACCTCGACGGGGGCCGTGGCGGGCGCCTGCTCGAGGATCACGTGCGCGTTCGTCCCGCCCATCCCGAACGACGACACACCGGCCCGGCGCGGCACATCGCCTGCCCACGGCTGCGTGCTGGTCTGCACCCGCAGCCCGAGGTCATCCAGCGGGATCCGGGGATTCGGTAAGCGGAAGTTCAAGCTGGGCGCCAGCTGCCCGTGCCGCAGGCACAGTGCGGTCTTGATCAACCCCGCGATTCCCGCGGCGCCTTCCAGATGCCCGATGTTGGTTTTGACCGACCCGACGGCCAGCGGCTCACCCGCCGGACGGTTCGCGCCGTACGTCTCGCCCAGGGCCGCCGCCTCGACCGGGTCGCCCGCGGGCGTACCGGTGCCGTGCAACTCCACGTACTGCACTGATGAGCCGTCGATCCGGGCCGCCGTCAGGGCGGCCCGGATGACGGCGGCTTGGGTGGCGGCGCTGGGGGCGCTCAACACCTGCCGCTCGTTGCCGTTGTTGACGGCACTGCCTCGGATGACGGCGTAGATCCGGTGTCCGGCCGCGATCGCACGCGCCACCGGCTCGAGCACGATCATGCCGCCGCCTTCGCCGCGGACGGTGCCGTCGGCCTCCTCGTCGAAGGTGTGGCATTTCCCCGTCGCCGAATGCGCGCCGAACAGTTCGTACCGGTGGCCACTCAGCGGAGACAGAATGAGATTGAGCCCGCCCGCCACGGCCACGTCGCATTCGCCCCCGCGGATCGACTCGCAGGCCAGGTGCACCGCGACCAAGGACGAGGACTGCCCGCTGTCGACGACCAAGCTCGGCCCGGTGAAACCGTAGTAATTCGAGATTCGGTTCGCGGTAACTCCTCGGCCGACCGCCCACAACGAATGCCGACCGACGCCGGATTTTCCTTGTGACGCGACAATCTCGGCGAAATCGGTGCCGGTGCAACCCAAGAACACACCTGCCCGCGCTCCGGTGCGGTCGCCGAATCCGGCGTCTTCCAACGCTTCCCAGCTCAGTTCGAGACCGAGTAGCTGTTGCGGATCGAGCGAATTGGCCTCATTCGGCGGCACGCCGAAGAAGCCGGCGTCGAATTCTGTCGCCGAATCGAGGAATCCCGCCGTCTCATCTATTTCGGGGCGGTCGGCGGGAGCCGATCCGACGGCATCGCGTCCCTCGCGCAGCAATCGCCAGAAGTGCTCGAGGTCGGGAGCTCCTGGCATCCTGCACGACATTCCAACGATGGCGATCTCATTCGCTGGTTCAACCATGGGAATTCCTCTATCTCGCTTCTTCGATGCCACGCGTCACGATCGTGCTCGACTCGGCGTCGCCGAGTTCGGCAAGCCAGCGCCGTATCTCGTCCGCCGCCGCGGACGACGCCGCTCCGATGATCGAGAAATGGTCCGCCTCGATTTCGACCGTCTTGCCCGCGTGCAGCCATGCGGGCACTGGTTCGGCGATGTCATCCAGCCCGGGCAGCGGAGTCGATGCCCGCAGATCGAACGTCGGCGCGGTGATCGACGCGGGTTGCCGTTCGTCGAATATCTGCGCGTACTTCGCCATGGCGACCAAGCCATGATCACCGATCTCGGTGACCTCATGGTCCAGGTCGAGCACGGCGCCGACCGCACTCGCGAGGATCCGATGGTTGTGCTCGGCATCGTCGGGCGAATAGGAGTCGAGCAAGATCACCCCCGCAGGCCCGCGCCCACTCTGCTCCAGGCGATGTGCCAGCGCATGCGCGATCACACCGCCTGCCGAATAGCCGACGAGAACGATCGGCTGCCGGTCGCCGACCTCGGCCACGGCCATCGCCAGACAGTCCAGCAACGCATCCCATGACCTGGGCAGCGGTTCCCCGGGCTGGGTCCCCGGAAGGCGCAGCGCGGCCATCGTGCGGTCGGCACCGAGCTCGCGCGCCAGCCGACCGAACTGATGCGGTCCGGTACCGACCACGAACGACGGCACGCAGATCAGCGCGGGCTGGGATGTACCCCTGCTCAATGGAATCGGAGTCGGCCGCACGAGCAATTCACCGGCGGTAGCGAACGTGTCCGCGAGCTTGGCGGTCTCCAGTAACAGCGGTATCGCGACGCCGACCTGACCGCGCCGGTGCGCTGTCACAACCAGATCGGTGAGCGCACCGCGGATCCCGGAATCCATACGCGGCACGGTGTATGTGTCCACCGTCGTGTGCATGGTTTCGGCTATCCGGGCGGAAAGATAGTCGGCCAGTGCACGAGCGGTGGGGTGATCGAAGACAACGGCGGAAGGCAGCGACAAACCGGTGGACTTGGCGAGCCGGTTTCGGAACTCGACTCCCGCCAGCGAATCGAAACCCAACTCCGTGAACGGAGCCCCTGGATCGATCGCCTCGGCGGAGGCGTGCCCCAATACCGCGGCTGCCTGCTCACGCACCACCGCCAGCGCGACCTCATCGCGCTCGCCGACCGCCGCCGACGCCAGCCGCCTTTCCAGCGACCCGCCGTTCCCGCGCGCGGGCTCCGGCACCGACACCAGCGAACTGAGCACCTTCGGCAGCGCACCCGTCTCCGCTTGCTCCGCCAATCCCGCCGCGTCGAATTCGGCACCGACCACCAGGGCTGAGTCAGCGACGACTGCCGCGTCGAACATCGCCAGCCCGGTCGCTTGGCCGAGCGGGCGAACCCCCAATCGCCGCAGTCGCATCAATCCGGCCGCACCCAGGTCTGCGGTCATCCCGCTGCTGGCGTTCCACGGGCCCCAGGCCACCGACACACCCGGCATGCCTGCCGCCCGCCGCAGTCGAATCATCGCGTCCGCGAAGGCATTCGCCGCAGCGTAATTGCCTTGTCCCGGCGAACCCGTCACCCCGGCGACCGACGTGAACACTACGAACGCGGACAGATCCGAATCGCGGGTCAATTCGTGCAACAACCACGCTCCGTCCGCTTTCGGACGGAACACCCGATCCACCTGCTCAGCGGTCAAGGTCTCGACGGTGCCGTCGTCCACTACGCCCGCCGCATGGACGATTCCGGACAACGGGAATTCCGACGGGATTTCCGCCAGTACCGCCTCGAGGCCATCCCGATCCGCCACATCGCACGCCGCCACGTCGATCACGGCGTCACGCGCGGACAGCTCCGCGACCAACTCTGCTACGCCCTCGGCGTCGCGGCCCTGCCGCGATACCAGCAACATCCGGCGCACTCCGTGTTCGGTCACCAAATGCCGCGCCACGAGCGCACCCAACCCGCCGGTGCCCCCGGTCACCATCACCGTCCCCGGCCCGAACGACGTGTCGGCCGGAACCGGCTGTGTCGAGACGCGACCGCTCGTATCGCTGAGTGCTGACCGCCCGCGCAACCGCGGCGCCAGCAAGCGACCATCCCGTACCGCCACTTGGGGCTCTCTGGTGGCCATGACCGCCGACACGATCCCGGCGTCGATCTCGCTGTCGCGATCGAGGAGCACGATTCGTCCGGGGTGCTCCGCTTGCGCGCTGCGCAGCAACCCCGCAGCCGCCGCGGGAACCGGATCGGGCGACTCCCCCGACAGGCCTGACGCGTTTCGCGTCACCACGATCAGCCGTGTCTCGGCGAGCCGCGATTCCGACAGCCACGACCGCAGCAGATCCAGGGTCTCGTGCACGACCCGCCGACTTGCCTGTGCGGGATTCCCGACGCCCGATTCGTCGCCGTCGATCACCCAGGCGACTGATCCGACACGGTCGTCGGCAGCCGCCAGTTCGCGCACGCCGGCGAACCGACGATCGATCCCCGGCACACTCCCGGCGCCGAGCACCGCCATCGAGTCCACCGGCCCGGCAGGCACTGGGGTCACCGGCACCCACTCGATGCCATACAGCGACGACGAATCGCCACCCGGGCGAATACGGTCCACCGTGCGCCGCTCGACAGGGTGCACCACCACGGAGTCCGCGCTCACCACTGGTTCGCCGAACTCATCCACCACATCCATCCGAATCCGATGGCTGCCGAGCAGCGCGGCGCGAAGTCGGACCGGCCGAGAACCTGTCCGCGACAGCCGCACGCCGCTGAACGACACCGGCAACGGAACCCGGCCCGCGGGGATGTCCTCCATGAGGAAGTCGACCCCGGGATGCAGGCACGCGTCGAACAACGCCGGATGGATCCCGAACCCTGTCGCCTGCCCAGCCGTCGCCTCATCCAACGACACCTCGGCGAAGATCTCCGCCCCTCGCCGCCACACCGCGCGCACACCACGGAACGCCGGACCGTATTCCATTCCCAAACTGGCGATCCGTCGATACAGAGTCTGCACATCGAGTTCCTCCGCACCCGCGGGCGGCCACACCGGCTCATCCCATTTCGGCGCGGTGTCCGCTGTCGAGACGGGAGCCAGCACACCGCGGGCGTGCGGTACCCACGCGTCGGCACCTTCGACCCGCTCGGGCCTGGAATAGATCGTGAAGCGTCGCCGCCCATCCGGTCCGGCCGCCTCGACACCGACCTGCAGATCGACAGTGCGATCGCCGATGCCCAGCGGAATGTCCAGCAGCAGTTCCTCGACAATTCCCACACCCAGCCGCGCACCGATCGCCGACACCAGCTCCAGATATGTCGTCGCGGGCACCACCACCGTCCCGAACACGACATGATCGGCGATCCACCGATGACCGGCGTCCGACAGCTTTCCGGTGAACAGCCACTCGTCCTTGCCTGCCACCGGCACCGCATCGATCAAAATCGGATGCTCGACATTGCCCACCGCAATCGAACGCGGCGCGTCCAGCCAATAACGCTGATGCTGGAAGGCATAGGACGGCAACGGTACTCGAGCAACAGAGCTCCCCGCGAACAACGAATTCCAGTCCACGTCCATCCCGGCCACGTGAAGCTGCGTCAGAAACGTCAGAAACCAAGCCGCCTCGTCGAACCCGCGCCGACCCGCCGGTGACACCAGCCATCCGGCCGTGCCATCACCGTCGTCGCTCAGGCATTGCTGGGTCATGGCCGTCAGCACGGCGTCGGGTCCTACTTCGAGGATTCGGCGAACGCCGAGGTCGGCGAGCGACCGGACTGCGGGTGCGAACCGGACCGCGGCACGAACCTGTCCGACCCAGTACGCGGAATCGGTGTACGCGTCGCCCACGGCGCCGGTCGTATTCGACACGATCGGCAGCAGCGGCTCCCGGTAGGTCACCTTGTCGGCAACCGCGCTGAACTCGGCGAGCATCGGATCCATGCGCGCGGAATGAAACGCGTGGCTCGTCCGCAACCGCGACGTCTTGACTCCCTCTTCGGACAACCGCCGCTGTACCTCCGCGACAGCGTCCGCGTCACCGGACAGCACCACCGAGGACGGACCGTTCACGGCCGCCACCGATAACCGATTCCCATATGCCGCCGCGATCTCGACGGCGCGCTGCTCGGTTATGGCTGCTGCGAGCATTGCCCCGCCCTCGGGCAACGCCCCCATCAACCGACCCCGCGCCGCCACCAACACACACGCGTCCGCAAGCGACCACACCCCCGCCACATACGCCGCCACCAGCTCACCGATCGAGTGCCCCACCAACACATCCGGAGCGATCCCGAACGACTCCACCAATCGGAACAACGCCACCTCGAACGCGAACAACGCCGGCTGCGTGAACTCGGTCCGATCCAACAGTCCCGCCGGATCAGCGAACATCACTTCCCGCAACGACCTGCCCAACAGCGGATCGAACTCCGCGCAAACCTCATCCAATGCCGCCGCGAAAACGGGAAACGCCCGATAAAGCCCCGCCCCCATTCCCACCCGCTGTGCACCCTGACCCGTGAACAGAAACGCTGTCCGACCTTTGACCGGCACACCGGACACCACCGACGACGACACCGATCCTGACGCCAGATCCGCCAACCCAGCCAGCAACTGCTCCCGATCGCGGCCGACCACCGCGCCACGCCAGTCCAACTGCGCGCGTGTGCCGATCAACGAGCGCGCGACGGCGCGCGCATCAGCATCAGGACGCTCGATCAGCCATGCCCGCAACCGATCCGCCTGGGCCCGCAAGGCTGCCTCGGATTTCGCCGACACCAGCCAGGCCACCGAATCGACAGCCGCGGGTGCGGGGTCGGCTGTCGAGGACTCTTCGTGCCGCGCGAACGTCGGCGCTTCCTCCAGGATCACGTGCGCATTGGTGCCGCTGATCCCGAACGACGAGACCCCTGCCCGGCGCACCCGCTTTCCCGCAGGCCAGGGTTCCGCCTCGGTCAGCACCCGCACCGACCCCGCCGACCAATCCACATGTGGCGACAGCGCGTCCACATGCAACGTCTTCGGCAGCATCTCATGCCGCAACGCCTGCACGACCTTGATCACGCCCCCGACACCCGAGGCCGCGACCGTGTGCCCGATGTTCGACTTCAACGACCCGATCCGCAGCGGCTCCGCGCGTCCTTGCCCGTACGCGGAGATCAACGCCTGCGCCTCGATCGGATCCCCCAGCGGCGTGCCTGTGCCGTGCGCCTCCACCGCGTCCACATCGGTCGGATCCAGTCCAGCCACCGCCAGTGCCGCCGCGATCACGCGCTCCTGCGAGGGACCATTCGGCGCGGTCAAACCGTTGCTCGCACCGTCTTGATTCACCGCCGAACCCCGGATCACGGCAAGAACGTCGTGTCCCAACCGCCGCGCATCCGACAACCTCTCGATGACCAGCACACCGACGCCCTCCGACCAGCCCACCCCGTTCGCGCCAGCGGAGAACGACTTGCACCGCCCATCAGGCGACAAACCCCGCTGGCGCGCAAAGTCCACGAACAGCTCCGGGGTACCCGAGATCGAGACACCGGCTGCCAGCGCCAGCGACGTCTCGCCCTGGCGCAGCGCCTGGCACGCCAGATGCAGCGCCACCAGTGAGGACGAGCATGCGGTGTCCACCGTCATCGCCGGTCCCTGCAAGCCGAACACGTAGGCGACACGGCCGGAGATCACGCTGTCCGAATTGCCGGTCATCCGAAAACCTTCGTGTTCGCCGACTACCCGCTCGACATAGCCGGACGGAGTCGCACCGACGAACACACCGGTATCGCCGCCGCGCAGCGATATCGGATCGATACCCGCGTCTTCCAAGGCCTCCCATGCGGCCTCCAGCATCAGCCGCTGCTGCGGATCCATTGCCCTCGCCTCGCGGGGGCTGATGCCGAAGAAACCGGCGTCGAAAGCGCCCGCGTCGGTCAAGAATCCGCCTTCCCGGACGTACGTGGTTCCGGGATTGTCCGGGTCCGGGTGGAACAGCCGCTCGAGGTCCCAGCCCCGGTCGGAGGGGAATGGTGTGATCGCATCCCTGCCGGACGCCACCAAATCCCACAGTTGGTCCGCGGATCCGACGCCGCCGGGATAACGACAGCTCATCCCCACGATGGCGATCGGCTCGTCGGTCTGTACTCGGCGCACGATCTGCTTATTGCGTCGTTCGGCGCGGGGCGCGTCCCCGAGCTTGGACACAATGAACGTCGCCACCGCCTTGGCGGTTGGGTAGTCGAAGACGAGGGTGGACGGCAGTTGCAATCCCGTGGCCTTGGCGAGCCGATTACGGAACTCGACACCCGCCAACGAGTCGAAACCCAGTTCCGTGAACGGAACTTCCGCACCGATCATGTCCCCCGACTCGTGTCCGAGGCTCGCGGCGACGTGATTGCGAACAACGCCGAGCACAGCGTCCGCGCGGTCGGATTCGGGTGTGCCAGCCAGCCGCTGCGCCAACGACGCCACGCTCGCGGACCGGTGCGGCACGGTGACCAAGGAGCTGAGCGTTCTGGGCAGTGCTCCGGAGGCCGCCTGTGCAGTGAGTGCCGCCACGTCGAGACGCACGCCCACAATCGTCGAGAGACCGGCGGACACGGCGGCGTCGAGCAGCGACATCCCGTAGGAGTCGTCGAGAGGGACCAGACCTTCCCGTCGAATACGCGCGAAGTCCGCCTCCGTGAGGGTGCTCGTCATACCGCTGGTACCGCGCCAGGGCCCCCACGCAACGGACGTCGCCGGCAGACCATTGTGGTGCCGATGCTGGGCCAGGGCGTCGAGGAATGTGTTCGCCGCCGCGTAGTTGGCCTGACCCGGACTACCGATCGTGCCCGCGATCGAAGAGTAGAGCACGAACATCGACAGATCGAGATGCTTCGTGGCCTCGTGCAGATTCCATGCCGCGTCGACCTTGGGCCGCAACACGGTCGCCAACTGCCGCGGGGTCAGGTCAGCGAGCAGACCGTCGGCCAGTACGCCCGCCGCGTGTACAACGCCGGTCAGCGGATACTCCGGCGGGATCGCGGACAACAGCCCGTCGAGCGCCACTCGGTCGGCCACGTCGCAGGCGACCACGTCCACCTGTGCGCCGAGCGCGGTCAGTTCGGCCACGAGATCGGCGACACCGGGCGCGGTCGGGCCGCGCCTACCTGCCAGCAGCAGCCTCCGCACGCCGTGCTCGACGACAAGATGCCGAGCCGCCACCGCCCCCAGCCCGCCGGTGCCGCCGGTGATCAACACCGTGCCATCGGACCGGACCCGCGACGCGACAGTGACTTCGTTCTTGCCGGTGTCTCGACCGCGACGACTCAACCGCGGCGCATACGGCACGCCACCGCGCAGTGCCACTTGAAATTCGTCCGTGATGCCCAAAGCGGCGACGACCCCATCGCGGTAGTCGTCCCAGCGGTCCACGTCGACGATCGTGATCCGACCCGGATTCTCGTTCTGGCCGCTCCGCAGCAGACCCCACACTGCCGCGCCGGCGAGATCCACCGGTTCACCGGCGTTCACAGCGACCGCATGCCTGGTCACCACGACGACCGATTCCTGCCGTGCCAGGAGTTCGGTCACCCGCGCCGCCGCATCGACAAGCCGATCGTGAACCGAACCCGGCAGGTCCGCATCCGCCGGGGCGCCCTCGAGTCGAATGACGCCTGCCGACCTACCGCCGACCGTCACTGTCTCGCACTCGTCGGTGCTCACCCATTGCTCATCCGCTGTTCGATCGTCGGTGCCGAAATCACCGCGCTTGGGCACGGGCAACGAGACCCAGCGGAGTTGGTAGATGTCGCGGCCCGCGGCGGCGGCACCGGACGCGCCCAGCGTTCCGATCGGGATCGGACGCATGGTCAATGCCGAGACCTGACAGACCGGCACCCCGCCGGAGTCGGTGAGCGTCGCCGTGACCCGCTGATTGTCGTCTCCGGCAGAACTCGACTCGGCCGCGGCCAACCGGACCCGCACCGACCTGGCCCCGACGGCGTGCATGTCCACGTTCTCCCACGAATAGGGCACACGGATCTCGCCCGCACCGGGCGGCTCGATCAACCCGGATACGGCAACCGCGTGCAGTGCCGCGTCCAACAGCGCCGGGTGTATCCCGAACCGGTCCGACGAATGCTCCAGCTCCGGCAGATTCGCCTCCGCGAATACCTCGTCGCCACGCCGCCACAGCGCGGTCAATCCTTGGAACCACGGCCCGTGCGCGTAGCCGCGCGCAGCCAGATCCGTGTAGACATCGCCGATATCCACCGGCACCGCTCCGACCGGTGGCCAACTCTCCGTCATCATCGCCTGCCCGATCTCGGACGACGGCGATTGCGCGACAAGAGTTCCCGTCGCATGGCGAACCCACTCCGCCTGCCCCGGTCCGGCGTCACGTTGCGGGCGCGAATACACCGACACAACCCGTGCGCCCGCATCGTCGTGCCCGGTCGCCATCACCCGCAGCTCGACCGCGCCGTCCGGCGGCACGGCCAGCGGCGCGGTCACCACCAGATCGGCCAGTCGCGGACTACCGGTCATCGCCCCGACGTGCAGTGCCAGCTCGACGAACGCCGTGCCGGGAAGCAGCACCGTCCCGCCGATCACGTGATCGGCCACCCACGGCTGACTCGACAAGGACAACCGGCCGGTCAGCACGACTCCCGCGGAGTCCGGCAGCCAGACGGCCGCACTCAGCAGCGGATGCTCCACGAGGTCCAGGCCCGAGGCGCGGACATCTCCCGCGCCCACGGCATCCAGCCAAAAACGTTGATGCTGAAAGGCATACGTCGGCAATGAGACCCGCATCGGGTCTCGGCCCGCGAACAACGGCCCCCAGTCCACGTCTATCCCCGCGTTGTGTGCGTGCGCAAGGAACGCCGAGAACTGCGTCACCTCATCGACTCCGCGCCGGCTCGCCGCCGCCACGACGGACTGCGACCCGACATCGTCGGGCAGGCACTGACGGGTCATCGCCGTCAGCACCGCATCGGGGCCCACCTCGAAGAACTTCCGGACACCCAGGTCCACCAGCGTGTCGACCCCCGGCGCGTAGCGGACGGTGTCGCGGACGTGACCGGCCCAGTACAGGGAGTCGGCAAGCGCTTCGCCTCCGACGACGCCGAACACGTTCGACACCACCGGCAACAGCGGGCTCCCGTAGTCCAGACCGGCGGCCATCGCCTCGAATTCCGGCAGCATCGGTTCCATCAATGCCGAGTGGAACGCGTGGCTGACCCGCAACCGCGACGTCTTGATCCCCTCCGCGGCCAGCGCCGGTTCCAGCTCGGCGACGGCTGCCTCGGTACCGGAGATCACGATCGCGGACGGACCGTTCACCGCCGCGATCGACAGTCGGCCGCGGTATCCGGCGATGGCCGCGGCGCCCCGCTCCTCGGACATCGCGGCGGCCAGCATCGCGCCCCCGGACGGCAGCGCGCCCATCAGCCGGCCGCGCGCGGCCACCACAGCGCACGCGTCGGCGGCCGACCACATCCCCGCCACGTACGCGGCGACCAGCTCACCGATCGAGTGCCCGATGAGCACATCCGGGGTGATCCCGAAGGACTCGACCAACCGCACCATCGCCGCCTCGTAGGCGAACAACGCGGGTTGGGTGTACTCCGTGCGGTGCAGGAGATCCGCGCCCGCGGCGCCGAAGACGATGTCCTTCAGCGACATTCCGGGCGCCGGGAATTCCAGCAGGCCGTCGAACTCGGCGCACAGTTCGTCGAACGCCGCCGCGAAGACTGGAAACGTCGCATACAGCCCGGCGCCCATGCCGACTCGCTGCGCCCCCTGCCCGGTGAACAAGAACGCGATCTTCCCGCCGACGGGTCGGCCCTCGGCCACTCCCGGCGACGCCGTACCGATCGCCAGATCCGCCAGCCCGGCCAGCATCGCCTCGCGGTCGCGCGCGACCACCGCGGCGCGCCGATCGAATCGGGCCCGCGTGGTCAGCAGCGAATGGGCCACGTCCACCAGGTCGACGTCGGGACGGGCCTCGATCCACTCGCGCAACCGAGCGGCCTGCGCCCGCAGCCCCGCCTCGGTTTTCGCCGACACCAGCAGTGGAACTCCCGGCGCCGTGGGCGGCGTTCCGGCCGGTTTCGGCGCCGACGCGCGCTGCGGTGCCGCAGGTGCCTCCTCCACGATCACATGGGCGTTGGTGCCGCTGATCCCGAACGCGGACACACCAGCCCGGCGCACCCGCTCGACCGAGGCCGGCCAGGGCCGCTGTTCGGTCAGCAACCGCAGCGCCCCCGCCGACCAGTCCACGTGCGGCGACGGAGCGTCCACATGCAGGGTCTTCGGCAGCATCTCGTGCCGCAACGCCTGCACCATCTTGATCACGCCACCGATGCCGGCGGCGGCCTGGGCATGCCCGATATTCGACTTCAACGACCCGACCCACAGCGGCTCGGTCCGCCCCTGCCCGTAGGTGGCCATCAGCGCCTGCGCTTCGATCGGGTCACCCAGCGGTGTGCCCGTACCGTGCGCTTCCACCGCGTCCACATCCTCGGGAGCCAGCCCGGCGCCGGCCAGCGCCGCCGCGATCACCCGTTCCTGCGACGGACCGTTCGGCGCGGTCAGCCCGTTCGACGCCCCGTCCTGATTCACCGCCGAGCCCCGGATCACCGCGAGCACGTCGTGACCGAGCCGGCGCGCGTCCGACAGCCGCTCCAGCACCAGCACACCCACGCCTTCGGCCCAACCGACACCATCGGCGGAAGCCGAGAAGGCCTTGCACCGCCCGTCCCGCGAAAGCCCGCGCTGGCGCGAGAACTCGACGAACATGAACGGCGTCGACATCACCTGGGCGCCACTGGCCAGGACCAGCGAACTCTCCCCTTGGCGCAGCGCCTGACAGGCCAGATGGATGGCCACCAGCGAGGAGGAGCAGGCGGTGTCGACCGTGACCGCCGGGCCCTCGAATCCGAATGTGTAGGCCACGCGACCGGTGAGCACGCTACTCGTCGAGCCGGTACCGATGTAGCCTTCGGCCACCGAACCCGCGGCCTTGGCGATCTCCTCGTAGTCCTGATAGGAGACCCCGGTGAACACGCCGGTGTCACTGCCCCGCAGTGACGACGGATCGATACCGGCGTGCTCCAGCGCTTCCCAGGAAGCCTCCAGCAGCAGCCGCTGCTGTGGATCCATCGCCGCCGCCTCGCGCGGACCTATCCCGAAGAAGCCCGCGTCGAAATCCGCCATGCCGGAGAGGAACCCGCCTCGGTCCAGGTAGGAGGTTCCCGGGTGGTCGGGGTCGGGATCGAACAGTCGGTCCAGATCCCACCCGCGATCGGTGGGAAACTCGCCGATCGCGTCCGCACCGGAAGCCACCAGCTCCCACAGGCCGTCCGGCGAGGCGATACCGCCCGGATACCGGCAGCTCATCCCGACGATCGCGATCGGCTCGTCGGTACGGATCCGGCGCGTCACCCGCGCGGGCCGGCCTGCGTCGGTCTCCGTCGCCTCGTCCACCCGCGAGCGCACGAATGCCGCCACCGCCGCGGCGGTCGGGTGATCGAAGACAAGCGTCGAGGGCAGTTGTACGCCGGTGGCCTTGGCCAGCCGGTTGCGGAACTCGACCCCCGCCAGGGAATCGAACCCGATCTCGCTGAACGGTGCGGTGGGGTCGATGGCATCGCCGGAAATGTGCCCCAGCACGCCTGCGACCTGTTCGCGCACGACGTCCAGCACAATTGCCGCACGCTCCTGCTCCGGCGCCGCGGCCAGTCGGCGCGCCAACGTCCCGCCCGTATCGACGGCCCGCCGCACCGGCACCGGGACGACCGAGTGCAGTAGTCGGGGCAAGGCGCCTTCGCGCGCTTGGACCGCCAGGGCATCGGTGTCGAACTCGGTCGCGATGACAACCGGCACCGGCGCGGCGACCGCGCGATCGAACAGCGTCAAACCATCGGCCGTCTCCAACGGCCGCACGCCCAGCCGGCCCATCCGTACCATCGCAGCGTCATCCAGGCCGCTGGTCATGCCGCTGCTTTGATTCCACGATCCCCACGCGATCGATACCGCGGGCAGGCCCGCTCCCCGACGCCGGGACGCCAGCGCGTCCAGGAACGCGTTCGCCGCGGCGTAGTTGCCCTGGCCGGGCGCGCCCACCACACCGGCGACCGACGAGAACAGGACGAACGCGGAGAGCTCCCGATCACTGGTCAGTTCGTGCAGATGCCATGCGGCGTCCGCCTTCGACGCCAGTACCCGGTCGAGCCGGTCGGCGGCCAAGTTCTCGATGGTGGCGTCGTCCAGGACGCCTGCGGAATGGATCACCGCACTCGGCGCGAAGTCGCCGGAGAGTTCGGCGAGCAGCGCCGCCAGCGCGGCGCGGTCGCTGACATCGCAGGCCGCCACCCGCACCTGCGCGCCCGCAGCGGTGAGCTCGCTGACCAGCGCAGCCGCCCCGTCGGCGCGGTCACCCCGGCGCGACACCAGCACCAGGCGTCGCACACCGTGCTCCGCGACGACGTGGCGGGCCACCTCGGCCCCGAGACCGCTTGTGCCACCGGTGATCAGAACCGCGCCGGCTCCGAACACCGTGCCCTCGACCGTCGCCGCCGCGTGCTGTCTGCGCAGCCGCGGGACCAGCAGCGCGCCGCCGCGCCAGGCCAGCCGCGGCTCCTCCGAGCGCGCCGCCGCCGTGACGGCCTCGATTGTCGGATCCTGCCCGGCGACAGCGTCGAGGAGAACGAACCGCCCGGGATATTCGGCCTGGGCGCTGCGGACCAGCCCGCCCACCGCGGCACCCGCCACGTCCGGAGTCTCACCCGGCAGCTCGACGGAACCTCTGGTCAGGATCACCAGCCGGGTATCGCGCAGGCGTTCCTCGGCCTGCCACGCCTGCAACAACTCCAGTGCCGACCGCACCCAGGTGTGTGTCCGCGAGGTCGTATCGCCGGCGACCGGACCGTCCCCGCCCGGTGACCAGACGACGATCTCCGGCGGTGCCTGGTCGCCGAGGAGGTCGGCAGGTACCGCAGCGTGGCGAGCGGCGCCCGCGACACGCGCGGCGCCGAGCAGCGCGACCGTCGCGGCCATCCCGCCCGCGACCGCGGGCACCGGCACCCATTCGAGGTCCGACAGGGACGCACCGCGATCGGTTCCACGGGTGAGCGCCTTGGCATCCACCGGGCGAGCGGTGAGCGCTTCGATGCTCAGCACGGGCGCACCGGTGTCGTCGAAAGCGGCCACCCGAATGCGGCCGGCTCCGGACCGTTCCAGACGCACCCGGAGGGCGGCCACCCCGCCGCGGTACAGGCGCACTCCGGCGAACGAGAACGGCAGCGGCAGCCTGCCTGCGGGCATGTCCTGCGCGAGCTCGGTGATCGCGGTATGGAAGGAGGCGTCCAGCAGGGCGGGATGGACTCCGAAAGCTGGTGTGTGCTCGGCGGACGCGGCTGCGAGCGACACTTCGGCGAACAGGTCGTCGCCGTCGCGCCAGGCCGAGGTGACGCCCTGGAACACCGGACCGTAATCGAACCCCAGGTGCGCCAACTGGTCGTACAGGTCGGCCACCGGCACCGGGTCGGCTTCAGTGGGCGGCCATTGCGCGCCCTCCGCCGAGGTCTGCCATCCCCATTCAACCCACGCGGGCACACGCTCCGCGGCGGGGACGAGGACACCGTTGGCATGCGGAACCCATTCGCCCGCATCCACATCCCCGTTTCCGACCGCACGCGAATAGATGACGAACCGGCGTGCGCCCGCATCGTCGGCGGGTTCGGCGGTCAGCTGGATATCGATCGCGGTGTCGTCGGCGAGCAGCAGCGGCGCTTCCAGCAGCAGTTCGTCGATGAACTCGGTGCCGAGCCGGGCACCCGCGGTCAGCGCCAGTTCCACGAAGGCGGTGCCCGGTAGCAGCACCGATCCGAAGGCGACGTGGTCGGCCAGCCACGGGTGCGTCCGCAACGACAGCCGGCCGGTGAACAGCCATTCGTCCCGCCCCGCCAACGGCACGGCGCCGGTGAGCATCGGATGATCCGATGACATCAGTGACGCCTCGACTCCGAGTGGCTCCAACCAGTACCGCTGACGTTGGAACGCATAGGTCGGCAACGACACCCGGGACGGCGTCCGGCCCGCGAACAGCGGGCGCCAATTCACCTCGACACCGGCGATGTGGGCTTGCGCGAGCATGGTGACGTACTGTGTCACCTCGTCGGCCGAGCGACGTGAGGCCGCGGTCACCATCGAATCGGCTTCGGCCTCGGGGTGTTCGGCCAGGCAGCGCCGCGTCGTCGCCGCCAGCACCGCGTCCGGGCCGATCTCGACGAAGCGGCGGACTCCGGCGGCCACGAGAGCGTCCACACCGGGCGCGAACCGCACGCAACCGCGCACTTGCTCGACCCAATAGCCCGGGTCGATGAGCGCGGATTCCGCGAGCACGCCGGAGACATTGGACACCACCGCGACCGTGGGCGTCCGGTACGTCAGCCGCTGCGCGACGGCGCGGAAATCGGCCAGCATCGGATCCATCCGCGCGGAATGGAACGCATGGCTGACGCGCAGCCGCGAAGTCTTGACCACCTCAGCGGACAGTTGGCGCTCGACCTGCTCGACGGCGTCCGCGTCGCCGGAGAACACCACCGACGACGGACCGTTCACGGCCGCCACCGACAACCGGTCTCCGAAGTCAGCCGTGATCTCCATGGCCCGCTGCTCGGTCACCGCCGCCGCGAGCATGGCGCCGCCTTCGGGTAGCGCCCCCATCAACCGCCCCCGCGCCGCCACCAACGCACACGCGTCAGCCGTCGACCACACACCCGCCACATACGCCGCGACCAACTCACCGATCGAATGACCGATCAGCACATCCGGTGTGACCCCGAACGACTCCACAAGCCGGAACAACGCCACCTCGTACGCGAAAAGCGCAGGCTGGGTGTACTCGGTGCGGTGCAACAGATCCTCACCCGCCGCCCCGAAAACGACGTCCTTCAACGAAACACCGGACCCGAGCGCGCGATCGAACTCGGCACACAGTTCATCGAACGCCGCTGCGAACACCGGGAACGCGGCATACAACCCCGCCCCCATACCGACACGCTGTGCACCCTGACCGGTGAACAAGAACGCTGTCTTTCCTTGTCCGGCCGCACCTTCGAGCACGCCGGAGGAACCGGCCGCCAGGTCCGCCAACCCGGCCAGCAACTGCTCGCGATCGCCGCCGACGACGGCGGCGCGCCGGTTCCACTGCGCCCTCGTCTCGATCAGCGCGGACGCCACACTCCACGGGTCGGCATCCGGATGCTCGAGCAGCCACCCGTGCAACCGCGCCGCCTGGGCCCGAAGCGCCTCGTCGGTCTTCGCCGACACCAGCAACGGCACGATGGTCGCCGCGCACGCGGGGCCGGCGTCGCTGTCCGCCGTGCCGTCGTCGGATACCGCCGGGGCAGGCGATTCCTCCACGATGACATGCGCGTTCGTGCCACTGATCCCGAACGACGACACACCCGCCCGGCGCACCCGCTCCCCCGCAGGCCAGGGCTCCGCCTCGGTCAACAACCGCACCGACCCCGCCGACCAATCCACATGCGGCGACGGAGCATCCACATGCAGCGTCCTCGGCAGCATCTCGTGCCGCAACGCCTGCACCATCTTGATCACACCGCCCACACCCGCCGCTGCCTGCGAGTGGCCGATGTTCGATTTCAGGGAACCGATCCGCAGGGGTTCGCCCCGCTGTTGTCCGTACGCGGCGATGAGTGCCTGCGCCTCGATCGGATCACCCAGCGACGTCCCCGTCCCGTGCGCCTCCACCGCATCCACATCCGCCGCGGCCAACCCCGCCGCGGCCAAGGCCGCCTCGATCACCCGCTCCTGCGAGGGACCATTCGGCGCGGTCAAACCGTTACTCGCCCCATCCTGATTCAGCGCAGAACCACGAATCACCGCGAGCACCTCGTGCCCCAGACGCCGCGCATCCGACAAACGCTCCAGCACCAGCACACCCACGCCTTCGCCCCAGCCCACCCCATCGGCTGACGCCGCGAACGCCTTACACCGGCCGTCCCGCGACAACCCCCGCTGCCGGGAGAACTCGATGAACAGGAACGGTGTCGACATCACCGTGACGCCACCGGCCAGCACGAGCGACGTCTCGCCACGACGCAGCGCCTGGCAGGCCAGGTGGATGGCCACCAGCGACGACGAGCACGCCGTGTCCACCGACACGGCGGGGCCTTCCAGACCCAGCGTGTAGGCCACCCGGCCGGACACCACGCTGCCCGTCGAACCGATACCCGCATAGCCCTCCGCGGTCGGTCCGGCTGCCCTGGCGGTGTGCTCGTAGTCCTCGTACATCACACCGGCGAACACGCCGGTATCGCTCCCCCGCAAGGAGGTCGGGGCGATACCGGCGTTCTCCAGCGCCTCCCAGGAAGCCTCCAGCAGCAGCCGCTGCTGCGGGTCCGTCGCCGCCGCCTCCCGAGGTCCGATGCCGAAGAAGCCCGCGTCGAAATCACCAGCATTACGCAGGAAGCCGCCCTCCCGCGTGTACACCTTCCCGAACCGGTCCGGGTCCGGGTCGAACAGCCCCTCGAGGTCCCAACCCCGGTCCGCCGGGAACTCGCCGACGGCATCCACTTCCGCCGCGACCAGCTCCCACAATTGCTCCGGCGACTCGACACCGCCCGGATAGCGGCAGCTCATCCCGATGATCGCGATCGGCTCGTCGATCTTCTCCCGCAAACGGGTCAGGTCGTCGCGAGTCGTCATGAGCTCGACGGTGACCTTCTTCAAGTACTCCAACATGCGGTCGGACGAGTCACCAGCGCTTGAGTCCACGTTTCACATCCCGGGTATCGCAGGGTCGACAAAGAAACCCGGCGTCGCGAGCAGCGGCGCGGGTTGGGCGAGAACTACCGAGTCGTTCGGTCAGGTATCAGTGACGAAGTGGCCGGTCGAGGCGCGAGCCAGTGCGACCGGATCACCGGCCACGGATTTCGGATGTCTTCGGTGAATAGCGATCCGACCGCGGAATTCCGCAGGAGAGTATTTCTCGGCGGTCATGAGACCGCATCTCGACGGCACCTTTACTGACGGAAAAGCCGACACTGCGGAGCGCTCAACATACCACAAGCCTTTATCCGTGGCGAGCATGCAGTTTCCCATTGCTGAGAAGATGAAACCAGAGCCCATGCGCAATCTTTCTTCGGCAAGCAAAGCGGCAGGACGATCGTCCAGTCGCGTGCTGAGGGTTAGCCTGCCAGCCGTTACAACTTCCCGCAAGTGGTATGTGAAACGTTCATTGTCCGGTCGATTCGGTGCGATTCCATCGGCCTACCAGAGGGGAATCGGGCCGGTCGCACAGGCGCGGAAAGAACGGTGCGAACGCTCGGCACCGAACAGCTTTCCGCGATGTCGTGCGCGAAGCTACCTACGTATGCTGATGGCAAGCCGCGTCCCGAGACCTCCGGTACCGCTGCGGATCCCAAGTCCGGACCCGCGCCGCGATCGTCCGGAGTGCGCGAGGCCGACTCCGAACCGCGCCGCTCAGAGACGTAACAACGACGTTGCTGGCAGTTGGCATCGACCACGCTTTTCGGTGAAGAGCTTCATGCTCGGCCCCTCCGAATCATTTCCTGTCGAATCCCCCAAGAACACCGCGACAGGAATGGCGAACGTGTACACCCGTCACCGGAAGCTATCGGTGAACAAAATGTGCGGCCGACGCCTGCATCGTTTCACTGTGGCGAAGATGCTTTCGCGCCCACGATCGGAGAAGTGCCAGGTTGTGCGCGCCGCTTCCCGCTTCGACGGCACACTTACCCGGCAACGAGATACTGTTCAGCGTTGCGTGAACAAAAGTGAAGTCCGAGCCTGTCGTGCGAATGCTCGGCCGAAGGCTGACGGGGTTCCGGGTTCAAGGCTCCGCCGGGGCGTTGCGCCGTCCGGCGACGAGGCTTGCCGGATCCGGACAGGCGAATTCGACGACCGGATAACGTCCCGGCGACGAGGTCACGTCCGGACCGGCATCGCGGGGTCCATCCGGGAAGGATTCGCCGAGTGAACTTCCGGATCATCGGTGGTGGCGCGACGCTCGGCAGTCGCCGCGGTCCGGCGGTCTCGTTCGGAACGAGCCCACAACGCCTTGTGCCCACCGAGCGGTGGGTGCGCGGATCCGCTCGACCCCGAACGGTCTTCTTCATCGCCGGCACGAAAACTCGCCGACCCGCGCGTCCG
>NZ_BAGF01000142.1 GCF_000308755.1 Nocardia pneumoniae NBRC 100136
CGAGATAGACCCTTTACCGACACTGGCCGACCGAGCTCGCGCGAGCGATCAGCGGCAAAGTAGTGCGTTACTCGGCGGTCATGTGGCTTGTCGCGTCGTTGGAGTCGATCGGTTTGTGGTGGCCATCAGTGCCTGGACCGCTTCTTGGGCTTCCTGGAGTCGGGTCGCGGGAATCGCTGTGCTCGGATGCAGGAGGCGGTCGTAGACCAAGCCGTCGATGAGTGCGGTCAGCGCTCCTGCGACGAGGTGTAGATCGGCGTTCATCCTCGACTCAGCCGTGGTGGCCTGCAGGTACGCGAGGACTGCGCGCTGAAAGCCCGATCGTAATTCGCTGAACAGGGCGGCGAGTTCGGGCGTGCGTCGTGCCTCGAGTTGCAGTTCCAATCGGGCCAACTGTCGTGCGGCGACGGGTGGTGTCGTCCACGCGTCGACCACGTTCGCGATGAGCTCGGCCGGCGGCCGCGGCATGCCGTCAGAAAACCCCGCGACCAGCGAGGTTTCCAGGGTTTGTCGGTCGAGATCGGCGATCCGTTGCGCGGCTGCCGTAAGTAGACCCGCTCTGGTCCTGAGGTAGGCGCTCGTCGATCCCTGAGGAAGTCCCGCGAGCTCGTCGACCGCGCGATGGGTCACACGCCGCGATCCCCCCGACGCCAGCAGTTCGATGACGGCATCGGCGATATTCGTGCGCCGCTGGGCCGCCGCCGTGGCTCTCGTGCTCACCATGAGAATATTCTACAGATGTAGTCTACAAATGTAGAAGTCCCGTGTCTCGACCCAGGAGTGCCCATGACCGATCTCGCCGCCGATCGTCTCGCCGATTTACGGGCGCGCCGCCTGCTCGCCCGAGACGCCCTCGAGCGCGCCGGCACTCTGGCGTTCAAACCGGTGACCTCGGCCAAGTGGGTCAATGTCTAGACCAGCCGCGGCGGGGTCATGCGCGTGCAGATCGAGCACGACACGATTCGCGGCGTCACACCGGAGATGATGCGCTGGTGGTTCGAGAACCTGGCGGCCACGACGACATGGAACGGCATCGACTTCACTGGGCCCCGGATCAGCCACTACCACCTGTGGCACCACCGCGACCACATCTCGGTGACCCCGCTGTCCAGCGGGAGCGCCGGCGGGACGAACAACGGTTTCGCGGTGGGCTCGAGCTCACGAATCGACGAGCAGTTCAACGACTTCCACGACCGCATCCACGCCACGGTCCTGACCACCCGCCTCGATGACGAGGAGTTCAACTTCGACCTGCGAGCACTCGGCCGCACCGTCGGCCACATCACCCACCGATATCACCAGGAGCGCACAGGCCTGCGCTTCTACGCCGAAACGGTGATCGGCATCGACTCCGGGCCGCAACGGATCCTGAATCTGGCACGCCCCTGGGCATATTCGACACGGACCGCCGAAAACTGGATCCGCCACAACATCGAAGAAACCGGCCGCTCCGAGCACATCATCCCGATCCTGCACCAGCGCGCCATGGAGGAAGCCGAGACCAACGCCCGATAGCGGGAACCCGAACCTCGAATCATCTGAACGATCACCGCGTACGCCAGTCGGCACTCCAGAACATCTCGGCAGCCCACCGGCTACACTCTTAAGTGTAGAAGTTCTAACTTTAAGGAGTTGATGTGGCCGCCTCGCGCAGTGTCGAGATCGCCGCCTGGATCGGCGGCCGCCAAGTCGAGCGGGACCAGGTGCTTGCCTGGGAAGACCGCCGTATCGACGCCGCTGCCAGGAAACTCGGTGTGTCGGCGCCAGAACCCGGCGACATCGATATCCGGCGAGAGGCACTGCTGCACACCAAGCTCGAACTCGGATCCGGGGAGATTCGGAGGCGGTTGGCACGCGATAGCCATTGGGCCGATCGCATCGCCCGGGCCCAAGCGCGGGTGAGTCGGCGACGGAGGCATAGCGTTACCGAACTGGAGGTGTCGGTCGGATCCGCAGCGGATTTCGCGGCCTGGTTCGACAGGACTATGAACGCCGCCGATCCGACCGCGATGTTGCGGGCATGCCCGGATCATTTCGACACCACGTTCGGCACCCGAGGACAAGAAGTGCTTGAGACGACTGGTTCGAGTCCGCTGGCCGCGCTGTTCTTCATCGACTACGACGACGTGTCGAGCTTGCTCACTCCACCCGATGCATCGTTTCCCTACCAGATAGCAGGGGTGGCCCGGGCACAGAACGGCCGCGCGATCGGTGGTGTCCGGCATCAATTCCGCGACACCGCGACCGGCTTCCACGCCCGACTTACCGTCGAATTCCCGTTGCCTATCCTGCCCACAATGGTCGCGGGTCATCGCTGGCACCTCGCTTGTGAATTCTCGAACTGGATCGAAGCCGCAACACAGGTTGCGCCACAATGAGTTCCGATCTCAGCCAGGACGAACCAGCACCGCGTCGACGGATCGGTGGCCGGAGCGCGCGGGTGCGGGAAATGGTGATCGCCGCCACCGTGCAACAGGTGCTCGACCACGGAATCGAGGGGCTCTCGCTCGGCGCTGTCGCCGCCCGCGCCGGGGTTTCTGAAACCACAATCTATCGCCGATGGGGTTCGCGAACCGCCTTGATCGCCGCCGCCATGACCGAGCTCGCCGCAGTGGGCAACCCGCCGCCCGACACCGGGACCCTGCGTGAGGATCTGCGGACGATCCTCGAGCAGATCACGCGTCTGATTACCCGGCCCGGAGTTGCCCAACTTTTGGGCACCGCAGCAGCGCAGGACGTCGATCCTGAGCTCGGCGCGGCCCGAACGGCGTTCTGGAACAACCGATTCGATCAGATCGCGCCAGTTGTCGAACGCGCCCGCACTACAGGCTCCCTGCGCGCTGACGCACCGGCACGGGAGGTCCTCGAAACCCTTGCCGCACCCTTGTATTTCAGACTTCTGGTGACGGCGGAGCCAATCGACGCCGAGCTCATCGCCCGGTGCATCGAACACACCGTCACCCTGTATCGACCACCGCAACCATGAGTCGGCGTTCGTGAGGTGAACACTCTCCCTTTGGCATTTCAGTGCGTTTGCCTACCTCCTGACCGAACGAGGCGGCGGCCGGAACCTGGAGCCGGAGGCCCGGCCATGGCCGGGGCGCCGATTCAGGATTTCCCTGACGCACGCCGCATCTGGTCGTCTGCTTGGTCGGGTGGGGTGCCTGCGGGGATGACGAGCAGAGTCAGCTGGGCGTCGTTCGTGCCGATCAGGTGCATGGTGCCGGGTGGTTGGCCGGTATCGGGTCCGTGTACTTCGACGCCGTCCGGGTTGTCGATGCGGCGTTGGCTGAGACTGATCGCGTTCCAGTCGAAGCTGACGCGAGCGGTGGGGCCGAGGCGTGGGGTGAGGGCGCTGATCAGGTCGTGCAGTTCGGCGGTGAGGTTGTTCGTCCATGGCCACCAAGCGCCGTCGATGCGCTCGGAGCCGGTGCCGGGTTCACGCAGTAGGAGGCGTGGGGTGCGGGTCGGTGTTCGGAAGGGTTGCCGGTCGGGTTCGGGTGGGCCGGTAGTTCGGCTCATGTCGTGGTGGTTGGTGATCGGGCGTTGTCGAATGATTCGGGGCATGTCTGTTCCTCTGCTCATCGGGGTGTGCGGGTTGCTGATGCGGGGGTGACGGCGGCCATCAGGGCCGTGTGCGCGGTGTCGTCGGCGGTGGAGGATGGGATTACGCGGAGCACGATCAGGTCGCGGTCGCGGCCGAAGACGTACATCGTGTTCCACAGTTCGAAGGGGTAGGGGTCGAGCCGGACGGTGTGACCTTTGACGGTCGTCTGCCGGGGCGTGTCCGACCAGCATGCGGGGTCGTAGACGACTCGCCAGATGGGGCCGAGTCGGACGGTGAGGACGGCGAGGAGGTCTGGCAGTTCGGTGGTGAGTTCGCGGGATCGCGGCCACCACGCGCCGTCGAGGTATCCGCCGCGGTCGGCTTTCGGCTTCAACCTCAAGCGGGGTGTGTAGTCGGGCGGAACGCGATGGCGGGCGTACTGCGGGCGGATCTGTTCGGGCGCCATGGTGGTGCTGTTGTTTCTGTGGAATCGCATTTCGTGTCCTCTCGAGGCGGTGTTCGCGCATGGTCGCGCCGTGGCGTGGGTGGTCGCCGGGGCCGCGCGGATGACCATGCGGCGGCCGGGGGGTGGCGTCGCCCGCGAGTCAAGTGGCCGTTGGTGCCCGCGAGCATGAGCATGAGCGGATACCTGATTCGGGCCGGATCGGCGACGCGCATATCGGATAGTCGCCGTGTATGTCCAGTACACGCCGTTTCCCTCGTGATGTCAACGTTGTAGGTCTACACTCGTAACTTCATCGGAGATTCCGAGAACGATGGAGGTATCCGAGATGGCCGAAATTCCGAACCGGCGGCCGGACCGCGCCAGTGCAGGCCGGGGCAACAGTCCGGTCACCAGGGCGGCTGTGCTGGCCGCGGCGCTCGAGATCATCGATCGCGATGGGGTCGACGGGTTGTCGATGCGGCGGCTGGCCGAGGCGGTGGGGCGGGACCCGATGGTGATCTACCGGCATGTGTCGAACAAGGCGGCTGTGCTCGATGGTGTGGCCGAGATCGTGTTCGCACAGCTGGCGGTCGATGCCGCCGACCCGGACTGGGCGGCGCAATTGCGGGTGGTCGCCCGCGATTTCCGCCGGCTGGCTCTGGCTCATCCGCGGGTGGTGCCGCTGCTGGTGACCCGGCCGCTGTCCACACCATTGGGTCTGCGCCCCTATGCGGTGGTCCGTCCGCTGGAAGACATTCTCCAGTTGCTCACTCGTGCCGGGTTTTCCGGTACCGACGCGCTGCACATCTACCGTGCGGTGTTCGGATTCCTGTACGGGCACGTTCTGAACGAGTTGCAGGAGATCGTGGAGCGTCCCGAGGAGACCGACGATGTGCTGCGGCTCGGGCTGCACCGCCTGCCGATAGGGCAGTTCCCGTTGCTGCGCGAACTGGCACCGGTCTTGGCCGCCTACGACGGCGCGGCCGAACTCGAACGCGGTCTGGACATCCTGCTCACCGGTCTCAGCGCCACGCTGCCGGGTCCCAGGTGATGACGTGTGGCTCAGCCTGCGTCGAGGGAACCGCCTTCGGAATCCCAGCATTGCTGTGCGGCAATCGTTTCGGCATCGCCGGTGGACGGAAGGTCGACTCGCACGGTGAGCCTGTCGCCGCTGACCCCGAGGACATCGATGGTGTGCGCGGGCTTGTGCCGGTAGCCGTCGAGCCGTATCTGGCGCCCAGCGTTGGCGAGTTTGCGGGGTGTGATGGTCCATTCGTCGAGGTGGTAGATCACTCGATGGATCGGGCCGAGCCGGACCCCGAGGACTGCGAGCAGCTCGGGAAGCTCGGTCACGAGGTCGTTGCCGTACGGCCGCCACACCCCGCCGGTGCCCGCTGTGTCGAATTGGAACCGCAGTCGATGGACGGACGGTGTCTGCCGCCTCGGGGTGGTTTTGCTCAGTTGTAGCGTCATGGTCGACGCTCCTATCTCGGCCGCGCGGCGGCCGGGGTCAAGGTCTCGGTGAGACCGGTGATCAGGATGTCCAGGCCGCGTTCGAGCTCGGCTGCGCCGTCGTAGGAGGCCAGATCGGAGGCGAGACCGCGAAGCAAGGGAAACTCGCCGATCGGCAGGCGGTGCAGGCCGAGACGCAGCAGGTCGGTGGTCTCTTCAGGGCGTTCGACGATTTCCTGGATTTCGTTGAGGACGTGGCCATAGAGGAATCCGAACAGCGCGCGGTAGATGTGCAGGGCGTCGGTCCTGCTGAAGTCGGCTCGGGTGAGCAGCGCCAGGGTCCGTTCCAGTGGCCGCAGGGAGCTGAGTGGCCGCAGTCCGAGCGGGGTGGACAGCGGGTGGGTGACCAGCAGGGGAACCACGTTCGGGTGGGCTACGGCCAGCCGGCGGAAGTTGCGGGCGATGATGCGCAGTTGACGGCGCCAGTCGGGGTCGGTGGGGTCGACCGTCAGTTGTTCGAGCACGATCTCGGCGACACCGTCGAGGAGTGCGGCTTTGTTGGCCGCGTGCCGGTACAGCACCATCGGGTCGCGGCCGAGCGCCTGGCCGAGGCGCCGCATCGACAGGTGCTCGACACTTTCGCGGTCGATGATCTCGAGCGCGGCCGCCAGCATCGCGGACCGGGTCAGTGGGGTGTTCGTGGTGTTCCCGCGGTCGGCGCGACCTGCTGAAATGTCTGTGGAACCGATTGGTTCGGCCTTGATTCGGCTCATCGAATCAGCGCCTCCTCTCGGTCGGACGCTGTCCTTGTTACCGTTGTAAGTCTACACTGTAGGCAGACAGCGTAGCTACCCCGGAGCTGGGTACAACCGGTTCGCGCAAAGCTGGTTGGCCGATGCGAGGAGCTCGTGGCCGAACCGCGCAACCGGAAGACTGGAACATGCCGATGACGATCAAGAACAAGCTCGCGCGCCGGGCCCGGGCCGGGCGGGTGAGGTTGCAGACGCTGCTCGCCAAACCCGACGAAGACAGCCGCCGCCGGACCGACATCGGCGGCAGGCGTCCCGGCGGGCCCATCGAACGAGCCGCGGAGAAGCTGAGGCAGGTCTTCAAACGCTGATCCCGCCCTCGGCCGCCTGTGAGTAGTCGGTCCTGTCCGCGGTAAGCACTCAGGAGATTCGAGGACATAACGAATGGCAATCACACAGGTAGCCGTCTACGCGCACTTGAGCGATACGGATGTCGAAGAGCTGGGGCGGGAACTCGATGCGATTCGCCGTGACATCCAGGATCGGCGCGGCGCCCGGGATGCCGCCTATATCCGTCGGACGATCGCGTTCCAACGAATACTGGATGTCACGGCCCGGCTGGTGATCGCCTGCACCCGAACGAAACGCGGCTGGTTGCTGGGGACGACGGCGCTGGCGGCGGCAAAGAGTATCGAGAACATGGAAATCGGCCACAATGTGTGCCACGGCCAATGGGATTGGATGAACGACCCCGAAATTCATTCCAGCACTTGGGAATGGGACATGGCGGGTCTGTCGTCCCAGTGGCGCTATTCGCACAACTATCGCCATCATGTGTACACCAATGTCCTCGGCATGGACGACGACATCGGGTTCGGCGTGATGCGGATGACCCGCGACCAGCGGTGGGGACCATGGCTGCTGTTGCAGCCGCTGCAGAACCTGTTTCTGGCGGCGACTTTCGAGTGGGGGATCGCTCTGCACGATCTGTACTCCGAGCGCGACCGCGCGGCCACCCCGGCGGAGAAGACCGCCCAGACCCGAGCACTGATCGGGAAGATCGCGCGGCAGATCGGCAAGGACTATGTGCTCTTTCCGGCGCTGAGCGGGCGGCACTGGCGTCGCACACTCGCCGCGAACTTCGCCGCCAATACGCTGCGCAATCTCTGGGCGTATGTGGTGATATTCTGCGGTCATTTCCCTGACGGCGCAGAGAAATTCAACCCCGCCGCCGTGCAGCACGAGACCAAGGCCGAGTGGTATCTGCGGCAGATGCTCGGGACCGCGAATTTCCAGGCCGGGCCGGTGCTGGCATTCCTGAGCGGAAACCTGTGCCATCAGATCGAACACCATCTGTTTCCCGACCTGCCCAGCAACCGGTACGCCGAGATCGCCCGGCGCGTACGCGCGTTGTGTGACAAATACGACCTGCCCTACACCACCGGACCGCTGCTCCGGCAGTACCTATTGACCCTGCGCACCATTCACAAGTTGGCCCTACCGGACAGCTTCCTGACCGCGACCTCCGACGACGCACCAGAAACCGCCTCCGAACGCAAATTCGGCGCACACCCTGCGATCGGTGTCGGCGAATTCCCTCGGCGCGGTCTGCGCACCGCGCTGAACCTCGCACGCCGGTTTCCGTCCTCCCGAGGATCGAACCTCTAGTGCACTGGAGCTGATCGGCCGAGTTTGCGCGGCCGAGGCGCTGAGCCCCATTGCGCATTCGGCTGTGCGGCGACGCGGTCCAGCCGTTCGGCGAGTACCTGCCGCGCGTCGGCGCCGTCATGGGGAGCGAGTGCGGCAAGGTTGGGGGTCCTTCTATGCGCTGAGGAATGAGACCGAATGCCCTACATCGCGCATTCACACAGAGCCCGTGTTAGCCGCGCAACCCCGGATGTCGCACGTCATCTACACGCGCACAGGGAGTTCCGACACCAATGTCGGGCAGTGAATGGACCGGGCATTCTGCTGATCGCCTGCTGCAGCTGGCGCGCGAGCACGGCTTGGAGGGCATCGTGTCTAAACGCGGTGACTCTATCTATATGCCGGGCCGGCGGTCTCGGTGGTGGATCAAAACCGCTCTACGTAAGACGACCGAGGCCGTGGTGGCGGGCAGCACCAGGCACCGGCCGCCGCGCCGGGCAGATCGGCTCACTATTGATGGCCGTGCACAGCGACACCGGCGAACTCACCTACATCGGCAACGTCGGCACCGGCTTCACTCAAGCCACCCTCACCGACCTACACGCGAGACTCCAACCACTGCAACGCAATACAGTAACCGTCGACGCCTCCGTTCCCGACGTGGTCTGGGGCTAACCCGAACTCGTCGGCGAGGTGACCTCCACCGAATGCACCGCCGACGGGCGGCTACGACATCCCACATGGCGCGGACTGCGATTCGACAAGGACCCCCGCAACATTCGACGAGCGCGATAGCGCGTCGGCTTGCCAAGTTCAGAGAAGCTGTCCATCCCACTTCATCTCATAAGCCCAGGTAGGAGATGGGTCGGGCGGGCTTCCCGCAGTCGCGGGCATCGGCGCTGGTACGCGCACCACCACATCAGCCTACTTGCAGCAATTATCAGCGAGCGGGAGCCGCTGCCGCGAGATGCCGCCGTTCTCATGTGGAGGTCGCCGCGCTCGGTAGGAGGAACCGCTGACACCGCCGCGTCCCACCAGATGGTCGACCGCCAGCTGCTTGGTCGGCCGATAGCCTAAGTAGATGTCGAAAGGCCGGCGCCAGCGCTCACAACCCCGGCCCAGCGCAGGTGCTCCCCGGGGATTTTTGTCACCGCTCATCCCTGCCAGAACGACCATGGGCCTGCGGTGTGGATGTTCATGGCCGAATGATGATATTGCCGACCTTGCGGCCTGAGTCGACGCGCTCGTGCGCTTCGACGATGTCATCGAGCGTCAAGACTTTGTCAATGACGGCCACAAGGTGGTCGTTCGCGGCGAGGTCCAGCAAGAACGCGAACGCTTCCGCCTTCTCCGGGGAGGGCCCGGCTTTGACGTTGCCGCGCGCTCGCACCGTCTCCCAAAGGTTCGCGACCGCGAGTAATAAGCTGCCCTCGGCGGTGAGTAGCTTCTTGCCGCTTGAGGGAGAGATATTGCCGACCGTGTCGAGTACGACGTCGAATCGGTCGGTTAGCTCCACGACCGCGTTGGCCTGGTAGTCGATGACGCGGTCGGCACCGAGTTTGGTGACGAGCTCGGCGTTGGGCGTGCTCGTCACGCCGGTCACGTTGGCGCCGAAGAATTTCGCGAGTTGCACCGCGTTCGTGCCGATCGCCCCCGATGCCCCGTTGACAAGCACAGAGTCGCCCGGCTTCACTGTGACCTTGTCGCGCAGGTAGTGCAGCGCTGTGGATCCGCCGAACAAGATCGCTGCCGCGTCGTCATGGGTCACGGTCGCCGGTTTGTGGACGATCTTCTTCGCTTGGACCGCGAGGTATTCCGCATGTGCACCCATGCCGATGCCGGCCATGCCAGCTACTTCGTCGCCGACGGAGAATTCCGTGACCTTCGGGCCCACAGCTTCGACGACGCCAGAGAACGCGCTGCCGAGGATCTTCCGTCGGGGCCGAACGACGCCGAAAGCGAGCCGGGCGAAGGGGCCGAACCCTTGTGGAAACCGAGCGGCACGAATGCGCGAGTCGGCAGCTGTTACCGCGACGGCGGCGACCCGCACCAAAACCTCGCCACCCCGAATCGACGGTGTATCCACCTCGCTCACCCGGACGACCTTGGGTGGGCCGTACCGGTCCGCGACTGCTGCCTTCATGACGTCTCCCTTACACCTGTAAGTTTCAGCGCCCATATTAGACTTACGGGTGTATGGTGGCAAGTGCTATGAAGGCCCGCTCCCCACTGACTCAAGCCCGCGTCGTCGACGCCGCGGTGCGTGTTGCCGACGCTGGCGGTCTGGCTGCGGTGAGCATGCGCAATGTCGGCAAAGAGCTTGGCGTCGAGGCGATGTCGCTGTACCACCACATCGCGAACAAGGATGATTTGCTCGATCGCCTCGCCGACTGGATCTTCACGCGCATCACACTCCCGGGTCTGGATCAGTGTTGGCGTGAGGCGATGGTGGAAAGGGCGATATCCGCGCGAACGGTATTGTCACGGCATCCGTGGGCGTTGGGCCTCATCGAGTCACGCCGCAATCCAGGCGCGGCGAACCTCCGGCACCACGATGCCGTGCTAGGGTGCCTCCGTCGGAACGGATTTTCGGTAGTGCTTGCGTCCCATACGTATTCGGCTCTCGACGCCTATGTCTACGGGTTCGTGCTGACCGAGCTTAATCTGCCGTTCAAGCCAACCGAAAGTGCCGATGATTTCATCGACGAGCTGGCGCTGCCGGCCGACCAGTATCCTCACCTCGCCGAGATGATCGGTGAATTGGTTATGGGCAAGGACTATTCGTACGGTGACGAGTTCGGTTACGGCCTCGCGCTGATCCTCGACTCGGTGGCCGAGCGCTTGTCTGATCATCGGATGACCGGTCACCATCGGTAATCCGGGATGCTTGCGACCATGGTTCGCGCACCAGCCGGGAGGGGTTGATATTCATCCGCAGGTGCCGCGCTACGGTCGCGAGATCGACTCGCACCAACTGGTGTGGGAGCTGGCGATCACCGGCGAGGCCACGATCATGCTCGGGTGGGGCAACATGGGCCGCGTCGGCGGCTTCCGGGTGGGGGTAGGCACCCCGGTCGACTCCGCGATCGCCGACCTCCCCCAAACGCCTAACCGCGCTGCGAGACAGCTTGCGGCGATTGGTCGCCGAAGCCACCAACGACGCCCGACCCGCGGCGGCATCCGCGTCACCCCCGACGCCGGGTTCGACGGGGTACTGCACTTCGCCGCCAGCATCGAGGTCGCCGAATCCGTCGCCAACCCGGACAAATACTGGCGCAACAACATCGAAGGCTCACTGGCGCTGCTGCGCGCGATCCGCGCCGCGGGCGTGCCGCGGCTCATCTTCTCCTCCACCGGCTCGATGTACACCGGCGACGGTAAGACCGCGTTCGACGAAACCGCAGAAGTGCGGCCCAAGAACCCCTACGCCGCGACCAAGGCCACCGTCGACCAGCTCATCGCCGGAGAGTGCGGAGCCTCCACCACCCTGGGCGCCACGTCCCTGCGCTACTTCAACGCCGCCGGAGCCGTCCTCACCCACGACGGCGTGCACCTGGGCGAACGCCACGACCCCGAATCCCACCTGATCCCGATCCTGCTGCAAGCCGCCAGCGGACGACGCCCGGAATTCACCCTGTTCGGCACCGACTACGAAACCCGCGACGGCGCCTGCATCCGCGACTACATCCACGTCGCCGACCTCGCCACCGCACACCTGCTCGCCCTCGACACCGTCCAACCCGGCCGCCACGACATATACAACCTCGGCAACGGCGAAGGTTTCACCAACCGGGAAGTCCTCGACACCGTCCGCGAGGTCACCGGCACCGACTTCCCCGTCCGTTTCGTTGGCCGTCGTCCAGGTGACCCCGCGGTTTGCATCGCTTCCAGTGACAAAGCACGTCGAGAGTTGGGATGGAAACCGAAACACACCGACCTTGCCACCATTGTGGGTGATGCGTGGCAGTTCTACTCCAGTCAGTGCGCGCAGATCCACTGACTGCTTGGGCATAGCGCGCCGTCCGGCTCGAAAGATGTTGCCATGATGGTCAATTGGCGAACTCCCCCTGGAGCGTGGCTGTAGCCTTCTTGTGATGTGCCTGTCAGGGGTCGGCGGGCGGAAGGGTGGGAGAAGTGAGTCGCAGCTCGGACCGTTCGCAAGAGGTTCTTCGTCGACAGGTGTACGACGCGCTCAATGCGGTGCCAGGGCTTCCGCCGGGTTACCGGAGCGTGTTCGCGGGCATGCTGATGGAGCGGGGGGCGTATCTGTTGGTGCGCGATCCCATCGCCGACGTTCCAACCGGCCGAGCGCATGCGCTGCTGGTCGGCCGGGGCGGGGTGTTTGCACTGATATTCACGACCACCGCACCCACTAGCCAGACGGTCGACGCTGTTCGTGCCCGCACGCAACGGCTGTTCGACAAGCTGACGGTCGGGTCGAATGTGTTCGTGGCGAACACGGTTCGAGTGGCGTTGGTCGTGCCGGTGGGTACCGATCTCGGCCATGTCGATAATCGAGTGGTCGTCGCCGATGAACGAACGCTGCGCCGTGCGTTCTTCGCCGGACGTGTACTCGAACAGCGTGACGCCGAACAGGTCGCCAAAGCGGTCGCCGACAGATCCGATTATCGTCCCGTACACATCGCGGCGACCGGCACGAATTCCGAACCCGAAGCGGAGGGACTGTTCGAGGAGAACGATGCCATCGCCGATCAGCGCGAGCGGGCTCTATCGGAACCGCTGCTGACTTGGCTGTCGTTCCTGGATCCGGATCAGCTGAGCCTCGTGCGGCGCAACTACAACGGCCCCGCACGCATCATCGGACCGGCTGGAACGGGAAAGACGGTGGTGGCGCTGCATCGACTGGCGCGCATCGCGCGAGAGAGCACCGGCAAACTGCTGTTGACCAGCTTCGTGCGCTCACTTCCTGCTTGCCACAGAACTCCCTTCACCCGGCTCGCCCCCGAAGTCGTCGATCGCGTCGAGTTCATCGGACTGCACGCGTGGGCGAGCCAGTTCCTGCGGCTGCGGGGGAAGCCGGTGCGCATGGAACCTGCGCGGGCGCGCACAGCGCTGTCACTGGCATGGGCGCATGTGGGCGGTGAGAACGGGCCACTCGCCGACATCGAGCCCAACCTCGAATACTGGGCAGACGAGATCGACCGCTTGATCAAAGGCCGTGGTATCACTGACTACGACGATTATGCAGCGCTGGTCCGTACCGGGCGTGAGGGTTTGGCACTGCGCCGTGAAGATCAGCGCCCCTTGGTGTGGGATCTCTTCGAGGAGTACGAGCGAATTCGCTGCGAGCGCGAAATCTTCGACGCCAACGACCTGATCGCCGCAGCGTTGGCGGAGCTCCGCCAACAACCGCTCGACCCACCGTATTCGATGGTAGTCGTCGATGAAGTGCAAGACGTAACGTTGATGGGCTTGCGGCTGGTCGGAGAGATTGCCGCCAATACCCCCAATTCCCTGCTGTTCGTCGGCGACGGTCAACAGCAGGTATATCCCGGTGGCTGGCGGCTGTCGCACGCCGGGTTCGACGTTCGCAACCGTAGCGAACTCTTGGCCGTCAATTACCGCAACCGGGCCGCGATTCTCGCTTACGCCAAGGGAATCGACGCCCGCAACACGGTGGACGACCTTGATGGCGGCACCGGTGTGACGCTGCGCGATGCGCGCGGCGTCCTCGATGGCGGGCATGTCGACGAGTGGAAGGGACCCGACAACCAGATCGATGCCGCACTCATCACCGCGATCCGCGCACTCGGCGCACCCAACGGCCACGTCGCCGTGATCACCCGCACCAACACCGAGGCAAATCGCTTCCTGCGGGTGCTGAAAGCGGCGGGCATCCCGATCCAGCTGCTCGAAGACTACAACGGCAGCTATATTGACGCGGTCAAGGTTGGCACCGTCCAACGCGCCAAAGGACTGGAATTTCCGGCGGTCTTCCGCCCGGTGCTGCCAGGCGAACGGCCCCGCCGCCGGACCGCCTCACAGCAGGACACCGACGAACTCGCCGCCCGCCGTCAACTGGTCGCCGTCACCCGCGCTCGAGACTACCTCTGGCTCGGAATCGTCGACGGAGCACTGCCCGTAATAGCCGACAACGGTGAACGGTGATGCCGACCATCGGCGTCTACTACGCGAGTCCGTATCCAGATGTCGTAGCAGTGCCGGATGTCCCTGACTCGCCGCTGCACCCGCACCCTCCGGATCGCCCCGGTTCGACACCAGTCGGCCCGACCGCAGCCCTGCGTTGGCGCTCCGAACGTTAGTGCGCGCTGACATCATCGAAACAGCGACTGCGGCAAGGGGACTACCGCACCACCGAACTGGTATCCCGACCCTGAGGACGAGGGCCTTCTGAGGTTTGGAACGGCACGGACTGGACCGGCGACCGCAAGCCTGTCTCTGCCGTCGATATCACCGGACGGATCCAGCAGGGCATCGCGCAGGCCCCGAAGGTCCCACTGTTCGGCACCCGTGCATATGCGAAACGACAATCGCAGGAGCTGGCCGACGCTCACGTCGTCTCAATGCTGGGCACCACCTGGCCGGCAAGCGTGCACCCGGGGCTCCTCCCCGGGACTATCCACCTGCCCCGGTTTCGATGCCAGCCAACCTAGCAATTCGCCCAATCATCATCTTGCGTTAGAGCAGTTCGATCTGACCGGGCTCGGGCAGCGTGTGTGGGCGTTCGTCCGTATACCAGGCGTACTCGATTCCACTGAGCCAGCCGTTCTCGACCCATAAGATGACCTCGCCGATCGGTGATCCGTTGCGGTCGGTGACCGTTCCGCTGGCGAAGATCCCGTCGGGCGAACCGGATGCTTGCACCGCACCGGGCTGCACCGCCAGATCGACGCTAGGTGAACCGACACCCCACGTTGCGACGACCTGCGAATACGGCACCTGCGCCAGATACTCGGAGGCGCCGGGAGCGTTCGACGACAGCAGCTTGGTGACGACGCTGGTTTCGAGGTCGGTCAACGCTCGTGGCGGAATCGGTGTATTACTCATCAATCTCCTCGGTCTCGCGCTACATCATGGAATGTATGCGGTGCCGATTTTGAAGACACCGTCGATCATTGCGCCGCGAATATGGACAGTTTGGCCATTGATTGTGCGCACCAGAGGATTCGAGCCATTATACACACCGTCCGGAACGCCTTGAACGCTCTCGATGATCTTCGTCATCGTCGCTTCTTCGCCACCCAGTGACTTCACCAGTCCATCCAGTTTGTGCTTCGGCACGAAGACATGCTCCATTGCCTCTTTGTCGAGCGCGTAATCGAGCGAGCTCTTCAGCTTGTCGCGCGCGATCCTGGCGATATCGGCGGTGCGCTGTGCGAGTAGGTCGGCGATACGCTGGAGCTCGGCGCGCCTGGCTGCGAGGTCGTCGCCGGTTTCGGTGACTTTGTCGACGAATTTGGCCGCGCGTTTGGCGGCCAGCACACGGTCGACATACTTCTTCATCTTCACCGCGAGCTTGCCCGCTTTGGCCGCGGCGATTGCGGCCGCGCCGAATCCCGCCGTCAATGCACCGGCGATCACACCGATGACAACGGTCTCGGCGACCTCCTGAGCGAGGCCCTTGGCGAGATCGACCAGCAGCTGGCCCAGTTGCGTTCGGAACTCCAGGATCGCGGAGCGGTGGGCGCGACAGGATTGCGCGAGGTCTTACGCCTCAGCGGCAGTCTGCAGATCGTCCGGTTCCCCGTCGGGCATCCAAACGCCGAAATCCTCGAGCGCCGACACCGCGAAACCGACATCGTCGAACAGGCCACTACCCGGCCCGCCCGCCGAGGGCGGCGGCAGCAGGCAGACTGACCAGGCTGGTGACAACTGTGCTGGTTGTCCCGGTGCCGGCCGGCCGGTGCCGGCCACGTAATCCGCGAGCGCGTGGTTGTAGCCGAGCTGGTTCAGGATCCCGGCGTAGTTGCCCATGGCGGTGACGAGCAGCTCGGTCATACTCATCGCCGTAGTGACGGTCGAATCGTAGGACGTGGCCCATGCCTTGGATTCGCCCACATTCCCGCCCATATTGGCGGTCTCGCTCAGCGCGGCGATCTGCGCGGAGAATACCCGCTGGAACGCGGTTTCGTACGAATACAGTGACGCGCCAGCCGAGGAATACACCGCGGTATCGACTACCAAGGTCGTCATCAGGTGTTACGACCTGCCCAGCATCGAAAGATTCGCCGAGATCGCCGCCGTGTATCGGTCGTGGGCGTCCCGGACGGCCTGACGCATGGTGTCGATGCCTTCGGCGACATCGGTTGCCCCGGTGTGCCATTCCCGGAAAGCATCGGCCTGGGCATCCGCGGCGGCACCGTTCCAGTTCTGCTGGACGGCGGAGATGCGTTGCTGCAGTCCGTCGAGGCTGTCGTTGAGGAATCCGATGAAACCCGAGATTCGGGCGACAATCTGTTCCTGTCCGACCGGGCGCAACGCCAAGTGGTCGCCGCCCTGGGTGCGCAAATTACTCCTGACCTGATCGCTGGCGCCCATTCTCGAAGCTCGGATCGCCAGCGCGCGACCGGGCGCTCACCCTGGTTGGTGAACGTTCGGCCCTGGGACGTCCTGATAGAGCTCGTCGATCTCGGTGGCGTATTTCTCCGTAATGACCCGCCGTTTCAGCTTCATGGTGAGCGTGACCTCATCGCCACCGGCTTCCCAGAACGTGGGCAGGACGCGGAATCGGCGAATCTGTTCGACGCGAGATAGCTTGGCGTTGCCCTTCGCGATCCCCGCGGTGATGTGCTCGATGACGGTGGCGTCCACCGCCAGCGCGGCGGCGCCGGCGTCGGGCAGATTGTGCTGCGCCGCGTACGGACCGGCGCTTTCGGCGTCGAGGACGACGAGGGCGGTGTTGTAGGGCCTGCCGTCGCCGATGACAGCCATCGCACCGATCAGCGGTGTTGCGGCTTTGATGGTGTTCTCGATGTTCGTCGGTGACATATTCTTCCCGGAGGCGTTGATGATCAGCTCCTTCTTGCGGTCGACGACCGTCAGGTACCCACCGGCATCGATGGTGATCACGTCGCCGGTACGCAGCCAGCCATCCGAATCCACTGCCTCAGCGGTCTTTTCCGGCTCTCCGCGGTAGCCTTTCATGACCAGCGGCCCACGGACGAGCAGTTCCCCGTCGTCGTGCCGGGCCTCCATGCCGGGGAGCAGCTTGCCCACGGTGCCCAGCCGGGCGTCACGTGGGTGGCTCACACTGCAGATGCAGGCTAATTCTGACATACCCCAGATCTCGGCGATCGGGACACCGAGCCCGGCGAAGAATCCCAAAGTCTGCGGCGGGATGGGCGCCGCGCCCGACATCGCCCACCGGACGCGGTCGAGACCGATTCGGGCACGCAGCGGCGAGAGAACCAGCTCGTCGGCTCGCGCCCAATCGGCGGCGACATCCGCGGGAAGCGCCGTGCGGGCGAGTTCGTACTCGCCGCGCTCGGCGGCTACCGACATCGCCCACTGCATGACCCGCCTCCGTTCCGGGTCAGGTTCGTTGGCGACGGCGAATTCGATTGCTGCTCTGAGCTTTTCCCAGACGCGGGGCACCGCGCCCCAGATCGTGGGGTGCAGGTCGGCCAATGCCGGTGCGATCTGCCTGCCGTCGGCCACACAGGTGATCTGGGTGCCGAACACCTCCTGGAAGTACAGCCCGGTGAGCCGGTCGGCGATATGTGCGGTGGGCATGTAGGAGGTGATGGTGTCGCCGAAATGGATGTCGAGCACCTCGCTGACGGCGTAGCACTCGAACATCAGATTCGCGTGCGTGGTCTCGACCCCCTTGGGGTTACCGGTGGTACCGGATGTGTAGATCAGCGTGGCCACATCCTCGGGACCGACCGCGCGCCATGCGGCGTCGAAGTCGAAATTTGTAGGCGCAGACGCGAGCAGCTCCGCCACCGACAGGGTGCCCACCGCAGGATCGTCGAGACAGACGACATGGTCGAGCTCGATTCCGCAGGCATCCAAGCGAGGTACATACTCTGCTTCGCAGATGACCACACGGGCACCGGAGTTGTCGAGCACATGGGCGAGTTGTTCGGCGGAGAGCGTGTTGTACACCGAGAAAGAGGTGGCACCCAGGTGTTGCGCGCCGACTTCGAAGGGGTAGAAGTCGATCCGGTTGGCCATCATCATCGCCACCGTGTGCCCACGTCCCACGCCCAGCCCCGCCAGCCCCGCGGCGACCGCGCGGACTTGTCGGCCGTACTCACGCCAGGTGAGCGTGCGCTGGTCACCAGGGGTGCGCAGGGCGACGGCGTCCGGGGCGATGGCGGCATTGTGCTGGAAGGCAGCACAGAGAGTGTCGAAGCTGGGGTTTGTCACGAAACGTCCTTCGGGATTGCCTGGGCGACGGTGGATTCGAGAGGTGTGCGGGCAAAAGGCGTGGCGGCGGCCTTGCCGACGTGTTCGCCGACAAAACGCGCGGCATCGCGGTAGGCGGCGCGGGCTTCGGGGACCATGGCGGCGAGAATGTGGAAGACGTGCATCTGGCCGGGCCAGAGCACGAGTTCACATGTCGTGCCCGCCGTGCGTAGCCGGTCGGCCAGCGCGATGGCGTCGCCGGCGAAGAATTCGGCATCGCCGGCGTGGATCAGTGTCGGTGGCAGCGGCATTCCCCGGCGCGGCCGCAATTCGCGCGGTTCGCTGGTGAAGTGACCGATGGCCGCGGTGACCGCCGACATGGTCAGGAGGCCGTCCCGCTCCGCGGTCTCGTGATCGGCGATCGTAGTCAGGCTGAGATCGGCCATGGGACAGAACAGCACAAGCGCGGCAGGGCGCGGCAGGCCCGCGCAAGCGTTCCGGATAGCGAAATCGGCCGCCAGGTAACCGCCCGCGGAATCGCCGGCGAGAACGATCCGGTCGGGCCGGTAACCTTGCGCGAGCAGTGCTCGGTAGGCCGCGGAGACGTCATGCGGCGCGGCAGGATACGGATGCTCGGGCGCGAGGCGGTAGTCCACGGCGAAGACGGGCAGGCCGGTTGCGGTGGACAGCCGGGAGGTGATGCCGCGATAGGCCGCCGCGGATCCGGACACGAATCCGCCACCGTGTACGTACAAGATCACCGCGTCGTCGCGGACAGCCTTCGGGCCTCGTACCCATTCTGCGCGCACTTCACCATCGCGGACGGGCTCGACGATCGTGTCGCGCAGTATGGGTGCGACGGTACGCAGGATCCGGTCGATGGCGATCCTCTCGCCACGAAGGGTGGACGGGGTGACCGGGATACGGCCGATCAGCGGCCGGATAGTCAGCGACGAGACGTGGCGCAGTGCTCGAGCTCCCAACGAGGCAGAGGGCCGGACGGCATCCCTCGATGCAGAGCGGCTTCCCTTGCCGCTGCTCATGGCGTGTTCTCGAGGCGGCGGATCAGGGTGGCGAGCCTCGGGTCGCGGGCGAGCCGATGGTCGAGGGCGATATTGACCAGGCCGCGCAGCAGCGCGTACGGCTCCCACCCGGACGGCGCGATGGTGCGGGGCGCGCGGCGGCCGATGCCGTCGGCGATGACACGCGCCGCCGCGGCCGCGGTGATGCGGGTGTTCAGTGGCCAGGGCAGCAGTTCGCCGATGGCGCGCCCTAGGTCGTCCTGGTCCAGGGTCGCGTGGGTCATCGCCGTGTCCACGACACCGAAGTAGGAGACGCCGGCGGTGGCGCCGTGCGGCGCCAGTTCCACGCGCAGGGCGCGGCCGAGCTGTTCCACGCCCGCCTTGCTGATCATGTACGGCGAGCCGCCCATTCCCGGCGCGAACGCCGCGCAGGAGGAGACGACGACCACATGTCCGCGCGCCGCGACGACATGGTCGAGGGCCGGGCGCACGGTATTGAACGCACCGGTGAGGTTGACGCCGATCACGCGGTCGAAACTGCTCGCGTCCATGCTGCGCACGGTGGCCGGTTTCGGGACCACACCCGCGTTGGCGACCACCACGTCGAGGCGGCCGAAGCGCTCGACGGTCCGGTCGATGGCCTTCTCCATGGCCGCGCGGTCGGCAACGTCGGCGTCGACCGCCAATGCTCGGTTCCCGAGTTCCGCGGCGGTTGTCTGGGCGGCGACAAGGTCGATGTCGACCAGTGCGATCGCCGCGCCCCGCCGATGCAGGAGGATGGCCAGTTCACGGCCGATGCCTTGGGCCGCGCCGGTGACGAGGACGGTCTTGCCACGCACGTCGTAGGGCGGCACGCCGAAGCGGTGTAGAAGCGCCGATGGTCCGGGGGGCATCACGCGCGCACCTCGTGGACTTCATCGTCGCGGGAGTCGATGTCGTAGGAGTCGATGTCGAAGCGCCTGGTGCGACTGCGGTATTCGAAGCTCCAGTTGGGGTACAAGCCCGCATTGCGGCCATCGGGTGTCTGGTAGTAGCCGGTGCAACCGCCGGTGACCCATACCGTGGATTTGCTGCGCTGTGCCATCTCGTCCAGGAATCTCTGTTGCACTTGCGGTTTCACCGCGATGCACGCTGCCCGCCGGGTCCGCATCGTTGTGAGCGCGTCGACGATGTAGGCGATCTGCGATTCGATCATGAAGATCGCGGACTGGTTGCCCGCCGCACCGAACGGCCCCAGGGTGCAGAAGAAGTTCGGGAACCCGGCCAGCGTCGCACCGAGGTAGGTCTGCGGCTGCTTGCGGTAGAGATCTGCCATGGACAGGCCGTCGCGACCGACGAACCGTTCGAACGCGGTGGGAACGGGGGTGAATCCGGTCCCGTAGATGATCGCGTCCACGGCGTGCTCGGTGCCGTCGCGGGTCAGGATCGAGTGTGACCGCACCTCGGCGATGCCATCGGTGACGACCTCGACGTTGGGCTGGTCGAGTGCGGGGAGGTAGGCGTCGGAGAAGATCGCCCGTTTGCAGCCGATCATGTAGTCGGGAGTCAGCGTGCGTCGCAGCCGCGTATCTCGGACTTGGCGTAGCAACTGCAGCCTGCCGAGTAACTCGTACGGGTGCCGGAAGCGCTTGTCCACGAATCCGACCAGCCCAAAGCCCTCGATTGCGGTGAACCAGCCTCCGCGAATAGCTTTGCCCGCCAGGGGGATACGCCGCAGCAGCTGGCGTTCGAGGCGTGAAGTGCGGCGGTCGAGTCGCGGCATGATCCAGGGTGCGGACCGTTGGAACAGCACCAATTTCGCGACTTCGGGTTGGATCTTTGGCACGAATTGAACCGCCGACGCGCCGGTGCCGATGACCGCGACCCGCTTGCCCGTGAAGTCGAAGTCGTGGTTCCAGTGCAGCGAGTGGAAGGATGTGCCCGCGAAGGTGTCCAGACCGGGCAGCGACGGGTACTTGGCCTCGGCGAACAGGCCGGTCGCCGAGATCAGGAAGTCCGCCGTCAGCGGACCGCGGGATGTTGCGATGCGCCAGCGCGTCCGCGTCTGGTCCCAGCGCGCGTCCAGCAGCTCGGTCCCGAACCTGATGTGGCGCAGCACATCGTGTTCGGTAGCCACCGCGCGGATGTACTCCAGGATCTCGGCTTGTGTG
>NZ_BAGF01000141.1 GCF_000308755.1 Nocardia pneumoniae NBRC 100136
CCCCGGATCCGGCGCCGGTCGCGGAGTCCTCGACCGGCGCAAGCCAGCGCCTCACACCCGGGAGCTCGGCGCCAAACCCTCCAGTGCCGCGGAGACATCGAAAGCATCGATTGTCATGAGCTCTTCATCCGTCATGGAGGCGATGTCGGCGTTGTCTCTGGTGAAGCGGTAATCGCGTTCGGCCTCCGCCGCCTCGACCACATTGCGCACGAAGCGCCCGTTGCCCGCCAAGTCGATCAGCCGCCTGCCATTCTTGGTCTGCCCGGCCAATTCCTCGCAGCGCAAGCGCAGTACTTCGCGCGCCTGTTCGGACAGGATCGAATCCTTTTTCCGCGCGATATGGTCGGCGATCTGCACCAGTTCGTCGGCGTCGTAGCTGGAGAACCGGATGCGCTTGGTGAAGCGCGAGGCGAGACCGTCGTTGGACGCGAGGAACCGGTCGATCTGGTCCTCGTATCCCGCGATGATCACGACGAGTTTGTCCCGGTCGTTCTCCATCCTGGCCAGCAGAGTGTCGACCGCTTCCTTGCCGAACGCGTCGCCGCCGGAAAGGCCTTCCTGGATCAGCGTGTAGGCCTCGTCGATGAACAGCACGCCGCCCAGCGCCGAATCGATCAGCGCGTTGGTCTTCGGCGCCGTGTGGCCCAGATGCGTGCCGACCATATCGTTGCGGGACACCTCGATCACGTCGGCGTTCTCGACGACGCCGAGGCCGGCGAAGATCTTGGCGATCACGCGCGCGATGGTGGTTTTGCCGGTACCGGGCGGCCCGGAGAAGATCAGATGCTGCGAACGCGAATCCACAGCGAGCCCGCGCTTGGCCCGGACCTGGTCCATCAGCACGCCGGACTTGAGCCGGTCGACCTGTTCCTTGACCGAGTCCATGCCGATCTGCGCCTGCAGCAGATCCGAGGCCTCCGCGAGCAAGCTCTCCCGTTCCGCGCGCGCCGCGCTGGCGGCCGCCTCGCGGGGGTCGTCACCCGATTTCGGGTCCCACTTGTTCGTCCGGGAGGCGATGAGTTCCGCGGTGGCGACCTCGAAGCGGTAGGACTTGTCCCGCACGGCGCGCTGCCACTCCTCGCGCTCGGGCCACAGCGCGGAACCCTGCAAGCCCTTGAGGATCTTGTCGGCGGCGTCGTGATCGCCGTTGTGCCGCATCAGCATGCCGAGCAGGAAGTGCGCGTCGGCCCAGATGTAGGACAGATTACCGGAGGAGCTGTCCTCCACGATCCGCTGCGCGCGCGGCATGGCTTCGCCGAAGCGGCCCAGGTGGGCCAGCGACTGGGCGGTCATCAGTTCGGCGGCGATGTCCAGCAAGCCGTCTTCCAGCACCGGCCGCGCGTTGCGAGCCGCGAGGACGTCCGGCCACCGCTTGGTCCGGAAGTACAGCGACATCCGCACGAAGTCCGCGACGTCGTCGCTGGGGACCTCATCGAGAATGGCCGCGGCTTCTTGCCATTCACCGCCTTCGGCGTACGAACACGCCTGCGCGATGGCGATCTGGTCGCGATCCGCCATCGCGACGCGCAGCCCGTACATCCCGATCTCGACCTGGCACCACAGGGCGCGGTCGACCAAACCCGCCCGCTGCTGGTCCCGGTAGAGGTTGTGCACCGAACGGTAGGCGCCGTAGATCACCTCCGAGGTGACCTCGCCGGCCATGGCGCGCCCCAACCAGGCATCGCACATGTCCGGGTCGAGGTCGGTAGCCGCCCGGAACGCCGCCGCCGCGTGTTGTTCATTGCGCACACCACCCGCGACCAACCCAAGATTTTGCACACCCGTGTAGAACGCGTCCTCGGCCGCTGACACCCCGGTCTTCCCTTCCGCCGATCTAGCCTGATCGAACGATAGATTCCGGAGGTCACGGCCATGACTCGACTTCTCCCCAATACTGGGAAGAATCGAGAGACCGCGGCCGACCGACAGTCATGCCAATTTTGAACGTGCCGTCATGCAACGGTATGTTCCCTCCCGGGTCGGCAATCATCCGCCTGCAGACGACCCCTTCGGCGGCGGCTGGCAAGCCGCGATCCGGCCCCCCAGCCGCCGCGCAGCAGGTCAGAGACACTTCTGCAAATTTCTTGCCGCTATTTAGGTGCACACTATTGAACGTTCCGACAGAAGGGGGTACTGTCTGAACACAGATCGTCAGTCCCTCATCCTGACGATCTGAACCCAAAAGCAACGGCCGGTGGCACCGGCAGGCCACCGGCCGTTGTGGGGGGGTGCGACACCTCAGACGGGTCGAACCCGCACTCGGTAGTACGTCTACGTTTACCACTGCCGACACCTCGGCTTATTCCACCTGTTCCCGCTATTGGGAACGGGTTTTCGTCGTTTCGGCAGCGAAATAGGCACGCTGGCATAGCACTACATGAACGCACGGCGATGACGCGTCGATCAGGCAGACGTGCCCGGATGATCCATGCGCTCGCGCGCCGGTGCCGCCACGCGGGGCACCGGCGTCACGTCGCACGAATCGACGCGTTCGGCCTTGTCCACATCGGCTTTTCCTTCCCGAAGCATTCGCAGCGATGGCCTGGTGCCGGCGGTCGAAGCGTGCACCACGGCCGGTATGTCCCGGGTGCGGCGCGACTTGCTCCACGGAGTGATCAACGGTGTGCGCGCCTTCGGCCGGTTATCGGCCGAGCGTGCCGGTGTGGGCGGCAATTTGGGAGTCGACGGCCGCTCTCCGGCACGCCCCCACGGCGTGGCCGCCGCGCTTGGAGCCGGCCGGGCGGGCGGCGCAGCACCCGGCGCGCCTCCCTCGGCGGGGTTGCCGAAAACGGGCGGCTGACTGGCGGCAACCGCTGGATCGGACACCGAACTCGGCTGGAACAGGCCGGAATCGAACGCCGAACGCACCGGTTCGCCGAGCGCCGCGTCGCGCAATGCCGCCACCCCGCGGTGCGACAGGTCCTGCTGGTCCATGGAACCTGGATCAGCGGTCGAAAGCCTTTCCGGCGCAGCCGGGTCCGGCGCGGACGGCGTACCGGCAAACGAGGGCTTCAACGCGGGGTCGAGGCCGGATCCACCACGCTCCGCTCCCCCAGCCGGTGGTGTCGGCCGGTCTCCGGTGTCCGCCCGTGCGCCCGCGTTGTCTCCGGAAGCGCTTCGATCGCCCGGCTCTCCCGTGGTCACGGGCGCGTTCCCGGCGTCTTGCGTCGTGACGGGCCCACGCCCAGTATTGGTTTCGGGCCGGCCCTGGCTGCTCGACTCCGCCGGCGCGGTGGCGCTCGGTCGCGACTCCAACTGGTCTCCCGACCGGCGAACGAGATCCTCCGGCGTCGCGGTGCGACCGGTCGGCGACACCAGCTCCGGCGCAAGGCGATCCGTTACGTCGTCGAAGCGGGCCGGTGTGGTGAAGTCCAGTGTCGACACGTTCTCCGCGAACGTCGCGGCGTGCTGCATGATGTCGTCGGCGTGATCGTCGAGCAGCTCGGCGAAGCGCTGTACCTCGTCGGGTTCGATACGTAAAGGCTTCGCACCGCTCGACGGCGCGGGCACGCCGAGCGCGTGCCGGGTCGCGTCGTACACGATGCCCTTGATCATGTCGTCGATGGCCTGCTCGAGCGGTTCGATGGCCCTGCCGATGACTTCGGCGGCGATATAGCCGATCAGGCATTCCTGCATCTGCTGGCAGATCCGGCGCGCCGCGGCAGCGACAAGAGGCGCGGACGGAGCCATCGGAGGCGTCACCATGATCGACATGTAAGCCGCGGCCAGCGCGGCGAGTTCGGCCAGCACGGCTACTTTCACCACGGTGATCACTGTGGCGGCCGCGTAGAGCGCCTGCTCGACGACCTTGCAGGCGTCCTCGAGCCGATCCATATGCGTCGAGCTCATGCTCGCCCAGCTGGCGACCAGTTGGTCGTAGGACTCGCCCGAGTAGACCGCGCCCATGTTGTCGATCACGCCGGTCGCCGAGTTGTGCGTGTCCCGCACCTGTGCGGCGAAGGTGCGCACGTGCCTGGCGAGGGCGCGCACGTCGTCCTCGTTGATGTCCGGATACGGGATTCCGCACAGGTTGAGGAAGAACGCGACCTCATGGGGCAGGTCTATGGCCACGGCCGGGTCCCCTTCACGGTCACCGGCTCACAGGACTCGGACGACGACGGCCTCGCTGGGCATGCGTGACCACTTCACGGTCGACCCCGTGTAGGGCGCCTCGATGACCATGCCGTTGCCAGCCGCGAGCTGGACATGCTCGGGGCCCCTCGCGCTGAACGACCCGGCCGGAAACACCAGGTCGCCGGGCCGCACGTCATCGGTGTGAACCCGCACCCCGCTGTAGATCTGCTCGTAAGTAGTGCGGGGCAGTACCACTTCGCCACCACTGGCCTGGGCGATCGCGTACTGGGTGAGACCCGAGCAGTCGAATCCTCCGCCGCTGGGTCCACCTGCGCCGCCCCCACCCCAGACATAGGGCGTGCCGAGCCAGTCGCTGGCGGCGCGTACCGCGTTGCTGCCCGCCGTCCCATCGGAGGGAACCATGCTGCGCCGCCGCAGCCGCGAGGCCGACCTGTTCCTGCTGCGGGTTCGCCGCCGCCGGCGCGGTGCCGGCCCGTGCCGAGCCTGGCGCGTCTGTGGAACGGCGGGCGGCATGATTTTCGCGGCCTGCTGTTGCACGGCGGCGATATCGGCATTGACTTGTTTGGTGGCATTGGTGATGGTGGCCTGAGCGGCATCGAGGAGTGCGGGTCCACTGAAGCGTGTGTCGGCAACCGAAGCGATTGCCTGGACGCGTGTTTGGAAATCCGCGATCTGATTACCCAGCCGCCCCCGGCCGTGCACCGTCCCGTCGCCCGACTCGCCGACGGCCTTGCTCACGATGCTGTCCTTGCCCGCATGCGCTTCCGCCACCGACATCTGCATGCCCAGCGCATCCCCGTAGCGCAGCGCCACCGCGCCGGAATTGGCACGCAGGTCAGCCGCGAGGGCATGGCTCACGGCCGCCGACTGGCCCGCGGGCTGGCCGTCCCCGTACAGCGCGAGCAGCGATTGGAGTACGCCGTCCAGGTCGTTCGTCAGTCCCGGTACCATTCGACCGACTCGCCATCGCTCATCACCGACCGCCTCTCACATTCTGCTAGCCATTGTGTCGCCCGGACCGATTCCGCCGTATTCCCATTTGTGGGTGGGGTTCTTGAACTATGCATTTCTTCCCATTGTCGGGAAGCCGAGACAATGGGTGAGGACTTCTGAGAGGCGGTGGCGAGGGCATGGCACCAACGGCAGCGGACACCAAAGCCGAGAATGCGGCGGCGCTGGCGGCCACTCCATTGGCGAGTATCGCCGCCGAGTCCAAGCACTTCTGGCTGGTGGACCTGCATTGCCCGCCCGGCGCTTCGGAAGGGCTGCGCGCCTTCATCGCGCTGGCCGACACCGCGATTCAAACCGCCGTCGACCTGCTCGGCCGTGGCATGACCACGCCACCGCCGAAGGTGGACGATCTGCTCGAGCCCGCGTTCTACGAAACCCTCGGTAAAGGCAAGGCAGACGAGGAATACCGGAAAACCATCGACAAGGTCGAGGCCAGGCAGCTGCAATTGCTGCAAATGGACAACAAGGTGACCAAGTCCTCGGTCACGGTGGCCGCCGAGCAGGTGCAGGCCCTGCGTTCGATCAAGAACATCGTGGCCGAACTCAACGCGAAGCTGAAGGCCGCGGGCAACGCCAAGCTCAAACCCTCCCAAGAGCTGCCCTTGCTGAAGGCCGTCGCCGCAGCCGTGGAAGCGGTGTACGACAAGGTCACCGCGATCGCCGACCTCAATGAGGAGGTGGCCAACGGCGGGAAGGGCTCCGGCGGGGGCCAGGCCGGCGGTGGTGGCGGTGGCGGTGCCCCGAGCGGAGGCGGGGGCGGCGGTGACGGCGGACTGTCTTCGCTGCTTCCGATGCTGATGATGCCGCTGATGGCGGCGGCGCCGCTGGTCGCGCAGATACCGGAGATGCTGCAGAAGGCCGAAGAGGACAAGGCCGAAAAAGCGGAGAAAGCCGAGCAGAACCAGAAGGGCGGCACACCTCCGCCCCCCGGCGATCCCAACGCGCCCGCGCCAGCGGCGCCGCCGCCCGCCGATCCGAACGCAGCCGCGCCCGCCCCGGCCGGCGATCCCAACGCGGCACCGGCCGCGAATGCTTCGGGCGATCCGAATGTGGTTCCGGCGGCGGCTGCTATGCCGCCCGGCCAAGTACAGGCCCGGCGGGCTCGGAACGTGCCGCCGAACGGACAGCAGGGCCAAGAACCGGCCGAACCGGACGGCGAAGCGGATCCGGAACAGGGCGCCGTCATCGAGGCGTAGGCGGCCGAGCAGGCCGGCTGACGGACAATACGATTCGCGTTCCAGCGCGATCGGTGCGCGACCAGGGGCACCGACCGCTGATGAGAACCGTCCAGATGCGCACCGGTCGGGATCCTCGCTTCGCCGATGGGACGCCTGTTCGCGGCCCGGCGTGTTGGATGCGGTTCGAACGGCACCAGCTGAGCTTGCCGATCGCGTGCAGTCCGGCGCGCCACCGGCAATCCGACGCGCTCACCCGAATACAGCCGGCCCAGCGCATTCTGGCGTCATCAGTCGCATTCCACGGCCCCGCGGTGAGTTCGCTACCGTCCCACTCTTCAGCTCCACATCCACGACGCGCCGCTGTCCTCAGCAGGACATGGTCGTCACCATGACGTGCGCCGTGGGCGCCGCGTATATCCGGGATTCCGAGCAGACTGCGTCCCATATGCGCGTCCAGGTGCCGTCCGGTAGCGGCACCCGAACGTCAGGTGCGTCCTCCGAGGTTCATTGATCGAAGCGCGCTGCCACTCGGATGGCGGCTGGGGCGAGCACGGTGTGCTGTGATCCAGCCGATCACCGGAAATCTCTCAACCGTTGAGGAGGGCTCGGTGGTTTGTCACCGGCCCGCCACCAGCGTCGGGCCTCGATCAGCGCGGCGCACTGCATCGCGAACCCGGGTTCTCACGACCGCTCTGGAGGCGCGACCGGGGGCGGCGTCGACGGCGCGACCACGGCGGTGGGCGGCGGCCCTCCGGCGACATCCGGTGCGGTGACCGAAGGGACCGTGGGCCGAGCGACACGCTCGGGCTGCGCGGCGGTGGACACGGGCGCCGGCGTCGAGACGAATTGCGGGTGCTGCGTGATCTGTTCGTGCGCGTACACGGCGTCGCGCAGTGTCTGCCTGCTCGACTCGTCCGCGAGCAACAGCACCAGCTCGTTGCATCGGCGCTCGAAGACCATGTTGCGCAACGGCGAAGGACCCGTGTCGACCCGCAGCTGCCCGATCTCCACCCGGCCGACGTCGACGCGCTGTCCGAGCATCGATGCCGCTAGTAGATCGTCGGCGTCACGCAGCTCGTTCCACAGTTCGGGAGGCACCGCCTTTCCCGTCTGCAGCGCGGCGAGAATGCGTTCCCGCACCTGTCGTGATGCTGCGGCCTCAGCGGGCACCGGTCCGGATCGCCCGACCTGCGTGTGTGCGTCGGCGGCGAGTTCCAGGCAGCGGGATCGGACCTGCGCGTCGGGCACCGCTGACACATGCTCCAGGCCCGCGATCGAACCTGTAAGACCCAGCCGGTCGGCCGTGTCCGGGGTGAACTCGCGCAGATCGACATCGTAGGACGGGCCGACGAGACCTTCCATCGCCGTGTCGCTGAATCGGGAACGCAGGCCGGGGTCGATCGGCCCGGACGACACCAGGGCAGACAATTGCGCGTTCGCCTTGGCACCCCAGGCCAGCCCGAATTCGGCCAGCACCCGGGCCGGGTCGGTCACGCCCTCCCACGGCGATCCGCTGCCGTCTCCCTCGGTCAGCAACTCGTCCCAGTTCCATGGGGTGGAGACCTCGCGCGGCAGGAACAGCCCCGCGGGCAACCAGCCACGGCCTTCGTTCGAGGTGATGAATACGCCGGCTCCGCCCGGACCCCGCATCACCGCTACCGACCAGGCCATACCCACCGGGGAGTCCACCGCCGCCAGCACGCTGCCGAGCAGGGTCTTGGCCAGCACCAGGTCGTCGTTCACCTGGCCGCCGACCACATACGCCGGTTCGGACTCCTTGTCCTTGGCGGCGGCGACGGCCGCGCCGAACGGAGTCGAGACCGGCAGCGGCATGGGTGGCAAGTCCGCCCGACCGGTCGCGCCGCTGGGTGGCTGCGCCGACCCCCGGTCATCCGCCGAGTTGTAGAGGGGTCCGGCACCGGATGGCATGCCCGCTCCGGTCGGCGCCGTAACGCCGGTGCTCGACGGGCCGGTCGCGGTGGTGCCGGTGGCATTCGGTGTGCTGCCCGAGGAATCGGTCGGCGCCACGACGGGACCGGAGGGAGCGCCCGTGGTAGACGGCGTCGCTCCGTTCTGCCCGCCCGGTTCTGCGCCGAGGGGGTTGTTCTGGGTGCCGTCGGGGCCGACCGAAGTTGGGCCACCTGGCGGGGGTCCACCGGGCGGAGGGGCGAACGGTTGTGTCGGCCCACTCGGACTCAGCGGATCGGTGGATGCTCCGACCGGGATAGTCGGGGACGATTGACTGTCGGTCAGGCCACCGGCTTGCCGGATCAGCGCAGCGTTATCGAGATCGGATTGCTCGTAGGCGTCCGCTGAATCGCGCAACGCTTTCGCGGTGCGGGCATGCTCGTCGGCCAGTGCCTCGCCCGCACGCTGCCGGGCGTCGTAGTACCGCTCCAGCGCCTCGTAGACGGGCCAGGCGATTTTGCCGTAGGTGGGCAGGAAATTAGCGAGCCATTCCGAGGGCGGTTTGGCCCATTCCCGGGTATCGCGCTCGACCTGGTCGTGTTGGAGAGCCAGCTGACGCAATACCGCAGGGTCGATCTCCATCCTGTCTGGCATGCTCATGCTCGATCAGAATCCTTTCCCACCACAGGTCTACCTATTGTCAATCCTTCCCACAGTTGGGGAAGGCCACGGGCCGCCCGACCCACCGAAACCTTTATTCCTTTGGGCAACAACGTATTTCGCAACGACTCTGTTTTGTCAGGCTCAGCGTCCCGGACCCGCCGTGATGGTCGGACGACGAGCGGGACCGCCCGCGGACGCCGGTGCGGCCGGTTCGATGAATGCCGGGTGGCCTACCACCTGCGCGTGGACGTATACCGCATCACGCATACTCTGACGCGTCGCGGCGTCCGCCAGCAGCAGCACGAGCTCGTCGCACCGCCGCTCGAAGACCATGGCGCGCAAAGCGGTCATCTCAGAGGCCGACCTGCCGTCGTCGGTGCGCAACTCGCCCAGCGCTACTCGGGACACGTCCGCACGCCGCGCCAGCATCGATGCGGCGAGCAGGTCGTCGGCGTCACGCAACTCCTCCCACCACTCCTGCGGCACCTCGCGGCGCTGCCGCAGCGTGGCCAGGATGCGGTCGCGCACCCCGGGCGCCCCCAGCGCGGCTGGGGAGCCCAGACCGGCCTTGTGCACCCGAACGTGCGCGTCCGAGGCCAACTCCCAGCATCGCCAGGCGATCTCCAACTCCGGTGTCGCCATGGCACGCTGCACCAGCGCCGGCGCCCCGACCAGTTCGAGGCGGTCGACCAACCCCGGCTTCGGCGCGCTGAGATCCATCGCCGGCGAGGCGCCCACCTCACCTTCCATCGGCACCTCACCCAACTGCCTGCGCAGATCCGCGTCGATCTCCCCCGACGACACGACCGCGGTCAACCGGGCACCCGACTTGCGGCCCCAGGCCAGCCCGAACTCCGCCAGCACCCGCGCGGGGTCCGCGACGCCCTCCCAGCCGCTTCCGTCGGAGACCTCCCAGACCCACGGTGTGGACACCTCACGCGGCAGATACAGACCGGCGGGCAACCAGCCGCGGCCCTCGTTCGAGGTCACAAACGCGTTGACGCCGCTCTGATGCCGCATCACCGACACCGCCCACCCGAGTCCGACCACCGCGTCGCCGCCAGCCGCGAGCACGCCGCTCAGCAACGTGCGCGCCAATACCAGGTCACCATCGACCCGCTCGCCCAGTACGAACGCGGGTGCAGCGGCGGAAGTCATGGCCGCGCCGACTGCATCGCGGATCAGTTCGTCGCTGCCTTCGGTTTCCTTCTTCGCGGCGTCCGCGCTCTGGTTGGTCCGTTCCTGCGGCTCCTTGACAGCGCCGCTGGACACGCCCGACGGCGGTGCCGACGGACCCGCCGTGACCCTCGGCGCGACGGCGGGCCCGCGCGAGTCGGTCGGTGGCGCGGTCGGCTTGGCCTGGATCGGCGGCGGTCCCGAGCCCGCCTGTGCCGCCGGGGCGAAGACCCCGGATCCGGGCGGAGGGGCTGATACCGCCGCCGCGGCTGGTGGTGCGATAGGTGGCGGAAGGAGGAAAGGAGGTGGCAGCGACGCGGTCGGGTCGGCCGTCGCTGCCGTCGCCGTGGCGGCGAACGATTCGATACCGGCTTCCTGGCGCGATTCCGCGGTGGAAACGGTCGTCGACCGGTCGCCAGTCGTCGATTCCGTTCCCTCGACCGCTGACTCTGGCGCGTCCGCATCAGGATCGGCGGCTTCCGCCGAGACATCGTGGCCGGAATCGGCGGGCTCGCTCTCCGCGATCGGCGCACGCGCCGGGCCAGCGGCGACAGGTGAATCCGGTCCGTCGCCGGTGACACCGCCGGGTAAGTAACCCACGGGAGTCGTTGTCGGTCCAGGCCTATTGGTGACAGGCGTTTGGCCCGTCGGCGCAGGAGTGGCAGGAGTATTTTCGGTGGGAACGGGATTCGACGGTTGCCCGAGTTCGGTTCCCGGCACGAGCGGATCGACCGGTGGTTGATCGCCGGGGACATCGCCACCCGGAAACTGCCCGATCGGAAAGACGTCCTCCGGCCCAGGCGGCCCAGGCGGTCCGCCATGCGGGGCGCCGGAGTGATCTTCGGCAGGCCGGTGCTGCGGATAGTCGTCACCCGGCCCGCCATCCTGGCCTGGTATCGAAGGCCCGATTCCGAGCTCATCGCGGAGCCGGGGCAAGCTCGGCAGGTCGGGAATCGAATTCAGCGCGGTCCGGACGACATCGTCGACGTCCTCCCGTGCCGCGGCGATGATCCCGGGAATCCGATCCCGGATTGCCTGGGCGTCGGATTCGTCCTCCTCCGCGGCGGCAGCACGATTTTTCGCGTCGATCTTCGAGATGGCGTTCTCGTAGATGTCCAGGATCTGGTTTTGCGTCCGGTACACCAGATCGGAGAAATCCCCGAAAGTGTCCGCCACGACCTCCAGCGCATCGGCGAACGCCTGCGGGTGCGCACGCTGGCGGAGCATGTCGTCCTTGATCGGTCGCAGGCCCTCGCTCGAGCGCGCCCGCTCGTCGAAGTCGCGCCGCCGTCCTTCGGCGTCCAACAGGTCCAGCGATGACGCTCCGTCACGCGCCAGATTCTCGAGCGCGCTCCAGTCGCCCGGGCCGATCACCGGCCAGTTGTCGCCGACGATCGCGTCCCAGTGCGGCCTGTCGCTTTGCGGCGCTGGCATCGGCGAATCAGGCGGACTCGGTGCGACCACGCACTGTCGAGGCCCCGCCCTGGTCGGTGTGGTGGAGGGTGGCGGATACCTGTGCGGTGTGCTCCGGAATCGCGTCCGCTCCACGGCGGTTCGTCGCAACGAGAGACAGGAGCGCCTCCCGCATCTCGTCGGTGCACCGCGCGAGTGGTATCTCGAGTTTCGACTGCGGAGATCGTGGCACGACGAAGCCCCGAGCGATCTGCTCGACCTGGCCACCGACCGTGACGATCGCGGTCCGGAACTTGTTCGCAGCGGCCACGACCTCGTGGTGCTCGTCTATATCCAGCGGCTCCGCCATGTCGGTGTCCTTTCTCGAAACTCGATGGTCGGCACTCAGGAATCGCGTCGGAACTCGGATTCCTCCATCGCGCGATACGACGCCTCGGTCGGAAGGTCGAACGAATCGATCGTGTAGGGCCGGGTGCCGTTGTACTCCATCTCGGCGCGCAACCCGACCCGCGACTTCGCGTGCGCCAACCGGGCGAGCCGGACGATCTCGGCGGCCAGCCAGCTGTCGCCGTTGTCGCGGGCATCGTCGGTGATATGGAGACCGATGATCTCCCCGTCACGGTCACAGCCGACGCCGACGGTGTGATCGGGGTTGAACACCTCGTAGGTCCTGCTCCGCCAGTCCGGCGGGGCGGCGTCGGGATCATCGTCGACGTCGAGATCGTCCATGTCGATAGAGTGCTTGTCGGTCATCGGGTGCTCTCTCAGAGTTGTTCGGCAGGTTGAGAACTGCTCGCATAGCCGGCGTCGTCGGCCATGTCGTCCAAGCGCGCCGCCAACGCCGACCACGCGGCGTCCTCGATACGCATGACCTGGCGTAGCTGCCAGAATCGAGCGCCGAGATACATCTCGCCAGTTCCGTCGGCGGCGACGTCGAGATGATCGGGACCGTCGGTGGTCGCGTTCAAGGTCACCGCCGTGACCGGCGGGCGTGTGTCGTCGACGTTCACCAGGGTGGCGCCTCCGCCGGGGATGAAACTCTGCCGCAGCCGGGAGCTGGTGCCGATCGCGACATCGGCACTGTTGGTGGTGATGGTGATCTCCGGATTCAGCAGCAACTGCATCACCCAGGACCGCGCCGCCTGCTCGGGGTGGTCGGCGTTGATCGCGATCGAGAGGGTCGCGGCCAAGTCGACCACGAGCACCGAATCGGTCGTCGTGACACCGGCGATCACCAGACGCTTGGCGGTGCCGACCGGATACGGCAGATCGTCGGCGGCCAATGTCACCGCGTCCGCGCCGACGCCGCCTCCGGTCGCGGGATGGGCGGTGACGGTTCCGGTCGCGACTTCGATCGTGTAGGCGACGATCGTCTCCGACATGCCTTCCGCGACCCCGGCCAGACGCACCAGCCCCTCGTCGTGCAACCACCGCACCGTATCCGCGACGGTGACCTCCGGGACCGGCTCACTCATGCCTCCGCCTCGCTGACGCCCGCCTCCGGCACGAGCGAGAACTCGGCTGCGTCCATGGTTCGCTCGCTCATCCCGCTTGCCCGGATGCGGTGGTGACCGGCTCGGTTTCGTCAGTGGCCGACGCTGCCATGATGCTTTCGTACTGCCGCGCCGCGTCGGCGGTGCTCTCCCGGATGGCGGACATGATCTCGTTGATCAGCTCGGGGCAGGTCAGCCGGTCGGCGGTGCCCGGCGCCAGGTAGAGATCGGTCAGCCTGCCCATGGCGTCGACCTCCGGGATGACCGCACCGCTCGGCGACGGCCTGCGGGCACGGATGTTGTCGATCTTCTCCCGCATCTCGGCGATCCGATGCCGCAGATCGCGGGCGGCATCCAAGGCCGCCTGCACGTCCGGGTGGATCGAACTCATGACTCCACCTCGCTGCGTTCCCTCATGCGTTACCTCCGGATTGGCTCGGGGTCTGGTTGCTCGGTCCGGGCGTCGGCGGGGTCACGGTCGGTGCGATCGTCGGCCGCTCGCCGATCACCGCTTCGGTATGCGGTGTGTCGTCGACATACATCAGGCGGTCGGGGTGCCATGCCACCACACGGTTGCGTTCGTTGCCGTTTCCCCCTCCATTGCCCATTCCCGGCGCCATCGGCATGTACGGCATCATCGGCGTACCGGCGCGCGCGGCGGCCGCGTTGGCGGCCGATGACGTGGAGAGGGGTTCGATCACCGGCGTGCGCGGCATGGATGACGAGACCGAGCTGGCCGATGCGGCCAACGGTAGGGGCGTGGCCGAAACGGTTTCCGCGGTGACGTCCGAGATGCTGGTGCCGAGATTGCCGATGGGCGTCCCGCTGGGGCTGCCCGTGCCAAGACTGCTCGGGATGCCGAGGTCGTCGTAGCCGTACTCATCGATGCCGTAGTCATCGTAGGAGTCGTCGGACCGGCCGAGCTCGCTCAGTGGCACTCCGGCCGAGGCCATCGCGCTCATCAGCGCGGGCAGCATCTGGCTCAGCGCGCTGCTGTCGCCACCGCCGCTGCCGCCGCTGGTACCTTTGTCGGCTCCCTCACCAGCCCCTACCTTGGAGCCGACCTCGGTCGAGTACCCGGTGATCGTCTCCAGCGAACGGGCGTTCTGCTCGTTGAACTTCGCCAGCGCCGCCTGGATGCCGAGCTCGTTCTTCGAGCGCATCTGGCGGAGCAACTCCTTGCGCGCCGCGATGATCTCCTCCGGCGTCGGGTGTTTCGCCTTCGCCGTACGGAATGCGTTGCTGTAGGTGTCGATTCCGTCGGCGAGCATCCCCAGGCCTCTACCGAGCTGGTCGAGCCACCCACGGTGCTGCCCTAGTTCGGCCGCCGCCGCCGCGCCCACCGGCTCCCAGTTCTGCATCGCCCGCACCGCCGAGTCGACGCCCTCGGTGGCGGCGAGATGCTGGCCTCCGGTGAATTTGCGCAATTCATTGGCGAATCCTGTTGCCGCGCCCGGCCCCGGTCCCGCGTGCAATTGCTGCGCGAAGGTCAACGGGTCGACGGTGCCGCCGGCAACCGGAAACCGGAGCGTGGGCGGCCGCCGCTGGCCGATCACTTCGACGTCGCCGACCGGGTCGGCGACGATGTCGCCGCCGGCGCCGCCGATTCTCCGTGCCCCCTCGTCATCCGCACTGGTGTAGTCGACCGCTGCTTTGCCGATGTTGGAGGCGGTGCGCTGCATCTCATTGAGCACACTTGCCATGCCGTTGAGCAGCGATGCCGCCTGCGCGTTGAGCTGCGGCACGGCTTCGGCCGAAATCGGGTCGGCCCCCGCGGGCACGACCCATCCTCCCGGCAGCGCCGCGCCCGTATCGCGCGCCAGCTGGGCGAGCTTCGCCGCCGTGGCGACGAGTTCCTGTGGATCGACATTCAGCGGCGGCATCGCGACCTCCTCTCCTCATCTGCCGCAATCCTTCTCGCGCGATCAGCCCGCCGCGACAACCGGCATTGCCGCGTTCGCGGACTGATCGGCCGTGCTCGGCGTCGTCGGGGGCGCTGCCCCGTCCGCCGGCGCGGTCAACTCGATGCCCTTCGGGTGCGCGAATCCGGTGAACTGACCGAACTTCTCTGCGAAGTCTGGCATCTCCGGCACCTTCCCGCCATCGCCGGCCATGAGCGTGCTGAAAGGCTTCAGCTCCCCGTTGACGATCACCTCGAGCGTGCCACCGTCCGGCGCGCCACCTTGCTCGGAGCTGAACACCACAAGAATCGCGGTGCCCTTGTCCCAGGTGGCGACATCGCCGGTCATCAACTGGTACGGATCGACGCGATCGCCGATCTGCTTCTGATCCGACCACTTCGCCGACGTCTTCTCGTACGCCTTTTGCGCGTCGGTACCGCTCTTGTTGCCGAACGCCGCGTCCAATGCTTGGGCGACCAGCACGGACACTTTTTGCGTACGGCCGTCGGGGAACGTGTACAGCACGCTGCCATCCGCGCCTGGTACGCGGGTCGGTGCCCCGGTCGGCTGCGTGGAAGACGTGGTGCCGGAGGGGGGCTGTCCGTGGTGCGTCGCCGGAGCTGTCGTCGATTGCTGCACCGCGGCGGGCTGCGCCGTGACCGGCGCCGTGACCGGCGGCGGCGCGACCGGGGCGACTTCGTCCTCGAAGCGGCTCGGGTCCAGCTCCGCACGACGGTTGTTCAAGTCTTGATCGGCCATGTTTCGCATCATCGCCTGCTGCATCATCATCGGCAGCAGCGAACTCATCATGTCCATGCCGGAGCCCATCGGCGAGGTCGCGCCCGCGGGCTGCACGGCAGGAGTGGTCGGCGTTGTCGCGCCCGGGACATTCCCGAGACCGTCGCTCAGACCCGGCGTTTGGCTGCCCAAACCGGAGTCGTCCGGCGTCAGGCTGCCATCGGAGCCGATGTCGCCCAGGCCGGGGTCGAGATCACCCATGTCGATCTCACCCGGTGCGAATGGATCACTGGCCCCCGGGTCGCCCAGATCGAAATCGCCCGTATTGACCGGTGGCGGATTCCCCGCCGGATTCGCCGCCGCCTCTTCCAGCGCCTTTATTCTGTTCTTGAGCTCCTCGATCAACGCCGTCTGCTCGTCGATGTCACCGGCGTCTTCGCCTAGATCGGAACTTGTCTTTGTCATGTTTTCCACGGACGCATCCATACCGGCTGCGATGAACTCCATGACATGCTGGTCCTCGCTGATTTCGCCCGCGGGCGGAGTTGATGCCCTGGTACTGAGATCGTTGATCAGAGTCGTGTGGTATTCCCGCGCTTTCTCAATGGTGATATCCGCCTTCTCGACCTTCTCCTCGACTATCGCATCCCGATCTTGCAGAGCTTTGAAAGACGACATGAGCTTGTTGTTGACCTGCACGTAGGAGTCGAACATGCCGGATCTGACACTGGGGCTTGTCAAGTCGACGACTTGACGCACATCTTCATATTCCGGAACGTTCCTCCGCTCAGATCTCTTTCCGAAAGCATCCCAATTCTTTTTCAGAATCTCGTGCAGGCTTCCGTCGCCTTTGTCCAACCAATCATGGATCGGAATGGAAAGCTTGAGCCGCTCCTCCGGCCACCGTTCGGAATATACGTCCGGAACATACAGAGTCGGCATTTCGTCTGTCATGCCGGAACCGAGACCAGCGCGGGTGAACTAGCACCCCTGTATTCCACACCCGCCGGTCGGACGGGGAGAACTTCGGGGATCGCCTGCTGCTCCGGCTGCGGCGGCTGCGGCTTCGGATGGATCACGTCGTAACCTCTGCTTGCCAGTGCGTTGCTGATACCCGCTACCGTCGCACCGGCGCCCAACCTGGGCATCGCCTCGGCTCTCGCCAAGCCCAACCTAGACCCGAGTCCACCCCAGCCTCTCTGGGTCAAGAGGCTCCCGACGCCCCTGAGGTTAGTCCCCAAACCCCTGAGTCCCCCGCCGACCAGACCGCGCGTCGCGCCACCGATCACGCCACCGGGTATGGCGCTGAAGGCCGCACCGACCAGCCCGGCCTGCAAGCCCTCCTCGAAGCTTCCCCGTTCGATACCCGTCCATATGCCGCTGACCGCGCCGCCCAGGATCGCGGAGCCGACCGGACCGCCGACCATGAATCCCACGCCGCTCGCTACGCCGGAAGCGACGTCCTTCCATTCGAAACCGAACAAGCCCATCTGATTTCACCTATTCGACGCGGAGCAACTAGCTATCGAGGCCTGCCGGGACATCGCCGTCAGGGGGAGACGCGGCCGTAACCGCGGGCTGCACGTCGACCATGCTCGGGAGTTCCTCTCGACTTCACTCATTGTCGAGGATTCCCAGCTATGGGAATCGAGATGTCTGGTCGGATAGATCAGGATGATCGCGACGAGACGTACACTGACGTGCGTGAATCACCCTGGCCGCCAGACCGTTTCCAGCCGACGGTGATGAATCTAGGAGGGAGTAGCTAATGAGCCTCCGTCGCATGTCGCTCGAAAGTCCCGCCTGCCCTCGCCTGCCACCCGCGTGCGCCCCGATCCCGGGGGTGATTTATGACCACTGCTGAGGTCTGGCCCGCAGGCGTCGAGGCCGAAGCGAGCGAACCGGGAACAGCGGAAGATCGGCAAGCCGGGCCGGTCACTCCATGGTCGAACCGACAAAGACAGCAACATCCTCGGCCGGGTACGACTGCGCCTGGGCAGTCGGGTGTTCCGTCGCCTGGTCCTGGTCAGTCGGGTGGTGCGCCTGGTCCTGGTCAGTCGGGTGGTGCTGGGCAGCCGGAGGTTCCGGGTCAGGCTGGGCAGCCGGGTGTTGCGGGTCCGGCGGGTGTGCCTGGGCAGCCGGGTCAACCGGGTGTGCCTGGTTCGGCTGCTGTGCCGGGTCAGGGTCAGCCCGCGCAGTCTGGTGCGGTGCCGGGTGAGGTGCCGTCGGGGCAGCCGGGTGGTGTGGTGGCTCCGCAGGTTCAGCAGGCGCCGCCAGGGGGTTCGGGTGGGGGTGAGCCGTCGGCGGGGCCGGGGGATGCTGGGGATTTGGTGGGGGATTTGTTGCCGGTGGCGGCGATGGCTGCGCCGTTGGCGTTGGGGATGTTGCCGATGATCGCGTCGGCGTTGGCGGGGTTGGGTAGTGGTGGGGGTGGGGGTGCGGCGGCGCCGGTGGCTGCGGAGGCTGGGGG
>NZ_BAGF01000140.1 GCF_000308755.1 Nocardia pneumoniae NBRC 100136
TACACACCACCGACCCGGTCGGGATCCGCGGACAGTATCCCTGGCGGCACGAGTCCCCAAGTCGCGCAGATGTATCAGTACCTCATCTCGAAGTATGGGCTCACACCTGCGCAAGCGGCCGGAATTCTGGGCAACATACAGGTCGAATCCGGTTTCAGGACCGATGCTTTCAACCCGCGTGAAGGCGCCATAGGTCTATGCCAATGGTTGGGCGGACGACGGCGGAATCTGGAGCGGTTCGCCGCGGCCCAAGGCAAGTCCGTCTACGACTGGAAAGTCCAAATGGATTTCATGATGCACGAATTGCGCGCTGGTGAATCGGGTGCATACGCTCGTCTCAGAGCCACGGCGACGCCCGCCGCCGCGGCGGCGGTGTTCGATCAATACTACGAAAGAAGTTCCGGCGAGGCCCGTGGCCAACGCATCGCAAATGCGAACGGCATCGCGGCGGCCATGCGTAATGTCTCCGCGTAGCCGAGAAAGGCGCGAGTGCGCGACCTGACTGTGTAGGGGTCTCGATTCATCCGGCGCCTGGTCGTGCAGATCGCCCAACCCGAGGGATCGTGAGCAGCGTGGTCTCCTGCCGCTGTATTCCCGCGCTCGGGAATACAGCGGCAGGAGAATCGATGGAAATGGGGTTAGGCTGCGGTTACGCTGCCGGGCGAGTCTCGACGCGAGGGGCCTCCAGTGGGTTCGCGCGATACAGCGAGGCAGGTGACAAGAGGCCAGCGGATCGACGGAGGTGCCACACCGATGTCCAGAGCCGAGAACGCCTTCCATGCCAGCACCATCGCGGATGGCCGATTCGCCGATGATCGCTACGGCTCGGTCTGCGGTATCTCGGGCATCCGCATCATGCCCGGCCGCGCTTAGGTGGGGACCTGATGTCGCCGACGAAGCGAACACCCACTGAAACGGATCCCGACCATACCGATGACGTTCGTGACGTCCGCGCGAGCGCCACCACTTCTGCGCCCCGTCGTCCGGCCAAGTCTTCGCCGCGGGGCAGTCCAGCCCCGGCACCTCCTTTGTCGGCCGGTGCGCCCGCGTCTGTGGGACCGGCCGCCGGTGCGGCGCAGGCGCGAAGTCAGGCTGCGCCTGCCGTAGCCGAAACACCTTCCGCCGCCTCGGGCCCGGCGTCGATTCCGCGCGCGGACGCGATGGGGATGGCGGGTTCGTCCATGCCGATGGCCGCCGCGGCGATGGGTGCCCTGGCCGCTATCGCGGCCCAGTACGGCGACGGACCGCCGACCGCCATGACAGGCCAGCCGTACCGGCCGCCCGATATCGGGGCGGCGGGACCGAGCGGGCCCATTGCGTGGGACGGCGAGCTGGGCTCGCATTATGCCGCGAGCGGCCAGAATCGGGCACGCCACGGGGACGCCACGCAGTCGATGAACACCGAACTCGAGCGCATCCTCGGCGGAGCGGTGGACAGTACCACCCAGGGGCGGGCCGCGATCGGGGCGATCATCGCGGAGGTGAACACAGCCCTCACCGCGCTCGGCACCATCCAAGACGCCAATGCGAGCAGGCAGCTGGTGATCTCCACCTTGGAGAACGCATTGCAGCGCGCGGGAACGGTCCTCGGGCAGGGGCAGGCCTCGGCGGTGCTCACCGCCGATCGAGTGGCCGCATTGGCCGATCGGTACCTGCGGGAATCGCGTCCCGCGCGGCCGCGGAGACCCCGCCGCGCGACGCACCCCGGCATGCGCGGTCCCAGCGGTGGTCCGCCGCGCACGCGGCCTTCGGGGCAACAGGGCCACTGGATCAACGAGGCACTGCACGTGTTGCGTCAGCACGGCTACGACACGCGACAGATCGATCCGGCCGATATCGCGGCCATCATCCAGCACGAGTCCGGCGGCAACCCGAACGCGATCAATCTCTGGGACAGCAACGCCGCGAGGGGGATCCCGTCCAAAGGGCTGATGCAGACCATCGATCCGACGTTCAACGCGTATTCCCTTCCGGGACACCGCGATATCTGGAACCCGGTGGACAACATCGTCGCTGGAGTGCGATATGCGATCGACCGATACGGATCGGTCAGCAACGTGCCCGGGATTGTGCAGATGCGCAGCGGCGGATCGTATGTGGGGTATTGAAGCCGGTCGCGTTCTGCTCGTCGTGCGGCGCGCACCGGGCGGCTGGCCACCAGTTCCCGAGCTACCCCATCGGTCAATTGTTCAATTTGATTGCGCCACTGTGTAACTCGCATGTGCGGGAAGCTTTTCCGGTCATGCGGAGCAGGCGCCGGATCTTGTCCGAAGCATGAACAGTTGGTTGCTCAATGGGGTTGATACGCAACTATTGTTGCGTCATGCTGGACTCTATGGTTGCGCGCTCCCTCCCGAGTCGGTCAGCACGGCAGGAACGCGAATCGGACGATCCTGAGAGTCTCTGTCCGGCCGTGGTGCTCGCACGGGTACGCGCCTGGCTCGCCGCCCGTCCCTGGTGCCGCAGGATCATCTGGTTTCTGCTGACCGTCTTCGCGCTCTTCGTATTTTCCGGCCTACTCGGCGCGGTGGCGACCGCGCAGAACCCGGCCCCCTCGGCCGGAACATCGGAAATCGACGGTCTCAGCTGGATGAGAATCCGTGACTCCTCGGGTGCCTCGTTGTCCTGCTACACCTTCGCTACCGACCGGGGCGGACCGCTGAACCCGGGCGCCACCATCCTCTGGGCGATCCTCGGTCTGCTGTTCATCGCATACATGGCCATCGTCACGTCGGCGATCTGGTTGATCGGTTATGTGTTGAGCTTCCGCTGGATGGACTGGTTCGCCGCCGCGCTGCGCGGCGTCGCTGATGCGCTGACCGGTCAGATCGCGACGCCGATCATGCTGGTGACGGCGGCGACGATCGGCGCGTTCTTCGTGGCATGGTTCATCGTGCGCGGGTATCACGCGAAGGCCGCGATCCAGGTTGTGACAATGGCGGGAGTGGCGATCCTCGGGCCGGTGTTCCTGGCCGAGCCGCTATCGGAGGTGCTGTCCTCACATGGATTGCTGGCCCAAGGCCGGGATCTGGGTATCTCGGTAGCCGCGGGGCTCAACGGGAACTCCAGCCCGAATCCATCGCAGTTGATCACGACGATGCAGGAAGATCTCGCCGACAATTTCGCGCGCCGCCCGGTGCAGGTCTGGAACTTCGGGCACGTGGTGGACGAGAGCCCCGCCTGTCGGGCCGCGTGGACGGCGGGAATCCGAGCGGGTGACGTCGATCGCGTGAAGTACGGCATGAAGGTGTGCGGCGACGCGGCCGCGCACGCCAAGGCCAGCGATCCCACCATGGGGCAGGTCGGCACCGGCCTACTGCTGCTGCTATGCGGCGGAATCCTCCTGGCATTCGCGGCGTATCTGAGCATCAAGGTCATGAAGACGGCCATGGACGCGATCTACCACTGCTTCATGACGATCTTCGGATTCGCCGCGGGCGGCTTCGTCTACGGCCCGACGCAGACGTTTTTGGTGCGCAATATCGTCGATGGGTTCATCGCGGCGGCGCGAATGGCGGTGTTCACCATCTTCCTCGGCGTCTATGTGCTGTTCCTCGGCAACTTGTTCCAGCAGGCGCGTGGACAGGTCATGGCGGTGATCATCATCGCGGGTGCGGTCGAGGCCATTGCGATCTCCCAGTTGCGCAGACTCGACTGGAGCCTCAGCAGGGGTAACGACTGGGTGGCGAACCGATTCGCGTCGGCGGTCCAAGGACCGCCACGCTCGGGAGGTGGAGGTGGCGGAGGGGCCGCGCTCGGCATGGGCGTGGCTCAGGCCGGAGGGTCGCTGCGCGCCGGGTTCCTGTCGGGGATGTCCTCGCTCAACACGATCAATGCGTCGCCGGTGACCGCGTGGCTGCTCGGGGCCACGGTGAGTCCGTTGAACCCGCTGTCGCGCCGGAAGAAGCAGGTGGATCTCAACAACATCGCCATGTCGCCGATGCAGCGCGAATTGGTCGAGCGCAACCATGCCGCTCTGGAGAACTGGCTGTTCAAGGCGGCCGGACGGTCGGAAGGATTGGCGGGCGCTCTCCGTGTCGCGAATGTCCTCGATGGTCTGGGCGACAGCAAGGCCCCGGACGCGATGCTCGGTACGCTCATGCGGGCGAACGGTGCGACCGATGCGGAAGTGACGGATGCCCTGCGTGCGGCGGCGGTCCAGAAGGCCAGCATGAAGGAGTTCAATCCGCTCGGCTTCGCGCCGTTGCAGAAGGCGATCGCCGCGGGATACGCGGTGGAGAACCATCAGAACGCGGGCCGCGCGCTGCCGGCATTCGCGGCGCAGGCCGTGGTCGCTGCGGACAACTTCGTGCGGCACTCCACCGCGCCCATGAACCAGCTGAACTTCGCCAATCCCAATATCACTCCTCGGAACGCCGCCGCAGTTCGATTCGTGCAACGTGTCTTGGGGGCACCTGGCCAACCCGGCGTGGTGGACAACGAACAGCGGCTCAGAGCGATCACCCCGCAGGAGTGGCTGGCCGCGGGGCGCGACGCTCGCCAGCACATCGGACGGCAACTGGCTTTGCAGCACCAGGAAGCGGCCACGAACTACTACCACAACCGGAACGACACGAATCTTCAGGCGTTGCAGCGGTCGACCCGGCGGCTGGCCAACTTCAACAACTTCGATCCGAACCGCGGGCTCAACCCATGGTCTTCGTAGACGGGCATGTGGGCAGGCTGACATTATTCGCCGATCGGTGGTGTGGGAGCCGCCGTCGCGGGCAATATCGAACGAATGGATCGGCAGTCGGCCTCCGCGGTCATCGGATAGGGCACCCGTGGCCAGCGAGGCACCCCACACATATCGCGAGTTGCGTGCGATCTTGCAGCAGCGATTCCCCGAGCTCGCGGACGGTCAGCAGCGCATCGCCCGACTCGTGCTCGACGATCCGGACGGCACCGCGTTTCGCAGCATCGGGGAGAGTGCGGAACTGGCCGGTGTGCATCGCTCGTCGCTGGTGCGCTTCGCGACCATGCTCGGCCTGTCGGGATACCCGGATCTGGTCAAGCTCTGTCGGATGCAGCTCGCCGCGGAGGCGAATCTGTTGCGGGAGCGCGCCGCCGAGCCGACCACGCGAGAGCAATTCCTCTCCGTCGTGCTAGATCGCGACACGGCCAATATGGCACGCGCCTTCGACCGGATCGACCGCGACGACTGGGACCGGGCGGTACACGCGGTGGTGTCGGCCGAGACGGTGCATGTCGTCGGTCTGCGGGCCTCGCTGTCGGTGGCCTACCAGCTGGCCTATCTGCTGCGGGCGATACGGCCGGGGGTCAGACAGATCAGGGCGGCCGCCGGACTGCTCGTCGACGAGCTGCGCGGGATCCAGCCCGGCGACACGCTCGTAGCGATATCGATCCAGCGATATGCGCGTGACACCGTTCATGCCGTGGAGTGGGCCCGCCGACGTGGCGCCACGACCATCGCGCTCACCGATGGGCCTTCGTCGCCGCTGGCCCGCATCGCGGATGTGACGTTCTACGCCGAGACCGACAGCGTGGCGGAACTTCCTTCGCTGACCGCGCTCACCTCGGTCGCCCAAGCATTGGCATTCGCCGTCAAGCATCAGCTGGGACCCGACCTGCGCTCGGATCTGACTCCGGACGAGCAGTTACTGGAAGAGTTTGCCGTGTATGAAGATCATCGTGCGCGAGGTATCTGATCGTCATCGCCATACCGACCGCCGATCGGGCGGCAGGGTGATGTGGGCAGGTCCAGTGTGCATAACTGGTCGTCTTCGACCGGCGACCTGTCCTCGCCGCTGGCTCGTGCCGCCGATCCGACGTTCTTGTGCAAACCGGCATGTCACCGTGTTGGGCTGGCTCACCGCGTTCCCTCGTCCACCCGCTGGTCATCGTTGCCGCGATCCGGCTGAACTCGCTGGGGGGTGCGGAAATCGCCGCCCCGGGAAGCAGTTGTTCGGCTCGAGCCGCGCGGGGAGTCAGCCTGGTGGGTGGACGACGCCGACCATGCCGCTGGCGCCGACGTTGTAGGTTCTCCGCTGCACCGCATCGCTGGAATTGCCCTCGATGGTGGTGATGGTGTTGCCGTTGCGCGCCACCACCATGCCGATGTGGCCGCCGTTGTTGAGGACGACGAGGTCGCCGGGTCGGGCGCTTGATGCGCTGCCGGCGAGGCCCATACGTCGGGCATCGGACCAGATGGTCCGCACGTGATTCTTGTTGGTCCAGGGCACATTGATGCCGGCTTGCCGCCAGGCCCAGGTGGCGAAGGAGGCGCACCACGCATCGTTGATGTTGTACGGCCGGTTCACACGATTCTCCGCGTACTCGCGAACACCGAGTTCGCCAGCGGCGATCTGGATCGCCCGCTGCACGGCCGACGACATTCCGGCCATGCCGCTGGATTTATAG
>NZ_BAGF01000139.1 GCF_000308755.1 Nocardia pneumoniae NBRC 100136
CGGGTCGGGGTAGGTGCCGAGCGCGACGAGTACGTCCCGGAAGTTCAGGCCCACGGCCTTCACGCGCACCCGCACCTGCCCCGCAGCCAGTGGCGCCGAGGCATCCGGAAGGTCGCGCAGGCCGAAATTGTCCGGGCTCAGCGTGCCTTTCCCGATCGGCGCGAGTCCCCATTCCCGGCGGTCGGAGGACGCAGCGGTGCCCAGGAGTTCCGCGCCGCGCAGGCGGGCGGCGCCCGCGTGTCCGGCACGGTGGAGTCGCGGTGCGTGGGGGACGCCGCCGCGGACGGCGAGTTGAGGCTCGGCGTCCAGCGTCAGCGCCAGTACGACACTCTGCCGGAAGTGATCCCATTCGTCGACGTCGACGAGGACGATCCGGTCCGGATGCTCGCTTTGGGCGGTGCGCAGCAACCCCCACGCCGCGGCCGCGGCCGGGTCCACAGGCTCACCAGCATGGACCGCAACCGCCCGCCGGGTCACCACCACAACACGGCCGTCCCGGTCCAGTAGCTCCCGCACCCGCGTCGTCACCGCGGTCACCGTCGCCCGCACGGTCGCGGGCACGTCACCGCCGCCGTCCCCGTCCTCGAGCCGGACGACTGTCGCGAACCGACCCGCGACGTGGACGGTCTCGAGGTCACCGGCAACGTCCCAGGCCACCGCGCCGGTCGGCTCGACGGCAGACACGGCGATCCAGTCGAGTCGGTAACCGACGGCGCGGTGTCGCACCGCGAAGGCATCGGCCGAGAGACTGCGCAGCGTCAACGCACCGATCTCTGCCACGGGACGCCCCGAGGTGTCGGTGAGCGTCACCGCGATCCGGGTATTCTCCGCTGCCGAGCCGGACACGGTGGCGTGCACCCGCACCGCGGTCGCCCCCGTCGCATACAACCTGACGTTCTCCCAGGAGAACGGCACAGCCACAGCACCGGTCACCGGTCCGGGCGTCAGCCCGCCCAGCAGGATGGAGTGCAGCGCCGCATCCAGCAACGCCGGATGCACCCCGAACGCGCCGACCTGTGATCGAGCAGCCTCGGGCAGCACGACCTCGGCGAAGACTTCACCGTCGCCGCGCCACAGTGCGGTCAGCCCCTGGAAAGCCGGACCGTACTCGTAGCCCAGTTCGGTCAGATCCGCGTAGGCGCCGGTGAGTTCCCGCGCAGTCGCGCCGGCTGGGGGCCAACCGGCCCCCACCGTGGCGGCCGACGGGCCGTCCGTCCGCGTGGTCACCGTCGCGGTCACGTGGCGTACCCACTGAGCAGAGTCGGCGCCGGGCTCTTCGTCCCGCGACCGCGAATACACCGCGACTGCCCGCGCACCGGATTCATCCGGCCCACCGGCCACCACCCGCAATTCGACCGCACCCGCCGAGGGCACCGGCAGGGGCGCCTCGATCACCAGCTCCGACACCGCGGGGCATGCCACCGCCGCACCCACGTGCAAGACGAGCTCGACGAAGGCGGCGCCGGCGAACATGACCGCCCCGCCGACCGCGTGATCGGCCAGCCACGGGTGATCCGCTCCGGACAGTCGCCCGGTGAAGACGACATCCGGCGAATCCGGCAACCGCACCAGAGCGCCCAGTAGCGGATGGCCCGCGTCGTCCAGACCCGAACGCGACAGATCCGACACCCGGGCCGGTGGCAACCAGTACCGCTGGTGCTCGAACGCGTAGGTCGGCAGCGGCACTCGCTCGATCGCGCGGCCCGCGAACAGCGGTGTCCAGTCCACCGGCATTCCTCCGGTTCCGGCCTGCGCCAACGCGCTCACGAACCGATCCGCCTCGTCGGTCGAGCGTCGAGCGGCCGCGACCACGATCGACTCCGCTTCCGCCGTCGGCGTTTCGGCGAGACACTGCCGAACCATGGCGGCCAGCACGGCATCCGGGCCGACCTCCAGGAACCGCCGGACGCCGTCCTCGATCAGGGTGGCGATACCCGGCGCGAACCGGACACACCCGCGTACCTGGGCGACCCAGTAGTCCGGGTCGGTCAGTTCGGCGTCGACCAGGGCACCGGACACATTCGACACGATCGGAAGCGACGGCCGATGGTAGGTCAAACTTTGCGCCACCTGGCGGAACTCATCGAGCATCGGCTCCATCGATGCCGAATGGAACGCATGGCTGACCCGCAGCCGCGAGGTCTGCACATTCGCCGTCGCCAGCCGATCGGCGATCGCGTCGATCATGGTGGCGGTACCGGACAACACCACCGATCCAGGACCGTTCACCGCGGCGATCGACACCGGGCCACCGAACTCGTCGAGCAGTTCCGCCGCCCGTTCCTCGGGCATCGCCACGGCCAGCATCGCCCCGTCGCGGGGAAGCGCGCCCATCAACCGCCCGCGCGCCACCACCAGCGCGCACGCATCCGGGAGCGACCACACCCCGGCGAGATACGCGGCGGTCAGCTCGCCGATCGAATGTCCGATGAGCACATCCGGAACGACACCGAACGATTCCAGCAGCCGGAACAGCGCTACCTCGAACGCGAACAGGGCGGGCTGGGTGAACTCGGTCCGATCCAGCAGCCGAGCATCGTCCGGTTGGAAGACCAACTCCCGCAGCGATCGGCCGATCAGCGGATCGATATGGGTGCACATCTCGTCGAAGGCCGTGGCGAACACACCGAAAGCCGCGTACAGACCGGTGCCCATTCCGGCGCGTTGCGCGCCCTGACCGGTGAACAGGAACGCCGTCCGTCCGGCCGGGTTCGACTTCGCCGCGATCGCGCCCGAAGTGCCAGCGGCCAATTCGGCCAGCCCGGCCAGCAGTTCGTCCCGGTCACGTCCGACGACAGCGCCACGCCACGGCAGCTGTGCGCGGGAGGTGATCAGCGCGTGAGCAGTGTCCCAGGGTGCGGCGTCGGGATGGTGGATCGCCCACTGCCGTAGCCGCTCGGCCTGCGCTCGCAGGCCCGACTCGGAATCGGCCGACACCAGCCAGGGCACGACCGTCTCGATACGGGGCCCGGGAGCGGCGACGACCGGTGACGGCGCAGCCGGGGGAGCCTCTTCCAGGATGGCGTGTGCGTTGGTGCCGCTGACACCGAACGACGACACACCGGCCCGCCGGACGCGTTCCCCGGTGGGCCACGCCTGAGCCTCGGTCAGCAGCCGAACGTTGCCCGCCGACCAGTCCACATGCGGGCTCGGCTCCTCCACGTGCAGCGTCTTCGGCAGGGTTTCGTGCCGCAACGCCTGCACCATCTTGATCACACCACCGACACCCGCGGCGGCGATGGTGTGGCCGAGATTGGATTTCACCGACCCGATGAACAGCGGACGACCGGCACGGTCGCGCCCGTAGGCATTGATCAGGGCCCGGGCCTCGATCGGATCGCCCAGCGTCGTACCGGTTCCGTGCGCCTCGACCGCGTCCACATCCGCCGGCGTCAACCCCGCGTCGGCCAGCGCCGCCGCGATCACCCGCTCTTGCGACGGACCGTTCGGCGCCGTCAGACCGTTGCTCGCACCGTCCTGATTGATCGCGCTACCGCGCACGAGGGCGAGAACGGTGTGCCCGAGGCGCTGGGCGTCGGAGAGCCGTTCGAGCACGAGCACCCCGACGCCCTCGGCGAAACCGACGCCGTCGGCGTCGGCGGAGAACGACTTGCAGCGTCCATCCGGCGCCAAGCCGCGCTGCCGGGCGAAATCGACGTAGAGGTACGGACTGGCCGCTACCGTCACACCGCTCGCCAGTGCCAGCGAGGTCTCTCCCTGGCGCAGCGCGCGGGTGGCCTGATGCATTGCGACCAGCGACGACGAGCACGCGGTATCCACGGTGACGGCCGGACCTTCGAAGCCGAAGACGTAGGCCACCCGGCCGGAGATCACACTGTGCGTGGTGCCGGTGAGACGGTAGCCCTCCAGTTCTCCGGTGACCCGGTCGCCGTAGCCGGATGAGCACGCTCCGGCGAACACGCCGGTATCGCTGCCGCGCAACGCGACGGGGTCGATACCGGCATCTTCGAGGGCCTCCCAGGTCGCTTCCAGCAGCAGGCGCTGCTGGGGGTCCATGGCGGACGCCTCCCTGGGGCCGATGCCGAAGAAACCGGCATCGAAATCCGCCGCGCCGGAGAGGAATCCGCCGCGCCGGGTGTAGGAGGTACCCGGTTTGTCCGGATCCGCATCGAATAGCCGCTCGAGATCCCAGCCGCGGTCGGTGGGAAAGTCTCCGCTCGCGTCCGTGCCGGAGGCGAGCAATTCCCAGAGGGTCTCCGGTGAGGTGACTCCGCCGGGGAAGCGGCAGCTCATGCCCACAATGGCGATCGGTTCATCGACCGCGCGCTCCAGGCGCGGCGCCTGCTCGGCGGGTTGGTCCGCGGCGGTCGGCACCGCGAGGGAGCGCACCAGCTTCGCCATCGCGGTGGCGGTCGGGTGGTCGAAGACCAGTGTCGACGGCAGCTGAAGACCGGTGGCTTCGGACAGCCTGTTGCGGAATTCCATGACACCGAGTGAGTCGAATCCGATCTCGCGGAACGGTTTGTCCGCCGGGATCGACTCGACGCCGGTATGCCCGAGCACCGCCGCGGCGTGGGCGCGGATGAGGTCGAGGACGACGCGGTCCTGTTCGGCAGCCGAACGACCCGCCAGCTGCGCGGCCAGTTCTGGACGCTGCGCCACGTCACCGGCGACCCGGCGACGGGACGGCCGTACCAAACCGCGCATCAGGGCGCGGGGTTGCGCTTCCGCCAGTGCGTCGCGGTCGACACGGACTGCCACGAACGCCGCCCTGCCGTCGGCTACCGCGGCGTCGAACAGCGCCATACCTTCCCGCTCGCTCAGCGGCGGGAAGCCCTCCCGCCGCAACCGGGCGATATCGGCTTGGCCGAGCGCCCCGGTCATGCCGGTGCTCTGCTGCCACAATCCCCACGCGATCGAGGTCGCGGGCAGGCCGGTGAT
>NZ_BAGF01000138.1 GCF_000308755.1 Nocardia pneumoniae NBRC 100136
TATCTACACGGTCATGCGTGAGCGTGAGCTCGGTCTGGCCACCGGACCCGCTGGCAAGGGAGATGCCGCATGAGCGATGCGAACAAGGAACAGCGTGGCCGCCGCAAGGTGCGGATCGGCTACGTCGTCTCGGACAAGATGAACAAGACGATCGTGGTCGAGCTGGAGGATCGGGTGAAGCACCCGCTCTACGGCAAGATCATCCGCACCACCTCCAAGGTGAAGGCGCACGACGAGAACGAGATCGCCGGCATCGGCGACCGCGTTCAGCTGATGGAGACCCGTCCGCTGTCGGCCACCAAGCGCTGGCGGCTGGTCGAGGTCCTGGAGAAGGCGAAGTAAGAAACCTCCTCCTCAGCCTGTAAGAGCCGTCCCCCGGATTGTTCGGGGGACGGCTCTTCACATTTCCGGAACCTTGGCATCCGAAGTCCGTTCACCCGGTTGAGACTGCAAGGGCAGTGGTGAGGATGACAGAGAGCAACGGTAGACCGTGGTCCCGAGCCGGTGGGTTGATCCAGTAGGCGCCTTCTCTCGTCCATCGCCCGAAGCTGGTAGGAATCATCAGTGCGCTGCCGACGACAGGAACGCAGATGTCGTTCCGAGTCAGTAGCTCCAGAATTTGGTGTCCGGGGGAGTAGTCGATGGCGGCGATAAAGCTCCATCGGATTTGCCTGGCCAGCAATGGACCCGGGGTTCCTCGCTGCTGGAGCGAAGCGAGTACTGCTGCCGCCCGGGTCTTGGGCATGTGGACGATGCCTACCTTGTTCGTAACGGGAAGCATGACGTACCCGCCTCGCTCCTCGGCGGGCAGATGGAACTGCTGTCGGTAGTACGCCGCCCACTCCACGACAGATTCGAGTTCTTCGATGTTCACGGTTTTCCGCCTCATCCATCACTGATCTCGTTGGGTAGGCAGTAGCCTCAGCCTGGATCGGTTTCACTCCCCTGAATTTCCTTCCGGGGTTCCCTGCAAGGCGAGGTGGAGGATTGTGTTGTGCACGGCATGACCGAGGACCTCACCATCGGTGAGCGAGTCGCTTGGTATCGACGCCGACGCGGCATGTCTCAGGGCGTCTTGGCGGGCCTCGTCGGGCGTACGGACGATTGGGTGGGCAAGATCGAGAACGATCGCATCCCTTTGGACCGGCTCTCAGTCATTCGCCTGCTCGCGGACGCCCTCGATGTGTCGCTTGGCGATCTGATCGGTGAGCCGACTCTGTTGGAGTGGACCAAAGACAGTGGCACGTCCACAGTGCCTGCACTGCGATCTGCGTTGATGGATTTTAGCCATCTGCTTCCGGCGCTTGTCCCGCTGGCCGACGACACCGAGCTACCCGATCTCCCCACGCTGGAACGTGACGTGGGTGGTGTGTTCGATGCTTACCAGTCATCAAAGTTCGGTTTTGTTGCCGGGCGCTTGCCGAGATTGCTGTCCGCGGCGATGTCGCTTGTCCGGAATGTAGGCGACGAACAAGCGTATCGCCTCCTTGCCTTGACCTATCAAGCTGCAGCATCGGTCTTGACCAAGCTTGGCGAGACAGATCTGGCATGGAACGCCGCCGAGCGTGGCCTCGCAGCATCGCGCCATACCGATGATCCCGCGATCATCGGTTCGTTGATGCGATCGGTTGCGTTCACGGTGATGTCAACTGGCCGTGTGCAACCGGCAGTCGACCTTGCGGAGGCGGGGGTGGCCTATCTGCAACCATGTCTCGATGGCGGCCGCGACGACGTACTGTCCGTGTACGGAACTCTGCTGCTTGTCGGGTCGATGGCCGCGGCACGCAACAATCGCCGAGACATAGTACAAGGTTTCTTGGCCGAGGCCGATCAAGCAGCAGCCAGGTTGGGCGGCGACCGGAACTGCCTGTGGACGGCATTCGGCCCAACCAACGTCGCCATCCACCGAGTAAACACCGCGATGGAACTCGGCGATGTGCAAATCGCGCTTCAGCTGGGGCCTGATCTGAATACGTCAGCACTGCCGATCGAACGCCGGATTCGCCACCAACTAGAGCTTGCTCGTGCATTCAATCTCGCGGGCCGCCAACAGGACTCCGTCGCCGCGGTGCTCGATGCCGAGCAGGTGGCACCAGAACAAGTACGGCATCACTACCTGAGCAGACAACTCGTACTCACCTGGATGCGTAACACCCATGGCAGTCCCTCGTTCGCATTGCAGGCCCTTGCCCAACGTATGCGGATCGTGAGGTAACCAATGAGCAATGCGGACAACCAATTTGCGTGTGCACGGCTGGCGGCGGGAGCGTTGTTTGTGCGCGGCGACGAAGTGTTGCTGGTGCACAAAACCTACGGCAGCGGCTGGGATATTCCTGGCGGATACGTCGAGCCGGGCGAGTCGCCATCGGCGGCCTGCCATCGTGAAGTTCGTGAGGAGCTCGGAATAGACCGCCAGCCACGGCGTCTGCTCGTCCATGACTGGGCGCCAGTCCCCGGAGGCGGTGACAAGGCTCTCTACCTGTTCGACTGTGGCCAGCTCGGCGCAGATGAGGGAGGCGTCAAGCTGCAGGAATCAGAACTTGACGGCTGGGAATGGGTAGCGGTGGACAAGCTCGATGACTACGTCATCCCGAGGCTCGCCCGGCGCGTGCGGCAGGCATATATCGCATACGGCGAGGGTAATACTCTATACCTTGAGCATGGCGAACTCGCGCCGCATCTCACGACCTGATAAATGACTCCAGGACGTGAGGATCTGCCCTCTGGAAAACCCAACCGAAACTTCTTGCCGGAATGTGTCGCTCGGCGAATCCAATTGGGACCTCGTTCAACTCGCCGTCGACACACTGACTTCCACGGGCCACCACCGACCCCGGTGGTACGACATGACCACTGCACCCGATTCCACGCTATGCGGTCGTTCTGGAGCTGCGGTGGCCAGCTTTCGAGATCACTCTCGGCAACCCCGGCGGTACGAGTCATCACTGAGGACGGCCATTCGCTTGGCCGCCAGTTACAGTCCGCAAGTTACGAGAATCTGTTTGCGCAAGCTGATGCCGAAGGCCGTTCGAAGCGAGCATCACTCGTGAGGCCATTCGGGCATACTTCGAGCGGCGTCGTGTGTTTGGGTGGCGCTACCGATACGCAGCGATTAGGAGACAGCCGAGGGGCGTTGGAGCTGCTAGACATCGGCCTCGCGATTCCGGTCGTTCCAGGTTGTGCCAGTACACCTTTCAGCGCCCCGAATCCTCTTGGGCTGCAAGTCGTCTTGAAGAACAGGGCTTCGGTGGCACAGATCCCGTCACAGTTCAGGCGTTCGACTTGGTCCGCGTGTGCCGAAGGAACATGAGCGTCAGTAGGTTGACCTACACTTCCTTCTGTGGCTGATAGTGCTGGCGATAAAAGAACTCGGAACTGGCGTGCGATATCACACCTGCCGGCCGTTCTTCAAGTGCGTCGCGTAAAAGTCTTGGAATCTAATATCCTGGCACCCCAGGAAATCGTTTTCGACCGCATTAACGCGATCGTAGGAGCGCATGGGTCCGGGAAAACCTTACTCCTTAGGATGCTCGAGGCCGCATTTGGAGACAGCATACACTATGGGTATACACCGCCATTATTCAATTCTGCACACAGAATTGATAATGAAATAAGCGGAGTATTGGAAGTGACCATAGTGCTGCACGGTGAAGAGCACACCAGACGCGTTGATCTTTTGTCAAACGCGGCTGCAAGAATGGCGATTTGGAAAGATTTGATTGGCTCGCGGTCTTCGCCGCGAGTGAGCGCTGTACCAACACTTTTATCGGAAATCTCTTACATACTCCAGGACCTGCGTTCGGATTTCAAAGATGGGCTCCACGACTCTGTTGAGTATAAATATAAGAAGGCCGAAATTGCTGCTGTGAAGAGCATCTTGGGCAAAGAATATTCAAATGTCACGGTCTATGGGATACCGGACGGCGCTGAGGAGCCGTATAAAAGTTGGCTCAGTCCCTACTTTATTGCTTGCGAAAAGACAAACATCGATTCCTCGCAGATGAGCCTGGGCGAGCTATGGGTTCACTATCTCATAGGCTGGGATCGCCTTCAGGTGTCTGCCTTCAATCTAGAAGATATGGCCGAACCGCGTCTCATTGATGAGCCTGAGACATTCCTTGCAATGCGTGGCCACCGTCCACTTGTAGACGAGCTCGTCAGAAGTTCATTGGACCTCGAGAATCAATTGATAATTGCGACTCATTCGCCCAAGGTTCTTTCAAGATTTCCTCTCGAGTATGTGAGGATGTGCATACCCGGCCCCAATGGAATATTGGTGGTGCGGCCAACCTCGTATACACAAGTGCACGACACGCTGGGCGTCGATTTCTTCGTCAAAGCCACTATTCTAGTTGAGGATGAATTTGCCGCAGCTGTTTTGCAAAGTATCTGCGGGGAACTCGATCCATTTTTGCCGCGAGAAATAGACATTGTCCCGGCCGGTGGGGAATCCGAAGTAGTCGCTGGTGTCAGAATACTCGAAAGATCTAAAAGTATGAGCTGTATTGGTGTTCTTGACGGCGACCTGAGAAATGACCACAAGAAAAAGCGTGGGCGAGCTTCCAGTATCTACCATCTACCTGGCTCAATGTCACCTGAGCAAGAGTTGACATCGACCGCAACAATGATGGCGTATAGTGTCGCCGAATCACTTGGCCGCACAGTAGCAGACGTTTACACCGCGTTGAGTGCATGCTCAAGTCTGGATCATCAGTACTGGATCTCGAAGCTGGCCTCAATGCTGGGCAGATCTGAGCAACAGGTCATCCAAGTGCTAGTCAAGCTATGGCTCGAAAATCCTCGTGTAGCTGAGCAGGCGAAGGAACTACTTGCCGTGATTCGCGAACTTCTGGAATGAGACTGGATATGA
>NZ_BAGF01000137.1 GCF_000308755.1 Nocardia pneumoniae NBRC 100136
TTGCGGCACCCCTGTCCGGCGGCATCGGAGAATATGAGAAGCAGGTCGAACCTGCATGACCAATGGGTCCGTCGAATTCGTCTGGGCGATAGTAAGTTTCGCCCGCAGCGGCAGACAATGAGGGAGTCCCGTCCGTCCTGAACGGACGATCAGGCGGTGTTTCTCGTCAGCGCCTGCTGCGCAATGCCGCCTCGAGTATCGAGGATTCCTGATCGCTGGCCGAACGAACGAACTGGAGCAAAGCGCCCCTCGCGTTCCCGGATTCTTCGAGGACCTGACGCAATGCGCGGGAGGCGGCCTCCTCCCGGCTCAACGCCGGGCTGTATCGGTAGGCGCCGTGGTCCAGATAACGCGAAACCCAGCCCTTTCGGTGCAAGTTGTCCAGCACTGTCATCACAGTCGTGTAGGCGAGGTGCCGATCGATTGCAGCGAATTCGTCGCGGACTTCACGCACCTTCATCGATCGATCGGCACGCCAAAGCATGTTCATCACAACAGCTTCGAGATCGCCGAGCCCGAGCACTCCGCACCTCCCTGGACAGATCGGCCGCCATGGGCGGCCGATGCTCACACGATTGTGACGAGAGGTGTAATCCGGTTGGAGTAAACCGATCCGGAATTATCACGATGACGATGCCGAATCGCTTTGCCCCGACACTGCCTCAGACCCGCCGTCCGCGCTTCTTCGCGCGTCATCATATAATCGCTCGGCCAGCGACCTCCAGGTCTGAGCGCAGCTCAAAGCTAACTCCGCGACCACCTCCGACCAGTGGCCGGGCAGGTTGGATGCGACGTCGTGACAGCTACCGCTGTCGACCATGTGCTGATAAAGCCAGCGCAGCGTTTGCCGACCGGCTTCGTTGTATCGCAGGGCGGGATCGTTCCTCAGCTTCGCCAGCAGTACATCGGGATCCGCTGCCGTGTTCGCCATCGAGATGGACCGTTTGATAGTCGGGACCGGCTTGTCCGCCTGCACCTCCATCCGGCGCCGATAGCGATCCGGAACCGGATCCTCGCCCCGTAGCGCTCGCTGCCGTACATCCGCGACTGTCGCCGGTGAAAGCCCGGTCGCGCGTGCAATTTCGCGAAGACCCGCGTCAGGATTCTCCTGAAGCAGCTCGGCGGCGCGACGCCGCGACGCCGTGCTGTCGAGTGGACGCAGGCGACCGTCCTTCCCCACGCGGGAGTTCAACTGCGACTCGCCCGCAGTCGAACACGCGGCTCGTACTGTCGAGACTGTTTTCGCCGAGAGCCCGGTCGCGGCGGCGACCGCGCGATCGGACCAATCCGGATGCTGTGTGATCATCCGTCCCGCTGCGGCCTTGCGGTCTGCGCTGCTCAGGGTGAGACCGTGTCGGATGTTCGCCGCCACCGCCAGAAGGAATGCCTCGTCTTCGTCGCAGTCCAGGATCCGCGCCTCGATGGCGGTCCGGCCGTTGAGCAGAGCAGCCCGGACACGATGCATCCCATCGATCACGCGCATGGTGCCGCGGTGCACCACGATCGGAGGCAGAGTCGTCTCCGTTTCCGCCAGCATCTGGGTGTGCGCCGCATCCTCTCCGGCCTGCCGCACCGAATTGCCATATGCCAGTAGTTTTATCGGAACGAGACTGATCGGAACGCTTTCTATCGATATCACTCGGGGTACACCGTCGACCCACCGCACGTACGGTGCGCGGGCCACTTCCGGGGTGTGAAACTCACAGATCGGTTCGGACATTGGCGACTCCTCCCCTGGTCGTAGTCGGCGATCCTCGGGGGACCTGCCGATGAGCCGCACCCAAAGGTACTAAGGCCCTTAGTAGGCGGCAAGGATTGTCCGGTCACTGCGGGAAAATCCCCGGAACATGTCAGACTCTCTGCGGCACAAGGAATATGACTATCCCGCTGTATCAGTACAGTTTGTCGATGGGGGGACGGTGTGTCTGCCGCACTTCGGAGCCGTCACCTCGACGCGGCTCGGCGAGACCGGCCGCCGTACCGCGTCGAGATAATGCGTGAGCAGATGACTCATAGCTCTTCCGGATCGGACGAAGTCATTTATCGGCGTGTCGCATAGGCCCCGAGAAGTGTGGTCTGGACAAGACCGTAGGTGAAAGGAGACTGCCTTGTTCTCGGCAGCGTTGCTTCTTCTCTCCGCGGTGATGGTCGGGATATTCGCCCCTCCCGTACTACACCGTCTCGATCCCGCCGTCCGCGACCCCGCTGCCGTGCTCGCGGCCTGGCTCGCCGCGGTCGTCGGCGTCGTGGTGGCGGCGACGGCCAGCGCAGTGGTGATCCTGCTGCCCGGTCACGGAGTATCCCTGGTACCCGACTCGATCTTCGACCATCGAACGTGGCGGTCGGTAGCCCACGGCGCATCCCCCACTGTCGAGCGCTGTATCGGCATAGTCCAAGTCGCTGCCTTCGTGGCCCTGACGATCTGGTTCGCGCTGCGGGTCACGCGGGCCACCCGGGATCGAATGCGTGCCTCCGATGCCCATATCGGCATGCTGCGGATGGTTGCCGATGCCGACGTGCGCAACCCGAATATCCTGTGGATCGACCATCCCGACCCCGTGGCCTTCAGCTTGAGCGGTCACACGGACGTGATCGTCGCGACGGCGGGGGTATACCGGCTCGGACCAGCGGCCTCGTCGGCGATCCTCGCGCACGAGCGCGCCCACCTGCGGGGTCGTCACCACGCCTTGCTGCTCTGGATACAGATTCTCGCCGAAACGATTCCCGCGCTACCCCTGTTCCGGCACGCTCCCGCCGCGGTGGCGGAATTGGTCGAACTCACGGCCGACGCGGCTGCCGCTCGTGCGTGCGGTCCCGATGCCGTGCGAACGGCGTTGCTGTGTATGGCGTTGCGATGTACCCCCACAGTCGCGCTGGGAATGGCCGATCATTCGATCGAACGCCGCCTCACGCGGTTGGCGCTGCGCCGCGGCAACGCCCCGGGCGCGCTGCGGCGTCAGATGACGCGGGCCGCGGCGGCGAGCGCGGCGGCTTCCGTGCCGTTCCATTTGACCGTCGCGCTACTGCACATCGCCGTTCTCGTCTGAGCCCGGATAGGGCGCCGTGATCTCCAGGACGGCACACGCGGCCTCCATCCCCGGTCCCCCGCTCATCAGCAATACCCGGTCACCGGCGCCGACGGCACCGGAGCGCCACAGGTAGTCCAGCCCGCGGATCTGGTCCACCGGGCCCGCGTGTCCCACTCGCCGGGTGTACTCCCAGATCCCGCGTTCCTCTTCGATTCCCAACGGGTCCAGGAATATCGCGTGCAACCCCTCGTGTGTGAACCCGTCGTGAACAACGCGCGCGATGTCGTCCCAAGCGACGCCGGCGTCCTTCAAGGCCCGTTCAACCGTGGCGATCAGAGTGGCGCCGAAATCACTCAGCGGGCGCTCGCCCAGCTCTGGCTCGCGGCGGCAGTAGTCCATTCGCTCATCGAAATTGAGGGTGGCTCCCGCGGTGATTCCGGGCGGGAAGAGCTGCTCGCCGCCACGGTGCTGGCGCTCGAGTTCTGGGTCGGAGACCGAATCAATAGCAAGCAACCGAGCGAACCCACCCCGCTTCGACAACACCACCGCACCACCACCATCC
>NZ_BAGF01000136.1 GCF_000308755.1 Nocardia pneumoniae NBRC 100136
GCGAGATAGACCCCCATCCTCTCCAAGAGATGAAGTCTCCGGACATGCCGGGGCGATTCACGCTCTTACTGCGAAGTGACCGTGATGTTTCCGCGACCAGGGAGCATAAGGTGTGACAGATTCTTGTTCATATGTGCTGGTAGTGGCTGGTTTTGAGTTTAGCGGAAGGGCTGGCGAGAGGTTGGTTGGATAGCGGTGGGAGCACATGCTAGTTGCGAGTTGAGCATTCGAATATTCCGTGAGATCTGTCCGTTGTCAATCGATGTGACGCAGGGCTTGGGGTGTGAGCAGCATTGCGTCAGATCTGTGGCAGATCGTTGCGCGGTCGGCTTGCCAGATTGTTGACGCAAGGTGGTTCGTTCCTCAGCTGCGTTGACTGCACCTGTTGCCACTGTCTTACTCGGGGCTGTATCCGGTATCGCAAAGGTCCGAGGTGCATACGGCGGCAGGGTTGACTGCGTCGGCAGTTGCGGGTGTTTGGTCGCGGTCAACGTGTCAGGAAGGCACGCAGTGCGGTTATCAGCGCGGCCGGATTGTCCTCCTGGACGTTGTGCCCGGCGTTCGGTACGACCACAAGCTCCCCGTCCGGAATGCGCTCGACCAGCCGTTCGGCGGCGGCTTGAGAAAGTGCCCTGCTGCGTCCGCCGCGTACCAACAGCACCGGCACTCCGCTCAGCTGAGCGGCCAGCCGATCGATAGCGGCGAGAATAGCGGGGAAATCGGGTGGACTCGGATCGGCCTTCGGCACCCAATCGCCATCGGGCGCCCGGCGAAACAGTGTGCTCATGCGGTAGGCGACTGCCGCGCGGTTGGCGCGAGGATTGACCCGCATGGCGCCATCGACCACCGTCTGGAGTTCGCGCACCGGACCGAGCCCGGTGATGAATGCTCGCATTCGCTGGGTGCTGTCGAAGTCCACGCCGGGGGCGACATCGATGAGTGCCAGCCGGTCGACTCGGTCTGGCCACGCGTCAGCGACGTGCGCGGCGACCACGCCGCCGAGGGACATTCCGACCAGACCGACCCGATCGAAGCCGAGGTGGTCGGCCGTGGCGACGACGTCGGCCGCCAGGGTGTCGATGCTGTAGTCGTCGGACCAGTCACTGTCACCGTGCCCGCGCAGATCCAGCGCGACCAGCCGGGCATCGCCGCGCAGCCCGAGGCAGACGAAATCCCATGTGTGCGCGGTCAATCTGCCGCCGTGCAGCAGCAGTACCGGGGATCGGGTTCCGCCCCAGTCCAATCCGTGTAGCCAGCAGCCCGCATGGGAGAAGTGAATCTCACGGGGCGGCGTCGAATCGTGGATCGAGACGCCCAGTGTCACCGCCAGCTCGGTCATCGACGGAATCGTGGATTGTTCGTGCACGACGCCACACTCCTTACCTTGAGCATCCAAGGTAGGCAACGTTACCTCGACTAGTCAAGGTAATATTGCTGGGTGGCTGTCCGAATACGACGTACACCCGATGACGCCAAGCGGATGATCCTGGAGGCGGCGAGCAGGCTACTGGCCGCAGGTGGACTGGCCGCGGTGCAGGTGCGTGCGGTCGCCGCCGAGATCGGCGTGTCCGATGCCGCGGTCAACCATCACTTCGGCACGCGGGACCAACTGCTGGAGGCGTTGCTACGATTCGGCGGGACCAAACTGAAGACCGAACTGCACGCCGTTCTGGGCGCGTGGACCGACAGCCCGATCGACCCCGCCGAGTTGGTGCACGCGCTGTCGGCACTCTACGCCGACGGTTATGCCGAACTGGCGCTCGCGCTGCACCGGTCCGGTTGGCGGGATACCGGCAGCGGGCTGCTCGATGAGGTGGTGGACCGGCTGCACGGCCAGGCGTGTGAGGGCTGCGCGGCCAGCGGGAGAACGCCGCCACTGCGCGAGACGATCCAGCTGACCGTGGCCGCGTTGCACCAGGCTGTTGCGATGGAGCCGTTGTTCGGCGATGAATTCCGCCGCAGTGTCGGCCTGGGCGCGGCCGCGCGGGATCAGATGCTCGACTGGTGGATCGAGACCCTGCGCACGACCGTTGCCGGAGAGCAAGGGCCGACGCCTCGCCCCGGGAAGAATGTGTAACCGGATTTTCTGTACCGGAACAAGTTTCAGTGTCGTAGAGGTGTACGTACCTGGTCCCGTGTGGACCGTCGATGATGAGTGGGGCATCGCGGTCGAACGACCGCTGAAGCGCCGCGCACTCGCGCAGCTCGCTTCGCCCGGGGGCGTATCGGTATCGACCTGCGTCAGATTGGTGGCAGAACCTCCGCACTTGTGCCAGAACATTGGCAATACGTCAGGTCAGCTGGCTCCGGACAAGATCGAATGAATTGAGGGTTGCATGGGCCTGGCTGGCTCTGTTCGCGAACTGTGACGTCAGTTGTTCGCCAATCCTGGCGGC
>NZ_BAGF01000135.1 GCF_000308755.1 Nocardia pneumoniae NBRC 100136
ACTGGTCCCGAACTCGGCACCACGGTGGTCACGGTGGGAACCGGAACATAGGTGTAGGCGACACCATTGCTTGTTCCGCCCACGGTAGTGGCGGTGACCTGCACGGTCCCCGTGCCCGCCGGAGCGACAGCGGTGATCTGCGTCGCGGAGTCGACCGTGAACGAGGTCGCCGGTGTGCCACCGAAGGTGACCGATGTCGTTCCTGTGAGCCCTGTTCCGGTGAGGACGACCGTCGTCCCGCCGGTGACCGATCCTGAACTCGGCACCACTGTGCTCAAGGTGGGAGCCGCGACGTAGGTGTAGGTGACACCGTTACTGGTTCCACCCGCTGTGGTGACGGTGACCTGCACGGATCCCGTGCCCGCCGGGGCGACCGCGGTGATCTGGGTCGCGGAGTCGACGGTGAACGAGGTCGCCGGTGTGCCACCGAAGGTGACCGCGGTTGCGCCGGTCAATCCTGTCCCGGTGAGGACGACCGTCGTCCCGCCGGTGACCGGACCCGCACTCGGCACGACCGAGGTCAGCGTGGGAACCGCGACATAGGTGTAAGTGACCCCGCTACTGGTTCCACCTACTGTCGTGACGGTGACCGCGACGGACCCCGTGCCCGCCGGGGCGACCGCGGTGATCTGGGTTGCGGAGTCGACCGTGAACGACGTTGCCGGTGTCGCACCGAAGCTGACGGCTGTGGCTCCGCTCAGGTTGGTTCCGGTGAGGACGACTGTCGTCCCGCCGGTGACCGGACCCGCATTGGGAGCCAGGGTGGTCACGGTGGGGGCCGGAACATAGGTGTAGGCAACACCATTGCTCGTTCCACCTGCGGTGGTGACCGAGACCTGCACCGTGCCTGTTCCGGCGGGGGCGACAGCGGTGATCTGGGTCGAAGAGTTGACCGTGAACGAGGTCGCGGGTGTCGCACCGAAACTCACCGCGGTTGCTCCCGTGAATCCCGTTCCGGTGAGGACGACCGTCGTCCCACCGGCCACCGGTCCAGAACTCGGCACCACTGTGCTCAGGGTGGGAACCGGGACATAGGTGTAAGTGACCCCGCTACTGGTTCCACCCGCTGTGGTGACGGTGACCTGCACGGACCCGGTGCCCGCCGGGGCCACGGCGGTGATCTGGGTCGCGGAGTTCACTGTGAACGAAGTCGCCGGTGTCGCACCGAAAGTGACCGCAGTCGCTCCGGTCAGATTGGTCCCGGTCAGGACGACCGTCGTCCCGCCGGTGACCGGCCCCGAGCTGGGCACGACTGTGGTCAGGGTGGGAACCGGAACATAGGTGTAAGCGACACCATTGCTCGTTCCACCCGGGGTGGCGACGGTGACTTGCACCGTGCCTGTTCCGGCGGGCGCGACAGCGGTGATCTGCGTCGAAGAATTGACCGTGAACGAGGTCGCCGGTGTGGCGCCGAAGGTGACCGCGGTGGCGCCGGTGAATCCTGTTCCGGTCAGCACGACCGTCGTCCCGCCGGTGACCGGCCCCGAGCTGGGCACGACCGTGGTCAGGGTGGGAACCGGAACATAGGTGTAAGCGACGCCATTGCTGGTTCCGCCTGGGGTGGTGACGGTGACTTGCACGGTTCCTGTCCCGGCGGGTGCGACGGCGGTGATTTGTGTCGACGAGTTGACGGTGAACGAGGTTGCCGGTGTGGCACCGAAATTCACCGCGGTGGCGCCGGTGAATCCCGTTCCGGTCAGCACGACCGTCGTCCCGCCGGTGACCGGGCCCGCATTCGGCACGACCGAGGTCAGAGTCGGAACCGGAACATAGGAGTACGCGACGCCA
>NZ_BAGF01000134.1 GCF_000308755.1 Nocardia pneumoniae NBRC 100136
GACGCAGATCACCGCGGTCGCTCCGGCGGGCACGGGCACCGTGCAGGTCACCGCCACTACCGTGGGCGGAACAAGCAATGGTGTCGCCTACACCTATGTTCCGGCTCCCGCCCTCACCACCGTGGTTCCCAGTTCGGGGCCGGTCACAGGCGGGACGACAGTCGTCCTCACCGGAACCAACCTGACCGGTGCCACAGCCGTCACCTTCGGTGCGACACCGGCGGCTTCGTTCACCGTCGACTCCGCGACCCAGATCACCGCGGTAACCCCCGCGGGGACTGGATCCGTCGCGGTCACCGTCACGACAGTCGGCGGAGTCAGCAACGGCGTCACTTACACCTACGTCGCCGTTCCCACGTTGGCCACAGTGGTGCCGACTTCGGGACCAGTCGGTGGCGGGACAACGGTCGTCCTGACCGGAACGGGATTGACGGGAGCGACCGCGGTCAGTTTCGGGGCGACACCGGCGACCTCGTTCACCGTCGACTCCGCGACGCAGATCACCGCCGTCGCCCCTGCCGGAACTGGCACCGTGCAGGTCACCGCCACCACCGCGGGCGGAACCACTAACGGCGTCGCTTACACCTATGTTCCGGCTCCCACGCTGGCCACAGCGGTGCCGAGTTCGGGACCAGTGGGTGGTGGGACAACGGTCGTTCTCACCGGGACAAATCTGATCGGAACGACCGCGGTGACTTTCGGGGCGACACCAGCTGCTTCGTTCACGGTCGACTCCGCGACACAGGTCACGGCGGTCTCTCCGGCCGGAACAGGGACCGTGCAGGTCACCGCCACCACCGCGGGCGGAACCAGCAATGGTGTTTCCTTCACCTATGTTCCGGCTCCCGCTCTCACCACCGTGGTTCCCAATTCGGGGCCGGTCACCGGCGGGACGACGGTCGTGCTCACCGGAACCGATCTGACGGGTGCCACTGCCGTCAGCTTCGGTGCCACACCGGCGGCCTCGTTCACCGTCGACTCCGCGACCCAGATCACGGCAGTCTCTCCCGCGGGAACAGGGACCGTGCAAGTTACCGCCACTACCGTGGGCGGGACCAGCAATGGTGTTTCCTTCACCTATGTTCCGGCTCCCGCTCTCACCACTGCGGCTCCCAACTCGGGCACGGCAGCGGGCGGGACGACGGTTGTCCTGACCGGAACGGATCTGACGGGAACGACTGCGGTCAGTTTCGGTGCGACACCGGCGGCTTCGTTCACGGTCGATTCCGCGACCCAGATCACGGCAGTGTCTCCGGCCGGAACGGGAACAGTGCAGGTCACTGCCACCACCGTGGGCGGAACCAGCAATGGTGTTGCCTTCACCTTCATCCCGGTTCCCGGTCTCACCACTGCGGCTCCCAATTCGGGCACGGCAGCGGGCGGGACGACTGTCGTGCTCACCGGAACCGACCTGACGGGAGCCACCGCCGTCAGCTTCGGTGCCACACCGGCGGCATCGTTCACCGTCGACTCCGCGACCCAGATCACGGCAGTCTCCCCCGCCGGAACAGGGACCGTGCAGATCACCGCCACCACTCCAGGCGGAACCAGCAACGGTGTTGCCTTCACCTTCATCCCGGTTCCCGCTCTCACCACTGCGGCTCCCAACTCGGGACCGGCAGCAGGCGGGACGACGGTTGTCCTGACCGGAACGGATCTGACCGGAGCTACTGCGGTCAGTTTCGGTGCCACACCGGCGGCCTCGTTCACGGTCGACTCCGCGACCCAGATCACGGCAGTGTCTCCGGCCGGAACGGGAACAGTGCAGG
>NZ_BAGF01000133.1 GCF_000308755.1 Nocardia pneumoniae NBRC 100136
TGCTGTGGTCGCCATGCCGTTGATTGTGACGAGCAAGTAGCTGCCTGTCCTGGTACCGCCATTCCCAGGAAAACGGGTCTACTGCCTGATCACGCGTTAGGAGCCGACCGTGGAGGCATGACAGAAACACGAACACCCGCAGGTCCCGTCGTGGGGTTCATCGGGCTGGGTGACCAGGGCCTGCCCATGGCCACAGCGATCGCCGAAGCGGGATTCCCCCTGCACGCCTGGGCCCGGCGCTCCGTCTCCCTGGACGGCCTCGGCAAGGTCGCCCATCAACGGCACGACACGATCGGTGAGCTGGCGGCCGCCTGCGACCTCGTCGGCTTGTGCGTCCGTACCGACGACGACGTCCTGCAGCTGGCCGGTCAGCTGCTCGAAGGCCTGCGGCCCGGCGCGGTCGTCGTCAACCACGGCACCGGCCTTCCCAGCAACGCCCTGCGGCTGAGCGAGCTGTGCGCGAAGGGTGGTGTGGAGGTGTTGGACGCACCGGTCAGCGGAGGCCGTCCGGCCGCGCAGGAGCGCCGATTGACCACGATGGTCGGCGGTCCGCAGTCCGCGGCCGAGCGCTGCAGGCCCGTGTTCGAGTCCTTCTCCCGCCACGTGGTGCACCTCGGTGCGGCCGGCGCGGGGCAGACGGCGAAGCTGTTCAACAACGCGCTGCTGATGATGAACCAGGCCGCGATCGGAGAGATCGTCGAACTGGCCGTGGAGCTGGAGCTGGATCCGGGCCGGCTGGTGGAACTCCTCCAGCTGGGCAGCGCCGCCAGCGCAGCACTGTCCCTCCTGAGTGCGGTCGTGCGGCCCGACATCGTCGAACACCTCGCCGCCCTGGAAGTGCTGGACATCGAGCTGTTCGACCAGGCCATGCGCGAAGCCGGAATCGACTCCACCGCCGTCACCGAGCGTGGCCTGGCCGGAGCGCGCGGACTTGCGCGGCTGCTGGACCGCCTCAACCGCTGAGGCCGTCGCCGAATAGGCCACACCGAACACACACACTCACTCCGGCCACTTCGGCCGACACCCGAAAGGAACAGCCCGCATGAACAAGCTCGCCCTCGTCACCGGCGCCACCTCCGGCATCGGCAAGGCATTCGCCGAACGCCTCGCTGCCGACGGCCACGACCTGATCATCGTCGGCCGCCGCAAGGACCGTCTCGAGCAGTTCGCCGCCGACCACCCCGAAGTCACGGTCCGCACTGTCGCCGCCGACCTGTCCACCGACATCGGCATCGACACCGTTGCCGAGATCTGCGCCAGAGAGCCGCTGACCATGCTCGTCAACAACGCCGGCGTCGCCCACTACATGCCGCTGGCTCAACTGCCTGCCGACAAGGCGCGCGAACTCGTCCACGTCAAGGTCGTGGCTCCCACCATGCTCGCCCGCGCCGCCGTCACCGGCATGCAGGAACGCGGC
>NZ_BAGF01000132.1 GCF_000308755.1 Nocardia pneumoniae NBRC 100136
GAGGATGGAGTCGTGTCGTCGAGGAAGAAGTATCCGGCCGAGTTGCGTGAGCGGGCGGTGCGGATGTTTGTGGAGGTCCGTGACCAGCACCGGTCGGAGTGGGCCGCGATGCGGGCGGTCGCGGAACTGCTGGGAGTGACGCATCCGGAAATGGTCCGGACGTGGGTGCGTCAGGCCGAGGTCGACGAGGGCGCCCGCTCAGGTGTCACTTCCGATGAGTCCGCGGAGCTGAAGCGGTTGCGGCGAGAAAACGCAGAACTCGAGCGCGCCAACGCAATTCTGAAAGCGGCGTCGGCTTTCTTCGCGGCCGAGATAGACCGGCCGCAGCGCTGATCACGAGGTTCGTCACCGAACACCAGGGCCGCCGGGAAGCCGACGGCCTGGTGTGGGGTGTGAAGTCTATCTGCGCTGCGCTGACCGAGCTCGGCGTAAACCTCGCCCCTTCGACATATTACGAACATTGCAAGCGAGTCCCGACCAAGCGTCAGGTGCGTGAGGAGAACCTGAAACTGGAAGTCCAGCGCGTGCATCGCGAGAACTTCGGTGTCTACGGCGCCCGGAAAGTGTGGCTGCAGTTGAACCGGGAAGGCCACCGAGTGGCCCGCTGCACGGTCGAGCGGCTGATGCGTGAGCTCGGCCTGCGCGGGGTGTCGCGAGGCCGCGTCACACGCACCACGATCCCGGATCCGGCCGCTGACCGGCCCGCGGACCTGGTGCAGCGGAAGTTCACGCCGCCGGCGCCGAACCGTATATGGGTTGCCGACATCACGTATGTGTCCACCTGGTCAGGCTGGGTGTACGTGGCGTTCGTGATCGACGCCTACGCTCGTCGGATCATCGGCTGGCGTACTTCGACGTCGATGACCACGACGCTGGTGCTGGACGCGATCGAGCACGCGATCTGGACCCGGGAGCGGGCGGGCTGGAACGTGAAAGATGTCGTCCACCAGACAGATAGAGGATCGCAATACACATCTATTGCGTTCACCGAACGCCTCGGCGAGGCCGGGATCCAGCCCAGCGTAGGCGCGGTGGGCTCCAGCTTCGACAACGCCCTCGCCGAGACCGTGAACGGCTTGTACAAAACCGAGCTGATCAAGCCGCGTGGCCCCTGGCACAGCGTCGACCACGTCGAGTTCGCCACCGCCGAATGGGTGGATTGGTTCAACCACCGACGCCTCTACCAATACTGCGGCGACATCCCACCCGCCGAGATGGAGGCCGCCCACTACGCTCAGAACCCAGCCCAGCAACCCGCTGAGCTGTCACACCAGTAAGTCTCCGAACTCACCGGGGCGATTCA
>NZ_BAGF01000131.1 GCF_000308755.1 Nocardia pneumoniae NBRC 100136
GACGCTGTGTTGGGTGTGGAGGGTGCGGGTGTGGTGGTGGAGGTCGGTGCGGGTGTGTCGCAGTTCGTGCCGGGTGATCGGGTTTTCGGGTTCCTGACCGGTGTGGGGTCGATGGTGGTGGCCGATTCCCGGTTGCTGGTGGCGATGCCGGCGGGATGGTCGTTCGCGCAGGCCGCGGCGGTGCCCGCGGTGTTCGCCACGGCGTTCTACGCACTGGTGGACGTAGCCGGAGCGCGAGCCGGGGAGACGGTGCTGGTGCACGCCGCCACCGGTGGGGTGGGAATGGCCGCGGTGCAGCTGGGCCGCTGGCTGGGCCTGCGGTTGCTGGTGACCGCGAGTCGCCCGAAGTGGGATGTGTTGCGCGGGTTGGGCTTCGGTGATGAGCAGATCGGTGATTCCCGGTCGCTGGACTTCGAGCAGACCTTCCGCGCGGCGACCGGCGGCGCTGGTGTGGACGTGGTGCTGGATTCGCTGGCCGGCGAGTTCGTGGACGCCTCGCTGCGGTTGCTGAGACCCGGTGGACGATTCGTGGAGATGGGACTGCTGGATCTCCGCGACCCCGAACAAGTAGCCGCCGAACACCCCGGAGTCACCTACCGCGGTTTCATGCTCATGGACGTGGAACCCGACCGGCTCCACGAGATTCTGACCTGCATTGTCGATCTCTTCGACGCGGGTGTGCTCACTGCGTCTCCACTCACCGCATGGGACATACGGGATGTGCCCGAGGCATTGCGGTTGATGAGTCAGGCCCGGCATATCGGGAAGAACGTGCTCACCGTGCCAACGCCGTTGCGGCCGGAGGGCACGGTGTTGATCACCGGTGGTACCGGGGGATTGGGTGCGTTGGCAGCCCGGCATCTGATCACCGAATACGGCGTCCGCAGACTGATATTGGCCAGCAGACGCGGCCCGGATACCCCCGGTGCGGGCGAACTCCGTGACGAACTCGTCGCGTTGGGCGCGCACGTAGAGGTCGTCGCCTGTGACGCGGCCGACCGGGCCGCGGTGGACGCGGTACTGGCGGCGATCCCGCCGGAGTATCCGTTGACCGGTGTCGTGCATGCGGCCGGGGTACTGGCAGACGCACTTCTGGAGAACATGACGGCGGAGCGGATCGCGCAGGTGCTGCGGCCGAAGGTGGACGCGGCGTGGAACCTGCACCAGGCGACGCGGCATCTGGATCTGTCGATGTTCGTGTTGTACTCCTCGATCGCGGGCGTCATCGGCAATGCCGGACAAGCCAATTACGCGGCGGCGAACACCTTCCTCGACGCGCTCGCCCACCACCGACAC
>NZ_BAGF01000130.1 GCF_000308755.1 Nocardia pneumoniae NBRC 100136
GTCGAGGGATTGGGTGTGGCCGTATGCGTGTTTCTGCTCCGGTGACGGTCTCGGCTTTGGTGGTTGCTGGTGTGGTGGTGAGTGGTTCGGGGGTGGTGTCGGGTCCGGTGGGGGGTTCGGTGGGGGTGGTGTCGGGTTCGGGGGTGGTGGGGGGTTCGTCGGGGGTGGTGGGGTTGTTGCCGGTGGTGGTGGAGGGTCGGTGGGGGTTGCGGGCGGTGTCGCCGGGGGTTGGGTGGGTGGGGTTGGGGGCGGGATTTTTCGTTGCCGGTGGTGGGGGGTGTGTTGGGGATTCCGGAGGTGGTGTTGGCGGCGTATCGGAATGCGGAGTTGGCGTTGGGGTCCTCGGTGCCCGGCTGTGGGTTGTCGTGGAGTTTGTTGGCGGGGATCGGGCGGGTGGAGTCGGGGCATGCGCGGGGTGGGCGGACGGATGCGGCGGGGACGACGGTGTCGCCGATTTTCGGTCCGGTGTTGGATGGGAGTGTGCCGGGGAATGAGGTGATCCGGTCGGGGGATGGGGGGTTTGCGCGGGCGGTGGGGCCGATGCAGTTCTTGCCGGGGACGTGGGGGGTGTATGCGGCGGATGGGAATGGGGATGGGGTGGCGGATCCGCATAATGTGTTCGATGCGGCGTTGGCGGCGGGGAAGTATTTGTGTGCGGGGGGTGTGGATCTGCGGGATCCGGCGCAGGAGTTGCGGGCGGTGTTGCGGTACAACCATTCGTTGGCGTATGCGGGGAATGTGTTGAGTTGGGCGGCGGCGTATCGGAGTGGGGGGTCGGCGGCGCCGGTGCGGGTTTCGCCGGAGTTGGTGCCGCCGGGGTCGGTGGGGGTGGTGCCGCCGTCGTCGGAGATGACCGCGGCGACCGTGCCGGGGGCGCCGGGTGCGGGGCAGCCGCCGCGGCGGCCGGTGCCGCCGGCGGCGCCGCCGGTGCAGGTGATGATCAATATTCCGGGGTTGCCGCCGATTCCGTGTGGGATTTTCTGTCCGCCGCCGCCGGTGCCGCCGGTGGTGGATGGGTGTGTGGTGCCGGTTCCGGCGCCGATGCCGCGGGTGGGGTTGCCGGGTGTGGTGCCGGGTCCGTTGGCGTCGGCCGAACCCGATGGCGGGGCATCCGCTCCGCTGCCCGGTGCGGGCGAACCCTACGGCGGGGCACCCGGTCGGCT
>NZ_BAGF01000129.1 GCF_000308755.1 Nocardia pneumoniae NBRC 100136
TTTTCAGTTGTTGCCCTACCTGCGACGGGCCGTGTGCTGGTTTGGTTTGATGCTGGCGGCGGTTCGGCGGCGGGTTCCGAGGGTGCGATAGCGGTCAACGCGGCGGTGGCCTGTGCGGCGGCGGGGAGTGTTTCCGTGGTTCAGTGTGGCGTGGATGGTGGCACGTTTGGTGTTGTGGTCGTAGACGATCTTGAGACCGAACGCCTCGTACAGGTCGCGTTGCAGGGCGTCGGGGGCGTTGGTGAGTTGCAGCGCGAGTCGGGTAGGTCTTCGATCAGGTCGGGCTCGTTCGGTTGTCGTCGGGCGGCCTGTTCGCGCAGTGCCTCCAGAGCGGTGTTCTTGGTTCGGCGTTCGTGTTCTAGTTCGGCGAACCGGTGACGCAGTCGTCCGGCCCAGGCGTCAGCTATCTCGTCACCGCTGGAGAAGCTGCGGGATTCGCGCTCGTCGAGGAGGTTGTTCTGACGGCGGGTGATCTCGGCGACCGTCTTCTCGATCGCGGCGATCTGCTGTTCGATGTCGTCGCGGTCGCTGGCGTCGTGGTCGCGTAGTTGGTGGCGTAGCAGCGTGGCGCGGTCGGGGCCGAACACGCGCTCGTTGAAGAAGGTTTGCACGCATTCCAGTAGCGCGTCTTCGCGCACGTACACCGTCGGGGGGTGGTCGGCGTACGCCTCGGGGTTGCCGACGCGGTCGAGTTGCGGCTGGCAGGTGTAGTAGCCGTAGCCCTTACGGGTTTTGCCGAACATCCGTTTGTGGCATTGCTGGTGGTGCACGTAGTAGCGCAGCACGTAGGTGCGGATGGTGGCGGGGTGGGAGTTCTTGCCGCCCATCCGCGATCCTTGCCGGATGGTGCGCTTTGCCTGTACCGCTTCCCACATTTCGCGGGTGACGAGTGGTTCGTGGGTGGGCTCGGGTGACCAGACCCATTTCTCGGGTGGGTTGAGTTTGCCGCCTTTCTTGGTGGCTCGCCGGTTCCACACCATG
>NZ_BAGF01000128.1 GCF_000308755.1 Nocardia pneumoniae NBRC 100136
TAGGGGACCCAGAATCTGGGTCCCCTATCGTCGTTTGAGCACCGGATAGTGCTCGAACGAAATTGCCGTGCCCGCGCCCCACCGCGAGTACGTGATTGAATTTGTGGGTCCAACCGATTTTTCGCGGAAATTCAGAAAGGGAGCACCGTGCCGGAACAAAACGACGATCGGAAGCCCTTCCGGCGTGGCGCTCCCGACTCCGGGTCCGGCCGGCGAGGCGACGACAGCGGTGATGCCCCCCGACGGGGCGGCGGATTCAAACGCCGGGCCGATTTCGGTGACCGCGGCGGCTTTACACGCCGCGGAGAGTCCGGCGGCCACGGTGGGCGCGACGATTCCACGGACCGTGGTGGTTTCCAGCGACGCGACAGCTCGGGCGGGTTCGACCGCCGGGGCGAAGCCGGTGAGCGCGGCCGCCCTGACCAGCGAGGCAGCTCGTCCGGTGGATTCCGGCGCCAGGAGCCCGGTGACCGTGGCGGTGAGACCAGCGGCTACCGCCGCGGAGGCGACGGCCCCAGGCGCGGCGGATTCGAGCGCCGCGACGATTCCGGTGCGCGAGGCGGCTTCACCGGCCGTGGCGGCGCGGGAGATCGTGGTGGTTTCAAACGCTCCGAGGACTCCGGAGAACGTGGCGGCTTCAAGCGCCGCAGCGAGTCCGGCGACCGGCGCGATGACTCCCGTGGCGGCTACCGCGCGGGTGAAAAGCCCGGTTCTCGGGGTGGTTTCGATCGCGGCGAGTCCCGTGGCGGTTCCAGCCGTCGCCGCGACGATTCCGGCGACCGCAGGGCTGCCCGGCATGGCGAGCACGGTGGACGCGGAGTGTTCGGACGCCGCGGTTCCTCCGAGGAGTACGGCGATGCCGGTCGTCGCGAGCCGGGCTTCCGGCGTCGTGATGACGCGGATGATCGGAGTCGTCCGGGTGCGGACCGGGATGCCGATGCGCGCCGCGGTGGCG
>NZ_BAGF01000127.1 GCF_000308755.1 Nocardia pneumoniae NBRC 100136
TGGTGAGGCGGTTGGGGGGATGTCGCCGGAGGCGGCGCGGGCGTTGCAGGTGTTGAAGGCGTTGGAGGAGGTGTATGGGGACGATCCGTCGGATCCGCGGGTGCGGGAGTTGCAGCAGCAGTTGGGTGTTTCGTCGGGTCGGGGTGCGGGGGCGGCGTCGATCAAGGCGACGCGGTTGTTTCAGCGGACGGCGGCGAAGGCGTTCAATAATCTGGATAACCAGTTGGTGAGGTGTATTCAGGGGTTGGCGGGGTCGAACAAGGTCGATAAGAAGGCTGTTATCGGTTTGGTGCGTGAGGTGAATGTCGCACTCGCCGAACTGGGTCCGCAGGCGTATACGAAGGAGGGGCAGCGGAGGGTTCATCAGATCCTGACCGCGGCGTTGCAGAAGGCGCAGTCGATCGTGTCGGGTGGTCAGGCGAAGTCGGCGGATACCGCGGCGGCGATCAATCAGTTGACCAAGCAGTATCTGTACAACATCGCAGGCAAAAA
>NZ_BAGF01000126.1 GCF_000308755.1 Nocardia pneumoniae NBRC 100136
GCCAACACGAACAACCGCGACGCCCCCCACCGATCCACCGCAGGCGTACCAAAATTATCCCCCGCCGTCACCAACACCGCCGACCGACCACGATCAGCCCCCAAAAAACACGCACCCAAATGCACCGCCGAGAAAAACCCGATACACCCATTACGAATCTCCACCGACGTCACCGGACGATTCACCGTCCGCCGATTCACATAATGCTGCGCAGACCAACCATCCGGACCCTGCGGATGCACATTCGTATGAAACACCCCCGCAACCTCCCCCACACCCACCCCCGAACCCGCCAACGCCCGACGACCCGCATCCACCGCCAAATCCGGCGCCGGCACACCACCCGCCACCGTCACCGACACCAACCCCGACCGCTCCGCCACCCCCGCATCCCACCAACCACACGCCACCGCCTCACCCACATCCACCACACCCACCTCAGCCGAACCCACACCAGCAAAAAACACACCATCAACCTTCAT
>NZ_BAGF01000125.1 GCF_000308755.1 Nocardia pneumoniae NBRC 100136
TAACGGTGTTTGCGGCGATTTCCATCAGTAGGTTTGGGCGTTGGGCCAGCGGTCGGCGAAGGTGATCGCGAACGCGTTGACCGCGGGTTTCCAGCGCATGGTCCATCGTGCCCGACCGGCGCCGGTGGGGTCGAGGGATCGGGTGACCAGGTAGAGGCACTTCAGCGCGGCTTGCTCAGTGGGGAAGTGGCCTCGGGCTTTGATCGCGCGTCGGTAGCGGGCGTTCAAGGATTCGATGGCGTTGGTGCTGCAGATGACACGTCGGATCTCGATGTCGTAGTCGAGGAACGGGATGAATTCCTCCCACGAGTTCTCCCAGAGACGCACGATCGCAGCGTATTTCGTGCCCCACCGCTCGGTGAGTTCGTCCAGCGCTGCCCGTGCCGCGGTGGCGTTGACGGCGGTGTAGATCGGTTTCACATCGCGGCGCAGCGCGTCCCAGTGCTGGCGGCCGGCAAGCCGGAAGGT
>NZ_BAGF01000124.1 GCF_000308755.1 Nocardia pneumoniae NBRC 100136
CGGCTGTGGGGGTTGAGGAAGTTGCGCCAGACCGCGTTGAGGTCGTTGCCGTCCCATTCCCCTATCAGTGCCGTGTAGAGCGGGTTGGCGAGCAGCTGAGTCCAGGCGGCGTCGAAGACGGCGACAGGCGTGCCGGTCAGCCGGTCCAGCATGCGGTGCACGCTGGGGGTGATGTGCCGCGGAACCATGCCGGGGCCTGGTGGGGCGAGGCCGGCCAGGTGGAAGAGGTGGGCGCGTTCGTCCTGGGTGAGTCGCAGCGCGCGGGCCAGTGCTTCGACGACCTGGGGTGAGGGATTGGTGGCGCGTCCCTGTTCGAGCCGGATGATGTAGTCGGCGGAGATGCCGGCCAGCTGGGCCAGTTCCTCGCGGCGCAGCCCGACGGCGCGCCTGCGTCCGCCCGCGGGGAGGCCGACGGCCTGGGGCGAGACGTGATCGCGCCAGCGGTGCAAGGCCGCGCCGAG
>NZ_BAGF01000123.1 GCF_000308755.1 Nocardia pneumoniae NBRC 100136
GGGTTCGGCGGCGCCGTTGTTCTGTGTGCATCCGGTGTCGGGGATTTCCTGGTCGTATGCGGGTTTGGCCGCTTACCTCGATCCGGACCGGCCCATTTATGGTTTGCAAACGCCGGTGCTGGCCACCGCCGAGGCGGTGATGCCGGGCTCGATCGAGGAGTGGGCGGCCCGGTATGTCGAGCTGATCCGGTCGGTGCAACCGGAGGGTCCGTACCATCTGCTGGGGTGGTCCTTCGGTGGTGTCCTCGCGCACGAGATGGCGGTGCAGCTGCAACGTGAGGGCGAAACCGTGGCGTTGTTGGCGGTGATGGACAGTTACATGGCCGACCCGCCCGGCACGCCGACCAGCGACGCCGGTCAGGTGCCGGTGGCCGAGTTGATCGGTGGGCTGCTCGGTGAGGCGGCCGGGGATCTGGGCAACGTCGCCGAACTGGATTGGGCGGC
>NZ_BAGF01000122.1 GCF_000308755.1 Nocardia pneumoniae NBRC 100136
GGTAACCCTTTGAGGCCGTCGCAGACCAGGAAGAACACGTCTTTTACCCCGCGGTTGCGGATGTCGGTGAGCACGCTCATCCAGAACTTCGCGCCTTCGCCGCCGGTGCCGGCCCACAACCCGAGGATGTCCTTCTCGCCAGTGACGCTGACTCCGATCGCGGCGTAGATCGGCCGGTTGGCGACCTGACCGTCTCGGACCTTTACCATGATCGCATCGATGAAGACGGCCACATAAACCTCATCCAGCGGCCGGCTGACCCATTCCTGCATCTCGGCGACCACTTTGTCGGTGATACGAGAAACGGTCTCCTTCGACACCGACGCGCCATAGATCTCGGCGAAGTGCGTCGAGATCTCCCCGGTGGTCAACCCTTTGGCATACAGCGACAGCACGATCTCAT
>NZ_BAGF01000121.1 GCF_000308755.1 Nocardia pneumoniae NBRC 100136
GGGTGCCGTGATGACGACACTTGATGCCGTGGCGAGGAAGAAGGCCGAGGCTTCGGCCGAGGAGCTGGCAGCGGCGGAGCTGGTGCGGATGGCCAAGGAACAGGGCTTGTCCCTGACCGGGCCGAACGGGCTGCTCAAACAGTTCACCAAGACCGTCCTCGAGACGGCGTTGAACGAGGAGATGACCGAACACCTAGGGTTCGAGCCGAACCAGGCGCCTGCGGAGCGGGACTCGACGAACGTGCGCAACGGGACCAGGCCGAAGACGGTGCTGACCGAGACGACCGGACCGGTGCCGATCGAGGTGCCCCGCGACCGCGACGGCAGTTTCGAACCCCAGATCGTCAAAAAGCGCCAGCGCCGGTTGACCGGGGTCG
>NZ_BAGF01000120.1 GCF_000308755.1 Nocardia pneumoniae NBRC 100136
GGTGCCGTGATGACGACACTTGATGCCGTGGCGAGGAAGAAGGCCGAGGCTTCGGCCGAGGAGCTGGCAGCGGCGGAGCTGGTGCGGATGGCCAAGGAACAGGGCTTGTCTTTGACCGGGCCGAACGGGCTGCTCAAACAGTTCACCAAGACCGTCCTCGAGACGGCGTTGAACGAGGAGATGACCGAACACCTAGGGTTCGAGCCGAACCAGGCGCCTGCGGAGCGGGACTCGGCGAACGTGCGCAACGGGACCAGGCCGAAGACGGTGCTGACCGAGACGACCGGGCCGGTGCCGATCGAGGTGCCCCGCGACCGCGACGGCAGTTTCGAACCTCAGATCGTCCGCAAGCGCCAGCGCCGGTTGACCGGGGTGG
>NZ_BAGF01000119.1 GCF_000308755.1 Nocardia pneumoniae NBRC 100136
CATACGCCACACCCCCGAATCCAAAGGCGCGCTCCAGGCAGCACAAGTCGCCGACCTGTCCCGCACCGCCAGCCGCTACCCCGATGACGAGAACCTGCACCGTCTCATCGCCGAACTACGCCGCCGCAGCGCCCACTTCGACAACCTTTGGGAATCGAGCACCGTCGGCCAGCACGAAGCCGCCCGCAAAACCATCGACCACCCCCGAGTCGGCGCCGTGACCCTGGACTGCGACGTCCTCAGCGTCGACGGCAGCGACCTGCGCATCATGATCTACACAGCCCAACCCGGCACCGAAGACGCCGACCGCCTTGCGG
>NZ_BAGF01000118.1 GCF_000308755.1 Nocardia pneumoniae NBRC 100136
GTACTGGATGCATCTGCAGGATATCGCGGCCGCCATCTGCCCTACGTTTGAGGGTTATAAGCTGGGTAGTATTACTCCTACTAACGGGCTGCATACCTCCATCTTCTAGCAGGTGTGGTCAGCTTCTCAGTGTAATCGGAAGGGACCTGTGAAAAAAAGGTTCAAAAGCACTGATGGGCAAGTGTTCTCCAGACGGTCTTAGAACGGACATTAGCGGTTTTGACAGATAAGGATCCCCCGGGCCATACTAGT
>NZ_BAGF01000117.1 GCF_000308755.1 Nocardia pneumoniae NBRC 100136
AGTTCGCCACACCCCCGAATCCAAAGGCGCGCTCCAGGCAGCACAAGTCGCCGACCTGTCCCGCACCGCCAGCCGCTACCCCGATGACGAGAACCTGCACCGTCTCATCGCCGAACTACGCCGCCGCAGCGCCCACTTCGACAACCTTTGGGAATCGAGCACCGTCGGCCAGCACGAAGCCGCCCGCAAAACCATCGACCACCCCC
>NZ_BAGF01000116.1 GCF_000308755.1 Nocardia pneumoniae NBRC 100136
TCTGCACTGTTCCCTGTTCCGGCGGGAGAGACTGCCGTGATCTGGGTCGCGGAGTCGACGGTGAACGAGGCCGCCGGTGTGGCACCGAAGTTGACGGCCGTGGCTCCGGTCAGATCCGTTCCGGTCAGAACGACCGTCGTGCCACCCGCATCCGGTCCCGAGTTGGGAGCCGCAGTGGTGAGA
>NZ_BAGF01000115.1 GCF_000308755.1 Nocardia pneumoniae NBRC 100136
CAGACCCACGAGTAAGCCACGCGTGCAAAGCATCCCGAACGTGTCTGCCAAGAACACCGACCGAGCTCGGTGCGACGCCTATGACACGTCCTTTTTCCGCCCCGGACAGTGCTTGTCCGCCATGCAGATACTCCAGTTCAGCGAATTTTCTCCGCTTATCCGTGCCGAGCGATTCGACAGCG
>NZ_BAGF01000114.1 GCF_000308755.1 Nocardia pneumoniae NBRC 100136
CAGACCCACGAGTAAGCAACGCATGCAACGCATCCGGAATCTCTTCGCGAAGAGATGTGATCCTGCTCCGTTCGACGCCCATGACACGGGCCATCTCCGTTACGGGCAGCACTCGCCCGTCGTGCAGGTACTCCAGTTCGGCGAATTTTCTCCGCTCCTCCGTGCCGAGCGATTCGACAGCA
>NZ_BAGF01000113.1 GCF_000308755.1 Nocardia pneumoniae NBRC 100136
ATACTCATCCGAGATCGGCATGAACTGCCGGATCGTCTCATTCGTGGCCTTGTCGCGCTTCGTTCTCTTGACCAGGTATTTCGTGAGCGGACGGAGATTTCCGTTCTCGTCTCGCGTGCCCAGGGATTCATGTTGCTCCAGCTCATGAAATCTATCCAGCAGCAAGATGAT
>NZ_BAGF01000112.1 GCF_000308755.1 Nocardia pneumoniae NBRC 100136
CTAGTATGGCCCGGGGGATCCTACGTTCCAAATGCAGCGAGCTCGTATAACCCTTTAAGAGTTGCTCTTTTTGTTTGGTAAGTTGCAAATCGAAGTTTTAGATTGAGTTCTACGTCGAGCGGCCGCGATATCCTGCAGATGCATCCAGTACTAGTATGGCCC
>NZ_BAGF01000111.1 GCF_000308755.1 Nocardia pneumoniae NBRC 100136
ATTCCACAACCACACAGCTGCACCAAAGGCACGCGCTCTCCGCGAGCACACGCGTCTACCGATGGACCTTGCGAGAACTTACTCGAACCATGACCGCCCAACGCAACCACAGGATCGGGGGTCCGGGGGCGAAGCCCGCCGGGCGGGGCG
>NZ_BAGF01000110.1 GCF_000308755.1 Nocardia pneumoniae NBRC 100136
CGAGCATCCAACCAAAGGTTGCCGTACCTGGATTCGCGAGACGATGGGTGGCTGGGCTGCCCGAATCGTCTGCGAGTGTCCGACGCAAGGGTTGGGGTACGCGGATTGGCGAGAGGATCGGTGGCTGGGCTGCCCGAATCGTCTG
>NZ_BAGF01000109.1 GCF_000308755.1 Nocardia pneumoniae NBRC 100136
TACCCAGATCACCGCGGTCGCTCCGGCGGGCACGGGGTCGGTGCAGGTCACCGTCACGACAGTAGGTGGAACCAGTAGCGGGGTCACTTACACGTATGTCCCGGTTCCCACCCTGACCACGGCGGTTCCGAGCTCGGGACCAGA
>NZ_BAGF01000108.1 GCF_000308755.1 Nocardia pneumoniae NBRC 100136
ATTCACCGGAGCCACCGCGGTCAACTTCGGTGCCACACCGGCAACCTCGTTCACCGTCAACTCCGCGACACAAATCACCGCCGTCGCACCCGCCGGGACAGGAACCGTGCAAGTCACCGTCACCACCCCAGGCGGAACCAGCAA
>NZ_BAGF01000107.1 GCF_000308755.1 Nocardia pneumoniae NBRC 100136
GGACATCCTGCGACGCATCGAGAACGAAGAACGCGAGTGAGCGATGCGGATCGCGGCGTGGAGCGAGGACGGAGGTGACCAGCCGGTGCTGGATCGTCGATGGCTGCGGCGCGAACTGCGCGGCCTCGGACTACCCG
>NZ_BAGF01000106.1 GCF_000308755.1 Nocardia pneumoniae NBRC 100136
GGGCAATCAGGGCAACCAGAACTACACCATCCCCGCCGACGCGGACCTCGCCCAGCTGACCAGCGTGGCCATCTGGTGCGACCGGTTCAACGTCTCGTTCGGCGCGGCCGAGCTGCGTCCGGCCTGATCGAGGG
>NZ_BAGF01000105.1 GCF_000308755.1 Nocardia pneumoniae NBRC 100136
TGTTCCGGTTGGGTGTGGATGAGCTTCCGCCGGTTGGTTCACCGGCGTATGTGGAGTTGTTGGAAGCAGTTGAGGGGCGGTTGCCGGAGTCGTTGCGTGCTGCGATGGCTGGTGATTTGGTGGCGTTTGTGCG
>NZ_BAGF01000104.1 GCF_000308755.1 Nocardia pneumoniae NBRC 100136
TCCTGCACCGTGCCCTGCACCACGGCGATCCTGGTGGCGCGGTTGAGATCGGAAAAACCTTTGATAGCGGCGCCATTCGGCACCACCAGGGAGAAATAGCCGAAATCGTAGCCATTGGTGAAACCGA
>NZ_BAGF01000103.1 GCF_000308755.1 Nocardia pneumoniae NBRC 100136
TGTACTTGGAAAAAAATATCAAATAGTAGTTTGCATTGCCTAAAAAAACTGTCATGAGCAAGTAGTGGCAACATCAGGCGGGGCAACAACCTGCTACTTCGATATATGAATTAACGGTCCAAGGATC
>NZ_BAGF01000102.1 GCF_000308755.1 Nocardia pneumoniae NBRC 100136
TTTTTCAGTTGTTGCCCTACCTGTGACGGGCCGTGTGCTGGTTTGGTTTGATGCTGGCGGCGGTTCGGCGGCGGGTTCCGGGGGCGCGATAGCGGTCAGCGCGGCGGTGGCGTGTGCGGCGGCGGGG
>NZ_BAGF01000101.1 GCF_000308755.1 Nocardia pneumoniae NBRC 100136
ATTATTCCATGGTTGATTGGAATAATGGCCCTGGCAGGGATCGGCGACACAGGAGTAGCGATGCCAACCGATTTCACGCTCGTTCCCGTCATCGACGAGGGGCTGGGCAACTCGACGTATCTGCTG
>NZ_BAGF01000100.1 GCF_000308755.1 Nocardia pneumoniae NBRC 100136
TCCTGAACGTAATAGGGACACAGACCCTCGTCGAATAGCCCCCCGGGGCGATGCGGTGCCCCTCTCTCCAGCCTGCGAAGAGCGGTGTCGCCCGCAGAGCCCCGGCCAGGCGTTCTTTTGCAACC
>NZ_BAGF01000099.1 GCF_000308755.1 Nocardia pneumoniae NBRC 100136
AGGGTGGCCATAGGCTCTTTTAACCAGAATCGGTGTAGTCAGCTGAAATTGACTTGCACGCCTGGGTCCTGTGTGTCTACTAACTTTCTCGCGAACGATAGCTAACGGATCCCCCGGGCCATACT
>NZ_BAGF01000098.1 GCF_000308755.1 Nocardia pneumoniae NBRC 100136
GGCAGACCACCCAGCGCCGATTCCCGCTGGGGCAGACCACCCGACGCCGACTCACGCTGCGGCAAACCACCGGAAGCCGACTCACGCTGCGGCAGACCACCCAGCGCCGACTCGCGCTGC
>NZ_BAGF01000097.1 GCF_000308755.1 Nocardia pneumoniae NBRC 100136
TCTAGATCACAGAAGAACTATCTGTTTTACTTCTTGATCGCGGTAGAGCATCGTCGAAGGCATGGGAAACAACACCGCACAGACCATCGACATCGACGCCTTCACCGGTCCCGTCTTCC
>NZ_BAGF01000096.1 GCF_000308755.1 Nocardia pneumoniae NBRC 100136
GTGTTCACCGAGCACGGTACGCAGCAGCCGAGGTGTCAGATGTGTCTGTGGGCATTCGGCGAGGACCACAGCGTCGTAGAGGTCTTTGCCCGCGACGCGGTCCTTCTCCATCGAGTCC
>NZ_BAGF01000095.1 GCF_000308755.1 Nocardia pneumoniae NBRC 100136
CGCGCGCGCGCGCGCGCGCGCGCGCGCGCGCGCGCGCGCGCGCGCGCGCGCGCGCGCGCGCGCGCGACGCGACGACGACGACGACGACGACGACGACGACGACGACGACGAC
>NZ_BAGF01000094.1 GCF_000308755.1 Nocardia pneumoniae NBRC 100136
GAGTCGGCGCCGTGACCCTGGACTGCGACGTCCTCAGCGTCGACGGCAGCGACCTGCGCATCATGATCTACACAGCCCAACCCGGCACCGAAGACGCCGACCGCCTTGCGG
>NZ_BAGF01000093.1 GCF_000308755.1 Nocardia pneumoniae NBRC 100136
GCGCCAACCGCACCATCGACACCGGAGGACAAGCCGGATCCCAGTCCACCACCCGCGTGGCCACCCGCACCGAGCCCACCCGACAGCCCCGCACCCGCATTACCCGCAG
>NZ_BAGF01000092.1 GCF_000308755.1 Nocardia pneumoniae NBRC 100136
GGGGTGCGCCTTCCGCGCACGACCTGGCAGCAAGCCAAGGTGGGCACCCCGCGTCACCACGGGAGATCGGAAGAGCACACGTCTGAACTCCAGTCACACTTGA
>NZ_BAGF01000091.1 GCF_000308755.1 Nocardia pneumoniae NBRC 100136
CGGAGTGTCCTACAGCTATATTCCGGTTCCGACGCTGACCACAGTGGTCCCCAGCTCGGGACCAGTGACAGGCGGAACGACGGTAGTCCTGACCGGAACAGG
>NZ_BAGF01000090.1 GCF_000308755.1 Nocardia pneumoniae NBRC 100136
GGGTGGTGGGACAACGGTCGTCCTGACCGGAACGGGATTGACCGGCGCTACCGCGGTCAGTTTCGGTGCGACACCGGCGACCTCGTTCACCGTCGACTCCGC
>NZ_BAGF01000089.1 GCF_000308755.1 Nocardia pneumoniae NBRC 100136
GCACGTCGCGGAAGTACTCGGCCATGGTGAGGGCCGAGTACTTCCGCGATCGTGCAGATCGGAAGAGCGTCGTGTAGGGAAAGAGTGTAGATCTCGGTGGG
>NZ_BAGF01000088.1 GCF_000308755.1 Nocardia pneumoniae NBRC 100136
GAGCCCGCGGGTGGCCGAGGTGACCGTATCGTCCTTCGGGCCTTCCCGCGGGCCCAGATCGGAAGAGCGTCGTGTAGGGAAAGAGTGTAGATCTCGGTGG